>NZ_JAABOO010000001.1 GCF_010671605.1 Leptobacterium flavescens
TTAAAATCAACAATCAAAAAAATCAATACCCTAAACTCTCTTAGAATGACTCTGCTTAAAATTTTTAACCGTTAGATAAAGTCGCCTCTATCTAACTGTGCTGTTAACATTATGTCAATGAACTCTTAGTTTTCTATTCTCTAAACTTCCTCTCGAAAGCGGGTGCAAATATATAAACTCTTTTCTCTTCCCTCAAAATCTTTTTACGCTTTTTTTTGAGTTTTTTTTGAAGCGAAAATTAACCCGCTGATTTATAAAAAAATACTAATTGAATTTTTTTTCAAAAAGGACAACTAATGTAGTTATTTTTGACTTTCTGTGCAACTAATTTTTATCAACAGTTCTGGAAGACCACTTATTTGATAATGTCACATAATCAAAATCTAAAGCAGATACCTGTTTTTCGAGTCGGTCAACAGCAAATGCTCTTTGTAGAATATCTTCAATTAAATAATCTTCTTCCACCGATTCGGGATGGTATTCCCTCTTTAAAGAGATCTTAAAAGCTTTGGCTGTAGTGTTGTACCAGAAGGCACGCCAACCGCTCCTGAGTTCCTTTACCAATTTGAAAGCCGTTTTTCCGGTTTGCCTGTGAATGAGTTTTACAAGGATCTGACCTTCGGTACGTGTGAGTTTTTTAAGTTCGGCAGAAAATTCTTCTTCAATATATTTCTGGATGATCCGGGTATATTTTTTACGCCTGGATTTCTTTTCTATTTTTTCAAGCCTGTTGTTCAGTTCCGTAAGGCGTTCGGCCGCAAGCTTGGCATAAGGATATACCTTTAGTGTCTTCCTCTTTAGAATATAGTACTTGAGCCGCTCTTCCCTGGACTCGAATTTAAGTCGATCAAAAATAATCACCTCGTCCAGATCTATGGAAGTCCGGACAACAGAATCCCCTTTTATAATAATATAGTCGTACTCAAGAGAATCTTTAGATTTCTTGTTCTCCTGTGCACTTAAGGAAAATGCCATCAATATTATTACAAAAAAGCTTAATTTTTTCATCCGGTGTAAAATCTGATTTTACTGATTCAAAAATAACAATTATCATAGTGTTAACTATTAAATCTATGTGAATATTGCTATTTTAGCTGACAAAATTTTGAAAATGGCCAAAAAGAAAATTCTAAACAAAAAATCCATCGATTTCCTGGAGAAATACCTCAACAATGCAGCCCCGACCGGCTATGAATGGGAAGGACAGAAGATCTGGATGGAATACTTAAAACCCTATGTAGACACCTTTATAACCGATACTTACGGTACCGCCGTGGGAGTTATCAATCCCGAAGCAGAATACAAAGTTGTCATAGAAGGCCATTCTGATGAGATTTCCTGGTATGTTAATTATATAACCGACAACGGTCTGCTTTATGTGATACGGAACGGGGGAAGCGACCATCAGATAGCTCCTTCCAAATGGGTGAATATACATACCAAAAACGGAATTGTTAAAGGGGTATTCGGATGGCCCGCCATTCATACCAGGACTGCGGGGAAGGAAGAACCCCCGAAACTGGATAATATCTTTATAGATATAGGTGCCAAGGATAAGGAAGAAGTGGAGAAAATGGGAGTACATGTCGGATGTGTGATCACCTATCCCGATACTTTTCACGTGCTTAACAAAGATAAATTTGTCTGCAGGGCTATTGATAACAGGGCCGGTGGATTTATGATCGCGGAAGTAGCCCGTTTACTTCACGAAAATAAGGTGGAGCTTCCTTTCGGACTTTATGTTACCAATTCGGTACAGGAGGAGATCGGTTTAAGGGGTGCGGAAATGATCACTCAAACCATCAAACCCAATGTAGCTATCGTAACCGATGTATGTCACGATACTACCACTCCAATGATCAATAAGAAAAAGCAGGGAGAAACTAAAATCGGGGATGGTCCGGTTATTTCATATGCGCCTGCCGTACAGAATAAATTACGCGAACTCATTATCGATACTGCAGAAGAGAAGAAGATCCCTTTCCAGAGAATGGCTTCTTCCAGGTTTACCGGTACTGATACCGATGCCTTTGCATACAGTAACGGAGGTGTAGCTTCTGCTCTTATTTCCCTACCGCTGCGTTATATGCATACCACGGTGGAGACCGTTCATAAAGATGATGTTGAAAATGTGATCAGGTTGATCTACGAAACACTGCTCAAAATAAAAGCAGGAGATACTTTTAGTTATTTCGAATAAAACACAAAAAACCCCTGACGCTTGTCAGGGGTTTTTTATTTATTTCATTTCCTGTTCACCAGCCAGATAATCTCCGGCCTGGTTGTTTTAGTTCCGAAAACAATGGCATTTTGCTCCAGGCGTTTCCCGATATCCATTGCTCTTTCCCTGGAAATATTTCCTATAAACAAGCTTTTCTCCGCTTCCCAGTTATCATCGGCGGGAACTCCTTTTGCTTCAAAGACCCTGTATTCTTTCTTATCCAAAGCCGTAATGAAATTCAGATGCCTGTTTTCATTCTCTTTGTTGCTCAGCTCTCTCGAATAAGGATTGAAAGCCGATATAACCGACCAGGAATCAATATTCTCCTCTTCCAGAAACCGTAGAAATTCGGCATGACGCTCCCCTATCTTCAGTTTATAGACCTGTGATAAAGCCTTAACCTCATAGGTTGTCTCTTTATATGCCTTTTCCAGAAAAGCATAGGATTCTGCGGTAAGGTCCCGGCTCATGGATTCAGAATTAACAGGTTCTCTACTTCCGGCGACCAGTTATCCAGGTTTTTACCTTTTACTTCATTTCCATCCACATACAATTCAACCCCACTGATCTCGCTGGGCAGGATCCCTACCTTCTGATCTGCAAACGGCCTGTTCTGCGGTGGTACCCAACCGGGTTCGCTTTGCTTTAAAATGGCCCCGTTCGCTTTTCTCAGGTGCCTTCCGTAATTTACCCAGCAATTCTGCCCCCGGGTCTCTGTGGTAATAGCTGCTACTGCCAGAGGTGAGAACATCTTGGAATGTTCGAACCAGGCTCTGTCTTCTCCCAGCGGCCCGAAACCAAAACCTTTCATGGCATGACCAAAGATATCGTGGATGATCCTGAACATATCATTGATAAGCAGTTCCTCTCCTTTAACTTTTAAACCTGTTCCCTGTAGCATGGGATTGTCTTTATAAACAGTTCCTTCTCCGAAGGCTATTGTTGTCTTAAAAAAGTAAAGGTGGTGCCTGTCGAAGATATCCTTCAACATTTCCTTACTGTTTTTATAGGGTTCATGGTTCCCCTCGTAGGGCTCAATATCTATTTTTATTTCCCTTCGCACGTATTCGTACTGCTGGATCACTTCCTGTACCAGCTGATCATATGCTGCTTTTGTAAAGTAATCGTACGGAGAGTGTTCCATACTTTCGAATGCATCAGCAATAAATTTTCCTCTTTCCTCATTCATCCTCGATCTGTACTGGATAGGGTTTTCATCTATTCCGTAAATGGCTTTATACTTTTTTGATTCTGCATCCAGCAAAGGGCAGTTAATACCAAAAATATACTTCTTATAACAAAAATTAATAAGCTCTTTTAGATCTTTCATTTGTTTTGAATTTTGTTTTGTTAATGTTGAAGAAAGTAAAGTAATACGTTGTCAAAATGGCTTTACTTTCGTATAATAAAAGTTAAAATAATTCGCTCAAAGTCCGAGCGATTACTAACATATACGAACATTCCCAAAACCTGGTTTTGTTAAATCTTTCCTAATTAAATCCCTTTATATATGAGGGTTTTCGCCGAATATGCCGATCCAGTCCTGAACGATCTCTTCCGCCAGGTATGAAGGAAACGGATGTAGCTTTTTAGGAAGCTTATCATTGTAAAGAAGTATGTCTGCAACCGTGTTATGTGCGTAGAAAACAGGGTCCAGATATTTCATCAGGGTAGGTTTGTCGACAAAGAAGTTTATAGGGTATTTTTGACACATTACTTCTTCGGTATCGAAGGCATTTCCGAATTCGTCTTCTCCTCCCATATTAGCCAGATATTTTCCTTTAAAGGCACTGGCATCGTAATTGGCAGAAACCACATCTTTAATTCCGGTTGCGGTTGCTATGGCGAAAGAATTCCTCGCCTCCGATTCTATCGTAGCTTTTTCATCGGCCTGTATGGCTTTAAAACCGGCCTCTTTTGCCTGCTCAATAAAAGCGGGGTTCTTATCCACTACCACAATTTTATCCGTATAGGGTTTAAGCGCGTGGGCCATTCCCCTGCCTACCTTACCGTAGCCGAATATGAGGAATTGTTTGTTTTCGATCTCCTCTTTGCTCAATATCTTAAACGCCCGTACAAAAGCCTCTCCGGTTCCGAGTACACCTTCAAGGTTTTTAACCACACTACTGTCGACAGATATCACTGGATATTCCAGCTCGGATTCCCCGTATTTCAGGGTACCGGTCCTGGTGATCTCCGATACGCCTAACCGGGCTTTAGCCTTGCCGAAAAGCTCTCCGGCACAATCCATCAGGATATCGTATTCTTCGGTAAAATTGTGATCGAGCTGAATGTTCACTCCTGCTTCTTCCAGGATCTGTATCGCTCTCGGATCGGGATCCATAAAAGAAGGTGAAGTTACCGTAAGTTCGGCTCCGCCCAATAGTAAAACCTCTACTTTAAGTAGGGTTTCCATAGTTAGAGGGGTATTGTGAAGAATTTTAACCCCTTTGTAGGGTTTGCTCTTTGTAACCCTTTCTCTCTGTTTGATTAAAAATGGCAATTCAGATCTATCGTAAAATTCATAGACCTTGTCAAATGCTTTTAAGTTCATAGCTGATGATGTGTTAGAATGTTATTCTTAATTATGGTCGAAGAATTTGACCAAAAATTCATTTTTTAACACATATAATTTTCTTATCCTCAAATAAATAATACTTATCATTAGGATATTCGCAAAAAAAAGCCCTCATAAAAGAGAGCTTATCAGTATCATTTAAATGATTCTCAATCTTTTATAACATGGGTCATGATATGCTCCACCACTTCCGGGTTCAGCAGGGTTGAAGTATCTCCCAGATTAGAGGTATCTCCCGAAGCGATCTTTCTCAGAATACGCCTCATGATCTTACCCGAACGGGTCTTTGGCAAGCCCGGAACGAATTGTATCTTATTCAGTTTGGCTATAGGGCCAATCTTATCGGATATTTCCTGATTGATCTCTTTGCGGAGATTATCCCTGTCTCTCCCCTCCCCGGTTTCTTTTAGTATTACATAACCGTAAAGGGCATTTCCTTTAATATCGTGTGGAAAACCAACAATAGCCGATTCCGCCACCGCAGGATGCTCGTTAATGGCATCTTCAATAGGGGCTGTACCCAGGTTATGACCCGAAACGATAATTACATCGTCAACCCTTCCGGTGATCCTGTAGTATCCGACTTCATCCCTGAGCGCACCGTCTCCGGTAAAATAATTCCCCGGGAAAGCCGTAAAATAGGTTTCCTTATATCGCTGGTGATCGCCCCAGATCGTTCTTGCCATAGAAGGCCATGGGAATTTTATACAAAGCCTTCCTTCCGCCTGATTGCCTATGATCTCTTTTCCGGTCTCATCCATCAGTCCTGGCTGTATACCGGGTAATGGCAAAGTAGCATAGGTGGGCTTGGTTGGTGTTACATACGGAATGGGCGAGATCATGATCCCTCCTGTTTCCGTTTGCCACCAGGTATCTACAATAGGATTCTTTTTCTTTCCAACATGATCGTTGTACCAGTGCCAGGCTTCTTCATTAATGGGTTCTCCCACCGTACCAAGTACTTTTAAGGAGGACAGGTCATAGTTTTCAACAAAGTCCAGGTTCTCCTTTGCCAAAGCCCTTATCGCTGTAGGAGCCGTATAAAACTGATGTATTTTGTGTTTTTGTACCACCTCCCAGAAACGCCCGAAATCGGGATAGGAAGGAACTCCTTCAAACATTACTGTTGTTGCCCCATTGGCAAGGGGGCCATAGATTATATAGCTATGTCCGGTAATCCATCCTATGTCTGCAGTACACCAGTAGATGTCTTCCTCCTGGTACTGAAAAATATTTTTAAAGGTAAAAGAAGAATACACCATATAGCCCGCAGTGGTATGCAACATTCCCTTAGGTTTTCCGGTAGAACCGGAAGTATACAGAATGAACAGAGGATCTTCGGCATCCATGGTTTCAGCTTCACAACTGTCTGCTGCTTCATCCAGCAGGGGTTGCAGCCAGTGATCCCTGTTCTCTTTCAGCTCTATATCCGAATTAATTCGTTTTGCTACTAGCACATTCTCCACACAACTGCATTGCTCCAGGGCTTCATCTACGATCCCTTTTAGGTCGATGGTTTTGCCACCTCTGAAAGCTCCGTCTGAGGTAATGACCATTTTACATTCCGAATCGTTTATACGGGTGGCAAGTGCTGTGGCCGAAAAGCCGGCAAATACCACAGAATGTATAGCTCCGATACGAGCACATGCGAGAACGGCATAGGCCAACTCGGGGATCATAGGTAAATAAATGCATACCCTGTCTCCCTTACCAATGCCCTTACTCTTCAGAACATTGGCAAAGCGGTTAACCTGGTGGTAAAGTTCTTTATAAGTGATCTGTTTTGCTGCCTCATTAGGATCGTTAGGCTCCCAGAGGATAGCGGTCTTCTCCCCTCTTTCTGCAAGGTGCCGGTCGATGCAGTTTTCGGTAATATTGAGTTTGGCATTCAGGAACCACTTTACCTGTGCTTCATGAAGATCGTATTCCAGTACTTTATCCCATTTCTTCCTCCAGACAAAATTCTCTTCAGCTATATCTTCCCAGAACTTTTCGGGTTGATCTACAGACTCTCTGTAGGCTTTAAAATACTCTTCCAGACTATCGATCTTATACCAACTCATGAATAGCGATTTTTAATTATTTAGATATTGTCTGACATTTGCATCGATCCTTTCCAAAATATCTGAGGTATCTGCTTTTTTGAAGTCTTCTCCGGTAATATTCTCGTATAATTCAATGTAACGATCCGAAACGGAATTGACATATTCATCACTCATAAAAGGTATTTCCTGGCCTTCCAGTCCCTGAAAACCATTTTCTATAAGCCATCTGCGTACAAATTCTTTGGATAATTGCTTTTGAGGTTCTCCTTTTTCCTGACGCTCCTGATATCCTTCGCTGTAGAAATAACGGGAGGAATCCGGAGTATGGATCTCATCTATCAATACGATCCTTCCGTCCCTGGTCTTTCCGAATTCATATTTGGTATCTACCAGGATCAGGCCTCTTTCTGCAGCCAGTTCGGTACCTCTTTCAAAGAGTGCCCTTGTATATTTTTCGAGCTGGATATAATCTTCTTCGAAGACAATTCCCTTTGCCAGGATATCTTCCCGGGAAATATCTTCATCGTGATCTCCTTTTTCCGCCTTGGTGGCAGGAGTAATTATAGGTTCCGGGAATTTATCGTTTTCCTTCATTCCTTCCGGCATCGGAACCCCGCAGAGTAGCCTTCTACCGGCCTTGTATTCCCTGGCTGCATGACCGGACATATATCCTCTGATCACCATTTCCACCTTAAAAGGTTCACACAGGTGCCCTACCGCCACATTAGGATCGGGAGTAGCTATCAGCCAGTTGGGAACAATATCTTCGGTAGCTTCCATCATTTTGGTAGCTATCTGATTCAGGATCTGCCCCTTGTAGGGAATTCCCTTAGGCATAACTACATCAAAGGCCGAAAGCCTGTCTGTAGCTATCATTATTAAAAGATCGTCATTAATCGTATATACTTCTCTGACCTTTCCCCTGTATACATCTTTTTGTCCCGGGAAATGAAAATCGGTCGACGTGATTGCGTTACTCATTTTTAAAATTCAATAATTATTGAAATCTGATTGGAAAGTTTAGTTATCGTGTTCTATTTTTTTATAGGCATCTATAATAGATTTAACCAGTCTGTGTCTGATCACATCCTTATCATCCAGGTAAACTACACCTATGCCTTTAATATCCTTAAGTACAAGGAGTGCTTCTTTAAGACCGGAAATCACCCTTCTGGGCAGATCTATTTGTCCCGGATCGCCGGTAATGATAAACTTGGCGTTTTTTCCCATCCTGGTGAGGAACATTTTCATCTGGGCATGGGTAGTATTCTGAGCCTCATCTAAGATCACAAAGGCATTGTCCAAAGTCCTTCCCCTCATAAAAGCCATAGGAGCTATCTGGATGGTGCCATTCTCGATATAATTCTGAAGTTTTTCACTCGGGATCATATCCCTCAGTGCATCGTATAAGGGTTGCATATACGGATCCAGTTTTTCCTTGAGATCTCCGGGTAAGAAACCGAGGTTCTCTCCGGCTTCAACCGCCGGACGGGTTAAAATGATCCGTTTTACCTGTTTTTCCTTTAAGGCTTTTACAGCCAGAGCTACTCCCGTATAGGTTTTCCCCGTACCTGCAGGACCTATGGCAAAGACCATATCGTTCTTCTTCATCAACTCCACCAGTTTTCGCTGGTTGACCGTCTGTGCCTTGATATGTTTTCCGTTTACCCCGTGCAGCAGAACCTCTCCGCTCTCTGCTGTGGTGGCATACTCTGCTTCACTATCGCTGGTGAGTATCCGTTCTATGATGTTCTCGTCGAGTTTATTATACTTTCCGAAGTGAGTGATCAGCATGTCGAGGCGGCGATCAAACTCCTCCAGGAGGATCTCTTCTCCAAAAGCGGTAATCTTATTTCCTCTTGCGACAATTTTTAATTTGGGGAAGTATTTTTTAAGAAGTTGGATATTGGTATTTTGCTGTCCGAAAAATTCTCTCGGGCTAATCTCATTAAGTTCAACTATAAGTTCATTCAAAAGCTAATCGATTAAGTTATTTATCTCTTTTTACACTATTTAGGTCATCCTGTTTTTAACGGTTTTGCCTGGCATATTCACCTCACTGCACATCCTTCAGGAGCTAACTTCAAAAAATTTTATTCGCGTTTAAAAACTGCTTCCGTACCCGAATAAATTTTTACGTAAGTTTGCATAACAAACATACACAAAAAACACTCTTTAAATTTAAAAAAATATCAACAGATTTCAATGGCCATAATTACATTAACTACAGACTTTGGTGAAAAAGATCACTTTGTAGGAGCCATTAAAGGAGCTATTTATGGTGAACTGGAAGATGTAAGGATTGTTGATATCTCTCATAACGTTAGTCCTTTTAACATAACCGAGGCGGCATATATCATTCAAAACGCTTATAACAGCTTCCCGAAAGGCAGTATTCATATTATCGGGATCGATGCCGAACTCAACCCTGAGAATCGTCATATTGCATTAAAACTGGACGGGCATTATTTTATTTGTGCCGATAATGGGATCATGTGTATGATCACCTCCGAGTTTATTCCGGAGAAGGTAGTAGAGATCAATATCCACAATAAGATCGAGACCAGTTTTCCGGTACTTGACATCTTTGTAAAAGTAGCCGCTCATATCAGTCGCGGAGGTACGCTGGAAATTGTCGGGAAACCCATCGATGACATAAAACGTCTTACGGGTATTAAACCGGTGATCAACAATGAAGAGAATCAGATTATCGGGAGCGTGCTTTATATAGACAATTACGGAAATGTGGTGACCAATATAACCCGTAAGCTTTTCGAGACCATCGGAAAAGGACGTCCCTATGAGATCGAGGCCCGGAATTACAAATTCAAGAATATTTACGAGCGTTACAGCGATGCCATCAACTTTAACATAGAAAAAAACAAACGGGAGGAAGACGGAAAAAAACTGGCCATTTTTAATTCTGCAGATTACCTGGAAC
Organism: Leptobacterium flavescens; assembly: GCF_010671605.1. GTDB lineage: Bacteria > Bacteroidota > Bacteroidia > Flavobacteriales > Flavobacteriaceae > Leptobacterium > Leptobacterium flavescens. Next base: position 9,786 of record NZ_JAABOO010000001.1, read on the forward strand.
TGGCCATCTATAAGAGTAACCCTTTAACCGTGGGCGGTGCCAACAGCCTTTTCGGTTTGGATTTCAGGGATACGGTTACCGTAAATTTTAAATAAAGAACAGGAATGTTAGTAAGAATTGTAAAACTGACTTTTCAGGAAAATAAAGTTGAGGATTTCCTCGCTAATTTTAACAAAAACAAAGAACGGATACGAAATTTTGATGGGTGTCGTTTTTTAGAATTATACAGGGACAAGGAAAAACCCTCTGTTTTTTTCACATATAGTTATTGGGAAAGTGAGAATGACCTGGAAAATTACAGGCATTCCGAACTCTTTAAAAGTGTATGGAAAACAACAAAAGCCTGGTTTGCCGATAAGCCCGTTGCCTGGAGTGTTGATAAAATAGTAAGTCTGGAATAATATGTTTGCCATCCTTAAAAAAGAAATTAACAGTTTTTTTTCCTCAGCCATAGGATACCTGGTCATTGCCGTTTTCTTAATTTTTAACGGTCTTTTTCTGTGGATCTTTCCCGGCGAATTTAATGTGTTTGATTTTGGTGTTGCCGATCTTTCATCTTTCTTTCTCCTGGCCCCGTGGATACTCATTTTCCTGATCCCGGCCATTACAATGAAAAGTTTTTCAGATGAAAAAAAGATGGGAACCCTGGAACTCTTACTTACCAAACCGCTGGGGCACTGGCAGATCGTAGGAGGGAAATATCTGGGAGCTCTTATTCTTGTTTTCCTGGCACTTATTCCAACCATCCTGTATGTATTTACCGTGTATAAACTGGGCAATCCCGAAGGAAATATGGATATGGGAAGTACCATAGGTTCATATTTCGGTTTGTTTTTCCTGATATCTGCTTATTCTTCCGTAGGGGTATTTGCCTCTACTCTTTCTGAAAACCAGATTGTGGCATTTATTGCCGCCGTGCTTATTTGCTTTCTTCTTTACTACGGTTTTGAAGGGATCTCGGGCCTTTCATTTTTCGGGGACATCGACCTGTGGATCGCCAATCTGGGAATGAAAGCTCATTTCGACAGCATCGGACGAGGGGTGATCGATACACGGGACCTTATATATTTTATTTCGGTCTCCTTATTCTTTTTGTACCTCACGGTCTTTCAACTTAAAAAGAACGCATAAATGAAGAAGGGCACACTCATACAACAGCTGTTCACGATAATCATCGTCCTGATATTGATCAACGTTCTGGGGTCTTATGCATATCACAGGTTCGACCTGACCCAGGACAAAAGATATACCTTATCCGAAACGACCAAAGACATTATTTCCAGAGTAGATTCTCCTGTGATCATTGATGTTCTGCTGGAAGGAGATTTTCCCGCCGAATTTAAAAAGCTTCAGCTGGAGGTCCGGCAATTGCTGGAGGAATTCGCTTCCTACAACAGGAATATAAAATTCAGTTTTGTCAATCCGCTGGAAGACGAGAATCAGGCAGATCAGGTTATTGCACAACTTGGTAATCTGGGTTTAAAGCCGGCAAATATTACGGTTGAAGAAGGCGGAAAGGTTTCTCAGGAGATCGTATTCCCCTGGGCCATGGCTAATCTCGGAGATAACACGGTTAGAGTGCCTTTGTTAAAAAACAAACTCGGAACCAGCAGCGAACAACGAGTAAATAATTCGATCCAGCAACTGGAATACGCATTTGCAGATGCCCTGACCAAACTTACGATCCGGGAGAAAAAATCGGTAGCCGTCATTAAAGGGAACGGAGAGCTCAGCGATATCTATATCACCGATTTTATACGCTCGTTACAGGAGTATTATAATGTAGCACCTTTTACACTTGATTCCGTTGCCGGAAATCCGCAGGGTACACTGGATGCTATTAAAAATTACGACCTCGCTATCGTGGCCAAACCCACCGAAGCCTTTTCCGATGAGGAAAAATATATCATGGACCAGTATGTGATGAACGGGGGGAAATCGATGTGGCTCATAGATCAGGTAGCTATAGAGCTGGACAGCCTGTACAACGAAAGAGGAAGGTCTCTCGCATTTCCGATAGATCTGAACCTGAACGATATGTTCTTTAAATACGGACTAAGGATCAATCCGGTATTGGTAAACGATCTTTATTTTACCCAGATCGTACTGGCACAGGGAGAAGGGAACGAATCTCAATACAATCCGGTACCCTGGGTGTATAATCCTATGGTGTTTTCTGCTAATGATCATCCTATCAACAACAATATTGAAGCTTTGAGGTTTCAGTTCAGTAATGCCATCGATACCCTGTCTGTTAAAGGGGTAAAAAAATCTGTGCTTCTCACCTCCTCTCCTCTTTCCAAAACAGTGGGAACGCCTTCGGAAATAAGCCTTGATATCATAACCAAGGCTCCTGATCAGGAAAGTTATAAAGATGGTTTTAAGCCGTTGGCCGTTTTACTGGAAGGTAATTTTACCTCTGTTTTTAAGAACAGGGTAAAACCGGCAAAACTTTCCGGCGTAAAAGATGATGGAGAAAATTCTAAAATGATCGTAATTGCCGATGGCGATCTTATTAAAAACCAGATAAGACAGGGACAGCCTCTGGAGCTGGGTTATGACAAATGGACCAATAGCTTTTACGGGAATAAGGAGTTCCTGATGAATTCGGTAAACTATCTGCTGGACGATAACGGACTTATAAACATACGCTCCAAGGAAGTTTCCATTCCCTTTCTGGATCAGAAAAAAGTGGTTGCGCAAAAATCGACATGGCAATTGCTGAATACCGGTCTTCCCTTACTAATTTTAGGTCTTTTTGCATGGGGATTCAATTTCATAAGAAAAAAGAAATTCCGTGCATAAATGTTAATAAGTTATTTTCCAAAAGAACTTCAATTAAAATATATTTGTAGTATTCGTAAATAATTCTGTTAAATGAAATTTATAGTATCCAGTTCATACTTATTAAAACAACTGCAAATCCTGGGTGGAGTTATTAATAATAGTAACACTTTACCCATATTAGATAATTTTCTTTTTGAGCTTAGTCCGGGTAAATTAAATGTTTCCGCTTCCGACTTAGAAACCACCATGAGTGCGGTTCTGGATGTGGATACGGATTCTGACGGAAGTATTGCTGTTCCGGCAAGGCTTCTGCTCGATACGCTGAAGACATTTCCGGAGCAACCGCTCACCTTTGTTGTAGAAGATAACAATACCATAGAAATAAGTTCTAATCACGGGAAATACGCACTGGCCTATGCCGATGGAGCCGAATTCCCGAAAGCAGTGGAATTATCAGACCCGAGTTCAACCTCGATGATCGGAGATGTACTCGCTACCGCTATCGGCAAAACCATTTTTGCAACAGGAAATGACGATCTGAGACCTGTGATGAGCGGGGTATTCTTCCAGTTCTCTCAGGAAGGACTCACTTTTGTTTCTACGGATGCACACAAACTGGTAAAATATCAGAGAAATGATCTTGAGGCATCCCAGGTTGCAGAATTTATTATGCCTAAAAAGCCACTTAACCTTTTAAAAGGTATCCTGGCAGGCAGTGAGACCGAAGTTACGATCGAGTATAACGAAAGTAATGCCAAATTCTCTTTTGAGAATACGGAGCTTATATGCCGCCTGATAGACGGGAAGTACCCGAACTACGAAGCGGTGATCCCTAAAGAAAATCCAAATAAGTTAAGTATAGACCGCACACAGTTCCTTAATTCGGTAAGACGTGTGAGCATATTTTCCAACAAGACAACGCACCAGATACGTTTAAAGATTGCAGGTGCCGAGCTGAATATCTCTGCAGAGGATATCGATTACAGCAATAAGGCCGAAGAGCGTCTGAGCTGCGATTATCAGGGAGATGATATGCAGATCGGATTTAATTCCCGTTTCCTTACGGAGATGCTGAACAATCTTAATTCTGATGAAGTTTCCCTGGAAATGAGTTTACCAAACAGAGCAGGTATCCTGATGCCTGTTGACGGACTGGATGAAGGAGAACAGATTACCATGCTGGTAATGCCGGTGATGCTCAATAACTAATATACGATCTATTTTTAAGTGTTAAAGTACATTATATTGTACACCCTGAAAAAAGCCGCTGATCCAAAGCGGTTTTTTTTATGAGCCTAAGAGATAATTCTTTAAACGAAAGAATGGATTGATCAGCCTGAATAAAAGAAGGTACAGCTGTTGCCTGTTAAATACCCAGGTGATGCTTCCGTATACAAAACGATTATAACCTTCGGCCGGAAATGCATCTAAGGGATATGCATTGATCTTTTTCATTCTTTCAAAAGCATTTTTTACCTCTGTTATTGTCATTTCCGATTTTAAAATACGGACCAGCATAAAAAAGACAAAGGCCTGCTTTCTCTCAATAAGTTTTTCCCTGCATTTGTCACTGATCTCCGGATGATCCCTCAGAGCTTCATGTAATTTTAACGCTGTAAATTCAAAATCCTCTATCAGTTTTATATAACGCCGGGGATTTGTATTATTCATGATGGAACCCGGCCGCACAAAATAGCGATGTGCATCCATGGGAATAAAGGCAGTCCTCTCTGCCTTAAGCAATATCTGAGTAGTGAATATGGTATCATCCAGGCTCGTATTCTTAAAGAACTTTATCCCCGTTTCCATTAAAAAATCCTTTCGCACCACATACCACCAGATCTCATTCCTGAAATCTATGGTCTCGATAAACCTCTGTCCGTTCACCACTTCCAGAGAATTTAAGCAGACCTTCCCCGTATCGGAAGAATAATCAGTACCCGAAGAGGTTACTTTTGATTTAAATCCGAGGATATCGAGTTCATACCGGTCCAGGGAGTTAAGGATATACCCGAGAACTCCGGGAAGCAGATAATCATCTCCGTCAATAAAGTAAATATACTCTCCCGAAGCAAATTCCAGGCCTCTGTTACGGGCCTCAGCCACGCCGGCATTGGATTGATTGTGAATTTGAATATGAGAGTGTTTCTGAAGATAATTGTTTACCAGGCAGGGCCCGCTATCGGTAGAGCCGTCATTAATGATAACGATCTCATAATCTTCCTCGGGAATATTCTGGTTCAGTAGGCTATCCAGGCATCTGGAAATATATTCTTCCAGGTTATAAAGGGGGATAACAATACTTAGTTTCTTATGTGCTGTATCAATCAATAAGTTGGTAATGGTTAGGTTGTTTATTAATTTCAATATAAGAGACTTATCCGTTATTACGAAATTTCCCTCCAATTATTGTATTTACGTTTAATTCAGGGCAAATGGTTCTTTTTGATCAAAAGTCAATAAAAAAGCCACCCTTTCGGATGGCCTGAAAACTTACCGTTTTTCTATCTAAGTTTAAAAGATTTTAATGGATAGCGGGTAGTACGGTGATTCGCCATTACTCGCTTTAATTGCATTGATAATAGGGAATATAAAACAGATGATCCCTATCAGAATGAGTCCGAGTATCCCCAAACCGAACAAAAAGATAAGCGGGATACAGACGATCGCATAAATAAACATGCTGATCTGAAAATTAATGATCGATTTTCCATGCTCGTCCATCTGATGTATCCTGTCTTTCTGCGTTAACCAGAGGATAAGCGGTACAATAAACCCACCCAGTACAGTTATTACATCCAGTAACTGAGTTAAATGTGTTATTACTAAAAGTTGTTTATCCTGTCTCATGATTTTTGATTGATTAATTACAGTATATTAGACGCAATTTCGAAAGCTTTGTTACACTGCTTGCAACTTTAATGTATTTTTGCACAAAATTGAGTTTGAATGATCGTTGAAGACAATATAGTAGCATTGGCAACACCGTCGGGAGCAGGTGCTATTGCCGTAGTGAGAATTTCAGGAAATGATGCTATTTCCCTGGCCGCTCCTTTTTTTAAATCGGTTAGGAATAAGGACCTGGAAAAGCAAAAGAGCCATACTATTCACCTGGGGCATATTGTAGAAGGAGAAAGAACCCTGGACGAGGTACTGGTATCTGTCTTTAAAGCTCCCAATTCCTATACAGGTGAAAATGTGGTGGAGATCTCCTGCCATGGTTCCAGTTATATTCAACAGGAGATCATTCAGTTATTCCTCAGGAACGGATGCCGTACAGCTAATCCCGGAGAATTTACACTTCGCGCCTTCCTGAATGGTAAAATAGACCTGAGTCAGGCAGAAGCCGTTGCCGATCTTATTGCTTCAGATAATGAAGCATCCCATCAGCTGGCTATGCAGCAAATGAGAGGCGGTTTTAGTAACGAAATCAAACATCTGAGAGATGAACTGCTGAACTTTGCATCACTGATAGAACTGGAACTGGATTTTTCGGAGGAAGATGTGGAATTTGCAGATCGCAGCCAGTTTAAAGATCTTCTGAATCGTATACAGCATATCCTGAAAAGACTGATCGATTCTTTTGCCGTGGGAAATGTTATCAAGAACGGAATTCCCGTGGCTATTGTCGGGGAGCCTAATGTTGGGAAGTCTACCCTACTCAATGCACTTTTGAATGAGGAACGCGCCATCGTATCGGATATAGCCGGAACCACCAGGGATGCTATAGAAGATGAGATCAATATAGGAGGGATAGGTTTCCGTTTTATAGATACCGCCGGAATACGGGATACCACAGATGTGGTGGAAAGCATAGGGATTAAGAAAACTTTTGAAAAGATAGAACAGGCACAGGTAGTTATTTATCTGTTTGATGCTTCCTCAGTTGCCGGAGATACTGAAAAACAGCAGGCAGCTCTTGTGGAGATCAAAAAGCTTCAGAATAAATTCCCTCAGAAGCCCATCCTGATCATTGCCAATAAAACCGATAAGCTGGATCAGGCCCAATCGGAAGGTATGCAGGAGGTTTTTGGTACGATCGCAAGCGATGGAGAAACTTCCAGGCATCACTTCCTGATGCTGTCGGCCAAACAAAATACGGGAGTGGAAGAACTAAAAGCTCAACTACTGGATTTTGTCAATACCGGAGCACTAAGAAATAACGAAACCATCGTAACCAATGCCAGACATTACGATTCCCTGCTAAAAGCACTTGAGGAGATCGAAAAAGTACAATTCGGACTCGACTCAGGCCTTTCAGGCGATCTGTTAGCCATAGATATCCGGCAGGCACTCTACCATTTTGGAGAGATCACCGGAGAGATCAGTACCGACGATTTGCTGGGGAATATCTTTGCTAATTTTTGTATAGGGAAGTAGATCCCGATAGCTATCGGGATTAGTACTGAGTACAGAGTATTGAGTAGTGAGAGGTTGTTAGTTGTTAGTTGTTAGTTGAAGATACATTTTCAATATCCATCATTCAACGTTTCTACTCCTTCCTGTCTTTGCGAGCATACGCGAAGCAAACTGCTTGTCATGATTGTTGGTCTCGATAGCTATTGGGGTTAGTGTTGAGTAGTGAGAGAGCGGTCACCCTGCCTGCCAACAGGTAGGTTCGAGTATCTCGACTTGCGCTCGATACCGGCTCGTCGAGAAGTAAATTGACGCGATAACGTACATGGCTGCCGTTAGGCAAGTTCAGTGCCAGCTGGTAAAACAAGAATTCATGAAAATATTTAAAAAAGAATTCCTCGAAGGGTAAAGCCTCGAGGAATTCTTTTGATTAAAATACCTTTAATCGTTTTAGGGATTGCGCTTTGCAGTAAAAGCCTTTTGAATTATCTTCCATGACCCTTCATACTTTAATAAAAGAAGAAAATCCGTATATGTTACCTGATTAGGTATCACAATTTCAATTCTTGCCATGGCAGCATTAGTATCGTAATCTATTTGAGTTATACGTGCAGTTGCACCTTCTCTGGGCCTGGCATTTTTTATAAAGTTTTTACCTGTAATTACACGTAGTTTATCACCACCATTTCTGGTATCTGTAAAATGTAAATTAGAGTCGGGGTAAAATGCTTCTTTTAATAGCTCGCTCTTGCCTTTTGTAAACCCTTCAATATAGGTATTAAGAGTTTCTGTAATTTGTTCTTTTTCTGATTGACCCGATACTGTAAAGCCAATTAAAAAAAAGATTGTTAATACTGTAAGTTTCATGTTAATTTTTTAAATATTCATAACCGTTTTTAATAAGGGCCAAATTATATATTAACTTCTTAATCATTCCATAATTCAATGCCTTTAACAATTAATTATAATTAGGTCTTAAAATTATGTTATTTGATGTATTTTGTTCTATTTACACATTAATCGCACTTTTTGTGTCGGAAAATAGGTAATTTAGTATTGAATATAGAGTATTGAGAAGTGAGAGAACTGTCACTTCGAGCATCTCGACTACACTCGATACAGGCTCGTCGAGAAGTACGATATACGATTTTGGATTGACGATTGTTAAGTAGTTTTAGCTTGAGACTTTCTTCAGTTGTTTTAAGAAGAAAGAAGGATATATTCCTGCATATTTATGAAAGGCCTTAGAAAAAGATTCTCCACTGTTAAAGCCAACTTCCTGGGCAATACCTTTAATAGAATACAATCTTAATTGTGAGTTGATCTTTAATTGTTTTATAGCATATTCAATTCTTAGATCATTGATATAATTACTGAAATTTTTTTGCTTATGAAAATTAATGACTTTAGACAAATAATTGGAATTTGTATCGAGTTTTTTAGATAAGCTACCCAGAGTTATTGTGCTATCCAGGAATCCTTTTTTGTTCTCAAATTCCGCTAAACCATCTCTAATCTCAACAATCACCTCCGGAGAAATCCCTTTGATACCCTGTGAAGTTCCTACTCTTTCTTTTGCTCGATCAGAATTATCATTAAAAACTTCTGCAAAGCGTCTTTTATAGGATTTTTGTTTTTGAGCATAGTAATAGAGTACTCCTCCTAATAAAAGGGTAAACCCTCCCAGAATACCCAGGCCCAGTTTGGATTGATTCTTTTCGTCCTTAAGTTTTGATATGATATTTTCTTTCTCGGAAATAAGTTGAGGAATATCGTATTCTTTGATAATATTTTTATTTATGTAAATTTCATTTGAGTGCAGAATGCTATCTAAACCCATTAATTGTTTTATATACTTTAACTGTAACTCCAATTCATTATTTTTTTTGTAGTAATTAATGAGCATTTCGTACGCCTTTCTTATTTTAGGAAGAACATCATTGTTTTCTGTAAATACTTTATCTACATTTTCCAAACTGGCTATCATCTGTTCAGTATCACCTGTTTTCTCGTAAATAAGCGACATGTAAAAATATGCTACCGCCAAATTCGGTTTATCATCAAACTCTATTAATTTTGGAATAACCTGACCAATACTATCCAGGGCTTTAGTGTGTTTTTCTAAATAAAAATCTGTAATACCTTGATTAAGCTTAAAATGATTTATCTTAATTTCATTAAGATATTCTTTTGACTTCGCTGAGCCAAGCCGATTATAATAGGCTGCAGAGTCTAAAATTTTCAATTCATTATATAAAATTGCTATGGAAAAAATGGCTTCAAGTTCATCTGCATTAGGTACTGGATTTTCCTTACTATATTGATAATTTTCTCTAAGAAGCTCTAAAGCTTCCTCATATTCTCCCATTCTTGTTTTTAAAATACCTATGTGGTAGTTTGTTTTAAATAAGAATGACGGATTGTAATAATCTTTAGCATAATTTTGAGCAATAATAATATTATCAAGAGCCTTCTGAAAAGCTCTTATATTATAATAATGTATTCCTTTATTAATATATGATGCGGCGGGATAATATTTGTCCGGGTTATCTTTTGTTAATTGAATCACGCTATCTGAATATTTTAAAACCCTATCATCCTCATAGATATATGATTTTAAATAATAACCTGTTCGTAGATATCTAGTATCACCTTTTCTTCTTGAATTTTCAATTATCGCATCAATATAAATTTCCTTTTTATGGAGTTCATTCGAGTTCTCATATTTTTCAAAGAGATAATCAACGGATTTTGTTTTAAGAGAATCTAATCGGGATTGACCGGAAACTTTTCCTAAATATAGAATCGCCAATAAAATTAATACACTCCTCATTTCAAAGTCCTATTTAGTATGTTCGCTCAAAAGAAGTTCCGTTAAACTTATATACCCCACTTGGGTTTGCTCCACCGAACCACAGTTCTCCTTGTTTGCTTCTGTAAATTGTCCAGATCTGTTTACTTGGGAGTCCGTCCTTTTCGGTAAAATTTGTTAGAGAGTTGCCGTCATATCTCCACACACCGGATTTGACCGTTCCAAACCAAATATTCCCTGAAGCATCCTCTCCTACAGAAAAGACCCTTTCCAGAGAATTGCCGTTGGTGTCTTCTTTTTTCAGTTTTTGCTGTGCTGTAAAATAGATGATCTTTTCTCCATCGTATTTAAAAACGCCAATCCCGTTATTGGCAATCCAAAGATTTCCTTTGCTATCTTCCATTATACCACGGATATGCAGCAAACCCGTTTCTTTATTTAACCCGAGGTATTCATTATCAATGATCGTGAAGTCGGAACCGTCATATCTGATAGCCGCTCCGTAAGTTCCAAACCAAACGGAGCCGTTCTTACTTCTGACGAAAGGTGTTGTAATAGAATAGTAATTCTCCTCTCCTTCTTTTAACGTAATAGGAAATGTACGATATGAGAATTCTTTCCCGTCATATTGAAATACTCCAGGATGCCCTTCAAGCTCATTGTGACCGTTTATTTTATCTCCCTTAAACCAGAGATCTCCATCACCTATTTTCCAATCGTCTTTTGAATTGTAATTTCTTTCTGTGTGAGTAGATATTTTTTGCCCGTCATAACTGCTCAAGCCTCTCCCGGCTTCAAACCAGATCACACCGTCTTTAGCTTCATAGATCGATCGGACCTGTTTGTCACTAAGTCCGTTTTCTTTATCGTAATAAGTGATTGCTCCATCATTGATGGAAGCAGCACCTTCCTGATGACTTCCAAACCAGATATTACCCTTACTATCCTCTAAAATTGAGCGAATTCCACTGGTGAATTTTAATAATTGTGTAGAGTCGACTTGCTTCTTTACCGGTTGAATCTTATCCTCAACCTGTACGGTCAGGGTCTCCTGACTCGTATTACTTTTAGTATTACAGGAACTTATTAGTATAGCCAGAAATGTGAAGAAACGAATTAACCGGTGTTGATTATTTGGTTTTATTGTCATCTTGCGTGCTTGTTTCCAGACGCAATTTACTTATATCCGGAATCATTTCCTTCTTATTTAACCTATTTAAACATTTCAATTAGCAATGAGCAAATTCTAAATTTCACCTCTCGACTGCGCTCGAGATGACAAATCAAATAATCACTTAGGTGCTCCAAAGTGAACGAAGGAGTACCAAATTCCAGGTTTCAAGCTAATAACTAAAAGTTAATGGCTAATGGCTAAAAACCTATTCCTTATCAAGCTCTTCCAATACCTGTTCGTACTTTTCGATCCAGGTATAGATACGTCCGCCTATATTCAGGATAGGAGTATTTACAGAATCCAGCGCAGATTCCGGCTTTGCCAGTATTCTCTCCAGCTGCTTTTGGATCTCAGGGTTTTCCTTAAGTTTATGAGATGTAAAAATGTAGTTGGCAGCTGTAAGTTTGCCCACAATACTGTCGCAGCTGGCGCAATTGTTGGTTACATAAACAACAATTGGTTTCCTGGGCTTTATTTTTTTAGGAGGGACTTTTATCAGGGTAAAAGGCCGCTTCAAAGCCCTTTTTGAAAGACTGTCATTTATTTCAAGCTGATATTTATAGGAAGGTGTTTTCCCTCTCAGCAAAAATATATTCTTTATCAGTACCTTGGAGGTGGCGGGTACCCGTACAAATCTGGGCTTTGCCTGACTCTGCTTGATATTTGATCCGGTAATAACCAGCTTTACGTCATAATCCGTGTAACTTTCATTAAAGGCGTAAAAAGAAACTTTATTCGCTTTTTTTTCTTCAACAATACGGATGGGTTTTTCCTGCGCCTGTATTTTAAAAGCCAGGAAACAAAGAATAAGAAGTAGTTTTTTAAGCATATTTTTCGATTAAGTTTATTTGAGGATGTAAAAATACGTAAAATCCTACTAAGCGCATATAGAAAGCTTGTTTTTATAGGATCGCAATAAATGTCAAATACAAAAGAAAAATTCTGTTTAATATTGTTCCCGGAACTAAAACACAGACCATGAGCGATGTATTTATAGCAGACGAAGAATTTAACGGGATCAATTTTTTGGAAACACCGTTAAAAAAAGGAGATTACGACAATTGTATTTTTGAGAATTGTATTTTTTCACAAACCGATCTGTCCCATATCAACTTTATCAACTGCGAATTCAAGGATTGCGACCTCAGTAATTCGCCTATAAAAGATACCGCTTTCAGAGAGGTTGAATTCTACAATTGCAAGCTGCTGGGGCTTCGCTTTGAAGATTGTAACAAGATGCTTTTAGCTGTTAAGTTTAACGATTGTATCCTTAATATGGCTTCCTTTTATCAAATTAACTTAAAGAATACACCTTTTAAAAACTGTAGTTTACAGGATACCGATTTTACGGAAGCCAATCTTACGGGAGTCTTATTCGACAACTGCAATATGGAAAGAACTCTCTTCGAAAATACCGTTTTGGAAAAAGCTGACCTTCGTACCTCTTATAATTACACTCTGGACCCGGATATCAATCTTTTAAAGAAGACCCGTTTTTCCAAAGAAGGGATCATAGGTTTGTTAGGAAAATATGATATTCTTATTGACTGATCTATCCGATATACATCTTCTGTAAACGCACAGCATTAAGGATTGCCAGCAAGGCCACACCTACATCAGCAAATACCGCTTCCCACATGGTAGCAAGTCCGCCGGCTCCCAGAATCAGAACAATAAGTTTAATACCAAAAGCCAGGCCGATATTCTGCCATACGATATTCCGGGTAGATCTTCCTATGGTCATAGCTTTTGCGATCTTTGCCGGCTGTCCGTTCTGAAGGATCACATCGGCAGTCTCTATTGCCACATCGCTTCCCAGGTCCCCCATTGCAATTCCGATATCACTGACGGCCAAAACCGGTGCATCATTAATTCCATCACCTATAAATGCAACCACCCTGGAGCTGTCTTTTTTAATATCTTCAACATGCCTTAATTTGTCTTCCGGCATTAATCCGCCTATCGCACCTTCCAGGCCTAGCTCTTCTCCTACCCTTGTAGTAATAGCCTGTTTATCTCCCGACAACATAACTACTTCTTTGATCCCGGCTTTCCGGATATCGCGGATCCCTTCTTTTATATTGTCTTTCAATTCATCGGCTACAACAATATAACCGGCAAAATTATTCTCCACAGCAGCAAAAACTACCGTCTCTACAATAGCTTTGGTCGCTTCGGGAAGGGAAATACTATAACTCTCCATCAAAGCCCTGTTTCCCAGAAGTACTTCCTTTCCGTTAACCTGTCCCTTCAAACCTTTCCCTGCAATCTCAGAGACTCCCGTGGCCTCATAAATAGCTTCCTTAGTTTTATATTCAAGCAAAGCTTTGGCTATGGGGTGAGTGGATTGCTCCTCTATAGCCAGGACATATCGCATCAGTTCATCCTCTGTCATAGAAGTTGTTTGTATCTCCTTTATCTTAAAAACACCTTTTGTGATGGTTCCTGTCTTATCCAGCACCAGGGTATTTACTTTGGTGATCTTATCCAGAAAAGATGCTCCTTTAAACAGAAGTCCGTTTGCCGAAGCTGCTCCCAATCCACCGAAATATCCAAGAGGTATGGAAATAACCAGGGCACAGGGACAGGAAATAACCAGGAAGATAAGTGCCCTGTAAAACCACTGCTGAAAATTATAGTCCTCCACAAAGAAATACGGAAGGAATGTCAGGCCAATGGCGAGAAAAGTAACCACCGGGGTATAGATCCTCGCAAATTTCCTGATAAAAAGTTCGGTTTTGGACTTACGGGTTGTGGCGTGCTGTACCATATTAAGTATCCTGGCAATGGAACTGTCTTTGTATTCCCTGACAACCTCTAATTGGATTACCGCATCCAGGTTTATACTCCCCGCATAAACTTTTTCTGCCTGTTTTACCGTGTCGGGTTTACTTTCACCTGTTATAGCTGCCGTGTTCAGTACAGCTTTTTCCGATAAGAGTACACTGTCCAGAGGGATCTTTTCTCCAACCCTTACCTGTATCTTCTCTCCCACCAGAACGGTTTCAGGATGTACAGTTTGGTAATCTCCATCCCTGAGAACAGAAGCCGTCCTCGATTGCAGATCAAGTAGAGCAGTAATATTGCTTTTAGCCTTTTTGACAGCTGCGGATTGAAATAATTCTCCAACTGCATAAAAAAGCATCACCGCCACTCCTTCGGGGTATTCACCAAGGATAAAAGCTCCGATAGTAGCAATACTCATGAGGAAAAACTCTGTAAAGACATCCCCCTTCAGGATAAGTTTTAAACCCTGTTTAACTACCGGGAGACCTACGGGTATATAAGCCAGGCTATACCAGCCTAAACGCAGCCATCCTTCAAACCAGGTGAAGCTACCTGAATAATCTATGACAATTCCGATAAGCAGCATTATAAAACTGATTATCGCCGGGAAATAGGGCTTCAGATTAAAGCTGCTACTTCCTCTTTCTCCCGAATGATCATGCGTAAGTGAACCCATCTAATACTTTTTCTTCGAAATTAGCCGAAAATGAGATGCAACAGAAGTGCATTCTTTTTAGCTGCATTTCTCACAGACTCCTTTCACTACCAGATTGACATTTTCTGCCGAATAACCTGCCGGAAGGCTTATCTGCGGGATCTTATGATCGGTCAGACAAGTGGTTTCATTACAAGTGTTACAGTGAAAATGAAGATGAAGATCATTTTCTATCTCGCAATTACATTCCAGTGCGCAAACAGCGTATTTATTTACACCGGAGCCGTCATCGATCTGATGTACAATTCCCTTGTCTTCAAAAGTTTTTAATGTCCTGAACAAAGTGGTCCTGTCCGATCTGTCAAATTTGTTTTCCAGGTCCTTCAGGCTGAGTGCAACCCGCTTTTCCGACAGGAATTTATAGATCAGTAATCGCATAGTAGTGGGGCGTACCCCTCTTTCTTCCAGTATTTCTTCTATTTCTTCCATAGTATTAATGACTGTGTTCGGCATCTCCCTTTTTCATTTCCGCCATCAGATAGTATGCATTGTTATAAGCAAATTTCATTCCTTGCTTTGGAGGATCTACAAAGTTAACGCTTATCCATTTACCTTCCTGGGCACCTCTAATCACCTCTCTGGGTACAAAACTCCACTTATCTCCTTCCTTCTTTACGCTGAATGCATATAGTTTTCCGTTTTCCTCCACCAGAGCATCTTCAGGTAAGGCAATGTTCTCTTCCCCTGAAGTGGCTATTTTACCCTCAACATACATTCCGGGGATCAAACCTTCCTGTTTATTGGTGATCTCTGCATGAACATGTACTGCTTTGTTGGCCTCTTCAAAGGTTTTCCCTACCGATATTATTTTGGCGTTCAGTTCCATTCCCGGAACTGACTGAACCGAAAAACTCACGCTCTGCCCTTTCATTACCCGATGTACATCTTTTTCATATATCATAAGATCTGCATGGATATGATCGGTGTCAACAATCTCAAAAAGATCGGTTTGAGGCTCTACATATTGCCCTATCCTCACTTTCACTTTTTGTACAAAACCTTCTATAGGGCTGAAGATCGCTGCTCGCTGAAAAATCGTTCCCGCCTGTACTTTTGAAGGGTTTAAATTTATCAGCCTCAATTGTGCTTTTAATCCGTCGATCAATCCCCTGGATGCTTTATACTGCGCTTCTGCCTTCTGATAATTCATTCCGGAGCCCACGCCACCTTCAAACAGCTTTTTCTGCCTCCTGTACTCTTTTTCCAGAAAGATACCATTATTATACGCATTCAGGTAATCGGTTTGCAGTTTAATTATATCGGGATGAGAAATATACCCCAGTAATTGCTCTTTTTTTATTTCATCACCTTCAATTACCTCTATGGCAACCACATTTGCTCCCATGGAAGTTGTTACGGTAGCTTCGTTCTGCGGAGGTACTTCCAGTTGCCCGTTAGCTTCCACATAAAAGGTCATACTGCGTTTGGCCAGGGTATCAGCCTTGATATTCAAAGCCTCGAATTGCTGCGGGCTCAGAAGGGCTTCCTGGTTTGCATGAGCTTTCCCGGTTTTGTTTTCGGTATTTGCGACTACATTGGAACTCTCTTCTTTTTTCTCTGCCTTCGCCTTATCACAGGAATAAAATGTGATAGAGAAAAGAATGAATATAAATGTGCTATATATGGGTTTCATCTGATTTCTTTTAGATTTTAGGATTGTAAAATTGTAATTCGAACAAGGAAGCCGTATAACTGTTTAAAGCATCGATCGCATTTAACTCGGTTTGGACGGCATCCCGTAGTATCTGATTAAAAGTGGTGTAATTCACCGCACCTTCTCTATAAGCCAGTAAGGCGCCTTTTTGTTGTTCTCTCGATAAGGGCAAGGCTTCATTCTCATAGAACTGCCATGCCTTTTGCCACTTTAAATAACGTTGATATAACTGTTGGTATTCAGACCGGAATTGTATTCCGTTATACACTGCATTTTCCTTTGCTATATCTCTTTTCAGTTTGGCGGTTCGAGCTTTTCCTTTAACCGAACCCGAAAATAAAGGTACGGAAACCCCCAGTTGATAGGTGTACAAACTATTATTGCCGCTAACTCTTTGCAGCCCTCCCTGTAAATTAAGTTTTGGAAGAAGATTTGCCCTGGCAAGTTTATAATCGGCTTCTGCTTCGCTTATTTGCAACTGAGAAAGGGCCATGGCCGGATGATCTTCCGGTGCTATCGCATCTGAAGCTACCAAAGCTGCCGGATCAAGATTGTCTTCCACAGTATAAAACTCATCAGAAACCAACCAGGCATTGAGTTTCTGCAGGGCAATGATATAATCGCTGTTAGCCTGATCCAGACGGATCCTGTTCTTTATTACCTGGTTTTTTGCTGAAGAAAATTCCAGCCTTGAAATAGCTTCCGTCTCATAGTTGAGCTCAATAGCTCTTTCCAGTTTGAGATAAGTGGAATCCAGTTTCCGGTAAAGCAGGAGTTTTCGCTTTGCGCTAAATACGGCTATCCAGGCTTTCTTCACTTCTTTCTCCAGCTCCAGTCCGGAGAGTTCCAGGGCTTTTTCTGCCAGTCGTATCCGTTCTGCTTGCAATTTGAGTCTCGGGGAAACACTGAACACGGCAATATTTTGCTGTTGCAGGCCGATGGTCGTATAGACCTCATCGCCTCCTCCTATCTCCTCACCTCCGGTAAATATCCTTGTCTGCCCGAGGTCCCATGCCGATCTTTTTAGCGTCTTCTGCTGCTCAAGTTCCAGTTGCTTTGCTTTTAATAATGGGTAACTCTCTCTGGACAGCTCAACCATTTTTGACAGGCTTAATTTCGGAAGGCTATCCTGTTCCTGAGCCGTTGTTTTTAAAGGGAGTAATAAAAAGCATCCTGCTGCAGCGGTAACCACAGCTTTTTTATTTAGCTTAAAGCTGAAGTTACTTTGCTCTACCCATTTATACAGCATAGGCAAAATAAAAAGGGTTAGTAAAGTAGAAGTAATCAAACCACCTATAACTACTGTAGCCAGCGGACGCTGAACTTCTGCTCCGGCTGAAGCCGAAACGGCCATCGGAAGGAAGCCCAGGATATCGGTAAATGCCGTTAGCATAATAGGACGTATCCTTCTTTTGGTTCCCTGCATGATCCTTTCTTTCAGGTTGAGCTCCCCTTCTTCCTTTAATTCATTCAGGCCGCTGATCATAACCAGGCCATTGAGGACAGCAACCCCAAACAGCACTATAAACCCTACTCCTGCCGAGATGCTAAAGGGCATTCCTCTTAGCCAGAGGGCAAAAACCCCACCTATGGCCGCCAGGGGTATAGCCATATAGATCATCAGGGTTTGAGAAAACGACCGCAACGCAAAGAAGATCAGTATAAAGATCAGCACGAGGGCGATCGGAACTACCGTTTTTAACTTATTACCGGCCCGTTGCAGGTTTTCGAACGCCCCTCCGTACCTGATATAGTAACCGGGAGGAAGTTCTAACTGAGCATCCAGTTTCTCCTCTATTTCTTCCACCACGGATTTTACATCCCTTCCCCGGATATTGATCCCTACATAGGTTCTCCTGTTCGTATTATCCCGGCTTATCTGTATGGGCCCCGATTTATAACTGATATCTGCAAGCTCGCGCATAGGGATCTGTGCCCCGTTCGGAAGGTTAACAAAAAGGCTCCGGAGGTCATCTATATCGCTCCTGTAGTTCTTATCGAGACGAACGACCAGATCATAACGTTTCTCTCCTTCAAAGATCACTCCTGCTTTTCCTCCTGCAAATGCCGACTGGATAAGCATGTTTAAATTACTGATCTCCAAACCGTATTGTGCCAGTTTATTTCTGTCATAAGCCACGGTGATCTGTGGCAAACCCGCTAAGGCTTCCACCTTAAAGTCCGCAACCCCATCGACAGTAGAAATGATCTTTCCCATTTCCTCTGCTTTGGCAGCCAGGGTATCCAGATCTTCCCCAAAAAGCTTGACCGCTACATCTTCCCTCACACCGGTGAGCAATTCGTTAAACCTCATTTCTATAGGTTGGGTAAACTCATAATTTACTCCGGGAATAATACTTATGGTATTCTTCATCTTCTCAACCAATTCCTCTTTACTCCCAGCCGATGTCCATTCGGAAACCGGTTTGAGGATCACAAAAATGTCGGCAATGTCCATAGGCATAGGATCGGTAGGAACATCGGCAACACCAATACGGCTAACGACACTCTCTGCTTCCGGGAATTCGGCTTTTACCAGCTGCTCGATCTTTGTGGTGGTCTCTATGGTCTCGGAAAGTGAACTTCCCGGTTTTAAAATAGCATGGAAAGCCAGATCTCCTTCATCCAACTGAGGGATAAACTCTCCTCCCATCCTGCTAAAAGCAAAAGCTGCAATGGCCAGGATTGCAACGGTAGCACCCACTATCCACTTTGTTCTTTTAAGTGCTTTTTTCAGGGCTGACTCGTATTTGTTCTCTACCCAGCCGACAAAGCGGTCTCCCCAGCTATTCTTTTTATTTCTTGAAACTTTCAGGAATAAAGCCGATACCATCGGTACGTAAGTAAGACAAAGGATCATGGCGCCAAGCATGGCAAAAATAAAGGTGAGAGCCATAGGCTTGAACATCTTACCCTCTACCCCTTCCAAAGCCAGAATGGGCAGGAATACGATCAGGATGATCAACTGACCGAAAAATGCAGAGTTCATCATTTTTTTGGATGCAGTGGATGTAAGTTTGTCCCTTTCTCCGCGGGAGATCTCCGCATTCCTGTTCATTTTTGAATACAGAAGAAAGACCGTGCCTTCCACGATGATCACAGCGCCGTCTACAATGATCCCGAAATCGATAGCTCCGAGCGACATCAGATTGGCCCATACATCAAAGACATTCATCAGGATAAAGGCGAACAAAAGAGAAAGCGGAATGGTAGAAGCTACTATCAGGCCTCCTCTCCAGTTCCCCAACAGGAGTACAAGTACAAAAATAACGATCAGGCCTCCTTCCATTAGGTTTCCTTTTACTGTTCCTGTGGTACTGGCAATTAGCTGACTACGATCTAAAAAAGGTTTGATAACTATTCCTTCCGGCAGGGATTTCTGAATCTGCTCCATGCGCTCACTCACCTTTGCAATAACCGCATCGGAATTGGCGCCTTTAAGCATAAGGATCATACCTCCAACAGCTTCTCCCTTCCCGTCTTTGGTAAGTGCACCGTAGCGAACGGCAGTACCCGTTCCTACTTTGGCTATATCTTTTATTTTTACCGGAAGCCCGTTGATATTTTTAATCACTGTATTCTCAATATCTTCCAGGCTCCTCGCCAGACCTTCACTTCTTATAAAATTGGCCTGATGGTTTTTCTCAATATAGGCTCCACCCGTATTCTGATTGTTGTTCTCCAGGGCGGTAAAAACATCACTGATAGTGAGTCCCATGGTCTTTAACTGACCAGGGTTTACGGCAACCTCGTATTGTTTCATTCCCCCTCCAAAAGCATTTACTTCAACCACTCCGGGAACCATTGCCATTTGGCGGCGTATGATCCAGTCCTGAACAGATCGCAGATCGGTTATAGAGTATTTGCCTTTGTACTCTTCTGAAACTTCCAGGGTATACTGATAGATCTCTCCCAGTCCGGTAGAGATAGGTCCCATGGATGGCTCTCCGAAACCTTCGGGGATATCCGATCGGATCTCCGTAAGTTTTTCAGCTACAAGTTGTCTTGGCAGATAGGTCCCTACATCATCTTTAAAAACAATGGTAACCACAGACAGGCCGAAGCGTGAAATAGAGCGTATTTCCTGTACATCAGGCAGGTTGCTCATAGCGATCTCTACAGGATAGGTAACAAACTGTTCTATATCTTCTGTTCCCAGGTTAGGTGCTTGTGTAATTACCTGTACCTGGTTATTGGTAATATCGGGAACTGCATCTATGGGAACTTTGCCCACACTCCAGATGCCGGCCAGTATAAGTGCCAGTGTAAATAACCCGATAATAAATTTATTATTGATCGAGAAATCAATAAGCTTATTAATCATAGGAATAATTTTAATTCGGTTTAACAAACTGAAATATGACCGGCCAAAGAAAGTGCCGGTTCAGAAAACGTATATGACCGAATTAAAGGCGGGGAGGCTGAAAGAAAGAAGGTAAAAATTCTTTTCCGCCATTATCGAATTTCGAGATAATTACATTGGGAATAAGCGGATTGAAAATATCGTAAGTTTTTAAATCTGAAGTAACATGTGCGTGGCAGCAATGGCATTGACAAAAAGGAGAGCACAATTCTTCTGAATCTCCGTCATGATCATGATCATGATCTGCATCTGTCTGCGACACAAATTCTGTTGCATCCTTTTCGTTTTCCAACGCATCGGAACAGGGCATAAAATTCAGGCCCAGAAAATAAAAAGACAATATAACTGCCAGTATCTTCACCTTACAAAGGTAATTTATTTTTTGATGCAACAAGATTGCAAAACCCGCTTTGAATTGAATGATAAAAAAAAACACCCCCTTACGGAGGTGTCTTAAAAAAAGCATTTAACCCTAGATCCTCTGAATGGATCCGTCATTAAGGTTCAGCAAAAAGGAATCACCATTTTCAAAATCTATTCTGGCTTCATCTTCATTGAGGAAAGTAACTGTACCTCTGAAGGATGTGCTCTCATCCGTTTCGCTATAATCAACATCCAGGCTGAAATCAGATATCCCCGATGTGATGAAGTAGGTATCTTTGCTTACGTTAAGCTCATTAAAGTTTATGTTTAAAAGCACATCCAGGCTATCTTCAAAAACTTTGGAGAACCAATCGCCTTCTCTCTGATAATTCCCGTTAAAGAGTTCGCTGGGTGCACTCTCCTCTAGTCCCGTTACCACAAATCCGCCTTCTACATCCTGCCTGGAGGCAAAATAAAAAGCATCGATATCCTGAAGGGCAGTAAAATCGTAATTTACCTGTTCGGTATCCGTACATGTTCTTGAAAAAGTCTCGTCAAAAGTATATGTGTATTGAACGAAAGAGGACGAAAATGTATTTGTCCCGTTATTTTCTCCCTGCTCTCCACATTCCAGTTCCTGTGAGATCTCATTGCTAACATAATTAACAACCGAAGCAAGTCCGTAAGTGTTATACGCCAGAGAGGAAGCTATGATCTCTGCAGCTCTTTCTTCAGAAATAACCACCACAACCACTTCATCGTCGTTCGTATCACATGAAGTTGTTAATACACTTAAAATTGCTGTAAATAATAATCCTATTCTTTTCATTTGTCTTTAGTTTTAATTTTTTTTCATTTTGTTTAAGCACCCTCCCTGTTAATTTTGTTAAGCGGAAGGGTGCATCTGACTACCAATCAAATTAATTAAGTCTTTGTACTGTTCTATTCTGTTATTTCTGTTTTTTGAGCAGGACACACATGTTTATTTTGACATGAATTACTGCATACAGATCCGCTAATTTTTTCTTTGTTGCATTTGGTTTTTACTTTCATCTTTTTAAATTTTTAATTCTCTTCAAAAGTAGCTTCAATGCCACTGTTAATGGGAGAAAACAGAGTGAAACGTCCTTTTTTAAAAGTGAAACGCCTTCAGCTTTTACCATAAAAAAAGCCCCTCTGTTGAGGGGCCCAAAAACTCCAAGTCATAAACAAACCATCAATAAACACTTTTGTCAATATTTTTCTCTTCTTTCCCGTCTGTCATCCCTGCGTTCTCTCTTATCTTCTCTAAGTTCTCTTCTGTCTTCCTTGAGTTCTTCGCGGGTTTCTTTTACATCGGCTTCCATAGTAGCTATGAATTTTTTAATAAGCTCTTTATTCACATAGCGTATATCTATCTGATCGGCAGAGGCAAACGTTACTTTACTCATCTTTTCATAGAGTACTCTCTGATTCATCAACCTCAGCTCCAGTTCTTCCAGATCTGCAACATCATCTCTTCTGTCTCTCCTGTCATCCCGGGTATTGACCCTGTCGCGAACAATGTCTTTATTGTCATCAGAACTACCTGTATATTGTCTTCTGTTCCTTCTCTTTTCCCTTCTATCGGTCTTTACCTCTCTGGAACTCTGTGCCACTTCGGCTTTTGCCCGTGCAACCTTTACTTCGCCTTGTCCTATCTCCCTTTTCATACTGGCCAGCAGGATGTTTCTGTACTTTACTGCTGCTCCTAGGTCTTTAACCCCGACAGAGGTTTGCAGTGCCAGACTATTGGACTTAAATAATTCCAGTTCTTTTATATCTCTTTCGAGAACGTTTTCATTTATAGCGATCTGTTTTTTATCTGTTGCTATCTCTATATTATTCTGTGCTGCTCCGGAAAATCCGAAAACCAGAAGTATCAGGGTCTTAAAAATCAGTTGTATTTTTTTCATAATGCTTTTTTTGTCTTTTGTTTTGAAAATAATTGTTTGAAATAATCGATCATGGGTTTAAAAATGATCACCAGAGGATTATGTCCGATAAAGCCTGTTGTCACACCGTAATTCACCTTATCAGTTTCCGGTACATAGGTTTTGAAAATGCGATCCCAGAAAATCAGCATCCCCCCGTAATTTTTGTCCAGGTATTGCTTATTGGATGCGTGATGGACCCTGTGCGCTGAAGGCGTATTAAAGAACTTCCCTTCCAGGAATCCCAGCTTTCCGATAGCTTCGGTATGCAGCAGGAACTGATACAGCAAGCTTAAAGCCAGACAAAAAGTGATCAGGCCGGGTGAAAACCCAAGGATTACCATAGGGACATAGAAGAATACACTTGTAAATTTCCCTACCCAGTTCAATCTTCCGGCAGCGGTAAGGTTAAACCACATACTCGAATGATGGGTATGGTGTATGGTCCACAGGAAAGGGATCTCATGACTCAGACGATGGTACCAGTAATAAACCAGCTCTACTACCATAAAGGTGAGGAAAAAGGTAAAAAGGTTGATGGGGATATCAAATAATTTAATGGGTTCCACCAAGTTAAACAGGAATAAACCCCATGCCAGTGATAAAGGTTTGATCAGTTTACCAACCACAATTATTACAACATTGGATATAGAATCCTTAAAGTTGTAACTCCCTCGTTTTGTTAGCAGGGACCAGATGATCTCTACTGCGATAAGGGAAATAAAAATCAGAAAAAATATTTTACCATATGTTGTTTCCATAATAACTACTTATTAAAATTATACTTCAAAAGTAGTCCCGGAAACCCGGCTATAGGCAGAAAAGAAAGTGAAGCGTCTCAATTGCAGAGTGAAACAACCTCCTGCCGGTCTCAATTTTAGATGCTATTGATCCATTCCTTAAGCTGAGGGGCTTTTACCTTACTTATAACGATCTGCTCCTCGCTTTTCGGAATCGTATTTAAAATGAGTTTCCCGTTAAAGTAAAGCTGGACATTCTCTATGGCTTTACGCTGTACGATATACTGCCGGTTGGCACGGAAGAAGTTCCTCGGATCCAGTTCTTCTTCTATGTCCTCCAGTTTTTTATCGATCACATAGGAAGTATTTTGAAAACTGACCGCTTTTACCACCCCGGTATCTATGCAGAAATATGCAATTTCATCTACACTTACAGGAATAAGGGTATCCCGTTGCTGAACCAGGTAAGTGCTTTTATAATTTCTCTGTTGTGTATTTATAAAATTCAGAACGTTCTGCAACTGCTCATTTGCAGGAGTTAAAGACGATTGCCTCGATTTAAATTTATCGATACTTTCCTTTAGTTCTTCCTTGTCTATCGGTTTGAGCAGATAGTCAATACTGTTAACCTTAAATGCTTTAAGAGCGTATTCATCATAGGCCGTGGTAAAAATTATAGGTGTTTCAACCTTAGCTGTTTCAAATATCTCGAAGGAGATACCATCTGCCAGGTGAATATCCATAAACACCAGATCTGCTTCCGTTCCCCGATTAAAATAAGAGATGCTTCCGGCTACGGAATCGATAGTTGCCAGGATCTGGATATTTGGTTCCAGGTCTTTGAGCAGGTATATAAGGTTTTCTGCAGCTGCCTGTTCATCTTCTATAACAAGTACTTTCATATTCAGATCATCGGTAGTTTTACAATAAAATACTCAGAATTATTTTCTATTACGATCCCCCGCTTCAGCAGGAGGTTAAAACGCGCATTCAAATTACTCAATCCCGTTCTTGTGCTTGCTTCCGGATTCGTTCTTTGTTGTCTTTTATTTTTGACAACAATAAATTCGTCTTCTTCAAAAATACTGACTTTTAAAGGTCTTTTTTCAGAGATCTCATTGTGCTTCACCGCATTCTCCACCAGTAATTGAAGTGCCAGCGAAGGAAGTTCCCTGGTGTAATATTCTTCATCGATATCTATCTGAACTTCGAAACGGTTCCTGTATCGCTGTTTGATCAGGTAAATATAACTGTTGAGGAATTTTAATTCTTCCTTTATGCTAACCACATCGGTACTGCGGCTCTGTAGAATATACCGGTACAGAAAAGACAATTTGTTGATGAATTCACCGGCTGCCGCCTGGTCTTCCCTTACCAGTAAACTGAGGGAATTGAGGGAATTAAAAAGAAAATGCGGATTCACCTGGTTTTTTAGGGCTTCAAGCTTGTTTTCAAGACTTTGCTGCTTGAGCCGCTCCTTTTCGATCATGTCGTACTTTCTCTGATTATTTAATTCTATGGTCTTACTCACTATTAAAAGGAGGATCATAATAAAGAAATAGACGAAAAGGTTAAAACGGGGATTCATATCCGTAGAGTCTACCCCATTAATTATAAAATCGAATACCCTGAAAAATGTAAGCCAGAATATCAGCAACAGGATATTTAAAAATACAGCTTTCAGGATCCTGGCCTTTCCCGACCAGAACGTTTTCCAGTCTATATTCAGCTTAAGTACCAGGAAACTAAACCCGAATACGGAGAAAAGCCTGAAAACAGTGTCCTTAAGGGAAATGTCGAAAAGAGATGCAAAACCAATTTCGTCATTCCCGAATAAAAAGGCTATTCTCGGAATATTGACCAATAGGGAAATACTGATCGATACAATGATAATTAAACGTGTGTTTTTCATTGACGGGTATTAATAAAAGGCCTGCAAAAGCAGGCCCTTAAATTTAACTATTATTTGGACTTTCTGTTCTCTCTAACCTTCTTTTCTACTTCCTTTTGTATTTCCTTATAGGTTTTAAACTGATCGGCGGTTAGAAGCCTTTTCATTTCAGCGTCCTTGTTTTTGCGGATGGATTTAAATTCCTTGTATTTTCCGAAACGGGATTTTGAGCTGTTCTGTAAATTCCTCATCTGATCGGCGTATCTTTTGGAGATCTCAATAAACCTGGGTTTCTGAGCTTCCGAAAGGTTCAGTTTGCTGGTAAATTCTGCAAACTCCCCATTGCTGTTATCGATCAGGCTCTGTCTTTGCTTTTCCTGGAATTTTCTGTAAACTTCGTATTGAGTATCCGAAAGTACCGATTTCATTTCACCGTTCTTTGCTTCGCTGATCCTTCTGACCTCCTTGAGTTTTTCCTGGCGGGAAAGCTCTGAATTCCTGATAAATTTAAGCTGATCCGCATACTTCTTCGTGATATTCTCATAAGATATCTTCTGACTTTCCGAAAGCTTCAGATCCTGAAAATATTGCTCCAGTTGTACTTTTGCCTTTTCTTTTTGAGCTTCCGAAAGCTTCCTCTCCTGTGCCAGAGCTGTATTACTGCTCATTAAAACAGCACAGACAATCCCTAAAACTAATCTTATATTTTTCATATTCCTTTAAATTATTAATCTTCTAATTTTCCGGTTACTTTAAATGCTTTTCCCTCAGGGGTTGTCACTACCTTATACAGGATTCCGTTGTATTCGTAGAAGGTCTTACCATCTATCTCTACCTCTTCGGTATCTTCCGGAAGTGTATGGACCACAGCATCGGTAGGTGCTTCTACGGTTTCATACTCATCGGTACCTTGCACCTTAATATAATAACTTCCCTGATAATAATAATAAGCACGGGGGCCTACATAAATAAGCCTGTAACCAACGGGAAGTACCCTAACTCTCAAACCAATAGGAGCCGATACCACCACATATCTCCCGTTGTAATACCTGTAATATACACCCGCGCTGTAATGATATCTCAAGCCTCCGTAATTTACAACGACTGCTGTTCTGGGAACTGTACGAACCACTCTTACTGCAGGAGCAGGATTCCTGTAAACAACTTTGGCCCTTGGTGTTCTTACTACCGTTCTGTGAGGCGTTTTAACCACTACCCTTCTTTGAGCATTCATTTCATTTACAGCAAGGAAAATTGCCATAAAACTCAATAGTGTTGATATTCTTAATGTTTTCATTTTAATATTTTTAATATTCATAGGACAAATGTAGGTTTGAAAGAAAGGGAGAATGTTTTTAAGAAGGTGAAACCGCTAAAAGTGACAGTGAAACGACTTTTTAACAGGATGAAGTTCCGGTTCAACTTTATTTAATTAAATTGGCGGCAAACAAAAGCATTTGGATCCGTTTATAAATTACATAAAACTTTATATAGATCTCAGCCATGAAGCCGAAACGGAAATACAGCAACTGGCGCTTTACGAAGAAGTAGCTAAAGGGCATCAGTTACTGGAGGTTGGCAAAACCGCCAGACGCCTTTATTTTATAGTTAGCGGAACCATACGGACTTTTTTCTATCAGAAAGGAAAAGATGTTACCTATTGGATCTATCCCGAAAATTCAGTGATCACTTCCTGGCACAGTTATCTTTTAAAGAAGCCTTCGGCAGAATATATTGAGGTTATCGAAGATTCAATGCTCATATCGCTGAGCTATGACGAATGGCAGGATCTCTACTCAAAATATCCTGAACTGGAACGCTTCGGGCGCCTGCTTTTCCAGGAGCAGATTGCTTTACTCGACGATTTTTACAAGGGCTATTACTTTATGACGGCCAAAGAAAAATACGAATTACTGCTGCAGTTCTTCCCCGATATTACTTTAAGGGCAAACCTGGGTTATATTGCATCTATGCTTGGGATCTCACAGGAAACTTTAAGCCGGATACGAGGCAAATAACCAATCCGTTTTGCAGCCCGAATACACTTTTTGACCTATGTCAAAATTTGTGGTGTTTCAATTAGATAATTTTGACCAGAAATTAATTGAAGAGGTATGAAAAATTCTAAACTATTATTCATCAGTATTCTGATCATTGCGGTCCTGGCCGGAACTGCACATCTGTTTGCCGGAATAGAATCTACCGGGGATACGGAAACACCCGTTTTTGTTCCTTCTCCTGCCATCCAGGAAGAGGAAGAACAGGTACAACGACAACCGGAAACTCAACAACAGAAAACCAACTGGGAATTGTTGGAAGGTAAGTGGGAAGTAATGTATAAGAGTGATGATTTTACAGGCTCCATCGTTTACCGGATAAGTAAGGATAAGAATTCTATGAACGCTTACACCGTAAAATATATTGACGAGAACGGAGATTCTTTAAATTCCGAAAAGTTGGTTCTTATTGTAAAGTCCTTTTCCGGGAAGAGCGGTAAGGGTACTTACAAACTCGAATACGAGGGAAAGGCCTATGATATTCCATGTAAAGTCAAAATGACAGATCCCAACCATTTTGAGCTTAGCTACAGCTACTACGATTACAGCGATAAAGAAACCTGGACCAGGATAACCGAATAGAAAAGATTGTTATGATAGATTTTCTGATAAAAAAAATAGACTGGATAGATGTAGAATACTGGTTCTACCTGTTAAATGACCTGAGCTTTGTATACATCATCCTTCCGTTTTTCGTTGTGGAGTTGATCCGTTACGGATTTATAAAAAAACTCAATAAGGATGTAATTTTCGATTCCATTGCCAACGTCATAACCTTTGGGGCTTTTGTAATTATCGAATACATCCTGGGGATCCTGGCTATTACCAAAGTGTACTTCTGGATGCATTATAATTTTAGCCTTCCGCATCTTCCCCTGAATATGGTAACCATTATTTGTTGTGTGTTGCTTGCCGACTTTGCATATTACTGGGATCATCGTATGATGCACAGAATAGGACTTGGCTGGGCCACTCATACTGTTCATCACAGTTCGGAGCATTTTAATATGTCTGTGGCCTATCGTTTTGGTCCGATGGATGCCATCTTCCCTATCCTGTTTTCCCTGCCAATTGTTATGCTGGGCTTCGATCCTATCCTGGTCCTGCTTTCGGAAGTATTTGTACAGGTTTTTCAAACCCTTCTACATACCGAAATAATTGGTAAATTTCCAAAACCTATAGAATACATTTTTAATACACCCTCCCACCACCGGGTTCACCACGGGTCGAACAGGCAGTATTGGGATAAGAACTATGCGGGGATCCTGATCATATGGGACCGTATGCTGGGAACTTTTGAACCGGAAGTGGAAAAGGTAAAGTACGGGATCTCGGAGCCACTGAAATCCAATAACCCCATCAAGGTGTTTCTTCATGGAATCAGCAGGTTATTCCGGAAGATCAAAAGTGTAAAAGGGATAAAGAATAAAATGCTGGTTCTTGTCAAACCACCGGACTGGGAGCCAAAAGAATATTAATAAGATAGAATATGAGCGAGAAAAACAAGACCATGATGCATGAGCTCCCTGTAGAGGCCTATACCTCCCAGGAATGGCTGGACATGGAAATGAAGTATATTTTCAGCAAGACCTGGCAATTTGCGGGTTTTGTGGAAGATGTTGCAGAGCCGGGAGATTATATCAGCGTGCAGGCAGGCCTTAATAATATTTTTATTGTCAAGGGCAGGGATCACCGCTTAAGGGCCTTTCACAATATGTGTCGCCACAGAGGAACTCAGTTGTTAAGGGCTGTGGGGAAAGCAAAAAAAGCCATCAGTTGCCCGTATCACGACTGGACCTATGACCTGGAAGGAAAGCTGATCAGCATTCCGAAAAGAGAAGAGGAATTTCCTCAGCTAAAGGGAGAATTGCATAAATGCGGATTAAATCTGCATGAGGCTTCAGTAGATATTTTTAAGGGGATGCTTTTTGTTCATCCGGATAAGGATGCTCCTTCCATCATGGAATTTTTCGGAGAAGTTGAACCTTACCTGGGGCCTCATATTGTAGAAGATCTGGTAGAATATTCCGAAAATGATAATGAACCCTTCTATAGCAGGGAGATCAAGGCAAACTGGAAGATCGTTGTTGAAAATTATATAGATCATTATCACCTGGCACACCTGCATGAAGGAACCCTGAATATGTATGATCATGCCAGGGCCGAATTTGGCTGGGCCGGGCCTCATTACTGGTTTTATGAACCCCTGGTTCCGGATTATGCAAAAGATGTGAAGAATGCAGCTCCTTATCCTCTTATAGATTCTGTTCCCGAAGATAAGATCGGGGCTTATGTTCCCTGGTTGTTCCCCAATATCGGGATCACTGAGGGGGAAAGCAGCTGGAACAGCTTTCATGTAATTCCCCTGGCACCAGACAGGACACTGGTAAATATTCGAACCAAGGTGATGAATGTAAGTGAAAGGGAATTCACCAGGCAATACACAAAGTCGTCCATGCATAAGTTGTGGAGTCATTACGGGAATAAAGGAAAATACGAAGGAGATCCGGAAACAGATCCTATGGCCAGCGGAGATTTTATGGCAGAGGACGTTTACGCTTGTGAACAACAGCAGAAATCTCTTTATTCACCTAAGTTCCAGGTAGGTGCACAGGCACAGCGCGGAGAGTATGCCATCAGCAAATTTCAAAGCGTTATTAAGGAATGGATAGAAAAATATAAAGATCAATGAGCAAGTTCTATAAACTCCAGATAACAGATCTGAGAAAAGAAACGGCAGATTCCGTATCAGTAGCTTTCGATCTGCCTTACGAGCTTTACAATGAGTTTAATTATAAAGCAGGGCAATACCTGACTGTAAAATTCACTATCGGAGGAGAAGAAGTTCGAAGGTCCTATTCTCTTTGTAGCAGTCCGGTCATGGAAGAACCTTTGCGTATCGGAGTAAAAAAAGTAAAAGGAGGTTTGGTCTCCAATCATATCAATGACTCCTTAAAGGTTGGGGATACGGTAGAGGTAATGGTTCCGGAAGGGCGTTTTACAGCCGATATAAAAGAAGGGAATTACAAAACCTATTATCTGTTTTCCGCCGGAAGTGGTATTACTCCCATTCTTTCTATTCTTCGTACGGTATTGTTTAGAGAGCCAAGAAGCTATGTACATATGATCTACGGAAATTCCAATCAGGAATCCATCATGTTCCAAAATGAGCTGGAGCAACTTCAGGAACAATATTTTGATCGTTTTGTCCTGGTACATTCCTTAAGCCGGCCAAAGAGCAAATGGTCCGATCTGTGGAAAAGCAGCAAGGACAAACCTTATCTTAAGGGAAGGATCGATAAGAAAACAGTATCCCGTTTTATCGGTGAATACCCGCCTTATGCCCAGAATGCCGAATATTATATCTGTGGCCCGGGAACAATGATCCAAAATACAAAGGAAGCATTAAAGGATATGGATGTTCCGGGAGAACGCATTTTTACTGAAAGCTTCGGAGGGCAAACCGAAGGGGCAGATCAGGATGCCTGGGAAAATGCAACACTTATTGCGCATCTGGACGGGGAAAAAATTGAAGTAAATGTCCCCAAGGGGAAAACTCTTCTGAGAACACTGATATCCCAGGGAAAGAATCCGCCTTATTCTTGTGAGGGCGGCGTATGCTCTACCTGTATCTGTAAAGTAAAAAATGGAAAGGTACATATGAAAAACAACCTTGCCCTGACTGATGAGGAAGTGGCTGACGGCTATGCTTTAAGCTGCCAGAGCATTCCGTTAACGGAGAGCGTGGAAATCGTATATGAATAATAAAAGCATCCGGTTATGAAACTGTTTTATACACTTATTGCGTCGATAGTTGCCTATCTTTTTTTGAACTACCTCGGTTTGGGCAGTTGGGTCATCTGGGTCATACTCGTTGCCTTCTGGATACTTATCGACTATCTGTTTTATAAAAAGCCCTTTAGCTGGAAGGATTATATCGTTCTCGTTTTGCTGGTATCTGTAGTAGAGATCTCATCCTGGTATGGCTTCTTCGATTTTCTGTATTCCTGAGAGGCCTGAAGGAATTTATAGGTGTTATA
Source organism: Leptobacterium flavescens (assembly GCF_010671605.1). GTDB lineage: Bacteria > Bacteroidota > Bacteroidia > Flavobacteriales > Flavobacteriaceae > Leptobacterium > Leptobacterium flavescens. The sequence continues at coordinate 41,477 of NZ_JAABOO010000001.1, forward strand.
TCTTTTTCTTATCTGCTCCCGGTATTCAGATATATACCCTTTAAAACTTTTTGTATCCGCTGCGAAAAGCTTATCAAAACGTTTCTCCATCCGAAGGTAGGTCTCTATATCTATTTCGGGTTCTACAGAATCCAGTTGCAGAGGGCTTAAGCCTTTTTTTACTCTACGGGGATCATTTCTGTATAACAACCACTGGCCCGAATCTACAGCTGCTTTGTGATACTGCTGCGGATGTCTCATATCTATTCCGTGTGATGCACTGTGGCAATACGCAATGATCAGGGAAGGGCCGTCATAACTCTCCGCCTCTTTCAGTGCTTTTAAGGTTTGCTCCTGATCCGCTCCGATAGCCACAGAAGCTACATAAACATCTTCATAGGTCATTGCCAGCATTCCCAGGTCCTTTTTCTGTTTTTGCTTGCCGTTAACCGCAAATTTTGCACTGGCTCCGAGAGGTGTAGCCTTCGACATTTGTCCGCCGGTATTATCGTATACTTCATTATCCAGCACCAGGATATTGATGTTCTTTCCGGAAGCAATGGCATGATCCAGTCCGCCATAACCTATATCATAAGCCCATCCGTCTCCTCCAACGATCCATACACTTTGCTTTACCAAACTATCTGCAATAGTTATTAAACGCTGTGCGTCCGGGGAGTCATCATTTTTAAGTTGATCCTTAAGCACACTGATCTTATCTCTTTGTTCTGCGATCTCAGTTTCGTTTAGCTGCTCTGCCTTTAAAATTGCATTCACCAGATCTGAATCCAGTTTATGCTTTATTTTGATCAACAACTGACGTGCCTGTTCTTCCTGCTGATCCAGGGATAACCTGAATCCAAGGCCAAATTCAGCATTGTCTTCAAAAAGGGAATTAGACCAGGCAGGGCCTCTCCCCTTCTCATCCTTGGACCAGGGAGTGGTTGGCAGGGAACCACCAAAAATAGAGCTGGCACCCGTGGCATTTGCCACCAGCATCCTGTCTCCAAACAATTGAGATAAAAGTTTTAAATAGGGAGCTTCTCCGCAGGCATCTATACCGGGAGAGTATTTAAAGAGCGGTTGCTGTAATTGCTGCTGACTTACTTTTCCGGTATCGAGCTTCTTCCTGTCGAATTCGGGAATACGTTCAAAGTACTTCCAGTTTTGCTTCTCTGTTTCGAGAACCGAATCCCTATTGGTCATTTTTAAAGCTCCGGAAGGACAGGCATCTATACAATTGTTACAGGAAGTACACTGATCGGGATTGATCTGGATCGTATAATTCATCGGATCCCATTCAACTGCCTTTATCGATTTTAATGCAGGAGGGGTAGCATTCATTTTATCATCATCATACACCTTAATACGCAGGACTGCCTGCGGACAGGCCATACTGCAGGCTCCGCACTGTGTACAAAGATCAGGCTTCCATTCAGGCAATTCAGCCTTAGCTTCAATACTGTTAAAAACGGAAGTATCGGTGGGATAGGTCCCATCCACCGGAAAAACACTCAGCGGAAGTTCATCTCTCTTCCCGTTAAGCAGTTTTCCCAGAAGAGTTCCGGAGAAAAGTGCATCCTGATCGACAGTTTTTCCAATGATTGAAGTATCTACTCGTTGGAACAATTCTTCAATTCCCGGATCAGTTCCGTTTTTTATTGCTAAAAAGCACTTTTGGAGCCCTGAGATCTTTGCGTCTTCATTAAAATCAGAAATATCGAGAGTGTATAAAACGACTTCTTTTTTCTGTATTTGCTTCTGTTCGCTAACTGAAAGAGCTTCCCAGAATTCTTCAGGCTTAAGAGAAGTATTTATTAAAAGTGTTCCTCCTGTTTTTATTTTGTCGAGTACGTTATCATTTTTCAGGAAAGAAAGCCCGTCACAGGCTATAAAATCGGCTTCCCCGATCAGATAAGGTGCTTTTATGGGTTGTGTATCCAAACGCAAATGGGAAACCCTTCGCGAGCTGGATTTTTTATAATCACATTCAGAATATGCCTGAACATAGTGGCCGGTCTCCTCAGCAATATGCCGGACAAGTTCGTTAAAGCTGTTTATCGCCTTTTCCGATTTTTTTTCATAGAACACCGCCTGATAAGCAGATGTTTTTAAATGTGATCCTTTCTGATAATCCAGGCTCAAATGGGTAATATCGTCATTGATGCCTATGGTAAAATTATTTTTGGGGATGTCTTGTTTTAAATTTTCAAATACGGCCTTTATCATAGGCGGATCCAATTCTTTTGAAGACAGACCATACCGGCCTCCTGTTATTTTGGGAAACTGAATGAATTTCCGGCTGTTTACTTCTTCCATCAAAGAACTAACCACATCGAGATATAAAGGTTCTCCAGCAGATCCGGGCTCCTTGGTCCTATCCAGTACAGCTATAGCCTTACAGCTTTTCGGAATTGCATTTATCAGATGCTTTGTGCTAAACGGGCGAAATAACCTCACTTTTACAAGGCCTGTTTTTTCTCCCTGTGCATTGAGGTAATTAACCGTTTCTTCTATGGTCTCCGTAGAAGAAGCCATAGAAATGATGATCCTTTCCGCTTCCGGATGGCCAACATAATCAAAAAGACGATATTGCCTTCCTGTCAGGCTGGCAAATGCGTCCATTTGTTTTTGTACTATATCAGGGCACGCCTGATAAAAAGGGTTGATCGCTTCCCGGCTTTGAAAAAACACATCCGAAGCCTGGGCAGTTCCACGGATAACCGGGCTATTGGGATTTAAAGCTCTTTGACGATGCTTTTTGATCAGCTCCTCATTCATCATTTCGCGGATGGTTTCATCAGTAACCATTTCTATCGTATTGCATTCATGGGATGTCCTGAATCCGTCAAAAAAATGAACAAAAGGGATACGGGATTCCAAAGTCGCTGCCTGAGCGATCAGTGAAAAATCCATGGCCTCTTGCACGGAAGCAGCTCCGAGAAAAGCATAACCCGTATTTCTTACGGCCATAATATCGCTGTGGTCTCCAAAGACAGATAAAGCGTGTGTAGCCACCGTTCGCGTAGCCACATGAATAACATTGGGCGTCAGTTCGCCGGCAATCTTATACATATTCGGCATCATTAAAAGCAAGCCCTGTGAGGCGGTAAATGTTGCCGACAAGGAACCTTTTTGCAGGGCTCCGTGCATAGCTCCTGCCACTCCTCCTTCCGATTGCATTTCAAATGTCTGAGGGATATCACCGAAAATATTTTTTTGTTCCCCGGCGCTCCATTCTTCCACCAGTTCGGACATTCCTGAGGCGGGAGTAATAGGGTAAATGGCAAATAACTCATTCGTTTTGTACGCAATATGAGCTGCTGCCTGATTTCCGTTTAATACGATATGTTTTTGCGTTTTCATTTTTTAGAAGAAGGTGATGAGGATGAATAAGGAATGAAAAAAGACGCCTGATCATTAAAGTCTATGATGTGAAGTAGTTGTCACATCGAGCGCAGTCGAGATGTATTTAAAAAATTAAGAACCAAAAGTTCTCGACTGCGCTCGAACTGACATTTATCAGGCGTCTTTTTCTTTTTACTTTACGATTTCGATAGAAACCGGGGTCGGGTTTGTAAGCATATCGAATACCGGAGAGAATTTTGCAAGGTTTTCCAATTGCTCAGTAGTGGCATCGGATTTTACTTTTAGTCTCACCTTTATTCCTTCGAAACCTTTTCTGATATCTGCATCCAATCCAAGGAAACCGTGCAAGTCAACACCACCTTCCAAAGAAGATTCTGCGCTTTCAATATCAATTCCGTTTGCCGATGCGTGATAAACCATTGCTCCGGTTAAACAGGAACCTAAGGCGTGAAGTACGATTTCGGCAGGAGTTGGTGCCAGATCTTCTCCTAAAAGAACCTGAGGGTGATCTGCTTCCATAGTAAAGGTTTCTTTTCTTGTGGTATCTTCAGCCCCTACTCCATAAAAGCTTTTGGCACTGGTTACACAATGTCCACCGTCAATCCAGTTATTTTTAGTTCTGAATTCGAACTTTGCAAGAGAAGGATCTTTTTGAACCGCTCCGATAGTTTCTACTAACTGGTCTACGTTTACTCCATTTTTAATGTTTGCTTCTGTAATCATTTTAATTATTTTTTTAGTTAAACATTTGTTTGATGCCTAACTATCTGCATCTGACATGCCAAAAACATTAAAATACTGATTATCAGATATTTAAATCAAAAATAAGAATAGGAACGGTTAACGATATTTCGTGATTTAACGATATTTCGTGAATATTTTAACGGGATTTCGTGAATTATACCGGCCTGCTGATACCCAGAGCCTTGATCCGTGAAGCAAGGGTAGTAGGAGGTAATTTAAGCAGGGCCGCAGCTCCGTTCTTACCGGATACTTTCCAATTGGTCATCTTAAGAGCCTTAAGGATATTTTCCTTTTCCAGTTCTATAAGTTCTTCGGAAGTCAGGATGCGTTCAGGATCCTGTTTTGTGTCATTTGTTTTGCCTGCAGATGCATGCGGAACAATATCTGTCCAGTTTACTTTTCCGTTACGGGATACGATCACGGCCCGTTCTACCAGGTTCTGAAGTTCCCTTACATTTCCGGGCCAGTTATAAGACAAAAAGAGGGCCTTGTCTGCTTCGGAAAGATCTAAGGGTTTTTTATTGAGTTTGGTAGAAAACTGATCTATCATCTCCCGGGCAATCAGGCAAACATCATTTCCCCTCTCCCGGAGAGCTGGGATCTTAACCGGAAAAACATTCAAACGGTAATAAAGATCTTCCCTGAATTTCCCTTCCCTGGAAGATGAAAGTAGGTCCCGATGTGTAGCAGCAATGATCCTGACATCAACCTTTATGGTTTCTGAGCTGCCTACAGGATCGAATTCTCCTTCCTGGATCACCCTGAGTAATTTGGGTTGAAGTTCCAGCGGGAGTTCCCCTATTTCATCCAGAAAGATGGTTCCGCCATCCGCCAGAAGAAACCGCCCCTTCCTGCTGGAAACTGCTCCGGTAAAGGCGCCTTTCTCATGCCCGAACAATTCACTTTCTATAAGATTGGCGGGGATGGCTCCGCAATTGATCCGTATCAATGCTTTGTCATTTCTTTTACTCATCCTGTGAATAGCCCTGGCTACCAGCTCCTTTCCGGTACCTGTCTCTCCATTGATAAGCGTAGTAGCATCTGTTCCTGCTACCTGCTCTACAGCATTCAAAACTGCTTTCATAGCCGGATCTCCGGTAACGATCCCGTAATTACTGGTAAGTTCTTTGATCTCTTCTTCCAGGTAAGCTGCCTGGGTAGTAAGCAGATTTATCTTGTCTTCCGCAATTAAGCGGTCTTCTATATTTCTCAGGATAAGAGTATAAAAATGCTCTTTCTCATTTCCGTACATGCTGATCGTTCCCTCGTTCAGGACTTCCTTTCCTGCAGAGCCTATCACCCTGACCACCTGCGGCAGGTAATTATTTATTTTCTCTTTTTCATCTTCTGCTTCCGAACCTACCAGCTTTTCCAGCATCTCCGCTCCGGCATCATCCAGAAAGAAAAGGATATTCCTCCCGTGCACATCTTCATTCTCCAGGAGCAAATTGGCGGACGGATTAGTGAGTATGATCTTAAAACTGCTATCGAACATGATTATGGCATCCATCGCTCCGTTGATCAGGCCGCTCATTTTAGAATTTGCCAGTTGTAATGCTTCCCTGGAACTGGCAAGGTTTTCCTGAATGCTGTCTAATTCCCTGTGCCGCTTTATCATTACCGCCAGTATTCCCTGGGCAAAACCACTGTCGTTTAACATCAGGTCTACAAAATGCTGACGTTCTATCCTCAGTAATGTGGTTTCTTCGACTGCAGTAACAGATGCAGAACGTTCCTTATTATCGATAAGCGCATACTCTCCGAAACACTCTCCTTCCGACATATGTCCGTAAACGTGGGAATTCTCATGAACCCTGACCTTTCCGCCAAGGATCACGAACATAGCATCTCCCGGATCGCCCTTCTCAAATATTGATTCTTTCTTTCTAAAAACGGTAGTGTCGAGTTTTTCACACAGATGCTCCAAAGATGTTTTGGAAACTTCCGAAAAGAACGGGATCTGAGAGAGAAAAACGGCAGTTTGTTTTATTTCGGTTCCCTGCATAATTTGAACTATTCTTTCGTGTGAAAAGGATAAACTTACTAATAAACACGCATTTCCCTCATAATTAAACAATTAGCAAATGCGTCGATTATTTACAATAATTATCCTAAATTAGTAAAACTTTACCTTAAATTCTCGTTTAATGTCACAAAATAGGCAACTTTCAGCTATTATGTTTACTGATATTGAGGGTTATACAGCCTTGATGCAGCATGACGAGAAAAATGCGATCTCGCTAAGAAATAAGCACCGGGAGATCTTCGAAAATACTACTGAAAAATACAATGGAAAGATCATTCAGTATTTCGGAGACGGGACCCTGAGTGTCTTTAAAAGTTCTGTGGAAGCCGTGAACTGCGCTATTGAAATGCAGCGGGCTTTTCTTCAGGAACCTGAAATACCCGTAAGGATAGGAATGCATGTTGGGGATATTGTTTATTCTGAAGACGATATTATAGGAGATGCGGTGAATATCGCTTCCCGTATAGAGTCCTGCGCAGTCTCCGGCAGTATCCTGATCTCCGATAAGGTTCATGACCAGATCCGGAGCCACAGAGATATAATATCTAAATTCCTCGACGTTTACGAATTGAAGAATGTAGGAGAAGCAATGCCCATTTTTGCTATTGCCAATGAGGGCCTGGTTGTTCCCGATCCAAAGGACATCAAAGGAAAGCTACAGGAGAAGAGCTCACCTGAAGAAGGCCTGGGTAAAAGAAAGAAAATGGTGGCTGTTATTGGGGTTATCCTTTTTTTTATCGGCCTCGCCGTAGTTTATTCCCTCTATTTTTCGAAAGAAAAAGATAAAACGCTTGATTATTCCATAGCGGTACTTCCTTTCGATAATATGAGTACAGACAAGGATTTCAGCATTTTTACCGATGGTATTACCGAGGATATCCTCACTAATCTCTCCAAATTAAAGAATCTTCATGTAATATCGAGAACATCGGTAATGCAATATAAGGGCACGACAAAGACCATTCCCGAAATAGCCAAAGAACTAGGGGTAGCTTATATTCTGGAGGGAAGCATCAGGAAATACGGAGATGAGATAAGGGTAACCGCTCAGTTAATAGAAGCTGAAAGTGACGAACATATCTGGGCTGAAAATTACGATAAGACCCTAACCGATATTTTTGCCATTCAGACAGAGGTTTCCAAGGAGATCGTTCAGGCCCTCCACATAAATATAAGTTCCGATGAGCAGGAAAGCCTTGCCAGTATCCCTACCAATAATCTGGAGGCCTATCAGTTCTTTTTAAGAGGCAGACGGGAAGCCGATAAGAGAAATAAAGAGAGTATTAAAAAAAGTATAGAATTCTATCAGAAAGCAATAGATATCGATCCGAAATATGCGGAAGCCTATGCCGAGATCGCGAATTCTATCTATCTGGAAACTTATTATGCCGGCAGGGACCCAAATGAAGCTTCACGCCTGGCCAATCAGTACCTGGATAAAGCGGAAGCCATCAACAATAAAATATCGAGGATCTATTCGGTGCGGGGGCTTATCTACAATATTGAAGGGAAACATGACCTGGCCAACCTCGCCTTTGAAAAAGCGATAAAGCTATCACCAAACGACCTAACCGCAAGGCATCAATATGCCACTTTTTTCTACTATACGAAGCAGTCGGAAAAACAACTGGAACAAGCGGAGATTGCCTATCGTCTGGATCCATTGTCCTTTGCCACCGCCAACAGTTATTTTACAGCCCTTATTGCCAACTTTAAATACGATGAGGCTGAAAAGCTGATGAAAACCATAGAAGAAAACAGCAGCGACAACAACAAATTTGTCATCAACAGGTCCTACTTCCGTTTATACATGGATCAAAAAGATTATAAAAGTGCTATCGAGCCCTTAAAAAAAATGGTGGGCGAACAATCCGCTTATAATCGATTTTTGGCCTACTGTTACGGCACGATCGGAGATACTGAAAAAGTATATGCCCTTATCGATTCGATCAAAAGTAATTCCGAAGCGGAGGAGCGTAATCATCAGTTAGCAGTTGCCTTTGCCGGGATTAAAGAAACAGACAGTGTTCTTTATTATCTGGACACGATCCGTAACAATCAATCGAGAAGGTTAAGACGGGAACGCAACGATTTTTTTGATTTCCTGAAAGGAGATCCCCGTTTTGAGCAATTACTAAAGGCCCATGGCATTGAATAACAGCAATAAAAAATTGACAGTGAGTATCTTATCGCAAGCTTGATTTTCTTTCCTTCTACTCCCTTTATTTTTTGTAATTTTAATTGATCCGTTTTCTCGGTTGAAGATGATCCTGCGGATATGAATTAACCAGATCTGAAAGATATGAACACAAAAACAGGAAATACGATTGTTATTTGTTTTTTAATGCTCTTTGCGCTGGTATTCAGCCGCCCTTCTACTGGTTATTCCAAAAGGGTCTATGACATTCCCCTGGTAAAGAATGAAGATAAAAAGGAGAAGTCCCTGCGGGCCTTTCAAACGATCCTTGAGGTTTTAAAAGATCCGCGGTGTATCAATTGTCACCCTACCGGCGATCGTCCGAGACAGGGAGATGATCAGCATTTACATCTTTTTAATGTCAGCAGAGGCGAATCAAATAATGGCGGGCCGGTACAAAAGTGCAACACCTGCCATCACAAGGAGAATAATAATTATTCCAATGTCCCGGGAGCACCTCACTGGAGCCTGGCTCCAAAAAGCATGGGATGGTTCGGACTGACGGATGAAGAGATCGCAAAGCGATTGACAGATCCGGAACAGAACGGTGGAAGAAGCCCTGAAGACCTGGTGCATCATATGAAACACGATTCCCTTGTATTATGGGGATGGGATCCCGGTAAGGGACGCACACCTGTAAAAGTTTCCTTTAATGAATTTGAAAAGGCACTGGACGAGTGGCTGGAAAATGGCGCCCATATCCCAACGGAAAAGGCTGATAATTAAACTGAATACATATTGATGAATATTAGTTTTAAAATAAACGGAAAAGCGGTTACGGTAGATACAGACCCGATGACCCCATTATTGTGGGTGGTCAGGGATGAATTATCGCTAAAAGGTACTAAATACGGTTGCGGAAAAGCTTTATGCGGTGCTTGCAGTCTTCATGTAGATGGAGAATTATACCGTTCCTGTTCCCTTCCGGTAAAATATGCCGAGAATAAGAATGTAACTACGATTGAAGGTCTGTCGGAAAACGAAAATGAGTTACACCCTGTGCAGCAAGCCTGGATGGATATCAATGTTCCTCAATGCGGTTATTGTCAACCGGGTTTTATGATGGCTGCTGCCAAGCTTATTGAAGAGATCCCGGAGCCGACCGATCAGGATATTAAAGAAAATATTTCCAATATCTGCAGATGCGGAACCCACCCGAGGATCATAAAGGCAGTTAAAAAAGCCGCCCAATTAAAACAATCTCAAAAAGTACAATCCGATGAGTAAGGAAGAGACACCGGAAAAGAAGAAAAAAGGGTTTTCCAGGAGGAAATTCCTTAAAAATACTGGTATTGTCATAGGGGGCGGGAGTTTACTTCTGTATTTCGGAAGGCATAAACTAAGAACTTTTGCTGCCGGTTTTATAGCCGATATGGATCTTCCTTCAGGGGTATCGAATTTTGATCCGGACTTCTGGTTTGAAATCATGGAAGATAATACCATCCTCTTTAAATCGCCCAAAGTAGAAATGGGTCAGGGTATTTTTACCGGTTTTGCCATGCTGGCAGCCGAGGAGCTGGAAGTAGCCATAGAACAAATAAAAGTCGTTCCCGGGAGTTCCGTAAACAGTGCTAATGATATGGCCGGAACCGGAGGTAGCGGTTCTACACACTCCCTCTATGTTTCTATCAGGGAAGTAGCAGCTACTATGCGGGAAATGCTGAGAATGGCTGCTGCCGATTACTGGAAAGTTCCGTTGGAAGATATAAGAGCAGAGAACGGAATGCTTCTTAAAGGTTCCGAAAGTATGTCGTATGCCGATATCGTAAAAAATACGGAACAATGGAAAACGCCCAAGACCCCTGACCTCAAACTGGCTTCTTCTTTTAAGTATGTAGGTACGGAAAGAAAACGGATCGATCTGAAACCCAAGGTTATGGGGGATGCTATTTTTGCCATAGATACCGAAATCCCCGATATGCTTTATGCAGTGGTTCAGTACCCGGAATATATCGGAGGAAAATTGAAAAGTGTAGATAGCAGTGAAGCCGAAAGCACCAATGGAGTGATCCGTGTTATACGGGAAGATAATTGGGTAGCTGTGGTTGCTAAAAACAGGTATGCGGCCGAAATGGGAAAAAAAGCCCTGAAACTGGAATGGGATGTTGAAAAAACCTGGCAACAGCAGGATATAGATGAATTAGTTAAAGTAGGGAACGGAAGGACCGTTAAGCTTCAGGATAAAGGGAGTGCCTCTTCTGTAATTAAAGATGATGATATTGAAGTGATCCATCAGGAATACAGAACTTCATTAGGAGTGCATGCACAACTGGAACCCAATGGTGTCATTGCCGATGTAAAAGAAGATAAGGCAGTGATCATCATGGGAACTCAGGCCATATCTTTTGTCAAAAGAGCTGTTTCCAAAGCCATAAATATGAGTTCGGGCAAGATCGAGATCAGGAATTCCTTTCTGGGAGGTGGTTTTGGAAGACGATACTTTAAGTTTAACGCTCCCGAAGCAGCGCGGATCTCACAAATATTGGGAAAGCCTGTACAGGTCTTCCGGGACAGAGAAAGCGAGTTTACGGATGGGTATTTCCGTCCTTCGTCTCATCATGAACTCAAAGCGGTGTTGAATGATGACGGTACGGTTAAAGCTATTAGCCACACCCAGGCCACCGGCGATATGGGAATAAAACTGGCAGCCGGAAAGATGGGAATGAATATTATGGGTGCCGATTTTATATCAGCAGGTCACGGAGCCAAATTCCTCTACGACTTCCCAAACAAGAAAGCTTATGTTGAACATATAGATATGCCTATCCCTACCGGAATATGGAGAGGGGTTGGGATGTTTCCAAATGGCTTTGCAGTTGAAACATTTATTGATGAACTGGCCCGAAAAGCAAATACGGATCCGATCGAGTTTCGCCTGAAACACCTTTATTCGGACGATCCTATTGTAAAGCGAATGAAAAATATCATTGAGATCCTTCGAGACAGAAGCGGATGGAATACTCCTGCACCTGAGGGCGTCGGGAGAGGTTTTGCCTGTGGAGAAGATAGAAAAACTGTTGCAGCAGCTGCTGTAGAGGTACAGAAAATAGACGGGCAGATACGGGTTACAAAAGTTACTCATATTGTAGATCCGGGTCTGGTCATAAATCCCGATGGGGTTCGACAGCAGGTTGAAGGCTGCATCATGATGGGGATAAGTGCCTCTATGTATGAAGGAACTTATGTAAAAGACGGGCAAATGACGGCCACTAATTACCATCAGTATCCGATGGCTTCTCTGATGGATACTCCCGAAATTGAAGTGATCATGGTAGAAGGCAGTGCCAAACCCAGCGGGGTTGGAGAACCTCCGATTGCTCCTATGGCACCCGCTATCGGAAATGCCATTTTTGACCTGACCGGAGAGCGGCAAAGGAAGTTACCTTTTCAGTTAACCTAAAAGATGTTTTACTACTTAATAGGGTAAATAATAAATTTATCATGTATTTCCCGTGTAGGCTGGTCCCCCAGCCTTTCAAGGGCTTTATGTAGCTCTTCCAGGTCCTCAGGATAGAGCGGAAGTTTTTGTTCTTCGGGTTGATACAGTGTTCCTATGGGATAATCCTTTCCGGGTTCAAGAGACATTTCTATATGATTACCCAGGATATATGATATTTCGTGTTTTTTAGTGAAATCGTAAAGCTTTCGGATACTCTCTTTAAAAACAGACCAGTCCTCTACATAAAGACGTCCCGGGTAGAAGGTGTCTCCCGTTAGTAATATTCCGGACTGAGGGTCATAAACTGCAATTGAGGATTTCTGATGCCCCGGAATTGGAATGATTTCCAGTGCCCTGTCTCCCAGATCGTAAACCGCATTGTTTTCCGGCCAGTTCTCAATAGCAAAAAAACTTTTTATGTCCTCTACCTGCAAGCCAATTACCGATGTAGCGGGTTTGCCCTGAAATTGTGCATCCGCCGCATGATGGTCTCCATGAGCATGGGTATGGGCCACGACCAATTGCAGATCAGTAGCGTACTCTTTTTGCCTGGCATCGATCAGGCTTTTTACTGTTTGATACAAAGGGAATTTATCTTCCTCCCTGGTAGCTCCGGTATCCATCAGCAGGGCTTTATTCTTTCCGAAAAACAGGAACATAAAAGGAGCTTCATAATTCGTGCATTTGTTCTGTCTCAGGATCCAGGTGTCTTCGTCGTACTTTACCACCTGAATAAGAGGGTCCGAATTCTGTTCACAATCTTCCGAGCCATGTATCCAGGCCTGTTCTTCCAAATTAATGTGCTCTTTCGCAGGATAAGTACATGCCCCCATTAAAACCAGCAATAGTAAAGAGAATGTTATTTTTTTCTTTTGTAACATAGGGAATTATTTATTCGATGCATATAAAATCCAATCACCTAAAAACAAGTGATCCCCGGTATCGATTTTCATACTTATTCCTGAAAAATGCCCGGTAGATCACTCAGAATTCAGCTGTTCAAAAGCTCTCTACTCCACTTCTTTTAGTGGTTCACGCGGAAGTTTTTCATCCCGCTGAGCAGTATTGTAAACAAATGATGCAATAATTACAGACATTTGTTTAAGATCGTCTATAACCAAACGCTCATACGTATCCATATTGGTATGATGGGTTCTGGACCAGTATTCGATCGGATCCTGAATAAATTGAAATCCCGGGATCCCGATAGCATCAAATCCTAAATGATCCGTTCCACCTGTGTTGCGGATGGTAATTGTAGTATTATCAATAAGTTCATCAAAATGGCTGAACCACTTCTTAAAGATAGGTCCTACCTTTTCATTCCCCTGAAGGTAAATACCGCGGATCCTTCCCGTTCCGTTGTCTATATTATAATAGGCCGATACTTTTTCGTGATCCTTTTTTAACTTCATTGTTTCGGAATCGCCAAAATGGTTTTTCACATAATTACGGGAACCGTGCAATCCCTGCTCTTCTCCACCCCATAAGGCTATTCGGATGGTACGCTTTGGCTTTAGTCCGGTAGCCTGAAGAATCCGTACGGCTTCCATCATAACAATACAACCGGCAGCATTGTCTGTAGCTCCGGTAGCTCCATGCCAGGAATCCAAATGTCCGCCAAGCATTACCAGCTCGGGTTTTAATTTCTTATCTGTTCCTTCAATCTCAGCAATAACATTGTAACCCTGCAGGTCCTTTTCATTAAAGGTAGTTTTAACCTCTGCTTCAATTTCTACCTCCACTCCGTTCTCAATTAAACGGGTCATAAGATTTACATGCTCAGGTGCCATTTCAAGTTCACTTACACCCGGAGGAGTATCTTTTATATATCCCCTTGGGCTACTCGTGAAGAGTGTTCCGTGCCTTCCGTTGGTTCCGTTAATAATAAGTGCTGCCCCTTCTTCGGCCAGAAAGGTATTTAATTTTCTGCTGAGTGCCCTGCGCGCTCTGAAAGCGGCAATCTGTTCCGGGGTAAATCGCCTGGTATTAGTACTTGGCTTTTCCAGGTTCTCCAGTTCTTCCTCCGTAAGACGCAAAGCATCCGCTTCGAAAGTCGGGTTTTGCTGACCTCTGGGTTTTACCGCAATGATAGCTCCTTTTAGTTTTCCTTTGTATTTGGCGAAATCTTCTTCTTTTTCAATATCGACAAAGATCACTTTCCCGGAAATAGCACCATCAGTACTCTCTGTCCACGCCTTGGGAACAGCAATAAACGGCATATAGTAAGGTTTGGTCATGGCCACATAGCTCTTATTCATTTCCCAGCCTCTACCGAATTCTCCCCAGGCTTCTTTTTTGGCATTAACCAATCCCCATTCTGTCAATTGTTTTACAGCATAATCGGCAGCTCTTTCATAGCCTTCTGAGTTGGTAAGACGAGGGCCTGATTTATCAATCAGATTAAAAGCTATCTCCTCTACATGAGAGTTATTAAGGCCTTCATTCTTTATCTTTTTAATGGCCTCCGTATCTACATTTTCCTGCCCTATGCAAAATGCAGTAAAAAGCAGTGCAGGAATTAATAAAAATTTGGTTTTCATGGATGTGCAGTTATGATAATTAGTTATATCATCCCAAGATAAAAAATATGAGGCAATGAATAACTCAACCAGCCCTAAGTATATAGAAATCAAAAATATTTAGGGGATATTGTTTCAAATTTATGCTTACACCCAGTTTCTACAGCATATGGATCATTTGATTATTTTTCTCTTGCCGCTTTAAACTCACTTCCGTCATACCATTTCGGAAAGTAATCTTCATTCGAAAGCTTTAAACCTACCTCGAACATCAGCTGGGCATCGAATTGGATCCCGCTTAACTCAAAAGTTTCCGGATCGTATTCATCAAGAGGCTGATGATATTTGTTCTTCAGGTATTCGTCATTCATTTGTTTTACAAAATCAATTCCATGCTCAAAATCTTCATAACCTCCGCTTGCATAAAGAGCAGGGATACCGATCTTGGCAAAATTAAAGTGATCGGACCTGAAGAAATACCCTTTCTCCGCTTCAGGATCGGGAATTATATAACGTCCTTGTTTTTCAGCGATCTCCCTGGCATATTCATCCATTTCGGAATGACCATAACCGGTAATTGTCAGATCTTTCATAGGGCCAGGGTTTGAGATGGCATCCATATTAATGTTAGCTACCGTTTTCTTCGGATCGTAAATGGGGTTTTCTGCATAATAAGCCGACCCCAACAGACCTTGTTCTTCGGCAGTAACCGCTATAAATAAAATCGATCTTTTAGGTTGTTTTTCTTTTTTAAAGGCTTCGGCTATTGCCAGTAAACAAGCTGTTCCCGAAGCGTTGTCTACTGCTCCGTTATAAATAGAGTCGTTACCTACCGGCCTTCCAACACCTAAATGATCCCAGTGTGCAGAGTAAATAATGTATTCGTCTTTCCTTTCCGTACCCGGTAAAAGGGCAACAACATTTTTAGAAGCATCCCTTTTAATCTCATTGGTGATCTTTACCGATGCTTTTAATCCCAATGGAACAGGTTTAAAATCCTTATCCAGTGCCATCGATTTAAAGTCCTTATTTTCGAGGGAAGAAGCTTCAAACAGTTTTTTAGCAGCATCACTGGTAATCCATCCCTGTACATCTGCCACGGGCGCATCGCTTTCCAGGTTTAAACGTGCCCCACTCCAGCTGGATTGTACCACGTTCCATCCGTAAGATGCCGGTTTTGTTTCGTGAATAATGATCACTCCGGCTGCTCCCTGACGGCCTGCTTCCTCATATTTATAGGTCCATCTTCCGTAATAAGTCATATCTTTTCCCTTAAACACGGTCGAGTCTCCGGTTGCAAAGCCCGGGTCGTTTACAAGAACAACTGCTGTCTTTCCGGTCCAATCAATTCCCTCGTAATCATTCCATCCGTATTCGGGAGCCACAACTCCATAACCAGCAAAGACAAGTTCCGAATCTTCCAGACTTACTTCGCTATCCGTTTTTAAGGTCAGCGCAACAAAATCTTCAGAATATGTCAGGTCAAAATCTTCCTTACCTCCTGAAATTTCCATCTTTTCGGAGGGTGTCCCTGTAATTTCCACTAAAGGAACTTCCTGAAAATAACTATCGCCATTCCCCGGTGAAAGCCCGAGTTCTGAAAATTTCTCTTTTAAATAATTTACCGTCTTGGTCTCTCCTTCCGTAAACGGCATCCTTCCCTGGAAATCATCAGAAGCTAATTTTTCAATACCCTCTCCGATGGTAGATGCTTCAACCTGTACGGGTTCCTTAACTCCCTGCTGACAGGAGACTATAAAAAGTAATACTAATATTCCAATATAATTCTTCATACTATTAATTTTCTTATCCCATTATTTTATGCAATATCGCAATTAAAATATTCATTAATTGCATTTTAAAGATCATATTAAACCAAGCGGATCAGCTTTTGAAATGATCTTTATACAGTTCGTCATAATTCTCTTTGGTATCTATATCGGTTATCAGGGAATCTGCCCTGACTGTCAACAGATCCTTCGAATGTTTTCTGATAATGTCTCTGGCACCGTAATCATTCCCCAACGCTGAAAGCTCTTCAAAATACTCCCTGTCAAAAAGTGCCGGTACCCCTGCTTTTTCCCTGTAAGAGGTAGCGATGATCTGCCTTTTGCCTTTGTTAAACTTCCCTATAAGTGTATTCAGGTGGCCCGGGTTTATTAAGGGTTGATCTGCCAGCATGATCAAAAGACCATCCGTATCCGAAGAAGACTGTTTCAGGTAGTCCACGCAACAGGCAATAGAGCTTCCAAGTCCGGTTTCCCATTGTTCGTTTTTAAGGATACGAACCGAATCGGCTCGTATTCCCGCTTCGATAAGATCTGCATTAGCTCCCAAAACAACAAGGACTTCCAAGGCTTGTGAATTAAGTGCTGTTTCTATAGAATGTCCGAGCAAGGTGGTCTTTCCCCAGGCTAATAATTGCTTAGGTGTTCCCATCCTGCTGGAAGCGCCTGCTGCCAGGATGGTAATTGCTATTTTAGGTTTATCAGACACAACTGCCGATCATTATGAATGGATTCCTCCCATTTTTTTATGTAAAGGCATAGGTTCCTGTTCCCGGACTACGGATAGTATCTCGGCAATAATAGAAACCGCTATTTCCTGTGGCGTCTCTGCACCAATATTTATTCCTGCGGGGCCGTGGATCCTGTCCAAAAACTGATCACTTATTTCCGGGCAGTATTCCAGGAACTGATTCAGTAACTTTTCTCTTCTGTGTGCCGGCCCCAGTAACCCGATATATGCCGGATCGGTATCCTTGAAACGAAGCAGATATTTAAGGTCGTTGGCAAAATTATGGGTCATCAGAACAACGGCTGTCTGCCCGTCGATCAGAGATACATCCATCTCTTCTGCCGCCACAGAATATATTTTAGTCGCCCCCGGAAAATTTGCCAGGGTCTTGGGATCGGAAGGTGAGGAAATAACACTCACTTCCCATCCGCTGAAAGAAGCAAACAAACATAACTGAACCGCATCGTGTTCGGCGCCAACGATCACTAATTTAAAACAGGGTGGCATTTCCTGACTGAATACAGAGAGGGACCCTTCTGCTTCAGGCGTAACGGTTGTACCTGAAAAAGGGAAAGATTCCTTTTCGGAAAACCTGATCTCAGAACCCAGGCCGGGTTCAATTCCTTCTTTCTTTTTATATCTGGAGATCACTTCAAAGGACCTCCTTTCTTCAATACATTTATGAAATGCTTCTATCAATGCAGTTTCAGGCTGAAAGGGTTCAATCAAAATATAGAGAATACCTTCGCACCCCAGTCTGTACCGACCATCGTAGGTCATCAGCTTTGAGTGCCCGGTCTTAAAGACTTCCTGAGACTGGCGTAAAACTTCTTTCTCCACACAACCTCCGCTTACAGCCCCGATCATTTTCCCGTTTTCCTGTATAAGCATCCGAACTCCCGGCCTTCTGTAGGACGAACCGTCCAGGTCTACCACCGTAGCCAGAACAGCTTTGAGTTTATTCTTTTCGGCATGGATAAAAGCTTCGATTATTTTTTTCAGTTCGTGCGTCATAAATCAAATTAGAGAATAAAAATAATGAAGCTGTCCGAAAGGATCGCAAAAAGGTGTTTGTGCAGGTAATTTTCAAATCTTGGTAACCAATTCAAAAACCACCATCCTTTAAACGATGTGTTAAGGGCTTTTCAGACAGCCTCACAATTTTAGAATTTCAATATTATCCTATTACCTTTTTGGTAGCATCCATATGTTTAATAAATGGAAACTTGGTCAGCCTGGTACCGGTAGCCGAATGTATGGCATTGGCAATGGCTGCTCCAACCGGAGGTAATGTCGGTTCTCCTAATCCGGTAGGTGCGATATCACTTTCTACAAAATGAACTTCAACCTTCGGGGTTTCATTCATTCTGATAAGACGGTAGTTCTGGAAGTTATTCGCATCCGGTACTCCATCGGTAAACGTGAAATCACCGTACATGGCATGTCCTACTCCATCTATAACTCCACCTTGCGCCTGGTTTTTAGCTCCCATTGGATTTACCACAATTCCGCAGTCAACCACACAGGTTACTTTTTTCACCACAGGCAATCCCTTATCCATTTCAATATCCGCAACTTCCGCTACGTGAGTATTATGACAGTAGTAAGCTGAGAAGCCCTGGTATACACCATCCTGCTTTTTACCCCACCCCGACTTATCGACTGCCATTTTTATAACTCCCTCCATACGTTCGGGAGAATATTGAATGCGATCGTCTGTCGTTCCTTTTACATTCTGAAGCAGATCCAGACGTAATTGAATACGATCTACTCCCATAGTATCTGCCAGTTCGTCAAAGAAGCTTTGTTCTGCAAATGCCAGGAAGTTAGTATAAGGTGCCCTCCAGGCCCCAGTTGAAATGTTACTATCATAATTGGCTACATCAACCTGATAATTCTCCACAGCACCAGCCGGGAAGAAATTCGGGATCAAGCCATACATATTAGAATTAACGGAAGCTTCCTTTAGGTGGTATCCTGTTACTTTTCCGTCTTTAACAGAAGCGGCGATCCTGTATTTTATAGATGGCCTGTAAATTCCGGAAGACATATCATCCTCACGGGAGAAAACCACTTTTACAGGGCTTTTAGCCAAGTGAGAGACCTCAGCAGCTTCAAGAACAAAGTCGCCGTACAATCTTCTACCGAAACCACCTCCCATACGGGTCATTTCCAGGTGGATCTCACTTTCGTTCCTACCCAGCATCTGGGCAACTCTTCTGGCAGTACCTGCCGGAGTTTGTATAGGTCCAACCAATTCTATTTTATCGGTTCTGACATCTGCAAAGAAGTTCATTGGCTCCATACAGTTATGAGGAAGGAAAGGCGATTCATACGTACGCTCCAGCACCTGATCGGCCTGAGCAAAAGCTTTCTTTACATCTCCATCTTTTCTGAGGGTCTCAAATTCCTTTCCGTCCAGAAGTCCGGTTAGGATCTTATCGTGATCAGAAGAACTTTCTGCTTTTGTCCCTTCTTTCCAACTGGCTTTCAATGCCTTTTTCCCCTTCATTGCGGTCCAGGTATTATTGGCCAGAACAGCTATCTTATCTCCAAAACGGATTACATTGCTCACCCCTTCTACCGCACGGGCAGCACTGTCGTCATAAGCATCCAGTACCTGTCCGAATGCAGGGGGTCTGAGAACGGAAGCATAGAGCATACCTTCTCTTTTAAAATCCATTCCGTACAGAGGCTTCCCTGTAACGATCTCATCCAGGTCTACATTAAAAGCATCTTGTCCGACAATAGTAAAATCTTTAGGATCCTTTAATTTAACATCCTCAGGGATCTCCATTTTTGCGGCATCAATTACCACTTCACCATAACCGAGCTTATCTCCGCTGGCATTGGTAATTACGCCTTCGCTGGTGCTACATTCAGATGGGTCTACTCCCCATTTTGCCGCAGCGGCATTTACCAGCATTTGTCTTGCAGTAGCTCCGGTCTGACGCAGAGGGGTCCATCCCTGTCTCAAGGACTGACTTCCTCCTGCTACCTGACGGGTATAATTCTTGGTATCCAGGATCCCCTGAGCTACATGTACATCTTTCCAGGCCACATCCAGCTCTTCCGCTATGATCATTGGCATGGAAGTCTTTACTCCCTGCCCTATTTCAGGGTTGGGAGAAAATATCGTTACTTTTCCGTTATCTGCTATTTTAATAAAAGCATTAAAATCATTAAAGTCCAGTTCTGCAATATCTACCGGTGGTGCAGTATCTGCTTTACATGCTGTAAACAGGTTAAACCCTATAAGCATTCCACCACCCGCGAGAGAGGAGGTCTTTAAAAATGATCTTCTGCTAAAAGCTATTTGATTTGAAGGTGTCATGTTTTGTTTTTTATAGTTGGTTTAACTTATTTCTTAGATGCCGCCAATTCTACGGCTTCTTCTATCCTGTTATAAGATGAGCATCGGCATATATTACCGTGCATCGCTTCTCTGATCTCCTCTTTGGTCGGATTGGGATTAGTACTCAGAAAAGCAGAAGCAGTCATCATTTGCCCCGCCTGGCAATAACCACACTGTGGTACATCTTTCTCCTTCCAGGCTTGTTGAACCGGATGGCTTCCGTCTTCCGAAAGTCCTTCTATGGTGGTAACCGATAGGCCGTCCATCTGAGAAACCGGAAGCAGGCAGCTTCTTGTCGCACTTCCGTCAACATGAACAGTACAGGCACCGCATTGTCCGATCCCGCATCCGAATTTCGTCCCTACCATATCCAGATGATCGCGTAATACCCATAATAAAGGGGTGTCTTCAGCAGCCTCAACAGTATGAGACTTGCCGTTAATCTTTAAGTTGTACGTTGGCATAAAATATGTTTTTAATTAGCAATGGTGTTCTATTGAAAATATTAAGTGCAGAAGGTTTATTTAAACTAAATAAAAATTATATAACTTCCTGCTATTAAAGTTAGTAAAAAAAAGAAGCTCTGACCTTGTTTTAACAGAGTCTGAAATTAATTATAAATCCGTTAAGAGTAATTTTCTTACTTGTGGTTGGTTGTTGCTAGTTGGTGGTTGTTAGTTTTTAGTTGTTGGTTGATGGTTACTCGATTTGAAAATTTGAAGATTAGTTAATTGGTTGCTTGTTGGTGGTTCATGGTTGCTCGATTTTATAATTTGGAGATTAGTTGATTTAAAAATGTCACTTCTCGACTGCGCTCGAAGTGACATTTGGGTATTGATTGTCAGTTCGAGTTTTTTCCGCAGGAAAAAGTATCGAGAACAGTTATAAAGAAAACCACTTCTCGTTTTCGGAAGGCGGTTTTTTGTTGTCAATTATCGAAGATTTATAGTTGTAGATATGTCACGGATTGCAAATCCGCGACAACGAGAGAAAAGATTCCTGCATACGCAGGAATGACATTATACAGAATTGGTCATTGATTATTGCTCATTGTTCATTGCTCATTGTAACTTATTTCCATTCATATATGTAATAAGTTCTTTTATACGATCCGTCGGAGAAGAGGTCGATCATAGAAAACCCGCAATGTGTCTTCCTGAAAACAGAGGATCCCCACCATCTTCCGCAAACGGCACCCCCACCTAAATAATCAACTCCGAAAGAGGTGAGTTTATCCGTCATATGAATATGGCCACTTATACAAAGCCTGACTTTTCCGGCTCCCCATGTTTTAAATATCTCCTGTATTCTATCCGAATCCTGATGAAAATAATAAGGCGTGGGAAACTGTCTTACTTTTGCTGTTGGTGCCCAACTGGAAACTGAAGAAGATAAGATCGGGATATGGGATACTATCATTACCGGGGTATTCTGTGATATACCGGACAATTTATCTATCAGCCAATGTTCCTGTTCCAGATCGATACGGGCATCATATTTTTGTCCGTTTATATTTTGAGTACTGTCTAAAACAATAAAGTGCCAGCCGTCTCTTTGAAAGTCATAATAACGCCCTGGCATCTGCAGTTCATCTATCATCCATTGTTTTCCGAAAGAAGGACTCGACCTGTCTCCGGAGGCATTGCCGTGTATATCGTGATTCCCTATCGCGTACTTTGTCTCGATCGGAACAGCTTCCCATTTTCTGTTCCAAAGGTCCCATTGTCCTTTAATAGTGGCCTTACTTCCGGCAAGTGCTTCCATAATAACATCACCGGTATGGAATATCAGATCCGGCTGCGGGTTTATTTCCAACAACTTTTCTATAAACTGATCCATTTTTCCGGGGCAGTTACGGGCATTATACACATGAGTATCCGTAATATGGGCAATTCGCAACTTCTTTGTTCTTGAGCTGCCAAAAAGCGGAATAGGGTTTAACAAAGCTCCCACCGTTACCGCAGTTCCGGCAAATGTGAGTTTCTTTAAAAATTTTCTTCGTATCATACTATACTATTTACATATTGTTGAGCAGGCTATTTAATGACGATCTTCTTTAAGATTACCGGTATATCAGGTATATGGATCCCTAAAAAGTAGATGCCCGATTGTCTTCCCGACAGGTCAAGTCTATAGGTATTCTCATTAATTTTAAAAGGAAACAGAGTGGATATCCTGCCCGTTATATCGAATAATTGAAAATCTATCTTAGTTCCCGAAAAGCGTGGAGAACGAAGGGTTAGTATTTCTTCTGCAGGATTGGGATAGAATATTACTTCCCTTTCAATATCACCGCTTTCTATTGTTTCCGTATTTCTTATTGTAAGCCCTTCATTGTTTGTCATTCCTACGGTTGCGGTTACAGACAGGGCTCCTCCGTCGCTAATAGTCCAGTTATGATCGTTTATCAGCCTTGTTCTGGCTGTTTCGGCATCTCCGCCTGCCGTATACCTTGAACTACCTCCGTTAAAAATGATATTATTCTGTACATTTTGAGCTTCCCATCCTCTAATCAAAGCCTCGTAATTAGGTGTGGATAAAGTAACACCTTCAAACATAGATCGCATATCCATGACATTACTCACATCCCAATTCCCTATATCCCGGTTAAATGCAAATGCATTGTAGAACATGGCTCTCATATCGGTAACTCTGCTAACATTCCAATTCCCAATATTCTGATCAAAAACTGACGCCTCCGAAAACATACTCTTCATATTGTCTACACTGCTAACATTCCAGTTCCCGATATCACGGTTAAATGCGGATGCACGATTGAACATATATGCCATATCGGTGACATTACTTACGTTCCAGTTTTCTATATTTCCATTAAAGTTCAATGCCTGATGGAACATGCTCCTCATACTCCTGACATTACTTACATCCCAGTTCCTGATATTCTGATTGAAGTTTGTGGCATCTCCGAACATCCCGTTCATATCGGTAACACTACTCATATCCCATTCCTCCATACGAGGAACAATGGTAAGGGAAGAACAAGCCTGAAAACTTTTCCTGAAACTGGTAACTTCGGAAGTGTTTAAAAGATCAGGGGCAGTAATACGCAGGTTATTGCACCCATTAAAATGCATTGAAGTACGCGATCCTAAACGTAACGGTCCCCAGGAATTAATCTCGATTATTTCTGATCTGCTTTCCCCATCCGGAAAACCAAAACTCCATCCGTTTATCTCTCCGCTAATGCTGATGGTATAAGTCCCGGCTTCCGAATAGGTATGTGTTTTTTGGTCTGTCTGCTGAAAATCTGTAAGCCTGCCGGAAGAACCATCACCCCAATCGACAGTAAAGTCATAAACACCGGAACTTACCAGAGGCAAACGGATCTGCTGACCGGCTTCTGTGATTCGCCAGGTTGAAACAAAGGCGTTGGCAAGTACCCGAACGTTAAATTCTATATTCGCAGTTCCTCCATGACCGTCATCGGCACTAATCGTAATATCTGTATCACCGGTACCCATCTCGGTAAGGACAAGCTCATTGCCGGAGAGGCTTACGGATACTATCTCAGGATCAGCAGAAGCTGCAGTCAGGTTAAGATCATGTCCGTCTGCATCGCTGAAAATACCTTCCAGGTTGATCCTCAACGTACCAAAACCACTTCGCATTAACCGATCTTCGATCCTGTTCTCAACCACGGGAGGGTTATTTTCCGCCACTTGTACATTAAACACGTGGTTCGTACTGCCCTCATAGCCATCATCTGCGGTTACAGTAATTGTGGTGTTTCCTCTCCCCTGTTCGGTAAGAATAAGGGTGTTCCTTTCAATATCCGACAGGATCACTTTAGGATCATCCGAAACCGATGTCAGGGTCAGACGGTGTCCGTCCTCGTCACTAAAAACTTCGGTCAGGTCAATCCTGTAAACGCCAAAGCCACTTATCAGTTGTCGATCCTGTATAGGACGTACCACAACAGGTGCCCTGTTGGCCATAACCTCTACCTTAAAGGTATCACTTACAGTACCTCCGTGACCGTCACTGGCAGTTATCGTAATAGTTGTTAAGCCAGCTCCTCTTTCCGTAAGACTGAGGATATCATTTTCAATACTTAGGCTTACTATATTTTCATTTGATGCGATTGCATTTAGTTCAAGTTGATGCTCTTCCTTATCTGCAAAAACACTGCTTATATCAATAGTATGGATATTAAAGCCCCTTGTCAGTTGCTGATCCGGGATACTATCTGCCAGTTCCGGAGCGGTATTGGATATCAGGTCCCTTATTACAATATCATCCAGTCTGAGACTACCCGGTCCCCGGTGATGAAAGCGGAGCTGGAAAGTCCCTCCATATTGCTGTCCTCCTTCTTTCAACACCTGGCTTATATTAGTAAATTTCAGGTTTTCTATGGTATCGGTACTTTCATTATCACCCCAACTATAAAGGGATAACCAGGAAAGATCTGCATTGCCACGGATGTCAATACGGTCTTCCAATGAGCCGGCATGGGCTCTTAGTTCCAGTTCCAACTGATCCCCATTCACATCGTAAGCACTCAGGTCCATAGTAAAGACGAGGTTAGTGCTTTCCTCCGGGTCATTCGTTCTCATCCTGATTTGCCGGGTTTCGAATTCGCTTCCCGGTGAACCTGTAAGTTCCAATTGCCCTCCGGAGCCATTAGTGAGGAAAGTGGCAGCTTGCAGGCCGGGGATCACTGCAATGTTTTTTCCGCTTATGTCAATATTATCCACTGCCTGTTCAAAATCTTCCCGGAAAGGCAATCCTTCCGTATAGACATCGATCTTCCCGCACGAGATGGGTCCAACAAGATCATCTTCCGGATTTACATCATCAAATAAAGTCGTATAGAAGCTAAGCTCATAATTACCCGGGCGGTTGAAGTTGACCTTCTCCTTGAATTCGTGGACCACACGCTGTCCGGGAGCTAATTCAACAGATATTGTGTCCTGTATTTCAGGAAAAACAGGAATGGCTTCTCCCTCTTTTGGCGGTCCGTTAACATAGTTTATCTGAGCAAAGAGGGGAATATTCGATACCGGATGCCTTCCTTTATTTTCAATTTCCACAGACAGGGATTCGCTTTCACCGAGAAAAGGGCTGATCTCAGGTACTATTCCTGAAATTATTGCTACATCGGGCATATAATCGATAAGCACATTTCCCAATAGCAAAGAGCTAATATTGCTACCCGACTGCTCCAGGCCAAAGCGCAACTGGAAGGTTTTGCCATATTGCTGCCCTCCTTCCCGTAATATTCTACTTATGGTGGTGATCTTTAATCTCTGCAGATTGCTATTGCCCGTAGCTGAACCCCAATCGTATAAGGTTAACCAGGGAAGGTCTGCATTACCCCGGATAAATATCTTGTTATTAGGGCTATTATCTGCAAATCTGGCATTCAGGTTTACTTCCAGTTTTAAGCGATCTTTTTGTGCATCATAGGCAGAAAGATCCAGCGTAAAAAGCAAATCGGCGGTTCCTCCTTCGGATCTTGCCATCATCAGAGTTGATCTGTCCTGTATATCATAAGCATAATCGTAAAGATGGATAGATCCATTTTCCGAACCCGTTAAAAAAGTAGCCGATTGCATTCCCGGAACGTTTGCAATCTTCCCATTAAAGGTGGCCTCGGGGGTAGCCTTAACCCTTCCCCTGAAAGGTAATTTGCCGTTGTAGATATTAATATCATTAAAAGAGAGGCTGACCGGAGGGATTGTATCATACTGATGATTATCATCTTCGGGGTGAGAAACGTAAAAAGTGACTTCGTAATCATTCGATTCAATCGAACTAAAATCAGCCGGGATCGTCTTAAAGGTATGTGTGTGTGATTCTCCCGGCTGCTGACCATCGGGTGGTAAATCGACATCTTCCGAAAACTGCCATTGGGTACCATCTGAATATTTTACAATGGCCCCTACCTGATATTCCAGAGCGGACGAACGACCTGTATTTGCAGTTTGAACGGAAAGTTTATCTTTTAAAGGGAAGCCGCTGGAAATTAACAGAGGTCCTGTTTTCTCCACCTTTCCCGATAGTACTTTAAGATCCGGCTTGCTAATTTTGTTGTTGATGTGCCAGGCAATAAGTTTTCCGTCATCGCCAGGATAATCCTGATATCGGGTAGATCTGGTCGCAGCCGAGAGTACATCTATATCTTTATCACCATCCAGGTCGGCTGCATAGACCGAAACTGCTCCATCGGTATTGGTGCTGATGTTTTTCTGTTCTCCGAAATTCCCTCTCCCGTCATTTTCGTACCATGCAATTTTATCGTCATTATAGGAAGCTGAAAGTACATCCATATCGCCATCACCATCCATATCGGCAGCGTGGACCGATAAGGCCTTATCGGCCCCGGTAGTAATCTGATGTTTTGTCCAGGAATATTCCCTTTGCCCCAGGAGTGTCCTTCGTGTTTTGTTCTCGAACCAGTTAACTGCATCATCCCCGGCAGATGCTGCAAGTACATCCAGGTCGCCATCGCCATCTATATCGGTAGCATAAATAGAGCTGGCACCATCTACCTGCCCGTTAATGATATGATGTCCGGAGAAGTTTCCGTTTCCGTCATTTTCGTACCAGCTAAGGGTGTTATCATCAGGCAAAGTGGAAAGTATGTCTATGTCATTATCATTATCCAGATCTGTCGCATAAACGGAAGAGACCCCGTTTGCTTCTGTAGTAATAGTTTGTTCTTCCCATATCAAGAACCTGATCCCAAAGAAATCCATCCATTTCTTTTTGTACCAGACAATCTTATTTTCTGTGTTAAAAGCTGAGATTATATCGGTATGGCCATCATTGTCGAGGTCTGCCGCATAAACAGAAGCAATATTATTCGTACCTGTTTTTATTTCTTTGCGGTTAGTTTCCGGGTTTCCAAAATTCCCCCTCCCCAGGTTCTCATACCATGCCAATCTATCTGAAAAAGCAGAAACCACGTCCAGATCACCATCATTATCCAGGTCTACCAGATGGGTCTGTTGCGGGCATAACTGGCCTGAAGCGCTGATGGCATGCGATTTAAAACGCATATAGCCCAGGTTCTCGTGCCAGATGATCATACTATCATTGACCGAAGTGGAAAGAACATCCATATCTCCATCTCCGTCAATATCGGCTGCCCGGATGGTTGAAGCAGAAGTGCAGTCCTGAGAAAATCCTGTGAATGCAGAAAGCAATATGGTAAGATAAATGAGGGAGTGTAGTATTTTTTTCATGGTCCGTTGTTTTAGGCTGTAAAATTTGCATTGCCCCTTTGTTTAGAAAGCATTTTTGGTTTCTCCGGGGCTATGAAATCAGGAAATTTTAATGTTATTAAACGCAATAAAACCCCAATTTCCCATCGTTAAATTACTACGGAATGAAAGTGATTTTTGTTTTTTTCACCAATTGGGATTATTATTTCATTAAAATCAATTAATCAACTGTTAATCAATTGTTTATAAACAAAATGCATTATTCTTTTTTAATAAAATGGAGAAGGTTTTGTGGGTGGTTGTTAGTTGTTGGTTGGTGGTTATTAGTTGGTTGATGGTTGGTGGTTGTTAGTTGTTGGTTGATGGTTGGTGGTGGTTGCTCGATTTGATAATTTGGAGATTAGTTAATTTGAAAATCGTAATGATTGATATTAATTAATATTTGGAAAATGTCACTTCGAGCGCAGTCGAGAAGTTGAGAGTTGTAGTTTGGTTCTTGGTTGTTACACCTTCACTGAAGTTTCGGTGTATGTTGATGGTTGGTGGTTGGTGGTTGCTCGATTTGATAATTTGGAGATTAGTTAATTTAAAAATGTCACTTCTCGACTGCGCTCGAAGTGACATTTGGGTGTTGATTGTCAGTTCGAGTTTTTTCGGAAGGAAAAAGTATCGAGAACAGTTATGAAGGACAGGCACAAAATTTGATTCTCGATACAATCCCTTTGGGATCACTCGAATTGACAAATTTTGATTTCATTTATTCAATGATCATTGTTAACTGCTAATTGTTCATTGTTAATTGAATCAACCTCCAATGGTGATCATACTCCTGTTTCCGGAATGCAAATCATCACGGTTAAATTTATCCAAAGTATCCATTCCGCTACGAACCTTAAATTTTGCCCTAACTAACTTTTCTATTATCGGTTCTATAGGTTCTCCGTTGCGAAGTGGTGTCAGCAGGTCAGACTCCGAGGAAGAGAAAAGGCAATTTTTCAGTTGCCCGTTGGCGGTAAGCCTGATACGGTTACAGGAATCACAAAACGGATTGGTAACCGAGCTGATGACAGCAAAAGTTCCCTGGTAATTCTTTATCTGATAATTCCTGGAAGTATCATTCGGGCGATCTTCAATTCGCTCTATTTCGGAAGGATCATAAGCTTCCTTTACCGTATTCATGATCTCTTCATAAGAGACCATCTTATCGAGTTGCCATTTATTTCCGTCAAAAGGCATAAATTCAATAAATCGGACATGAAGGGGTAATTTTTCGGTAAGCCTTATAAAACTGACGATCTCATTTTCATTAAAATTCTTTATCAGCACGCAATTCAGTTTCAAATAAAAGCCTTCCTCAGCCAGCAGCTTGATATTGTTATAAACCCTGTCGAAATAATCCCTGCGGGTAATATCCCTGAATTTTTCCCTGTCCAGGGAATCCAGGCTTACATTAATGTTTTTAATATTCAGTCTTTTAAAGGTCTCCACAAAGCGATCTACAGTGATGGCATTGGTCGTAATGGCAAGTTCTACCGGTAGAGAAGCCAGTTTTTCCAGTATAACATCCACATCTTTCCTGATAAGGGGTTCTCCTCCCGTTAGCCTGATCTTTGTTACCCCATGATCCACGAACTTTTTAGCTATGGTATAGACCTCATCATAGGTCATTATATGCGACTTGGGGGAAAGTTGTATCCCCTCCGCAGGCATGCAATAAGTACATCTCAGATTACAGCGTTCCGTTAAAGAAATACGCAGGTAATTGTGATGCCTGCCAAAAGTATCGGTCAATATGTTTTGTTTCTGCTCCATTAATCGTGTCTCGCTCCTTTTAATATTCCAAATACGTGGAGTACGGCCGGAAAGATGGCATCCATCGATTCCCTTGCTCCATTGGTTGATCCCGGTAATGCCAGTACCAGGGAATTATTGATCGTTCCTGCAACGCTTCTGGAAAGCATTGCATAGGGCATTCTTTCCTGCCCGTATTTCCGGATGGCTTCTTCTATTCCCGGAATATTTCTTTCAATAAGGGGTTTTAAAGCTTCCGGGGTTACATCACGCCCCGACAGGCCTGTTCCTCCGGTGATAATAATAAGGTCTGCTCCTATTTTTTCATATGTACTCACCCTTTTCCTGATTTCATCTACTTCATCAGGGATGATCACATAATCACGGATCCCTACTTCACATTCTTTTAGTTTTGCAATAATGGCCTTACCTGCCCTGTCTTCCTTTTGCCCTGCCGAAATACTATCAGAACAAACAATGACAACTGCTTCAAGCTCTTTGTTGAATTTATCTTTAAAATCGGACTTTCCGCCTTTCTTTTTCAGGAGCCTGATCTGTCCTATCTCTATTTCTTTATCTATGGGCTTAAGCATGTCGTACATATTCAGGGCCACTACGCTGGCTCCATGCATGGCCTCAACCTCAACCCCTGTTTTGTAAATGGTCTTAACGGTAACCAAAACCGTTATCTCCAGGCCATTTATCTCATATTCCACACCCGTATATTCTATGGGTAAAGGGTGGCAATCAGGAAGCAGATCCGGGGTTTTCTTTACTCCCAGAAGCCCGGCAGCCTTACTCATAGCAAATACATTGCCTTTGGGCACCGTATCATTTTTTATAGCCTCAATAGTTTCTTCCTTACTGACTTTTACCACTGCCTGTGCCGTAGCAATCCTTAAACTCGTATTCTTATGGGTAATATCTACCATTATTCAATTATTCGTTTTACACCTTCACTAAAGTTTCGGTGTACGTTGGTGGTTGCTCGTTGTTCTATCAGGTGTTGACTTTCCACTGATGACTTTCATCTTCAAAGACTTCTTTTCCGAAAACCGGTACTTCCTTCTTTATAGCTTCTACGATATATTGAAGGGCCTTAAAGACTTCCTTCCTGTGAGGGGAAGATACAAACACAAAAAGGCACAGTTCTCCGGCTTTTACTTCTCCAAGGCTGTGATAAATATGCATACACGTAAGTTCGAATTTTTCGAAGGCTGCTTCTCTTATCTCGTGAAATTTACTTTCCGCCATTTCTTCATAAGCCGTATATTCGATAGCTTTTACCGTTCTTCCGTCAATAACATCTGCCCTTACCTGTCCCAGGAAAATATCATGTGCTCCGATAGAAGTCTTTGTTTGGTGTTTAGCGATAGAATCTCCGATAAATGCAGGAGATATGGGTCCGCTTACAAACACTTTCTTTGGTTTTTTCTTATCCATTTTTATATTGATCTTTTATTGCAAGCCTGCTGAGTTCTCCAGTCAGGGCAATTGCTCCTCCTTTCAGGCTCGCTGTATTTTTAAATCCGTTTTTATTCATAAGCTCTACGGCTTTCTTACTCCTCATCCCGGACTGGCAGAAAACTATCCACTCCTTTTCTTTATCTAGAGAATCCATTCTATTTTCCAACTCTCCCAGTGTGATATACACAGGAGATACATCGTCTATTTTGGGCTGTTCATGCGTTTCTCTCACATCCAGAAAAACTGCTTCCTCCTTTTCCAAAGCCATATGAGTGCTGATCTCTTCTATTTCTTCTGCTGTTTCAATTCCGCAAAAAAGATCGTAATCTATTGTTGTAAAACTTTCCTGCATCTCCACGGTTTTTGCTATTTCGGCTTCCACCCGTTTTACCTTAAGGATATTGGATTCTGCGGTGAGGGAATTATACAATAACAAGCTTCCTGACAAACTATCGCCATTTCCGAGAATGATCTTTAAAGCTTCATTGGCCTGCATACTTCCTATTATTCCCGGTAACACCCCCAGAACTCCTATTTCAGAGCAGGAAGGTACGCTTCCGGCCTTGGGTGGTTTGGGAAAAAGGCATCTATAGCTGGGGCCATTGTTATAGTTAAACACAGATACCTGCCCTTCAAACTTAAAAATAGATCCGTAAACCAGAGGTTTAGCAGTTATTACACAGGCATCGTTTACCAGATAGCGGGTTGAAAAATTATCGGTCCCGTCCACTACAATATCGTATTCACTGAAAAGTTGCAGGGCATTATTTACCGTTAGTTTTTCGGGGTATGCGTTTATGGTAATAAGGGGGTTCAGGTCTTCCAGGCGTTCTTTGGCAGCCAGGGCCTTATTCTTTCCGAGAGCGGAAGTCCCATACAATATCTGTCGCTGCAGGTTTGACTCTTCCACTACATCAAAATCTATAATCCCGATACGTCCTACACCGGCTGCTGCCAGGTATTGAAGTACAGGGCATCCCAATCCGCCTGCCCCAATAACAAGAACGCTGGCCGAAGAGATCTTCTGCTGGCCTTCATGTCCTATTTCCGGAAGCAGGATATGTCTGCTATATCTGTTTAAATTACTCATTTGTCTTTCTTAAAGATCATCCCCCTGCAAAAGGAGGTAAAAGTGCTATTTCCATATGATCGTTTACTCTTGCATCATCTTCCACCAATTCCTTATCCAGGGCCACTTTAAAATCCATGGCTCCCAAAGCACTGTGTTTTTGTTTTAGTAAACTTACCAGCTCACCGGCATTACAGGAAGCAATATCTATTTGTTCCTCTCTGCATTTAGTAGCCTCTGCGAGCATTCCAAAATATTTTATTGTTAACGGCATATAAAGCTTCTTTTAATTCTTCAGGGGCATTTATATTCTTTACCCAAATTTTTTCTTCTTCTTTTAACTGCAATTCCTTAATGTTCAGTTCATTTAACAATTTCCTCATACGTCTCTCTTCCTGATGGAGCAACTGCAGGCAAACTTCACTGCATTTTTTCCTGTACATACCTACCAGGGGCATTGGTCGGTTCCCATCTTTAAAATATACGGCATCATATTTTCCTTCCTTATATTCCATCAGCCTCTGCAATAAAACAGGGCGTATTAGAGGGACATCACAACTCAATACGATATTGCAATCTGTTTTTGAGTGTTCCAGCCCCGTATACAAACCCGCCAAAGGGCCTGCATTTCTGATCATATCTCCAACCCTTCTCTGCTTAAAAGCGTCATAAGCGGGGTGATCACTCACAATAATAATATCATCTACTACTGTTTCCAGAGCATCGATGATATGTTGTACAAAAGTTTTATCATTGAACAATACCAATCCCTTTTCCCTTCCCATTCGGGAACTCTTTCCTCCTGCCAGGATAATTCCGGTACAGTTCTCTTTTTTCATTTATTCCTTATAATTCCAGTTTTTTAAACTCGGAGTCCAGAAATTCCCAGCAGCTCTTATTTATATTTTCAAAAGCTGTTATCATCTTTTCTCCATAGGCTGTAATGGCAGCTCCTCCACCTCCTTTTCCTCCGGTAGATGCTACCACAAGAGGTTCTTTGGCCGACTTATTCATACTGTCCATTAAATTCCATGCCTTTTTATAGGACATACTCAGAGAGGCTGCAGCCTTGCTGAGAGATCCTTCACTCTTAATGGCTTTAAGAAGCTGAATGCGGCCCTCGCCTAAAAACATTCCGTCCTTATGCTCTACCCATATTCTGCTTTTGATCTTATAATCCATTTGACATCTTTTTATCTTAGGGCAGGCGTATTACCTCTACCGTATCGTTCTTTTCTACTTTCATTTGCGCTTCTCCCAAATACACCAGGGCATTTGCCACCGAGAAGGATTGCAGCATGGAAGAAGCCTGGCCATCCAGAATGCTTACCCTGCCATTTTTTATACTCGCCTTTAAAAACTGGGCTCTGTCACCTTTTTTAATATAAACCGTATCTGACGGTAGCTGCACCCGCTCAGGAAAATACTCCTGAAAGCCCGATATTTTCTGTAATGCCGGATAGACATATACATAAAAACAACTCAGGGAAGAAGCCGGATTGCCCGGTAATGCAAAAATGAAGGTCTCCTTCTTTCTTCCGAAAAAAAGTGGCTTTCCCGGTTTTTGTTTCACCTTATAAAAGATCTCCTCTACTCCCAGACTGTAAAGAGCTTTCCCGACAAAATCGTAATCGCCTACCGATATTCCTCCTGAGATCAGCACCACATCAAAAGAATCAATTGCTTCTGCCAGCTTTTCTGCGGTAGCATCAAATTCGTCTTTCACGCGTAAAACAACAGTGTCTCTGTATCCTGCCGATCTTAATGCTGCCAGTAACATACTTCCGTTACTCTCATAGATCTGTCCGAATTCAAGCGGATTCCCGGCCTGGATCAATTCATTTCCGGTAACCACAATTGCAATAGAAGGTCTTTTGTATACTTTAATTTCGGTAAGTCCGAGGGTAGCAATAAATCCAACAGTTGCAGGACGGATAAGCGTTCCTTTATTTACCGAAAGCTCTCCTTTCTGTACCTGCTCTCCAAGCGATCGGATATTTGTATTCTCATCAACTTCCGATTCCAGGAAAATGGTATCTCCATCTACAACCACTTTTTCCTGCATAACCACAGCATTAGCCGAATCGGGTACGGGAGCACCTGTAAAGATCCTGGCTGCCTGTCCCGGGATCATTCGAGGCTGCCTGGAATCTCCGGCTTTCACCTCATCAATAACTTCATAGCTATTGCCGTGGGTCAGGCAAAGTGCATAACCATCCATGGCCGACTGGCGGAAGGGTGGGATTGCAATGGGAGATATAATATCCTCAGCCAGAATATAACCAAGAGAATCTTCCAGGGATACGGTTATTACCTCTCCCCTTTTTGTGATGTTGGTGTCAATTAATTGAATAGCAGATTCGACAGAGATCATAGCACTCGTTATTTCTTTGTAAATATAACGATATTCTGTCTCTTATTTTCATGACTATTGTCATAAAATAATCTAAAAATGTTTATTTTTTTACCGCAATCCCTGCTGTGTAGGGCTGTGGGATCCCTTTCCTGCTATAGGCCTTAGCTATAATCCCTATTCGAAAATCTACATAAGAGTAAAATTGATAGGGATGCTATAAGGTACTTTCACTTCTTTTCCCCTTTGCTTACCCGGTGTCATTTTGGGTAACAAACCAATGATCCTCGCAGCTTCTTTTTCCAGGAGACGATCGGGTCCGCGAGTTTGAATGTTTGTAACCATTCCATTGCTGTTAATGACAAACAGCACATACACTTTTCCCTTGATTCCCATCTCGCGGGCAATATCGGGGTACTTGAAATGTTTTTTAATATGTGCCTGGATCTTAAGCTGAAAACAGGTTTTCAATTCTTCATTAGAATCTCCGGTACATCCGGGAAAAACAGGTACTTTCTCAATGACTGCAAAAGGGACGGAAATATCTTCCTCCTCTTCTGCAACTTCAATATCCTCTACCCGTACAACAGGGTCTTTAATAACTTCATTCTGATCAGTTTCCGTACTCTCTATAATAGTTTCCACTATTTCTTCGGTATCCTCGACAATCTGTATCACCTCGGGAGCTGCCGGAGGCGGAGGTGGTGGAGTATTTAATGTTTGCGTTATGGGAATGTCCTGTAGAACAGGTTTCTCCAGATTAACCAGTTGAACAGTATCACTTTCCCTATCATAAATTTTGATCTCCATAAATCTCCAGATAACGAATAGTACAAAAGCAAGCC
Organism: Leptobacterium flavescens; assembly: GCF_010671605.1. Classification (GTDB taxonomy): domain Bacteria; phylum Bacteroidota; class Bacteroidia; order Flavobacteriales; family Flavobacteriaceae; genus Leptobacterium; species Leptobacterium flavescens. The sequence goes on from NZ_JAABOO010000001.1 coordinate 76,337, forward strand.
CAATGACAAAATACAGGCTGCCATTGCGCTTTACGGCGATATTCGGATTCTTTTTAGGTTTCATGACAAATAAAGCTTATTACCTGAAGTTAGGAACAATAATTCTTAACTCCTATGATATTTGTCATGTTAATCGGTTGATTATTAAGTAAATGAAGTTTTAAATTAAAATGGTGGTTGATGGTTGATGGTTGATGGTTGATGGTTGGTGGTTGATGGTTGATGGTTGGTGGTTGATGGTTGATGGTTGGTGGTTGATGGTTGATGGTTGGTGGTTGATGGTTGATGGTTGGTGGTTGATGGTTGATGGTTGGTGGTTGATGGTTGATGGTTGATGGTTGGTGGTTGATGGTTGGTGGTTGATGGTTGATGGTTGGTGGTTGGTGGTTGGTGGTTGGTGGTTGGTGGTTGGTGGAATATAAATAAACTAATCGCTAATGGCTAATGGCTAATGGCTAAAAAGTATTGAGTATTGAGTATTGAGTATTGAGTATTGAGTATAAAGATAGTTTATTCACCCTTTTTTTCTTCAATCACTATCGAATTGGCAGCAAAGTCGTGAATGGCTTTTTTCTTTTCGTTTCCTGTAACAGTTAGCAGGGATATCCATCCTAAAGCAGCTTTTAAGATAAATCGAATCAGGGCAAAGTGAAATGGAAGATTCCTTTTACTATCTCCTTCTCTCTTTACTAAAATGTTACTGTATGAATGTCCGATGGTTCCACCAAAAGCACTCGTTAAAATCGGATCATACAAAACAAAAATTAAAACAAAAGCAATAATGCGGATAAATTGGGGAACATCATTAAATAAAGCCAGAACTTCCGTAGTTGCATACATTAAAGCTATTAAAACAATACCGTCTATAACTGCAGCTTTGACCCTGTCCGGTAACTGAGCATAATTTTCTTTCATAGTTGGTTAAAGTTATTTTATGAACAAACGATCATTAAATAAAACTAAACATTAATTCTGAAATAATACAAAAAATCTTTGTTTTTTATAAATATTTTCCTGCTAAAATTAAAATTATTCGATTTTGTCCGATTTGTCACTTCATATCAATGCTAATAGCTAGTAGCTAACAACTAACCACTAACAACCAACAACTAAACCATTCATTTTAAGATATTTATAACTATTTAATATTATTAGATTAATTATATTTGTATTATAATAATATACCAAAAAAATACAATTAGTTAATAAAACCACCTTAGAAATGGAAAATTCAAGCATTTATGGATTAACGTTACAGCAAATAAAGATTTTGCATGTCATAGAGACAGAAGAAAAGTACGGGTATCAGATCATGAAGGAGTTAGATAACAAAATACTCCTTGGCAGTTTATACAACAGTCTGAAGGCCATGGAAAAAAAGGGATATGTTGAATCCAAATGGGGAGAAGATGACAATAAGGGGGGAAGGAGGAAATATTACAGGATCACGCCCGGCGGGGTCCGGGTATTGGAGTACGTAAGGGCCGACTTAATCTCACAGTTTAATTTAGCCTGAAGAAGTTATGAAAAAGAGAGAATTCTTAGCATTCAAAAATGAGGTCATTACATGAAATAGAACAAAGGTTACTTGAACACAATTTTAAACTTACCCGAATCATTAACAGCACCACCTACGCAGTGAAAGAGACATCGCACGGGGTAACGGCCTATGCACGTTACGAAGTTATGGAAGATGCTATCTACCTGCATTTCGGAAAGACGAATGAAGGTATTATTAAGATCGATTTCAAGCAGACACCTCCGATCGTGGTATCCAATCTCACCTTAAAGGTACTGACGGAGATACAGGAAGATCTGCGTACCAAGCTGATCCTTCAGATAAAAAGCAGTAAACGCCGCACGGAAGAGCATCAAAAGGCCGAACGCAAAAAGGTTTTCGGGAGGCTTCGTTTTCTAATGAATATCCTTCCCAAGTCCAGCAGAGAAGAAGCCCTTATCGATCTCTATGAAATGATACGGGAAATGAAAAAGGACAACTGTCACAAGGCCTATATTGTCTTTATTGTAGTTATCAATATCGTTTCGGTTATCTACCACACGCTCATGTTTAAACTTAAAGATTATTTCTATCCGGAAAAGGCCAAATCCAGAAGAGAATAAACGTGTTAATATCTATAGGAATAAAGTTATCTTTTTCCATACAATTATTAGGTAGTGTATGCGTTCTTAGGTAAGCGAAATGCAATTCGCAACCTAACAACCACACAAACAAACCAAACCAATGAGAAACACTTTTTATCTCTTACTGGTCATTTTGGTATTGGCATGCTCAACACCAAAAAGTGATCAAGTATTCGTTCATTCTGATATTTCAAATTTCTGGAATGCGTACGACAGTATCCGTCTTACCAAAGACAGTTTAAAACAACTCGATCTTTTAAACCGGCTCTTTATCGACAAGGCTTCTGAAGGACAAAAGGCCATGATAGAAGTCAGGAATTACACGCCCGAAGAGTATCTAGAAGCCATTGAAAGCTATCCTGAGTTCTGGGAATCTATCCGTCCGAACACCCTTAAAGCAGAAACCCACAATAAAGAAATAGAAAAGGGTATTCTTAAACTAAAAGATATCTATCCCGATCTGCAAGCCGCCGATATTTATTATACCATGGGGGTTTTTAGATCGCCGGGTACAGGATTCGACAACTTTGTTCTTATAGGCAGTGAATTTGCCCTTGGGGATCTGCACACTCAGACCAAAGAGTTTACGGGGGCAAGATCACATATTAAGAACTACTATAAAATAGATCCCGAAAAGAACATCCAATTCCTTAGCGTACATGAATATGTGCATACCCAGCAAAAGGATGCAGTAAACAATATCCTGTCTCAATGCCTGAGAGAAGGGGTTGCCGATTTTGTAGCATCACTTGCATCCGGGCAGATCTCTCCTTTTCCCGCATTTGTATTCGGACCGGCACATAATGAAAGAGTAAGAGCAAAATTTGAAGATGAGATGTTTAATTTCAGAGCAGGCCGCAATTGGTTCTGGAATGACGATAACAATGAATTCGGGGCCAGCGATATGGGCTATTATGTCGGTTATGCAATTGCAAAGGGATATTACGAAAAAGCCTCAGATAAGGCCCTCGCCATCAAGGAAATGATAGAACTGGATTATACCGATGAACCACAGGTGGAAAAGATTGTTGATGGTTCAGCCTATTTTACTACCAGTCTGGAAGAATTGTTTCAGAAATACGAAGCAAAACGACCGCAGGTAGTAGGTGTTGAACCCATGGAGAATCACGGGCAGTCCATAGATCCAAAACTTTCCAGGATCACCATTGAATTCTCGGAACCCATGGATCAGCGCTTCCGCAATTTCGATTACGGCCCGCTGGGACAGGAGGCTTCGATCCAGATCAGTAATGTGATTGGTTTTTCCAAAGACCGGAAGTCGCTTACTTTCGAGATCCAGCCCCTGGAATCGGATAAGCAATATCAGCTTACCATCGGAAATGGATTCATGAACGACAAAGGCTTTCCATTAAAGCCGTATCTGATAGACTTTAAAACCGGTACAAAATAGAGGGAGTATTAGATATTTTTTTAATAAAAATCCTCGGCATTAATCGCTAATCGGCCGGAAAACCGAGTAGGACCGTAACTGTATGAGAAGGGTGCTTTTCATGTAGTAGAATACAGTGTGATGCCGAGGATTTCATAGAGTAACCAACATTTAAATAAAGAACCAACCTCCTCTCCTATCCTTCCTGAAACATTGTCTTAGGTTTAAAAGAGAAGCATACGATCGGAAGCCGGCTCCAACTGCACAAAAATTATAATTATAAGATCGTTTTCCATTCCCGATACCTGTTCATATCATATGGATATTTCACATCCGGACATAAAAGGACCGCAACAAATTAATTAACCTGGTTTTTGAAGGTGAAAAGGTTGTAAGTGAAGTATAAAAGTTTAGCAAAGTAAAAGTATAAAGAGATCCCGGAATCCGTTAATCAAATCTCCACATCTTTTGGTATAATATTAACCCGTTTACCCTCTAAAACCTATTTATCTGATTATCAGCAGTTATAATTTAGTTTTTAAATAAAAAAGCGAAGGAAATACCTTCGCTTTTCACCATTAAAATAAATGGGTTTTGAATTATTTGTGATAGACTATTGCTTAACGAATTTTACTGTTATTCTGCCATTTGATGTATTAACAACCATTAAGTAGACACCGCTACCCAAATTGGACACATCTACCCTGTTGGCGATCAGGTTTACATTTACCCGTCTGCCGGATAAAGTATATGCTTCAACAGAGGTTACAGGATCGGGACTTACGATGGTCATTTCATCTATTGCAGGATTAGGATAAACAATAAAATCTATAGGTCCTTCTGTCGTTCCCGGGATCTCCCTAAAAGTTGCGGTTATTTCCCTGTTGATGTCCATGATAACTGTTAACGGATTGGTATTTCCGGTAGCATCGCCACTCCAGCCGGCAAATTCCCAGCCCTCATCCGGAACCGCTGTCAGGGATACTGTTTCCCCGTCATCGAACGTTCTTTCGGCAGGGTCTACCCTTCCGTTTCCTTCTACATTTACAGTTAGTGTTCGTCGGATCCTGCTGAATGTTGCAGTTATTTCCTTATCCGAATCTATAGTGATAGTTAAGGGGTTATTGTTTCCGGAGGCATCGCCACTCCAGCCGGTAAATTCCCATCCTTCGTCCGGAGTTGCTGTTAAGGTTATTTCTTCCCCGTCATTAAAAATTCCTCCGGAAGGATCTACCTGTCCATTACCAATTATTGTTACAGTAAGTGTTCGCCGGATCCTGCTAAAAGTGGCAGTAATCTCTTTATCGGTATCCATAACGATCGTCAGTGGATTACTGTTCCCTGTTGCATCACCGCTCCAGCCGGCAAATTCCCAGCCCTCATCCGGAACCGCTGTCAGGGATACCGTTTCGCCATCATCAAACGTTCTTTCGGCGGGGTCAACCCTTCCGTTCCCTTCAATGTTAACGATAAGTGTGCGTTGTATCCTTCTGAAGGTAGCGGTTATTTCTTTATCAGCATCCATAGTGATGATCAGGGGATTCTCATTTCCAGTAGCATCACCACTCCAACCTTCAAATTCCCATCCCTCATCGGGAGTTGCTGTTAAGCTTACTATTTCCCCATCGCTGAACGTTCCGCCCGGGGGATCCACGCTTCCGTTTCCTTCAATTAACACCGTTAATATTCTGGGTACTATACGTTCATAGGCTCCCACATCAACCGTATTTCCCATAATACGGGATTGCCCTGTAATATCTGTGATCCGGTTTATCCTGTTATTATCACCTGCATCGATCAATACACTGCTAAGGTCAGGAAACAAACCGTCATCTGTTGTTCCGGGAATATTATCTTCCCCGTCGGCATCTGCGCTATTCAGAAAAGGATCTTCCGTAAGTTGGTTAAAGCCGGTTCCCAGCCCAAGGTCGGTAGGATCTCCGCTAATATAGTTATTGGACCCGGCCGGAGAACCATCTATTCCAACACTTATATCCCTGATCGTATTATCTGCCAGACTGGGATCCTGTACCGTATTGCCAAAGGAAACACTATTGTATATAGATAGTTCTGGTGAAACATTTCCAATAGCGCTACCAATGCTTAAAGCAGAATTATTGACAAAGGTTGAGTTCGATATAGTATTACTTCCAGACAATGATACATAATACAATCCGCCACCTACAGCTGCATTATTTCCAATTACAACTGTATTTGTTATTTCTGATGAAGATCTTTCAATATAAGCACCACCACCAAAAATTTCAGTGCGGTTATTTGTCAACACAACATTGTTCAGGCTCAAAAAGGAATTAATCATAAAAATTCCTGCGCCAAAATTCTGACTTACGGATATAATAGGGAAAGCTTCGTCTTCGATATTAAAAATTCCAAAAGAATCCTCGCCATTTCCTCCGCTAATGATAATATTATCTATTTTATTATCTGTATCCTCCGAATTTGTTACCAGCACCACATGGTGGGCATTATCGGATGCGTCATTCTCAATACCAATATCTCCACTCAGTATCGTTGGAGTTCCTCCCGGTACACGATCGTCGATGCTAGTTTCTCCTCCTGAGAATCCTCCGTAAAGAGCTACCCCATCAACCAAATGAAAAGTAACATCCCTATCCGTCAATATAGAATTTGCTAGTGTATTTCTTGGAGTAGCGCTTGGTTTGTAAACACCTCCGGCTACCCATATTTGCTCTACAACAGCACAATTGCTTGCGGCATCCAGGGCACTTTGAAGATCCGTAAAAGCATTATTCCAGTCCAGTCCAGTATTCTGCCCGGTGGCACTGGCATTTACATAAACAATACCATCGGTAAAGTTTGTGCAGATATCATAAGCAGAAACCTGAAAAAAAGTATCATTACTACTACTATCGTATTCAAAGAAACGCACATAGAGCGTTTCGCCCGGAGTCCTGTTCTCTAAGTTCAGGATCGTAACCAGGTCTGCTCCTTCCGAGCATGCAACCGGGCTTAAACCCGTTGCACAATCTCCGCTGTACACTTGTATATCTATAGCATCGGGAGTAGCATTTTCCAATCTGGTCTCTAAAGTTACATTCCCCGATGGAGGTACTGTAATGGTATACCAAAGACTTCCGTCCTCATCAAAATAATTACTGCATTCGGGATCGGGAATATTAGGATCTGCTATGTCCGGATCCCAATCGAAGCTGTGAAGAAGAACGCTCTCATCCTCAAAATTACTTCCTACAGTCAGGGGAAGCGCATCCTCGCACAATTGATTATCGGGTATTTGTATAGGTCGGGCCTCAATGCTAAAATAGCCCGTTTGCTCCGAACTTATTTGCAGGTATACGGTTGTTCCGCTTGCAAGTCCCAGTAATTCTATATTTCCTTCATCGGAACAAACCAGAGGGGTTAACTGATCACAACTTCCCGTATAGGCCGAAACAGTTGGTATAAAAGCATTTCCTCCTTCAATGGCATCGGTTACGGTAATTCTGGTGTCATTATAAAATTCGGGAATAGTTACTGCGTACCACAGATCCCTGGTGGTCTGTGACAGACATTCGGATTGAACGATATTTTCATCTACGGCATTTTCTCCGAAGAATACAGTATTGATATCTCTAAAAACCTCTAATACCTCAGCATTCTCACATATATTATTCGTGGAGGGCGGAACAGGAGTCCTGATAAAATTCGAACTAAAATTTGAGGTAGCACCGGTTAAGTCAAAGTTGCGCAACTCTCCATTGTTGTTATTTCCGGACAGATCCTGTACCTGATTGATTCCCGTATTATCTCCTCCCGGAACTCCTTCATTAAAATTATAATACAATAAAAGATTGGCTTGAGATGTTGGGTTTTCAATAGTTTGGTTTTGATAAAGATCCAATACTTCTGCTGCACTGAGTGCTCTTTGCCACACACTTACTTCATCAATACTTCCTGTATAAACATCATTCCCGAAAGCCCTGGCACTAATATAAAAGGGTCCGGTTACATCTAACTGAGCAATATTTACTCCTTCCTCAAAACGAATAGGAACTCCATTTTTATAGACTACGACCTCTGTTCCATCAAAAGTAATAACCAGGTGTTGCCAAACATTTAGTTCTGCGTTTATACCGGTCCTGACACTTGTATTCGAAACAATAGCCGTTATTTCATTGGTTCTTGTGTTCAGTCGGAAATCAAATCGATCCCCGCAACATTCGTTAAAACCAACAAGATGCTGAGATTGAATAGTACTGATAATGGCAGGATTCACCCAGACACTCATAGACAATTGATTGCCAGTGTTTATCTGATCTCTTATATCAGAATTTATGATCTGGTTTCTCTCAAAACCGCTCCCTCGCTCAAAATTGATTGAAGCTCCGTCTAGCTGTGCAGATAAATTTACGCAATACAGAGCTACTAAAAAGAGTAGTAGTCTTTTCATAGGTTTTTATAGTTAATGGATTGATAGTGTGCTTAGATTTAATCGGAAATAAAAATGAAAGCTTACAGTATTTCATCCATAACAAGCACTCTTTGATCGAAAAGAAAGCAGATGTGGGCATTTATGTTAAAGGAAGAAACAACAGCTACTCCATCTTGGAGCTTTGGATTTCACTCTGTATTTTTATAAAAGAAATTAAGCGATTGAACGATTTGAACTACGCGACAAACAACAGGTCCTTCCTTCAGTATTCCGGAATTTTAGGAGTGCTCCTCTTTATAGCTGCCACCTATATCGGAGGAATGCAAGCGGGCTACCATCAGAATTCACAATATATTAGTGAGTCCTATGCTAAGGGAATGGAATACGGGCCGTTACTTCGCTATCTGGGGTTTATTCCCAGCGGATTACTGATCGCTTTCTTTTATCTGAGGTCAGGCCTGAGAAAAAGTTCATCTTCACTCAACAGTTCGGTTAGATACGGATTGATAGGAGTTGGTGTTTTTTACGGTTTGTTTACTGCCCTGGCCGGAGTTTTTATCTGTGATGAAGATTGTGCCAGATATGCCGATACACAGAGTGTTTCGCAGCTTATACATAATTTTCTGGGTGGGATCACCTACCTTTTAACGCCTTTCTCCATTCTGTTAACCGGAATTGGTTTACTGAAAGAAAAAAGTAATATTCCTTTTGCCAGGTATACGGTAGTTTCCGGTTTATTGAGTATTGCACTGGTGGTTTTCTTCTTTCTTAATCTGGATAGCCCCATGACCGGAATATATCAGCGGCTTGCCGAAGCTTCGTTTTTGATGTGGATAGTCTTGTGTTCTGTAGGTTTTAGAAAAATATTAATTAGTAATTAGCCATTAGCTGTTAGCCATTAGCCATTGGTTATTTTTAAATATTACTTTATGATTCAGTGTTCGATATTCAATAATCGTAAATCTCAAATCGTACATCGTAACTCAAAAGGATTATTCACGAGGCTCATGATCCTTTGCAATTCGTAGTCTAAATGAAAAGCTACAGATCTTCGATCTGATCTTCTTTTTGTTTTCACCTGGATTTCCGAGCAAGCGCGAATCTTGTGAAAACAAAAAACCCTGACTCGTTAGTCAGGGCTTTTCATTCTTAAGTGATTGCGGCAGGATTCGAACCTGCGACCGTCTGCTTAGAAGGCAGATGCTCTATCCAGCTGAGCTACGCAACCATTAGGATATTCCTAAAATTTAAATAAAAGTCTAGCTTTCATTTGTCGGGGTGGCAGGATTCGAACCTGCGACCTCCTGCTCCCAAAGCAGGCGCGATAACCGGGCTACGCTACACCCCGAAGGTGTTAATATCAGAATAAAACCATCTGTTATCAAAGTTTTGATAATGCCCGCCGAAGCTTTAGCGAAGGCGGGCTATGGCGGAGAGACAGGGATTCGAACCCTGGCGACAGTTACCCGTCGACAGATTAGCAATCTGCTCCATTACCACTCTGGCACCTCTCCTTATTCTTAAAAGAACGTTCAGCAATTTTTCAATTGCGGATGCAAATGTAGTAGTTCGTCTCAAAGAACGCAACTATTTTGCTTCTTTTTTACTCTTTTTTTTCAAAAAATTATTCAGGATATTCAATTCTAAGGTGATAGATATTTGTTAATTTTCTTTTTAACACTTTTTTGATCGATTCTATCTCCTTAAATGTGATATCTGCATTTAAAAATTGCCCTTCTTCTACCTGCTTATTGATAATCTTTTCTACAAATCCGTCTATTATTGCATAAGAAGGGTTTTTAAGGCTTTTGGAAGCTGCCTCAACAGCATCAGACATCATCAATATGGCCGTCTCCTTAGAGAACGGAATGGGCCCCGGATATTGAAAATCCTCTATATTACACTCTTCCCCGGAATCCAATTGCATCTTATAAAAATAATACACAAGGCTGGTACCATGGTGCGTTCGTATAAAATCGATAATACGATCGGGAAGCTTTTCCTTTCTCGCCATCTCAATACCATCTATAACATGTCTGATAATGATCTGGGCACTCTCCCTGGCCTCCAGCTCACTATGCGGGTTTACACTGGTAATCTGATTCTCCGTAAAATACATAGGATCTGCCATTTTCCCAATATCGTGATACAAGGCCCCTACTCTTACCAACATGGCATTGGCCCCAATTTCATTGGCAGATGCTTCTGCCAGGTTCGCAACCTGCAGAGAGTGGTGAAAAGTACCGGGCGCTCTATCCGAAAGCTCCTTTAATAACTTGGAATTAGTATTGGAGAGCTCCAGAAGAGATACATCCGAAACAAGGCCGAATACCTTTTCGTAAATATAGATCAGCGGTTGCGCAAAAAGGGTAGCGAGTCCGTTCAGGATAAAAAGCCCGAAAGTTATCCAGCCGATATTCTGAAGATTCCCCTCATGGATGATATAAAATGCAAAATAAGCAATGATATAAATAAGGGTGATCTGACCTACGGAGATAAAAAGATTGGCTCTTTTATACAATTCCGTAATGGTCTGTATGGTTACGATCCCGGCTATGGTTTGCAGGAAAACATATTCAAAACTGTTAGGCACGATAAAGCCCAGGAGCAAAACGGTAAGTACATGGGTAAATAATCCCAGTCTGGCATCGAAAAAAGCCTTTAAAATAAGCGGCAGGATACACAAAGGAACCACATATACATATTCTACATTGTATTTTACCACGATGGTGGTCAGGAAGATCATGATCACCACATTAAAGAAGATGAATGTAACCTTGTTATTGTTGTCGAAGATCCTTCGCCTGTATTTTCTCAGGAACAAAAGAAGCATCAGTAATGCCAGGGCCACAAGAATGGTATATCCGAAAACGATCCAGTTGTAATTCTCATCGTTCCACAATTGCGACTGATATTCTTTTTTAAGTGAATTAAGGACATCGAATTTCTCTCCCTCAACTACTTCATTCTTTGCAATAATAAGTTTCTGTCTGGCAATCGTTCCCCTGGTGGAGGCTATATTATTAAGTTCTTCTTCCAGGGCTTTGGAAGTGAAGTTCTCATCAAAACTAACATTCACTTTTATAATATCGAAGAACAGGTTGTAATAGATATTCGCATACAAACGTTCATCCCTGTCGGAAAGGTTCCTGCGGATAAATGTCTGTAATTGGTTAAGCCTGAAGAAACTCCCGAAAGTATACGTTCTTACCTCATTTCCCTTGATCAGATTTACCAGTTCGTCATTATCGTATTCATCCTGGGAGGAAAGCACTCCCGTTTCATATATCTGGTCCAGAAACCCCTTCCCCATCTCCCGTAATATCCTCAATTGCCTCCTGGAAAGGGTATCTTTAAAGTATTCGCCAAAACTGGTTTCAAAATCTGCGGCTACCTCCTCGGCTATCTCCGAATCGAATGAGAAATACTTAATCTGATTGCGTTCAATAGCCGTGCGTTCTTCTTTTAATTCGGCTTCGGATTTGTAAATAGGGAAGTCGAAGGGTGCATAAAGGTTTTCATACTGCCATGGTTTCCCTTTCTGGAATTCGTATTTGAACTTCCCTCCCTTCGGAAACAGGTAAACTATAAGAATGCTGGCGGCGAGAAAAAGAAAGCCTTTATATATGAGAGATTGATTTTTATAAAGTGTGTTTAACTGGCTTTTCATCAAATGAGGATTGAATCCCAAAAATAGGAAAAAAATAGCTTGTTGGTCGGTATGAAGTTATCCGACTAAGATTTATGAATATCCTATTAAATTAATTATTTTCGCAAAACAAAAAACTAAACACATGGCAAATAAAGTTGTTATAGTATCGGCAGCAAGAACTCCCATCGGAAGTTTTATGGGGTCATTGTCCGGTATACCAGCACCTAAACTTGGCTCTATAGCTATTAAAGGTGCTTTAGAAAAGATAAATTTAGATCCCACCAAAGTAGATGAAGTATTGATGGGAAATGTTGTTCAGGCAGGTGAAGGTCAGGCTCCGGCCAGACAGGCAGCTATTTATGCCGGAATTCCGGATACGGTTCCCTGTACCACTGTAAACAAGGTTTGCGCCAGTGGGATGAAGGCAGTAACACAAGGAGCTCAGGCAATTGCTTTGGGCGATGCTGAGATCGTTGTTGCGGGAGGAATGGAAAATATGAGTTCTATCCCTCACTATGTACATCTTAGAAAAGGTACAAAATTTGGTCCCGGGAGTCTTATAGACGGAATGCAGAAAGACGGATTGGTAGATGCCTACGATCAGAATGCTATGGGTAACTGTGCAGACCTTTGTGCTACAGAGCACGAATTCTCAAGAGAAGATCAGGATGCTTATGCAATTCAGTCTTACCAAAGATCTGCTGAAGCCTGGGCTTCAGGAAAATTTGCAAATGAAGTGGTTCCTGTAGAGGTTCCTCAGCGTAAGGGAGATCCTGTTGTTATTTCGGAAGATGAAGAATACAAAAATGTGATCCTTGAAAAAGTTCCGAACCTTAGACCGGCATTCAACAAAGAAGGAACGGTAACTGCTGCAAATGCGTCTACCATTAATGATGGCGCGGGTGCGGTAGTACTAATGAGCGAAGCTAAGGCCAAAGAACTGGGATTAACTCCTATTGCTTCTATAAAGAGTTATGCTGATGCTGCTCAGGAGCCGAAATGGTTCACCACAGCACCGGCAAAAGCTTTACCGAAAGCACTTGATAAGGCAGGGATTACTATTGATGATGTTGATTATTTTGAGTTAAACGAAGCTTTTTCTGTAGTAGGACTGGCCAATATGAAATTATTAGGGCTGTCTGACGATAAGGTAAATGTAAACGGAGGAGCCGTATCTTTAGGGCACCCTCTGGGATGTTCCGGAGTAAGGATCATCATTACCCTTATTAACGTATTGGAGCAGAATAATGCAAAGATCGGAGCTGCCGGTATCTGTAACGGTGGTGGTGGTGCTTCGGCAATCGTTATTGAAAGAAACTAATTTAGAAACTATCGCAATTATTTAATGCGCTACGGTATTTGTAATCTTGGCATCGTTCCTTTAAGAGCAGAACCTTCGGATGCTTCCGAAATGGTATCTCAGCTCCTCTTTGGAGATCATTTTAAAGTTCTGGAACAACGCAAAAAATGGAGTCGGATCCGAATTGCTTTCGATAAATATGAAGGCTGGATAGACAACAAACAATTCCTTCTTATCTCTGAGGAGGAATATACAGATATTGATAACGCACCTCTTCAGTTATCAGGAGATCTTATAGAGTTCCTGGTGAGCGATGAGGATAAGCTTACTCCCGTTACCCTGGGAGCGAGTGTAGGGAATTGCGAAGCTATGGGCTATAATTTTGACGGGGCCAGGCGTGAAGGTCAGAAAACCCGTGAAGAGCTCATAGAAACAGCGTATTTATACCTCAATACCCCCTATTTATGGGGAGGGAAAACACCTTTTGGTATTGATTGTTCCGGTTTTACACAGATGGTCTACAAACTGAACGGTTATGAATTACTAAGAGATGCCTGTGAGCAGGCCACTCAGGGTGAGCCATTGAGCTTTATTGAAGAAAGTAAACCCGGAGACCTTGCTTTCTTTGACAATGACGAAGGCAAGATCATACACGTGGGAATTATAATGAAGGATAATTACATTATTCACTCCCACGGTAAAGTCAGGATAGACAGAATAGATCATACCGGGATATTCAACACGGATATCAGGAGCTATTCCCACAAACTAAGAGTTATTAAAAGTATACTTCCCGAAAAGTAAAATAAGATAGATCTGTTACAATAAAAAAGCCCCGACCAAATGGCCGGAGCTTTTTCTATATTGTATATATTCTATTGCTCTAAAGCAGCTAGTTTTTCTTTTAACTCTCTGAACTTGGCAGTATTACCAAGAGTACCGTGAATATTCATTAGGGTTTTCAGAGCATCTACATCATTTGCATCGATATCAAGGATCTTTTCAAGATAAGGAACCGCAGAAGTGTAAAGACCTTCTCTCTTCTTCTTTAACTCATCATAGCGAACGTTGTCAGCTCTTGAAGTTCCAAGACTGTTCATCTCATCTACAATAGGTCCTTCCTGAGTTAAGATAAGCGATGCAAGGTTCAGGTAGCTATCCTTGTAGTTAGGATCTATTTCGATAGATTTTTCATAGTATCCCTTTGCCTGATCGTAATTGTTCTGCTCGGCACTGATTACCCCAAGGTTAAAATAAAGAACAGGGTTATCAGGATCTTTCTGAACCGCTTCTTTCATCAGCTCTTCAAACTTCTCCTTATTGTCTAACTTTATGTAAAGGTTAGCTTCTGTCAACAGAAGGTTTACATCGCTAGGATTTGCTTCTCGCGCATCCTTCACCGCTGCTACTGCCTCTTCAATTTTACCTTGTTGAGCGTAAATAAGAGCGATATTCTTTACAATTTCAGGGAATCTTGATTCTGTTTGTTTTTCCGTAGGATTGCTGTGGGTCTTTGCTTTAACAAACAGATCTCTTTGTTGTTTGTTAGGCAGTTTCTCCTCTTCTCCTGTTTCCACATTAACCGCATAGTATTCTGTAATTACTCCCGTATGCTTTAATTCCTTAAGCTTCAGATAGTAGTCCAATGCAGTGTCGTAATCATTATCTGTTACTGCGTAGTTGGCAGCAAAATACAGATAATCCTCATTTGCAGGATCTAATTCGTAAGCCATATACAATTTTCTGGCTGCTTCCTTGTAATTCTTGGTTTGCTGAGCCGATTCTACTGCCGAATTAACCAATTCTGCAGAGATAGTATTCATAAGGGTCTTTGCCTCCTCTGTATACGTCTTTTTGCTTCCATCTTCAATACTTATCACTTCTTTAAAAGCAGCAACTGCTTCGGTGTAAGCATCACCCGTACCCTTTTTAGCCATGTCATGCTTTACCTTTCCTTTTAGTAAATAGAATTTGGCTTTTGTTTTGACATCAGCATTAGCTAGTAATGGTTCTGCTGCAGAAAGAGCAGTTTGAGCTTCTGCAGTATTTCCACCTTTCAGGGCTTTTTCAGCACTTTTTAATTCCTTCTTTTGAGCAAAAGAAATCGTGGATATCGCAAGTGCAGAAAAAATTAAAATCTGTTTTCTCATCGTTTTAATCATTTATTTTTTTCAAAAATAGTCATTTAGCACTACTTTAATCAACAGTTGTGCCATTATTTTCTTGTTCGTCCGTATTTTCCAGTTCGTCTTCCATTCCATCTTCCTCCTCATGCATCACTTTCGCAACAGCTGCAATAGAATCACTTCCTTTGATATTTATAAGTCTTACACCTTGAGTGGCGCGACCCATAACTCTCAGGTTTTCTACCGCAAGGCGGATAACGATTCCGGACTTATTAATGATCATCAGATCATCCTGGTCGGAAACGTGTTTGATAGCAACCAGTTTACCTGTTTTTTCGGTTATGGAAATGGTCTTAACTCCCTTTCCTCCCCTGTTGGTAATACGGTAATCTTCCAGATTGGATCTTTTTCCGTATCCGTTCTCGGAAACCACCATAATATTACTATCCATATCATTCAGGGAGATCATTCCGATTACTTCGTCCTGATCATCAGCCAGGGTAATTCCCCTAACTCCTGATGCATTTCTTCCCATCGGGCGGGTTTTCTCTTCCTCGAAACGAATAGCTTTCCCCGATTTAACCGCCAGCATTACATGGCTGTTCCCTGTGGTCAGTTTTGCTTCCAGCAGTTCATCATCTTCCCGGATAGTAATTGCATTAATACCGTTCTGACGCGGACGTGAATACTGCTCCAGGGATGTTTTCTTAACTACCCCTTTCTTGGTAGCCATGATCACATAATGATTATTGATGTATTCCTCATCCTTAAGATCCTGAGTACAGATAAAGGCTTTTACCTTATCATCAGATTCTATATTAATAAGGTTCTGAATGGCACGCCCTTTAGAGGTCTTGCTTCCTTCCGGGATCTCGTAAACCCTCATCCAGAAACACTTTCCTTTTTGAGTAAAGAAAAGCATGTACTGGTGGTTGGTTCCCACAAAGAGGTGTTCCAGGAAGTCTTCATTTCTGGTGGCAGATCCTTTCTGTCCAACTCCTCCCCTGTTCTGGGTCTTATATTCCGAAAGAGATGTTCTCTTAATATAACCTGCATGAGATATGGTGATCACCACCTGCTCATCCGGGATCATATCTTCAATACTAAGGTCTCCTCCTGCATATTCGATCACGGATCTTCTTTCATCTCCGTATTTTTCTCTTACTACCGCTAATTCATCCTTAATGATCTCCATTCTTCTTTCCTTTCTGGCAAGGATGTCTTTACAGTCTTCAATAAACTTCTTGATCTCCTCATATTCGGATCTCAGTTTATCCTGCTCCAGACCGGTAAGTTGTCTCAACCTCATTTCTACGATAGCCCTTGCCTGGATCTCGGTAAGGGAGAATCGTTCAATCAGTTTTTCTCTTGCTTCTTCGGCATTGCCGGATGATCTGATAAGTGCGATAACCTCATCAATATTATCCGATGCTATGATCAGACCTTCAAGGATATGCGCTCTTTCCTCTGCTTTCCTAAGCTCAAACTCCGTACGGCGAACCACCACTTCGTGACGGTGCTCTACAAAGTGATGTATCATCTCTTTTAGATTGAGCAGCTTTGGTCTTCCGTTTACCAATGCAATATTGTTAACACTGAAAGACGATTGCAGAGCAGTATATTTATATAAGGTATTCAGAACAATATTCGGAATAGCATCGCGCTTAAGCACGTAAACGATCCTCATTCCGTTCCTGTCGGATTCATCTCTTATGGTAGAGATCCCCTCAATTTTCTTGTCATTGATCAGATCTGCGGTCTTTTTGATCATATCGGCTTTATTCACCTGATACGGGATCTCAGTAACCACGATGCATTCTCTTCCCTGAACTTCTTCAAAGGAAGCTTTTGCTCTCATTACAATTCTTCCTTTTCCGGTCTTAAAGGCCTCACGAACTCCGTCATAACCATAAATAATACCTCCGGTAGGGAAATCGGGAGCTTTTATATGTTGAATAAGCTCATCAATTTCTATATCGTTATTATCTATATAAGCTATAGTACCGTCTACTACCTCCGCCAGGTTATGAGGAGGCATATTGGTAGCCATCCCTACTGCAATACCTGAAGCTCCGTTTATAAGTAAGTTCGGAACCCTTGTAGGTAATACGGTAGGTTCTTTAAGTGTATCGTCAAAGTTCAGTTGATGATCTACGGTTTCCTTATCGATATCCGCCAGCATATCCTCAGATATCTTTCGCATTCTCGCTTCCGTATAACGCATTGCCGCCGGACTATCGCCATCTACAGATCCGAAGTTCCCCTGCCCGTCAACGAGCATATACCGGAGACTCCATTCCTGGGCCATACGCACCATGGTATCGTAAACGGAAGTATCACCATGAGGGTGATATTTACCCAAAACCTCACCTACTATCCTAGCCGATTTTTTATAAGCCCGGTTGCTTAATACTCCAAGCTCATACATTCCATAAAGAACACGTCGGTGAACCGGCTTCAGACCATCTCGTACGTCCGGTAAGGCACGTGACACGATGACTGACATTGAGTAATCAATGTAGGCCGATTTCATCTCATCTTCTATATTAATAGGTATCAGTTTTTCTCCTTCTGCCATATATAAAAAATTTAATTTTTCGGTTTGTTTACAATCGGAGCAATATACACAAATTATCTGCTACTGAAAGCCTCTCAGGCTTCATTTTTTAAGGATTTTATCAACAAAAACAAAGGCTTGTAAGTTACTCAAAATCAAGGGGCAGAAAATTCCATTTGTAGAAATCAAAAGTGTTAATAATTGATAGTTTTGTAAGGATACTGTTAAAATAATACTAAATTTACAACGAAGTTCATCCTTTTTAGGGGAATTAAAAATTATTAACCAAAACATTAAAATTATGCAAAACGGAAATTTTTTAATCCGACTAGGATTCGCCCTGTTATTCATTTGGGGGGGTCTTGAAAAATTTATTGAAGGTTTTCTTGGCGGTGTTGGACTTAACAACATGGCAGAATTCCTAAAAGGAAGCGGTCTTGACTTCCTCGGAGACACAGGCGCTCTGGTTGTAGCTGCCATCTTAGCAGCTGTTGAATTATTGGCAGGTATTGCACTTCTGCTAAATAAAGAATTATTCAAGTCATATATTATTCTGGCCTTTATCATGCTCATGGCCCTGGTGCTCGTACATATTCCTTCAGGGAACTGGATGAATATTATGATCCATCTGGCCATATTCCTAGTACTCTTAGGTTTAGGCCTCAATAGCAAGCCCGCAAAGTAAAAAACACTTCCTAATCATTATATTGGAAACGCCCTGAAGCAACTGTCTCAGGGCGTTTTTTATTAACAAGTTCGCCCTGTTAAGTCGTTGATAAAATAACGACTATTACTTTTGAAGTTGAGGTTTTTTTTTGTCTCTTAGCACATGTCAGCTAAATTTGGGTACAATTTTTGACCTATTAAAGTTGTTTTTACTATTTTTAAATGATGAAAGAAGTTATATATGGATGATAATTTTTCCCCAAGAGTAAAAGATGTTATTGCCTATAGTAAGGAAGAGGCTTTACGCCTCGGACACGACTTTATAGGTACAGAGCATCTTATGCTGGGTTTGTTACGGGACGGAAGTGGAAAAGCCATAAATATTTTAAATGCCCTCGATGTAGATCTTGATCATCTAAGAAGGAAGGTTGAAATATTAAGCCCTGCAAACCCAAATATAGGTATAGGCCCTAACGATAAGAAAAACCTACACTTAACAAGGCAGGCAGAGCGTGCTTTAAAAACCACTTTTCTGGAAGCTAAACTCTTCCAGAGCTCTTCAATTAATACAGCACACCTGTTATTGTGCATCCTTAGAAACGAAAACGACCCTACCACCAAGCTTTTAAATAAGCTGAAGGTAGATTATGATAACGTAAAAGACCAATTTAAATACATGATTACAAGTGATGATGATTATGTAGATCCACCATCAGCCGAATCTTACCCGGATGACCAGGGTGGATCGGAAGAATCCAGAGAGAATCCGTTTAACAGCCCGGGATCCGGAAGCAAGTCGAGTAAAAAATCTAAGACTCCTGTTCTGGATAACTTCGGAAGGGATCTTACACAGCTCGCTGAAGAAGGAAAACTCGATCCTGTTGTCGGAAGAGGAAAAGAAATTGAAAGGGTTTCCCAGATATTGAGCAGAAGGAAGAAAAACAATCCGCTGCTTATCGGAGAACCCGGAGTAGGTAAATCTGCTATTGCGGAAGGACTTGCTTTAAGGATCATCAAGAAAAAGGTATCCCGTATTCTTTACAACAAAAGAGTAGTTACCCTTGACCTTGCCAGCCTTGTGGCCGGAACCAAATACCGCGGACAGTTCGAAGAGCGAATGAAAGCAGTAATGAATGAGCTGGAGAAAAACGACGATATTATCCTGTTCATTGATGAGATCCATACTATTGTAGGAGCTGGTGGAGCTACCGGTAGTCTGGATGCATCCAATATGTTCAAACCGGCACTGGCAAGAGGAGAGATCCAATGTATCGGTGCTACTACCCTGGATGAGTACAGGCAGTATATTGAGAAAGACGGAGCTCTGGAAAGACGATTCCAGAAAGTGATCGTTGAACCTACATCTGTAGAGGAAACCATAGAGATCCTTCAGAATATCAAAGAGAAATACGAGGAGCATCATAATGTAGATTATACGGATGATGCGATCGATGCCTGTGTGAAGCTTACCAACAGGTATATGACAGACCGTTTTTTACCGGACAAGGCTATCGATGCCCTGGATGAAGCGGGGTCTCGCGTACATATTACAAATATGCATGTTCCCAAGCAGATCCTGGAACTGGAGAAGCGACTGGAAGAAGTGCGTGAGTTGAAAAATTCGGTTGTTAAAAAGCAAAAATACGAGGAGGCTGCAAAGCTCCGTGACGACGAGAAACGTCTGGAAAAAGAATTAGCCACCGCCCAGGAAAAATGGGAAGAAGACAGCAAACAGCAACGGGAGATCGTTTCTGAAGAGAATGTGGCCGATGTAGTTTCTATGATGAGCGGGATCCCTGTAAACAGGATCGCTCAGACAGAAAGTAACAAACTTGCAGAACTTCCCGATCTTATTAAAGGTAAGGTTATCGGACAGGACGAAGCAGTTAAGAAAGTGGCCAGGGCCATTCAACGTAACCGCGCCGGTCTTAAAGATCCTAATAAGCCTATTGGTTCTTTTATATTCCTCGGACAAACAGGGGTTGGAAAAACTCAGTTAGCCAAGGTACTGGCCAGTGAACTTTTCGATTCGGAAGAAGCTCTTATCAGGATAGATATGAGTGAATATATGGAGAAGTTTGCAGTATCCAGATTAATCGGGGCACCTCCGGGTTATGTAGGTTATGAAGAAGGAGGGCAATTAACCGAAAAAGTAAGGAGAAAGCCTTATGCGGTAGTATTGCTTGACGAGGTTGAAAAAGCGCATCCCGATGTCTTTAATATGTTATTGCAGGTACTGGACGACGGTTATCTTACGGACAGTCTCGGAAGAAAGATCGATTTCAGGAATGCCATCATTATTATGACTTCCAATATCGGGGCACGTCAGCTAAAAGACTTCGGTCAGGGAGTTGGTTTCGGTACTTCTGCCAGAAAGGCACAGGCCGATGAACATCAGAAAAGCGTTATTGAAAGTGCCCTTAAAAAGGCATTTGCTCCTGAGTTCCTTAACAGGATAGATGATGTAGTGGTATTTAACTCTCTGGAAAGAGAAGACATTCACAAGATCATCGATATCGAGCTTGATAAACTATTCCTGCGTATTAAAGACCTGGGGTATGATCTTTCATTAAGTGAAAAAGCCAAAGATTATATAGCCGATAAAGGTTTTGACAAGCAGTACGGAGCACGTCCGTTAAAAAGAGCAATTCAGAAATATATTGAAGATGCATTAGCCGAAGAGATCATTACTTCCAAGATCGGAGATGGCGACAGCATTTTTATGGATCTCGATGAAGAAAAGGACGAGTTGACGATTACGATCAACAAAGCCGAGAAACCGACAGAATCATAACAAGTATATTATCAGTAAGTTATAAATACACTCGCGGGAATTTTAGTTAAAGTTCCCGCGTTTTTTTATTTTCCCTTCAGAAAAGAATAACTCCTTCCGAAAGAAATTCAAAGAATAAATATCATCTTTCATCTATTATTTTTCAAGCTTCTTTCTATTTAGATTAATTTTAATTTAGAAATTAATCCCGTATCTGTTGGAATGTAATAATTGCATAAAAACGTACAAGCTGGAGATCGGAGAAGTATGTGTTTATCAAAATTATATGGTCGCACAATTAAACGAAGGAATAACACTTACGCTGGAGCGTTCTCTTGAGCTTATCGGTATCTCTGAAGTACATTTCAGAAATACGGATTTCGCATATATTACGGTAAGGCGAAATTCATATGCAGTCGATCCAACAATATACACTCATATTAAGGAATTAAAACACCTTAAAGCATTTGCCATAGTATCGCAAAAGAAAATGGACAAACACAATTTTAAGATTGAAAAACATTTCTTCGGCAATAATAAACCTATGGGGATATTCAATGAGTTTGACAATGCGCTGGAATGGATAAATACGATTATGCGATGAGTAAAAGTTGTAAATTTTTGAATTTAAAAATAAATATTATTTTAGTCTCATAAACCCCCCACTAATGAGTAAAAAAGTTGACTTGGAGTTTGGCTCCGTCGAGTTTTACGACAGCTTTGCTGTTGGTGTAATTAACGAAGGTGTCGACCTTAAATCTTGTGAAAACAAATATTTGCTTAACACCTTCGAAAACGAATACAAAAACAAGCCGTTTGGCTTTATTTCCAACCGAATTCACTCCTATTCAGTAGACCCGACCGTTTATAAGGAAACCTCAGAATTAAAAAACCTGGTGGCCATTGCCGTAGTGATGTCCAACCCGGTACAACGCCTTAGTGTTGAGATCGAAAAGCTGTTTTTTGATAAACCTTTTGAGTATTTTATGGATCTTGAAGAAGCAAAAAATTGGATCAAAACAAGGGTTCAATAAAAATTACTTCTCTTTTTCAAAGTTTTTTCTTAAATTAATGGTACAAAATTGTTATATCTGTAAAATAGCGATGTAATACAACGACTTTTATATTCGTTTCATCGAGAATTATCTTTTTATATACTACAAAGGTAGTTTTATCAGTTCTTAACAAGAACTTTACCAAAAATTCGGTCCCTCACAGAATTTAGTAATTAACCACCATTACCAATTAAATAACACCGCATAAAAATGTTATTATGGAAAAGGTTTATTCACTTAATTTCGGGAACCTCATTTTTTATGAGAATTATGTAGTATCCATTGTCAACGAAGGTGTTGAGTTTAAGAAGGAGGAGAATGATGTATTGCTCCAGATCGCGAGAAAACACTTCGGAAATATCCCCTATGGTTTTATCTCCTACAGAATGTATTCGTATTCTGTAGATCCAATGGTATATAAAGAATCATCACAGGAAGAAAATATAAAGGCCATCGCCATAGTAAGTTCTAAAGAGGTCAATAACCTTTCTTTTGAAATAGAAAAGTTATTCTTCTCCAAAGAACTTCAGCACTTCGAACAACTGGATGAAGCCGTTAACTGGATTAAAAACATTCTGGATTCCTACAGACCCAAAAAGGCCATTTAATTAACCTGACATTCCTTCAGGAAACTAATTGCCTTGCTTATATCGTCGTGCAGAACCCTGTCCTGCTCAACGAAGGGCACCTTTTGTGTAAAGCTGTGAAGGAAATCTTCCAGGAATGGCGAACTCTTTAGCGGTCTTCTGAAATTTATTGCCTGAGAAGCATTCATAAGTTCAATAGCCAGGATACGCTCTACATTTTCCAGGACGCGATAACATTTAGTAGCCGCATTGGCTCCCATACTTACATGGTCTTCCTGTCCGTTAGAAGAAACAATAGAATCTATACTGGAAGGAGTAGCCAGCTGTTTATTAAGACTTACAATACTGGCAGCTGTATACTGAGGGATCATCAAACCTGAATTCAATCCCGGATCATTCACAAGGAAGGCCGGTAAATTACGTAGTCCGGATACCAGCTGAAAGATCCTGCGCTCTGAAATGTTCCCAAGCTCTGCCATGGCAATTGCCAGATAATCCAGTGTAAGTGCCAGAGGTTGCCCGTGGAAGTTACCTCCCGACAGGATCTCATCCTCTTCTACAAAAATATTGGGATTATCGGTTACGGCATTTATCTCTACCCTGAAAGTTTCATGAACAAAAGCAATAGTGTCTTTGGTAGCACCGTGAACCTGAGGGATACATCTGAAAGAATACGGATCCTGCACATGCTTTTTCTCCTGCTCAATGATCTCGCTCCCCTTCAGGAACTTTTTAATATTCTCTGCGGTCTGCAACTGCCCTTTATGAGGCCTTACCTGATGGATCTTATGATCAAAAGGCTCTATCCTGCCCATAAAGGCATCCAAAGAAATACTCCCTATCAGATCTGCCAGATAAGAAAGCCTTAAGGATTTATTCAGAAGATAAGTTCCGTATGCACTCATAAACTGGGTTCCGTTAAGAAGCGCCAGTCCTTCCTTGGCCTCAAGTTGGATAGCTTCCCATCCGAAGTGCTCCAGTATTTCATTACTCTGCCTGATCTTTCCTTCAAAATACACCTCTCCTCTTCCCAATAACGGAAGGGCCAGGTGGGCCAATGGAGCCAGGTCGCCCGATGCACCCAGGGATCCTTGTGTATAGACCACCGGCAAAATATCCTTATTAAAGAAATCTACCAGGCGCTGCACCGTTACAAGTTGTACTCCGCTATGTCCGTAGCTAAGCGACTGAATTTTCAGGAGAAGCATCAGTTTTACGATCTCCTGCGGTACTTTATCGCCCGTACCACATGCATGAGACATTACAAGGTTCTCCTGTAGCTGAGTTAAATGCTCTCTTGAGATCTTAACGTTACAAAGCGAACCAAATCCCGTATTGATCCCATAAACAGGTTCCTTCTGGCTTTTTAATTTTTCATCCAGATAGTTACGGCATTTTACAATATTGGAAATTGCTTCCTCAGATAAAGCAATTGTTTTTTTATTGGTGATGATATCGTCGATAAGATCGATATCAATTACTTCTTTATTTATATAATGTGTCTTATTCATTGGCTGTAAAAAACATTCGTCAAAATTCTGTTTTTCCCTTAAGATTTACAAGAAAATTATGAGTTGTTTTCATTCTGATCCTGGCTTTGAGCAGCTTGGGGTTCCTGCTGAAAGAGATCCAGGTATGCATCCCCTATAAAATCTCCGATCTCTGTTGCTGTAAGAGCCTGGTATCCCGTTTTAATAACTGCAAGATCTCCCGCCTTCCCATGAAGGTAAGTTCCAAAGATCGTTGCAACCAGCGGTTCATATCCCTGCGAGATAAGTCCGGTGATAATTCCGGTCAGTACATCTCCGCTTCCCGCCGTGGCCATTCCCGGATTCCCTGTATTATTGATATAAAGTTTATCTGCATCAACAACAATAGAATGAGCGCCTTTTATAAGGAGTATAAGCTTGTATTTCTTACTAAAAGCCTTCGCTTTCTTCAGTTTGTCAAAATCGTCTTTCCACTTTCCTATCAATCTTTCCAATTCTCCGGGATGTGGCGTTAAAACAGTTCTCCCGGGAAGCAGCTTTAAAAGCTCTTTATTTTTTGACAATATATTGAGTGCATCGGCATCTACCACCAAAGGGGTTTTATTCTCTTTGAGGAATTTCTCCAGTGCATCAGCGGTCTTCTCATGTGTTCCTATTCCCGGGCCGATACCAATAACGGTGGGCTCAATATCAAAACTGATATCCCCTATAAACTTTTCCTCTTCATCGGTAATGACCATGATCTCCGGTAAGGCAGTCTGTACGATCTCATATCCGCATTCCGGGATATAGGATGTTACCAGTCCGCCTCCCGATTTAAGACAGGCCTCCGAACTTAGAAGTGCTGCTCCTATCTTTCCATAACTCCCTCCTATCATCAGGCTGTGTCCGTAAGTTCCTTTATGAGAGAATTTATCTCTGGGGATATACATCGGCAATACCTCAAACTTATCGATAAGCTCGGCACCTGCTTCGGCCCTGAACATATATTCAGGATCGAGGCCAATATCCAGAGCTTCCCACTGATTGGCATAAACACCGGTCTCCGGCAAAAAGAAGATCAGTTTGGGAGCCTGAAAACTCAAAACATAATTCGCGCGGATGACCGTTTCCTTGTTTTCCGGCACTCCATCCATATACAATCCGGAAGGAACATCAACAGCCAGTGTAAAGGCTCTGCTGCTGTTAATATAAGTGATCAATTCTGCAGTGCATCCTTCCGGCGGACGGTTAAGGCCTATCCCAAAAATCGCATCCACCACAATATCTTCTTTTGCTATCTGCGGAAAGTCTTCAACACAATTGATGAATTTTGGCCAGTGCTTCACATCCTTGATCCTATCCAGATTTAACAGGAAATCCTTGGATCTGTCTTCGCTAAAATTAGCTATGTAGGCTTCCACATTGTAACCATGGGTAATTAAATGTCTGGCAATGACCAACCCGTCTCCTCCATTATTCCTTACCCCACAGAATACATGAATTTTAACCTGAGCCCCCTGTAAACGGGAATGCAACCAGTTAAAAACAGCCGTTCCTGCCCTTTCCATAAGCTCGTCACTTGAAATATTTTGTTTTTCTATTGTGAATTTATCAGCTGCGTATATCTGTTCTCTGGTAAAAATCTTCATTCTTCAAAAAAATTACATCTAAATTGTTAATTCGGTAAAAATGAGCAAAATGTTTTTTTAACTGGGTAAAAGTACTACTTTTGAACCGATATTCTTATCATAAATGCACGGCATTGTAAACATATCAGATATCCTTAAAAGTACCATTCTTACTATCGGTACAGGCTCTGCTATTTTAGGCGGTGTATTCACCATTACTTCCATTACCCCATCCGGGGTTTAGTTTGCACATATCATCTGTTCGTATAGTCCGTTTTTTCAAACGGCACATCACTCATATTAAATTCTAATTACATACTTATTTGTCATGAAAGTTTTAAAATTTGGAGGAACTTCAGTTGCAAATGCAGAAAATATCAAACTGGTAAAGGAAATTGCCAGAGAAGCATCGGAGAAAGAAAAAATAGTAGTCGTCGTTTCGGCTCTTGGAGGTGTAACCGACCTTCTTCTGCAAACGGCTCAGCTGGCCTCCGTTCAGGATGAAAATTACAGGGAGAAGCTTCAGCATATCGAAGACAGGCATATAGATACCATAAGAGATCTTATTCCTCCCGGAGCTCAGAGCAAAGTGCTTGCTCAGGTAAAAAAATCATTAAACGATCTGGAGACGCTTCTGGACGGAGCCTTTATGATCGGAGAAACTACTGCAAAACTCCTGGATAAGATCGTTAGCTACGGTGAGTTGCTTTCTTCTTTTATTATTAATGAATACTTTGTATCGGAAGCTCTGGATAGCATCCGCAAGGATTCGCGCTTCCTTATCAAAACCAATGAAGATTACGGAAAGGCAAGTGTGGATTTCCGCGCTACGGCCGAATTATGCGAAAATTATTTCGGGACGGTTACTTATCGTATTATCGTAGTTCCGGGCTTTGTAGCTTCTTCCGGAAACAGGAATACCACTACCCTGGGTCGCGGCGGATCCGATTATTCAGCAGCTATTATTGCTGCGGTTATCGAAGCCAGTTCCCTGGAGATATGGACAGATGTCAGCGGAATGTATACGGCCAATCCCAAATGGGTGAAGCAGGCTTTTGCCATTCCTAATATCTCCTATAAAGAAGCCCTGGAACTTTCTCATTTCGGAGCTAAGGTACTTTATCCTCCTACGGTGCAACCTGTACTGGACAAGGAGATCCCTATTCAAATTAAAAACACTTTTAAACCTTCCGAAGAAGGAACCCTCATTACCAAAAGTTCCAATGGGAAGAATAAACCGGTACGGGGGATCAGTCATATTAACAATGTCGGACTTTTATCACTGGAAGGTACCGGGATGATTGGAGTACCCGGAGTTTCCAAAAGGCTTTTCGAAGCTTTATCTCTTGCCGGTATTAGTGTGATCCTGATCACTCAGGCCTCTTCCGAACATTCTATTTGCCTCGGAATAAGCAATGATGAGATAGAGAACGCCAGAGACGTTATTGACGAAGTCTTTGCTTTCGAAATATCCCTGGGAAAGATCAGGCCCTGCACCATCGAGAAGAAGCTTGCCGTTATTGCCCTGGTTGGAGATAATATGAAAAGTCATCAGGGGCTTAGTGGAAAGATGTTCAGCGCCCTTGGGAAGAATAATGTCAATATAAGGGCCATTGCACAGGGTGCTTCCGAAAGGAATATTTCTGCAGTCATCAATGAGAATGATGTAAAGAAAGCATTGAACACCTTACACGAGCGTTTCTTTGAAGACCATGTAAAACAACTTAACCTGTTTGTCATGGGCGTTGGAAATGTGGGAGGTAAATTCCTCGGTCAGATCTCCAAGCAGTGTAAATACCTCAGGGAGCAGCTCCAACTGAACATCAGGGTGGTTGCGCTTTCCAATTCAAGAACCATGGTCTTTAACGAAGAAGGCCTCTCGCTGGAGAACTGGGAACAGGAACTTCAAAAAGGTGACAAGGCCAACAGAGAAGATTTCTTCAGTAAAGTAAAAGAGCTGAACCTCCGCAATAGTATTTTTGTGGATAATACCGCCAGCGATGAAGTTGCTGGGAGTTATTCTTCTTACCTAAAGAACAGCATCGCTGTAGTTACCTGTAATAAGATAGCCTGTTCTTCTGCTTTTGAAAGTTATATCGATCTTAAAAAACTGGCGCGTAAATACAGTGCCCCCTTTCTTTTCGAGACCAACGTGGGTGCAGGGCTGCCGATAATCGATACCCTGAAGAACCTGATCGCCTCCGGGGATCAAGTCAATAAGATCCAGGCCGTTCTGTCGGGTAGTCTGAACTTTATCTTCAATAATTTTAATGATAAAGCCTCCTTCTCCGATATCGTGGAACAGGCCCGGGATGAAGGGTATACGGAACCCGATCCGAAAATCGATCTCAGTGGGATTGATGTAATGAGAAAGATCCTTATCCTTGCCAGGGAAAGCGGTTATGAAATGGAAATAGATGATATAAAAAACGAGTCTTTCCTGCCGGAGGAATGTATTAAAACGGAAGCAGTAGAAGATTTTTTTGCTTCCCTGAATAAGCATTCGGGTCATTTTGAAAAACTCTATTCCAAAGCAGAAAGCAAAGGATGCAGGTTAAAATACGTTGCTCAATTTGAAAAAGGAAAAGCTAAAGTAGGTTTGCAGCATATTCCGGCAGACCACCCTTTTTACAATCTGGAAGGAAAAGACAATATAGTTCTCTTTCATACAGACAGGTATACAGATCAGCCACTGATCATCAAGGGAGCCGGAGCCGGCGCAGAAGTAACTGCATCTGGAATTTTTGCAGATATCATAAGAATCGGTAACTTTTAACGCATGGAACAAATTCGAATTTTCTGCCCGGCTACCGTGGCAAATATTTCCTGTGGATTTGATGTATTGGGGCTTTGCCTGGATACTATAGGAGATGAAATGATTATCAGAAA
The DNA here is from genome assembly GCF_010671605.1 of Leptobacterium flavescens. GTDB lineage: Bacteria > Bacteroidota > Bacteroidia > Flavobacteriales > Flavobacteriaceae > Leptobacterium > Leptobacterium flavescens. The sequence goes on from NZ_JAABOO010000001.1 coordinate 104,985, forward strand.
AACATCCCGGAAAGGAATACACATCAGTAAAATAAGCGGGCAATCCCTCCCGACGGATCCTCATAAAAACGTTGCGGGAGTAGCAGCAATGGCTATGCTGAAAAATTTAAATACCGATAACGGTTTTGAGATAGAAATACAGAAGAACATCAAAGCAGGAAGCGGAATCGGTAGCAGCGCAGCAAGCGCGGCCGGGGCGGTTTACGGGATCAATAAACTTATGGGATCTCCGTTCGGTACTTCCGAGATGGTAGCTTTTGCCATGGAAGGAGAGCAACTGGCCTCGGGAGCTTTACATGCAGATAATGTAGCTCCTGCCCTTTTTGGCGGATTTACTCTGGTGAGGAGTTATGACCCTCTCGATATTGTGAAGATCCACTGTCCGGGTGAGTTGGCAGTAGCTGTTATACACCCTCAGATTGAAGTAAAAACTTCAGATGCGAGAGCGGTACTCAAAAAGAATATCCCCCTTAAAAGTGCTATCCGGCAATGGGGAAATCTGGGCGGACTAATAAGTGGTCTGTATACGGAAGATTACGAATTGATCTCCCGTTCTTTGCACGATGAAATTGTGGAGCCTCACAGGAGTGTTCTTATTCCGGCTTTTAAAGAACTTAAGGAAGCTGCTGCATTGAACGGAGCACTCGGAAGTGGGATCTCCGGTTCGGGTCCTTCTGTCTTTGCCCTTTGTAAAGGAGAAAAAACTGCCCGTAAAGTAGCGGATGCGATGAAAAAAGTATATAGCAAAACCGGAGTGGCGCACGAATTACACATTTCAAAAATAAATCCCGAGGGAATAAAAATATTAGATCGATGAACTATTTCAGTTTAAACCACAACGCACCTGTGGCAAGCTTTAAACAAGCTGTAATACAAGGACTGGCACCAGACAAAGGACTTTATTTCCCTGAGTCCATCCAGCCTTTAGATAAGGAATTCTTTAGAAACATCGATACCTTTTCAGAGGAGGAGATCGCTTTCGAAGCTATAAAGCAATTTGCGCTTTCCGATATTCCGGAAGCAGATCTGAAGCAGATCATTAAGGATACACTTTCTTTTGATTTCCCTTTGGTGAACATAGAAAGTAACATCAGTAGTCTGGAGCTTTTTCACGGACCAACCATGGCATTTAAAGATGTAGGCGCCAGGTTTATGGCCAGATGCCTGGGATACTTTAACAGACATAACTCTTCTTCTACAGTAACCGTTTTGGTTGCTACTTCGGGAGATACAGGCGGAGCCGTAGCCAACGGCTTTCTCAATGTAAAAGGTGTAAATGTCGTTATTCTATATCCTTCGGGTAAGGTAAGTGATATACAGGAGAAACAGCTTACTACCCTGGGGGCCAATATAAGGGCACTGGAAGTAAACGGTACTTTTGACGATTGTCAGGATATGGTGAAGAATGCTTTTCTGGATGAAGACCTGAAGTCTGTTAAACTCACTTCTGCCAATTCCATCAATATTGCCCGTTGGTTACCACAGATGTTTTATTTCTTCTTTGCCTACAGAGCTTTAAAAAAACAGGGCAAAGAAGTGGTGTTTTCGGTTCCTAGCGGAAACTTCGGAAATATTTGTGCAGGGATGATGGCCCATAAACTAGGGCTTCCTATCAGACACTTTGTTGCTGCTACCAATATAAACGACATTGTTCCCAATTATCTGAAAAGCGGGCACTATGAACCCAGGGCATCAAGATCTACGATCTCCAATGCTATGGATGTCGGGAACCCCAGTAATTTCATACGTATACAGCAGCTTAGCGGAAATGATCTGAACAGCTTAAAAAGTATCTTTTCTTCCTATAGTTTTACGGATGAAGAAACCAGAACAGCTATGAAAAAAGTATACGATACCTGCGGTTATATTTGCGATCCGCACGGAGCGGTAGGCTACCTCGGGTTAAAAAGATTCCTGGATGAGCATCCCGGATATTCGGGTGTTTTCCTGGAAACCGCACATCCGGTAAAATTCCTGGATACGGTAGAAACTACCCTGAACACTAAAGTAAATATCCCTGAACAGATACAGAAGATCATGAACAGGGATAAAGTAAGTCTTAAAATTGATACCTATAAGGAACTGAAACAGTTTCTCAGTATTAATCCAGCTTAGGTAACACAAAATCATCCAGCGGACTCTTTTGTGCCATCATTTTTTCGATGTCCTCAACCTTTCTGGGAGCCATTTCGGAAAGGTTGACAGGGCCGTCTTTTGTAATAAGGATATCATCTTCAATCCTCACGGCAATGCCCCACCATTTTTTATCGCAATCACTTCCTTCCGGAATATAGATCCCCGGTTCTACAGTGATAACGGTATTCTCCTTAAAAGCCCCATAAGTTCCTTTATCGTGAACATCCAGCCCCAGGTAGTGCGATGTTCCATGAGGGAAATACTTTCTTACCTCACTCTCAGATTTAATGATCCCGAGTTCCAGAAGCCCTTCGGTAATTACTTTCTGAGCTGCTCTTCCGGGAGCAAAGAAAGGAGCTCCAACCACAGAGGCCTTTATTCCTGCTTCCTGTGCATTGTACACAATCTCGTAAATGGCCTTTTGTTCAGGATTGAACTTTCCATTAGCCGGAATGGTCCGGGTTACATCGGCGGTATAGCCGTGATACTCCGCTCCAAGATCCATAAGAACCAGGTCATCTCCCACTTTGGGCTTATTATTTTCAATATAGTGAAGGATACATCCGTTGTTCCCCCCTCCTACTATCGAAGGATATCCTTCATACTCTGCACCGTATTTCTTGTATACATACTCATGCACTCCCTGGATCTCTGTTTCCGACATATTTGGGTGCATCGCTTTCATTACTTCTATCTGTCCTACTGCAGAGATCTCAACTGCTTTTTTGAGCAATTTTAATTCCTCCTCTGTCTTGGTCTCCCTTAAGGTGTTCATGATCTGTCCCAACAAACCGGAATCCAGGTTATTAGACGTCAGTACCAGGCTGATACGTTCTCTGAGTTCCTTGCGCTTGGTATCGTCTGTGGAATTCATATAATCGGCCAGTAATTTATCAGATCTCAGTTCCGAATTAAAACTGAGGAATCTTCCGAGGTCGCGTCTTACATTCGCTTCGTCTGCAGGTTCAGCTTCGGAAATAAGCTGATACAATCTCTGCTTTGTCGGATTGTAATCTGAAGGGTAATTTGCCTTCTCCTTAAACACTTTGATCAGATCGAAAAGATCGGCACCATCTCTGGTGTTTCTTACATCATTTTGAAAGTTAAAGAACATCACCTTATCCATCGCTCTGAAATCGACATTGGTATCCTTAAAATCCTCTCCGTTAAATACCATGGAAAAATCCAGTTTTTCCTTTACTCCTTCCACACCAAGACGCCTTCCGTTCCACTGCTCTGCCCGTGGATCGCGCTTTTGCACATAGATCATTTCATTATAGCTTTCTCCGGACGCAGAAGACTGGTCATCAGAGAAAATAAGCAATACTGCATTGGGCTCATTATATCCGGTTAAATAGTAAAAATCAGGATCCTGATGATAGATATAATCCACGTCATTCGATCTGTTCCTCACCGGACTGGCAAAAAACACAGCTACACTGTTCTTAGGCATTTTGGCCCTCACTGCTTCCCTTCTCCCCTTGTGAAAATCTGAAGTCAGGTAATCGGTCGGAAGATCCTGGGCATTCAGGCCCGAAAAGATGAACAGGAAAGCAAAAACAAAGTGATATTTTAGTCTCATTAAAATTGGTTTTAAGGCCCAAATTAATAATTCTCTTTCAAAATGTGATCCATTTGTTATTCTATTAACAACTTTTTATTGAAATCATCTTATTTAAAGAAGACAGAAATTGTATTTTTTCAATAAATTAGCCCCGCTTTATAAGAAATCAATAAACAAATGAAAAACACTGCATTAACAGATGTACATATAGCGCTCGGAGCCAAGATGGTTCCTTTTGCAGGCTATAATATGCCCGTTCAGTATGAGGGGGTGAATATCGAACACGAAACAGTCCGTTCCGGGGTTGGGGTTTTCGACGTAAGTCATATGGGCGAGTTTCTTGTAAAAGGGCCAAATGCACTTGCTCTTATTCAGAAAGTTTGCAGTAATGACGCCAGTAAATTAACGGACGGGAAAGCTCAGTATAGCTGTTTTCCTAACGAAGAAGGAGGTATTGTAGACGATCTGATCGTATACAGGATCAAAGAAGAAGAATATCTTTTGGTCGTAAACGCTTCCAATATAGAAAAAGACTGGGAGTGGATCAGTAAACACAACGATGCCGGAGCAGAACTGGTTAATATTTCAGATGATTTTTCTCTTTTGGCTATTCAGGGACCAAAGACTTCTGAGGTGATACAGGAGCTTACATCCGTAGACCTGAATGCCATTAAATTCTACAATTTTGAAGTAGGGGATTTTGCCGGGATCGACAATGTGATCATCTCCGCAACCGGATATACTGGGAGTGGTGGATTTGAGATCTACTGCCACAACGAACATGCAAAGCAGATATGGGATAAATTAATGGAACTCGATATCAAACCTATTGGTCTTGCCGCCAGGGATACACTTCGCCTGGAAATGGGATATTGCCTGTACGGGAATGATATAGATGATACGACTTCCCCGCTTGAAGCCGGACTTGGGTGGATCACAAAATTCACCAAAGACTTCATCAACTCGGAAGCTCTTAAAAAACAGAAGGAACACGGACCTGAGCGAAAGCTTATTGCTTTCGAACTTACCGAAAGAGGTATTCCGCGTCAGGGATATGATATTGTAGACGGGAACGGAAAAAAACTGGGAGAAGTAACCAGTGGTACCATGTCTCCATCTCTCGGAAAAGGTATAGGTCTGGGCTATGTTCCGGTTATTTTTTCTGAAGAAGGAAGTAATATCAATATCCAGATCAGGAAAAATGCTGTTCCTGCAAAAGTGGTAAAACTTCCCTTTTACAAAAATAAATAGGTCATGGATTTTCAGAGTGTTTTAGACGAAATATACGAACAGGTAAAACAATCTGAAAACAGAGGCACAGTAGCATCATATATTCCCGAATTAGGTAAGGTAGATCCTTCCAAATTCGGGATATATCTTTTAGATCACGATAAAAAAGGCTATGAAGCGGGAGATGCGAATGAGCGTTTTTCCATTCAGAGTATCTCCAAGGTTCTGGCCCTAAGCCAGGCATTTGGTTTAGAAGGGCCCGATATCTGGAAGCGCGTGGATGTGGAACCTTCGGGAGATCCTTTTAATTTCCTGTCTCTTTTGGAGCTTGAAAAAGGAATTCCGCGTAACCCTCTGATCAATGCAGGGGCGCTGGTAATCTGCGATATACTGATCTCTCACCTGAAAGATCCCAAACAGGATTTTTTGAACTATGTAAGATCGCTGGCAAATGACGATTCGATCGATTATGATGAAAAGGTAGCTCAGTCGGAGAAAAAGACCGGTTTCCGGAATGTAGCTGCTGCCAATCTTCTGAAATCTTTCGGAAATATACATAACGATGTGTCTGATGTCCTAGACTTTTACTTTTATCAGTGTTCGCTTTCCATGTCCTGTAAACAACTGGCAAATACTTTTTTCTTCTTTGCCAACAGAGGTAAATGTATCAGGGGTCACGAGTTTCTCAATCTCAGTCAGATAAAGCGTATAAATGCCATTATGCTTAGTTGTGGTTTTTATGATGAAGCAGGAGAATTTGCGTTTCGGGTAGGTTTACCCGGAAAGAGTGGTGTTGGAGGTGGTATCGTTGCTGTCCATCCCGAAAAATATTGCATAGTAACCTGGGCTCCCGGCCTGAATGCCAAAGGAAATTCGGCAATGGGAATGCAGGCACTGGAGCAATTTACGAGCAGGACCGGCCTGTCAATCTTTTAAATCTCTCTTTTGGCTAGGATACTTATATTAGGAGGTAGTGGTTTTATAGGAAATGTACTCTACAAAGAGTTGTGTTCCTACTTCGATACCTATGCCACCTATTTTACCAATAAGTCCTTTTCGGAGAATCAGCATTTCTTCAATTTTGATTTTGAGCGGGAAGGACTGGAAAATATCCTTAAAGAGGTAAAACCCACACATATTATTTCCTGTATAAGAGGGAATTTTGAAGGACAGATAGAATTACATCACGAAATTGCTTCCTATATTCACAAAAGAAGGTGCAAAATTATTTTTCTCTCCTCTGCAAACGTCTTTGATGCCTTCAGTAATTATCCATCGTATGAATACGATAAAACATTATCTGAAAGTATTTACGGGAAATTAAAAATAAAGATCGAGAACACTTTTCTCAATCTGAGCACTTCTAATTATGTCATTGCCCGGCTTCCTATGGTCTTTGGCTATAATTCTCCCCGGATCAGAGAATTAAAAGATCATATCAAAAGAAAAGAAGCTTATGAGATCTTCCCTAATCTGGTCATGAATGTCACTACGGCAGATAAGCTTGCTCAGCAACTACACTATATTATCAACAGGAATAAAGGAGGTATTTTTCACCTCGGAAGTCACGATCTTATCCATCACGACGAATTCATAAAGGACATTGCTAAAAGCCTGGGGTATGAGCGACCGCTTTTTAAGAACGTGTACACCTCAAACTTCGATCGTTTCCTGGCGGTTTTACCCAAATACAATATTCTCCCAAAGCATTTACGCATAGAGAGCCATGAGGTAATTGAACACAGTTGTGCCAGGTTGAAAAAATAGGATTTTCTCTCTTATAAATTCATACATTTACAGGAACGCTATTTATATCTAAAACACAAACATTATGAAAAAGCTTAGCGAAAAGGAAATTGAACAACAACTTGCAGGGTTAGACGGATGGGAATTCAACGATGACGGTATTGAGACCTCATTTGAATTTGAGCATTTTAAGGATGCTTTTTCCGTGATGACCCGGATTGCTTTTGAAGCCGAACTGCAACAACATCATCCCGACTGGACCAATGTTTACAATAAACTTTTTATCAGGCTTTCCACCCATGATGCGGGAGGAGTTACCCAAAATGATTTTGACCTTGCAAAAATCATAGAAGGGATCGTAGAAAGTGAATGATTTATTTTTATAATTTTTGATTTTATTTAATTTTACCGCTTAAACACGTTTTATACTATGGGAAGAGCTTTTGAGTTCAGAAAGGCAAGAAAAATGAAGAGATGGTCTGCCATGGCCAAAACTTTTACTCGCATTGGTAAGGATATCGTAATGGCCGTTAAAGAAGGTGGCCCGAATCCGGATACTAACTCAAGGCTGAGAGCTGTGATCCAGAACGCGAAATCAGCTAACATGCCCAAAGACAATATAGAACGGGCAATTAAAAAAGCATCCGATAAAAGCACGGGCGACTTTAAAGAGGTACTCTTTGAAGGCTATGCTCCTCACGGTATCGCTATCCTTGTAGAAACTGCTACCGATAACAACAACAGAACGGTCGCTAATATCAGGAGTTATTTCAACAAATGTAACGGAAGCCTCGGAACCAGTGGTTCTGTAGAATTTATGTTCGATCACAGTTGTAATTTCAGGATCAACCCGGATGGCATAGATCCCGAAGAACTGGAACTGGAGTTCATCGATTTCGGAGTGGAAGAAGTCTTTGTTGATGATGATGGTATTCTATTATATGCGCCGTTTAACAGCTTTGGGGCCATTCAGAAGGAATTGGAAGGAAGGAGTATCGAGATCCTGTCCTCCGGTTTTGAAAGGATCCCTCAGGTTACCAAACCCCTGGGTGAAGATCAGGTTGCAGATGTGGAAAAACTACTCGAAATGATCGAGGAAGATGATGATGTACAGAACGTGTACCACACCATGAAGGAATAAAGCCGGAGATCTTTATTAAAATACACTTTCGCTTTCGGTTTAACATTCATCGACAGCTTGCTGAGGATATATGTTGATATTCCCTATTCCCGGGCTCCTGAAAATAATCCGTACATAGTTCTTTTTTCGTATGTAAAACATATTATCTGTTAAAATCGGTCACACTTCGAAAGTATTTTACGGATAGAAAGAAAAAGACGATATTAGTAACTATGATCCCCCCAATTAACCTATTTAATTAGAAACCTTATAATTATTAGGTAGATGAAAAAACTATTACTCTTTTTATTACTCCCGGTAATTAGCTTTTCGCAACAATATACAGATCTCGATACCCTCAGTTTTAAGCACCGTATTTCTTCGGAGAGCGTTGTTTATGAAAGTTCAACCATCTTATCAAAGCGCCTCGGTACAATAAACAGAAATGCCCTGGTTAGTGTTTTAGGTTACGATGATAAGTTCTGGTTTGTATCTCATCACAGGATCCAGGGGTTTGTTCACCTTTCCGAAATAAAGATCCCGGAGAATCTTATACCTTTCTTTGAACGTGAAGAGGAAAAAAAGAAGTTAGCAGCTCTAAAAAAAGAGAGAGAGCGGGATTCTCTGAGGCAGGTGGAGCGGCTGGAATACAGAAAAAAATGCTTTTACGAGATCAATGAAGTTAACGGCTTTGATAAAGTTAAAAGAATATATACCAAAGAAGCTCTCATATCTGACGGGACCGATTCGGAATATACACGGATATCCTGCCAGTTACGAAATAATAACGGGGCCAAAAGCGTCCTTATCTCCCTTAACCGCGACCTCGGTTGTGCAAGTTCATTAAAGGGTCAGAAGTCCTCCGTCAGGATCACCCTTAAGAACGGAAGTGTTATAAGTTTCTTTCATTACGGGCAGATAGAATGCGGGAATTTTAAGATCATCGGACGCCTTACCGGAGCAGAAATGGCAAAGCTGAAAAGGTCTCCTATAAAACAGATCCGGTTTTCCGGAACCCGCGAAAAGAAGACGGTCAGTTATATTTCCAATCCGACTTTCTTTATGGATAAGATACAGTGTATTCAGTAATCAGACAGCAAAGACTTAAGAAGATATAAGTAAAGAGCCCTGACAAAATTTGTCGGGGCCCTTTCATTCAAATCGATTAAATTATTTGAATCAGCAGAATTTCTTTCTACATATATCTGTCCTATCCCATTAGGGTAACAAAACAGAATACCGGTATTTTTTCCGGCTTGCTCATTTAGGTTGCTGATTAATTTTCCGGTTAAGGAATGGTAATCCTGAGTTTTTGTAGAAATCTATTGATCCACATCTTAAATATAAGAATTTACTTTGAATATTTATACTATTTTAACATTTCTACGGTCTTATTTAATTTACAGCAAAGCGGAATCCCACCGGAGGTCAATTTTAATAAAGCTTTTCACCGATCGTTTATCATAAACAGATGGTCCCTCTAAAGAATTTTAACTATCTTGTTAGGAATCCGGGCAATATCCCGACTACATTTTAAACAATTGCTATGAAAAAATTACTTCTATTACTTGTTCTTTTTATGTCCTTTAATATGCTACAGGCACAGGACATGACCGCTGCCAGGCTCGGTGATATTATCAGCAGGGTTTCCGATAGTATACAAACAAACGGCAATTCATGGCAATTCCTCTATAAAGACCGTTTAATAATTTGTATTACCGATGAGAACGCCAACAGAATGCGTATCATTTCACCGATCATAGAGCGCGAAAAACTGGACGAAGAGCTATTGCTGAATTCGCTGGTAGCAAATTTCCATACCGCCCTGGATGTAAAGTATGCCATTTCTGATGAGATACTCTGGTCTGTATTTGCGCATCCGCTAAAAGAGTTAACGGAGCATCAGGTAGAAGATGCTATTTCTCAGGTGTATTATGCCAATCTTACTTTTGGAGTTACTTTTTCGAGCACCACCCTGACATTTCCCGGGAATACCAGGAAAAAGGAACCTGAGAAACCCGAGATCAAAAAGAAAAAGATCAAGATCTAGATCAGGTGTATTCCGGTACTTTTCCGACCGCTCCTTTATAAAAAAGTTTCATATCCTTAATATCGGTATCGATATCCCCGCTGGGATATACGGGCTGTGAGATCTTTATCTGTTTTTTACCAAAGTCGAAAGCTACCATGATGATAGGGACTTTTGCTTCCTGTGCAATATAGTAGAAACCTGTTTTCCACTCCTCTACCTTTTTACGTGTTCCTTCGGGAGCCAGAGCCAGTCTGAATTCTTCTTTCTGATCAAAAATAGCAGCAATGGCCTGTACCTTGTTCTGCCCGGAAGTCCTGTCAAGGGGAGCTCCTCCCATCCATCGGAAATACCATCCGAACGGAGGTCTGAACAATTCTTTTTTAGCTACAAAATTTATTTTCAGGCCCGCAATACTTCTCACAAAAACCCCGACATAAAAATCGTGCCAGCTGGTATGCGGAACCACAATGATCACACATTTCCTGATATCCTCAAAGTCCCCGTTAAAGGTCCACCCCATCAATCTGAAAAATATGAATTTGGAAAGTCTTCGCATTAGTCGTGTAGTTTAATATCGGTATCGAGTAATTGCTGGAAATACTCCAGAAACCTTCCCAGATCATAAGCATCCATTAGTGCATGGTGTACATGAACCGAGACCGGCATCATTCGTTTTCCGTTTTCTTCAAAAACCTTTCCGAAAGAGATCTTCGGAATAGACTCTTTAAAAGCAAAACTCCTGGCATGAGATAAAGATGTGAATTTTATCCATGGGAGGGCAGAAAAATGAATAGTATTATCCATATCCGCAGAAGGTATTAAAGTATCTTCTCCCCTTACCTTCTCTATTTCCTTCTCCGCCTTTTTCCTGAATTTTTTCAGACTGCTGTTATGATCTATATAGGAAAACCCGAAAGTACCATCCGGTCTGTTTATTGTGGGGGATGCGCTGATACTGTCGTGAACGATCACTTTATCCTCCCTTATCCTGTATCTGAACGGTTCTATTCCGTTTGCCGCTTTGGTTGCGCAAAACAAGTAGTAAACAAAAAAGGAGATCCCGTATTCCTTACATTCCGTATAGGCCTTGCTTACATCTACATTGGCCGTGCATCCGAAAAAAGGTTCTTCGAAATCCTTAAAGAACAGGAAATGCTGCTTCCTGTTCCATTTGTCCATATCGAGTTCTTTATACACTATAAAAAGTTTAATACTTCTTTAATACTGCTAACGGTAGCATATGAATCGTTTTCTTCATGAGGTGCTACCTTTTCATGTGCCCAGGTGGTGTGAAAAGGAACGTGGATTGCCTGTGCTCCGATATTGACCAGGGGAAGTATATCCGATTTTAAGGAATTTCCGATCATCAAAAATTCCGACACCTCAATTTCCAGGTGCTCCAGCAGGTTGGAATAGTTACTTTCCTTTTTATCGCTGAGCACTTCAATATGATGGAAATACCTGGAGAGTCCCGATTTTTCCAGTTTTCTCTCCTGATCCAGCAGATCTCCTTTAGTAAGAAGGATCAGTCTGTATTTTCCATTCAGTGATTTCAAAACAGTTTCCACATGGTCGAGGAGCTCTACCGGCTTATCGATCATTTCCTTACCCAGGTTTATGATCTCCATAATAGCCTTATTTGAGATCTGGTGATTGGAAAGTTCCAGCGCACATTCTACCATAGATAAAACAAAACCTTTAACCCCATAACCGTAGATATCCAGGTTCTGCATTTCCTTTTTAAACAATTCCTGATCTATCTTGTTCTCTGTCTCATAAGCAGATAACAATTGTGCAAACTTATGTTCGGTTTCCCTGAAATAGGTTTCATTGACCCACAGTGTGTCATCGGCATCAAAACCTATAACTTTAATATTGCTGTACATTTTATTTCAGTTCTTTTTTTGCCTTTTCCAGGTCTTCGGGTGTATCGATCCCGATCCCGGATGCATTTGTTTCTACCATTTTAATCTTCTTCCCGTATTCCAGGTAACGGATAGCCTCAATCTTTTCGGTAGCTTCCAGCGGTTGCATAGGTAACCTGTGAAAATCCATCAGAGCCTCTTTTCGGAAAGCGTAGATCCCTTTGTGTTTGTAATATTGAATTGACGCTTCCTTATCTCTTCTGTACGGAATGGGAGAACGGGAAAAATAAAGTGCAAAATTCCTGACATCCACTATCACCTTTACGGCATTCGGATTCTCAATCTCCTCCTGATCATTTATAGGGATCATCAGAGAAGCCAGATCGATCTCCTTTGAAGGATCATCCTTAAAAACGTCAATAACGTTCTGCAGGCTCTTCCTGTCTATAAAGGGTTCATCTCCCTGCACATTAACAACGATATCCACATCCATATCGGCAACAGCTTCTGCTATACGGTCGCTCCCGCATTCGTGTTCCTCAATGCTCATTAGTGCCTTTCCTCCGTTCCTGCTTATCTCCTCATAGATAATATCGCTGTCGGTCACCACATAAACTTCATCAAAAAGACCGGTCTGCACTGCAGCTTCATAAGTCCTTAAAATAACTGTTTTTCCTCCCAGATCCTGCATTAACTTAGCTGGAAAACGGGATGCCGCGTAGCGGGCGGGGATCATTGAAATAATCTTCACGTACTAAAAATTTATTGTTTACCGGGTAAGAATCCATCATCAGAACAGGGAGAAGTAAAAACTGTTGTAACGATAAAATTCACCACAAAAATACTATTAAAAATGAAAATCACTTTTTCCGGGGTCGCAATCTTCTGTAAAATAAAAAGACAAAAGCCAGGATGATAATTACAAAGATCACAGCCAGTACCGGAGCAAAGATCGATGCTGTCGATACGGCTGCTGCAGTTCCGGTTTCCAGAGAAGAAACTACAGGATTAGCCATTCCGGCTGTTGTGGCAGTAGAAGCCAGTCTGGTGGAGGCCGAAGCTCCTTTAATGGCGGTAGCTGTTCCTCCCCCCGCAATAATGGCAAGCGTCCATGTATAGGCAGGATTGAGATCGGCGACGGTAGAAGCCATTACAGCAGTACCCGCAATAGTAGCCAGTGGTAAGGCTATACTATCCAGTAAATTATCTACCCAGGGAATATAGTAGGCAAAGATCTCTACAATTGTGGCAATTCCGAGAATGATCAGAGCCGTAATGCTCCCAATCCATTCCCAGCTGTCATTTAAATGCCAGATATCAAAATAGGCTGCCAGGCTCAATGCGAAGAGCGGGAGAAAGATCCTGAAGCCTGCAGATGCAGCAAGGCCAATTCCCAGGAAAATACTAATTATGGTTTCCGAAGTCATTTTAAATTCTTTGTTTCTAAGATAAGATATTAATTTTCGGCAAAAAAATCATTCTTAAAACCGATCAGATAAAGTTTATTTCTGGCCCGGGTAACCGCTGTATACAACCATCGGAGGTATTCCTTATCAATTCCATTAGGCGCGTAGGGCTGCTCTACAAAAACGTTGGTCCACTGCCCTCCCTGCGATTTATGACAGGTAATGGCATAGGAGAATTTAACCTGCAGGGCATTAAAATATTTATTGTTCTTTACTTTCAGGAACTTCCTGTAATTAGAACTTTCATCCTCATAATCTTTCATCACTTCCTGATAGAGGCGATTGGAATCTTCATAGGCCAGAGCCGGGGTAGTAGCATCTATGGTATCTAACAATAATACCGTTTCAAAAGCCTTCTGATTCGGATAATCCACCATCCTTACTTTTACCTCGGCAAAGCGGAAGCCGTACAATTCCTTAATGGCAAAGATCTCCATTACTTCAATAATATCACCATTGGCAATAAAACCTGCTTCCGATGTAGCTTTCAGCCAGAAATAGTTATTCCGGACTACCATCAGGTAATCCCCCGTGGCCAGTTCGTTATCGTGAAAAAGTATCCTGCTGCGTATCTGTTGATTGTACTGATTTGCCCGCTTATTGGATCTGACAATAATGGCAGTTTCTTCTTTTCCGTCGTTGGAATAAGCTTCATCAATAGCTTCCTGTATTTCGTGCCCGTCAATAAGCCGGACAATATCTGAAAAGCCGGACAGGTGGAATTTAAAATCGTCCGTATAGCTCGAAAACAATTGCTCCCTGAGGTTGGTAGCATTAAAGAGGATACCCGAATCTTCTTCCTGCCGTACCACTTCATCCAGCTCTATCAGACTAACCTTCTTATTGTAATTAAGGGATAAATTATCTTCATTCAGTGCAGGGCTTACATCGAGATTTACCGGTGGTAACTGAGCCGTATCTCCTATCAGCAGTAATTTACAGTTATGCCCCGAGTATACATATAACATAAGGTCGTCCAGAAGGGAGCCGTTCTCAAAAAGTTTGGAATCGCTCTGGGCATCCGAAATCATGGAAGCTTCATCTACAATAAATATGGTGTTCTTATACTTATTGGGTTGAAGGACAAAACGCACCCCTCCGTTCTTTTGCTTTCTGGGTACATAAATACTCTTGTGAATGGTGAGGGCCGTACGCCCCGAATAGTTGGTAATGACCTTGGCGGCCCTTCCCGTCGGGGCCAGTAAAACCGATTTAAGCAGGGTATTCCATAAATTATTTACCAGAGCCCCGATAATAGTGGTCTTTCCGGTACCTGCATATCCTTTCAGCAAAAAAAGGCGATCCCCGTCCTTATCATATAAAAAAGAAGAAAGCTGCTGCAAAACCATATCCTGTTTTAAAGTAGGTTCGTGAGGAAATTTATCGCGTAGTAATTTATGGAAAGTTGCTGCGTCCATGAAGTCTTTTTCTTGCTCAAAGTTAACAATGTTTTTTAAGGCAAAATACTTTCACGATTAAAAAAAAATTGTAGATTTGCTATACATCATTAATTAACCATTAATATAAAATAATGTTAACATTAATCCTTACTATTGTCGCTGTTGCAGTATTGACAATACTTATTGTTTTTGTGGTCGACAAATTCTTACCTCGTAAAGCGAAACCCTTTATCATTTTGCTTTTCTGGGGTCTTTCTGGTTTGTTCGCATACCAGATCTATCAATCGATCAATTTGCCGATAAAATTTGAAAAAGTTAAAAAGGAGCGATTCGCTGAAGCTATTAAAAAATTAAAAGATATCAGAGATGCTCAGGAAGCTTACAGATCTGTTACAGGCGGATTTGCAAATGATTTTGAAAGTCTTGTCAAATTTGTAGACACGGCAGAGTTTGTATTGACGCAACAAAGAGATTCATCGTATATGGAGTTTAGCCAGGTATATAAGATCGACCAGTTAAAAGAGGTGGTTATCATAGATACTTTAGGTTACAGATCGGTAAAAGATTCCTTATTCGGAACTTCTGACAGATACAGAACTATGATGGATGTACCTTTTGCTCAAAACAATGAGAAATTTGAATTAAAATCAGATATTCTTGACAAAAATGGTTATAGAGCAGCGGTTTTCGAAGCTAAAGTGAAGAAAGATATCATTCTTTGGGACCAGCCAAAAGATCTGTTGGCACAGGAAAACGAGCAGGTATCCGTAGATGAAGTAAATGGAACTGAGATCATCTTAGGATCTCTTACTGATGTGAGTACCAACGGAAACTGGCCTCCACTGTATGACACAAAAAAGGATAGATAATATACCTAATTTAAAGAATAAAGAATTGTCCATTCAGGTAAGCTTGAGTGGACTTTCTTTTTGCGTTTTAAACAGATTTGATAACGCTATAGAATCTGTCGGGTATTTCGAATTTGAGAACGTAACCAATCCCGAGCAATTGCTCCCGGAGATCGAAAGTCTGTTCGATAATAGCGACCTGTTCCTCAATCCCAGAAAAGTAACCGTTTTTTACGTGAACGAACTTTCTGCTTTCGTTCCCGGGTCTCTTTTCAGCGAGGAGAATATGTCCGATTATCTGAAGTTCAATGTCAAGATCCTCGAGAACGACTACCTGACACACGATGAGATCAGGAACGGAGATCTTGTAAATGTTTACGTTCCCTATACCAATATCAACAACTTCTTTTTTGATCTGTTCGGTGAGTTTGAGTTCAAGCACTATTCCACCATTCTGATGGAAACCCTGTTGAACAATTCCCCGAAAACGGAAGAGGCTGTTATGTATGTCCATACCGAAAAAGAACATTTCGAAATAGTTGTCCTTAAAAACAGAAAGCTTCTCTTTTACAATAGTTTTCAGTATGAAACCAAAGAGGACTTCCTCTATTATATCCTCTTTACAGCTGAGCAGTTAGATATGAATCCGGAGAACTTTGAGCTTCGCTTTCTCGGGAATATCAAAGAGGGAGATCCCTGCTATGATATTGCATATAATTACGTAAGGAATGTATCTGTAGACAGTTCTTTTGCCTCCTATGATCTGCCGGAGGAAAATACGGTAGGTGATCATTCTCTCTTTTTACTTCAAAATTCATTTTAATGCGAATCATTTCCGGAAAATATAAGGGCAAAAGACTAGTTGCTCCCAAAAAACTACCGGTCAGGCCAACAACCGATTTCTCCAAAGAATCGCTTTTTAATATCCTTAATAATCATTTTCATTTTGATGAAATAAGCGTTCTCGACCTCTTTGCAGGTACCGGAAACATCAGCTATGAATTCGCATCCAGAGGTTGTGAACAGATCTGTTGCGTAGACTCTAACGCTTCCTGTATACAGTTCATCAACAAAACCTCAGACCAGCTGGACCTCTCTATAAATACAGTTAAAAGCGATGTATTTAAGTTCCTGGAAAGAACCCACTTAAAAAGTACGATCGTCTTTGCCGATCCTCCATACGGAATGGAGCAGGAATCCTTCGAATCACTGGTACAGCTCGTAATCCAAAATGAACTTCTGGAAGAAGAAGGCTTTCTGATCGTAGAACACTCCAAGCATACTCTCCTGGAGCATTTGCCCAATTTCAGCTTTTCAAGAAAGTACGGGGGCAATGTCTTTAGTTTTTTTGAGATCTGATCCCTTTTAATTAGTAGCATCTTCTATTTTTCAGGAAGGTATTTTTGTGTTTAATATTTTTTTTGTTTAATTTTTTTACAAAATATTTAAACAAAATGATTAAATTTGAAAAAAGAAACATAATTATGCTCTATCGGATCCATACCAAACAAAAGCTCCCTATAGATGTTGAGGAAGCCTGGAGCTTCCTCTCCAACCCCGCCAACCTCGCCCTCATTACACCCGATTCTATGGGTTTTGATATTATTTCCGGGGCAGATCGCCCGATGTTTCCCGGACAGATCATTCAGTACTACGTCCGCCCCATGGCAGGGCTGAAGATCCGCTGGGTAACGGAGATCACCCATGTGGTAAAGCACCGGTACTTTGTAGATGAGCAACGGTTCGGCCCCTACACTCTCTGGCACCACAAGCATTTTATAAACCCGGTAGATGGCGGTGTTGAAATGGAAGATATTGTTGACTACAAATTACCTTTTGGAATTCTGGGCAGGTTGATGCACAATTTGATGGTGAAGAAAAAACTACAACAGATCTTCAAATACCGGGAAGAAAAACTGACGGAACTTTTCGGTAGATTTCCCAATACTTCCAAAGTTATTCAAATGAACTGAAACCCCGGGCACTATGAGCGATCAGGAAAAAGTAGTTGTTTTTTGGTTCAGACGGGATCTCCGGCTGGATGATAATACCGGGCTACTGCAGGCTTTAAAAAGCGGTTATAAAGTATTACCCGTTTTTATTTTTGATCCAAGCATCCTCGATTCCCTGGAGAAGGATGATTCCAGGGTAAGTTTTATCCATAGATCCCTGGAAAATCTGAACATACAACTAAAAGATCATCATAGCAGTATAGCTGTATATAAGGGTACGCCTCTTTCGGTATTTAAGTCCCTGCTACATGAGTATAACATCCAGGCGGTATATACGAACCGGGATTACGAACCCTATGCCATGAAAAGAGATGCTGAAATAAACGAATTCCTGAACTCAGCATCTGTAGAGTTCCACACCTTTAAAGATCAGGTGATCTTTGAAAAGAATGAAATAGTCAAAGAAGATGGTACTCCTTATATTGTTTACACTCCCTATATGAAAAGGTGGAAGGCGATCTTACATTCAGGGCGATATAATTACAGCCCTGTAGATGGTTCTTCTTTAAGAAGTTATTTTTACAAAGGGAAAGACCTTCCCTGGCTCTCGCTAAAGGAGATCGGATTTCAAACTTCCGATATAAAGGTACTGCCCTTTAATATTAGTCCGTCCCGGATCAACACTTATGAAGCCAGGCGGAATTTTCCCGGGATTGAAGGCACTTCCGGATTGAGTCCGCATCTACGTTTCGGAACGATAGGTATACGCACTGTACTTAAAAAAGCTTTGGAAGAAAAGAATGAAACATTCTTAAATGAATTGATATGGCGGGAGTTTTATATGCAGATCCTCTGGCATTTTCCGCATACGCTTACCCGGAGTTTTAAGGAAAAATACGATCATATCCAGTGGCGGAACGATGAGGATGAGTTCCGTAAATGGTGCAAGGGAGAAACCGGTTATCCCCTGGTAGACGCCGGGATGCGTCAGCTGAACAAAACCGGATATATGCACAATCGGGTGCGGATGCTGGTAGGGAGTTTTCTCTGCAAACATCTTCTGATCGATTGGAGATGGGGTGAAGCCTATTTTGCACAAAAGCTCCTGGATTATGAAATGGCCAGTAATATAGGTAACTGGCAATGGGTTGCCGGTTGCGGGGTAGATGCAGCACCTTATTTCAGGATATTTAACCCTGACACTCAGATAAAAAAATTTGATAAAGATCTGAAATACACCCGTACCTGGGTTGAAGATCTCGAAGAGTTTTCATACCCCTCTCCTATGGTAGATCATAAACTAGCCCGGGAGCGTTGTCTTGCAGCTTACAAGGAAGCTTTATTGTAAATTAACTTTTTCTTAAATACCCTTCCCCTTCCTTTTTTATAACTTGAAATGGTAACATTTAAACAGATTGAATTATGGGAACTCAGGAAGTAGCCAACCGTTTGGTATCCTTATGCCGGGAAGGGCAAAATGCCCAGGCCATTGAAGAACTCTATGCAGACAACGTAGTCAGCAAGGAAATGCCCGGTTTTCCGGGAGAATTAGCTTCCGGGAAAGCCGAAGTCCTCCAGAAAAACATGGACTGGTTTGCCAGTATAGCAGAATTTCACGGGAGTGAGATCTCCGAGCCTGTGGTGGCGGGGAATCATTTTACCTGCCGTATGAGTTTTGATGCCACTTTTAAAGACAGGGGCAGGCAGCAAATGGAAGAAGTATGTGTATTTGAGGTGAACGATGGAAAAATTGTAAACGAGCAGTTTTTCTATCAGTTTCCTTAAAATTCCTCAAAAATCAGGTAAGAAGGAGCATAAATATGCTCCTTTTCTTATTTAAACAGCTTTGCTTTTATAAAAAGTAAAAATGTAATATCTTGTAAACACTATTTATCACAAATAAAGCCAGTCTTATGTCTCAGAATAAAACCAGACCGACCGAATCATCGGTAGAGGCCTTTCTCAATACAGTTGAGGATGAAACCAAGCTCAAAGACAGTTTTGTGATCCTCGAATTAATGAAGAAGATTACCGGAGAAAAGCCGGTGCTTTGGGGAAATAGTCTTATCGGTTTCGGTGAAGTTCATTACAAATATGCCAGCGGACGCGAAGGCGACTGGTTTCATGTGGGGTTTTCGCCCAGGAAACAGAACCTCACCATTTATATCATGCCGGGTTTTAAACGTTATGATGAACTCATGCAGAAACTGGGAAAGTATAAAACCGGAAAATCCTGTCTCTATATCAAGAAACTGGCAGATGTAGATATGGATATACTTACCGAACTGATCACACAAAGTGCAGAACACACTAAATCTTTATACAATTAATCATGGACGCAACCATTGTTTCGGCCCTCTCCGCCCTGCTGGGTGCCCTGATCGGAGGGTTGATCTCTTTCCTGCTTCAATATCAGAGATTCAGGCATGAACTCCGGGTCATGCAGGAAGAATATAAGACCGAGTTTATGGCAGAAACCACTGCAAAACACTTCCTTAGCCATAAGAGTTATACCGACCGCTCTTTTGAGACCCTGAAAAAACACCTTGGCGGATTTGATGACGACGAACTGAGAAAAATACTGGTACGTGCAGGAGCAATACGGGATTTCAGGGATGACGGATCGGAATGGTGGAGATTACTAAGCAGAATGGATGAATATATAGAAAGCAAAAAGAAATAACTAATTGTCAAACATTTATCATTATGAGAATACCATTTAAGTTGATATGCCTCCTGCTTTGTTTCAGTATTGGAGTGCAGGCTCAAAAAATATCAAAAAACAAAAAAGCGGTCATTGCCTCTATTGAAAAGCATAAGGCAGAACTGATCGAGGTTAGTGATAAGGTATGGGCTGCCGCGGAAACCGCCTTCAATGAAGAGGTTTCTTCCAAAGTACTTGCAGACTATGCGGAGAAGAACGGCTTTAAAGTAGAACGCGGGGTTGCAGGAATGCCTACGGCTTTCGTGGCTACCTACGGTTCCGGGAGCCCTGTAATAGGGATCCTGGGCGAGTTTGATGCCCTTCCCGGACTATCGCAGAATACCACACCCACCAAAAATCCTGTAAATGAAGGAGCTCCGGGTCACGGTTGCGGGCATAACCTCTTCGGAACGGCCAGTCTTGGGGCTGCCATAGCCGTAAAGGAACTGATCGCTGCCGGAAAGTTAAAAGGTACGGTTAAGTTTTACGGAACACCTGCCGAAGAAAAATTCTTTGGAAAACTGTGGATGGTACGCGAAGGGCTTTTCGATGACCTGGACGTATGCCTGGACTGGCACCCGTCTGCGGAAACTAAGGCAGATGTACAGAGTTCACTGGCCCTGGTGGATTTTATTGTGGAGTTTAACGGGCAGGCAGCACACGCTTCGGGAGATCCTTGGAACGGAAGAAGTGCTTCCGATGCACTGGAATTATACACAACAGGGATCAACTATTACAGAGAGCATATTAAACCTACCGTAAGGATCCATTACCATATTCAGGACGGCGGACAAGTGGTAAATGTAGTTCCCGATTACTCCAAGCTTTGGGTAAGGGTAAGAGATACCAAAAGAGAAGGAATGTTACCGGTTTATGAGCAGGTACAGAGAATGGCAGAAGGTGCAGCCATTATGGCCAATGTAGATTATAAAATATCCCTGGTGTCCGGGATCTACGAATTACTGGTTAACAGAGCGGGTGGAAAAGCTATGCAGAAAAACCTGGAATATCTGGGTCCGATCACCTATACGGATGATGAAGTTGCTTTCGGAAAAAAGATACAGGAAGCAACAGGAAAACCTCAGGTGGGTATGGACAGTGAGATTCGTCCTCTTGAAGAGACCCTGGAACATCCGGGAGGAGGATCTACAGATGTAGGTGATGTCAGCTGGGTAGTTCCTACCATTCGTCTCGGAGTTACCACAGCTCCTAAAGATACTCCCTGGCACTCCTGGGCGGTGGTTGCCTGCGGAGGAATGTCTATCGGGCATAAAGGAATGGAACAGGCAGCAAAAGCCTTAAGTATGACCATGACCGATCTTTTTGAAGATCCAAAGCTGGTAGAAGCTGTAAAAAAGGAATTCAAAGAGCGTAAGGGCAATACGGTTTACAAAGGAATGGTGCCAGACGGACCACCACCGATCAACAGCAACAAATAAGCTATTGATATATAAAAACTTACCGGTATTTATCTAACAAAATAGATCAAATACCGGTTTTTTATTCCCCTAAAAACAAGAAAGTTCAAAAGAAAATTCCCTACTTTTAGTATTCTAAAATCCAAAGGAGATCCAAATTCTGATTTTGATGAATACTTCACATTTTAAATACATTTTCTTTAGTTTAATTATCGGTCTTTCTTCCTGTAAAAAAACAGAAGAAGCAGTTATTATCGATTTAAATGAACTTACTGTAAACAGTATTCACCGTGCTTTTGAAAACGGAGATTACAACAGCGAACAACTTGTAAATGCCTATCTGAAAAGGGTAGAAAGCTATAATCCGCAATTAAATGCGCTTACGGTTATAAATCCTGAAGCTCTGGAAACAGCCAGGCTTCTGGACAAAGAATACAAAGAAACTGGAGTGCTGCGCCCTTTACACGGTATTCCGCTTATTGTAAAAGACAATTTCAATACTAAAGGGCTTCCTACCACAGCAGGAGCTCTGGCATTAAAGGATTTTATTCCCGAAGAGGATGCCTTTATGGTAGCCCGGTTGTTGGAGGCGGGAGCTATAATCCTCGCTAAATCCAATATGGCCGAATGGGCCTTCAGTCCGATGCATTCCGAAAGTTCTACTGCAGGAACAACAAGAAACCCTTATAATCTGGCTCACGTACCTGCAGGCTCCAGCGGAGGCACCGGAGCTGCGGTGGCAGCCAACCTGGGAACCATAGGTTTGGGAACGGATACGGGTAACTCTATCCGGGGCCCTTCCTCTCATAACGCTCTGGTAGGTTTTCGTTCTACCCTCGGGCTTACAAGTCGCAGTGGCGTCGTACCCCTTTATCTAAGGAATGATGTGGCCGGCCCTATGTGCAGAACGGTTGAAGATGCCGTAAAGATGCTGGAGCTTATTGCAACTTATGACCCTAAGGATCCTGTTACCGCTAACTCGAAAGGTAAGATCCCTGAAAATTACAGTCAGTTTCTCCAAAAGGACGGACTCAAAGGTGCCAGAATAGGTGTCCTCAGAACCCTGAGCGAAAATGATCCTGATCCTGAGATCAGTAAGTTGTTTGAAAACGCTATTTCCGATATGAGAGAACTGGGTGCACAGCTGATCGATTCCGTAGAGATCCCCGATTTCGATAATTTAAGACAGAATCAGTGGTGCAACGATTTTCGAAAAGATATTGAAGCCTATCTGGCAGAATACGTTAAGAACGACACTATACGTACTCTTGAAGATATTGTCCGCATAGGAAGTACTTCGGAATATGCGGTAGACGGACTTAACTTCTTTCTGGAAAACTCGGGAAGGTCCCAAAACCCGGAGATCGAATGCCTGGATCCCTATTCTGATGAAAGGCGTATTGCCTTCAGGGAAGCCATAGAAAAGAAAATGGATGAACTGGAACTCGATGCCATCATTTATCCTTCATGGAACCATAAACCCGCTAAGATAGAAACCTTTGCCGAAGGCTATAAAGGAGATAACAGCCAGATCATCTCCCCTCATACAGGGCAGCCGGCTTTTACCGTTCCTATGGGTTTCACCTCAGGAAATTTACCTGCCGGATTGCAGTTCCTCGGAAGAATGTATGACGAGCCTACGTTAATTAAGCTCACCTATTCTTATGAACAGGGAACCAGACACAGGCACCCTCCTTTTACCGAAGAACTAACACAAGGCAAATGATCACGATAATCGGTGGTGGAATTGGCGGATTGACAACGGCCCTTGCTTTTGAAAAACTTCAAATAGAATATCAGCTTTTTGAACAGGCTCCTCAATTAAATGAGATCGGAGCAGGGATATGGCTGGCTCCTAACGCCCTGCAGGTAATGGAATGGCTGGGTTTGCTTGGAGAAGTACAAAAGAGAGGGAACGCAATAGATCGCATCATGATCACCGACCGGCATTTGCATCCTATTATCGATAACGATCAGAAAGTATTCAGGGAAACCTTCGGTTATACCAATACAGCCATACACAGGGCCAGTCTTCAGGCTTTATTGTTTGAACAGCTTCCGAAAGATATGGTGCATCTCGGAAAAGCATTTGAGCATTATGAATATTCAGAGAACAATAAGCTAAAATTATATTTCAAAAACTCAGATCCGGTAGAAACGGATTATCTGATCGGAGCCGACGGGATCCGTTCCGCAGTACGAAAACAGCTTTTCCCTAACAGCAGACTTCGGTATTCGGGACAGACCTGCTGGAGAGGGATATCACATTATGATGCAGGTCCGGAAATTCAAAAGAGCGGGATAGAAATGTGGGGAGATCAGATACGTTTCGGGATCTCTCAGGTAGCACCCGACAGAATATACTGGTTTGCTGTGAGCCTCAGCCCTCCGGGAATGGAAGATGATAAACAAACGCTTAAATCCGGGCTTTTAAAGATGTTCAGCGGTTTTACTTCCCTGGTCAAGGAGTTAATACAAAATACGCCTGAAGACAGTATTATTCGCAGCGATATCAACGACTTGAAACCCATGAAAAAATGGTATGAAGGGAATATTTGCCTGATCGGAGATGCAGGGCATAGTACCACCCCGAATATGGGACAGGGAGGAGCACAGGCCATAGAAGATGCTTATTATCTGGCTAGATGCATCAGCGAAGCCAGCAATCCTGAAACTGCTTTCTCCGGATTTCAGCAGAAACGCTTTAAAAAGGTAAATGACATTGTAAAACAGTCCTGGAGCACAGGAAAAATGGCTCACTGGAAATACGGTAAGGGAATACGGAATTTTATGCTAAAAAGTATTCCCGGGGCTTTAATGAAAAAGAAAATGTTAGAACTTTATAGTATAGAAAAAGAAAAGCAGGAGCAATATTAACTTATACAGTTATTTTCAAGTAAATATTCTACCGCTCTCTAAAAACTTAAAAAATGAAAAACCACTACAGAAGATCCTTTGTCAAATCGCTTTTTACCGGAGTGGCCGGTACCGTTTTACTTCCCTCCTACACCACGATGGACAATGATGCTCCGGTATATCCGGCAGATCTCAAAACCGATGAGGACACCGAAGCCTTCTGGGAAGCAATAAAAAAGCAATTTGTCTTTGCTCCCGGGCTTCATTATTTTAACAATGCTTCACTTGGTCCCTCACCCAAAATGGTACAGGAAGAATCCGAAAAATTCAGAAAAACCCTGGATGGCTTTCCGTCAAAATATATGTGGGGCGGATGGAATGAGGAAAAGGAGGAAGTACGGCAGAAAGTAGCTGATATGTTCTCGGTGTCTGCCGAAGAGATCGCGCTGATACACAACACTACAGAAGGGATGAACCTTATTGCCCGGAGTTTTGATCTTCAGCCGGGAGATGAAGTTATCCTGGCAGATCATGAACACGCAAGTGGTACTATTCCGTGGGAAGCATGGCAGGAAAGCAGAGGCATTAAACTGGTCAGGCCGGTACTTCCCGTTGTTCCTAAAACCGTTGAGGAAGTGGTTGCTGTTTATGAGAAAGCCATCACCCCTAAAACCAGGGTTATTTCTATGTGTCATATCGTAAATACCAACGGAATGATCCTTCCCGTAAAAGAGGTTTCGGAAATGGCACACCAAAAAGGGATATTCGTTGCTGTGGATGGAGCTCAATCGGCTGGAATGTTCACTATAGATCTTCACGACCTCAAATGCGATTTTTATACGGCAAGCGCCCATAAGTGGTTGTTTTCGCCCAAAGGAATAGGAGTGTTTTACGCCAAAAAAGAAAGTCAGGCCTACCTGAAGCCTTTAATGGTAGCCAGAGGTCATAAAGACACGAGTATCCGAAGGCTTGAAAATTACAATACACGAAATTTGCCTGAGGTTCTCGGATTGGGATCAGCCGTAGATTTTCATCAGAATATCGGAGCAGATAAGATACACAAAAGGTCTTATGAGCTGAAGGCGTACTTCAGATCGAAAGTAGAGAACAATCCAAAATTCAGGTTAAAAACACCGGCAGACGACAGACTTTCAGGTGCTATTCAGACACTGGAAGTCGTAGATAAGAATGTTTCTGACGTTAAGAGGCAACTCTCCGAAGTATACGGGATCGATACCCGGCCTATGTCTAATTTCGGACTCAATGGGGTTAGGATATCTTTTGCTATTTATATCACTAAAAAAGACATCGATCGGTTGGTTAACGCATTGGAAAAGATAGCTGGTTAAACCCTGACTATCTTAGCTCCTATTGCCTGTAACCTGGTATCGATATTTTCATATCCCCTGTCTATCTGTTCAATATTGTGAATGGTAGAAGTACCCTTGGCAGATAAAGCAGCAATTAAAAGTGATATTCCCGCCCTGATATCCGGGGAGGTCATCGTAGTAGCTTTTAACTGCGATTCAAAGTCATGTCCTATTACGGTTGCACGGTGAGGATCGCAAAGAATGATCTTCGCTCCCATATCGATAAGCTTATCCGTAAAGAACAACCTGCTTTCAAACATCTTCTGATGTATAAGTACGCTTCCTCTGGCCTGTGTAGCCACGGTAAGTACAATACTCAAAAGGTCCGGTGTAAATCCCGGCCATGGAGCATCCGCTACCGTCAGGATAGAACCGTCTATATAACTCTGTATCTCATACCCGTCTTTGTGTGATGGGATATAGATATCATCATTTCTTTTTTCGAGGGTGATCCCCAGTTTCTCAAAAACACTCGGGATCAGGCCTAAATTCTCCCAGCTTACGTTTTTAATAGTAAGTTCACTCTTTGTCATAGCCGCCAAACCGATCCAGCTACCTATTTCGATCATATCGGGCAGGATCCTGTGTTCGCATCCTCCAAGGCTTTCCACTCCGTCAATGATCAGCATATTAGAACCGACACCTTTTATTTTGGCTCCCATACTGTTGAGCATCTTACATAATTGCTGAAGATATGGCTCGCAGGCAGCGTTGTAAATAGTGGTCTTTCCTTTGGCAAGTACCGCAGCCATTAAAATATTGGCTGTCCCGGTTACCGAGGCCTCATCCAGAAGCATATAGGTACCTTTGAGTTCCTCTGCTTCCACCCCGTAGAAATATTCTTCTCTGTTATATCTGAAGTTTGCTCCTAATCTTATAAAACCGTCAAAATGGGTGTCCAGGCGTCTTCTCCCTATCTTATCTCCCCCCGGCTTAGGTATATACCCCTTACCAAAACGGGCAAGCAGTGGCCCGACTATCATAATGGACCCTCTCAGGCCTTTTCCGTCTTCTTTGAATTGTTCGGATTGAAGGTAATCCAGGTTCACTTCATCAGCCTGGAAGGAATAAGTTCCATTTCCGTTTTTCTGGATCTTCACTCCCAGATTTTCCAGTAAACCAATAAGTTTATTTACATCAACTATATCCGGAATATTTTGAATAGTTACCTTCTCAGGTGTCAGTAAAACTGCGCATAATACCTGTAATGCTTCGTTTTTGGCACCCTGCGGTGTAATCTCTCCTTTGAGTTGGTGTCCGCCCTCAATCTTAAAAGTTCCCATAATCAGTTAAAGCAGAAAATTTAATAACGTTTTTTATTGCGGTTGTTTCTGTAGTTCTTTTTCCCGTTGTTTCGATTGTTTGTTTTACTCTTAGCGCGCATAAGGTCGCTGCTGTTCGTAAGGTCTTCATCCAACTGGGCAAGGTTAATTCTACCGCCGCTAAGTTCATTCAGGTGTTGGAAAATAACATCATCTTCAACTGTATCCTTGTTCCAGTTGAGATAACTCTTTTTCATGTGATTGGCTATAGTGTATTTCAGCGCCTGTTTCAGATCGCCTTCTTCCCAGCTATTGGCCACATCGATCATTTTCTTGATATTATTTCCGTAAAAACGGTACTTGGGATGATTCTGAGGATAGTTCAGTCTGTCAGGGCGTTGTTCCAGCACTTCTCTGACAGGTCTGGGATAAGGAGAATCTACGTCCAGTTTAAAATCGGACATGATAAAGATCTGATCCCATAACTTATGCTGAAAATCAGGTACATCGCGCAGATGGGGATTCAGATTTCCCATCACACCAATGATGGCCTGTGCCACTTTATTTCTTTCTTCCTTGTTTTCAATGGAAACCGCATAATCTACCATTTTCTGAATATGACGACCATATTCGGGAATAATGAGCTTGGTACGTGCGGTATTGTATTCTATATTTTCTATCAAAATAATAAGAAATTATGTTTTGCTTATGAGGTTTAAATCGTGAAGCTAATTAATCGCAAAATACTAAAAAAAACGATTAACACTACAGTTATAACGAAATAACTCCTTCTATCTTGCTTACCTCCTTGTATTTCTCAATAACGGCATCGGGATCTTTAAGGTTTACCGTAATGGACAAACTGGTATACTTCCCGTTAGAGGATTGCTTGGTTTGAATAACGGCCCCGGTATTGTCGAAAATCTTCTCAATTTGTTTTGTTCCGTCGGTCTTTGTGGGGACTATAAATTTAAACAGATAGTCCGAAGGCCATAGGGTGCTGTTTGCAAGTTCTTCTTTAAGTCTGACGTAAAAAGCTTCCGCTTTTTCCGAATTCTCCATAGCATGCTGTTTAGTGATAACAAAGATACATATTTCCGTGATTTTCTTAAGGGCAAAATCGATAAGAATTCCACAAAGAAGGCTTTCCCTTAATATTTAGGCCAAGTCTTTTTAAGTTCCCCAAGTATTTTATTAATTTGTTTTTTTAATTAATGTAGTTTGAGTACGAAGAAAATAGTTATTACCGGAGGGCCGGGTACGGGAAAAACATCCCTGATCGATTCACTTGAAGAGTTGGGATATACATGTTTACCGGAAATTTCCAGGCAGGTAACCCTGCAGGCCCGCAATGAAGGAGTAGAACAGCTTTTCCTGACCGATCCGCTTTTATTTAGCAAAAAATTACTGGAAGGTCGTAAAGATCAGTTTTTTGAATCCCAGACATTCGACAGAGATATCATTTTTATAGATCGCGGTCTGCCCGATGTTCTTGCATACATGGATTTTATCGGGGATGAATACCCTCAGTATTTTATAGATATCTGCGAAGAACACAAATACGATCAGGTTTTTATCCTTCCTCCCTGGGAAGCCATATACACCTCCGATTCGGAGCGTTATGAAAACTTTGAACAGGCCGTCAGGATACACGATTATCTGGAAGCTTCCTACCGAAAATACGGATATGACCTGATTAGCGTACCTTTAGCAAGTATAAAAGACAGAGTAGAGTTTATATTGAGCCACTCAAAATAACAATGATGAGCACGCCTCTTGATATCTTAAAAAAGGTTTGGGGTTTCAGTTCCTTCCGGGATCCTCAGGAGGAAATTGTAAATACCCTTATGGAAGGCAGGGATACCCTAGCCCTTCTGCCTACAGGAGGTGGTAAATCTATTTGTTTTCAGGTTCCTGCTCTGGCTAAGGAAGGTATCTGTATTGTGGTCTCTCCCCTGATCGCACTGATGCGGGACCAGGTAGAGAACCTTAAAAAGAAAGGAATTAAAGCCATCGCCTTAAGCAGTGGTCTGAAATTCGAGGAAATAGATGCGCTCCTGGATAATTGTATTTACGGAAACTATAAATTCCTTTATTTATCGCCGGAACGGCTCCAGCAGGAGCTTGTGCTGGACAGGATCAGGCAGATGCCGCTGAATCTTATTGCGGTTGATGAAGCTCACTGTATTTCTCAATGGGGTAATGATTTCAGGCCGGCATACCGCAATTGTAATATTTTGAGGGAACTCTTTCCCCATGTACCCATAGCAGCATTGACCGCCTCTGCAACTCCCCGCGTGGCCGAAGATATCATGCTCAACCTGAAACTGGAATCCCCCTCCCTGATAAAAAAATCTTTTGCCAGGCCCAATATATCGTACAGAGTATGGGAAGTAGAAGATAAATTTTACCGCATTAAACAGATCCTTTCCAAATATAAGGGCAGTTCTATCGTATATGTCCGCAACAGAAGAGCAGCAGCCGATGTGGCGGCTTATCTGAATGCCAACTCGGTTTCGGCAAGTTATTACCACGGAGGTATCTCCACCGAAGAAAAGAACAAACGCCTGGAGCTCTGGCTGCAGAATAAGGTACAGGTTATGGTAGCTACGAACGCTTTTGGTATGGGGATAGACAAGGCTGATGTGCGTACGGTAATTCATATCCAGCTCCCGGAAAATCTGGAAAACTACTATCAGGAAGCAGGGAGAGCGGGAAGGGACGGAGAAATAGCTTATGCCGTTATCCTTAAGAACAAAGGAGATGAGGACAGGCTTAAAAAGCAGTTCTTAAGTGTCCTTCCGGATACACCCTTTATTAAATTACTCTACAATAAACTCAACAACTTTTTCCAGATCTCTTACGGAGAAGGGGCTTTCGAAAAACATATGCTCAGGTTTAACGAGTTTTGCGGGATTTATAAAATGAACCCTGTTCTGGCCTATAACGGCCTTAAATTACTCGACCGGCACAGTATCATACAACTATCTCAGAACTTTGAGAAAAAGACCACTGTAAAATTTATTGTCACCAATCATCAGTTGTTTGCCTATCTCGACAGGAATGCCGATCTGCAAAATATTACACAGGCTATTCTAAGGACCTACGGAGGCATCTTTGATAATGAGACCAAAATAAATACTCACCTGATCGCAACTAAGACCGGTAGTAAACAAGCCGATGTTGAAGCTGTACTGGAGCGACTGTTTACAGATGAGATCATTGATTACCAGGCTTCGGATACCGATACGGAGATCAGTTTCCTGGTACCCAGAGAGGATGACAAGACCATTAATATCATTGCTGCCGACATTGAACAGCAACGCAGGCTTAAAGAAGATCATATTGCAGCTGTCCTCAAATATGCCGAAAACAACACCAAATGCAGAAGCGTACAGTTGCTGGAATATTTCGGGGAAAGCAATACGGTAGCCTGTGGTATTTGTTCGGTCTGTACCGAGACCAAAGAAAAATTAACCCCTGAGATCATTGAAGTGGTACGCGCCGATATTTTAAAGCTTCTGAAAAAAGGAGCCTGTACCTCCAGGGAAATTGTTGAAAAACTTTCTTTTAAAGAACATATAATTATTTATGTATTGCGCTTACTTTTGGAGTTTAATTCCATTGAAGTGAATAGCAGGAATGAATATCTAATTGTAAAAAGCCAGAAAGACGCATGAGAGATTTACGGATCGTATTTATGGGAACCCCCGATTTTGCAGTAGAAACGCTTAAAGCGCTTATCGAGAACGGGTACAATATTGTTGGAGTGATCACCGCTCCCGACAAACCTGCCGGAAGAGGAAGGAAGCTTTCGCAATCGGCGGTAAAGGAATATGCCCTTTCTCAGGGACTTCATATCATGCAGCCTACCAATCTTAAAAACGAAAGCTTTACGGAAGAACTAAAAGCCCTGAATGCCAATTTACAGATAGTGGTTGCCTTTAGGATGCTTCCAAAAGTGGTATGGCAGATGCCCGAATACGGTACTTTTAACCTTCACGCTTCCCTCCTTCCCGATTACAGGGGTGCAGCTCCCATCAACTGGGCTATTATCCAGGGGGAGGAAAAAACAGGCGTTACTACTTTTTTTATTGATGAAAAGATCGACACCGGAGAGGTGATCCTTCAGGAGGAAGTGAGTATAGGAAAGGACGAATCGGCGGGAGAATTGCATGATAAGTTAATGGAAACGGGAAGTAAACTGGTGCTCCGTACCGTGGAGGATATTAAAACGGACAGGGTAACTACCCGGAAACAGCCCGAAAGCGGGGAGCTGAAAACGGCGTATAAAATTTACAAAGAGACCTGTAAAATAGATTGGACCAAGGATATCAATTCCATCTACAATCTGATCCGGGGTTTAAGCCCCTACCCTTCTGCCTGGAGTTATCTGGAGAACGGAGAAGAAGAATTAAGCGTTAAAATATATAAAACCTCAAAAGAAGAAGCTGAACATTCTCATAAAACAGGTGCGATTTTCACAGACAAAAAGAATATAAAAGTGGCCGTTAAGGAAGGTTATCTTTTTATTGAAGAAATGCAATTGCCCGGAAAGCGAAAAATGAAAGCGAAGGATATTTTGAACGGTTATAATTTTCTAAAAGAGGCAAAAATGCGTTAAGCCCTTACTACCATTGACATTGGGAAATATCTAACAATTTTTGTGATGTTATTAACAAACCTTCAAAGTTATCAACAAAAAACCCGATTTCCCTTGATTTTACTTGCATGGTACGTAAATCCATATAAATTTGTCAAACAAATTAAAATCAATGTTTAACCAACAATTTTTATTTTAAACTTTAGATTATGAATAAAACAGAATTAATTGATGCTATGGCAGCAGATGCTGGCATCACCAAAGCAGCAGCAAAAAAAGCCTTAGAATCTTTTTTAGGGAATGTTGAAGGATCACTAAAAAAAGGTGGAAGAGTATCTTTAGTAGGATTCGGATCATGGTCAGTTTCTAAAAGAGCTGCAAGAGAAGGAAGAAACCCTCAGACAGGAAAAACTATAAAAATCGCTGCTAAAAATGTTGTTAAATTTAAAGCAGGTGCAGATTTAAGTAACTCTGTAAACTAAAATTTACAATACATACGAATTTTCAAAAAAACGCCTGTTTTCGGGCGTTTTTCTATTGCTATATATCGAAAATAGGGGGTTTTTAATTTGATTTTTTTAATTTTTTAGTTAGATTTAGTAAAAAAAGTATGTTATGGTAGCCTTAAAACCAAAAAAAGGGCATTTACTCATCGCCGAACCATCGATCATTGGAGATGTATCTTTCAATAGGTCGGTAGTGCTTTTGGCTGAGCATAATGACGAGGGCTCCATAGGATTCATTTTAAACAAACCTCTTTCCTTCCGTTTAAACGAACTGGTACCTGAGATCAAGAAATCCATCAAAGTGTATAACGGAGGTCCTGTAGAGCAGGACAACCTCTATTTTATCCACAAGGTACCTCATCTTATTACCAACAGTATTGAAATATCCAATGGTGTATATTGGGGAGGGGATTTTGAAACCATTATAGACCTTATAAACGATAATACCATTAAAGCCGGGGATATTCGTTTCTTTCTGGGGTATTCGGGATGGGAATTGCTTCAATTGGATAAGGAGTTGCAATCGAGTTCCTGGGTAGTACTGGAAAATATCTACAAGAGCAATATCATTAAAAAATCGGCCAGCTCCTTCTGGAAGGAGAAAATGCTCGAATTGGGCGGGGATTACCTCTTATGGTCCAATGCACCCGAAAACCCGGGTCTTAACTAAGACAAACGGGCCATGGCATTTAATTTGCCGAGCAGGTCGTTTGCCACCTCACTTTTATATTCTTTTTTCCTGTATTTGCTGATAGGCTGAATTCCGCTAATAGCATTGGTGATAAACAATTCATCAGCTTTCTGTAGCTCAAAAGGAGATATAGAGGTTTCCTCCAGCACATAAGCTTCGGTCTTTTCGATGATCTTCAGCAATTGCTTTCTCAGGATCCCGTTAAGGCATCCGTCTTCCAGAGGCGGGGTCTTAATAGTATTTCCCGAAACCAGGAAAATATTACCGTTTATGGCTTCTACCACACTTTTATTCTGATTGAGGAGCAGGCAGTTGGCATAGTCGTTTTCCTTGGCAAAGATGCCCGAGATCACATTAATGATCTTATTACTTGTTTTTAAAGTGGAAAGCAATCCGGCATTTACCCAGTGATCTTTATATAGTTCTACCTCATAGGCCGAAGTATCCAGGGTGTAGAAAACACTTTCGAGTTCTTTAGCTTCCATGATATAGGCAACTGTGTTCCGGTCCGGGGTGTAAAGACCATCGGTATCCCTGAAAACAGTAAATCGTATCCTGGCAGGCGATTTGGACAGGCCGTTCCTCTCGATCGTTTTCAGGATCTCCTCCTGAAGGAATTCCATGGTAAAATTCATCGGGATCTCCATTCTTAGAATACGCATTGAAGCCATTAATCTGAGGTAGTGATCTTCCCAGAAAAAGATCTTGGAATTTACTACCCTGATGGTTTCGAAAAGAGCGTCTCCATACTTTAGTCCCCTGTTGGTTTCATTGAGGAATAAAGTCTCGTTATTTAAAATGTTTCCGTTAAAATTTACCATAAAAAAATGCCTTGAAAAAAATCAAGGCAAATATACTTTATTTAATACGATTTTTTAAACGGAACCCAATACGTGTTTCAGGCTTGAGATCTGGTTCTCCCACAGCATTTTAGCCTCTTCCATTTCATCATCCTCTGCAAAATCGGTTACCATCACAGAAACATCTTTTGTAATTTCGTCTACCACAATGCGGATCTCGAAATAAGAATCATCGCCATCACTTTCCTCCCATTTAAACTTCACTAATTCACCACTTTTTTTCTTGAGGAGCTTAGCTTTTTCCTCGCTGTCATCCCAGATAAAAGTGAACATTTCTCCTCTGGAATTTACATTGTCTGCAAACCATTCGGAAAGTCCTGAAGGAGTCGATATATACTGGTAAAGTAACTGTGGTGAAGAATGTATTTCGAATTCTATTTCGTATTTTATTTTGTCCTGCATCTGTGATTATGTTTAAGATTGACAATATAATTATTTCTCTTAAATACATGAAAGGATTTAATAAAAATATTTTAGCTGATTGATTTGACGAAGCCAAATTTGTTTCTATATTTGCACCCGCGTTTGAGGGTAGAGCCTCATAAAATGATGGCGAGGTAGCTCAGTTGGTTAGAGCGTCGGATTCATAACCCGGAGGTCTCGGGTTCAATTCCCGATCTCGCTACAAAGAAAACCGGTTACGAAAGTAGCCGGTTTTTTTATGACTGAAGATCGGATGCCTGCATCAAAGATCGCAAGTCATAAAACAAACGAATGCAAAGCATTCCGGTTTTCTTTGTAAAGCCTCTCCCTAAAAGAATCACCGGAGCCTTAGGCGGAGGTAATTCCTTTACCTGCATCAAAGATCGCAAGTCATAAAATAAACGAATGCAAAGCATTCCGGTTTTCTTTGTAAAGCTTCCCCCTAAAGAATCACCGGAGCAGTAGCGAAGGTAATTCCAAAAATCATAAGTCTCTATTGACAAAAGACTCTAAAAGCCAATAAAAATGAAGTTTTACAGGCTTTTTTCTTGTAATGCTTCCCTCCCTGAAGAATCACCTAATATTTGGTTTTATATTTTTTATCTTTAAAAAAAGTACTGGGGTGAAACAAAATGGAAATATTTTTATTCTATGAAATTAGCAGTCAATAATCAACAGGGACCTGATACCTTCTTTAAAGAATTATCCAAGCAACTGAGCGCTACGATAGAAGATGGTCTTTTTAAAGTCCCGAGACAATATGGAGATGGTTATGCAAGTTTTCAACAGCTTGAAAAAGGGCTATTTTTTTCTATTTATAATCTAAAGCTTCATCAGGATTTTGAGCATGACCGTGAAGCTGCAGATTCAATTAAATACTATACACTAAGCTGTTCTTATTCAGATCAAAATATTCAGAAATGGAGTGATAACAAATGGATCAACATTAACAAACATTCTCCTAATGGATTATTTTTAATCTCCCCTAGAATTGAAACAAAATTTAAAGTTCATGCAAATACCCCAATCTTTAGTTTGGTAATTACTTTTTCAAAAGACTGGTTGGCTTCTCTTTCCTGTGATAAGGAAAACCCAACAACGGTCCTCAAATATATCCAATCTAAAAAGCCGTTTTGTTTTTATGAGAGCATTTCTTTTGAGCTTGAGAGCATATTGGAACATATTATTGCCGAAAATAATAAAGCTACCCCTTCTCTTATATTATTGAAAGGTTTTATTCTTCAGTTTTTAGGGAATTTTATTGAAAGGATTGAATCAAGGGATCAGAATATAGTGTTTAAAAATATTAATCAACAAGATATAACGCTTATCTTCAAAGCAAAGCAGCAAATTCAGGATAATTATAGAGATATTCCAAAAATAGAATCTCTGGCTACGGAAATAGGGATGAGTGTAAGCAAATTACAAAAGCTTTTCAAACACATTGTTGGAATGAGTATTTACAAGTATGCCTTGAAAGTCAGGTTAAAAGAGGCAAAAAAACTCTTGGATACAGGAAAATATTCAATAAGTGAAGTGGGGTACAAAATAGGCTATTCCAATCTAAGTCATTTTACAGATAAGTTTAGAAAACATTTTGGAATGAACCCGAAAGCTTATCTCAATAAGAAATAATCAGTAATCTATATCTCGCATTGCCCTTCTTAGGTTTTCAGCCTTTTTTCTAATAATCATTTCCTTCTGCCAATAAGAATTATGTTTATTCTTTTCTTTGTTAATTCATTTGCAATGGCTTCTCTCATAGTATTATTTTCCTTTTAACAATTTTACATGGCTGTTCCTGTTTTCTTTTTTTATAAATCCTCCAAAAAATAACCAGGTCCAATATAACACTTTAAACCCCGTGTAAATGAAAAATGGGTCTTTTGCATCAAAATAGGTAAACACTATTGAGATAGCAAAAATGCCAAGTACGATAACAGCTGCCCAAAATAAATTTTGTATTAACGCATATACTCTCCTCACTTGAAGAGCGAGGAAAAATACACTAGCTATGAGTGAAAAAATCCTGAAAAAAGTACTTTCATTGAACTCATCGGTTTTGATAACCTCTAAAAAAGCTTGTTCATAAAAAATGGAAATCGAGATGATCCCTATAACCAATGAAACAATCAATAAACCTAAAGCCTGTAGGAGTAACTGTAATCCGGTGAATGGCTTTTTAAAGTATTTATAAATATACATGGGATGCTTTTTATTTCCGAATAATAAAATCCGGGATGTTATTGAGCAAAACTACACTCTCCGTTTATTAGAAAATAACCCTAAAAAACTTGCTTTTACCCCAAAACAGTTTTAATCAATTAAAAATACTCCTTGGGCTTAAATGTAGTTTATATGGGAAGAGTGCTCGCCATCCTCCTACTCACAGGGTTTTTGGTTACCGGTAAGGAAGAATAAGATATAAGTCAGTAATATAAATCATGCTCAGCTTTTAGGCCGGGCAGGAAGCGTGTACTCCGAATGCTCCTTAAGCGGTTATCATTCTTCCTTTCCCAGTTCTGTTTCCAATTGCTTTACAAGATCCTTTGCCTGGGCACTTAAACGCTGCCAGGCCCGTATCTGTGAGTTCAGAAGTTTTACCCGGTTGATCAATGCTCCCGTAAGTTTCCGGTCCTGTATGATCTCCTGCATATTCAGAGGCGGAAGCTGACTGGGAACGCCAATAACTTCGAAATATTCTTTAGATGCCAGTATCTTTTCATCTATCTGAGGGGTAACAAATTCGTGATTGTATTTAAAAGAACTACTTTCGTTAAGAAAGATATTCCTTTCTACCGCCAGGTAATAACGGAATGTCCTGTTACGGAGAGGTCCGTTTTTTATCAGTCCCATAGAGCCAATGGATTTAGCCTCTTCAAAAGTCCCGTTCTGGGGCTGGAACATATAATCATAACGGGCAGACTGGACTACATCCAGCACCTCGGTTGGGGTTTTGGCAAAGGCAACACTGGCCAGGCGCCTGGATACACCATCTACATGCACGGCAAGACTATCCAATGTGCGAACATCATGTCGGATATCTATAAGAAGGTTATCCAGCAGTACCTGCTCCTGTTCTGATTTTTTAATATTCTCTGCCAGCTTTCCTATTTGAAGGGCTATTAATATCCCCACAGTAACCAGGATTACTTCCCCGAATGCATATGAAAAGTAATTCTTAATTTTTTTATTAGTCATCTTACTTGTACGGTTTCAAATGTTTAGGCCTTAGACAAATGTAATTTTTTTATTGAATCTTTCTAAATTCCGATGAACAATGAACAATGAGCAATGAGCAATTAGCAATTAGCAATTAGCAATTAGCAATTAGCAATTAGCAATTAGCAATTAGCAATTAGCAATTAGCAATTAGCAATTAGCAATTAGCAAAAATCAACTTCCAACAACTAAAAACCAACAACCACCAACGTGCTCTGAAGCTTTAGCGTAGGAGCAACAACCAAATTCACTTACTATTTCATCTCTTCAATAGGGATACTCGCTTTGGAGTCGGAGATCAGGATCGCATAATCTATAAAGTCTGTAGTTGACTTACCTTTTACCAGTTCTCCATTGGATTCGCTATCCTGCATTACCACCTCTATCAGATCCGGATTTCCGTCATTATAGGGTGTACTTTGCTGATTTAAACGAAAGAGTGTAATATCTGACATCCTGGTTTTCTTCAGGTTCTCTATCCCCAGAAAATATTCCTTCTCATAATCTCCAATCCCATAACCGCCTTCTGTTTTATATGATTTATACTCTCCGTCTTCATAGACCCGCTCCCAAAGTACCCTGCTTTTGGTCAGGTAACCGATGGTAGAAAGTACTTCCTCTTTGCTGTAAACATTATTCTCCAGCAGCATGGTAAAAAAGGACGGGTTCCCTCCTTCCCTTTCTTTTTCAATATGAAAAAAGCCATAACGAAAGAACTGAGGGTTATTCTCAAAATCATACAGATCGCTTAAAGCCGTATAATTTTTATAGATCCTTTTTTCTCTTTCCGCAGAAAAGACCATAAAAGTTTGCTTCAGATTATCTACAATATGTTTAAATGAAAAGGGATCGCTGATATATTGATCGAAATCCTCTGGTTTTTTCTCATAGTCGGTTACAAAATCCTTAAGTACTTTTTTAGAATAACTATCGTAATAAGGAGAAAAGTCTGTTGTATCAGATTCTACCATATTCACGACCTGACGGAAAGAATCATCTTCAATCTGTGTAAAATCGACTATCTCCATCAGATGCTTACAGCTATACTTATAGCTCACCATTAGGTCCACCCCTACCACTGTTAACTTATTTTTTTCCGGTAACTGATCATTTAACCCTTTGATCTCTTTCCATTTGTTATAAGTTTCAATAGTCCTGTCTTGCGGCACTCTGATCCCATAATGATAAACCAGATCCTTAAGCAGGAGGGTATCGCCCGTTTCCAGGTATTTATTAAAATAATGACCTATGCTGAAATCCGTTTCCGGCAAATAGTACTTTACTGTTCCGCTCCCGGCTAAAGACCTGATAAGATGGTGTTCGGCTTGTTCTGTTTTAGCGCTGCCGTGATAAGCTCCGAAACCGATTATTTTAAAATCCTTTTCGGGGAAATTAAAATCTGAAGAAGTAAGATCAAAACGGTTGTTTTCAAGATATTTCTCTTTGGATGGCGAACAGGCCTGTAAAAAGATCAGTATCCCAAAAAGCATAAGTGTGTTTTTCATATTGTATTGCGTTAGGTTTTTAACAAAGATCATCCCACATTAAAAATGTTACATTTTAAGTGTGATTTTATTTAAGGCTCCAAATTTAGATTTAAGATATTAGATATGAAAAATGTTGAATGTTGAATTTTAAATGTATAATCCTTTTAAATAATTCCATTTTCAAATTGACTAATCTCCAATCCCGATAGCTATCGGGACCAAAGTCACAGGCTAATAGCCAAAAAACTAACAACCAAACGCTAACAACTAACAACCAGCAACTAAAAACCCAACCTAAACTTATTATTTGATATATTTATATAGAAATCACCCCGGGTCTTTTTAAATCATTATACAGATCATGAAAAAGAAGTTAGTCATATTCTTTTTGCTTCCGCTTCTAATCTGGGCTCAGGATAAACCTCAGAGGTTTAAGCATCTCAGCCTGGAGAATGGTCTGTCGCAATCTTCCGTTACCTGTATTTTGAAAGACAGCAGAGGGTTTATGTGGTTCGGAACCGAAGATGGCCTGAATAAATACGACGGGCATGAATTTACCATATACCGCCATCAACCGGATAACCCTAAAAGCCTCAGCAGCAGCTACATCAATGCTATTCTGGAAGGAAATGACGGCTCATTATGGATAGGCACCAAGGACGGATTGAATTATTTTGATGCTCCCACCGAAACTTTTATACGATACAAACACGATCCTTCCGATGTCCATAGTCTGAGTCATAACAAGGTAAATTCTCTTTTTATCACCGATAAGAGGAAATTGCTGATCGGAACCTCACAGGGTTTGAATATCTATGATCCGGAATCAGGCTTTAGCAGACATGAAACTTCGCGTCATATAATTTCCATGGCACAGGATGCAAATGGAGATCTATGGATATTGGGTCCTGAAATGCTTGAAAAGTTTCGTTTAGATAAAGATTTGCTTGTTTCAACAGGGATTCGGAAAGCTCTCCCTGGTTCTTTTAAGAGCACTCTTTTTTCCGATTCCTTAACTCTTTGGGTCGGTAGCAGCAAGGGGCTCATAAAATTTGATCCCGGTTCTCAAAACATGGAATTATTCAGCTTTTACGATACAGATCTTCCTTTTGATAATAAAAACAATGTCCTCTCTATAATTAAAGGGAAGGAAGATACGCTACTGGTCGGTACTGCCAGCGGAGGCCTGGTACGTTTTAACAAAACAATAGAGGCATTTGATCTTATCATCCAGGACCCTTACCGCAGAACAGGGCTTAATTCAAATTCTATCAGATCCTTGTATATGGACGAATGCGAGATATTGTGGTTGGGTACGTTTTCGGGCGGGGTTAATAAGTACGATCCGGCTCAGTTTAGTTTTGAGCATCTTAAGCATCTTCCCGGTAATAATAAAGGTTTAAGTGAGAAAACGGTACGCTCCGTACTGCAGGACAGTGATGGGGAACTGTGGATAGGCACCCACGGAGGCTTAAATCGGTTAGGGCCTTCCTCTCCGGAATTAAAAGTGTATACCTACAGCTCCAAGGATCCACAAAGTATTTCATCTAATACGGTCCGGGCTTTATGTGAAGATCAGAACGGTACTATCTGGGCAGGGACCTGGGAAAACGGTTTTTGCAGTTTTGATAAAAGAACGGAAAGTTTCAGGCGCTATATCAGTTTTCCGGGACAAACCGATTCTATCGGACAGGTCAGGACTTTGATAAGTGATAAGCACAACAATATCTGGGTAGGTGGTAACGGTTTATGGAAATTTAATCCGCAGACAAATGTGTACAGCAGCTATCATCACGATAAGAATGATCCGAACAGCCTGAGCAACAATTCGGTAAATCGCCTGTATTTCGATAAAAAAGGACGATTGTGGATAGGCACCATAAACGGGCTTAACTGCCTGGACACAAGCTCTAATAAGCTGAAAAGGTATGAGTTTGATCCGGAAGACAAATTTTCCTTAAGTCATGGAAATATTACGAGTATAGCCGAGGATAAAAACGGAGCCATCTGGGTAGGTACCTATGGAGGCGGGCTTAATAAACTGGATATTTCGAAAGCCAACTTTAAGCATTACGACACCTCTAACGGTCTTCTAAATGATGTGATATACGGTATTTTAACAGACAGACAGGGCTTTATCTGGTTCAGCAGTAATGCGGGCCTGGGGCGTTTGGATCCTGTAAGGGATGAATTAAGGTATTTCGGAACAGATTACGGGGTGCAAAGTTATGAGTTCAATGCAGGGGCTTATTTTAAAGCAGAGGACGGGAAACTCTTTTTCGGAGGAATAAACGGATTGAATTCCTTTTACCCGGCCACCATTAATAATAGCAGAAATACGGCAAAGATCGTATTTACAGGTTTTCAGATCCTGGATGACAAAAATATAGGTACAGACAAACTTCTTGAAGAACATATCTCAAGGACCGATAATATAGAGCTTAGCCACTACCAAAACAATTTTTCTTTCAAATTCGCCGAACTCAATTATTCGGACAATGCAGACAACACCTATGAATACAAACTGGAAGGTCTCAGCAAAAAATGGCAGGATCTAGGAAAAGAACGTCAAATAACGCTTGCCAGCCTGGATCCCGGATCCTATACCCTCCACCTGAGGGTAACCGATGATCTTACCAAAAAAACATCTGTCGATATTTTTATTTCCCCTCCCCTCTGGAGGTCGCACTGGGCGTATTTGATATATGCCGTTCTTGTTGTTTTAATGGTTTTTTTTACATTCAGACATATTCACAGGGTTAAGGACACGCAAAGAGGGTTTGAAGCCAAGATAAAGTCCTTGGAAAACGATCTGAATACATCAGTACAATTTCAAAACAGGAATCATATAAATTCAATGCCTCTAAGAAAGATCAAGATGATGCCGATAAATGAGAAATTCTTCAAGAAGGCCATTGAGGTTGTGGAAAACCATATGGAAGATTCACGTTTTGATGTAGAACAATTTGCCAATGAAATGTTTTTAAGCCGTTCTCAGTTGCATCGCAGAATAAAATCGCTTACAGGCTATTCCACTACCAAATTCATCAGGCTTATCCGTTTAAAACGAGCCGCTCAGTTACTCGCTGCAAATACGGGTTCTGTTTCCGAGATCGCTTATAAAGTAGGTTTCGACAATATTGGTTATTTCTCTAAATGCTTTAGTGAAACCTTTGGGAAACCACCCTCTCAGTACCTTCCCTGAGCAAAATCCTTTATTTTTTTGAAACATATCTATAAGAGATTGCAACATTTGTAACCCCTCTTTCTGTTGCTGCTTTATAATTTTATTTCAGCCAATTACCCCTCTCTGTCCGGAGCAATTCCTCCTTGGTTTAATCCTGATCAATCCTTTAAAAAACCAACCGATGAAGCGTATTTTTTTATTTACCCTTACCCTCATATTACCTATAGTTTGTTACTCTCAATCTTCGGGTGAGCAACAGTATCAAAGAGCAAAGATCTATCTGGAAGACCACCGTATTCTGAAAGTAAAGGATCTGCGTCTGAACAGTATCGAAGCTATTTTTACGGATCCTGAAAAGAGAACACAAAAAATACCATTAAACAGTATTGCTTCCATCCGGGTTCCCAAAGGAAGTCACTGGTGGCAGGGAACATTGATCGGCCTGGGATCCGGGGCAATAACCGCACTTCTCATCGACCTTCAACCCGATCCGCTGGGCATAGAAAGAGAGCGCGGGGCTGAATTCTATATCGGTTTTACTGCCGGAGGAGCACTATTGGGTGCCCTTATCGGAACGCTGTTCCCAAAATGGAAGCATGTGTATTACGATGGAAAGTTTATCGGGCACAAGCTTCCCTTTAAACTGGACTTTCATACTCAAAAGGACAATATCAACTTTAAAATCACCATACCGTTATGAACAGATTAAAGATCACCTTCTTACTTTGTTTTAGCCTGGTTTCCTTTATCTGCCCGGCTCAAAACTGCAAGAGTAACAAAAAAATGGAACGAAAAGCCAAGAAACACCTGGTAGAAGACGAGATAATTAAAGCAACAAAGCTACGGCAATTGTTCTCCAAATTCAGTCAGGCGGCCAGTACCAATCTCGTAAAAACCGACAAGGGTTATTACCTTAGGCTACAATTGGTAAGGGAATTGGGAAGACGAATAGATATCATGAAAGACAATCCTCTGGTCCTTCAGTTTAAGAACGGAGAGATCATCACCCTCTATCCTGACAGGGATCTTCCGGGAAAATTCACCCTTCCAGCCACGACAGAATTTAACCGGCCCTTTTATATTGTAAGTACGGAGCAACTGGAACAGTTTGCGAAGCATCCCATCAGTCAAGTAAAAATATATTTCACTTCGGAGAAAGTACCGGAAGATAAACGGGGAGTTGACGATCTGGGTACTTTTTTCGATTACGAGATCCTCAGTGAGCGTTATCAGAACAATCTTGTGGAGGCTGCCAATTGCATGCTTCAGTCAAATTAGAAAATGACTTAATCAAATTTGTTACTATAGCTTTCTTTTCGTCCACAACTTTCTCATAACAGGCCTTAAGATCCAGAACCTCGGATTTTAAGGCCTTTTATCAAAGACAACAGAAAAGAACAACGATTAAATCACTGTATTTCACTCCAAAATCATTCTTATTATCAACTATATACACAGAATTTACTAACTTTAATACATCGGTAATGCCTTCCATTTCCGCCATTACAATTAAAATTATTAACTGATAAATTTTAAACTATGAAGGTGTTCTACAGTTTTATACTGGCCGTGATGTGTTTTAATCTTCACGCTCAGGACCTGTCAAAATCTCCCTGGCATATTCAGGCCAACAACATCGATCCGAATAACTATTACGGAATAACAGTCGCCAACGGCATGGTTGGTATGGTATCTTCTCCCGATCCTTTAAAAGTGGAAGAAGTGATCCTTAACGGAGTTTACGATTATTACCAACGTGGACGCGTGAGTAACATTCTGAAATCCTTTAGCCATATGAATATGCATCTGGAAGTAGATAAACGGCAAATAGACCGCAATAGCATTTCCAATTATGCACAGACCCTCGATATGCAAAAGGCCAAACTGGTTACTACTTTCGACGTGGGGAATAAGGTATCGGTCCGGCATGAATTAATGTCCTTGAGAAATCTGCCCTATACGGCCATGAGCATTATTGAGATTACCGCCAGAGCAGATGTAGAAGTAGTTCCCATCAATTATATTTTTACTCCAAACCATCTTTCGGATGTACGCAACCTCTATTCCGAGATCGACAGGCCTCATGTTCTTATCCCGCTTATGAGTTCCGTAGCCTTTAGTCCCGGAAAGAAAAAGCTGGCCACATCTACCTCTTTTATTTTCCCTGAGAAACATGGAGAAGAGCCCAAGATCATTCACGAGGACTGGGATTACAATATGCACCTGATGAAATTTAAAAAGCAATTAAAAAAAGGAGAAACCTATCGTTTTGCACTGGTAGGCTCTACCATTTCCTCCGTGCATAATGCAGATCCGCATAACGAGGCAGAACGGCTTACTATCTATGCCAAACTGGAAGGGATCAAGCGCCTGGAATCTGCTCATATCAATGCCTGGAAAAAACTATGGGAAAGTGATGTCAGGATTGAAGGCGACCTGGA
Organism: Leptobacterium flavescens; assembly: GCF_010671605.1. GTDB lineage: Bacteria > Bacteroidota > Bacteroidia > Flavobacteriales > Flavobacteriaceae > Leptobacterium > Leptobacterium flavescens. Next base: position 149,374 of record NZ_JAABOO010000001.1, read on the forward strand.
ATCTCAGAGAGCGGTACGTTCTGCTATCTATCACTTGTATTCCTTTGCCAGAAAAGGTACTGCTTATTCGCTGTCGCCTATGGGATTATCAGGCCTGGGTTATAACGGTCACGTATTCTGGGATACCGAGTTATGGATGTATCCTCCACTACTTGTCCTTCAACCCGAGATCGCTAAATCGCTGCTCGAATACCGCTTTGAACGTTTGGGTGCGGCTAAAGAAAATGCTTTTGCCCACGGATATGACGGAGCGATGTATCCCTGGGAATCGGCAGAGGACGGTTCTGAGGATACTCCGGTATGGGCACTTACGGGCCCGTTTCAGCAACATATTTCCGCTACGGTGGGCTGGGCTTTCTGGAAGTACTTTGAAGTTACCGGTGACGTAGAATGGTTAAGGACCCGGGGCTATCCCGTATTAAAGGAAGTAGCCGATTTCTGGTCAAGCCGGGTAGAGAGAAAAGGAAACGGGCGGTATGAGATCAATAATGTGATCGGTGCCAACGAATGGGAAGAAAATATAGATAACAATGCCTTTACCAACGGAATGGTTAAGACCGTTCTGGAATACGCTTCAAAAGCTGCAGAGAAATTAGATCTTGATCCCGATCCCGACTGGAGGCATGTGGCAGCCAATATCCCCATTCTGAAGTTTCCGGATGGTACCACCAAAGAAAATGAAACCTATAACGGGGTCACCATAAAACAAGCCGATGTAAACCTGCTCTCCTATCCTTTAAAAATAGTTAGTGAGCCGGATGCCATTAAAAGAGATCTCAACTATTACGAACCCAGGTTGTCTCCTGACGGACCGGCCATGGGTGGAGCTATTCTGGCTGTTCTCTACGCCCGCCTCGGAGAAGAGGAAAAGTCATATCAGATGTTCCGGAAGAGTTATATTCCCAATGAATTACCACCTTTTAAGGTAATTGCAGAAACCGCCGGAGGTACCAATCCGTATTTTGCAACCGGCGCCGGAGGAATGCTGCAATCGGTTATTTTCGGGATCGGCGGACTAGATATTACCGAAAATGGGATCATACAGCTAAATACGAAGCTTCCGAAGAAATGGAAATCCCTTAAAATGACAGGGATCGGGGTGAAAAAGCAGGAATTCGAAAGGAAATGATCAGCGGTATCTGGCTAACCGAGCGCTAATTCCTCCTATCTACCTGGGATACAAATCCTTAAAAAGAAATGGAAGGTCGTAAGATTATTTGCATTATTTTTAAATGAAAATATGTTGTTATAATCTATGCTGGCAAAAAACTGGAACCTTATTTTTGAAGGGATCTCCCTCTGCATCGGGATACAACTTATCGCTTTATCTTTTTTAAAATTAGCCCAAAAGGAGAAAAGAGAATATGTCCTTGGAATAATTACTCTTCTTTTTGCGCTGGCCTATACCAGGGCCTTTGTTTTCGACTATATCATGGAGGTAAATCTCCTTAAAATACTGTTTCGACATTCCATAGAGATCTTTATTCCCCCTTTTCTATTTATTTACCTCTGCCTCTTTAAAAAAGACGATATCAAGATCAGGTCGCATCTGATCTTCCCGGCATTTTATGTTCTTGCACACCTGGTATTCAGCTTTTTCGAGCCTATCAGTAATCCGGATATCCGGGCTTTAAAATCCACATTAAGTGCCTCTATCCTGACTCTGAGTTTCCTGGTCTATTTTAGTTGGGGGCTCTATATACTCAGAAAAGACCTCTCTCATAATTTAAAGGACAGAGCCCTGATCAAATTGCGTATTTTCTATTATTCGATCAATATCTATGAGATCCTTAATGTTCTGATTCACGCAGCTTCTGTAATTACCGTATTCTATTTTCCGGACAGGCATTTTACCTTACCTCTGTGGGCTATACAGTTTTTTACCTTATTCGGTATCCTTCAGGCTTTATTCCTTATTCTTTATTCCATTACCGAATCCAAATATTTTAAAGCTTTTTATTTGGGGAAGAAAATACAGAAGGATAAAAGTCTGATCGTAAACAGCGATTCGATCTCTCAGCTTCTGGATCAGGAAATAAGAGGGCATGAGTTGTTTAAGAATACTTCCATCAACATTAAAACACTTTCTCAAAGACTGGGAATAAATACGGCTGTTTTGACTGAGTATTTCAGGGAAGAGTTAAAGATCTCTTTTAATGATTATATCAATGATTTCAGGGTTGAAGAATTCAAAAAACTTATTTTACAGGCCGAATACCAGAAATACGACATCATTGGAGTTGCCAGGTTAGCCGGATTTAATTCCAAGGCTACATTTTACAGGAATTTCAGAAGAAAGGAAGGTATTTCCCCAAAATCGTTTATTGAAGGCACTTCCTGAACAGGAGTTTCCGATCGGTATTTGGTGTCAAAGTTCATTTTGAGACTATTCTATATTATTTGGATATATATTTCCGCTTAATTTTGAAAAAACAGTTAAACTATTATTCCAACGGATGAACAGAAAAAATCTCCTGCTACTGGTCTTTGGCCTGACAGTACTCACCACCTATTCCCAGCAGATCCTTTTAAAAGCGGATCACTTTTTTGACAGTGAAAAAGGCAAATTCCTTAACGATATAGAGGTCCTAGTTAAAAACAACAGGATCGTTAAAGTCGGTAAGAATCTCAGCTATGACAAAGAGACTACACAGGTAAAAGATCTGGGAAATGCCACCATACTTCCCGGTTTAATAGACGCCCATACCCATTTGTTGATAGAGGAAGAACTGCATCCCTCCTATGCAGGTTTCGGAGAGACTGTAATTAAGGCTTTAATTACCAAAAGTGATGCAAAAAGAGCCCTCGAAGGTAGTAGCAGGGCCATAAGTTACCTGCACGAAGGTTTTACCAGTATCAGAGACCTGGGGAATTCGGGTTTATATGCCGATGTGGATCTTCGCAATGCCATTAATGACGGCTTGCTACAAGGTCCCAGGATGTTTGTTTCCGGTCCCGGTATTGCGGCAATCGGAGGGCAATTAAACGGTTTAAGCGCGCGGAATATTCACCTTGCAGAAAAGGAATATCAAACGGTAAGCAACGTAAACGATGCGGTTAAGGCGATTCGGCAACATGTGCTCATGCGTGTTGATGTGATTAAGCTTTATGCAGATAATATTCCGAATCAAACCACATTGAGCCTGGATGAGTTGAAAACGCTCAGTGAGGAATCAAAAGCCAGCAGAAAGCCGGTTGCTGCCCATGCCATTACCGATCAGGCAGTTTGGAATGCAGCTATGGCTGATGTAAACAGCATTGAGCACGCCTATAATGTTTCCGACAGTACTCTGGCCCGGGTTATTGAAAGAAAGATCACTCTGGTCCCTACTTATTCCGATCGTGAAGTAATGAGCGAATTATTTAAGAACTACGGAATTACCGATTCGCTGCGCAGAAGCAGGATCCTGGACAGGAGTGCCAAACGCCAGCAGCAGAGTTTGTCCAAATTGTATAAAAGCGGAGTAAAACTGGCTTATGGGTCCGATTTTTATTCGAAAACATCCCTCGGAAGAGGAAAAGCAGCCAAACACGGAATATTTGCATATCTGGAAGCAGGTATTCCCCTGGAAAAGGTGCTCCAATATGCTACGATCAACGCATCCGAGCTGCTCGGTAAGAATGTAAAACTGGGGATCGTAAAAGAGAGTTATCTGGCCGATATCATTGCTGTTAAAGGGAACCTCAAAAACAATCCGGAAGCATTACACGAATGCATCCTGATCATGAAAAACGGAAAGCTTATAAAATAAGCCGAAAACACTATTTTATTTCCCTGCTTTCTTTGACTTTTTCCCCTTTAATTTATCCAGGTCTGTAGGCAGCATCTCTTCCGGGAAAGGGAAAAGAATGGTTGAATTCTTTTCGGCTGCAATATTCGATAAAGTCTGATAGAGCCTTAGTTTAATGGCAGAAGGCGACTGGTCTATCAGCTTACCCGCTTCCAGTAATTTCCCCGCGGCCTGCTCCTCTGCCAGTGCCAGGATGATCCTCGCACGTCTGGAACGTTCTGCCTCCGCCTGGTTGGCCATCATACGTTTCATATTGGCCGGTAATTGTATATCCTTGATCTTTACATCTATGATCTCTATCCCCCACTCTTTTGTTTCCTCTTCAACAATGCCTTTAATATTCTTCCCCATTTCTTCCCGTTTGGAAAGGATGGTATCGAGTTCTACTTTTCCGCAGACATCTCGTAAAGCAGCTTGCGACAGCTGTACAATGGCAAATTTGTACTCTTCCACTTCCAGGACAGCTCTCTCAGGGTCATTGATCTTAAAAAACACTACCCCATCTATACTACAGGGCACATTGTCTTCTGTCATTACTTCCTGGGAAACAACATTAATGGTAATAACCCTGATATCCACGATCTGAATGGTCTCTACTATAGGAATGATCCATTTTATACCGGGCTGAAGGGTGGTGATAAACTTTCCGAACCTGAATTTGATAGCTCTTTTATATTCGAAAATAATGCGTATTCCGGCCAGTATGAACAGGCCTAAAAAAATACTGAATAACATTACCGGATTCATTTTATATAATTTTACGGTTAAACAGCCTTTTAAGGCTATACGGGGCATTAAGTAGCAGAATTAAAAGTGTAGGTCAGTTTTTATCTTAACACAAAAAGCGAAGAAGAAGATCTGCTTTTCGGTTATCCACATCCTCTTAAAGTTACGAAATTTGAGGGTGGAAACAAAATGAGTGTTAAACAGATAAAACCCTCAGCTGACGCTAGTTTGCAACTAGCATCTTATTTTAAAAGCTCAGCTAGCGCTAGTTTATAACTAGTGCACTTTATTCTAAAGACACATATTCCAGGATTACTATCCAACAAAAAACCACCTCCCAAAAATGAGAAGTGGTTTCCAGTCTGTTTTGTATAAAGATTACTTTTTAAAAGCTTTGCTTAATTCATCCATATTAAGTGTTTCCTGTGTACCTTCTGTCATATTCTTTAATACGGCAGTATTGTTAGCCAGTTCCTCTCCTCCTATCATCACTACAAAAGGAACATTCCTTTTATTGGCATAGCCCATTTGCTTTTTCATCTTGGCAGCATCCGGATATAACTCTGCTTTAACTCCCGCAGCTCTCAAAGATCCGATAGCTTTTAAGGAAGCAAGAGCTTCCTGTTCTCCGAAGTTTATAAAGAGTACATCTATGGTATCTTCCAGGACATCCGGGAAAAGTCCGAGTTCTTCCAGTACCAGGTATATCCTGTCCAGGCCAAAAGAGATCCCTACACCGCTAATTCCTTTTAAACCGAATATCCCGGTCAGGTCGTCATATCTTCCGCCTCCGCCGATAGATCCGATCTTTACGTTCTCGGGTGCAGTTACTTCAAAAATAGCTCCTGTATAATAATTGAGTCCCCTTGCCAGGGTAACATCCAGCTCCAGTTTTGAACTTTTCAGCCCCAGGGTATTGATCGCATCTATAATAAAGCCAAGTTCCTCTACTCCCTTCGTTCCTTCTTCCGAATTACTTAAAAGCGATGCCAGTTGATCCAGTTTGTTTTCATTAGATCCGGAGAAACTGAAAAGAGGTTGTACTTTATCAATAGCTTCTTCCGAAATTCCCTTAGCCAGCATCTCCTTTTTTACACCTTCTTCTCCTATTTTATCAAGCTTATCAAGGGCTACTGTAAAATCGATCAGTTTATCTTTTGCTCCGATCACTTCGGCAATCCCAGATAATATCTTTCTGTTGTTTATTTTGATGGTAACCCCATCAACTTTTAATTCATTAAAAACGGCATCGTACAATTGTACAAATTCCACTTCCTGCCATAACGAATTGGAACCAACCACATCGGCATCGCACTGATAAAATTCTCTGAAACGCCCTTTCTGAGGCCTGTCTGCCCTCCATACCGGTTGTATCTGATATCGTTTAAAAGGAAGATCTATCTCATTCTGATGCATGACCACATAACGTGCAAAGGGCACGGTAAGATCGTATTTCAATGCCTTTTCCGAGATAAATTTTGTCATACGGGTTGAATTCCTGTCGTCGTAAACGGTATCGTCTACTTTAGAAAGGTAATCCCCGGAATTCAGGATCTTAAAGATCAACCGATCTCCTTCCTCTCCGTATTTCCCCATCAGGGTTTCCGAATTCTCAAAGGAGGGAGTTTCTATAGGCTGAAAACCGAAAGTCTCAAAATGCTTTTTAATAGCACTCATGATATACTGACGCTTTGCTACTTCTACCGGTGAAAAATCACGTGTTCCTTTCGGGATCCCTGGTTTTTTTGACATGATGGGTTAACTAAATTTATTAATGCTGCAAATATCTTAATTTATAGAGATAAAACATACTCAGTTAACTACTTTATCCAAAGCGTTAAAAAGAGTACCATCTGCAATTTGTGCTCCCTGCTGTATCAGTTTAAAGATATCCAGGCGTTTATCTTCCGAATAGACCTTGGAAGCGGTAAAAAGCTCCACATCCTCATGCATGATATTTTCTTGGAACCAGTGGAAACCTTCATCAGTCAGGAGGTTGATGTCTTTGTTGTTTATTTTTACCGCGATCAGGTTGAACTGATGGGCATCACATTTAAAAAGCAGCATGGAGTTCTCCGAGCTGTTCTCCAGAAAATCTACCTTGCTCAATACTCCTTCCCAGATAAGATCGCTAAAAACATCCAGCTCCTGCTCTGCTACTTCGGGCTTTTCCTTTTTGATCGTATCCCATTCGGCAGCAGTTATCGACTGGGTTGCCAGGAAATTGATAAATTCTTTGTGAAGGGCTTTAAACTGTTCTTTACTAAGGCGTGTATACTTCATAGTTCTGCATAAAAAAACCGCCCCCTGAGGGACGGTTCAAAATTATCTATTTTCTTCTTAATTGAAAATATATCTTAGTCCGAATTGTGCCTGCCATCTGGAAGCCAGGCTAAAGTCGTTGGTAAAAGTACTGGTTTGAGCGGTATCGAAGCTGTAAATAGGCGTTCCGGCATCTACCCTCACTCCTATAGGCTGGGTATTGGTCGGTAACTCTATCACTCCCCATTTGGAATTCAGCAGGTTTCCGAAATTAAGGATATCTATACTGAACTGCAGGGTGTTCCTCTTCCCGTCGAAAGCAGTGAAATTAAAGTCCTGAAGGATCTTAATATCCCATCTCCCCCTCCAGGGGCTCAGGATCTCATTTCTTCCTGCAAAAGTACCTCTTCTGGCATTCAGGTACTCATCCTGTGAAATAAAGGCATCCAAAGCAGCTCTTTGTGCATTCTGCTCGGCTGCATTCCCTTCAAACTGCTGCAGGGAGATCTCTGCGGTGGTTGGAATATAAATAAGGTCGTTCGTAAAGGAACCGTCGTTATTGATATCTCCCGAATACGTATAGGAAAAGCGTCCTCCCTGTGCATATTCGAAGAAGGCTCCGATGGTTGTTCCGAATTTATCCCCTCCATAGGTGAACGACTTGTTTAACTGCCCTACGATCCTGTGCCTGTCTCCAAACAATGCAGGCCCGCTGATGGCCCTGTTTACGTTTCCAAGCGCCGGATTCCTGTCGAAGGCATCACTGGAGATCTCCGCATCTATAGAACTGGCATCTCTTGCTTCCAGGAAGTTGTAGGCAATACTCGCATACAAACCATTATCGAATTGTCTGGATACTTTGGTCGACCAGTTAAAAGAACGCCCTATATCGGTATTGGTAAATACATAGGCATTGGTAGCGCCTCCAAAACCGTTTACTGCGCGATCGCTATCCAGATATATCGGTCTGGTATCTATTCCTCCATTTAATGTTCCTGTGGGTGTTCCCGCTCCAAAATTCCTCACGATCTGAGCATTTACATCTCTGGTGTAAATAATATCGGTAGAAACCGTTATTCCGTTCTCAAAGCGGTAGTCAGCTCCAAGGCTGTTTCTCCATACCTGAGGGAACTCAAAATCGGGAGAGGTTGTTGTATAGAAAAAGAAATCGGGGTTTGCTACCTGGTTTCCGATCCATACAAAAGGAAGTCGGCCGGAAAATAGACCGGAACCACCTCTTATCTGGAAGGTCTTATCGTTGTGTACATCCCAGTTAAAACCAACTCTCGGAGACCACAAGGGTTTCTGAGCCGGAAGGTTCAGGCTGTTCAGGAATACCGGGCTTCCGTTTTCATCGAAATACTGAATAGTAGGGTCATAAGTCCCTCCGTCGGAGAACAATCCGCCTTTTCTGTCTATATTTTCCTGGATCTTATCCTGTGTATCAAAATACAGCGGCAGGTCCATTCTCAAACCATAGGTAAGCTTAAAATTATCGGTAAGGTTCCACTCGTCCTGTGCGTAGAAGGCCCATTGCCCTACATTGGTCTCTGCCAGTGCAAAATTACCGGCAGCAGCTACGGTCTGAGCATTGGCAAAAGCTGCTCCTACATCACCACCTCCGGCAGAATTGATATCTGCAAGGAAAGAGGCAACACTGTCATAACCGGGTCCGAATGTTCCTCCCACAAAACCGAAAGGATCGTAAACTCCAAGGTTAAAGGAGTTATCAAAATTAAAGCGCTCAAAGGAAGAACCGATCGTAATAGTGTGGTTCCCTATAAAAGCGTTGAAGTTATTAGTGATCTGGATTACCTGTTGTTCCAATTTATTGTTAATGGAAAATGGTTCATGCCCGGCAACAATAGCTCGTACCCCATCCTGATTAATATTAATTACAGGTGCAGGTGAAGAAAACGGACTTCTGAAGTCGTTAAAACGGGTATAACCCACCTGGAGTTTATTGGCATATTTACCACTAAAACTCGAATTCAGTTCCAGGAGGATAGAATTGATCTCGTTGTTGATCTCATATCCGGAATTCTCAAACTGAAGGGTGATCAGGTCAGGACCTCTTCTCCCGATTGCAAAAGGGTTTGCCGGAAGGTCCCTGGAAGCATCCAGGAAATTATAGGTTGCCGTTAATCGGTGATTATCATTAATATTCCAGTCCAGTTTAAAAATACCTTTTACAGAACGGGTCTGGTGCGTATAGCCTTCAAATCTTCCCGTATCGTACCCAAGGATCGTTTGCAATGCATTGGAAACCGAATTGAGGTCTGCAGCGGTAACACGCGATACGTTGGAAGCAGAACCGAACGGGTTTTCCGGAGTTGCTGCTACGAAATTCGATCCGAGATCTTCCCTGTCGTCCTTTTCGAAATTGGCAAAAAAGAACAGTTTGTTTTTAATGATCGGCCCTCCGATACTGAACCCTACCTGGGTTTGTTCCAGATCGGGAACAATAATATCATCTCCGTCTACTTTATCTCCTGTAAAATCCTGATTCCTGAAAAAGAAATAAGCCGTTCCCTTAAAATCGTTGGTTCCACTTTTGGTTACGGCATTTACGGAAGCTCCGGTAAACCCGGCCTGCTTTACATCATAAGGTGCCAGAGATACCTGAATCTGGTCTATAGCGTCCAGGGATATAGGCTGAGCATTGGTCTGCCCTCCCGGTGTAGCTGCATCCAGTCCGAATGGGTTATTAAAGATAGATCCGTCAAGAGAAAAGTTGTTGAACTGATCGTTCCTTCCTCCAAAGGAATTTCCGGTAGCCGTGGGTTCAAGCCTGGTAAAATCCTGAGCCGATCTTGAGATAGTAGGAAGCCTAGTAAGTTCCCGTCTTCCCACATTGGTTTCGGCTCCTGTTCTGTCTCTTCCGAATACGCCGCCCTGATTGGCGGAAACAATAACTTCTTCCAGTTGCTGACTATCCGAGATCAGAGTAACATCTACATTATAGGTCTGCCCCAGCGACAAAAAGACATCGTTAAAGACCCTGTCTTTAAATCCAACATAACTAACAGTAATGGTATAAGGTCCTCCGATCCTCATATTAAGGATATTGAACCGGCCGTCTTCATTTGTAGCGGCTCCGTATTTGGTTCCGGTTGGTGTATGAACCGCTACAATATTTGCCCCGAGTAAGGGTTCATTTTGGTCATCCAGGATCAACCCCCTGACATTGGAGGTGGTAACCTGGGAAAATGCTACAACACTAAAAAGGGACAGTAGCCATCCCAGAAATAGTTTTCTTCTCATATCGGTCTGATTATTTAATGTAATTTTAATTATTCACATCAAAAATATAATAAAAAAAAGGCTATCAAGATGATAGCCTTTTCTGTTTATTAACAAAAAGTTGATGTTACTTTTATGCGATCTTAGCTGTTTTCGGCAACAACCTCAAAAGGAAAATCAACGACAACTTCTCTGTGAAGTCTGATTACCGCATTGTATTTTCCGGTTCTTTTGATTGTTCCTCCGATTACATTGATAAACTTTTTCTCGATGTTGTGACCTTCCTTCTCGAATACTTCGGCAAGGTTAGCGTTGTTTACAGAACCGAAAAGTTTATCTCCACCTCCTGTTTTTGCAGAGATCTTCACTTCTAATGCTTTAATAGCATCAGCTACTTTCTGAGCATCCTCTACTATTTTCTTTTCTTTAAAAGCTCTTTGTCTTAAATTCTCTGCTAAAACCTTTTTAGCGGAAGGGGTAGCAAGAATAGCGAATCCCTGAGGGATAAGGTAATTACGACCGAAACCGTTCTTCACGCTTACTATATCGTCCTTAAAACCTAAGTTTTCTACGTCTTTCTTTAATATTAATTCCATCTCGCGCTCTTTTTTACTTTAATAAATCAGCTACGTATGGCATTAAAGCCAAGTGACGTGCCCTCTTAACTGCTACAGATACCTTACGCTGGTACTTTAAAGAAGTTCCTGTTAATCTTCTTGGTAAGATCTTTCCCTGCTCGTTTACGAACTTTAAAAGGAAATCAGGATCTTTATAATCGATGTATTTTATTCCTGACTTCTTAAAACGACAGTATTTCTTCGTTTTATTGGTCTCTATATTAAGTGGAGTCAGATATCTGATCTCTCCGTCTTTTTTACCTTTTGCTTGTTGTTCTATTGATGACATAATTAAGCTTTTTGTTTCATTTTAGTTCTTCTTTTCTCAGCCCATGCTACAGCATACTTGTCCATTTTTACAGTTAAGTAACGCATAACACGCTCGTCACGTCTGAACTCAACCTCAAAAGGATCTATAGCCGGACCAGCTACTTTGAATTCGAAAAGGTGATAGAATCCACTTTTCTTGTTTTGAATAGGGTATGCCATTTTTTTAAGCCCCCAGTCTTCCTTAGATACAAATTCTGCACCCTTCGAAGTTAAGAAATCTTCGAACTTCTTAACTGTTTCCTTTATCTGAGTTTCAGATAAAACGGGATTAAGAATGAAAACAGTTTCATAATGATTCATAAATACTTATTTTAAATTTTAAGGGTGCAAAGATACCAATTATCAAATAAACAACAAATAAAATCTGCTATATTACATGTAGAATCGGGAAAAAAGCTCCTATTTATCAACAATAATTGTGTGATTCTAAATTTTTCACTAAAATTGTCATGAAGTAAACCCCACTTAATAGGTATAACAAATATAAAATGAGGTTGAATTGCATTATAGTTGACGACTCTAACCTACAACGAATGGCCGTTGCTCGTTTAATCAAGAATCATCCTTCTTTGAACCTGGTTGCTGAGTACAGCAATGGGATCGAAGCAAAAAACGGGCTCAAAAACGAAAAAATAGACCTCATCTTCCTTGATGTTGAAATGCCTGTCGTTAGCGGGTTCGACCTGATCGAGTCTTTAGATTCTCCACCACAGATCATTCTTGTAACCGGAAAAGCAGATTACGCTTTAAAAGCTTTTGATTACGATGTAACCGACTATCTGCACAAGCCGATTACCAACGATCGTTTTGAAGCTTCCGTAAAAAGAGCTATTCAGAACTATCAGTTAAAGAATGCTACCAAGGAGGACGAAGAGCATATCTTTGTGAAGAGTAATCTTAAAAAGAGAAAAGTATTCCTTAGCGAGATCAATTGGGTGGAAGCTTTGGGAGACTACATCAAACTGGTTACAGAAGAAGCTAATATTGTTATTCTTTCCACCATGAAGGCCTTTGAAAAAGAATTGCCTTCAGATCGTTTTCTGAGAATTCACAAATCTTATATCGTTAACCTGGATAAGATCCAGAAATTTAACAGTAAGAATGTGGAGGTAAACGGAAAACAGATCCCTCTAAGCAGGAATAAGAAAGCAGAGCTTACCGAAGCCCTGAACAATAATTAGTAATTATCCACATTATAGATGATCCTGATACTGCGATAGTTGGCTATGGCCTTAAAACTATTGTCTATTCTTTTTATGACCTGCTTGGTACTTTTTAAAGGTTGATTTGGCGGGATCTTAAGGAGTATGGATTTTATATACTCATTCCGGATACGGGCCACAGGCGGGAACTCAGGCCCCAATACAAAGGACCCGAAACTATTTCTCAGCGATTTTGCCAGCCATTCGGCCCCTTCATTTACTTTATTGTAATCTTTGTGTTTTAAGGTGATCTTGATCAGTCTGTAAAAAGGCGGGTATTTATACTGTCTTCGTTCATTCAGTTCATCTTTGAACATTTCATCAAAGTTATTCATAGATGCCTGTTGCAGGATCTGGTGATACGGGTTATAGGTCTGGATAATTACTTTCCCCCTTTTTTCGGTACGTCCGGCCCTTCCGGCTACCTGTTGTATCAGTTGAAAGCTACGTTCATAAGCCCTGAAATCGGGGTAATTCAATAAATTATCGGCATTCATGATCCCGACCAGGGTAACATTCCTGAAATCCAGTCCTTTGGTAAGCATTTGAGTACCTACCAAAATATCGATCTCCCTTTGTTCAAAAGCGGTAATGATCTTTTCATAACCGTATTTACCTCTTGTGGTATCGGAATCCATCCGTCCGGTCTTAGCCTCAGGAAAAAGTTCCTTCAGTTCCGATTCTATCTGTTCCGTTCCGAAGCCTTTGGTGTTCAGTTCACTGCTTCCGCAGGCAAGACAATTTAACTGCTGTGCCATATGGTATCCACAGTAATGACACCGCAACTGGTTTTTATACTGATGATAGGTCAGGCTTACATCGCAGTTTGGGCATTGCGGCGAATGCCCGCAGGTATTACATTCAACAATAGGCGCATAACCTCTTCTGTTCTGAAACAGGATCACCTGCTCTTCATTTTCCAGAGCTTCTGTGATCTCCTCCATCAACCGATCGGAAAAATGCCCCTTCATTCTCTTCTTTCTGTGCTTTTCCTTAATATCTACCAATTCCATATCGGGCAGAAGAACATTTCCATACCTCCTGTTTATCTGTACCAGTCCGTATTTGGACTGGGAAGCATTATAAAAAGTCTCTATAGCCGGAGTGGCTGAACCCAGCAATGCCTTAGCCTTATGAAAGCCGGAAAGAACGATAGCCGCATCTCTCGCGTGATAACGGGGTGCGGGGTCGAATTGCTTAAAAGAAGTTTCGTGCTCTTCATCTACGATGATCAGCCCCAGCTTTGAGAATGGCAGGAATACGGAAGAACGCGCTCCCAGAACGATCTGGGCCTTGGGTTCGTTATTCAGGATATTGTTCCATACCTCTACCCTTTCGTTCAATGAATATTTGGAGTGATATATACTGATCTTTTCTCCGAAATAGGATTGAAGCCGGTGAATAAGCTGAGTGGTCAGGGCAATCTCCGGCAGCAGATAAAGCACCTGTTTTCCTTCTGCTATGGTCTTTTCTATCAGTTTTACATACACCTCCGTTTTCCCGGAAGATGTTACGCCGTGAAGCAGTACCGTAGCATGTTCGTTAAACTGCTCTTCTATCTCTTCCAGCGCTTTTTGCTGATATTCATTCAGTTCTTTGGATGCTCCCGACTTCCCCTCAAAACTTACCCTGTCGGTCTGGATATAGTATTCGTTCAGGATCTTCTTTTCTATCAGAGCCTTGATCACGGCTGCCGAAACACCGCTTTTAACTTCCAGTTCCTTTACCTTGATCGGTTTTTTGGTGGTAGCCGAAAGCGAAAATAGGCTCAGGATCACCTGCTTTTGTTTGGGAGCTCTGCTGAGAGTATCCAGTAAATTTTGCAATCCTTCTTCCGAACTGTGTGACGGATCCAGTTTAACATACCGTACCAGTTTTGGCTTGTATTGTTCATAGACCTCTTCCTTCAGGCGGATGACATTCTTGTCGAGCAAGCCCTTTAAAACGGGAAGTACATTCTTCCTGTCTACAATATCGCTTATTTCATGGATCCTTAAAACTGTCTGATGCTGCAAAGCTTCGTAGATAAGCCATTCCTCATCTTTCAATTCGGATTCATCGGCCTGGAAATCTGAATTCCCCGACACAATGGTCTCACTTTCCAGTAAAAAACTTCCGGGGACCGCTGCCCGGAACACTTCTCCCAGACTACACATATAATAATTGGCTAACCAGCTCCAGTGTTTTAGCTGATATTCGTTTACCAGGGGATGCTCATCGAGGATCTGATGTATCTCCTTGGCCTCATAAGTGGCCGGTGGGTTGTTGTGTACCTGATACACCAGAGCAGTATATATCCTGGATTTCCCGAAAGGAACCGCTACCCGTATACCTGGCTTTAAAAAAGAAGCTTCTGCTTCATTTATCCGGTAGGTAAACAGCTTTTCCAGCGGAATAGGGAGAATAACATCGATAAAATACTGCATAAAGTAAAATTAAACTTCGCGGGACAGAGGATCATTCCACCCTGTACCAGTTTTGTGTTCGGTAAAGAAAAGCAATATATCCCCTGACATTTAACTTGTCGGAATCTGATTCATCGATCCACAATTTACATTTATATTCCTTCCCCTTATGCGGATCCAGGATCTTTCCTCCCTTATATTCTTTCCCGGACTTCTTCAGCCCGTTGATGATCACCATTCCCAGAACCGGCTTGTCCTTTCTGTAATCGTCTTCCGGGCATTTACCGCATACGGCATTCTGCCTGTTCTTATTGAGGATCTCTACAATTTTACCGTAGACCTTTCCGTCTTTTTCATAGATCTCGACCACCGATTTGGTCTCTCCGGTCTCATCATCAACTGTTTTCCATTTTCCTGTGATCTCCTGGGCATTCAAATGAAAAGCTCCCAGGAAGAGTACACTTATAATTGCGGTAGTTATTTTTAAAGTATTCATGCTTTGTTTTTCAATTTATTGAGAGAGGCATTCAGTTCAAAGCCCAGTAACAGGATATTGGAGTTCAGCCAGATATAGATCATCAGGATCAGTAAACCTCCAATAGTTCCGTACAATTCATTATAGCGGGCAAAATTATCAACATAAATACCAAACAAATATGTTGTTATCAATATTAAAATAGTGGTCAGTAAGGCTCCGGACGAAAAAAACCGGGCTTTCTTCCCCTCCACTACCCCAAAATAGTAAAGGATAGCTGTAAACAAATAGGTGATCATGGCCAGGAAGAGCACTTTTCCTATTCGCACGCCCAACTCATCTCCCGAAGACACATCCATACCGGTTGTTTTTTCGGCAAGCTCACTCATATACTGAACCACATAGATCTCGAAGTAAATAAAGCCAACACAGGCAAGGATAAGCAGCAGTGCCAGGATAAGGCCAATAAAAATAGCATAGAGATACTGACGAAAGAAATTACGGGTAAGCTCTACATGATAAGAGTTCTCAAAACTGCTGAAAATAGCATTGATCCCGTTGGCAATAAAAAAAATAGACAACAGAAAGGAAGATGATAAAAGACCTCCCTGCTTGTTGATATCTCCATAAATAGTCTCAAAATAATCGCTGGTGGCAGAAGGCAGGAAAGCTTCCAAAAATGCCAAAAACTCCCGGTCAAAACCTTCTACCGGAACAAAGGGGATTAAATTCAGTAAAAAAAGAAGTAAAGGAAACAAGGCCATAAAAAGACTAAAAGCAATAGCACTGGCCCTGAAAGAAACAGCGCCTTTGGCAATACCTATCACGTACATTTCTATCAGATCATAGAGTGACAGGCTCACAAATGCCTTAAGCTTTATCTTCTTTAAAAGCTTAACCAGGATGTTGATTCCCGGTACTTTTTCCAATCTCGCTTCAATTTCTGCTGACATTCTACACTGCCTTTAAACTTAGGTCCATATTGTAAACGGAATGGGTCAATGCTCCAGACGAAATATAATCCACACCGCATTCTGCATATTCCCGTATTGTTTTTTCATTGATCCCTCCCGAAGATTCGGTAAGGCATTTATCTCCTATTAATTCTACAGCTTTTCTGGTGTCCTCATAGCTAAAATTATCGAGGAGTATTCTGTACACTCCCTCCGATTCCAGGATCTTCTCTACTTCGCCAAGATCTCTCGCCTCCACAATGATCTTTAACTCCTTCCCCACAGATTTGAGGTATTCCCGGGTTTTATCGATCGCCGTAGTGATCCCTCCGGCAAAATCGATATGATTGTCCTTAAGCATGATCATATCGTAAAGGGCAAACCTGTGGTTCTCTCCCCCTCCTATTTTTACTGCCCATTTTTCTATAGCCCTGATACCCGGTGTGGTTTTACGAGTGTCAAGGATCTTTGTTCCCGTTCCTTCCAGGAGTTTTACAAAACCGTTCGTTTTGGTAGCAATGGCACTCATTCGTTGCATGGCGTTCAATACGAGGCGTTCGGCCTTCAATATGGATTGAGAGCTTCCTTCAACATAAAAAACAATATCCCCGTATTTTACTTCCTCCCCATCCCGGATAAGAGTTTCAACTTTCAGATCTGCATCTACATAGGCAAATACCTGTTTGGCAAATTCAACACCGGCAATGATCCCTTCATCCTTTACCAGAAGTTTGGCTTTTCCCGTAGCATCGGCTGGAATACAGGCCAGGGAGCTATGATCTCCGTCTCCTACATCTTCCCGGATTGCATTGGTAATAATATTTTCGATCTCGAAATCAAACTGTTCCTGTGATATCATTTATTCGTCAATTTTCAGCTAAAATAAAGAAAGGAAACTCCAAATCACAATATCAAAATCCAAAATTTAAAACCGGGCTGTTTCTACCGTTGAAGTTCGTATTTTTGAGGCATGAATATTAAATTATTAGCCATTGGTAAAACAGATGACAGGAATCTGCAGTTACTGATAGACGAGTATATAAAAAGGTTAGGGTTCTATTGCAAATTTGAGCTCGATATCATTCCCGATATAAAAAACGCCAAAAACCTCAGCGAAACCCAGCAAAAGGAAAAGGAAGGAGAACTTATTCTAAAAAAACTTCAACCTACCGATATGCTTGTGCTTTTAGATGAAAGAGGAAAGAGTTTTAGTTCTGTACAGTTTTCGGACTACCTGCAAAAGAAGATGAATTCGGGGCTTAAACAACTGGTCTTTGTAATTGGCGGCCCTTATGGTTTTTCAGATAGTGTGTATGGCAAAGCCCAGGGAAAGATATCTTTATCTCCAATGACCTTTTCGCATCAGATGATCCGTCTCTTTTTTACAGAACAATTATACCGGGCGTTTACTATTTTAAGGAATGAACCCTACCATCATAAATGATCAATTAACAATGAGCAATGAGCAATAAACAAAATCCAATTTCCACCTCTCGACGAGCCTGTATCGAGCGTAGTCGAGATGCTCGAGGTGACAAATCCAACAACCAGCAACCAACAACCAACAACCAACAACCAGCAACCAACAACTAACAACTAACAACTAACAACTAAATTAATGAAACTCGTCTTCGCAACTAACAATGCTAATAAATTACAGGAAATACAGGCCATGCTTCCGTCTGTTGATCTTTTAAAACTCTCGGATATCAATTGTTTTGAGGATATTCCGGAAACATCAGATACCATAGAAGGCAACGCCGTTCAAAAAGCCGATTACATTCGGGAACACTATGAGCTATCCTGTTTTGCAGATGATACCGGCCTGGAAGTAGAAGCCCTTAACGGGGCACCGGGGGTCTATTCGGCCCGGTATGCAGGTCCGCAGAAATCGGCAGAAGACAACATGAACAAACTTCTGGAGGAATTAAAAACTTCATCCAACAGAAAGGCACAATTCAAAACGGTGATCGCCCTGAATATAGATGGGGAACAGCATTTGTTTGAAGGCATCTGCCCCGGAGAGATCATCGATGAAAAACGGGGGGAAAAAGGTTTTGGTTACGATCCTGTATTTGTTCCCAAAGGCTATACAAAGACCTTTGCAGAAATGAGCCTGGAAGAAAAGGCAAAGATCAGTCACCGGGGAATAGCAGTAAGAAAACTGATTGAATTCTTAAACAACTCATAGTCAAAAAATAAGCTCATAAAAATATAATACACCAAAGATGGTGTGAAATCCACAATTAAGAGTACCTTTGCGCCTTTAAAATCCGGCCGTGTATTGAAGAGGAGCCGGAAGTGTTGCGCTGGGGCTTTTAATTTTTGTACGGTGACCGCTCTTATGCAACATGAATAATTGCGAATCGTATAAAATAAACTATGAGTAAATTTCAAGAGTTAGGACTTAATGAAGTCCTTTTGAGTGCTGTAACCGATATGGGCTTTGAAACTCCATCCGAAGTACAGGAAAAAGCCATTCCCGTTTTACTTGAAGAAGACACAGATCTTGTAGCCCTTGCACAAACGGGTACAGGAAAAACAGCAGCATTTGGTTTTCCGCTTATCCAGCGAATAGAAGCTGATAGCAGAACCACCCAGGCATTAATACTTTCCCCTACCAGGGAACTATGCCTGCAGATCACCAATGAATTAAAGAATTATTCCAAATACGTAAAGGGACTTAATGTAGTGGCTATTTACGGAGGAGCCAGTATTTCTGAACAGGCCAAGCAGGTAAAACGCGGAGCTCAGATCGTTGTGGCTACTCCCGGAAGGATGCAGGATATGATCAACAGAAGTATGGTCAATATCAACAAGATTGAATACTGTGTTCTTGATGAAGCCGATGAGATGCTGAATATGGGTTTTTATGAAGATATCACTTCCATCCTTTCCCATACTCCCGATGAAAAGAATACCTGGCTGTTCTCGGCTACCATGCCTAAGGAGGTAGCAACCATCGCGAAAAAATTCATGCACGCGCCTACCGAGATTACCGTTGGTACCAAAAACTCGGGGTCGGCCAATGTACGACACGAATACTACCTGGTAAACGGAAGAGATCGTTATCTGGCTCTGAAACGCCTGGCGGATGCAAATCCCGATATCTTTTCGGTAGTTTTTTGCCGTACCAAGCGAGATACACAGAATGTAGCGGAGAAACTCATTGAAGACGGTTATAATGCAGCAGCCCTGCACGGCGATCTTAGCCAGAACCAGCGTGACATGGTAATGAAAGCCTTCAGGACACGTCAGATCCAGATGCTGGTAGCTACCGATGTAGCTGCAAGAGGGATAGATGTTGATGACATTACCCACGTGATCAATTATCAGCTTCCGGATGAGATAGAAACCTATAATCACCGAAGCGGAAGAACTGGTAGAGCGGGGAAATCCGGAATATCTATCGTTATCCTTCCCAAAAGTGAATTGCGCAGGATAAAGTCTATCGAACGTATTATCAAAAAGGAATTTGTAGCCAAGTCCGTTCCTACGGGGATAGAGATCTGTGAGATCCAGCTATATCATCTTGCCAGTAAGATCAAAAATACAGAGATAAACGAAGAGATCGATCATTACCTGCCGGCCATCAACGATGTGCTACGCGATCTTGACAGGGAAGAACTTATCAAAAAAATGGTTTCTGTAGAATTCAGCAGGTTCTTCAACTACTATAAGAAAGCCAAGGACCTTAATGTTGCCAGCGGAAGAGACAGAGAAGACAGAAGCGGAAATATTCCCGATAACGGAGATGTACGTTACTTCATTAATGTAGGAGAGCGTGACGGTTATGACTGGAAAACCCTGAAAGACTTCCTCAAGGAGGTGATGGAACTCGGAAGAGACGATGTTTACAGAGTAGATGTTAAGGAAAGTTTCTCCTTCTTTAATACGGATGCTGCTCATACAGAAGCTATTCTCGAAATGTTCAAGAACTTTAAACTGGACGGAAGGTACATCAATGTAGAGATCTCGAGCAACCCCGGAGGTGGCGGAAGACGAAGGAACAGAGGAGACAGGAACAACAGAAGAGGAGATCGCGGTTTTTCATTTGAAGGAAAAAGAAAAGGAAACAAGTCTAAAAAAGAACACAGAAAAGGGAATTCTTTTGGAGGTTCGAGGAAAAAAAGTAAAAGAAGATCTTAATTTTTTCTTGTTAATTTTACGATAAAAAATATGCTCTTATACGTTTTTTTCGTTTAGTTTAGTACTTTTAGGCTGTAAACTTGACTATGAAAAAAGTTGTATTCTTAATAACGCTCCTTTTTATATCCCTCGGTTATTCCCAGGAAAATCAGCAGCAGGAAACAGAAGTTAACGGAATAGTGGTTAATGCGGAAAATGATTTCCCTTTATCCAATGTTCACATCGTTAACCTGAATAAGGTGATAGGAACCATTTCTGACGCAAACGGAGAATTTCAGATCAGGGCATCCGTAAACGATACCCTCTACTTTTCTTTCATAGGATTTAAATCGATCAAAGTTCGTGTTACCAACGATATCATTAAATTCCAGGGTACCCGTATCGGGCTTACCGAACTGGCTTATGCGCTGGAAGAAGTAGTGGTACGCCCGTACAGGCTTACGGGCTATCTGGAGATCGATGCTAAAAATATCCCGGTAAACAACGCATACCGATACAGTATATCAGGTTTACAGAGAGGATACGAGGCCGGAAGGCCAGACAAAGTATCCAAAGTACTGAATGCCATATTCGATCCGGCCACTACCCTTAATAATATATTCGGGAAAAAGCCCAAACAGCTTCGGAAACTGCGGAAAATGAAGGAAGATGATGAGATCCGGAACCTTCTGGCTTCTAAATTCGACAGGGAAACTCTTTCTGCCCTCATACAGGTAGATAAGGCCGATATAGAAGATATTCTCAGGAATTGCAATTACTCCAAAGATTTTATCCGTACGGCCAATGACCTTCAGATCCTGGATGCCATCAGCGGCTGCTATGAAGAATACAGGGTTCTGAACAGGGAAAACTAAATTTTTCTTTCCAAATACTGCTTTTTTTAATAGTTTTAGGGAAATATTCCGCCATGAAAAAAATAGTATTTCTATCCCTTCTGGGGCTGCTTTACTTTTCCTGTAAAGAAAAAGATCAAACTCCTCAAATTGCTGAAACCGAAACTCCTTTTGTCTGGGAAGGAGCTAATATTTACTTTCTCCTTACCGATCGCTTTAACAACGGAGATCCTTCTAACGATGTAAATTTCGGGCGTACCAAAGAAACAGGGGTGCTCCGTAATTTTATGGGAGGAGATATCAAGGGAATTACCAAAAAGATAGAAGAAGGTTATTTTACGGATTTAGGGGTCAATGCCATCTGGTTTACCCCGGTTGTGGAGCAGATACATGGTTCTGTGGATGAAGGTACCGGAAATACATACGGCTTTCACGGATACTGGGCTAAAGACTGGACAAAACTAGACCCTAATTTCGGAACGGAAGAGGATCTTGCAGAATTAATAGCTACTGCTCATAAAAACGGGATCCGTATCCTGATGGATGCCGTTATCAATCATACGGGACCTGCAACGGAGCAGGATCCTGCATGGGGAAATTCCTGGGTAAGGACTTCTCCCAAATGTGAATTTACCACTTACGAGAATACCACCCAATGTACCCTGGTAGCCAATCTTCCCGATATCCTGACCGAAAGTAATGAAGATGTGGCCCTGCCTGAAGAGCTTGTCGAGAAATGGAAAGCCGAAGGCCGTCTTGAACAGGAAATGGCCGAGTTAGATGCTTTTTTCGAACGTACGGGTTATCCGAGAGCTCCGCGCTACTATATCATAAAATGGCTCACCGATTATATCAGGGCTTATGGAGTGGACGGTTACAGGGTCGATACGGTTAAACATACCGAGGAATTCGTGTGGAAAGATCTGTATACCGAAGCGGCACTGGCTCTGCAGGATTGGAAAGATGCACATCCGGAGCAGGTACTGGATGAGAATGATTTTTATATGGTTGGTGAGGTTTACAATTACGGGATCTCATCCGGAAGGAATTTTGATTTCGGGGATCAGAAAGTGGACTTTTACGACAATGGTTTTACAAGCCTCATCAATTTCGAATTAAAATACGATGCCCTTAAGGGTTATGATTCTATTTTCAGGAAATACGACAGTATTCTTCACTCAAGCCTGAAAGGTAAGAGTACATTGAATTACCTCACTTCTCATGACGACGGGAATCCTTATGACAAACAGCGTACTAAAACCAAAGAAGCCGCTACCAAATTATTGCTTACGCAAGGAGCATCACAGATATATTACGGTGATGAAATAGCCAGGCCTTTGGATATTGAAGGCACTCAGGGAGATGCCACTTTGCGTTCCTTTATGAACTGGGAAGACATTGATTCTCTTCCTGAGACCCGTCAATTACTGGAGCACTATCAAAAACTTGGAAAATTCAGAAGGGATCATCCGGCAGTTGGTGCCGGACGCCATCATACCATTAGTCAACAGCCCTATGTTTTTTCGCGGACATATTCCGATGCGGATTTTACGGATAAGGTAGTCATTGCTTTGGATGCTTCACCCGGTAAAAAAGTGATTGAAGTAGGTGATACTTTTGAAGAAGGAAGTCAGCTTAAAGATGCTTATTCCCAGCAGGAAACGGTAGTAAAAGACGGAAAAGCTATTGTGGATAGCGAATTTGATATCGTACTGTTAGAAAAGAAAAACTAAGATAAGTTAGGGTTGACAGAGAAAGATCATTCTGTCAACCCTTTATTTTTTTACAATCCTCTGATATAACTCCCGAAGAGATCCTTAAAATGATATCCTTCGGAAAACCTGTATTTACTGAGTTTTTTAAATTCTACCAGTCCCCAGAGTACAAATTCCTTTAAAAAATAACTATCCGCACCATTTATTTCCGGTTGATACTTCTCTATCAAACTATTTAAAGGAACCAATTTATCAAGTCGGTTTTTGTATTCCTCATCATTTAATTCATCCAGAAGTTCCAGTTCGTTCCCTTCAAAGAACCAATCTACAATTTCCTTATACGGGCTCTCATCATCGGGGCGTTCCAGCTTTTCTATTTTCGGGAAATAAGACGGGAAAAGTTCCATAGCAGCCTCCCCTATAAGAGTTTCGGCAACTACGGCTGCTCCTTCCTGCTCTCCCTCATACACCAGCTCTATCTTCCCTGTTACGGAAGGGATCACTCCCATAAAATCACTGAACCTTACCGAAGTGGTATCATCTCCCGATTTTAGAGCTCTTCGCTCTGCAGTACTGATAAGGTTTTCCAAAGCAGTAATACTCATCCTGGCACTCACCCCGCTTTTAACATCTACGTACTCACTCTTCCTGGCCTGGAAACCTATCTGTTCAAGCACATCTCTCGCTAGTTCCGGAATATGTACCATCTGGCTCTGATCTGTATCCAACTGTGCCTCCTGTTCTGTAATGGCTTTGGCCGTTTCTATATTTTCAGGATAGTGCGTCAGTATCTGAGAACCTATACGGTCTTTCAACGGAGTAACAATATTTCCTCTGTTGGTATAATCTTCCGGGTTTGCAGTAAAGACGAATTGCATATCCAACGGCATACGTACCTTAAACCCTCTGATCTGGATATCTCCTTCCTGGAGGATATTAAAAAGTGCTACCTGAATACGTGCCTGAAGATCGGGCAATTCATTAATAACAAAAATACATCTGTTAGCCCTGGGGATCATTCCGAAATGTATAACACGGTCATCCGCATAAGACAATTTGAGGTTGGCCGCTTTAATGGGGTCAACGTCCCCTATCAGATCTGCCACCGTAACATCGGGGGTTGCCAGTTTTTCAAAAAAGCGTTCATCCCGGTGTATCCAATCTATCGGACAGTCATCTCCCTTTTCCCTGATCAGTTCCGTTGCAAAACGGGAGATCGGGGCCAAAGGATCATCATTGATCTCCGAACCCTTAACAACGGGGATCCACTCATCCAACAGGCTTACCATCAACCTGGCCAGCCTGGTTTTGGCCTGCCCTCTTAATCCGAGTAAATTAATGTTATGCCTGGAGAGAATGGCTCTTTCCAGTTCGGGGATCACCGTATTTTCGTATCCCCACACCCCTTCAAAGACGGTTTCTCCATTCTTTATCTTCCTGCGCAGGTTTGTTCGCAGTTCATCTTTTATATTTACGGATTTGTAACCCGATTTTTTAAGTTCTCCTAAAGTTTTAATTTTTTTACTATTCATAACTGTTAAAACACAGCCGATCGTCCGCATCAGCTTTTATTATCTAATTCTCTTTTTTCTATTTTGTTCGTAATCTTCAAAGATCATTTCTCCCAATCCTTTAATTCCCGTATAAAAAGCCTTTCCCTGATTGGCTTCGGTAAAATGCCTGACGAATTGTTGTAAATAAGAATCCTGGGCAATCATAAAGGTGGTGATCGGAATATGAAGTTTACGCGCCTGCTGTGCCATCGTATAGCACTTGTCTACGATATAGGAATCCAGGCCTACACTATTCTTATAGTAGGTGCCGTCGTTCAGGCGCAGACAACTCGGTTTCCCGTCTGTGATCATAAAGATCTGTTTATTGGTATTTCGTTTTCGCCTCAGTATATCCATAGCCAGTTGCAGTCCGGCTACCGTATTGGTATGATAGGGCCCGACTCTCAGATATGGCAGGTCTTTTACCTTGATGGGCCAGGCGTCGTTCCCAAATACAAGAATATCCAGTGTATCTTTAGGATATCTCGTTGTGATGAGTTCTGCCAGGGCCATAGCCACTTTTTTGGCCGGGGTGATCCTGTCTTCACCGTATAAGATCATACTGTGACTTATATCTATCATAAGCACCGTACTCATCTGAGCCTTGAATTGCGTTTCTTCCACCACCAGGTCGTCCTCGGTAAGGTTAAAATCGTCCATTCCGTGATTGATCTGGGCATTGCGCAGGCTTTCGGTCATGGATATACGCTCCAGAGAATCGCCGTATCTGTATTCCCGGAATTCTCCCGTATGCTCATCTCCCCTTCCCTGATATTTGGATTTGTGGTTTCCGCTACTTCCTTTTTTTAAATTGCCGAAGATCTGCTCCAGGGCACGCTGGCGGATAGAGCGCTCGGTCTTGGCGGTAATTACCATACCTCCGTTTCCATCCGGTTCTATCTCCTCCCTGATATAACCTTTTTTCTTAAGATCCTCGATAAAATCATCTATGGTATAATCTTCATCTGTGAGTTTGTATTCCTTATCCAGTTCACGCAACCAATCCAACGCTTCATCCAGATCGCCGGAGGTATGAGTGATCAATTCCCGAAAAATATCAAAGAGTTTATCAAAGGGCGATTGATAAGGAGCTTTGTAATTCTTGAAGAGAAATCCTTTCCTTTTGCCGTACTTTTCATTATCGTATTTCATAGCACTTAAAAATACCACTTTTTACACAAAGACCCTCCATCTGAAGCTTCAATCGGTATGAAAATTTTGTTAATTCGGGCCCGATAAAATTAAAAATGATATTTTTAAGCCGGAAAACAAATTAAAAATGCCCCTTATGAAGTTAACCGGATTGCTTAAATCGCTTGTCATATTTGCGTTCATAGCTATGAATATCGGCTGTGATCAGGCATCAAAGAACATGGTGAGAAACAAGATAGATGCCCATGAAAAAATTGCGGTTATCGGAAAACACCTCACCCTTACCAAAGTAGAGAACAACGGGGCTGCCCTCGGTTTTGGGGCTTCGTTTCACCCAACTGTTAAGTTTATTACCATTATCGTACTTCCTTCGGTAATTCTGCTGGCCATCTTCGTTATACTAATGCTAAAAAACAATATCGACAAACGTCTTATTTTAGGCCTGGCCTTTATTACAGGAGGTGGTATCGGGAACTTAATAGACAGGATCGTTCACGGTTCCGTAACCGATTTTCTTATTATTGACCTGGGTTTTTTCAGAACAGGAATATTTAATATGGCCGATATGTCAGTAACGATCGGAGTTCTAATTATTTTTATATACGGTTTTAGGAAGGACAAGGAAATAACTCCCCTTGCCTGAAATATTCAGGAGATCCTTTAGTTAGATCTTGAGTTTTAATTCCTCTCTGAGTCTTTCGCGGGTCTCCAGTTCTTCTTTTTCCAGTCTTTTCTGTTCCTTGCGGATCTTTCGTTCTCCCCTTCTGTTTTTTTTGCCATCGAGCACAAAACGAAAAGTAAAAGTACCTACTGCACCTCCCAGAGTTGTAGTCAGTACATCTCCTACATCGGCACAATCTCCGCAAATAGAACTATCTCTTACTTCCTTGGCAATCCCGGCAGCAGCAGAAAGTGACAATCCCCAGATAACAGCTTTCTTCTTATTACCTGTTACTTTATCGACCAGAAGATAGGTCAGAGATCCAATAACCACCCCGGCACCTATATGTAACTGAGTCTCTTCTGAGATGGCCTGGGCATTAATTTTAGAACAAAAAAGGGCAAGCGTTAGGAATAGTAATATTTTCTTCATTCAGCAGTGCAATTTTTTAGCAATGAACAAATTAACGCAAAATCATCCGGAATAGCTAATAAATTTACTCCCTGGAATGCAAGGCAATTCGGTTGCCTTCAGAATCAATAAATAAGCCCATATAGCCTATATCTTCCGAGATCTGGGTCTTTTCCTGTATAACACGCCCTCCTGCTTTCACAACCCTTTCCAATTCTACAGCCAGATCTGTCGAAGCGAAGTAGACCAAAACCCCTTTTGTGTCGCTGGGCTGATAGGATTCTTCGTGTTTTACCAGGGATCCAGATGCTCCGGGCTTATCCTCTGCAAAGGGGAACCATCCCATTAACAAACCTCCAAAATCCTGTACATTTACCTCGATATTGAATACTTCTTCATAAAACTTTTTTGCCCTGTCCATATCGGTTACGGGAATCTCAAACCATCCCACCAGATTGTGTTCCATACTATCGGTTTTTAATTGGTTATCATTTTAGAATGTTTAAAAAGGATATTTACGAGCTATGCCCCGTTTCTTTTATTTTTCCAGAATGGATTTAAGATCGGCCAGGCCTTGTTCAAAGTCCTTCCCTACCGCTTTATCCATATTCATAAACAACATAAAGATACTCATGGGGAATTTATTGGTTCCGGTGAAGCCCCAAATAACCTTGGTTTTATCGTCTGCCAGTTTTTCCACATTCAGATAGGCATCAGATTGCGACTTAAAAGGTTTATAGAAACGCAGTTCTGTTTCTATGCTCTTATTCTTTGTGATTTTCTTGATCTCCTGTTCTCCTACTCCAACATCTTTATTTCCTTCCCATTTCACAGTAAAACCGGCTTTGCCATCGGTACCTGAATGGGTTTGTTTCATATTGGGGTCTTTTTTCTTCCAGGGAGACCACTCATCCTGATTTTTAACAAATTTCAGATAATCGAATACCTCTCCAACGGGTTTGTTGATTTCAATACTCCTGTTTACGTCGTATTTGGACGGTGCCAGAAGTGCCAGAACTACAATGAGCAAAACGATTGCTCCCAGAATATATAATACAGTTGCCATAGTTAATTAATTAGTTAGAATTTATACGGGGAAACGTTTGTCAAAACACGATTTCCCGTTAGCCTGTTTTAAGGCCAACCCTATAAAGTTAAATAATATAATATTAATCTTCAGGCTTATATCTCGATAAAATATCTTCCACACTCCTGACCGTTTTTTTCGACCAGTCTATTCGCTTTTCCAGTTTTTCGGTCTCACTCAACTGCCAGTTCACATCGGAGGCCCGTAGTTTGGTGGTAAGCGACTGCAAAATAATGGCTGCTGAGACTGAAATATTAAGACTTTCGGTAAATCCTACCATCGGGATCTTTAAAAATCCGTCTGCCTGTTCCATAACAGCAGGAGAAAGCCCTTCTTTTTCCGTTCCGAAAAACAGGGCACATTTTTGGGTGATATCGAAATCTTCCAGCATACAGGAGTCCAGGTGAGGAGTAGTGGCAATAATCTTATAGCCGTCATTCTTTAGTCTGTTCAGGCAGTCTTCCGTACTCTGATACCGGTGAATATCCACCCATTTCTGAGCTCCCATAGCAATCTTGCTATCCAAACGCTGCCCGAAACGTTCTTCAATGACATGAGCATCCTGCAAACCGAAAATATCACAGCTTCGTATCACAGCACTGGTATTGTGAACCTGATATACATCTTCTATAGCTACTGTAATATGCCGGGTGCGTAAAGAAAGTATTTCTTTGAATTTCTCCTTTCTTTCTTCGGTCATAAAGCCTTCCAGATAGGCCAGTAAATTTTCATCGATCATGAATGCGCATTTCCCCAAAGATAATTGTTCTCTCAGATTATCAAAAAACTGCTTTCCGAACCGTTGTTTTTATTTTTTCTAAATTTAGAAGTTGGTAATATAAAAATCAGAGTTTGTGAAAAAAATAGCAATACTTACAGGAGCGGGGATCAGTGCCGAAAGCGGGATCAACACTTTCAGGGGCTCCGGCGGATTATGGGAAGGGCACGATATTAAAGAAGTAGCCTCTCCTGAAGGCTGGAAAAATGACCCGGAGCTGGTGCTTGATTTTTACAATCAACGCAGGCGGCAGTTACACGAAGTATCTCCTAATGTAGCCCATCAGGCCCTGGCCAATCTTCAGGAAAAACACCTGATTGATATTATTACCCAAAATGTAGATGACCTGCACGAACGAGCGGGAAGTAAAAATGTACTTCACCTCCACGGAGAGCTATTAAAAGCACGCAGTACTTTTGATGAAAAACTGGTATACGACTGGCAGGGAGATATCTATTTAGGCGATCACTGCGAGCACAACCATCAGTTACGGCCTCATATTGTCTGGTTCGGAGAAGCAGTACCTATGCTGGAAAGAGCCGTTAATATCGTTTCGAAGGCAGACATTCTTTTCGTGATAGGTACTTCCATGCAGGTATACCCTGCCGCAAGCCTGGTACACTATATCAAGGCCAATACACCGATTTTCTTTATAGATCCTAACCCCAGTATTTCAGAAGACGAGTTACCTCATCTTACCATCATAGCAGAAAAAGCTTCCACCGGGGTCCCTAAGGCTATTTCGCTTTTAGCTGATATACAAAACGCAGGTCCTGGGCCCAGCTGGTAAGCGCTTCTATTTGTGCATCATCCAGCTTGGCATCTTTATGCATCCAGAGATAGGAATTAAGCGGCATTTTATGCTCTTTTACCTCTTCTACCAGTTCCTCAAGTTTATGTGCCTTTCTTTTCTGATCGTAATTTCCCCAATCGGAAAAATTAAGATGCTTTTTTCCGTCTTTAACATGATCTGCCAGCCAGTAAGAAACCGGAGCAATATTGTTGTACCACGGGTATACCGTATTGTTGGAATGACAGTCATAACATGCCGTCTTTAAAATCCCTTTAATTTCTTCGGAAGGATTCGTCATCGTAATAAAATCCGTAGCGGGAACCGTATCTGAAGTGTTCTTCTCCGGACGGATGAATTGCATAATAACGAGAACGATCAATAGTAATACCAGTATCTTTTTTACAATCTTCATTTGTTTGAGTTTTATCTTTATAGTTTTTCCAGTTCTTTAAGTTCTTTGTCTGTGATCAATAACAGGTTCACTTTTTTCAGCCTGCTTAACAACTGCTGCCATTTGCGGTCTTTTTCAAAAACTCCTTTAAAAACAGGTTTCGAAGCTTCAAATTCCTTGTTATTGGCAAGGGTTACCGCATACCAGTATTTCATTTCTACATTTTCCGGGTTCAACTGTTGTGCCTTCTGATACATTTTCTTGGCTTCTTTAATATTGCCTTTCTCTACGGCCACATCTCCCGCATTCATATATTGATAAGCCTGTTGTATATTGAGTAGTCTCCTCAGTTCCTTTAATGGAGTGGCATGATCGTCCACTCTAAGGTCTACAAGTTTATCATCCCATTCATTCCCTGTATTTTCTGCGCCTACTACCAGCAGGGCCGCCGATTGTTTTCCTCGTATATCTCCGCCTTCGGCCTGTGCAGCCTCCAGCGCAGCCAGCATACGTTCTGCCAGGGAGCCTTTGGTTTCTTCAAAAGCCTTTGCCATGGCCGGCCAAACACTTGCTTTTTCCATCAGATTGGCCTGTACCGAGAAATTATTCCCTACATAATGTCCTGCCGCTTCTATACAATCCTTACCCGTATGAGCTGCAACATTACCACTGGCGTCCAAAATAGCAAGTTGTCTTACTCCTCTTCCTTCATCAACTTCCAGCAATGCATCCATAGCCAGTTTGGCAGTCAAACCGTTCTTCATCAGAGTAAGTCCGCGGGGACCGAAAGACTTATTGGTAAAAGACTGTGTGGCCACCACTCCTACTCCCGATTTTCCCCAGGCAACCGAAGTTCCCACGGAAAACCAATGCGATTGCACCGCAACTCCCATTTCACCGGTAACCGTATCCCTGGCTACGATGGAATAGGTATGTGCAAAAGGTGCATCTTTGCTGTAAAATTGTGCCGATGCCTGTAATGAGAGCATCAAAACACCAAGAGATAGTAATAACTTTTTCATTTTTCATATATTTAAATCTAAAGTACAATTTTAAAGCGTGAATCAAAATCATTTTATAAAAGAGATTGAAGAATTAAAGGCATATCGAAAGACCCGCCTTGATGCCGCAGAGAAAGTTGTAATGAACCCCTCACTTCTGCACCCGCTTCTCAAGATGTGTTACAGATTTAATGACCCCTTATCCAGTAAAGCCTGCTGGGTTCTGGAGTTTGTTTGCGACAGTGATCTGAGTCTCATACAACCTCATCTCAGCCTTTTTATTGATAATCTGCAGCGATTTAAACTGGATTCTTCTATCCGGCCGGTAGCAAAGATCTGCCTGATGATGGTAAAGGATCATTTTTCAAAGAAACCTTCTGTTTTTAGGAAAGAGTTGGACGGGGAACAACTCGAAAAGATTACCGAAGCCTGTTTTGACTGGCTCATTAACGATGAAAAAGTAGCCGCCAAAGCTTATGCCATCTATTGCCTCTATGAGCTTGGTAAAAAATACGACTGGGTATATCCCGAGCTGAAAATGATACTTGTACAACGTATTCCGGATCATTCGGCTGCATATAAGGCCGCTGCAGGGAAAATTTTAAAAAAACTTAATAAATAATAAGCCCTCTGTTTTTCGTATTCCGTTCTTAACAAGTATCTTTGACGCTCTAAAAAAACAACACAATGCAACTCACAGAACTCAACGCTATTTCACCGATTGATGGTAGATATAGGGGGAAAACCAATTCACTGGCAGATTTTTTTTCGGAAGAAGCCCTGATAAAATACAGAGTATTGGTAGAGATAGAATATTTTATAGCACTTTGCAATATTCCGCTTCCCCAGCTCAAGTCTTTTGATCCTTCCCTATTTGATGACCTCAGAGCTATTTACAGCGATTTTTCTACTGAGGATGCACTGGAAATAAAAGAGATTGAAAAAACCACCAATCACGACGTTAAGGCGGTTGAGTACTTTATCAAGAATAAATTCGATCAGCTTAATATAGCCGATTACAAGGAGTTTATCCACTTCGGACTTACTTCTCAGGATATCAATAACACTGCTATTCCCTTATCTATTAAAGAAGCTTTACAACAATCGTATATGCCATCGCTGGTATCGGTACTGGACAAGCTTAAAGAACTGGCAACCGAGTGGGCAGGAATACCCATGCTGGCACGTACACACGGACAGCCGGCTTCTCCAACCCGTTTAGGAAAAGAGATTCAGGTTTTTGTTACGAGGATAGAGGAGCAGATAAAATTATTACAGCAAGTGCCTTATGCTGCTAAATTTGGTGGAGCTACCGGAAACTTCAATGCGCATAAGATCGCTTATCCTGCTATCGATTGGAAAGCTTTCGGAACACAATTCGTAGAAGAGAAACTGGGATTGCATCACTCCTTCCCTACTACTCAGATCGAGCATTACGATCATGTAGCAGGAGTATTTGACGGCTTGAAGAGAATAAATACTATTCTGATCGACCTGGACAGAGATATATGGACCTATATCTCTATGGATTACTTTAAGCAAAAGATCAAGGCAGGTGAAATTGGTTCTTCAGCTATGCCGCATAAAGTAAATCCGATAGATTTTGAAAATTCTGAAGGGAACCTGGGGATCGCAAATGCTATTTTTGAGCATTTGTCTTCCAAACTTCCGGTATCCAGGCTTCAGAGAGACCTTACCGACAGTACGGTATTGAGAAATGTAGGTGTTCCATTCGGTCATACCCTTATCGGTTTTCAGTCCAGCCTGAAAGGTCTGAACAAGTTATTGCTCAATGAATCCAAGTTTGAGCAGGATCTTGAAGATAACTGGGCCGTTGTAGCCGAAGCTATACAGACCATTCTGAGAAGAGAAGCATATCCGAATCCGTATGAAGCTTTAAAAGGCCTTACCCGAACCAATGAAAAGGTTACCCGGGAATCGATCTCTCAGTTTATAGATACTCTGGATGTTTCCAACGAAATAAAGGACGAATTAAAGTTAATATCTCCGGCTAACTATACCGGGATCTGAAGATGAGAAGAAAAGTCCTTATCATACTTGCTGTTATTGCGGTTATCGGTTTCCTGTTAGGCATCACCTTCAGGCTATTCGATATTTCGGATAACTGGAATACCGTTGTGCTGATCATAGCCGGGATCATTTTTGTAGCAGGTATTTTTTTCAGAAAGGATCTTTCTAAATAAAAAACAAAATCCCGCTCAATGAGCGGGATTTTTCTATTACTAACATTAACACCAATAATTATCTTCCGAAGAAGTTGTTCATTAATTGATTAATTCCTTCCCCATCAACATCGGCATTATTTATATTATTGTTAATGACTCTCATAAATTCTCCGATGTTCTCCGGGTTCATATTTTCTCCTAAAACCCTTACCAATGCAAATCCGAATTGTTTATCTGTCCCGAACAGGATCACCTCATCTATAGCATCTTCCTCTCCCAGGTATTTTACCACGGTTTTGGTTGAACCGCTTCCTGCTCTCATCAGCTCGTGATATTTTTCATCCTTAAGGATATCGAATATCTTTTGTTTTTCAAGCTCGTATTCTTCCTTATTGTCATCTTTGACTAAAAAGGCCAGAATATTCAGTTTTTTAACCGATTCATAAGCTTTGCGCTGTTCCGGGCTCAGATCCTCAATCTGCGAGAAATCTACAAAGCTCATCGGTAGGTCTACGGCATTAAACCCCTGCTTTTCCATGCTGTCTACATAGTATTTCTGGAGACTTGTTCCGTTGCTACAGCTCAGGAAGAGCATGGCAACCAGCAGGCCTATAAAAAACTTGAGACTTCTCATTATCACGTATTGGATCATTGGTATAGTGTTATATTAATTTCTATCTGTTTTTGCTTGCTTTTTTTAGCTGCTTTCCCCCGGGAATATCCATTTTATCAGTTAATTCCCCGATCTTTCTAAGATCTATATTTCCGGTAAGAGAAAGAAGTACCGTTTCAAAATTCTTTCCGTTTACATTAACGTCCTTCATTCCGGTAACGATCATCAGTAATTCTTTTACATGATGCTCATCTTTTCCTTCCTGTACATAGATCCTTACGTTAGAATCTCCTTCTCTCACTCTCATTAACTCATCCAGGGAAGCGCTTCTTAAATGTGAGCTTACCCATCCCTGAATATCCTTGGCAATAGGTCCGTCTTCTGTGGTGATTACCTTAAAGCTGGTAATACTGTTCACAAGATCGAAGAATGCCTGGGCTTCCGGGTCATCAGATTCTGCACTGATCCCTGAAAGCAATTTAAACATTTTAGGGCTGATACTTACAAAAGCTACTTCATCGTGGTTTTCGTATTTATCAAAGATAGATTGACTAAATCCAACTAACGGCATTACCGCTATTAATATGATTAAAATTACTTTTTTCATTTTTCTCGTTTTTACTGTTTTTTGTTCAAAAATCTGTTAGTATTCGTTTTAAATTCATCGAGGTGGTTCACTTTTACAGCTCCTTTGTTGAAATTGTCGAGGTGCTCCACTTTTTCTACCCCCCTGTTAAGGTTGATAGATAACATAGCCAATGCCTTTTCGGCTGTTTTTAATTCAGCCTCAGTATATGAAGGTTGGTCTGGTTGTACTCCAATAGGCGATTGACTAAAATAAACTCCCAAAATAAGAACTGCTGCCGCTGCCACCGAAATCCACTTATAAATACTTTTTCTCTCAGGTTTTAATGGAACGTGTCTGGTAAACTGTTCTTCCTTGGCAACTGAAAAGTAATCGAACATCGGCTTATAGTCTTCAAGGTGAGGAGCTACCTCATCTTGTGAGAAGTACGTTTGCAGTGCTTTCTCTTCGGCTATAGTCGTCTTAGCTTCGAAATATTTTTCCAGTAATTTTTCTATGTTAGCTAACTCCATAGTTATGTTTTTTAATTAATTCTTCTCTAATTGCTTTTCGTGCTCTGGAAAGTGCCACTCTTATCGCCGTCGGCTTCATATTCAGCATCTTTCCTATTTCTTCAAATTCGTATTGTTCAATATCTCTTAATTGTAATACCATTTTTTGTTGCTCGGGCAGTTTTTCCATGATCCTTGCCATCCAGCTCATACTGTCCTTTGCTTCTACCTGCTTTTGCAGAGATACACTTTCATCTTTATAATTGCTGTGTACCAGTTTAAGGTTATTGGCCTGTTTGGATTTTAACCTGTCCAGACAGAAATTCTTGGTCATTGTCATTGTAAAAGCCTCCACATTTGCATAATTTTCTATCTGCTCTTTCTTAGACCATAATTTTAAAAGTATCTCCTGAGTTGCATCTTCTGCTTCTTCGTTAGATACGAGTAATCTTTTTGCCAATCTAAACACCTTATCTTTAAAAGGCATCACAATATGTAAAAAATCAGCCTGATTCATTTATGGTTAGTTTTAAATAATGCTTTCATATCGCATTACAAAAGGAAGACGAGCGATATTGAATTTTGTTACAAAAAATTTTAATTTAACAATAACATACGTATTTTAGAGTTCTATTTTAATGCAATGATGATAATTTTTAGTGACTTTAACCCAAACAAAATTAACTATTTACAAGCTGATTTCCAGATAGATATCTTTGTTTGTTGATGTGCTAAAATTTTTGTCACCCCTAAAAACAAAAATTTTATATGATGATGAAAAAAACTTTTCTCTTATTAATTGGAATTTTAGTCCTCTCGTACAGTTGTTCGGATGAAGATGATGATCTTACCCTGCTCCCGGCCGGAGTGGAAATTAACGACTTTGTATGGAGAGGAATGAATTTCTTCTATTTGTATAAGGACAATGTAGCCAATCTGGCTAATGACAGATTTGCCACAGATGAAGAGTATACTGCCTTCTTGGAAGGTTTTGACAGTCCGGAAGAGCTCTTTAACAGCCTTTTATTTCAACCCGGTGTTGAAGATGAGTTCAGTTTTATTACGGATAACCGTTTTGAACTGGAGCAAGTCCTGGACGGGACTACTCTTAACAGCGGGGTAGAATTCGGGCTGGTAAGATATCCGAATGATCCGAACAATGTTTTCGGGATCGTACGCTATATCCTTCCCAATTCTGATGCTGCCAGCAGTACTTTACGAAGAGGAGATATTTTTAATACGGTAGACGGTACCCAACTGACCGATTCTAATTTCGGAGGCCTTCTTTTTAACAGTAATTCAAGTATTACATACGGCCTGGCTAATTTTGACGGAAATGATGTTACTCCTACCGGAGAAGAAGTAACCGTTGCCAAAGCTGTAATTACGGAGGATCCTATTTTTATTTCCACTACGCTGGATGTAGGCGGGCAAAATGTGGGATACCTTATGTACAATGGTTTCAGAGCCGATTTTGACGAGCAGTTAAATAACGCTTTCGGAGATTTAAGGAACAATAATGTTACCGATCTGATCCTCGATCTGCGCTATAACGGAGGAGGTTCCGTACTATCTGCAGTTACTCTTGGAAGTCTGATTGCAGGTCAGTTCAGTGGAGAAGTTTTCTCTACGGAGCGTTGGAACAGTGATCTTCAGGCCTTCTTTGAAGATAATTTCCCGGCAAACCTTGTAAATAACTTCAGGACTACTACCAGGAACGGAACTCCGCTTAACAGTCTAAGCTTAAACAGGCTCTATGTACTTACCACGGGAAGTTCTGCTTCTGCTAGTGAATTAGTGATCAATTCTTTAAGACCTTATATAGATATCGTTCAAATAGGGACCCCCACAAGAGGGAAATTCCAGGCTTCCGTAACTGTTCTGGATTCTGAAAATCCGGATGGAAGAAGCGATTTTGATGATTTTGACGATAATGGCGTTACCGCAACGCACAACTATGCAATGCAGCCTCTGGTACTGATAGAAGTGAATGTTAACGGCGAATCTGAGTTTGCAGACGGACTCGATCCTGACCTGGAATTGAGGGAAGACTTCACCAATTTCGGTATCCTGGGTGATGTAAACGAGCCACTACTGGCCAGAGCTATACAGGAAATCACTGGAACCGGACGCAGTTCAATTCAGGCTGCAGATGGTAGTATTCTTCGTCTTGAAGAGATACAATACAAAAAAGGAGAAATGCATAAAGATGATATGATCCTGAATTTAAAAGACTTTCGTTAATAAATCCAGATTAACACCAATAAAAAAGCCCTGACTAAGTATGTCAGGGCTTTTTTTGAGGATAAAATTCAACTAACTCTAAAAAATTGACCCTCCCTCAATATTCTTATAAATTGAGTAACATTCCGATTCTCACGTTTCTTCCACGTGTTGTGAAACCAATGATCTCAGTATATTCTTCATCAAAAAGGTTGCCCACGTTAGCAAATACCTTTAGCTTGTTTTCAAGCACTTGATGGCTGAAATAAAGGTCCAGAATAGAAAAAGATTCTAATTCGACATTCTCAAAGGTTGAAAAATCGGTATCTATACGGTTTCCGGTATACTGATAATTTACAGAAGCAAAAGTCCTTTCGGTAAAGTTGTAACCAAAAGAAGCATTGGCCTTGTGTTTCGGGATACGAACAGCTACCCTGTCTTTTTGTTCCGTAAAGGTGTAGTTTGCACTAAATGTAGCCTTGTCAAAAGGTTTAGCCGATAACTCAACCTCAGCTCCCTGTACTGTAAATTCGGTAGCTACATTCTGATATTCTCCCTGGAAAGTATTGAAATCGATGATCACGAAATCAATGAAGTTCTCCTCATTTCTGTTAAAATAAAGAGCACTGATACGTACTTTATCTCCAAAACTGTACTCCGCTCCTCCTTCTATAGTCCTGTCTTCTTCCGGTTCAAGATTCGGATTAGGTCCGAAATTCCCGAACAACTGGGTTAAAGAAGGTGAAATATAGGAAGTACTGAAAGATCCGAAAAGCTTCAGATAATCTCCGTTAAATTTAAAAAGATAAGACGGGTTCAGGTTATACGTAAGATTTGTGCCATACTCACTGTGGTTGTTCAATCTGGCTCCGGCATTCAGCGTCAGCCCGAAATCCGATACCCAGACAAAATTGGCGTAGGGATCTACAATAGAGAAATCTGTTTCTTCACTAAAAGTAGCAGAGTTCCTTATATAATTCAGTCCCACGATGGTATAGAACTTATCGTTAAAATTGTATTTATTGAATACATCAATAACATAACTGTCTCCTTCAAGTTCCGATGGGAAATTCGATTCAAATATCCTTTCAATAGTGTTATATGCTGCGTTTAAGGTAACACTCCCCTTTCCGTAATTGAATTCGGAAGACAATCCCGTTCTGAACTGTCTGCTTTCAAAATTAAAATCGGCGTCCTCAATCGGAAAGGCATTATCGAAAGCAGCATCAAATCTGTCGTAATTTCCATAGACATTCAGGGAGAAACGCTCGCTGAAGCGGTATCCGAATCTAAGATTTGTATTCACCCTGGAAAAAGGATCGCGCTCATTGTTAGGATCGGTCACTGCAGACAGTCCGTCCGTGTATTGAGTGCTAACTCCACCCAAATAATTAAATTTTCCGGCTGTACCGCTGATCGTTGCTGCATGGGAAAAATCAGCAATATTATAATCGCTGTCTTCCTGAGATCTGTTTGTTCCTATGCTCGTTCTTAGGGTGGCAGCAATTTTTTTACCGGATGCTTTCTTGGTCGTGATATTGATCACCGCGGTTGCCGCAGAATTCCCGTAAAGCGTACTGGCCGCTCCTTTAATGATCTCTATAGATTCTATCTGATCCAGAGAGATAAGGCGGAGGTCATATTCCGCTCCAATATTCGACGGATCCGAAACCTGGATCCCGTCTATAAGTACCAAAACCTGACGGTTGTTTCCACCCCTTACAAAAGAATTGAGGTTCTGACCCGCATTGCTGCGGCTTCCGTTGATCTCAAATCCACTCTTGGCATTGATGATCTCGGAAATAGACTTCCCCTGGTTCTTTTCTAATTCTTCTGCGGTGATCTTAATGACCGTTTTTCCTGAGTTTTCCCTCTTTAGTTCAAAACGGGAATCGGTAACGACCACTTCGTCAAGTTGTTCCACTTTTTTCTTTTCCTGCTCCTTTTCCTGAGCAAAAATACCGGCGCTTAGCAAAGCCAGGACACCAAAAGAAATACTTCTTTTATTCATTTTTTTAGCGTTAAAAGGGAAAAAAAGTATGCAGTTTACCCATACCCAAACTTTTATCCCGAAAGTTTGACAATTCTTATGAATCGAGGCAGGTCTCCTGGCTTGCGTTTTGCTGAAACCTTCCCATCCGTATGGACAGTGGTCTTAGATATTCAGCAAACATCCCAAAGGGACTGAGCTTACAGTTGCGGGAACAGCTCCGGTTTTTAACCGGATTCCCTTTTAATCCGATATTTTAAGTGATAAAAATATCAGAACCTAAATTCGCAGCAAATATACTATCAATTTCATAATTAAAAATTCTTTCTTGCACTTTGGCCCGAAAAAATATAATCTTTGCAGTAAAATCAACAAAAAAGGAAAGAATGATCCATTATATAACAGGAGGGGAACGTTCGGGCAAAAGCAGCTATGCCCAAAACCTGGCCCTCTCGCTTTCTTCCTCCCCTAAATATATTGCCACTTCCCGTATCTGGGATGAAGATCACCAAAAAAGGATCGATCGTCATAAGGATGACCGTGATAAACGGTGGACCTCTGTAGAGGAAGAAAAATTCCTCTCCGGTGTGATAGAGGAAAATGAAGTGGTGGTCATCGATTGTGTCACCCTCTGGCTCACTAACTTTTTTGTGGATTGTAAAAACGATACGGAGCTTTCCCTTCAACAGGCAAAAGAAGAATTAAATAAACTTTTCTCTGTCAAAGCCGAGATTATTATCATTTCCAACGAAATAGGTATGGGAGTACATGCCCAAACAGAGGTAGGCAGAAAATTCACAGAATTACAGGGTTGGGTCAATCAGTATATTGCTCAGCACGCAGATACCGCAGTACTCATGGTTTCCGGTCTTCCATTAAAACTAAAATAAATAATGATCCAATACGATATACAACCCACGCAAAACACCAAATTAGAGGCAGAGCTTCAGCAAAAAATAGATATGAAGACCAAACCGGTAGGTGCCCTGGGTTTCCTGGAGAATATAGCTCATCAGACAGGGCTTATTCAGCAAACACTCTCTCCCGAGATAAAAAAACCTGTAATTGTAGTTTTTGCAGGAGATCACGGAATAGCCAAAAAAGGCGAAGTAAATCCTTTTCCACAGGAAGTCACCTCCCAGATGGTGTATAATTTTATCAACGGAGGGGCTGCCATTAATGTCTTCAGTCGTACGAATAATGCGGATTTAAAGATCGTAGATGCCGGAGTGAATCACAATTTCGATACTCCCCATCTTATCGATTGTAAAATAGATTACGGGACGAAGAATTATCAGGAAGAATCTGCCATGAGTGCAGAGCAATGCGAAAAGGCTTTGAGAAAGGGAGGTGAGATCGTAGAACAGGCATTTAAGAACGGAAGCAATACTATTGGTTTTGGTGAAATGGGAATAGCCAATACATCTTCCGCATCCTTGTTAATGAGCTATTTTACCGGAATTCCCATAGAGGAATGTGTGGGCGCAGGAACGGGTTTAAACTCTGAAGGGATCTCAAAAAAGAGAGAGATTCTTACCTCCGTTTTTAATAAACATCAACCTTCTTCTCCTCTGGAAGCTTTAGCAATGTTCGGAGGGTTTGAAATAGCCATGTTATGTGGAGCAATTTTAAAAGCTGCCGAGTTAAAAATGATCGTTCTGATAGATGGATTTATTGTTAGTTCCGCTCTCCTGGCAGCCAGGGCCATGCATCCGAATTGTATGGACTATTGTATGTTTGCGCACACCTCCAGCGAAAAAGGGCATGAAAGTATCCTTTCATTTTTAGGGGTCAGACCTGTTTTAAATTTAGGCCTTCGTTTGGGAGAAGGAACAGGAGCCGCCTTATGCCTGCCATTACTGCGATCTGCCGTTAATTTTTTAAATGAAATGGCCAGTTTTGACAGTGCCGGAGTAAGTACAAAATCATAGATTCAGAACCAATGAAAAAAGAGATCCATATTTTCCTGACCGCTATAATGTTCTTTACCCGTATCCCCTGCCCTAAATGGGTGGATCACTCTCCGGAATACCTGTCAAAAAGTTCCAGGTATTTTTCGTTGGTTGGGCTTATTGTGGGAGGTCTCGGAGCTCTTGTTTTTTACGGTTCTTCCTTTGTTTTTCCGGTCTCTGTTTCGGTATTGCTAAGTATGGTAGCCACCATCTATCTTACCGGAGCTTTTCACGAAGACGGGTTTGCAGATGTATGCGATGGTTTCGGAGGCGGATGGACCAAAGAAAAGATCCTGCTTATCATGAAAGATTCCCGTTTGGGAACTTACGGGGTAATGGGGCTCAGTCTGCTGTTACTTATCAAGTTTACAGCTTTGCAGGAGATAGATCCTTCTTATATTCCTTTAAGTATCATTGCAGGTCACAGCCTGAGCAGGTTTATAGCTACTACCCTGATCTTTACACATCCCTATGTAAGGGACACGGATGACAGCAAGGCAAAACCCGCCGCTAAAAGCATGACGGTTTCCATGTTACTGGTAAGCGCTTTATTCGGTATTCTTCCACTCTTCTTTTTTAAAAGCCCGTTTATTTTTGTGGTTCTTATTCCGGTTTACCTCTCCAAAATGTACCTGGGTGGTAAGTTTAAAAAATGGCTTGGAGGCCAGACCGGCGATTGTGCGGGGGCAGTACAGCAATTAAGCGAAGTAGTTTTTTACCTCAGTCTCATAGCATTATGGAAATTTATCTGATAAGACACACTACTCCCCGGATAGAAAAAGGGACCTGTTACGGACAAGCCGACCTGGAACTGGAGGAAACCTTTAAGCAGGAAGCAGGTGATGTTCTTTCCCGAATAACGATGTCTCCCGATAATCTGATCTATTCAAGTCCGTTGAAACGTTGCTACAAACTGGCTGAAAAGATCGGGAGTACTATTATTACCGATAAGCGTTTAATGGAACTCAATTTCGGCGAATGGGAGCTTAAGAACTGGGATGCGATCAATAAAAAGGAGCTCGATAAATGGATGACTGATTTTGTTGATGAAATCGTCCCCGGAGGAGAATCTTATACGCAACTGGCTTCCAGAAGTATTTCTTTTCTGAATGAAGTGATGCAAAAACAGGATACAAATGTCATTATAGTAACTCATGCCGGGGTGATAAGGGCATTGCTCTCTCACATTCTCAGAATAGAGTTAAAAGATTCCTTTCAAATAAAACTCACTTATGGCGATGTCATAAAACTCAAAAAGGAAGAAGGAAATTTAACTGTAGTATCCAAATTATCTATTAGAGAATAAATTTATGTAGTTTTGATAACACTAAAATCCAACGCTATGAAATTAAAAACAAATATTCTGTCTATAGCATTTTCCCTGATCGGGATCCTTGCTTTAAATGCCCAGAACGGCAGTACCGCAACCGTAAAAGGTCCTGAAAAGGGAAGTCTTGTAATTGTTGGAGGCGGAAGGCTTTCAAGTAATATTATTGAGCGCTTTATTGAGCTGGCCGGAGGGAAAGATGCTCCTATAGTGGTGATTCCCACAGCTGCCGGAAGAGATAGTTACGACGAACGTTCGGCGGCATTTTTAAAGAGGCACGGAGCTACCAATGTAACGGTACTTCACACTGCGGATCCGAAAGTTGCCAATACAGATGCTTTTGTTGCTCCTTTAAAAAATGCAAAGGGAGTCTGGTTCGGAGGCGGGCGCCAGTGGAGACTGGTTGATTCCTATGCAGGGACAAAGGCAGAGAAATTATTCTGGGAAGTCCTGGAACGCGGTGGAGTGATCGGAGGTTCATCTGCCGGGGCAACTATTCAGGGGTCTTACCTGGCAAGAGGTGACACCAGAAATAATCAGATCATGATGGGAGATCACGAAGCAGGCTTCGGTTTCCTGCAAAACGTAGCCATAGATCAGCATGTGCTGGCAAGAAACCGCCAGTTCGATCTTTTTACGATCTTAAAGAAAAAACCTGAGTTATTGGGGATAGGGATCGATGAAAATACGGCGATAATTGTTCAGAACGACCAGTTTGAAGTTCTGGGTGCCAGTTATGTTCTGATGTACGACAGCTCCTTCTGGTCGCGCGAAGGCAGCAATCTTAAGAATTTGCCAGAAAAAAACGCACAGTTCTATTTCCTGAGATCCGGAGACAAATACGATCTTAAAAACAGAAAAGTAATAACCAATTAAATAAAGCATTCGCAGTATATCAATGAGAGCATTCCTGACCATTATTCCTGTCTTCTTTCTTCTTTTTTCATGTAAGACCGAAAAAAAAGAAGATACGGAAAGCCTGTTACCTTCTACTGAAACAGAAGTTATTGCAGTAGAATACGCCAAAGGGTTTACTATAGAGAAATACGCTCATATGACGGTAATCGAAGTAAAGTCTCCCTGGCCGAACAGTAACAGAAGTTTTAAATATGCACTTGTGGAGCGGGATAAACTTGCAGCTATGACACTTCCAAAGGATGCTTATGATGCTATTGTTCCCATTCCGGTTGAGAAACTGGTAGTTACTTCAACCACTCATATCCCTTCTCTGGAAGCCCTGGGTATTGAAGATAAACTTGTAGGTTTTCCATCAACCAAATACATCTCATCCGAAAAAACGCGTCAGAATGTGTATAGTGGAAAAGTAAAGGAGATCGGAAGCAATGAATCTATCAATACGGAGGTTCTGATCGATCTTCAACCGGATCTGGTCGTTGGTTTTTCCATCAACGATCAGAACAAAACCTATGAAACTATCCAGAAATCAGGCATTCCGGTGCTTTACAACGGCGATTGGGTTGAGGAGACCCCTTTAGGTAAAGCCGAATGGATCAAGTTCTTTGCTCCTTTCTTTAAGCTGGAGGATAAAGCAGACAGTATTTTTAATAATATAGAATCCGAATACCAGAAGGCCAGGGAGCTGGCCAAAATGGCAACCAGCAAACCAACAGTAATCAGCGGGGCCATGTATAGGGATATCTGGTATATTCCTGCCGGGGATAGCTGGGCTGCCTCCTTTCTTGCAGATGCCAATTGTGATTATCTCTGGAAGGATACCAGCGGAACGGGAAGCCTGTCATTAAGTATAGAAAGTGTATTGGAAAAAGGAGAAGGTGCCGAATACTGGATTGCACCGAACAGCTTTAATTCCTACGATCAGCTTAGAGAAACCAATGAGCACTATACGCGTTTTGAAGCATTTAAAAATAAAAAGGTATACACTTTCAGTCTTACTACAGGAGATACGGGAGGCATTCTGTATTATGAATTAGGTCCCAACAGACCTGATATTATCCTGAAAGACCTGATCAGTATCCTGCATCCGGGCATTCTTCCGGATTACCAGCCATATTTCTTTAAGCCGCTTAATCCTTGAGATCGACATTAACATACAGGTATTGGTTTTTGTTCCTGACAATTATACTGGTTGTGGTTGCTTTTATCAATATCAGCCTGGGTTCGGTATCCATTCCCGTAAAAGCCGTTTTTAACGCACTTACCGGAGGAGAAGTCGAAAAAGAGACCTGGCGATATATTATTACCGACTACCGTGTTCCCAAAGCTATAACAGCCATTCTGGTTGGAGGAGGCCTGTCTTTGAGTGGTTTGCTTATGCAGACACTTTTCAGGAACCCGCTGGCCGGGCCTTTTGTACTGGGGATCAGCTCCGGTGCCGGTCTGGGAGTAGCTTTACTTATTTTGGGATCCTCGCTTTTCGGAACCTGGTTTTCATTTACCCTCACCGGGAGTTTCTCTCTGGCGGCCGCAGCCAGTATCGGGAGTTTTGTAGTTCTGATGGCAGCTATGCTGGTGGCAGGCCGGGTACGGGATACCATGGCTATCCTGATCATCGGGCTTATGTTCGGAAGTATTACCACTGCTGTGGTAAACGTCCTTTCGCATTTTAGTGATTCGGAACGCCTTCAACAATATATTTTCTGGTCGCTGGGAAGCCTGGGGAACCTCA
Organism: Leptobacterium flavescens; assembly: GCF_010671605.1. Classification (GTDB taxonomy): domain Bacteria; phylum Bacteroidota; class Bacteroidia; order Flavobacteriales; family Flavobacteriaceae; genus Leptobacterium; species Leptobacterium flavescens. Next base: position 193,917 of record NZ_JAABOO010000001.1, read on the forward strand.
GCTGGGTACAATTGGGAGTATTTTCAATTATCATCATCGCAGGCCTTCTTTTAAGTATTTTTTCCCTGAAAGCCTTAAATACTTTGCTATTGGGAGAGAACTATGCCAAAAGCCTTGGGTTGAATATCAGAAGGTCACGTTATATGATCATTATTGCTACCAGTCTGCTGGCCGGAAGTGTTACAGCTTTTGCCGGCCCTATAGCGTTTATCGGGCTTGCGGTTCCGCATCTTACCAGGCAGATATTCAATACGCCGAATCATAAGGTATTGGTTCCCGCTGTTCTGTTGTATGGAGCTATTCTGATGCTGGTATGTGATACTATTGCACAGTTACCTAACAGCCAATTTACCCTGCCTATAAATGCTATTACCTCCCTGGTAGGAGCTCCGGTAGTTATCTGGTTGCTGATAAGGAAAAGAAAAATGATATTTTAGATATATAAATCGTTCAGTTTTTAATTTTATACCGATCGAAAAAGAAAAGGGACATAGCGTTTTAAAAGTAGAAGGACTTTCTATAGGGTACAAAAGCCGGAAAAGCAGCTCGGAAATAGCAGCTGATATTCACTTTTCCCTGGAAGAAGGAGAACTGGTTTCTGTTGTGGGAGCTAACGGAGTGGGAAAATCTACGCTTTTACGAACCCTGGCCAGGGTGCAGCCAAAACTAGGCGGTAGTATAGATCTGAAAGGAAGAGGCCTGGAAAATTACAAGCCCACAGAGCTGGCTTCGCAATTAAGCCTGGTACTTACCGAACAGATCCCTTCCAAAAATTTAACGGTCACCGAAGTGGTTGCCCTTGGAAGGCAGCCTTATACCAACTGGATAGGTTCTCTGACCGGGAATGATAAAGAAAAAATTAAAAATGCCCTGAGTCTGGTCAATATCGAAGCGATCAAAAATAAAAAGTGCTTTGAGCTCAGTGACGGTCAGTTGCAAAAGACCATGATCGCAAGAGCCCTGGCCCAGGATACGGCTCTTATTATCCTGGATGAACCCACAACCCACCTCGATATCTATCACAAAGCTTATATCCTTAAGCTCCTAAAAGAAATTGCACATAAAACTCAAAAGACCATTCTCTATTCTTCTCACGAAATAGACCTGGCCATACAGTTATGTGATAAAATGCTGGTCATGACCGAAGACAAGATCAGCTTTGGAAAACCTGCAACTCTTATTGAAAGCGGGAGTTTCTCAGAGTTATTCCCCACAGATCTGATCAACTTCGATAAAGCTTCCGGAACTTTTAAAGTTAATAAGTAAGCACTTTTTGGGTAGAAAAAATAATTACAATCTTCTATCTTTACATCAAATCAAAATATCTAATGTCCGAATCTGTTTTACTAATTATTGTCGCTTTTATTTCCATAGGCCTGGGAGTTTTACTGGGGATTTATATTCAGCGTTTAAAAACCGGATCCAGTCAGAGCATGTTACAGGAAAGGGAATCTCAACTGAGGTCTTCTGTAAATAACCTGGAGACTAAAGTGAATGAGGAGTTACGGGAGAAGGAAGAGATCAGAAAGGAGAAGGATTTTTTAAACCTGGAGCTCGCCAGAAGGAATACCGAATTCGAGAACCTGATGGCCAAGAACAGGGAGCAAAAGGAAGAAGTAGAGCAACTCCAGGAAAAATTTACCAAGGATTTTCAGATCCTGGCCAATAAGATCCTGGAAGAGAAATCGGCTAAGTTCACGGAACAGAATAAGGAAAATATCAAGACGATCCTGAATCCCCTTCAGGAAAAAATACAATTGTTTGAAAAGAAGGTCGAGGAAACTCACAAGGAGAGTATAGATTATCATGCAGCTCTGAGGCAGCAGATCCTGGGTTTAAAGGACCTTAATGAACAAATGAGCAAAGAGGCCATCAACCTTACCAAAGCCCTGAAAGGCGACAGCAAGATGCAGGGTAACTGGGGAGAATTGGTGCTGGAGCGGGTATTGGAGAAGAGTGGACTTGAAAGGGACAGGGAGTACACTGTACAACAGAGTTTTACAAGAGACGATGGCAGCAGGGTCCTTCCCGATGTGATTATTAATCTGCCTGACGGGAAGAAAATGATCGTCGATTCTAAGGTATCCCTTACCGCCTATGAGCGATACGCCAATACCGAAGGTAATGAGAAACAGGAATATCTCAAGGAACATATTTCCTCCATTAAACGCCATATAGAGCAGCTTTCCGAAAAGAAATACGAAGACCTCTACGAAATGGAAAGTCCGGATTTTGTATTGATGTTCATTCCGATAGAGCCTGCATTTGCCGTGGCACTGGACCAGGAAAATGCACTCTATTCCAGGGCTTTTGAGAAAAATATCGTGATCGTTACCCCCACTACCCTTTTAGCCACATTAAGGACGATAGATTCTATGTGGAATAACGAGAAACAACAGCGAAATGCTATAGAAATTGCCCGACAAGCAGGAGCGCTTTATGATAAATTCCATAATCTTATGGTCGATCTTACGGCTGTAGGGAAAGATATGGACAGAGCAAAAGGCAATTACGCCGCAGCGATGAACAAATTGTTCGAAGGAAGAGGAAACCTGATCACTTCGGTGGAAAAACTTAAAAAAATGGGAGCTAAAGCCAAGAAAGCGCTTCCGGAACAGTATTTAAAGAAGGCCAACGAAAACGACGATTAAAGGTTCCCTGTCTTTTTACGACTAGTTTAGCAAATACCTCAAAAAGATGAAACCTAATTTCAGTCATAAGACGGTTGAAGCATCTCAGGTTACTATTTCCGAGCTGATGCTTCCTTCACATTCCAATTTTAGCGGGAAGATCCATGGGGGTTATATCCTCTCCCTTCTGGATCAGATTGCTTTTGCCTGTGCTTCCAAACATTCGGGAGCCTATTGCGTTACTGCTTCGGTAGATACGGTAGATTTCCTTAATCCTATAGAGATCGGGGAACTGGTCACTATGAAAGCCTCCGTTAATTACGTGGGTAGAAGTTCTATGGTGGTAGGAATTCGCGTAGAATCAGAAAATATACAGAGCGGATACGTTAAGCATTGTAATTCCTCCTATTTTACCATGGTCGCTAAAAATGAAGATGGCAAGACCACTCAGGTACCCGGACTTATCCTCAAAAATGAAAAAGAAGTTCACCGCTTCCTGAAAGCCATAAAACGGATGGAATCTAAAAAAGAGCGCAAGCAAAGTAACACCAGGCTTGATCTAAGCTCGGAAGAATCCCTTAACAAATTATCTGATTATAATATTAAGATTGATTTTTAAAACGATAAAAAATCAATTTGAAGTGTTTTAGGTGTCAGTTCGAGCGCAGTCGAGAACTTTACAGGCCTTTTTTTAAGGCATCTCGACTGCGCTCGATGTGACTTTTTATTTACTCAAATACATCTTCCTTCTGGAGTAAAGATTGTAAAAATCGTCATCTTTAAGGCTGTCAATAAAGAGGATACTCTCTCCGGTACTCTTCATTTCAGGTCCGAGCTTTTTGTTTACTCTCGGGAATTTATTAAAAGAGAATACCGGTTGTTTGATGGCATAACCTTCCAGTTCAGGCTTAAAGTCAAAATCGGTAACTTTTTTATCGCCCAGCATCACCTTGGTAGCGTAATTCACATAAGGCTCTTTATATGCTTTGGCAATAAAAGGTACCGTTCTCGAAGCCCTCGGATTTGCTTCAATGATATAAACAACATCATCTTTTATAGCAAACTGTATATTAATAAGTCCCACCGTATTCAATGCCAGGGCAATCTTTTTGGTGTGATCTTTTATCTGTTGCATTACAAACTCTCCGATGTTGAACGGTGGTAGGGTTGCATTTGAATCTCCGGAATGTATTCCACAGGGCTCTATATGCTCCATGATCCCGATAATATAAACGTTCTCCCCGTCGCAGATCGCATCAGCTTCCGCTTCGATCGCTCCGTCAAGGTAGTGATCCAGCAGGAGTTTGTTATTCGGTATCTTACGAAGCAGGTCTACCACATGCTCTTCCAGTTCGTTTTTATTGATCACGATCTTCATTCCCTGTCCTCCCAATACATATGAAGGTCTTACCAGGATCGGGAAATCAAGTTCATCTGCAAGTGCCAGGGCTTCGTCTGCCGTTTCAGCCACTCCGAATTCCGGATAAGGAATATCATTTGCTTTCAGCAGGGTTGAGAAATTCCCCCTGTCTTCTGCCAGGTCCAGAGAATCAAAGCTGGTACCGATAATGTTGATCCCGTATTTATTAAGTTTCTCCGCCAGCTTAAGAGCTGTTTGCCCTCCTAGCTGTACAATAACCCCTTCGGGTTTTTCATGGCGGATGATATCGTAAATATGCTCCCAGAAAACAGGTTCGAAATACAGCTTGTCTGCAGTATCAAAATCGGTGGAAACCGTTTCAGGGTTACAATTGATCATGATGGTTTCATATCCGCATTCGGCAGCCGCCAGAACTCCGTGAACACAGCAGTAATCGAATTCTATCCCCTGTCCTATCCTGTTAGGTCCGGAACCGAGAACTACAATTTTCTTTTTATCGCTTACCTCACTTTCGTTATGTACATATCTTTTTCCGTCTGTGGTTTCGATATCAGCTTCGAAAGTCGAATAGTAGTAAGGTGTCATCGCTTTAAACTCAGCGGCACAGGTATCTACCAGTTTGTACACCCTGTTTACCCCGACTTCTTCTCTTTTCTTATACACTTCGCTTTCCCAGCATCCCAGCATATGGGCGATCTGTCTGTCGGCAAAACCTTTTTGCTTGGCTTCCAGTAAAAGATCTTTCGGAAGGGATTCTATGGTGTAAGTATTTATTTCTTTTTCCAGATAGTGCAGTTCTTCGTATTGTTTCAGGAACCACATATCTATTTTGGTGATCTCGTGTATCCTGCTAAGCGGGATCCCCATTTGAATGGCATCGTAGATCACAAACACCCTGTCCCAACTGGCATAGGTTAATTTATCAATGATCTGATCGTAGTCCTTATATCCTTTTCCGTCTGCTCCGAGTCCGTTTCTCTTTATTTCAAGTGATTGGGTGGCTTTATGCAGGGCTTCCTGGAAAGAACGCCCTATCCCCATTACTTCTCCAACAGATTTCATCTGAAGTCCAAGTACCCTTTCAGATCCTTCAAACTTATCGAAATTCCATCTCGGGATCTTAACGATCACATAATCCAGGGTAGGCTCAAATAAAGCTGAAGTAGATTTGGTGATCTGGTTATCCAACTCATCCAGGGTATAACCGATAGCTAGTTTGGTTGCTATCTTGGCGATCGGATATCCGGTTGCTTTAGATGCCAGTGCGGAAGATCTGGAAACCCTCGGGTTGATCTCGATCGCAATAATATCTTCTTTTTCGTCCGGGCTCACTGCAAACTGTACGTTACATCCTCCGGCAAAATCCCCGATACTTCTCATCATTTTAATGGCCATATCCCTCATTCTCTGATAGGTCGTATCAGAAAGTGTCATTGCAGGTGCCACAGTGATGGAATCACCGGTATGTATCCCCATGGGATCCATATTTTCTATACTACAGATAATAACAACATTATCGTTATTATCCCTTAATAATTCCAATTCGTATTCCTTCCATCCTAACAGGGCTTTATCGATAAGCACCTCGTGAATGGGTGAAGCTTCCAGGCCGCGGGTCAGTAATTCATCAAACTGATCCTCCGTGTGAACAAAAGAAGCTCCTGTTCCTCCCAGGGTAAAGGAAGGTCGAATAACTAGGGGAAATCCGAATTCCTGCGCAACTTCTTTTCCTTTAAGGAAGGAAGTAGCAATTCTTGCAGGTGCCACAGGAATATCGATAGTCTTTAATAGTTCCTTAAACTTTTCCCTGTCTTCTGTTATTTCGATCGCGTCTATATCTACTCCTATGATCTCTACTCCGAAATCTTCCCAGATCCCTTTCTCTCCTGCCTCAATACAGAGGTTAAGAGCCGTTTGCCCTCCCATGGTTGGCAAAACTGCATCTATTTCGGGGTGTTCCTTTAAGATCTCAATAATAGATTTAGTGGTAAGCGGTTTGAGGTAAACATGATCGGCCATAGATGGGTCGGTCATGATCGTTGCCGGATTACTGTTAATAAGAATCGTTTTTATTCCATCTTCTCTCAGGGAACGTAAAGATTGAGAACCGGAATAATCAAATTCACATGCCTGACCAATGATGATAGGGCCAGAACCAATAATTAAAACGGAATTGAGATCTTTTCTTTTTGGCATTTTTCTGTGTGTCTGTAAATTATAAAAATTAGGAACTTAAAAAGTATAAAAAAAAGGTGTTACTAAAAAAAGTAACACCTTTATATTATAAAAATCTATTGATCATTATTTCTTATGTCTTGGCTCAGAGGAAACACTTAATTTCTTTCTTCCTTTTGCTCTCCTGCGAGCAAGCACTTTTCTTCCGTTTGCAGAAGCCATTCTTTCTCTGAAACCGTGTTTATTTCTTCTCTTTCTCTTTGAGGGCTGAAATGTTCTTTTCATTTTAAAATATCTTAAATCTTCTTAAAAATTTCTTATCCGAATTATGTGTCGAGATTCCTTCACTAAAAGTGCGGCGCAAATATACAAAGAGTTTTTACTTTGACAAACCTAATTTAAAAAATATTTACATTAGTTTTTCTTACCTTTGCACTCCGAAATACATCCCTATTTTTATGAACATTCAGAAAATATACTTTTTTCTGTTGGCAGGTCTTCTTTTTTTACAAGGAAATGCCCAGGTTTCTCTTTGCTATAAGCTAAAGAAGAACGATGTTTTTAAAGTACAGCAACACTCCATGCAAGTAATTACCCAGGAGATCCTCGGCAATAAGCAAGAGGTTACCAATAATATAGTAGGGACCATGAATTTTACCGTAAAGGAAGTCCTGGATGATAGTTATGAAATAGAGATGGTTTTTCTGGATCTTAAACTCTCTATGCGATCGAGTGAATTAGGTGAAATGGTTAAAATAGATGCCACCGCCTCTAATGAAGATCCGCAGGCAAAAGTATTTAACGGGTTGATCAATTATCCCATTACCATAAAAATGAAAACGAACGGGGACATCCTTTCTGTAGAGAACAGTGATTCCCTGATCGAAAATATGCTGACATCTGCAGATATCAAGGACGAATTTATCCGGGAGCTTATGAAAACTTCCCTGGAAAAAGAATACGGTTCCAAAGCCTTGTCTGAAAGTTATAAGCAAATGACGTTTTTCTACCCGGACAAGGAAGTCAAGGTAAACGACCGGTGGGAGAACACCTATACAGGTCAGCTTTCAGCCAATAGTACATGGAAACTGCATTCGGTAGATTCTATCGAAGCCGTGATCACCGGAAAAGCCAAAGTAAAAATGAACCTGGAGGAACCGGATGTAAGTATGGTGCTTGAAGGGACACAGGAGACCAAACTCATTACAAATCTTAAAAACGGATTCCTGAAGGAAATGGTGGTAGAAGCCTTTGCTAAAGGGAGTTCAAAAATATCACAGATCGGGGATAAAGATATTCCCACTACAATTAAATCGAAAATCACGTACAATTTGATCAAATAATTTTTATGTTCAACAAGAATTTTAAATTAATCATTGCTGCTATTATTATAGGGCTTGCCGTATGGCAATTTATTGAGGGAAGTATTGGCAATGGTATCTTTCTTATCTTAATTTCTTTGGTATTCGTATTCCTTTACTTTAGAAATGAATTTATTTTACTCGCTTTCCTGAGAATGAGAAAGCAGGACTTTGAAGGGGTACAAAAATGGCTCAATAAGATCAAGAATCCCGAAACGGCTTTAATTACCAAGCAGCAGGGATACTACAACTATATGCACGGGATCATCTATTCCCAAACCAATCTGACCCAGGCTGAAAAATATTTCAGAAAAGCGCTTAAACTCGGCCTCACCATGGATTACGACGTTGCAATGGCAAAGCTTAGTCTTGCCGGGATTGCGATGCAGAAAAGACGCAAAAGAGAGGCCACTACTCTTCTTAACGAAGCAAAAAAACTGGATAAACAGAATATGCTGACCGATCAGATAAAAATGATGCAGCAGCAAATGAAGCGTATCTAAGACTCAACCTCATGAGTTCGGGCAGCTATAATTTTGATGCGGAAAAAATTGCCGGGTATCTCCGGCGATTTGTTGAAAACCTGCCCAAAGTTTATAGCTGGACAGCAGACCTTCAGGGATTAAATCGCCTTGAAGTACTTTCCTATGAGGAGATCTACGAGCTCAATCAATTAAGTCTTTATGAAAAAGAGGTGAAGCTTAAATTTATCCTGCGCGATAAGCTACAGGAGAATTTTGAGTATAATCCTTCTCTTTTCAATGCACTCTGCATGTGGATCATCAGGGATTGGGGAGGAATAAAAGGTGCTAAAGAAGAAAGCACGATCCCATCGCTTATAAAGTTTATCAACAGTGAAAAGCCTGCTTATGACCGCCTGCCCAGTTTATCTAAAGCAGGAATGTTCATGTTTCCCGAGAAGAATATTATTTACGACAGCAGGGTGATCTATTCTTTAAATTGGGTATTGCTCTCACAGGAGGCAGGTTCTCATTTTTTCCCCATCCCCGGTGGAAGGAATTCCAAAATGAATGCCTTTGATATGAATGTACTGATCCGGCTTTTTAATGCGGAAAAGTACAAGCCTGAAAAACGATCCCAGCTCAAAAACCGGAATTATATTTCCGAAATAGATAAGTCGCTTTACGTCGATGAGAAGGATGCTTACTTTGAAGCGATCTCTCTGATCAAAAAAGTTAACCAGTTGTTATGGGATGACGAAAGAAGTGAGTTTCCGTTCTACACAGAAATGATCCTGTTTTCTGCCGCAGATGTCGAGATCTTTCACGATATCACCAGCAAACTAAAAGTCCGTATTTCCTGAAAACCGGTAAGCGGTCTTATTGCCCCAGCTGATAATATCCCTTTTCCGGGATCTCAATCTTGTATTTCTTACGGGACTTATTGTTAAGGAAAGCTTCCCTTAACCAGGGGTTATGGATCTTTAATATTTTATAATTGATCTCGAACTTCTGTGCAAAATCCGCAAAATTCGTCACTGCCGTATCTACTTCCACCTCGAAGGTAGGAATAGCCGAATAGTAGTGATCTTTTTCCAGGTAAAAACCGTATTTCTCCGGATTGGAAAGGATCTCTTTCATAGCCAGGATCCTGAACACATATCGTCCGGTTTCCTCTCCCAGTAAAAGATCGTAATAATTGGTTGCTTGTTGTCTTTGCTGCTGATTGATCACTCCTCCCCTTCCGGCATTATAGGCTGCTGCGGCTAATGTCCAGCTTCCGAATTTTTCTTTTGCCTTCTTGAGATATCTGCAGGCAACCTCAGTAGATTTTTTTATGTGATAGCGCTCATCAACATTGGTATTGACCTCCAGGCCGTATTCACGGGCTGTTGTTTTCAGTATCTGCCAGTAACCGGTTGCTCTTGCCGGAGAAACTACATTCTGAAGTCCGCTTTCCGCCACAGCCAGATATTTAAAATCGTCCGGTATTCCGTGTTCTTTAAGGATAGGCTCAATAATCGGGAAGTATTTTTTTGATCTCTTCATGAGAAGCAACGCATTGGACTGCCAATAGGTATTTACCAAAAGCTCTTTATCGATACGTTCTCTTATGTCCGGGTTATCAATAGGCACCTCTTCTCCCGCAAAGTTCATTTGTTCCGGAATATCCAGTGCATACACACTGTATTTACCTTCTGCATCCTGCTTTTCTTCTACTACTTTCTTTTCCTGAAGCTCATCGGTCTGTACAGCATTTATGAGTATTGAGGCAATAAACAAAACGCCTAACAGCATCAAACCATTTTTAACAAATCTCATACTTCTTTTCGTTTTAAGGTTAATTAAGATAACGACTCCTCTAAGATAAAATTATTTTTGGAAGATTTTCGTTAAACCACTTGTATTTATTGATGATCATGATATGCGTCCCTTCTTTCAGGCCAACGTAGTCATCAATATACACACTTGGAAACACGGCATCTTTCTCTCCGTGGATATGGACAATGTTCTCCGGAGGGCTGCTTTGTTTCCAGTTCACGATCTGATCTATCGACCAATCTATATAATATTTATTCCTCACCGACAGGTATTTCTCGTAAAGGGATAATCTTTTTGTTACCGTCTCTCCAAACGCGTATTTTGCAAGGAGCTCTACGTTGTTCACCAGGCCGGTAGGTAATAATTTATGCACTTTGGTGTATTTGGCGAATATCATTCTCTTGGGGAGTTCCTTATTGGATTTCACACTGGAGATAATGATAAGTTTTCGCACTTCAATATGCTTTGCCATCTCCTGTACCAGTATTCCCCCAAAGGAAACACCAATTAGTACCGGCGACGGATGTTTTATACGTGCGGTCATCCTTTTTGCATAATTCTGAATAGATTCTGCCTTTTCCGGGATGATCCATTCCAGGAGGTGTATTTCATAGCTTTCTTCGGGGAGACTGATATTCTCAAAAATGGAAGGATTTGCGGCCATTCCGGGCATAAAATACACATGAATTTTCTCTTTACCCATAGATAGTTTATTACTTGTAAAAGAGGATGTTATCAATATTTTTTGTACCTTTGCGCAGACAAAAATAAGGATTTCTTCCCCAATTCATTAAAACTTCAGAGCAACTGTAGGCAATCAGGGACCATCGGTAGGTTTCCAGCCCGAGTTGTGCCGAAGAAGCAAAAAGAGCAAAACAAACAGTTATCAATTGTTTAATTGTGAGCGAAATAAATAATAGAGTAATGAACGACTTAAAAATTCAGAACAACAGTTTCTTAAGACAATTTGAAACTCAAGTGGATGGACAACTAGCTAAAGTGGAGTATTCATCTCAGGAAAGGAAAATTTTCTTAACAAAATTAGTTATTCCGGAAGGAGTTACCGACGCAAATTTCACGGAAGATTTTATCAAAGCTGTCTTAAAGGATATTGAAGAGCAAAACCTAAGGGTAGTGCCTACAAGTCCGCAGATAGCAGGTTTCCTCAGAAAACACAAAGAGTACAAAGAATTACTTCCTGTTGGAATCAGAATCTAAAAAAAAAGCCCTGGCAATGATGTCAGGGCTTTTTTATTTTATTTATGCTATTTAGGCTATTGCTTTCTCTTCTATAAAATCAAAACGCACCAGTCCGTCTTCATCTATCTTCGTCAGCTCTACCTGATGTAAAGTATTGACCAATTCCGGATTCCATGGAGCCTTTACCTTTACGTAGTTTTCGGTAAAGCCGTGAATATAACCTTCCTTGTTCTCTCCTTCAAAAAGTACGGTCCTTCTGGTACCGATCTGGCTTTCGTAAAAAGCTCTTCTCTTTTTTGCAGAAAGACCTCTGAGCATTTTACTTCTCTTGGCCCTGACATTTTTAGGTACTACCTCCTCCATTTCTGCAGCCAGCGTATTATCGCGCTCCGAATAAGTAAATACATGAAGGTATGAGATATCCAGTTCGTTCAGGAAATTATAGGTATCCAGGAAATACTCATCGGTTTCACCCGGGAAACCAACGATAACATCCACTCCAATGCAGGCATGAGGCATTACTTCCTTAATTCTGTTCACCCTGTCTGTATAAAGTTCACGCAAATACCTTCTGCGCATTAATTTCAATATCGTATTGTTTCCACTCTGAAGCGGAATATGAAAGTGAGGAACAAAGGTCCTGCTATCGGCAACAAAATCAATTGTTTCATTCTTCAACAGGTTGGGTTCGATAGAGGAGATCCTCAAACGTTCGATCCCTTCAACCTTATCGAGAGCCTGAACCAGTTCAAAAAAGGTGTGTTCGTGTTTCTTATTTCCGAACTCCCCTTTTCCGTAATCGCCAATATTCACACCCGTAAGAACAATCTCCCTGATCCCCTTCTCACTGATCTCTTTGGCATTCTTTAAAACATTTTCCAGGGTATCACTTCTGGAAATTCCCCTTGCCAGTGGGATTGTACAATAGGTACACTTATAATCACATCCGTCCTGCACCTTAAGGAACGCCCGTGTTCTGTCGCCGATCGAATAACTACCCACATAAAAATCTGCTTCGGAGATCTCGCAGGAATGCACTTCTCCAAAGTCATTTTTGGAAAGGTCATTCAGGTAATCGGTGATCTTGAATTTTTCGGTTGCTCCCAGAACCAGGTCAACTCCGTCAACGGCAGCCAGTTCTTCGGGTTTTAGCTGAGCGTAACACCCTACCGCAGCAACAAAGGCTTTTTCATTGGCCTTCTGTGCCTGTTTCACTATAGTTTTAAAACGCTTATCTGCATTATCGGTTACCGAGCAGGTATTAATTACATAGATATCTGCCTCCTCGCTAAAATCCACTCTGTCAAAGCCTTCATCCTTAAAACTTCTGGCAATGGTAGAAGTTTCTGAGAAATTCAGCTTGCATCCCAATGTATAAAAAGCAACTTTTTTCCTGTCTGCCATAATTATTGTTAAAGCGTTCTTCTATTGGTGAAACATTTTTAACTTTAAGGCTGCAAATATACTTACTTATTTTCGCATGGTAAAATATCGGGGGAGCACATTAAAAGGAATAGCAGCTTGTATTTCAGCGAGTTGCATTCTTCTCTTATTCCTAAGTTGCGACAGCAGCGAATCGAAGGAACGGGATCATCTGGTTTTCAGGTATAACGAACACAGTAATATTACTTCCCTGGATCCGGCTTTTGCCAGAAATCCTCCGAATATCTGGCCCATAAATCAAATTTTTAACGGCCTGGTGCAGCTCGATGATTCTTTGCTTATCAAACCGGAGATAGCCAAAAAGTGGACCGTCTCCGAAGATGCGCTGACCTATACTTTTGAACTCAGGAAAGATGTGTATTTCCACAAATCTCCCCTATTCGGAAAAGACAGTACCCGCACCGTAAAAGCCAGCGATTTTGTGTATAGTTTTAACCGGCTAAAAGACGAAAATGTAGCCTCTCCCGGAAGCTGGGTGCTTTCGAATGTTGCAGGCTATGAAGCTTTGAACGATTCTGTTTTACAGATCCGGCTAAAACAACCTTTCCCGGCTTTTCTGGGGTTAATGAGTATGCGCTATTGTGCAGTGGTCCCCAAAGAGGTAGCCGATCATTACGGAAGTGATTTCAGGTCGCATCCTATCGGTACTGGGCCCTTCAAATTTAAAAGATGGGATGAAAATATTAAACTGGTACTCAGAAAGAACGAACTCTATTTTGAAAAGGACAGGAACGGAAAACAACTTCCCTACCTGGAAGCGGTAGCCGTAACCTTTCTACCGGATAAACAGAGTGAATTTCTCCAGTTTGTTCAGGGTAACCTGGATTTTTTAAACAGCCTCGATAACTCTTATAAGGATGAGATCCTTACCTCCAGCGGAAGTCTAAGTGATAAATATTCCGGAGAAGTTAACCTTATCAGCGGACCCTATCTCAATACCGAATATCTCGGTTTTTTCCTCGGAAGTGAAAATTCCGAAGTGAATTCGGAATTACTCCGTAAAGCCGTAAACTATGGTTTTGACAGAGACAAAATGATGAAGTTCCTGCGTAACGGGATCGGTTTTCCTGCCGTTAACGGTTTTATTCCCAAGGGAATGCCAGGTTTTGACAATATCGAAGGATATACCTATCAACCTCAAAAAGCCAAAGAACTGATTGAGGAATACAAAAAGCTAAGTGGTAATCCTAAACCCGCTATTTCCATAGGCACGAACAGTAATTACCTGGATTTTTGTGAATATATTCAGAGAGAGCTTCAGAAAATAGGTCTGGAAGTCAAGATAGACGTCATGCCGCCATCTACCCTCCGGCAGTTGAAATCGACAGGAAAACTGGATGCTTTCAGGGCAAGCTGGATCGCCGATTATCCGGATGCTGAGAACTATCTGTCATTGTACTACAGTGGAAATTTTACTCCCAACGGCCCTAATTACACACATTTCAGCAATTCACTTTACGATAACTGGTATAAGACCGCCATGCAGGAAGTAGATCTTGAGAAGCGTCTTAACCTCTACAGAAAAATGGATTCCCTTATCATCGACAAGGCCCCCATTGTCCCTCTTTATTACGATGAGATCACCCGTTTTACAAGGAAAAATGTAAAAGGACTGGGAATTAACCCTATCAATCTGCTCGTCCTAAAACATGTAAGTAAGGAAGAATAAGTTTAGACCCATCCCTATTCTACTCACAGGTTTTTTGCGTTCAATTTTATTTGCGTAACATTTACACAATTTTGTATACTAATATTATAAGTAGATGTTTAACTAAAACCAAAATTATGAGCGCAGGAATTTCAGGAATGATCATTAGCCTCCGGGCTAACAGGATCATCACAAGAAAACATGAGCCTTTCCGTAAGGATCTTTACAGCCGAAACGGAAAAGGACGGACGAATGAATTTGATTTTCCTTCTGCTTCAGAAAAGGAGTTGAAGAAGATCAGGAAAGAAATGATCAGAGAGAACAGGAAACTTGTATTAAAAAGAACCATAAGCTTCATCCTGATCATGGGGGTATTATTATTTACAATCTATAAAATCGTTTAAAATGGCAGGATTTGCATCATGGGCGAATAGTATTATCCGCCTTAACCGAAGAGAGAGAACAGATAAATTAGGGAGACTTGAGAATTACATTCATAATTCCAGTCTGCAAAAACCTGAGTATAAGGCTGCTTCCGAAATGTTGTTAAAGAGGATCCGGAAAAGGATACGGCGGGAACAGTCTTTATACAGGAAAAGAGAATTAATTGTTTTTATTTTTCTCTGCCTGTTGTTGTTTATCAGTTTATCTGTAATTCTATTTACCGTAAAAATTTAACCCGCCTTGTCTTCAGGGTCGGGTTCTATTCCTATTTGTGCTATCTCATTCTCCGGCTTCACTATATTCTTTTTCCACTGTTTTTTCAGAATTGTATACAATCCCCAGCAGGAAAGTAATCCGAAAGGTAATGCCATCAAACTCAAAACGATGTCCGGAGTATTTTCCAGACCTGAAAGGTCGTTAGCGATCAAAACATAAAGTATTCCGATAAGAATTCCGGCAATAAAGGTACCGACATAATAAGACACAACTCCGATAATAGCATATAGCCATTTGTTCTGTTGATATTCCTCGGCTAGCTGATAAAAGTATTTCCCGATAAAGAAAATGAGTATAAGTCCAAGCATATTTACGTCTTTGTTTTGTTTCGTTAATCTAAGGTTTTCGGATTATTCCTTACGCCATCGTTTTGTCTGTTCGAAGATCTCTTCCAGGATCGCAGCATCCTGAGCTGTAAACTCCATATTTCTTCTGGACATAACCACTTTGGCTACTTCAAAGGCTTTTTTGGTAAGATAGGTTGTAAAACCTCCTGAACCTCCCCAGCTAAAACTGGGTACGAAATTACGAGGAAAACCACTGCCAAAAACATTAGCACTTACACCTATCACGGTACCGGTATTGAACATGGTATTGATACCGCATTTGCTGTGGTCTCCCATCATCAGGCCGCAGAATTGCAGTCCGGTGCGAGCAAAGCTTTCGGTTTCATAACTCCAAAGGCGAACTTCTGCATAATTGTTTTTAAGATTGGATGTATTGGTATCCGCTCCAATATTGCACCACTCTCCCAAAACGGAATTCCCCAGGAATCCGTCATGGCCTTTATTTGAATATCCGAATAAGACGGAATTATTTACTTCCCCTCCTATTTTACTGTACGGTCCTACCGTAGTAGGTCCATAGATCTTTGATGCCATTTTTATGACCCCTCCTTCACAAAGTGCCAGTCCTCCGCGGATAACACTTCCTTCCATGATTTCGGAGTCCTTCCCCAAATAGATAGGTCCTGAAGATGCATTTAATGTACAGAAGGCCAGTTTAGCACCTTCTTCTATAAAAATATTCTCTCCTCCTATTACATTTACCCCGGCAGGAATAGGCATACTTTTTCTTCCGTTGGTGATCAGTTCGAAATCTGCTTCCATGGCTTCTCCATTCTTCGAAAAGATATCCCAGGTATTTTCTATTCTGAGAACATCGGCTTCATACTCAATAGCTTCATAAGCATCGAAATCTACTTCCTCCTGAGCATCGGTCGTATAAAATGCAATCACCTCATCTTTGTAAAAAATGGCCTGATTCTCTTCCAGGTTCTTTACAAGAGCTGCTAATTCCGGATTGGGTAAGAAGGAAGCATTGATCAATACATTGCGCTCCATCTCCACCATTGGAAATTTATCAGAAAGGTATTCTTCTGTAATTGTAGTGGTTGTAAATCCCAGGAATTTTTCCCATTTCTCCCTTATGGTCAGGATACCTACACGGATATCCGCAACAGGCCGGGTATAGGTAAAAGGCAACAGTGCATTTCTCACCGTACCGTCAAAAAGGATATAGTTCATTAAGCAGTCAGTTTTTGTAAAAATAAAAAAAGCCTTCTGAAATCAGAAGGCTTAATGTATATCTTTTAATAAAATTATTTCTTGAACTTAGCGTATTTGTTCTTGAATTTATCAATACGCCCGGCAGTATCAACCAATTTGGATTTACCGGTATAGTAAGGATGCGATGTCCTTGAAATTTCCATCTTTACAAGTGGATACTCAACACCGTCAACTTCAATAGTCTCTTTTGTTTCAGCAGTTGATTTTGTAATGAAGACATCGTCGTTTGACATATCTTTAAAAGCAACTAATCTATAATTTTCTGGATGTATATCTTTTCTCATCGCTAATAACTTTTATACGCTCGTAAATTTCGAGCTGCAAAGTTAATCATATTTTGTAATTTACCAATAAGATTTATAAAAAATCCTCGGCTTTTTAAAAAAGCTCTCAAATATATGTAACAAAAACAAATCACAGGATACTAAATATGTATTACTAACTAAATTAATCAGACAATGGAAGATCAAGAAATCCAAGCACCAAAAACCAGAAAGTTCAGTATTAATTACGGATTACTCCTAGGAGGAATTAATATTGTTTTTGCCATTATGCTTGCGGTAATGGAGTTACATTACCAAAGAGATATCTCACAACAAATAATCGGAGTTGTTATCCTTGCAGCTGTAATAGGGATTGCTATTTATCAGTTTAAAAAAGCAAATGCCAGCTTCTTATCACTGGGGCAGGCAATCAAGATCGGATTAGGAGTAGCACTGATCGCTTCGTTAATGATCATCGTTTACTCTATCATTTATACTTCTTTTATCGAGCCGGAGTTCTACGATAAATTTTTCGAGCAACTTCGTCCGCAGATCGCAGAACAGAATCCAAGTTTAACAACAGAACAAATAGATAATGTCATTCAAACGCAAAGGCAATTTGCATGGATCGGTTATCCTGTTATCCTCATCATTAATTTAATTATTGCATTAATTATTTCATTGATCGTAGGTTTAATAATGAAAAAAGACAAAAGTGATTACTAATTTGTATTTTTGGCATTATTTCAGATACAAACCGAATGAACATATCAGTAGTCATACCACTACTTAACGAACAAGAATCATTATTAGAATTACACGATTGGATTGCAGAAGTTATGCAGTCCAATCGTTTTTCGTATGAAATACTTTTTATCGATGACGGTAGTACCGATGACTCCTGGAAGACTATTCAATCGATGGCTTCGGCCAACGGCCATATAAAAGGGATCCGCTTTCCGAAGAATTTCGGAAAATCCCAGGCTTTGCATGCAGGCTTTGAAATTGCCCAGGGAGATGTTATTATCACCATGGATGCAGATCTGCAGGACAATCCCGAAGAGATCCCGGAATTATACAATCTTGTTAAAAATGGAGGCTTCGACCTTATTTCCGGCTGGAAAAAGAAGAGGTACGACTCCTTTTTTATGAAAAACCTTCCTTCAAAACTGTTTAACTGGGCGGCACGAAGGACTTCGGGCGTTAGATTGCACGATTTTAATTGTGGCCTGAAGGCTTATAAGAACCAGGTAATCAAAAATATTGATGTATACGGTGAAATGCACCGCTATATTCCTGTATTGGCTAAGAATGCCGGTTTTTCCAAAATTGATGAAAAAATCGTCAAGCATCAGGCCAGAAAATACGGGAAGACCAAATTCGGGATGGAGCGCTTTATCAATGGCTTTCTCGATCTTATTACCATCTGGTTTATCTCTAAGTTCGGAAAACGCCCTATGCACCTTTTCGGTGCCCTCGGAGTACTGATGTTCTTTATCGGACTGGTTTTTGCCGTTTACCTGGGAGTCGATAAGTTATTTATCAATCCTGCAGGGCGACTTATCACTCAAAGACCTCAGTTCTTTATCTCACTCACCACAATGATCCTGGGGACCCAGCTCTTTATTGCAGGTTTTCTGGGAGAAATGCTCCTTCGTTCCCGAAGAAAAGATCAGCGTTACAAAATATCTGAAAAAATAAATCTTTAATCCCCTCAATTACTCATATTAGAACTTAAAGCTTGTAAATTTGTCAAACAATTAAAGTACCAATGGAAAACACTCTAGACGTAGTTCAGCAAAACGCTCATGCATGGTTAAATGATTTTTTTGATAGCGATACTCAAAAAGAGGTAAGGGAGCTGATTGAAAAAGATCCGGAAGAGCTCAAGGAACGCTTTTATAAGAACCTTGAATTCGGAACCGGAGGAATGAGGGGTGTAATGGGGGTTGGAACCAACAGAATTAATAAATATACCCTTGGTAAAAATACTCAGGGAATCAGTAATTATCTCAAAAAAATATATCCGACCGAAGAGCTGAAAGTAGCTATTGCCTATGATTGCAGGCACAATAGCGATACCCTGGCACAGACGGTTGCCAATGTCTTTTCTGCCAACGGAATAAAAGTCTTTCTGTTTTCCAGTCTCAGACCCACTCCCGAACTCTCATTTACATTGAAGCATCTCGGTTGTCATTGCGGGGTGGTGCTCACCGCTTCTCATAATCCGCCGGAATACAATGGTTATAAGGTGTACTGGACAGATGGAGGGCAGATCGTTCCTCCTCAGGACGGAGAGATCATAGAGGAGATCAATAATCTGGATATTACAACAGTAAAGTTTGAGGCGAACCCGCAGCTTATTCAGCTTATCGATAAAGAAGTAGATGAAGTTTTTATTGAGGCTTCCGTACAAAACGGGAATTTTAATGTTGAAGGGAAGGATGATTTCAGCATTGTTTTCACTTCCCTGCATGGAACTTCCATCACTATTCTGCCGGAAGTACTGAAAAGAGCAGGTTATAAAAATATACATATAGTAGAGGAGCAGGCAGAACCCAACGGGGATTTCCCAACAGTTGCCTCTCCCAATCCGGAAGAACCGGAGGCCCTGGCTATGGCTTTAAAAAAAGCAGAAGAGATCGGTGCAGATATGGTCATAGGAACCGATCCCGACAGTGATCGCCTGGGTATAGCTGTTCGTAACAGGGAACATAAAATGCAATTGCTTAACGGGAACCAGACCATGGTAATGATGACCCGTTTCCTTCTGGATCAATGGAAAAACAGAGGAAAGATCAAAGGAAATGAATTTATCGGATCGACCATCGTTTCTACTCCCATGATGAATGATCTTGCAAACGGATATGGGGTGGAATGCAAGGTAGGCCTTACCGGCTTTAAGTGGATCGCCAAAATGATCATGGACCATCCTTCTCAGCCATTTATCGGTGGAGGTGAAGAAAGTTTCGGTTTTATGGTCGGCGATTTCGTAAGAGATAAAGATGCGGTTACTTCTTCCCTGCTCGCCTGTGAAATTGCTGCAAAAGCAAAGGCGGAAGGAAGCTCTTTCTTTGAAGAACTCATACAGTGTTACCTGGATTTCGGTTTTTATAAAGAACGTTTGATCTCGCTTACCAAAAAAGGGATCAGCGGTTCGGAGGAGATCAGGCAGATGATGATAGACCTCAGGGAGAATCCACTAAAAGCCATAGACGGTCAGAAAGTAGTTATGATCGAGGATTACCAGGCTTCTGTTGCCAGGAATATGATCACCGGAAATGAGGAAAGCATCAGCATCCCCAAATCCAATGTGCTTATTTACTATACCGAAGACGGTACCAAAATAGCAGCCAGACCCAGTGGGACTGAGCCCAAAATAAAATTCTATTTTAGTGTGAACACAACTCTTGAAAATGCAGATGATTTTGAAAGAGTAAATAGGACTTTAGAAGAGAAAATAGATAGAATTATCAGTGAACTGAAATTGAATTAATGAATTATTTCAAGAAAATACTCCATTTTGCCAGGCCTTATAAGAGGTTTGCCATTTTAAATATTTTTTTTAATATCCTTTACGCGCTTTTTAGCGCACTGTCTTTTGTGGCATTAATACCTATGCTGGATGTACTCTTTAAGGAAAGTCAGCGGGTTTATACAAAACCTGAATATCAGGGAGTAGGACAACTGGACAGCTATTTAAAGGAATACCTGAACTACAAGGTAACACAGATTGCCGGAGAAGATGAGATGACTGCACTGGTGCTGGTTATCGGCCTGGTTATCTTTCTCTTTTTCTTTAAGAACGTCTTTAATTACCTGGCCATGTATTTCATCACCTTCTTAAGGAACGGGGTATTAAGAGATCTTAGAAATAAGCTCTATCATAAAATTGTTGAGCTTCCTATTTCCTATTTTTCGGAAAAACGCAAGGGAGATATTATTGCAAGGATCACTTCAGATGTACTGGAGATCCAGCATTCCTTTTTATCGATCCTCGAACTGATCGTCAGGGAACCGTTAACTATTGTGTTTACTATCCTTGTGATGTTCGGAATAAGTACCAAACTCACTTTATTCGTGTTTATTTTTATTCCGATCTCGGGGGTTATCATTTCCAGAATTGGAAAATCCCTGAAACGAAAATCCGACAGGGTACAGAAAGAACAGGGAAGCTTTCTTTCTATTGTTGAAGAAACCCTCGGAGGCCTTAGGGTGATAAAAGCGTTTAATGCAGAAAAGATATTCAATAATCGTTTCAGCAACTCCACCAACCGGTTCTTCAGGTTTTCGAACAGCCTGTTAAACAGGCAGAACCTTGCATCTCCAACCAGTGAATTCCTCGGGATCCTGGTTATCGGGATCCTTCTGTGGTTCGGAGGGAAAATGGTTCTGATCGATAAGACCCTCGACGCTTCTTCCTTTATTGCGTATATGGGACTCGCTTACAATATCCTTACTCCTGCCAAAGCTATTTCCAAAGCATCATATAATGTTAAGAAAGGAAACGCTGCAGCAGAACGTGTGATGGATATCCTCGAAACAGAAAACACCATTACAGAGATAGAAAACCCTGTAGAAAAAGAAAGTTTTGAGCAGGCTATCTCCTTAAAGAATATTTCTTTTAAATACGAAAACAATTATATCCTGAACAATTTCTCCCTGGAGATCCCCAAAGGAAAAATGATAGCTTTAGTAGGGCCTTCCGGAAGTGGAAAAAGTACTATTGCCAACCTTTTAATGCGTTTTTATGATGTAAATGAAGGTAATATCGAAATAGACGGGGTAAATATTAAGGACCTGTCTAAAAAATCTCTTAGAGGTCTGATGGGTATTGTTACTCAGGATTCTATCCTCTTTAACGATTCGGTAAGGAACAACCTTACGCTGGGTAAAGAAGATGCGAATGAACAGGAGATCCTTGATGCTTCTAAGATCGCCAATGCCTACGAATTCATTAAAGACCTGGACGATCAGTTCGATACCAATATCGGTGATTCGGGAGGAAAGATAAGCGGCGGACAAAAACAGCGATTGTCTATTGCCCGTGCAGTTATTAAAAACCCTCCGATCATGATCCTCGACGAGGCAACCTCTGCCCTGGATACCGAAAGCGAAAAACTGGTTCAGGAAGCCCTGGAGAATATGATGCAAAACAGGACTTCTGTAGTTATTGCTCACCGTCTCTCCACTATTCAGAAAGCAGATCTTATTGTGGTAATGCAAAAGGGTGAGATAGTAGAACAGGGGACCCATTCGGAACTTCTGGCAAAAGAGGGGGTTTACAAGAAATTAGTGGGGATGCAGTCTTTTGAATGATCAGGCTCTTGCCCGTATCAATCCGTACCTGAGCAGAACAGTACCGATAAAGATCAGTCCTATTAAGGAAGCAATAAGATCGTAGGGGTCGTACACGTTTCTGCCTCCCAGGTTGTGTATCTTTAACTCCTGGGTAATAACGAATACGGCGGCAAGCATTACTGCTATTAAAAATAGTGTGTTCTCCTTAAACTTATTCATGCTATTCGGAAAACGCTGTCTGGTAAAAAGCAGCAGGCCCGATATGACCGTAGTTCCTATCACCGCTTCCAGAAAGTTGGGGACCGAATTCACGAAAAGGACCAAAAACCGTGGGGAATTGTTCTCCAACATCCACGGCCTTATCACAAATTTGTTTAATGAATGGAATACCAGGGTTCCCCAGTAAACATATCGTATATATGTTTTAAATACCAATCCGTTCATTTATCTCCTTTTTCTGAAAAAACGAGGCATTACCAGCACGTAAAATAAGATCAGAAACACTTTTACCGCAATTATTTTCTTAAAACTAATTGCTTCGTATCCTCCACCAAATAAAATGGTAATTACAGAAGCCGCTAAACCCGCAAGGAACAGAACGAACAGCGAGGGTCCGGTACCTGGTCTCTTCAATTTATCATCAATATTCTTTTCCATATTCTTATTTTGAATACACCTTATTTAAAAATCCTGTCAGGGCAGTCCAGTATTCCTCTGCTCCCTTCTGTCCTTCCCAAAGTGCTCTGGAACCATGAAACCCATCAGAAGAAGGTATGAATTGCTGCTGGTTTTCTTTTAGTTTGATGTCACCTATCAAAGCTCCTAACTGCTTAGCTTCTTCTTTGGAAGAAGTTATAAAGAAAGGAACTTTCAGGTCTTTAATAGCCTTAGCAATGGAAGGTTTCTGATCTCCGAAATAGTTACCCGGGCTAAAAGAAATTACGGCGTTTACCGATTTATTTCCTTCTGCTGCAAAAAGTGCCAGGCTGGAAGAGTACGAACTTCCCCAAACCGTAACTTTCTTATTGTATTTCTTATGAAGGTAATTTATTGCAGCACGGATATCCTGTTCGGCATCTGTCATGTCTATGTTCTTAATTCCTTTTTGTATAGCGGCTTCATTGGTTTCATTCTTATGTCCTGCAAAAGGTCCTCCCGATCTCTGGTCTATGGCCAGGCAGTTAAAACCCATTTCATTCAGCTTAGGAGCAATATCTGCATACTCATACTTATTATATCCGGCCTGATGGCAAAGCAGGATAAACGGTTTATCCGGATCTACCTCGTAAAGGTTAGCTGTTACGGAAAGGCCGTCTTCCGAAGGGAATGTTACTTTTTTAAAGCTGTGTTTTTTAGCTAATTCTCCCGGAACCGGTTGTTGCACGCTATTTCTCAATGCCTGTTGCGCTTTAAGTTCCTGGAGAATAATGTTCTCTATAAATTCTATTTTAGTAATCTTGCCCGAACTATCGAAGAACACCGAAGATTCTCCCGCTCCCAGGCCTTCAAATTCATGCTTGATCCGGGCCTCTCCTTTTTTATTCTCCACGATTTCCATCACTTTTAATTTGGGAAACCTGGCAAATACATTCGCCAGAACTGCAGGGGTGTTCTGCACAGGAATGGGGCCAAATTTAAGCTCAGTGCTGATATATTCTTTTAAATGCTCTGCACTTTTCTTCTCAAAACTCTGCTTAAATGCTGTGATCTGCTTGCTGTAATCTGCCTGCTGGGCATTCAGTCCGGTTGAAAATGACAAAAACATAAAAACCCCCAGGCCAACTGCGGCAAGTCCGTTTTTACGCTCTCTTCTTTTATTTCTTATTATGGATATTCCATACATGGCAAAACCTATAGCCTGAAGTATGATTGCTGTCTCCTTCATCATTTCGTTACCTAATGGCAGCCACCTTATAAGCCCTATAATAATAAGAACCGTAGCTATTGATCTTAGCATGCCTGAATCTTTCATTTTTTTCATTTGTCTAAACTTTTTGATTATCGTTAATGTATTCAGTAGGTTAAAATGAAGAGATCAGAATTACACTTTTCTTCATTTTTTTTATTCCGAATCATTATTGACAACCTCAAGTTCGTCTCTGCACTCTTTAAGGATCTTAACGTATTTCCCGTATTTTCTCTCCTGCACCCAGGTTTCAAGAAGGGATAGTAATTTATAGCTTACAGCAGCTATAGCTATTAGATACAGGATCCTCAGGTCAAATGCAAAAGGATCATTTTTGTAAAGAACGGCATAGGCGATCCAGATAATAATTGCCGTGCTCATCCTGGCTCCGATCTTAACAGCCAGTTTCATTATTCTATGCATCAGTTGAATGATCTCTTCAATTGCAGTTTTAAGATCTGATGAAGAATTCTGATAGTTGCTTATTTTATCGTGTGTATCTTTTATCAGCCTGGAAAAGGTGAAGATAATTGCAGACATCAGGAAATAGAGAATACTGATCTCAACCCGCGAGAGAATTCCATCCAACGGAAGGTCTTCCACATCGAGGATCAGCATTAAAGGCGACATAACCATACCAACAACTCCAATGATTCCCATAAACCATATCTTAAACCTCATTTCCCTTTTAATTCTGGAAATAGCAGTATTAGACCGCTTTTTGATCAGCCTGTGCACTTCTTCCGCGCTCACCTCATGGTCTGCGGTCTGCAGCATATTTGCCTTTTTCCAAATGGATTTTAATTCTACAAGCTCCATCCTCTCAAGGGTTTAATATTTTTTTCAGTTTCGTCTTGACCCGGTTCATTTTCACCCGCACATAATTTTGAGTGATCCCCGTAATTTCGGCTATCTCTTCATTGGTCTTCTCTTCGAGATACAGCATGACTATGGCCTTTTCAATATCGTTCAACGTATTGATCGCCTTGTATAACAAGCGTATTTCTTCTTCTAAACTGTCGTCTTTTTTTAACTCGGGAAGATTCTGAAGTTTTGCTGAAAGTTCTGTTTCCTCAGGTCTTTTTTTTCCCTTCCGAAAATACTGAATGGCCACGTTAAGTCCCACTCTGTACATCCAGGTAGAGAATTTTGCCTCACCTCTGAAAGAGGTATAGGATTTCCATAGTTGAATAAGAATCTCCTGGAACAAATCCTTTCGATGCTCTTCATCTTTACAATATATATTACATATTTTGTGAACGATCCCTTGTGATTCGGTTACCCGGGCCACAAACTCCTGTTCCAGATTATCTTTCTTCAACAGGTTTACCTATTTGCTTTAAAATAGTAAGTTACAATATTGACTACAGAATTACAGTTTCCATAAATTATTTTTTGTTTCCTTTATCTGCGGGCAGTAATTATTACTTAATTTTATTTACTAACTATTAAAAAGCATTATGGCAGGTGAAACAAACCTCAGCGAGCTTATCCGAAATATGAAACCGTTATTGCAGGACGGAGAGTACATTTTTTCTACTCTATCGCAGAGAGATCATATTCCGGAAGAACATATCCTTGCCATGTTTAAAGAAAAAGAAGGTATTACTATTGTCCTGGAGCGTTCGCAAGCCGACTTGTTTAAAATTAAATACGAATCGGTTTTCTCATGGATCACTTTGGAAGTACATTCCTCGCTTGATGCTGTCGGGCTTACGGCTGCGTTTTCATCCGCACTTGCAAAAAAAGGTATCAGTTGTAATGTTATGGCTGCTTATTATCACGATCATATCTTTGTAAACACAAAAGATAAAGACAAGGCAATAGAGGTATTGATCTCGCTTTCAGAAGAGTATAAAAACAGAATGGAAAAGCAGGGATAAAAAAAAAGACACCCGCATAGAGTGTCTGTTTGATAGATAAGATTTGAGAATTGTAAGTTCTGTTAAGTTGGGGCAAAAAAAGAACGTCGTTTGTCTTATCGTGATGAGTCAAATGTATAATAAAAATCATATTCATCGATTAAAAGCACGAAATAATCGATGAAATGCACTAAATTTTAACATTTCGAATATAATAAGGTATATTTTAAACCTTTTAATAATTTATAAGTCTAAGAGAAAAACGCCATTTTTTGATATCAGAAGCCTCACTTATCCAGCAATTAAAGAATAAGGAAACGCAATCTAAAGCGTTCAGACTCCTTGTGGGTACCTATAAGGAGAAACTTTATTGGCATATACGGCGTATGGTACTCAATCATGACGATACAGATGACGTACTTCAGAATACCTTTATCAAGGTTTTCAGGAATATTCAGAATTTTAAAGGAGAAAGTGCTCTGTATAGCTGGATATACAGGATAGCAACCAATGAGTCTATTAGTTTTTTAAACTCGAGAGCCAAAAAATACGGTATCAGTAATGAAGAACTTCAATCCAAAATGTTAGATCGGCTGGAAGCCGATGTATATTTTGAAGGAAATGATATAGAGTTGAAACTCCAGCGGGCCATTGCCTCTTTACCTGAAAAACAGCGTATCGTTTTTAATATGAAGTATTTTGAAGAAATGAAGTATGAAGATATTTCCGAAGTTCTGGACACTTCGGTCGGAGCGCTGAAGGCGTCCTATCATCATGCAACTAAGAAAATTGAAGAATATTTATTGAGTAATTAAACCTTTTGACATGTTTAATGTCTTATAAATGTGATGGATAAAAAGAAGAAATATACGGAGCAGGAAGGATTTAAAGTCCCGGAAGATTATTTTACATCTTTTGAGGATAAGCTATTTGCCGGATTGGAGGATGCCTCTACCGATGCGAAGGACGGGTTTAAAGTACCCAAAGCTTATTTTGAAAGCCTTGAAGATCGTATACTCGATTCCATAGATAAAGAAAATAACGAGGAAGAAGTTAAGGTCATTAAACTTTCCTCCTATAAAAAATATTTTTACGCAAGCATTGCGGTAGCGGCCGGATTATTTTTATTTTTCGGAACCGATTTATTCACCATCGAAGCAACTGTTCCCCAAACAACGGTAGCAGAAGTAGAAAATGAAGATATCGATAGTTTTATTGATGAAGGATTACTCACATTAAGCACCTATGATATCTCAATGTTGTTTGAGGATGTAAACCTGGAAGATATTACGGTTGCTCCGGAAGAAATTGAAGACAATGCACTCATTGAGTATTTATCCGATAAGCTTGAGGATTACGATGAGTTAATTATTGATAATTAAAAGACACTGTTTATGAAAAAGTACAAAAGCGTAATCTTTTTAGTCTTTGCCATGATACTATGGGTGAATTCCTATGGGCAAAGAGGTGGGAATTACGAGAAGATCAAAAGCCTGAAAGTGGCCTATATAACGGAAAAGTTGTCCCTTACTGCAGATGAAGCTGAAAAATTCTGGCCCATTTATAACAGTTTTGAAAAGAATATGCATCGCCTGAAAAGAGAAGATCTCGGAAAGGTGAGAAACAGGTTTAAAGAACAGAATTTTGCAGATATATCCGATAAGGAAGCAAAAGAAGTGCTGGACGAGATAAATAATATTGAAAGACAAATGTTCGAGTTGAAACAATCCCTGAACAACGATCTGTTAAGGGTTATTTCTCCCAAGAAGGTCATTCTTTTGAAAAAAGTGGAGGAGGATTTTAACCGGGATCTGCTGAGGAAATTCCGCGAAAGACGGAAACAACAATTCAAAGAAAGAAGAAATTAAGAAGAGGCGAAAGCCTCTTTTTTTTGGCAAAAAAATTTCAATTATCAATGAACAGTGAGCAATTACCAATAAGCAATTATACTTAATCTTAATACTTTGTACTCAATACTCACTTCTCCGTACTCCGAAGTAAAACGAAGGAGTATCGAGAATCAAATTTTGTGTTTGCCTTTATAACTGTTCTCGATACTTTTTCCTGCGGAAAAAACTCGAACTGACATTTCCTAAATACTCCATGATCCAACTCCACCTCTTGATGAGCCTGTATCGAGCGTAGTCGAGATGCTCGAAGTGACATTCATCTCAGTACTTAATACTAATCACTAAAAGCCACCCTCCTACATAAAGCGTTAGCGTAGATGAACAACAAACAACCATCAACCATCAACCAACAACCAACAACAACTTCTCAATACTCAATACTTTGTACTAAATACCATTTAAACCATTCGGTTTTTTATCAGTCTAATAATTGAGAACATATTAAAACCATAGATTATGAAACTATTAAAAAACTTAGGCCTGGTGATGTTGGTTTCTTTTGCCCTGAGTTCGTGTTCGGCAAAGGCGACAGTAAGAGTAGCTCCTGCACAGGGAGTGGTTATCACCAAATTACACAAGCCCCGCGTGGTAGTACATAAAAGAGTTACTTATTACTGCTCCAAAGGAGTTTGGTACAAGAAAAAAGCAAATAGATATGTTGTGGTAAGGCCACCTGCCGGTATTAAGGTAACTGTATTACCCAGAGGCTATAAAGTGGTTAGCATACGCAAAAAGAGATATTATACCTACAATGGGATTTACTACCAAAAAAGAGGTAGATCCTACGTAGTAGTTCATGTATAGTTAGTTTAGTTGGTTTGATTTAGTCAGGAAAGATTCAGGATTTAATACAGTTCTGAATCTTTTTTTATTTAAATCTCAACCGGGCAATGCGGTTCCTACCGGCCGCGTATGCCGTACTGTCGTTCAAAAACTTAATTGTATAGAACCCTTCATCCGAAAGTTTCTTCCAGCTATTACCCGAATCATTTGAAAATGATATCCCCGTAAAACCAACGGCAACCATTTCGTTGGCCTGACTTCCCGGGATGTATTGTACACAACTCTTATAAACAGCACCTCCTCCATCACTTACAAGGGTCCATGTTTTTCCCCCGTCTGTAGTGACAGCCTTATTTTTTTCATTTCCTTCAGGCTTGGTATAATCTCCTCCGATAACCACCCCATTATTCTCATCGTAAAAATCGACCGAATAGATCCCCTGAGTTGCTACTCCCTGGATAATCGGGGTTTCATAAACTTCCCAGCTCTCCCCCCTATCGAGCGAATAAAATACCCTGCTTCGCATTCCTCCGGAAACGATCCAGGTATGATCTCCATAGATCGCAATATTGGTATCACTGGCAGCAAAAGCAGCTTCCCCTTCCCCACTCTGAGGTAGTTTATCGCAACTCAGCTTGGTCCATGTATCTCCGCCATCTCTTGTAATTATTATCGACAGGCAATTATCTGTAGGATCTCCCATGGCAATTCCCTCCTTTTCATTCCAGAAGGTCATGGAATCGTAAAACACATTTTCATGTACCTCTTTATACACCATTTTTAGTTCGGGAGTAAGCTTAAAGAGCAGTGCCGGATTAGCAATACTAAGGGCAAAAGCATCTTTCCCGTTGTATGCCACCGATCTGAAAGCCGGATAGATCGTATCGACGGAAATCCTCTCGGTGATCATTGCACCTTCTTTGGTATATCTTCCGTAGATCCCTTTATTGGCAGCAAACCACAACTCTCCTTCATCTGTCAGTTCTATGGCCCGGATGCTGATAGAATCGCTGTAGATCTCCTCAACATCTACCGTATTAAATTCTCTGGGTATATATTCTTTTTTAGTGTTACAGGAAAAAAGGAACAAACCCGCCAGCAGATAAAGAAAGTTTTTCATCTATTTAAAATTTTTATTTCGCTGCAACCAAACAAATAAAAATTATTTGCACGGATGCAACCGTTTTACTTTCGCATAAAAAATTTAATTCTTCGGGTTGGTATACAAACAATTAATTTTATTTATGCTTATTTCATCTATTTAAAATTTTATCAAAAATAAAAGTATTCCTTTCTAAAACAATACCTTTGCATCCCAATTTTGTGAAATGAGGTTACACAGGAATTTAGTTTTTGCAGTTATTGACGGTTTACACCAGATCTTTAACGAAAATAAATACGCCGATAAGGTCGTAGAGCAGTTATTAAAAAGAGATAAGCGATGGGGAGCCAGAGATCGGGCTTTTATTGCCGAAACCACCTACGATATAGTTCGGTGGCGGCGTCTCTATGCGGAAATTGCCGGAGCCGGATCGCATTTCAGCAGAGAAAACCTTTGGAAGATCTTTGCAGTATGGGCTGTTATGAGAGGAATTCAGTTACCCGACTGGAAACAATTTTACGGAACCCCCGTACGGAGGATCAAGGGGAAATTCGATGAACTTTCCAGGCAACGTATATATCGTGAATCTGTTCCCGATTGGATGGATCAGTTGGGTGAAAAAGAATTGGGTCAGGAGACCTGGGATAAGGAAATTGCAGCTCTTAACCGTCAGGCCGATGTGATCCTGAGAGTAAATACGCTTAAAACCAATAAAAAAAACCTTCAGTTCAGTCTCAGGGATCAGGATATAGAAACCACAGAAATAAAAGGATATCCTCATGCTCTTAAACTAAAGGAAAGAGCCAATATCTTTAAAACAGAAGCTTTTCAGAACGGCTGGTTTGAAGTTCAGGATGCATCTTCTCAACTGGTAGCTTCCCTTTTGGATGTCAAATCCGGAATGAGAGTAGTTGATGCCTGTGCCGGAGCCGGAGGAAAAAGTTTGCACCTGGCCTCCCTCATGGAGAACAAGGGGCAGATAATTGCCATGGATATTTATGAAAATAAATTAAAGGAATTAAAACGAAGGGCAAAACGCAATGGTGCCCACAATATAGAAACCCGGGTAATAGACGGTTCCAAAACTGTCAAAAAATTAATTAATTCGGCAGACCGATTGCTGATAGATGCTCCCTGTAGCGGTCTTGGGGTCCTGAGAAGAAATCCGGATGCCAAGTGGAAACTAAAGCCGGAATTTATTGAGGAGATCAAAAAAACACAGGCCGATATTCTTCAGTCCTATTCCAGAATGGTAAAAGAAGGTGGGAAAATGATCTATGCCACCTGTTCTGTTCTTCCATCTGAGAATCAGCAGCAGGTAAAGGATTTCCTTGCTTCGGAAGCCGGGAAAGACTTTAAATTTAAAAAGGAAAATATCATTCTGGCCTCCGATTCGGGCTTCGATGGTTTTTATATGGCGTTGCTGGAAAAAAGCAAATAATAAGACTGTCGAAAAGCCTGTTAAAAACTAATCGATTTTCGTCCTATTTTAGAAGCGATTTGTGTAAATTTGCATTTTCTATAATCATCTGTTTATTGTATTGATAAACAAAAACGAATTTCGATTTATGATTCTTTTCTTCGGAGACCTAACGTCTAAGATCTACGCGCTCCAGACGAGCGAGGAACTTTCAGCAGAAGACCTAAAAAAATTAAACTGGCTTTTCGGAAATCAACCACAGATAAAACAACCTTCACTCGAAGGTTTTTTTGTTGGTCCACGTGCCACTATGATCACTCCCTGGAGTACAAATGCTACAGAGATCACTCAGAATATGGGGATCAGGGGGATTGTGAGAATAGAAGAGTACATCAATATTGATAAAGATTCCACCGATTTCGATCCGATGCTATCACAGAAATACGAAGGGCTGGATCAGGAGATCTTTACCATCAACATAGAGCCGGAAGCTGTAATAGATATTAAAGATATTGCCGCTTATAATGAAAAAGAAGGGCTGGCACTTAGTGAGGAAGAGATAGAATACCTGGAAAAACTTGCGGAAAGGCTGGGAAGAAAACTAACCGATTCTGAAGTTTTCGGTTTTTCTCAGGTAAACAGTGAACACTGCAGACATAAAATAT
Source organism: Leptobacterium flavescens (assembly GCF_010671605.1). Taxonomy (GTDB): domain Bacteria; phylum Bacteroidota; class Bacteroidia; order Flavobacteriales; family Flavobacteriaceae; genus Leptobacterium; species Leptobacterium flavescens. The sequence continues at coordinate 225,537 of NZ_JAABOO010000001.1, forward strand.
TTAACGGAACATTTGTCATTGATGGGGAAGAACAACCGAGTTCTCTGTTTAAAATGATAAAAAAGACCTCGGAAACCCATCCTAATGGTATTGTTTCCGCTTATAAAGACAATGTAGCCTTTGTTAAGGGGCCCAAAGTAGAGCAATTTGCTCCGGATAGAGCTGATGAACCCGATTTCTATCAGATAAAAGAGTTTGACAGCGTGATCTCCCTTAAAGCGGAGACCCATAACTTCCCAACTACGGTAGAACCTTTTAACGGGGCTGCTACGGGATCGGGAGGAGAGATCAGAGACCGGCTTGCAGGTGGAAAAGGTTCCTTACCCCTGGCAGGTACAGCCGTATATATGACTTCTTATTCCAGGCTGGAAGAAAATCGCCCCTGGGAAAAAGGAATGAAAGAGCGCAAATGGCTTTACCAGACTCCGATGGATATTCTGATCAAAGCTTCTAACGGAGCATCTGATTTCGGAAACAAATTCGGACAACCCCTTATTGCGGGATCCGTATTGACATTCGAACATGAAGAGGATGCCCGTAAACTTGGTTTCGACAAGGTAATTATGCTTGCCGGCGGAGTGGGTTACGGAAAAGAAGATGAGAGTCTGAAGGACAGCCCGCAGGAAAGCGATCAGATCGTGATCCTCGGAGGAGAAAATTACCGTATCGGAATGGGAGGAGCAGCAGTTTCTTCTGCAGATACCGGAGAATTCAGCTCGGGGATAGAATTAAATGCCATCCAGCGTTCCAATCCTGAAATGCAGAAGCGTGCAGCAAATGCTATCAGAGGGATGATAGAGAGCGAGAACACTATCGTTTCCATTCACGATCACGGAGCAGGAGGTCACCTCAACTGTTTATCCGAACTGGTTGAAGAGACCGGAGGAAAGATAGATCTGGATAAATTACCGGTTGGAGATCCTACGCTTTCGGCCAAAGAGATCATCGGTAACGAATCTCAGGAAAGAATGGGCTTGGTGATCTCTAAGGAACATACAGCACAGTTACGCAAAATTGCAGACAGGGAGCGATCTCCTATGTATGAAGTTGGAGAAGTTACCAACGATCATCAGTTTACCTTCAAATCGAAAAAGACAGGAGAAAAACCAATGGATCTTTCTCTGAACGATATGTTCGGTAGTTCTCCCAAGACTATTATGTCCGATAAAAAAATATCCAGGGCATATCAGGATAGTACCTATAAAACAGAGAATATCAATCAGTATCTTGAGCAGTTGCTTCAGCTGGAAGCTGTTGCCTGTAAAGACTGGCTGACCAACAAAGTAGACCGTTGCGTTGGAGGAAAAGTGGCTAAGCAGCAATGTGCCGGCCCTCTTCAACTTCCTCTTAATAATGTGGGGGTAATGGCCATGGACTACAACGGAAAAGAAGGGGTTGCCACTTCTATAGGGCATTCTCCGGTAAGTGCACTTATCGATCCGGTGGCCGGGAGTAGAAATTCAATTGCCGAAGCACTGACAAACCTCGTTTGGGCACCTTTAAATAGCGACCTGAAAGGAGTAAGTCTTTCTGCTAACTGGATGTGGCCCTGTAAAAATGAAGGAGAAGATGCAAGATTATATGATGCGGTTAAAGGATGTTCTGATTTTGCGATCGAGCTGGGGATCAATATCCCAACCGGGAAAGATTCGCTTTCCATGAAGCAAAAATATCCGAATGAGGAAGTTATAGCACCCGGTACCGTTATTATCTCTTCTGTTGCGCATTGTAATGATATTAATGCCATTGTAGAACCGGTTCTTAAGAAAAACGGAGGAAATATCTATTATATCAATATTTCCAAAGATGATTTTAAACTGGGAGGTTCTTCTTTTGCTCAGATCCTGAACAATATCGGAAGCCAGGCACCTACGATTAAGGATGCTGCTTATTTTAAATTGGTTTTTAATACGATACAGCAGGCAATTAAAGAAGGAAAGATACAGGCGGGGCATGATATTGCTTCCGGAGGATTTATTACCAGTCTGCTGGAGATGTGTTTTGCAGACAACGATCTGGGAGCAGAAATCGACCTTAGCACACTTGGAGAAAAAGATTCTGCAAAAGTTCTCTTCCATGAGAATGCAGGTCTGATCTTCCAGGCTGATGCTTCTGTGGAAGCTTTACTGAAAGAAAATAATATTGATTTTGCGAACATAGGAAAGGTCAATGAATCAGGTGTACTAATTGTAAAGAATCAGGAAGATACTTTTGATTTCGACATTGAAAAATGGAGAGATACCTGGTATAAGACCTCTTATTTACTGGATAAGAAGCAAACGGCAAACGAGCTGGCCGAAGCCAGATTCAGCAATTATAAATCTCAGCCGTTAAACTATAACTTCCCTTCTCAGTTTACAGGTAAAAGACCGGAGATCGATGGTAGCAAACAAAGACCAAAAGCTGCGATACTAAGGGAAAAAGGAAGTAATTCGGAAAGGGAGATGGCCAATGCGATGTACCTGGCCGGTTTTGATGTGAAAGATGTACATATGACCGATCTGATCTCCGGAAGAGAAACCCTTGAGGATATCCAGTTTATCGGTGCAGTTGGAGGTTTTTCAAACTCAGATGTACTGGGCTCTGCCAAAGGATGGGCCGGAGCATTCCTTTATAATGAAAAGGCCAATACCGCTTTAAAGAATTTCTTTGCAAGAGAAGATACGCTTTCTGTTGGGATCTGTAACGGATGTCAGCTCTTTGTGGAGCTCGACCTTATTAATCCGGAGCATGAATTAAAATCGAAAATGCTTCACAACGATTCCCATAAACACGAGAGTGCGTTTACTTCCGTTAAAGTAGAAGAGAATAATTCTGTTATGTTATCCAGCCTGGCCGGAACAACTTTGGGAGTATGGATCTCTCATGGTGAGGGTAAGTTCTCCCTGCCTATGTCTGAAGACCAATATGACATAGTAGCCAAATATGGGTATGACGCCTATCCCTCCAACCCTAACGGAAGTGATTACAATACGGCAATGATGTGCGATAAAACAGGAAGGCACCTGGTAACCATGCCACATATAGAGCGTTCTATTTTTCAATGGAACTGGGCCAATTATCCTGAGGGTAGAAAAGATGAAGTTTCTCCATGGATAGAAGCTTTTGTCAATGCAAGAAAGTGGATTGAAGAACACAAATAAATTTACCAATGATCGATAACCTGGAACAAGGCTTTTTCGGTATCGGGATCCAGAATGGAAAGACTCCCGAAAATCTTGGTGTTTTATGGCGTTCTGCCCAGAATATGGGTGCCAGCTTTATTTTTACCATCGGTAATCGCTACGCCAAACAGGCTTGTGATACACATAAAGCGGTTGGGGCCATGCCCTATTTTCATTACGATACCTTTAAAGATTTTTATCATCATCTCCCTAAGGGAGCCATGTTAGTAGGTGTTGAGCTGACAGACGAAGCGGAAGCTCTTGAAACTTTCAAACATCCCAGAAGGTGCGTATATCTTTTGGGAGCTGAAGATCATGGCTTGTCTAAAGAAGCGATCGAAAAATCTCATTTCCTGGTAAAATTTAAATCCACATTAAGCATTAATGTAGCGGTGGCCGGAAGTATTATCATGTATGACAGAGGTTTAAAAAAATAATTCCCCTTATATGACAAAACCCTGTGACCAGAAACACACAGGGTTTTGCAATTAAAAAACATCTCAAACTATCTAACAACCAGTTTTGTAGTATAAACATAGTTTATCCTGCAGCTAAAAAGTGCTGTATTTCGATTAAGCCAGGGTAATGCTCTTTAAGCGGTAGATATCCTTCGACGAATGGAAAGCAGTAAATTTTTAATCCCGGAGGAAGTTGTATTTTTGGAAGAAAATAAAAAATGCATCCTGAAGTAAAGAAATTAGTTGAGAGTCTTGAATTACTCCCTCACCCGGAAGGAGGTTTTTACAAGGAAGTTTACAGAAGTAACGATAGTATATCTAGGGTAGCTCTCCCAAATAAATTTAATGGAAAACGCAGTTATGCCACCAGTATCTATTTTCTCATTACTTCCGGGAATTTTTCAGCTTTTCACAGGATAAAACAGGATGAGATCTGGCATTTTTATGGAGGCTCTCCCCTCTATGTTCATTGCATTGATGAAAACGGTAATTATATCAGAAATGAGGTTGGAATGGACATCGAAAACGGGCAGGCTCCTCAGTTGGTTGTTCCTGCCGGAGTTTGGTTTGGGTCCAGTGTAAAAGACGACAATTCTTATTCATTAGTAGGTTGCACTGTTGCTCCCGGCTTTGATTTTGACGATTTCGAACTTGCAGAAAGAGAAGCTTTAAGTACTGAGTTCCCGCAACATTCTAATATAATTTCAGATCTTACCCGGATCTGAACTGTCTGCCTAACAACCAATAATTTAAATCGGATTTCCCGCTTTTTTTACAGGGAGATACTCTCCTCTTTTTATTTCATCATTTGATTAATCCCTTCAATTTTTATACTTTGCAATACTATCACAGAATAATGAACGGAGCATGACAAACATAACTCGCCTTTTTGATTTTCCATATCACCAGTTAAAAGAATTCGACTTAGAAAAGTCATTAGTAACCAAATATAAGGGTGAGTGGATAGCTACTTCCACTAAGGAATATATTGAGAAAGCAAACCAGATAAGTCGGGGCCTGCTAAGGCTTGGTGTAGGACCAAACGATAAGGTTGCAGTCATTTCCATGACCAACAGAACGGAGTGGAATATTGTAGATATAGGGATACTTCAGATAGGGGCACAGAACGTTCCTGTTTACCCAACGATCTCTGAGGAAGATTACGAATACGTCCTCAATCATTCTGAATCTGTTTACTGTTTTGTTTCCTGTACGGAGGTCCTGGGAAAAGTAGACGCGGTCAAAGCAAATATCCCTTCGCTTAAAGGTGTTTATTCCTTTGATGAGATCGGCAGTTGTCAGAACTGGGAGGAAGTACTTAAACTGGGAGAGGATGACAGCAATCAGGATGAAGTTGAAAAATTAAAAGATGCGGTAAAGACAGACGATCTGGCTACCATTATTTATACTTCCGGAACAACCGGACGCCCCAAAGGGGTTATGCTTACTCACAGAAATATTGTCAGTAATGCTATAAACAGCTCTGTTCGCTTCCCTATTCATGACGGAGAGGCAAAAGCCCTGAGTTTTTTACCGGTATGCCATATTTACGAGCGTATGCTTATTTATCTGTATCAGTACAGGGGAGTAAGTATTTATTTTGCAGAATCTATAGAAGCGATCAGTGATAACCTTAAAGAAGTTAAACCCGATGTAATGACAGCGGTTCCGCGATTGCTCGAAAAAGTATATGACAAGATCTACGCCAAGGGTGCAGAACTTACCGGAATTAAAAAGAAGCTCTTTTTCTGGGCTCTTGATCTCGGGCTAAAGTATGAACCTTACGGTAAGAACGGATGGTGGTATGAATTTAAATTGAAGATCGCCCGAAAGCTGATCTTTGTAAAATGGCAGGAAGCTCTTGGGGGGAATATAAAAGTAGTAGCCTCGGGAAGTGCTGCACTTCAACCAAGATTGGCAAGGGTTTTTAACGCAGCCGGTATTCCTATCATGGAAGGTTACGGACTTACCGAAACCTCTCCGGTGATCTCGGTTAACGATGTTAGGAATAATGGAATGAAGATAGGTACCGTAGGGAAACTGATCCCCGAATGCGAAGTAAAGATCGCCGAAGACGGAGAGATCCTCGCAAAGGGCCCTAACGTTATGGTAGGTTATTACAAGGACCCGGAAAAGACCGCTGAAGTTTTGCAGGACGGATATTTTCACACGGGAGATATCGGAGAACTTGATAACGAAGGCTTTCTGAAAATTACCGACAGGAAAAAAGAAATGTTCAAGACATCCGGAGGAAAATATGTGGCTCCGCAGCTTATAGAAAATGAGATGAAGCAATCCCGTTTTATCGAACAGATCATGGTTATAGGCGATGGAGAAAAAATGCCTGCGGCACTTGTACAACCTAACTTTGAGTTTGTAGAAGACTGGGCGGAACGTCACGATCTTAATCTCGGGAATAATGCTGAAGAAATTGTTTCCAATCCTAAATTAGTGGAACGTATACAGGAAGAGATAGATACCTATAACGAGCGCTTCGGAAAATGGGAAAAAATCAAACGTTTTGAACTTACTCCGGATGTATGGAGTATAGACGGAGGGCACCTCACTCCTACTATGAAACTTAAAAGAAGAGTGATCAAACAGAAATATATAGATCTCTATAATAAGATCTATGAGCACAACATATAAATAAGATACTTCTTAAATTAATGAAAACTCCCTAATCTCCAGGGAGTTTTTTTATGGATATAAGCGAGATTCACGCCGGGTATTATCTTTTCCTTAAATTTTTATTAATTTATTATGCATGCATAATAAATTTTCATATATTTGAAAGCAATTAATTTAAAGAATGAAAGAAAAAACCATCGATTATGCTTTAAGAGCCACCTGGCAAGCTGTTGCCAGGATGTATAATGAAGAAGCCGGAAAGTTCGAAACTACGATGGCTACAGGTTTTACACTATTAAGTATTGATCCCGAAAAAGGAACCCCTTCAACGGCCCTTGGTCCCAAGATGGGAATGGAAGCTACCAGTCTTTCCAGAATACTGAAGACTATGGAAGAAAAGGGATTAATTGAGCGTAAACCAAATCCTGACGACGGCAGGAGTGTACTTATACATCTTACGGAATTTGGCAGGGAAAAACGCGAAGTATCGAAAGGAGTTGTTCTCCAGTTTAACGATGCCGTAAAGCAGCATATTTCTGCAGAAAAGCTCAAGCATTTCTTTGAAGTAACCGAAATTATAAATGAGCTTATCATTGAAAAGAAAATTTACAATCAGGAAATCACTACTAATACTAATATCAGCTAAATAAAATGATCAGAAGAATTAATAAAGTTGCTGTCATTGGTTCCGGAATTATGGGTAGTGGTATTGCATGTCATTTTGCAAATATTGGCGTTGAAGTACTACTGCTTGATATAGTCCCCAGAGAATTAAACGACAAGGAAAAAGCCAAAGGGCTTACTTTAGAAGATAAAGTCGTAAGAAACAGAATGGTGAACGACCATTTAACAGCTTCATTAAAATCGAAACCCTCTCCTATTTATCACAAGGATTTTGCAAAGAGGATCACAACGGGAAACCTGGAAGATGATCTTCACAAGGTTAAAGAGGTAAATTGGATCATTGAGGTAGTTGTGGAGCGTCTCGACATAAAGCAAAAAGTATTTGAACAGATCGAAAAGCACCGTAGTCCGGGAACACTGATCACATCAAATACTTCGGGTATTCCGATAAAATTCATGAATGAAGGCAGAAGCGAGGATTTCAGAAAACATTTTGCGGTTACTCACTTTTTCAACCCTCCGCGATATCTCAAGTTATTTGAGGTGATCCCCGGGCCGGATTGTCTTCCGGAGATCACAGATTTCCTAATGGGATACGGTGAAAAATTCCTGGGTAAAACTTCTGTTCTTGCAAAAGATACTCCTGCCTTTATCGGTAACAGGATCGGGATATTCGGTATCCAAAGCCTGTTTCACCAGGTAAAGGAATTAGGGCTTACTATTGAAGAAGTGGACAAGCTTACGGGACCGGTTATCGGAAGACCGAAATCGGCTACTTTCCGTACCGTTGATGTAGTTGGATTGGATACCCTGGTACATGTTGCCAACGGAATTCATGAAAATTGCCCGGATGATGAAGCTCATGAATTATTCAGGCTTCCCGATTTTATTGAAAAGATGGTGCAGAACAAATGGCTGGGAAGTAAAACCGGACAAGGATTCTATAAAAAAACAGTGAACGGAGACGGGAAGAAAGAGATCCTTTCACTGGATCTGGATACTATGGAATACAGAGCTAAGAAGAGTGCAAAATTTGCTACTCTCGAGTTAACAAAGACCATAGACCGCCCGATAGATCGTTTTAAGGTACTGGTAGGCGGAAAAGATAAGGCCGGAGAATTCTACAGAAAGAATTTTGCCGCCATGTTCGCCTATGTTCAAAACAGGATCCCTGAGATCTCTGATGAACTCTATCGTATAGATGATGCCATGAAAGCCGGCTTCGGATGGGAAAACGGTCCGTTTGAGATCTGGGATTCCATCGGAGTGGAGAAAGGGATAGAATTGATGAAAGCCGAAGGCCTGGAAGTTGCGGATTGGGTGAATGAAATGCTTGCCGGAGGAAATAACAGTTTCTATACCGTTAAGGACGGAGCTACCTATTATTATGATATTCCGGCCAAGGTTCAGACTAAAAAACCTGGGCAGGATGCCTTTATTATTCTTGATAATATCAGAAAGACCAATGAGGTCTTTAAGAACAGCGGAGTTGTCATCGAAGATCTTGGAGATGGTATCCTTAACGTAGAATTCCGTTCTAAAATGAATACCATTGGCGGGGACGTTCTCGCCGGTCTGAATAAAGGGATCGATCTGGCTGAAAAAGATTTCCAGGGATTGGTGATCGGAAACCAGGGTGCTAATTTCTCTGTAGGAGCCAATATCGGAATGATATTTATGATGGCAGTAGAGCAGGAATATGACGAATTGAATATGGCCATCAAATATTTCCAGGATACCATGATGCGTATGCGATACTCCTCAATCCCGACCATCTCTGCGCCTCATGGAATGTCCCTGGGAGGTGCCTGTGAGCTATCTATGCATGCCGATAAGGTTGTTGCAGCGGCAGAATCATATATAGGATTGGTGGAATTCGGAGTTGGAGTTATCCCCGGAGGGGGTGGATCCAAAGAGATGGCACTCAGAGCATCGGATACTTTCAGAAAGAATGATGTTGAGTTGAATGTTTTACAGGAATACTTCCTGACCATCGGAATGGCAAAAGTATCTACTTCTGCTTATGAAGCTTTCGATCTCGGTATTCTTCAGAAAGGAAAAGATATTGTAGTTGTCAATAAGGACCGTCAGATAGCGCAGGCAAAAAAGCATGCGGTACTTATGGCAGAAGCAGGATATACCAAACCTGTAAAAAGAAAAGATGTAAAAGTACTCGGGAAGCAGGCATTGGGAATGTTCCTTGTGGGAACAGACTCGATGGAAGCCGGGCATTTTATTTCAGAGCACGATAAGAAGATCGCCAATAAACTGGCCTATGTCATGGCCGGAGGAGATCTTTCAGAACCGAATTATGTGAGCGAACAATATCTGCTCGATATAGAACGCGAAGCCTTTCTTTCACTTTGTACGGAAAGAAAAACACTGGAGCGTATTCAGCATATGTTAAAAACGGGGAAACCATTACGTAATTAATGGTAGGATTTAAGTATTGAGATTTGAGATATTAGATTTAGGAAATGCATAAAGTAGAAGATTTAAAAATTTGGCAAAAAGCAATTGAACTGGTTAAATTGGTTTATTTGCTAATTGCTGAATTACCTTCCGATGAAAAATACGGTCTGATATCACAGATTAAAAGAAGCGCTATTTCTATACCATCTAATATTGCCGAAGGTGCAGGGAGGAATTCTAACAAGGAGTTTATTCACTTTTTAAGTATTGCCAATGGTTCAACTTATGAGCTTCAGACTCAACTAATTTTAGTTTTAGAATTAAATCTCTCAACCAAGCAAAAAGTATCTACGCTTATAGATGCGTGTATAGAAATACAAAAAATGAATTATTCGTTTCAAAAAACATTAAAAGAAAATGATCTCAATACTCAATACTGAGATCTAAAATCTAAAGTAAAAATGAAAACAGCATATATAGTTAAAGGATATAGAACAGCAGTGGGAAAGGCTCCCAAAGGTCTGTTCAGATTTAAAAGGCCGGATGAGCTGGCCGCAGAGACTATTGAGCACATGCTCAAGGATCTTCCGCAATTAGACAAAACACGTATCGATGACGTGATCGTTGGGAATGCAATGCCGGAAGCAGAACAGGGGTTAAACATGGCACGTCTTATTTCTCTTATGGGTCTTAAAATTGAAGATGTGCCAGGGGTAACCGTAAACCGTTATTGCGCATCCGGATTGGAAACTATCGGGATTGCAACTGCAAAGATCCAGGCGGGAATGGCCGATTGTATTATTGCAGGTGGTGCGGAAAGTATGAGTTATATCCCAATGGGAGGATATAAACCTACGCCGGATTACGGTGTTGCCAAGGAAGGAAATGAAGATTATTACTGGGGAATGGGCTTAACAGCTGAAGCTGTAGCCAATCAGTTTAAGGTTTCCAGAGAAGACCAGGACGAGTTTGCTTATAATTCTCATATGAAAGCCATTAAGGCTATCAAAGAAGGGAAATTTAATGATCAGATCGTACCCATAGATGTGGAACAGGTATATGTTGATGAGAATGGGAAAAAGGCGAGCAAAAAATATACGGTAGATACGGATGAAGGACCAAGACCGGATACCAATACGGCTGTACTGAATAAGCTTCGCCCTGTATTTGCGGCCGGAGGAAGCGTAACCGCAGGAAATTCATCACAGATGAGTGATGGGGCTGCTTTTGTACTGGTTATGAGTGAGGAAATGGTAAAAGAATTAAACCTGGAACCTATTGCCCGTCTGGTAAACTATGCTGCTGCAGGAGTAGAACCCAGAATTATGGGGATAGGACCTGTAAAAGCTATTCCGAAAGCCTTAAAACAGGCCGGAATGAAGCTCGAAGATATAGAACTTATAGAACTGAATGAAGCATTCGCTTCCCAATCGCTGGCAGTGATCAGGGAACTGGGGCTCAATCAGGAGATCGTAAATGTAAACGGTGGGGCTATTGCTTTGGGGCATCCCCTCGGATGTACGGGAGCTAAACTCTCTGTGCAATTGTTCGATGAAATGCGAAAGCGGAAAAATAAATACGGAATGGTAACCATGTGTGTGGGTACCGGACAGGGAGCCGCCGGGATATTTGAATTTTTAAATTAAACAGATATGAGAAATGAGGCCTCAGATGTGAGACATTTATCTGAAATCTCAATACTCCATACTCAATACTAAAATCTACAGAAATGGAAACAACAGATAAAGAAATATTGCGTGGAGGGCAATTCCTGGTAAAGGAAACCCAATGTGAGGATGTATTTACTCCGGAAGATTTTTCGGAGGAGCAGCAAATGATGAAAGAATCGGTAAAAGAATTTATCGACCGGGAGGTATGGCCTCATAAACCTCGTTTCGAAAAGAAAGATTACGCCTTTACGGAAGAGATCATGACCAAAGCTGCCGAACTTGGCTTCCTGGGAATATCGGTTCCTGAAGCTTATGGCGGACTGGGAATGGGGTTTGTATCGACTATGCTTACCTGTGATTATATCTCCGGAGCCACAGGGTCTCTGGCAACAGCCTTTGGAGCACATACCGGAATTGGTACTATGCCCATCACCCTCTACGGAACCGAAGAACAAAAGCAAAAATACGTACCTAAACTGGCTTCGGGTGAATGGTTCGGATCTTATTGTCTGACAGAGCCCGGTGCAGGTTCTGATGCCAATTCGGGTAAGACAAAAGCTGTATTGAGTGAAGACGGGAAACACTATCTGATCTCCGGTCAGAAAATGTGGATCTCCAATGCCGGTTTCTGCCGTTTAATGATCGTTTTTGCACGTATTGAAGACGATAAGAACATCACAGGATTTATTGTAGAATACGATCCTGAAAATCCAAATGGGATCACTCTCGGGGATGAAGAACACAAATTAGGGATCCACTCCTCCTCTACCCGTCAGGTTTTCTTTAGCGAGACCAAAGTCCCGGTAGAAAATATGCTTTCCGAAAGAGGTAACGGATTTAAAATAGCGATGAATGCTTTGAATGTCGGGCGTATCAAACTGGCTGCGGCTTGTCTGGACGCACAGCGACGTGTTATTACCGAAGCTGTAAAATATGCCAACGAAAGAAAGCAGTTTAAAACACCTATCGCACAATTCGGGGCGATTAAGGGAAAAATAGCTCAAATGGCTACTGCCGCTTATGTGGGAGAATCTGCCTGCTACAGAGCTGCAAAAAATATTGAAGATCGCATATCTATTCGTGAAGCACAGGGGAATTCACATCAGGAAGCGGAGCTTAAAGGTGTGGAGGAATACGCTATTGAATGTTCAATCCTGAAAGTGAAGATCTCTGAAGATATACAGGATTGTACAGATGAAGGTATTCAGATCTTCGGGGGGATGGGCTTTTCGGCAGATACCCCTATGGAAGCTGCCTGGAGAGACGCCCGTATATCCCGTATATATGAAGGGACTAACGAGATTAACAGAATGCTTGCTGTTGGAATGCTGATCAAAAAGGCAATGAAGGGACATGTAGATCTTTTAGGACCTGCAATGAAAGTAGCCGATGAGTTAATGGGGATCCCTTCTTTTGATACTCCCGATTATTCGGAATTATTCTCAGAGGAAAAGGAAATGATCGCCAAGCTGAAAAAGGCCTTCCTGATGGTAGCCGGTTCTGCAGTACAGAAATTCGGACCTCAGCTGGAAGAGCATCAGCAATTATTAATGGCGGCTGCCGATATCCTTATTGAGATCTATATGGCCGAATCTGCAATTCTGCGCACTGAAAAGAATGCAAAACGCTTCGGAGAAGAATCTCAGGAGATCCAGATAGCCATGGCTAAATTAAACTTGTTTAACGCTGTAGAAAAGATCAACACCAAAGGAAAAGAAGGAATCGCTTCCTTTGCCGAAGGTGATGAGCAGCGAATGATGCTTATGGGATTAAAACGATTTACCAAATACGCCAATCTTCCTAATGTGGTTGGCCTGCGAAATAAAATAGCTGAAAAAGTAACTGCAGAAAATAGTTATTGCTTTTAATAAAGCTTAAGATAGAAGTTTAGTGTAACACCTTTACTTAATTTAGTTGATTGAGACCCTGGTATTTATTATCAGGGTTTTCTTTTGAGTTGGTATTGAGTATTGAGTACTGAAAAAAATGTCACTTCGAGCATCTCGACTACGCTCGATACAGGCTCGTCGAGAAGTTGTAATTTGAAAATTGGCTAATAACTAATCTACGATTGTTGAATACTGAATAACGAATATTGAATGATGAAGTATTCATTTACAGATAAACATTGGCTTCTGCCTAAATATTATTGGCTATTTAGAACTTACCGGTTACTTAATACTTTGTACTTAATACTTAATACTAACTAATGACTAATCGCTAACCACTAAAAGCTAAAAACTAACATCTACCCCTTAAAATGCTTTTTCATTTCTTCCGCTATTTTGGCGGAATGATCATCTCCCCTGTCATTTAGTTTTTCCCTTACCACCGAATGGTTCTTTGCATCCCGGTTCTGGGATAATTTAAAGGCCGCATCCACCGATTCTATCTCTATTTCAATTCCCTTAATTCCCCTCATTTCCGTTTTAACCATTTTGGACGATAACTCTTCCATCTTTATTGGTTTCTCTGAAGTCTTTTCATATTTATCGATCAGACGCTTAAGGGCTTGCCACAGTTCCTCATTATCCAGTAATCTCATCTTCCCGTAAACATGTACGGCTATATAATTCCATGTTGGCACATTCTCATGGTCATACCAGGAAGAGGAAACATAGGTATGAGGGCCGTGAAATATAACAAGTACCTCATTGTCATTTTCCAGGTTTTTCCATTGCAGGTTCCCTCTTGATACATGACCAATAAGTACATCCTTTCCCGCTTCATTTTTGGTAAGTTCCAATGGGATATGCGTTGCCCAGAGTTTTTCTCCTGTATGGTTAACAATTATTCCGAATCCGTTTTCGTGGATAAAATCAGCAATATCCTCCAGATTAGTGTTCCTGTAAATTTCCGGTATATACATAAGTCTTGATTATGGATATAAAGGTATTGATTTAGTTTTTAGAATCGAGTACTGAGTATTAAGTATTGAGTACTGAGATGAATGTCAGTTCGAGTTTTTTCCACAGGAAAAAGTATCGAGAACAGTTATAAAGGATAAACACAAAATTTGATTCTCGATACTCCTTCGCTTTACTTCGGAGTACGGAGATGTGAGTATTGAGTATGAAGTATTAAGATTAAGCATAATTGCTCATTGATCATCGATCTAGTAAGGTTCAATCGTAAAGCTCTCCCGTGAGCGTTCTATCAGGGCAGTTTCTATAGATTCAGCTTCTTCTTCCGGAATGGAATTCTCGAATTCTTCTAATGAATAACCTGTGCTCTTCTGAAGCATTTCCAGATAATAAATAATGATCTCATTTTTCCGGTCTTCACTGGCAAGCCCGACAAATCTCGACATCATATATTCATCCTCCAGCTTAAACCCCTTTTCCTCCAGGAAAACCCTGGTTCTGGCGCCTTCATTTTGCGGATTTTCCTTTGCCAGCAGGGCACTGTCATAAAACCAGGTGTTATGTCTGTATCTGTTATTCCCTATAAATTCGGCGTTGCTGAAATCGTATTTGTAGGTAAATGTATTATTTGATAAAAAACCTTCAAACTGAACAATAAAAAGTTTCTCCACTTCTTTGGTTTCATCCGCTTTTGCAAAGACAAAGCGCTCTCCGGCAGCAATAGGTTTCCCCAATACTTCTTCCGCCCACTCGTCTGATGAAGCCACTATCTCAAAATCAAAATTACCGATGTAATCAAACTCCTCATCAACGCGAATATTAACTTTAGGTAATTCTTCAGACTTCAGCAGATTATTTTCTACTGATCTCTCCGTTTTATACAGGTTTTTAGCCTGTTCTTCCGTTTTTTCCTTTCCGGAGGACTGGCATCCTAAAATACTTATCAGGATCCCAAATACGAGGATCTGTTTTTTCATGAGAATTTGGTTGTTGGTTGTCAAAATGTTTAAGCAGTCCGGCCAAACGGGGGAGACGGACCACCTTTATTTTTAACATAACGTAAATACACACAAACTTAGTACACAGGGTAGTGTCAATTCGTCGATTTAATGTTTTTGACTGGAATTTGGTTGGTGGTTGATGGTTGTTAGTTGTTGGTTTTTAGTATTGTCCCCTTGAGGGGACTTTAGGGGTGTTACTCCTTCACCAAGGCCTTGGAGTACATGGGTTATTAGTTGCTAGCTTTTAGTAATTGCTAATTGTTTATTGTTTATTGGTAATTGCTCATTGTTATTGCTTCTTCAAAATTCAATCCCACTCTTCAGATCGGAACAATCTACATTTTCATCAGCTTCCTTATCATTTTCTCCACTCGTTTCCGTGCGCTTTCTTTTTCCAGGTCTTTAATTCTCGTTTCAAGTATAGATATAAACTTGTCCTTATTGTCGTTATTCACAAGATGAGCAGTCCGCTCCATATACATAGGAAATTGGTTGGGAGGACTTTTTAATAATTGCTCTGTCAGAAGGCTGAACATTTGTGAAGCGTATTCAGGAACAGATCCGAGTTCGATCATGATATTCATTGCATAATCACGGGTAATGACAGAGCCGGCATCTGCGGCATCTATGATTTGCGGGAGCTTTTCATAGATCTCCCCGGGTTTGACCCTGCTTATGCAACAAAGTGCTGTCATTGCTCCCCATTGAAGGCGGTTATTCTTATGATTTAACAGATGAAGGAAATCTTCATGGTAAGCAGAGATCAGGGTTGGTTGAAGTTCACCGATTTCATACAATACTTTTATACAATCGTTTTGTACTGCCTTTTCTTTGCCGTTCAGGTTTTTAACCAGTATTGCAATGGCTTCCGTATTATTGGTTTCCACGATCTCTGCTGCCAGTTCCTGATTGGGAATTTCATCCCTCCTCCCCTGGGCAGAGGCTAGTTTGTTTAATATATCTTCTGATCTTTCCATCGTTCCAGATTAGCAATTCTTTTGGTAAAGAATCCTGCCATAAATCCCGGGAAGCCCATCTCCCTGAGTTTTCCCTTTACAAATTCCTGCATCTGAGGGAGTGTCCAGTCGGCTTGTTTAAACGCTCCTTCCTCAAAACAGTAGCTGCAGTATTTTTCATTAAGGGTCCCGTCGCTGTTATAGGCACCTCCTTTAGGGTCTTTTTTTAATGGCATTCCACAACTCTGACAATTCTTATAAGTTTTCATTTTGTATTGTTTTTTGTTCTTCAACACAAAATTAAATAGCGATACTGACAGCCCTATGTCAGTCTTGTTCTGCTTCTTCCAATTTTTTAATGTATTCCGATAAACTCAGGCGTTTCTCGGTTATATATTCATTGCTCAAGCTAATAGCGGTAATCCGGGAAAGTGCAAAATCGCGATAATCCTCTCTTAGCCTGCAATAGGCGATCAAATGCCAGGTCTGACTATAAAAAGTCATCCCTATGGGCTCTACAGTTCTTTCTGTTCGATTTCCTCTGATATCTTTATAACTAATATTCAGCACTTTTTTATTGCTGATAGCCTGCTCAGTCAGATGTATATATTTAGGGGTGTAATTAGAATCTATATAAGTTCCGATGTTGGATTCCAGCAATTCTATATCTTCCAGCTGATAGTGTTTCAGTTTGTTTTTGATCTTCTCCAGGGCAGAAGAAAAGTGACCAAAAACTTCCTTATCGGTGTATTTCTCCGCCAGACGCTCCATAAAAATAAACGATTTGGCCTCATCCAACGTAAAAGCCAGCGGAGGAAGGAAATATTTATCGACAATAAAATATCCTTTGTCCTTTTCGAAAGAAATAGGAACACCTGATTCATCCAGAGATCTGAGATCGCGGTAAATCGTACGTTCACTCACCCCGAATTTTTCTTCCAGTTCCCGCACACCTGCATACCTTCTGGATTGCAGAAAAGACAACAAAGCCGTAAGTCGCTCTAATCGTTTCACCTCTCCGGGAATTTAAAATTTATTTGTCTTCAACAAAGCGGCTAATTTTTCTGCTTACGAGGAACCATTTCATCTCTGTTAGCCAGAGAATAAAGGGTCCAGGCAAGAATTACCGCATTTTTTTTCATATCGTCTTCGGGCACATATTCCAACACATCCAGATTGGTATGATGAGTTACCGTATTGTACGTTAAAGGATCCTGGATAAACTGAAAAGCCGGGATATTATAATGATCAAAAGTCTCATGATCTGTAGACAGGGTATTTTCTATGGTCATAGCTCCCGTACCCAGGGAAGAAAGCGGATCCAGGATAGTTTTAAAGACAGGGCGTGCAAATTCATTTCCCTGTAAATATATCCCTCTGATAGCCCCAGCTCCATTATCCAGGTTCAGGTAAACAGATACTTTTTTAGAACTTGCATTCGGTTTTTTATCCAGTTCTCCGTAATGCTCTCTGGCATAGGCAGCAGATCCGAGAAAGGCTTGTTCCTCCCCTCCCCAAAGTCCGATCCTGACCGTTCTTTTTAGTTTGAGTCCGTTTTCTTTTAATATTCTTAAAGCCTCCATTAATACAATAGCGCTGGCAGCATTATCGGTAGCTCCCGTTCCCGAATGCCAGGAATCGAAATGCCCTCCTATCAGTATAACCTCCGATTTGAGCTTAGGGTCCGTACCGGTAATCTCACTAATGATATTTACATTATTCTGAGGTTCAAAATAGAATTCCGTATCCAGGTTCAGTCTTACTTTTGGTTTTGCATCCCGTTCCAGCATTCGAAACAATCTTCCAAAGTGTTCGGGCATGATCGTAAAATAAGGCAATGGTTTATAATCGTTTTCCCTGTAATAGTAAGTTCCTCCCGGATGAAGAATCCCAGGTAAGGTAAGGCGGGTCTTTAACACTGCCAAAGCTCCTTCATTCTCTACAAACTGAAGAAACTCCTGATCATATTTATCTGAGGTTTCCCAGGATTTAAATAATTCCGGAAGCGGGGTTTGCTTTACTTCCGGTATCAGCTTGTTCTTTAGCTTTTGAAGCTCCTCTTTCTCATATCTCTGAGAGACCGGTTTAGTCAGATCTCTTTGCCTGGGTTCTCCTCCCAGGATTATTACCCTTCCTCTTAATTTTCCTCCAAAATCCTTTTTTACCGACTCCATATCCCTTAAACTCGGAATATGAATCACCTCTCCTTCTACAACACCGTTAGTACTTTTGGCCATTGCCAAAGGATAAGCAGAGATATGCATATAGTTAGGAGCCGTCATTTCTACATTAAAGGCTTTTATGCCCCATCCGCGGCAGTCATCACAATAGTTTTCGAAATGAACTTTGTTAAATCCAAGTTCTTTCATCTTATCTGAAGCCCATTTTGCCGCTTCCAGATATTCCCTGGAGCCCGTAAGCCGCTGACCGTACACATCGGTAAGCTCACTGAGCATTTCCATTGCCTGCGATCGCTGGAATCCTTCATTTCTAATAGACGCCAGCACAGAAGCGGGAGTAGATTGCGCATAACTCAGCGTGCCCGTTAAAAGAAGAAGTAATGTAAAAATTGTTTTAACCGTTTTCATATTTTCAATTTGAGTTTTGTATTTATTTTGGTTAGGGCGTATAAAGAAACAAAAAAGATTGGTAGTAAGTGGTATTGGTTGTTGGTTGTTGGTTGGTGGTTGGTGGTTGGTGGTTGTTAGCCCTTCGCTGAAGCTTTGGACTATGACGATTATTTGTCATCTCGAGCGCAGTCGAGAGGTGGAATTTGGGTATTGATTGTTACTCCTTCACCTCATGGTTTCGGAGCACGTAGGTAGTTTTAGTAATTGCTCATTGTTAATTGTTTATTGATCATTGTTCCTCTAATTTCCTAAACCTGATCCTAACCGCAGATATTTTATCCAATTCCAGGCGGTTATCTGGCAGGATCTCAAAACCATTCTTCAAATAGAAAGCTATGGGCGATCTGTAGGGCTTTCCGTTTTGTTTTAGATCTTTCTCGTGATCAATGACCCAACCATTCAGCTCTGTTTCTCTATCCATTGCCATTTTCAACAATTTACTCCCCAGGCCTTTCCCCTGAAGTTCCGAATTCAGGATCATGGCAAACCACCGTTCATCCTCTCTGGAAAAATCAACATACCATCCCTTTAACTCTTTATCGGCATCAATAAGCAAAATATGGTGGGGATCCTCGAGTTCACTCAGGTAATTTTCAAGATCATTAAAAGTTTCCAGTCTTAATTTTACCGGATACTCTTTATTCCAAAGTTCACGTATGGCTATTTTTTGCGGGAAATTTAATTCCCTGGTGTTTACGAACCTCATCTTTCCGGCCTTTGTGGTTTAGTTTGAAAATACATTGTTAAAATCTCTTACTTCCATCACCTCTCCTATTTTTAATTTTAATTGATCGAGGCGCATGTTACCTATGCGTACCCGCACCAATCGGAGGGTAGGAAATCCAACAGCTGCCGTCATTTTCCGTACCTGCCTGAACTTCCCTTCCGTCAGGGTAACGGATGCCCAACTACAGGGTCCGTGTCGTTCATCGCGTATTCTGGCAGCCGGAGGAAGGAAAGCGGGAGTTTCCTCCAAACGAAATACCTGGCAGGGTTTGGTTGTATATTTTTTTCCGTTAAAACCGATCTCCACGCCTGTTTTCAGGCTTTCTATGGCTTCTTCCGTAATGATACCATCCAGCTGGACATAGTATTCTTTTTCTATTTTTCCGCTTCTGATCAATTCGCTCTGCATTCCATCCGTAGTAAGAAACAAAAGGCCTTCCGAATTTGCATCCAGGCGTCCAATTGCCATGGTATCCTGAGGGAAATCATAGAGTTCTCCAAGCAACTTTTTCTTCCGTTTTCTGTTATTGACAAACTGGGTAAGAACCCCAAAAGGTTTATGGAGAATAAAATGGCGGTGTTGGATCATGCCAATTAAATCGGTTAAAGTTGAAGTAAAAGTACAAAAGATGACGTAAAGCCTGTTATCTGATCAGGCTAAAGTGTCCTTTCATAATATTGTTGTCTTTAAGATGGATCGCAAACCAGTAATCTGATGACGGCATCTGCCTTCCGTTATACAATCCGTCCCAGCTTTTATCTGTCTCCGTAAGTTGTTTCAGCATTTTACCATAGCGATCGTAAATATAGATATGGCTAAAAGGGATCTGGCTTTGGTCTACCTCCCATACATCATTATGTCCGTCTCCATTAGGAGTAAAGAAAGGAGGAATACTTATGGTACCGGCACAGGAAGTAATATTCATTTCATGAGTTTCCCGAATGGTACTATTACATCCATCAACAGTAACCGTTAGAATGTAAACTCCTTCCATAGCATGGGTAAAACCGGTGATATTCAGTATCCGATCTGATAAGGTGAAACCGTTTGGTCCCTGCCATTCGTACACCGCATTCTCATAGTCCGGAGCCTCCACATTAAAATTATCTCCCGAACACAAAACAACTGTATCGGGTATATTGTCAAATCCAATGGCCGGATCAGATTCGACCCTAATATTTACCGAACTTGTTTCCTGAACGGGAGACCCATCACAATTAACAACCGAAGCAGTAACCGTGTACACTCCTTGTTGCTGGCTTGTGATATTTTCTATGTTCACTTCCCTGGAATCTGCACTAAAGCCATCAGGGCCCGTCCAGCGATATGTTGCATTCTCTATTTCATTTACGGTAAGTAATACCGTTTCTCCTTCGCAGGTATCTACATCCGAAGTCACCAATACCAGCTCGATATCGGAATTAACAGTTACCTGAGTGGTGCTGCTTTTGGTGACTGAAGTTCCGTTACAATCCGGGGCAGTAACACTTACCGTATATTCACCTCCCTGTGCAGGGCTTATATTATCAATAGTTATTTGCCTGCTATCGGCTGTAAACCCTCCCGGCCCGGTCCAGGTATACGTGGCACCATTCACTTCATTTACTTCCAATTCAAGTGTTTCTTCTTCGCATAAAGTAAGTTCATCCGGTGTAGTGACAGTAAAACCATCATCACCTATAATTACTTCTATTTCCCTGGTGATCAGGCATCCGAAAAACAGTATTTCCAGGATGTAGGTTCCTTCGTGTAAAGCTTTGGTCGGGTTAGGGATGGTATGAGCAGCAGTGGTTGCGATCTCCGTACCTGAAGGATCCAGCCACTTATAAGTTACCCTGCTGTCCCCATCCAGGATATCGGGAAAATTATTCTCTACCAGGAGCTCAAGGTCTTCTCCATTACAAACAGATACATCCTGGGTGGTAAAAATGATATCTTCAAAATCCTCAACGGTAAATAAAAATAACTGAGAGCCTGCAAGACCATCTCCATAACGGATGTTCCTGAAGTCTATTTTAAATTCTTTGCAATCCTCACTTACGTATATTACATGCACCTTTCCCGGTACCGAATAGCGTCTGTCGTTCCTTCCCCCCTGCCTGTGAGCTTGAGTTTCCAATACGGATGCCCAGTTTCGCTGCCCGATAAATGCACCATTATTGATAAGAATATCGGCTTCTTCCCCAAAATCCTCATGCTCCACAATAAGTTTCCCACTGATCTGTTTTGTGTTATCTTCCGATCGAATTCCGCCTATGATCCCATCTTTTTGTACCAGTTCCTGTCCGTGTAACCGATAGTAAGTCCCGCTATAATTAGATCCTTCAAAAGCAATTTCGTATCTGTAAAGTCCCAACGCACTGAGATCGGAAACTATCTGCGTGGTACGGTCAACCAGGTTATTGGGCAGGTCGCTATGCCCCCGGTCTGCCGAGGAGGTAGCCCAAAAGTTATGCGTATCTATTCCAACCGGACGTTTCCCGCATCCCGGCTGAGTACAGTCGTTCCTCCCGTCATTTCCTGTAAAAATACCATTATACCTGAGGAAATTAGGTCCCTGATAGGGTCCAAGGTATTCCGGTCCTCCATCCCGAAGGCTGGATTTGTTATTCCTGATATTTACCGATTGATGCAGGCTGTTATTGTAATTAAAGATCTGTAACTGCCCGTTAATATTATTGGTTTGTATGTACCACCGTTTGGAATTATCATCATTTACCGGGTCTATCTCATCCCAGGACCATTCGTTTCCATCCGGCAGGTTTTGGGTCTGTACAATATGTATCCTGTTGTCCAGGGTATGAATACGCGGTGGATCTACGCTGTGAAAAGTGAGCATATGAACTTTGTTTCCGGGGACTACCCTGCAATCAAAGATTCGCTGATCGTTGATCCATTCGGTTATCGGGGTTCTTTCTACCTCCGGAAGAATTGCATTAAATATCTGTAGTATCAGATCTCTGGAAGGGATCAGATTATGATCCTGATTCATTCTCCTGTAATATTCTGCATTGAACTTTTTAAAGATCTCGGGATCTTCCACATACATCTTCTGCATGGCTGCCTGGCTGGTTCCATAACGTTCCCAATGCGCTCCCGTACCTATATCACTCGAGAAAAAATCGGTGGTTGTCAACTGCTCGTGATTCTGAAAATCATAGTCCCAGTCGAAGGGCATCCCTCTGGCATGTGACCAATGCACTTTAAATTCATCGCCGTTAAAGAAATTTGGATAACGCTCAATAAAGATATCCATGACGATCACCCCAACAGCTTCTGCCATTCCCTCTTCAAATCCGCTTAAGGTAGTATCGTAATGCCATTCGTCATTACTACTCAGGGTTACATTATCCCGGTAGGCATGCACCAGTTCGTGTATCATTAACCTCGGCTGGTCCAGATCGCCGTCACTATTCAGATCGTAGGTAGTACTTATCTGATTAGGGCCGTTATAAAAAGTATTGGTCCCGACAGCATTCTCATCGTTTACAACATAAACACTGTGATCTCTTGAAGGCGGACCATATACTTCCTTTATGATTGGATTGACCAGCCTGTAAAATTCCATCATCTTATCGCGTTGAAAATCGGCAAAAGGCCCCAATCCGTTCACTCCGTAATTGGTCTCTACCTCTATGGTAAGGTCGTTGGCAGTATTCCCCAGGTCTTCCCATTCAAAGCGAAGCGGTTGGGACACCCATGAGTGCGGTGCAGAAGAGCCGTTATTATCGTACAGGGAAATATAAAAGGTATCTCCAATATTAAATGTAGTTCCCTGCTCCAGGGCACTTCTTCTCAACTCTTCATAACTATGCCCTCCTGTATGCTTATCTGTGGTTCTTAATAAATGACCTCTGTTTATATCTCCAAGGCCGGGGCTGGTGCCTATTTCAAAACGGTAAAAGGAACCTCCGTCCCACTTTGCAATTACGTTGTGGATACTTTGAGTATAGGCTCTTGTATTAATTCCGGGACGCCCCTGTAGTGCTCTTTCCAGTAAAGCCCTGTTCTTTTTAAAATAAACTTCATTTTCATAAATAGCTCTGGAAGGTGACTGACAAGTGGTAGGCGGAGTTTGCTGTGCATAAATAAAACAGCTGATCGCAAGTAAAGTGATGGTTAGGGCAATGCGTTTCATTGGTTGTTTCTATTAATTGTGTCTAAATACAGTATTAACCGAATAAATATATCTTCTTTATCCTGTTAGTTAAGTATTCAAAATTTCCTTAATAGCAATAACGCAACTAAGAATAACCGAAATGGGACTCTAAAACGGGGGCAATCCTAAGTTTATATACGTTAAGTATGTTATAAAACGATTAAAAGCAGGTCTTATTTTTTTAAGATTCTTTTAAGAAAATATAGTATCAGGTTTTGAGAATATCGTATTATTCTCAGAATTTTCGGGAAATGTAGAGGCTTTTTCTGAGATTTGGAACTTAAAAAATCAGATTCGTATCTTGTTCTCTGAAATCAGATCGCACTAAACCCTGTTATGCTCATATGACAAGTAAGCAATTAAAAAAAATCGGCCTGGTAGCCGGTCCGGTATTATTTTTTTATATCCTGTTTTTCTTTCATCCTGAAGGTCTATCCAAAGAAGCCAACGCAGTCCTGGCGTCTACAGCCTGGGTGGCCATTTGGTGGATCCTCGAGGTAGTACCCATTGCGGTAACAGCTATGCTGCCGATTATTTTGTTTCCTTTGAGCGGGGCTTTGGGATTATCAGATACTACAACCGCTTACGGGCATAAATATATCTTTCTGTACATAGGTGGGTTTATACTGGCTATTGCCATCGAAAAATGGAATCTTCACCGTCGGATCGCATTGCATATCATCAACCTGATAGGAACCAGTGTTAGCAGGATCATTTTAGGCTTTATGTGTGCAACTGCATTCCTTTCTATGTGGATCTCCAATACGGCTACTTCAGTTATGATGTTACCCATTGGAATGGCTATTGTTTCACAGCTGAAAGATAATCCCGATACGGAAGAAAACGAGACGATGATATTCGGGAAGGCCCTGATGCTGGCAATTGCCTATTCGGCTTCCATAGGTGGAGTGGCAACCCTGATAGGGACTCCACCCAATATTATCCTGGCAGGGATACTTCAGGAAACCTATGGAATTGAGCTCACTTTTGTACAATGGCTGAGTTTCGGGCTTCCTATTTCCATTATCCTGCTATTTATTTGCTGGAAATACCTCACCCGTTTTGCTTTTAGTTTTAAACAGAAGGGATTCCCCGGCGGGCAGGCAGAAATAAAACGCCTGATCTCAGAACTTGGAAAAATATCTTTTGAAGAAAAACTGGTATTAGCTGTTTTTATTCTTACCGCCTTGTGCTGGATCCTGAGAAGTTATGTATTACAAAAGATCTTTCCGGCGATAGATGATACTATTATTGTGATGATAGCAGCAGTGGTTCTTTTTATATTACCTTCCAGATCCAAAACGGAAAAACGTCTTGTAGACTGGGAATCGGCAGTAAAGCTTCCCTGGGGCGTATTGCTGCTTTTTGGTGGTGGTCTGGCCCTGGCTCAGGGTTTTACCAGCAGCGGACTTGCACGATGGATAGGTGATCAGCTTATTTCGGTAAACGGGATCTCTTTATTGATCCTGGTAGCATTCCTTATAGCTGCGGTAAATTTCTTAACCGAGATCACTTCCAATCTGGCTACTACTTCCATGCTATTACCTATTATAGTTCCGGTGGCTTTTATTTTTGATGTACATCCTTTTGTACTGATGGTAGGGGTTACTGTTGCCGCTTCCTGTGCCTTTATGTTACCGGTTGCCACACCGCCCAATGCGGTGGTTTTCGGTTCGGGTTACCTGCGGATCCCGGACATGTTACGTACAGGTATCTGGATGAATATTATATCTATTATTCTGCTTACTTTATTCACTTACTATGTTTTACCTCTGGTTTGGGATTTTGTCCCGGATGTCTTTCCGGAAGAATTGAAAAAATAAAGTCAATTTTAGAATCAAAAATTAAGGATAATACAGGAACTTTTATATTTTTGCAGTCCTTCGGGATGTGGCTCCTCGGCTACGCTCGGAACAAGCTCCGTCTGATTCCAGACTGCTTTCTTTACCGAAAGTACGGGATTTGGAGCTTATTTATTGGAATTTGAACAGTGTAAACTGTTTATCGGGATGTGGCTCCTCGGCTACGCTCGGAACAAGCTCCGTCTGATTCCAGACTGCTTTCTTTATCGAAAGTATGGGATTTGGAGTTTATTTATTGGAATTTGAACAGTGTAAACTGTTTATCGGGATGTGGCGCAGTCTGGTAGCGTACACGCATGGGGTGCGTGGGGTCGCTGGTTCGAATCCAGTCATCCCGACCAAGTAAAAGCTGAACAATTGTTCAGCTTTTTTTGTTTGAGCGAGGCTAAAGCTTGCTTTCGGGCCGAAGTGAAAACAAAAAAGGAAAGCGCAGCTTTCAGCTTTTACTTGAGCAACATTCCCCTACTCTGGATCACTTTAGTAATCCGGAAATGATGAAGAAGTTGTTGGCTGTTAGTCAGTATTAAGTACAAAGTATTGAGTATTGAGATCTGATGATTTAAGCATTAAACATTTAAAATTTTAATTTACGATCTACGATTTTAGATATACAATTAAGGAATGTTAAATGATAAATGTTGAGTGGTGAAGGGGTTGTTAGTTGTTGGCCTTTAGTTGTTAGCTGTTAGTCAGTATTAAGTACAAAGTATTGAGTATTGAGATCTGATGATTTAAGCATTAAACATTTAAAATTCAACATTTTAATTTACAATCTACCATTTCGGATTGACGATTGTTGAAAAGGGTTGCGAAAGTGAAAACAAAAAAAGGAAAGCGCAGCTTTCAGCTTTTGCTTGAGCAACATTCCCTCTACGCTGGATCACGTTAGTAATCCGGAAATGATGAAGAAGTTGTTAGTTGTTGGCTGTTAGTCAGTATTAAGTACAAAGTATTGAGTATTGAGATATGATGATTTAAACATTAAACATTTAAAACTTAACATTCAACATTTTAGTTTACTGAATATCTTTAAAATTATCTTCAAAATATTTTACCCACTTCCCGTCAACTAATCTCTCTCCGTATTCACGGAAACCATTTTCTGATGTTCTGCCGAAAATAAATCTATTGGTATCACTGCTGTTCACAATAAACTGGCCGTCCTTATATTCTGCAGGTAGTTTCCTTACTCCCCTTTCTGAAAACGGATTGTAGTAATATGTTTTATCCTTTTCATCATAGTATATTATCGTATGGAGTTGCAATAATTCCGAATGCAATTCGATCACCACGATACTTTTATTCAGATCATAACTGATCTTTTGATAGGCCGGAACCTGTTTGGAAACTTCTCCCTTATCATAAACTGTTGATGTCCCCACCCAGTTGCCAATCATAAAGTTTAATTTTTCCATTTTTTCCTGCTTTACAGTTTGGCCTGAAACAGCATTAAATAGGAAAAGAAAAACTATGAAATAATAGATTTTATGGTAACTGCGGTTTTCTTTTTTACGCTTCATATTGTACACAATTTGGTTGGATATGTATTATTTAAATACCCTCTATTAAGCTATAAAATTCGAACAGCAATTTAGAAAATTCTTTTTTAGGATTGAATCGAAAAAGGAAAGAATGGTATTCAGCCTTTAGTTGTTAGGCTTTAGCATTTTATTTCCTCCGTTTGTAATGGGTTTGGTTTGTTTATTATTCTATATAATTTGATTCAAAAATATTTTAATCTCAGCTAATTCTGCTCTTCATCTGTTTATATCTCAGAGTTGCTATATCACTTGTTTCTCCTTTTTTGCAAAATTGCAATCCCGCAAGTTTTCGATTTGGATTTTCGACTACTAATTTTCCATTTTGCGTTTTCCGATCCAACTCTTTAACGGCAGCTAAAAAACGATCGTCATTCTTGGCATAATCGTAGAAAGACAAGGTATAACAATAGTAAAACAAATTGTATCTTAAGAAGGGAAATTCCGTTTGCATAAATAGTGTTCCAATTCCAAAATGACATGGTCCCAATGGTCTTTTCACCTCCCAATGATAAAGTAATGTCTCAACGGCAAGATCCAAATTTTTATCAGAATTCAAAAGATCCGTAAACCTAAACGCATCCAAAGCCTCCAGAGTAACACCCGGATTCGATAAATCCATAGTTATACTTTTACCCATTTTAGTTTTATTGCATCTCCATCCTCCATCTTTATGCTGTATTTCCAGTAAATGATTAAAAGTCATTTTTAACCTTTCATCTTCAGCATACCCCAGGTAACATAAAACCCTCAGAGCTGTAATTGTATGGCATGGATATATGGTTCCCGAAGGTGAAATTTTAAATCTTCCATCAGGTCTCTGTACAGAGAAAAATTTATTCGCCAGCTCCTTAATTCCTTCATCTTCTCTGGTAAATCCAAGCTCCGATAATATTATTGACACATCTCTGGCCGAAAAAGGTGATCCCTTACCAAGTCTGTTATCCTCTGTTGTCCAAAAGTCACCCCCAAGATGATCCCGTTTTGATTTGATTAACTCAATATCCGAAGCATATTGCTTTCTAAAGTCCATATTCAACCTGCTTTATCTGATAATGTTTATTCCCTATGTGTCTATAGGCGAAAGTGAATCAGTCAGGTTTAAAGTTAAGTCATTGTTTTGACATAGTCATTTGGTTGTTCGTTGATAGTTGTTGGTTACTTGCAACAGTATTTTTAACTCCCAACAGAGACTAATCATAGTAATTGACAACTACGCCATGCCGGTCACGATCGATAGCAAAATAACCTATGGCAACACGGCGGCTTCTTTTTTCCATCATAGCTCTGTAATGCCCTCCTTCCGGGCCTTCTTCATAAAAGAGTTTAATAACCCACCAGATGGATTTTTCTACGGTCCCCGGGGAGTCGTCTCCTCCTCTGCCACCTCCGGCAGCACCCTGGGATTGCCATCCGCAACCATCACTCCAGTGAAAGGTGTCATTTTGCGCAGCCAGCCTGGCCTCCCTGGCGGCACATAATTCATACTCCGTACCTCTTACATATGGTGGTAACCCATGATCGGCCCTGTATTTATTGATCTGATTAACGGCATATTCACCTACATCCACATATCCGCAATACGGATCTTCAGACATAAGTTGCATTTCACCATTTGCACAAAGGTTCTCCGGGTTTCCTTCTCCATCAGGGGATTCTCCGACAAGGGAAGTAGTTAGCCTGGCCTGTACCTCAGCATCATTCATGCCCAGGTCTATCAGGGGGCTATGTTCTTCTTCATCAGATTTTGAACAAGCGGTCAGGAAAAGGAGAAAACAAATAGAAATGACCGGAATTAAAGCCCCGATCCGGCTGTGTCGATTTTTCATGGTAATATATTGAGTAGGTTCCTATAATTAAAACGCTTTTTTTCATTTTTTAGTGCCGTATGTTGATGGGTTTTGGTTGTTGGTTGGTGGTTGTTAGTTGGTGGTTGGTAGTTGTTGGTTGTTGATATTGTCTCCTTGAGGATTTTGTTCTCCCCTGGAGGGGAGAAAACAAGAGGGGTGTTACAAGGGGTGTTACTCTTTCACAAATGTTTCGGAGTAGGGAGATGTGAGTATTGAGTATAAAGTATTAAGCATAATTGCTCATTGGTAATTATTCATTGTTTATTGTTCATTGGAATTTGTTGTTAGTTGTTCGTTTTGTCATCTCGAGCGCAGTCGAGAGGTGGAGTTTGGAATTTTATATGTAGAGTTCAAAAGCAAACTAAAATCAGTAAGTCATTCGAAATCCCAGGAGAATATTATGAGTCCGGAATTTTATATGAGCCTGCCCTAAATCAGGGGCTTCGGTAGTGAAAACCGGGTTCCGGCCAGCCAGGTATTTATAGGTAGTAGAAAGATTGATTACTGAATTAAGATCCAAACTAATTCCACTACTTAGCTGATACGTTAATACAATGTCGGAATCAGTTAATACGGACATAGAATCCAACTCAGCTTTTATATCTGTATCCATCAAACCCAGGCCACTGCCCATAATAAATGCAAATCGATCCGTGTTTTTGGAAAGCCGGAGTTTATAATAAATACCTGCCATACCGTATAAACCGCCAAGGGCTCCGTTTACTTCCGGCCGAACCGTTCTTCCTCCTACTGAAAAGCTATAATCTTTCAGGTTCGCTTTAAGACGCCCCATACTAATTTCCATTGTGAATTGGGGGTTATAAATATAAGTCATAGCAATTTCCAGGAGAAGGCCGGGGCTGGTATCGAAAGCGCTTCGGGTTCCGTTACCATATACTTCTTCCAGCCCATCAACACTAAGTCGGGTATCTGCAAAGAATGAAACTCCGGTACGAACCTCAATACCAAACTTCTCATTTACTTCTGAAAAATCCGATATCTCCTGCTCTGATTGAGCATTTGCATCCCCCGAAAAAAACAAATAGCTTATACAGATCAGTATTCTACATAACAAAATGAATACTCTCATTGTTTTAAGATCCTTAGTAAAGGATCAAAACTAGCTACTCTTAAATTCCGGGGGTATATTTTTTCACCTATGGATAGTTTTTTTCATCAAATAAAAAATAACTCCCTCACAATGAATCGGCTAGAATTTACATGCAAACAATTTGTATCATGAAAAAGAGCTTTATGATACATTCTTAGCTTGTCTGGATCAGGTTTTGGATAGTAAAAGAACCTTCTTTTGATATGCATCATTGCACCATAAGTGCTTTTCTGCTATTTCTTTTGGTGCTTTCAGGCCTTTGTTCTCTGCAAATCCAAAACTCGAATAGAATTCTTTCAGATGTTCAAAAGGCAGGCACCAGACAACCTGATCTGCAAAAGGATTATTATCGCACAGGAAGGTCACAATACTCTCGGCAACTCCCATTTTCCTGAATTCCTCTAAAACATAGATCCCACCTAATTCAACATTAGCTTTATCAATCACCACTACCCTTCCCAGGCCGGCCTTATGTCCGTCAACTTCCGAGATCACAATGAATTCCTTATCAAAATCCGATTTGACAAATCCGATTTCCCGGTAGCAGGAATTTATCCAATCCATCTCACTCCTATCTGCTTTTCTCGTAATTATGTTGTTCGACATAGCTTTGATCTGATGTTTTATATTCATTCCGGGGAAACCACAGATGTTCTTCCCAAAGGTTTATGCTAATCTATAAAAACCAGCTATAACGGTTAAAAATATTTTATTTAACAGCAGTTTTATTATTGATCTTTTTTACTGATACGGTTATAAACCAATATTCCAAACTCCAGGAATGCTCCATTTCTTAACTAAAGTCAATGAATAAAAAAACGCTGGCCCCTAATTTTGGTTATCAACTAAACTATATCTGATGACCGAAAAAACCAATTCCTTAAAAAAAACAGCCCGGTGGGCAGGCTTTTTATATCTTCTTGTTGCTTTCTTTGGAGGTTATGCCCATTTTTTTGTTCGCCTGAAACTCATAGCTCCCGGAGATGCTGCTACAACAGTTAGCAACATAATGGCTCAATTGCCCCAATTCCGTTGGAGTTTTGTAGCCGATCTTGTCCAGCTAAGCATCTTTTCCGTTATGATCCCTCTTTTGTATTCTATACTTCGTTCAGTTAATAAAAAGATAGCTTTGATAATGCTGATCCTGGCATTAACCGGGGTGCCTATTGCCTGTATAAATATGTTGAATCAATATGCCGTACTACATCTTTTGGAAGGAGGTGAATACTTAAGTGCTTTTCAAACAGAACAATTATACGCTTTATCCATGTTATTCCTGGATTTTCACGATACAGGATACAGTATTGCTCATATATTTTTTGGTTTATGGTTGTTACCCCTCGGATACCTGATATGGAAGTCACCTGCATTTCCCATGATTTTGGGGATATTACTAATGATGGCAGCCTTCGGCTATCTCATTCATATGTTTACGGGGTTTCTTTCTCCTCAATATAGCAACTTAACCTCTACGGGAGCCCTTTTTTCGGGCTTTGCAGAGATGTCCTTTATTCTATGGCTATTGATAAAGGGAGTACGGTTACAAAAGGATCCCGGTCAATAAATGCAAATACTATTTCTTTTGAAAGATCCTTTTCCTGATCCTGCTCAGGGATTCGGGGCTTACTCCAATATAACTGGCTAACTGATACTGAGGTACTCTTTTAATCAGTTCGGGCCTGTTCTTTAGAAGATCCAGGTAACGTTCTTCAGGGGAAGAGGTTTTGAAAGAAGCGAACAATTCCTGGTATTCCCCGAAATTCTCACCCGAGAGAATTCTGGATAATTGCTCAAATTTGGGAAAACGCTTATAGAATTCATTCTCTGTTTCATAGGTCCCAATGGTAAGAGTGGTATTCTCTTCGCAAACCAGATAGTGCTTACTGGGTATCTTTTTCGTAGCGCTTTCCAGAGAAGCTATTACCTGTTCTTCCGTATAAAAAAAAGTGGTTTTCTCTTCTCCGTCTACCAGGTAATATTGCCTGACCAGGCCTTTTAAATTAAAATAGCATTCGGTAGAGATCTCCCCTTCCCGGAGCAGAACGGTTCCCTTTTTAAAGGTCCGTACAGGAATATTCTCGATCACCGCCTGGCGTTCTTCCTCGCTAAGCGTTATATATCTTGAAATATACTCAAGTAATTGATTCTTCATGTTTGGAGAAATAGGTTCTCCAAGATAGCAAAATATTACGGTTGCTCTCCTGTTTCTATTTCTTTTATCAGGTATTTTAACCTGCTTTTCTTCAATAGCTTTAAATTCTCTCCTGCCTTCTTATCATCTCCCATTTCCGTATAACACAAATATCTTAAATAAAACAGGTTTGGTTCGTCGGGTTTGATCTTTTCCAGAGCATCCACAGATTTAAGTACTCCATCGTAATCTTTGCTTAACCATTTTCTGGCCAGCAGATTAAATTCCCTTAGGTATTCAGGCGGGTACTTCCTTGAAGCGTTCGGGGAAAGGCTATTAAAATCTATTTTGGAGACCTCATTGGACCTGCGTTTAAAATACCTGTCTTCAATCAGCTTTACTATGCTCACTTTTTCTCCTTTCAGCTTTGGTAGTGTCCACATCCCTTCAGATCCCTTTATAGCTGCTATGGCTTTTTTATCTGATTTTTTACTTACGTGATGCAGGATCTTTATATTATCTATTTCACCCTGCGGATGTATGGTAAACACAGCAAAAAAATAATTTTCACCTGGGTAATAATCCTTATTTATCCGGTCGCTGAGATAAGCGTGAAAGTCCGGGCTGATGGTCCTGAACTTCAGATACAATTTGGCAGATTCTATATAAGTGGTATCTTCTCCTGTAACCACCTTATCTCCCGGGTCTAAAGGAAGCCTGTCCAGATAACTTTCTTCGGTTATAAATATATGTCTCACAGAATCGGAGTCTAATTTTCCCTGCTCCATTTCTATCAATACCAGTTCCGCATCATTAACCTTCTCGATCAGGAATTGTCTGTCAAAACCGAATTTTATAATATTATTTTCAATCTTGTAGTCTACCGGAACACTGTTAGAAGCATTAAAAGCATAGTGCGATGATATTAACAGCTTCCTTCCCTGAGAAAACTCATATCTTAAATAGGCCTTGTGTACCCGGTTTAAAGGTAAATCCGAATCCTTATCATAGCGTTCTGCCTTTATTTTTACCCAGGCACCGGTTAAAGTTTGCCCTCTCAGAAGACAGACAGAGCCTAAAAGCAACAGAAAACAAAGGATACTGAATTTTAATTTTTTCATAAAGCCGATTTTTACTAGTTTTACAAACATACTAATAAATTAGTAATTCTACTATAATTTTAGTAGATTGGTATTATCACACTAAAATCGATATGGATCTAGAACTTACAAAAGCAGAAGAGAAGGCAATGAAAATTCTCTGGTCTATAAAAAAGGGACTTATCAGAGACATCGTTGCAAAATATGAGGAGCCCAAACCGGCCTATACAACGGTTGCCACCATTATGAAGATCCTTGAAAAGAAGGGCTTTGTGGGAAGGCAACCGATTGCGAATTCTCATGAATACTACCCTCTTATCGAAAGAACGGAATACACTAATGGTTTTATAAGATCTTTTATGAACAGATATTTCTCCAATTCATTTAAAAGTATGGTATCCGAATTCAGTAGTGAAAGCAATCTATCTACAGAAGAAATGGAGGAACTTATCGAGCATTTTAAAAAGAAAATCGAGAGTAAAAACAAAAAGTAATGGAAGTTTACCTGCTAAAGTCCAGTATTTCTTTAGTCGTTTTATATTTTTTGTATAAGCTGGTTCTAAGCTATGAACCCAATCATCAGTTAAACAGGTTCACCGGTTTTGTCTGTATCCTTTTTTCCTGTGTTTTTACCCTAATCCCTGTGGAAGGTCTGTTCGGTTCTGATAAATATCCCCGGGTGGTAAATTACATTTTTGAGAACTCTTTGACGCCGGTAGTGGATAAAAACTCTTTTAGTATCTATCTAAGCATCTATTTTGCGGGGCTCATACTTTTTTCATTTCGTTCTCTCTACGGTCTGTTTAGCCTTGTGCTACTCTATTTCAAATCTCCTAGGTACAAACGTTGGGGATTTACCGTGGTTCAGCTAAACAGAAAAATACCTCCTTTTACTTTTTTTAATATTTTATTTATCGGTCGGCATGACCTCGAACAGGAGGATATGGAAGTGCTAATAGCACATGAACAATATCATCGGGAGCAATTCCATTCAGTCGATACGTTACTTCTGGAGATCCTGACCGTAGTTTACTGGTTTAATCCTGCCATCTGGCTCTTCCGCAGATCTATAAAAGCTGAACATGAATATATGGTAGACCGGCAGGTCCTGGAACGCGGATTTGACCCGTTAGACTATCAGCATCTTCTTTTTCGCACGCGAACCGGAGTTTCTCTCCAACTCGGAAATCACTTTAGTAATGGCGGAGATCTTAAAAAACGCTTTAAAATGATGGAACGGGAAAGAAATAAGAATTCCTTTGCTTATCTCCGGCTTACTCTTTTTCTGCCGGTAATGTTTGTCATATTGGCTTTCGGTTCCTCTTTCAAAACTTCTGATACCAACAGCAATGGTCAAAAAATAATACTACGCGATCATTCCAAATCTGCTGATGGCAGATCGGCAATGGAAAATATACAAAGTGATCTTTTTACAAATGAAGAGCCTCTCTATATTTTAAAAAATGACGGGGATGATAAATTGGTCAAACCCTCTTTTCTTCAGGAGCGTTCCCTGTCGGAAATTGAAAGCATAAATATTGTAAAAGGTGATAAAGCCAAAGAAAAATATGGTTCCAATGCAAAGAATGGCGTAGTGGAGTTTAGGCTTAAAAACTAATATAACCTAAACAAAAAGCCGAACTTACGTTCAGCTTTTTTAATCCATTATTTCAACTTTTTTATTGCTTTGGGAAATTCTCATTCGCCATAATTTCCTTGATCTGATCTACATGTCTATGTGTATGTCCGGACATAAACAAAAGTACCTGAAGTCCGTCAATTGTTCCGAAAGGTAACTCTGCGTAGTGGTTTCTCAGGTCATCATCGGTCTTTTTCAGGTATTTTATGTGTTCAGATCTCTTCTTCTTAAACTCTTTTAGAGTAGCCTTATAAGAACCGAACTTCCCTGTAGGCTCAAAAGGCTCCCGGGTCTTAACCTTATTGCTTCGATCGGTAATGATTTTAAGGAGTTGTGAATCCGGTATTTTTACTTCAGATCGCCTGTCAGGGCTAGCCGGGGTTTTAAGTGCGTTATCGAGCATTCCGAAGATCATACTCTCTGATATAGCTATATGTTCAACACATTCGGCAATCGACCAGGATTCCGGGCTGCTTTTAAAATTTAACCGTGCATCACTCAACCCTTTAACGGTTTTCATAAGATAATCTTTGGTTTTCGCCATTTCGGTAACGGCCATCTGACGCTCAGAATCGGTTAAGTTTACATCAGAAACAGTAAAACTTACCAATAATAACATCACAATAGGGAGAATAAATTTTTTCATGAGTATTTAATTTTAAGTTGTTTAAATCTTTTATCTATGACGTTTGGGTTCACAAAATTTGGACAACAAGCGGGGAATATTTTTTAAAAAGTGTCAATATTTAATTTCCCAAACCAATCCTATAAATTACAAAATTTCTCCCTTTTCTCTTAATAATTCGGCCATTCAGGCTTTCTTTTTTGAAATTATATATCTGATTATCTGCTTCTTACAGGAAAAACCCCTTAGCAAAAGGGGGAATACCCTAAGCGTTTTTACAGATGATTGATGTAACTTTAAAAACCTTATTCTAACAACCGTGCCAATAATTAAAAATGAAAAATGCTTATCAAATTGCCTATGGCAAAAGCAATGCAGATGTACTCGCAAGAGAGGAACTGTTATGGCCGGAAATCAAGAAAAAAATCTTTAAGCTTTGCGAATGTTCCAAAAATATTATGATCAGCATTTTCGATATCAGGAAAAAGACTTTTCTGAGCTGCAGCTGTTCCTACGAGGATCTTTTAGGGTATCGCCCTGCCGAGATCATAGACGGAGGCTGGAAATTCTGGTATAATCTTATCGATCCGCGGGAAGCCCGGATCATTCAGAAACAAATATCCAATTTTATCTTCTCCAGGCAGAGAGAGATCAATTCCATTTACCTGAACTATCATATCAAAACCCCGAGTGGAAAATGGTGTTTTATCAAGCATGAACTGGAATTATATCATATAAATAATGAGATCCTTCTGCTGAATTACCTCTATGACTTCTCCGATAGGGAAAGCATAGAAAAATGCCTCGGTAAAAAGATCAACTCTGTTTATTACAACAACTTGCTGGATGTGGATATCTCTTCCAGGGAACTGGAAGTTCTTAAACTGATAGCTAATGGTTTCTCCTCCAAACAGATCGCAGATAAACTCTACATAAGCGGTCATACTGCCACTTCGCATCGTAAGCACCTCATTGAAAAATTTAAAGTAAACAACACTGCGCAACTCATCAAGAGAGCTTCCGAACTCATGCAGCTATAGAGTAAATTCCGGAATTTTAGACAATTACGCTCAAAATCCCTAAAAATGGGGATTGATCCGAAACCTTTTATTTTAAAACTTGCATAGGACAATAATTACCCCCTCTAAGTAGCATTATTTCCCCCCTGCGATCAGCATTTAAGCAGTATTTAAAGTTTAATCAGGTTATGATTGGATCGGCTCTAAAATTATTAAGGGATGAATTGAGTAATTATGTCTTTCAAAACAAAAGGCCTACAGACGCTATTACCGAAGATGATATCATCCTGCACAATATTGCGCTTATGGATGGGGAAACGCATGGCGACCTCAACAATAAGATCATAATTACCCTGGTTAATACGGAAGAGGAAAGCACCCTCAAAAACAACAGCAATACCATCAGAACCCTGAACGGGACCCGATATGTAGAGCCTCCGGTGTTCCTGAATCTTTACATTCTTATTTCTACGACCCTCGGACAAGATCTGCAGGATGCTTATGAGTTTGCCCTCCACCGCCTGTCGCTGGTTATCCAGTTTTTTCAGGCCAAGAAGAGTTTTACTGTTAAGAACTCCCCTTTTACAACCGTTTCCGGAGATATTACTATTTCTCAGGAAGAAAAGGACGAGCTCAGGTTAAATGTAGAATTATACACCCTCACCTTTGAGCAGATCAACCACCTCTGGGGCTCTCTGGGAGGAAAACAGGTTCCCTTTGCCATGTATAAAGTACGCCTTGTGAAGATCCAGGAGAATACCGAAGAGGATGCTCCGGTAATAGAGACCATTGAGAGAATTGAGAACATGATAAATGCCGATTGTGATGAGTAGTACCGTTTTTAAAAGGCTTTTCGAGATCCGTTTCCTGCATGATTATTTCCTGACGACAGCAGACGGAACTTCCTTTTTTGACAGGAACCTGGCAGAGAAAAAAGATCTGATCAACAAAAAACTTTCGCATAACATCTACGATATAAAAGACCTCTTCGATATAAATCCGCTGGAAGACACCAAAAGAAAAATGAGTGAATACAGATTGCTGATGGCAAGAACGGCACTGGGTTTTATTGTGGGAACAGAAGTAGATACGGAAAACGTGGCCGGAGAGATCCGTTATAAAGCCGTACAGGAATTTATTCCGGAGCTGAGCCTCGGTTTTTCAGTTCGCCCAAAGCTTCCCTTTTTTAACAGTATGACCAACATTAATTTAAGGCATTCCCTCCCTTCCATATACTATCTGACCAATAAAAATAAGACAGAATTGGACGAAGCAGGGCCTCCACCTTATAAATCCCTGCCACTCTCCAATAATGTTGAAGAGCATCAGCCAGGGAAAACCTATGAAATGGGTTCATATGTCAATTTCGGTGGAACGATCAGAGAAGCACTTCAGCAAACAGACGGTAGTGATCCAACTTATTGGGAAGATACTACGGATAAACGTTTTTTAAATGCTTCCGACAGGATACTTCTTCCATCCAATTTTATCTATCGCTTAAAAAAAGAACAGAACATCACCCAGATAAAATTTGTTCTGGAGGATGTGAGCAATACCGAAATAAAGACCATTGATAAAGGAGGGCTTGTAGCCTTAGGGGACATTCCTCTGAACTTTGAAAAGGTTGACGAGACCGATGAGAACTCTCCTCCTATTCCTTCAGATTTCTATACGTTGAAGATCACAGCTAATGCAGGGCCGGAAGTTTCCTATCCGGTTTACCTGAACAGTGAAATCTACCACAAGGATCATTTTGCACTTATAGATATCAGATTCGATGAAACAGGGTCTCCTTACAGTCTTTTGGACGCCGGAGGTTTTTTGATCACCAAAATAGACGGGGCAAACCAAAAGGTGTCTCATCCGGTTTTTGAGATCAGGTTAAGTAACAGAAGAACCTATTGGAGGTACAGAAAAGAAGGTGGATTCAGTGCACCGGAAATAGCAGCAACCGCTGCGCATTTGTCCCTTCAATCCGAGAAGCTGATATCCATAAAACCCAAGGCTATAACCGAAGCGCTGGTTCCTTTTAAGAACGGGACCGCTCTTTTGTTGCCCCATCCCAGGATCCCGGCAATCCGGGTGGAGGAAGAGAAGATATTTTCTGAGATCTATATCAATCAGTCAAACAGATTATTAAAAAATTAAACATTGAACCTTTTATAAAAATGGCATTATGAACTATAAAACACCTGGAGTTTATATTGAAGAGATCCCTAAACTCCCACCGTCAATCGCTCAGGTTGAAACCGCAATTCCCGCTTTTATCGGATATACCGAAAAAGCCGAGGATCAAAGAGGAAATTCATTATTGAATGAGCCTAAGAGAATTAGTTCTTTACTGGAGTACGAACGTTTTTTCGGGAAACCCGCTGTAGAAACTCAACTTTCCGTATTGATCAGTGAACAGCCCAGTGCACCAACTATAGTACAGGCGTCCATCGGAGACAGGTCTAAGTACATCATGCATTATGCTTTACAGATGTTTTTCGCTAACGGAGGCGGTCCCTGCTGGGTGGTTTCCGTAGGTGATTATTCTACCGGTATTGTGAGCTTTGCCGATCTTAAAACGGGGCTCGACGCTACCGAAAAGATCGATGAGATAACACTCTATGTATATCCCGATTCCCAGGGACTGGACAACTTCCCGGATTTTTATAATCTGTTCGGAGAGTCGATGGATATGTGTGAAAAACTGAAAGACCGGTTTACGGTCATGGATATATGGCAGGATCCGGCAGAGCCCGATCTTCTTGCCAATATAGATGTGATGCGTAATAACACCCCGCCGGAAGAAAACACTATTAAGTACGGTGCTACCTACTTCCCTAATGTAGAGACCATTCTCGATTATTATTACGGAGGTGAAGGTGATGGAGATGCCAATGTAACCATTGTTCATCAGGGTGGTGACGGTTCTTTAAACGGGCCGATGTCTGACCTGAAATCCAAAAACAATGCACTTTATTTCCAGGCACAGAATTCCATTCGGAACCTTCCGCTGGAAATGCCTCCTTCATCCGGGGTCGTTGGTGTATACGCCAGTGTCGATTCGTCAAGAGGAGTGTGGAAAGCACCTGCCAATGTAAATATGGATTATGTGATCAGGCCCATGATGAAGGTTACAGATCAGCAACAGGAAAGCCTGAATGTAGATGTCAATGCCGGAAAATCTGTAAATGTGATCCGTTCGTTTGTCGGCCGGGGGAACGCCATCATCTGGGGTGCCCGTACGTTGGCCGGTAACAGTAACGAATGGCGCTATGTTCCGGTAAGGCGGTTTTTCAACATGGTAGAGGAATCGGTTAAAAAAGCAACGCTTCAATTCGTATTCGAACCTAACGACCTCAACACCTGGTCAAGGGTAAAATCGATGATAGATAATTTCCTGGTTCAGCAATGGAGAGCAGGAGCCCTGATGGGTACTACTCCTGAGCAGGCTTTCTACGTAAAGGTAGGACTGAATGAAACCATGGATGAAGTAGATATCTGGGAAGGAAGGATGATAGTGGAAATCGGAATGGCAGTCGTGAGACCGGCAGAATTCATCATTCTAAGGTTTAGCCATAAAATGCTATCAGAGTAAACCATAAAGCAAATCAATGAACACTAAAATAGTAAAACATGGCTAGCAAGAACGGCAATGATAACGGTAATAATCCGGAAGCAATAATATGTGAAACCCTTACCGTCATTAAAAATGAAAAGAATGCGGCAGATAGTTCGGAAGCTGCCGGCAGGACTCTTCAGGAGTCAAAGGAAAAGGCCCAGGGCTATAAAATTTGTTGTCTGGACAGCGCAGAGAAATCACATAAGGTCTATCAGGACATCATGAGTTGTGTAACTCTCGGGAATTATAAGAAGACAGAGATCATTCAGGGAAACACGGAGGAATACATTAAAAAAGATGAAGACATAGAAAAGCTCATCAAGGAATCCTCCAAGTTGTTGAACGAAATGCGGGTTAAAATGGAAGAAGCCCATAATGCAGCCTGCGCAATGTCTAACTGTGTTAAGAACAAACTCTTTCCAAAATCCGGGAAGCCTTCAAAAGACGGGAAGATCGGAGAAATAGAACACGATCTTAAGGAGATCATGGATAAAACCAAGACGCTGGATGAAAAAGGGCAGAATGCGTTTGAATCCGCAGTAACAATTGCAGGGATCCAAACCTTTACCAACACTCACAGTCTTAAAGAGTTTGTAAAACTTCTTGTAGATGCCGTAAAGATCTTTAAGGATTGTGTGGATGCCAATATAAAATCTACTGCGGAAGATGTGAGTAAGGCAAGGGAAGAACTGAATGCTGTTGTAGAAGAACTGGCGCAGATCATGTGCGATACAGCATCAGAATCTACCACATCCCAGGGTCTGGAATGCATCATAAAGTTCATTTGCGAAAGTGAATGCGATGGTGAATGCCTCGATCTCTGCGAGGAGTACGGAAGCTGTTATGATAAAGGGAAAGAAAATGAAGGCAGAAAGAAGACTCCCCGAAGAAAAGGAAAACAGTCTGCAGATCAATATTAATATCCGGTATAACAATTTAAATAAGAAATCATGGGAAAATTTATGATAAACAACGCCTGCTGTAAAGATGATCCGGGTAATGGGGATCCGGAAAACGATTGTCTGGACAAATGGAAAAAAGAACATGAAAAAGCATGTAACGATTATAAAAAGGCGGCTGCCCAGACCGAAAAATTCAGGGAAGAATATATAAACTCCCTCAATTGGGAAACAAAACTGGAAAACTGGGACAGGCTCATCACCGAAGCCGATAAGAAATCAAAGGATATTGTTACGCAACTTGACTTTCTTCTGGAGCAGGTAAAAATAGTATGTGAAAAATCCAAGTGCACTACCGAAGCCCTGGAAAAGCTTACCTGCCTGGTTAAGACCATTTTCGATTGTTTCTTCACTTTCGATGAGAACAAGGAGGGGCTTAAAGATAAGATCACTGCATTTAAAAAGGCGGTCGAATGCCTTCAGAATGTAAGCGACGAAGACAAGGCAGAAGTTATCAAATGTATAGAAGCTTACGAGGAGAAGATCGTCCTGGTTTGTGAAATGCAGGATGCCATTCTGGAAAAGCTTCTGGAAACGCTCAAATGCGCTCATCTTCTATATGCAGCTATCTGTAAGGAAGACGGTTTGGAAGATAAGCTTAAAGGTATTCGTGAAGACTTTAACGGAGATGGTTCTGAAGATGATGAACATTGCGATGATGACGAGGATCAGGGTGAAAATGAAGAGGAACAAAATGAAAACGATCCCGACAAGTACAAATATCCGTGCGATGACAAGAAAGCCAAGCCAATTCCAACCTTCCCTATAAGTAGCAGTTGGTATTACAAAAAGGTCCGTAAAGATTATGAGACCGCCACAGAAAAAACAGAGAGTCTGAAAGAAGATTGGATCAATTCCAAAAAGGAAAGCGACACCATCCTCTCTAAGAAAACGAGCCTTGCAGAAGCTATCAAAGCAGCAGAAGCAGCGGAGAGTGGAAAATAAGCATATCAAACACTAAAAATTAAAATCTAAGAATATGGCAGCAATAGGAGATTATCCACTACCAAAGTTTCATTTCCTCGTAGAATGGGGAAGCGATTTTCGAATTGGATTTACGGAGGTAAGTGGACTGGACTTTGAAACAGAGGTCATTGAATACAGGGAAGGGAGCAATAAAAAATACAATAAAACAAAGCAACCCGGACTCACCAAATACAGCAATATTACCCTGAAAAGAGGAACGTTTGAAGGCGATTTCGATTTCTTCACAGAATGGCAAAAAACCTACTTCTTCCAGGAGGGTAATGATACAGGTTCCCTGTACAGACGCTCTGTTACAGTTAAGTTGTTAAATGAGAACCACGAGCCTATTATTACCTGGATCCTGGAAAATGCATGGCCGAGCAAGGTACAATCTACCGATCTCAAGGCCGATGCCAATGAAGTAGCAATAGAGACCATGGAACTGGTACATGAGGGACTCACCATCCTGGAGGCTAAATAAGAAGCGTATTAATGACTGTGGAATCAAATAGCACATATCAGATTGTCGGCTTTCATTTTAAGGTGTCTTTTCTGAATCTGCCCACCGTTAAGGAGGTTGATGTTCGATTTCAATCGGTTGGCGGAATGAATGTAGAAGTAGAAAAAGAAACCGTAAAAGAAGGCGGTGAAAACCGGTTTGAACACAGTATTCCGGGAAGGAGAAAGTATACAAGCCTCACCTTAAAGAGAGGAATACTTACTCCGGAGCACTCGGGTCTTACCCAATGGTGTCAGGATGCATTTCAGAACATGGTGATCACGCCCGTCGGGAAGGTCAATATCGAACTGTTAAATGAGAATCACGATGTGCTCATGCAATGGGAACTCTCCCATGTATGGCCGGTTAGCTGGAAAGTGGGAGAACTGAACGCAGAACAGGGAAGTGTTCTTATCGAGACTTTAGAGCTCAATTACAATTACTTTAAACTGGTTACAGTAAACCCATAAAAGAAAAGATCATGCCTTTGGAGATCAGAGAATTAGTAATAAAAGCAACCGTAAACAACAGCAGTTCAGGCCAGTCCGGTGCTCAGCAATCAAAAGGAAGTGCCGATGTAGACATTAATGAAATTGTTGAAAAAGTGTTTAAGATCATTAAAGATAAATCAGAACGCTAATGGATGATAACGGACAATTGGTAAAGGTTTTAATTCACGCCTATGAGGATGAGGAATTCCGAAACAAATCGGGTATAAGCCCTAATCCCATTTCACTGCCCGTCAACCCCGAGAGTTTTACACAAAATTTTAAAGTAGAGCTCAATCAGCAACAGGGACAGGGAAATCAGGGGACAAATCCCGATTATAAAGGAACAAAACCCGAGGAGTTAAAGCTCGATTTTATTTTCGACGGAACCAGGACCATAGAGGGTTATAAGTACAACGGAGATGACCATTCGGTAAAATCTGAACTGGAAATTTTTATGAATACCGTTTACAATATGAATGGTGAGATACACCGCCCTCATTTTTTACAGGTACAGTGGGGGAATTTTATGTTTCCCTGTATCCTTTCCAATCTCGATCTGAATTATACCCTTTTTAAACCCAATGGCGATCCTTTACGGGTAAAAGCCAGTACCACTTTTTTAAACTATGTGGCTCAACGTGAGCGCGTAGCCAGGGAAAGAAGACGTTCTCCGGACCTTACTCATGTAAGGCAGGTAAAATCGGGAGATCGTCTGGATCTGATGACACATAAGATCTATAAAGATTCCAATTATGTTACCCGTGTGGCCAAGGCAAATGGCCTGACCACCTTTAGAAAGATAAAACCCGGAAGGGAATTGGTTTTCCCTCCTATCGATAAAAGATCACAGGAATGAAAGACAGAGAAATACCGGTAGAAGCTTCGCATCATGTAGCTACCTTCGATATTCTGATCGACGGGCAGTTGGTCGATCCCGGCTATCAGATACTTTCCATATCTGTTATAAAGGAGATCAACAGGGTACCCTCTGCAAAGATCATTCTGAAGGACGGCGATTCTGCGGATGAAAGTTTCAGGATCAGTGAAGAGGAAGAATTCCTTCCAGGAAAATCCATCAATATAAAAATTGGCCGCGATGGTGAAAACGAACAGGTATTCAAAGGAGTTATCATCAAACACGGTATCAGGGTAAAGGAAAGCGGAGAAACAGAGTTGATCCTCGACTGCAGGGATGAAGCCGTAAAAATGACTATTGGACGCCATAACCGCTATTACGAAAACAGTAAGGACAGTGAGATCATGGAGGAAGTTATCGGAAGGTACTCCGGATTAAGTCACGAAGTTGATGTTACTTCCATTACCCATCTCGAGATGGTTCAGCATCACTGTACCGATTGGGATTTTCTGCTGATGCGCGCAGATGCCAATGCAAAATTTGTTACTGCCGACGATGGAAAGATCAATATAAAATCGCCGGAAACCAATACAGATCCTGCACTGGCTGTATTATTCGGCTCTACGTTGATAGATTTTGAAGCCGAAATGGATGCCAGGCATCAATGGACATCGGTAGAAGCCAAATCATGGAACTACTCCGGGCAGGATCTGTTCGAACACACGCTAAATAGTGTTCCTCTTAATGAACCCGGAAATATAAGCGGAGAGAACCTTTCGGGCACTATAAGCCCGGAAACATTTGAACTCAGGCATACGGGGCAGGCTATTGAAGAAGAATTACAGGAATGGACAAAAGCCATTATGCAGCGAAGCCGCCTGTCCAAAATACAGGGGAGAGCCAAGTTTATCGGATTCAGGGAAATTAAACCCGGACAACTCATCGAATTACAGGGAATCGGGGATCGATTTACCGGAAATGCATTTGTCTCTGCGGTAAGACAGGACGTATACAATGGTTCCTGGTATACTCAGGCTCAATTCGGCTTAACTCCCGATTGCTTTTCTCAAACCTATAAGGATGTAACCGATGTACAGGCGTCCGGCCTGGTGCCCGCCATTAACGGATTGCAGATAGGCAAGGTAGTTCAGTTGCAGGATGATCCCGAAGGAGAAAACCGCATCCTTGTCAGATTGCCCATTATCGATAATTCGGCCCGCGGTGTCTGGGCCAGGGT
The DNA here is from genome assembly GCF_010671605.1 of Leptobacterium flavescens. Classification (GTDB taxonomy): domain Bacteria; phylum Bacteroidota; class Bacteroidia; order Flavobacteriales; family Flavobacteriaceae; genus Leptobacterium; species Leptobacterium flavescens. Next base: position 270,326 of record NZ_JAABOO010000001.1, read on the forward strand.
AGCCACCCTTGACGCAGGGAATGAAAGAGGTTCTTTTTTCCTTCCCGAGATCGAAGATGAAGTAATTGTAGGTTTTCTGAACGACGACCCCAGGGATGCCATTGTTCTTGGAATGGTAAACAGCAGTGCTAAACCCGCGCCTATAACTGCACAGGATGTCAACCATGAAAAAGGATTTGTAACAAGGTCGAAAATGAGGGTGCATTTTAATGATGATACCAAAACCATAACCATAGATACCCCGGCGGGAAATAGTATTAAACTGGACGAAGACAGCACCTCTATTACCGTAGAAGATCAGAACGGCAACCTGATGAAAATGAATACTTCCGGAATAGAGATCAACAGTCCTAAAGACATCAAGATAGAAGCCACCGGAAAAATAGACATTAAAGCAGGAATGGCAATGAGCCTGGAAGCTGCACAAATGTCCGCATCTGCTAAAGCGAGCATGGAAGTAAAAGGAGCCACTACCAAGCTCTCGGCAGATGGAATAACTGAAGTTAAAGGCTCCCTGGTAAATATTAATTAACAGACAATCATGCCACCAGCAGCAAGAATAGCCGACATGCATACCTGCCCTTTATTTAACGGGCCCGTACCTCATGTGGGAGGCCCGATAACCGGTCCTTCCGTTCCCACCGTGCTTATCGGTGGACAACCGGCAGCAGTAGTAGGAGATATGTGTGTATGTGTAGGTCCACCCGACACTATCGTTAAAGGCTCGCTCTCTGTTTTTATCGGAGGTAAGCCGGCAGCAAGGTTAGGCGATCTGACAGCTCATGGCGGAGTGATCGTTCAGGGTTTCCCAACCGTAATGGTCGGAGGATAAAAACTAAGAAAATGAACACGAATAAAGCATACCTCGGAACGGGATGGTCCTTCCCTCCCACTTTCGATAAAGATATAGAGACCGTAAGCATGGTAAGTGCCGAAACCGATATTGAACAAAGCCTGGAGATCCTGCTTTCGACAAGCCTCGGAGAACGTGTCATGCAACCGGATTACGGATGTAACCTGAAGGATTATCAGTTTGAAAGCACAGATAATTCCCTGATCGGGTTTTTAAGAGACCTGGTAGAAAGAGCCATCCTGTACTATGAGCCCCGTATTAAACTGGAAAGAGTAGATATTACAGAAGCCGAATCTTTCGAACTTATCGAAGGAATACTTCGGATCACAGTACACTATATGATGGAAGGTTCCAATTCCAGATACAATTATGTATATGATTTCTATTTGAGGGAAGCAGATCAGGGAATATAAATAAAGGAAAAAACGGATGAAAAAGCCATCACACATATCACATCCCCTGAAAAACCGTAAGGGAACCAGTCAGAAAACCCGTATCATTTCTGCTCTGTCCCCGGATTCGGCGCCTATTGATGGTAAAACCCTCGCCGATCGCTTGTTCCTGATCAGCTCATACGCAAGGCAAATCAATTTTTACGAGTACCGCAAGAATGATAGAGATGGAGAATACCAGGAATTAAGCCACTGGTTACCTTTCTTCAGGAATAGTCTTCCTTTTCAGTTGGCAGAGTTAAGCAAGACATCGGCAGACGCTTTGGAAGAGCAATTCCTCCTGCTGATCAGCGAGCTGAACGCAAACCCGTCTAAACAATCCCTGGAATCGGTTATGATCTTTATTCTCAATAAGATCATAAGTCCGACAGCCCTCCTCTCCAGAACGATTGAAGAAGCTGAAAACAGTTTCAGTATCCCGCTTAACGCCATTGTCAAATCTGCTTTTATAGAAGCTTTAAAATCTTATATCTCTCTATACAATGCCAGTGCTACTTTTCTGTGCCTGGAAAAAAAGAATTTCTCAGATTATATGAAAGCTCCCTGGCAATTAAAGGTTCAGGAAGTTTTTGCCCTGGATCCCTGTATAAAACATTCAAAAAAAGGTAAAAAGGAAGCCTTTCTTAAAGCGGCAGATGTATTGAACACCCTTTTTGCACAGATGCTTAAAGGTTTTAGAGAAATTATTACTGCTTCACCCCAATATATTGAAGAGAGTTTATTACCTCTTAAGGAATCCCTCCAAAAAAGACATCAGCCTCATCTCGCTCTTTTATTCAGTTTCCTGGAATTATTTAATCACCTCCAGGGAAATATCAATGATCTCGGAAAAAAACATTTGGATTTCTTCTATGAGCGGGTCTTAAAAATGATCCCTAAAGATGCTGTACCCGATAAAGCCCATCTTATATTCGAAATGGCCAAACACCTGGATGAATACCCACTACCGGAAGGCCTGCTTTTAAAGAACGGAAAGGACGTAAACAAAGAGGATATCCAGTTTGCACTGGATCATGAAATTGTTCTGGACAAAGCACAGGTCAAAGAGTTGAAAACGCTTTCTCTTTACGACGTGAGGGATAATGGAAACAGTTACATTGAAGGAGTTTATACCGCACCTGTGGCAAATTCTGCAGACGGATTGGGGAAGGCTTTTAAAAAAGATCAATCCCAGAACTGGTCCAGCCTTGGGTCTAAATACAGTAAATACATAGAGGAAGGTAAAACAATTGCCAATGAACATCCTAAAGCCCGGCTCGGTTTTGTGATCTCTTCTCCAGTCTTGTTACTGGAAGAAGGAAAACGTACTATTACCATCCGCTTAAATTGTCAGCTCCCCCAAAACAGTAGTCATACTACCCTGGAAATAAAAAATGAACTGGAAAGCCTTGTTACTCAGCCCATCTATCACCTGACAGATGACCTCATCGATAATTGTGCTGCTTCCCTGTCTCCGGAGGCTAAGCAATTTTTGAGGGATTTTCTCAGTAAAGAAAGTCCATATCTTATTGAAGACCTGAAGAAATTCCTCAGCGTTGAAGATCCTGTTAGTTGTGAACCTGTTTTTTCGGAGGTTGAAAAAAGAACATTATGCAATTGTCTTCAGCTTTCTTCCACGACCCTGAGTGAGCCGATATTTAATATTTCCTTTAGTGGTGAAAAAGATTGGGTTATTCCAAAACCAGGAAATATCACGGATATTAAGATCAACCTTCCCGCATTTCCGGAACTGGCTACGGATGGCGATCTGCAGTTCGAGATCAAGGTAGTTCTTGAGGAAGATGATCCTATGGTGGTATTTTACGATGAAAAGCAGTTAAAAGAAAAAATTCCGCTAAAAAAACCCTTCCCCCTGGTAAAAATTGAGGCTAATACCGGTATTAATATCAAAAAAAACATATTTGGTTGCGACGATCTTAGTGCGCCGCCCCCTCCCGGAGATCCCAACCGATGCTGCCTGAAAAAAGAAAAAAGATCTGAGGAAGAGATCAACGTTTCCCTTTATCATTTTCTGAAAGGTCTGACCCTGGTCGATTCAAGAATAGATGTTGAAGTATGTGAGGTAAAAAATCTTATCGTTCAGAATGATGAGAATTTACAGGATGTGAATAAACCTGTCTTTCCTTTCGGCCCCCGGCCTAAGGTCGATTCTGCTTTCTACATCGGTTCCAGGGAGGTATTCTGCAAGAACTGGGAATCCTTCCGCCTTAATGTAAAGTGGAAAGACAGACCTGCCGATTTCAGCACTTACTATGAAGCATATAACCAGAATCCGCCACCAACCATAGATGACTCCAGCTTTAGTGTTAAAGGAAGCGTCCTGGAGAGCGGAAACTGGGAGGAAGACGGTACCAAAGAGATGTTTACCCCCCAGGAAACCTTTCCGGGTTGTCCTGATATAGATGGGGTTACCTACGACAATGGTTATACCTGGCAAAGAGCCGATTTTGGAGCCAGCGCAGCAAATTACGTGGTTAAGTCCATGCCTGTAGATCCTCTGGTGCCGCTCAATGTAAATTCCAGGAAAGCCTTTTTCCGGTTACAGCTAAAAGGAGAGGATTTTCAGCACGACCGCTATGCTTTTGTACTTGCCCAGCAGATGTTCAAACTTGCCGATGTAGCCGATCTTATCAAATCGGCGGGGTTTATTACTCAGGTCGATCAGAGTTGTACACTTGCAACCCTCAATGAAGATCAGATAACGGACCTAATAAACGAAGTAGACGCCCAGGGAGGGTCAGGAGGAACCATTAACAACCTGATTATGGCATTCCTTAAAGGAAGGATTTTCCCTCCGCCCATTATTAGAGGTTTGAACAATATCTCTGATGAATTACAGTCTAAAGTATGTGCTTTAAAAACACTCATTGAAAATATCACGGGAGGCGTGGATGTAGTCCTGCCCAATGAACCCTACACTCCTTTAATTAAATCCTTATCGGTAGATTATAAAGCTCATGCCACCAGGGAAGATATGGATATCGTTCATCTGTATCCGTTTGAAAACACCTCCAAATTCGAAGACATCGAAAAATCACCTACCCTATTCCCTTTTCTTAATGATGAGGGTACCCTGTTTATCGGAATGGAAGATATACAGCCTGGAGGAAATCTATCTCTCCTGTTCCAGCTTGCAGAGGCCACGGCTGATTCCGAAAGGGACAGAGCAAAAATAAACTGGCACTATCTGAAGAATAATGAATGGATACTCCTGAAGCCACATCTGGATGTAATTTCAGATCATACCGATGGTTTAACCGTTTCGGGGATCGTTACAATTGCCCTGCCTGATACTTTTTCAAAAACAGGCAGTACCCTGATGCCGGACAATCTATACTGGATCAAGGCATCCGCCGAAGAAAATGTTCAGGCGGTTGCAGAGATCATCGGGGTTCACAGTCAGGCCGCTAGAGCATCGGCCCATATGAGTGAGTTAAACGATAAGAACAGGCTGGATACAGCCCTGGAAGCGGGGAGTATTTCCAAATTGGTAGAAGGTGATTTCAGTGTTAAAAAAGTAGAGCAGTTATACGATTCATTCGAAGGGAGAAAACCGGAAGCTGAAGGTCATTTTTATATCCGGGTAAGTGAACACCTGAAGCATAAAGGAAGAGGGATCATGATAGGCGATCACGAAAAGATCACCCTGGAAGGCTTCCCTCAGATCTACAAGGTCAAATGCATCAGTCACACAATGGGGCTTTCCGCTAATGAATACCGCCGTGACCTGGAGGTTGCGCCCGGTTATATGGTTATTTGTGTTATTCCCGATCTGAGCAAATTAAAGTCGGGAGATCAGTTAAAACCCAAAGTTCCCCTGAGCATTCTGGAAAAAATAGGAGATCACATCCGAAGTAAAACCTCTCCCTTTGCGCGGATCAAAGTGATGAACCCCAGGTATGAAGAAGTAAATGTATCGGTTTCGGTTCGGCTGCATCGCGGGAAGCCCGATGCTTTTTATGCCAAGAAACTCAAGGAGGATATTACTCTTTTCCTTGCCCCGTGGGCAACAGGAAGTTCCGAAGACATCAATTTCGGGCAGGAAGTCCTCTTCTCCGATCTGGTAGGTTTTATTGAGCAACTGGACTATGTAGACTTTATCGTCAACCTCGAACTAGAAGGAGAATGCGATCAGAAAGGAGCAGTTATAAAACCCCTTACTGCAAGGTCTGTCCTCACAGGGGGTAAGATCTGTGTAAATATCAATAAAGAAAAATGTCCTGAACCCACAAATGAACAAGTAGAATTGATCTGACATGGAAGAATTAACAGGAAATAATACAACGGTCATAACCCGGATAGATCCGGACATCCCGGAGTATCTCGATTTTAAGAAGCTTCGTAGAGAAGGTCTGGAACATATCGGGAAACTGGCGGGTAAAATATGGACCGATCACAACGTTCACGATCCGGGAATTACCATTCTGGAAGTGCTGATATATGCATTAATGGACCTGGGATATAAAACCAATCTTCCCTTTGAAGACCTTATTGCACAGGAGAAAGATCCCGGGGCAGACGATAATTTTCTCACTCCTCTGGATATCCTTACTATCAATCCAGTAACCATAATGGATTACAGGAAACTCCTTTTGGAGATCCCCGAAGTAAAGAACGCCTGGTTGGAAATAGCAGAGCAGGAAATAGATATGTATGTCGATCCCACAGATAATACTTTGACCTGTGTTCGAAATCCTAATTCGGTTATCCGGAAATGCGGAGGGCTGGTAGAGAACGAATACGGAGAACTGCATCTAAACGGCCTCTTTAAAGTGTGTATTGAAAAGGATATCGATCTGGTTAAAAATGAAAAGCAGGAAGAGGAGCTCATCGAAAAAGCAAGGCAGCTACTTAATAAGCACCGGAATTTATGCGAAGATTTTGTAGAGATAAAGATCCTTAAGCCCCTTGATTTCGGAATATGTCTGGAAGTAGAGTTGCTTCCTGGTTTTGAAGGAGAAGGAATTTACGGTGAGATCATAAAAAGAGTAAAGAATTTTATCCAGCCCGAAATAAAGTATTATACGCTGAATGAATTACTGGACAAAGGAAAAAATATAGACGAGATATTTGCCGGGCGGTCTTACAGACTGGAAAGTTTCGGTTTTGTAGATACGGTAGAACTCGAAAAACTGGAAAGGCGAAAAGAGATCTATCTTTCAGACCTCTATCATGTAATTTTAAGCATAGAAGGCGTTCGGAAAATTAAAAAGATCAACCTTAACGGAGGGCAGATCATCAATGAGCCCGCGCTAGACTGGGTTGAAGCAAATCGGATTCCGGAAGATTGTGTTCCGGTCTTCTCACTTGAAAATACATGTGTAGACCTGTACAGCCGGGAAGGCCTGTTAAAGGTAGATAAGGCCAAAGTGCACCGCAGCCTTTCTTTCCCCGGAAAATTCGAACTCCCTATGGCCAATCTCAATACCGAAGTGCCTAAAGGACTTTACAGAGAGGATCTGGACGAGTATTATTCGATCCAGAATGATTTTCCGGTAGTTTACGGAATAGGAGAAGACGGTTTACCGGAAGAAGCAACATTAAAGAGAAAAACGCAGGCACTTCAATTAAAAGGATACCTGATGTTTTACGATCAGATCCTGGCCAATTATACCGCTCAGTTAACTCATATTCGTTCTCTTTTTTCTCTTAAACCGGAAGCCGAAAAGCAGGAAAATGAAAAACGTACTTATTTTACTCAATTACCGGATACCATTCCGGGATTGGAAGAACTCTTAAAATTCTACAAGGGAGATACAATCGAAGGTTCTGTTCTTGCCCTGCCGGTGCTGAACAATGACGAATGGAGGGCAGCATTGAATCGTCTTCAGGCCAATCCCAGGGCTGAACTGATCATAGATAATTTTTGCGGGGATAAAAAAAAATCGATAGACCCTTTTATTTTTCCTTCAGCGGGTATACGCTCTATCTACATAAATCAGCTGATCGACTCTTTCTTTAATGAAAACTACAGCATTGAAATACTGTCGGATCGTTATGGTTATTTCTTTACGCTCTGCCCTCAATTACCGGATGATATTGTAGTGGTTGGTACCAAAAGGTATGCTTCGGTAAACGAGGCCAGGAATGAAGCCAAAAACACGGCATTCCTTGCTTCCCTGCAGAAGAATTATATGCTTATCAGTGATAAATCTGAAACCTCAGCGGCAGATAAACACTATTTTAATATTTCCTTTCATCCTATTTCCTATATCGATCTTATCAGGGAGCTAACCGAAAAGAAAGAGGAATATCTGGACAGGAGAAAGAAGTTCCTGGATCATTTACTTGCCAGGTTCGGAGAAGATTTTACAGATTATACCCTTTTACAATATCAGAGCAGGATAAATCACACTCATTTTGATGAAGAAAGGATCAATGATCAGTCTGCCTATATCAATGAATTTGCAACAATAAGCCGTAATCGTGGAAAGGCCTTTAACTACCTTCAAACTTCCTGGAATTCCGACAATGTCTCCGGTTTTGAAAAACGCGTATCCCTGCTTTCGGGTCTTGATAATTATGAGAGACGTAACCTGTGTAATTTTGAAGTAATTCAATGTTTCAGGTTGTTACTGAAGGACAGGGCCGGGAATGTTTTTTTCAGAAGTAACAGGAGCTACGAAAGCCGGGAAGAGTTGCAGGAAATGGCAAAAAGGGTGCTGACTCAATTACGGAGCCCCAGATTTTACAGAAGGCTGGAAAAAAGCATGAACGGATTTGATGCCCGTGTAATGAAAAGATTGTTTTCTAACCAGGCGTCCGAAGAAAATATAATTGTTTCTAAGTATCATTATCAACAGCAACTTGTACATCCTTCCGGCGAAGTTTCCATAATCAGTAGGAACAGAAAAATAAGCTCTGCCAAACTGGCTAATGACAAAAAGGAAGAATTTATCAGTTCTATTAACAGGTCTTCCGAAGGAAAGCAAAAGGATTATCGTTTACTCCCTTTAAAGAGAAAAGATCATTTCCTCAATGCAAATGCCTTTGATTGCAGAATAAAAACCCTTATCAGCTGGAAGTGGCATATCAGAGAAGCGGCTACCGGAAAGGTATTTTCAAGCGAAAGCACTTTTAAAGATAAGGATTATACCTGGGAAAATATGATAGACCAGGCCACACTGAAAGACTATCTTACCGAACACGATACAGCAGTCAGATGGAAACTGAATGTATACGATAATGTTTCCTTTAAGGGGACAGGGCTTTATCCGGATGCCTATAAAGCGGTTACTGCCTGGAGGCAGGCAAAAACACTGGGGGCTTCTGCCAGGAATTATGAGTTCAAAAGAGATGGGAATTCTGTTTTGATCATTCTTAAAAATGAAAAGGGTAATCCAATTGCCACTACGGAGCGCCTTCGGCTTGAAGAACAGGAAACCGCCGCCGTCATAGAAAATTGTAGCAGGGTATTTGGTAACAGGAATACCAAGCCTGAATACGAGAAAGAAGCGGAGAAATTCGGTTTTAAGATCCCTTCCCGAAGTGAAGACCAAATGCTGGTGAGTTATTGTGTTTACAACAGTAAAACGGAAGCTCTTCAGCAGATCAAGGATGTATTTGTGCAGAGTATCAGTAAGAAGAACTACCTGCAATCGGGAGATCCCGGAAATCCGGAGTACAATTTTATACTAAAGGATAAATACAATTCATTTTTAGCCCTTCCTTCAGGGCATTTCGAAACAGCTTCAGACAGGGACAGGGCCCTTAATGCTGCTATCCGGTTTTTCAAAAAGGCAGAATTACCTGTTCAGGTTAAAGAAGAGCCCAGAAGATATGTATGGTCTTTACATGAAGATGAAAGCATCCTTCTTGATGCTTCTTCCGAATTCAGTTCAAAAGCCAGAGCCCAAAGCGATTTTGATAAAACCATCTGCAGGATGGCCGAGGAAAAAGATCCATCTCTTTGCAATCCGCATATCTATCAATTCAAAATTCACTCTACACCGGCCAGGTATCATTTTGTATACGGGGACAGTAATGCACAAAACGAATTGGAGCCTCTGTTTATAAGCCTTGATTCCTTTGAAAAATACGAAATGGCGGAGAAGGCTTACACCTCCTTTGTCAAGAAACTTCCGGGACTGACCTTTAAGAAGATATCTGAAAAGAAGAAAACATATGAATTTGCACTTTTTGAACCTAAAAGCGAACTGCCGCTTGTAGTTCAATACAGAAAGGGACGCAAAAAAGCTTCTGCAGAAAGTGCCAGGGCGGTTACGAGCTATATTCAGCGTATCTACACTGCAGATCTCAAACCTAGAGAAGATTTTATAGCAGAAGAAATGGCCGAAAACCAGGACGGGCTCTATGAATGGAGGTTTTACAAAAAAAACGCCCCGTTAGCCAAAAGTCCCTATCTATGCCCTAACCGGGCGTATACAACACGGGTAAGGTCTGCCATTTGCGATATTATTCCCCCGGTTAATCTGAAAGAATGCCCACCGAAAGACAGAGTGGTCTGCCCTGAGAAAAATCCGAAAAAATATCACTATCAGGTGTGCTTCAAGGATGATCAGGATAATGAGTTTATCCTTATCAGTTATATTGGTTTTGACAGCTATGAAGAAGCTGAAAAGGCCTGGGAAAAAGATTGGTTAAAAATTATTGAATTAGCACGGGATCCCGAGCAATACGGGGTTGACGGGAAGATCAACCTCCGTGAATCCTATAAAGCACCGGATGACAAAAGCTGTGATGATTCCTCATTCATAGCGGTTATTCCGGAAGAAATGCAAAGAAAATTACGGAGCGAAGGAAAAGATGTGATTCAGTATTATGTACTTCTGGCCAATATGTTCCCCATCTTTAAGGTAGATGATGAAGAAGACAAAGAATGTCATCAAAAATATAAATTCAGGGTAGTGATCCCGCAGGACAGCTTCAGCTTTAAAAGTTGTCTGTACGCTTATCCCGGCCTGAATTCGGGCAGTGTTATCTGGGAAAGTACAGATTGTTACGAAAATGCCTTGCAGGCAATAGAAGCTTACCTTCATTTTTACAATCTGGCCGGGACCTCCAATAATTGCAGGATCCTTTGCGACAAGGGTAGATTCTATGTCGGTTTGATGGAAGTACTGGCAGAGAGTTCCTGCGATTTCCAATCTGAGGAAGAAGCCTGGGACGATCTGTTTCCTGAGAAACGGAATACCTGTAACGACTGTCCTCCCGGCGGGGTCAGGGAATTTGTATATGCCGCGGAAGACTGCAAAAACTATATCCCCTACTGCGATCAGAAATACTGGAAATTCAAGGTTGTTTCACCCTCCTATTATATCGTAGATCACAATTGCTATTACAATTCGGAATGTGAACGGGATGAGCAGATCAAGAACTGGATCGCCCTTTTGGAAAAGACCCAATGGTCCCGATATATAACCGGTTTTGGCAGAGCTGCTATCAGCGGAGTTTCTTCTTCTCAGTTGCTCAGCTATATTTCCTCTGTGAACATTCAGCAGGACAACCTGAGTGAGTTCTGTGAATTGGTTCATATAATACGGGAATGCCTGAAAATATGCACGGGAGACGAAAAAGACCTGGAAGAAGTAAAGGATTGCCTAAAAGATAAGCTCAGGGCCAAAAGCAGGCTGTTGAGTTTTATCGACCATCCGGCATTTACACTTGAGAACCTGATAAATATTGCTAATTACTTCCCTATCTACAAAACAGAAAAAGGATATTGCTTCAGGCTTTACTGGCCGGAGAACGATAAGATCATTTCCGAGGATGGGCTTCAACCCTGTGGTTGTGAAGAGGAAAAACCCGGTAATCAGGAACAAGCCTGTAATGAAAAATATCCCTTTATCAGCAGTAATTGTTATTCCTGCTGTTCCGAAGCATTAAAGGCGTTTATTGAATTCTGTCGCCTCGCAACAAATAAGTCTTTAGGGATAGAATGTATAGCCAGGACAGAGTATGGTCCTTATTCTTTTCAGATTATCGACAAGAGTAAAGAACTGGCTTATCATCCACAGCAATACAGCTGTTTCCAGGATGTTATGGATGCAATTGAAATTACAAAAGCCTGTGTTTGCGATACGGGAATGCATCTTCTGGAACATATTTTACTGAGGCCGAAAACGGCGGAAGCCTGCAGGGAGATCATTCATGTTGATGAGGAAGGGAATCAGAAAGCCATAAATTGTTTGTTACCGATCTGTCCCGATTACTGCTGCCCTATTGAATGGCAGCCGGACATGGATAAGGATGATCCCTGCTCAGAGTCAGATATATTCAATATACACTATCTCCCCGGAAGCGATCCGTATTCCTTCTGGGCTACTCTTGTTCTTCCCTCCTGGTCCAAACGTTTCAGAACACAGGAAGCAAGACAAGCCTTTGAAAAATTATTATACCGGGAAGTCCCGGCATTGGTCGGACTTAATATTTTATGGCTAAGTCCAAGAGATCTTTGCAAATTCGAAGATGCTTATAAAATATGGCTGGAATGGTTGGAAAATCCTGAAATACCAGGGTGTGATCCTGATGGCCCTCCTCCCTATTGCATAATTGCAGATTGTATAAAAGAACTCGAATCAGAGCCTCCCTGCCCTTCCATTCCGGGAGAAGGAGGTGAATGCGATTGCGGAAGCCATGATCGCCCTGCACCCGATCCGTGTTGTTTACCACCGGATACGGAAGGAACCTTGTTTTGGGGGCATTGCCCACCGGAGCCTGATAGTGACATTCCTTTTGATGAAGGGCAGTTATTTATCACCTCAGCTTCTGATACTCAAACTGCACAGCTGGAACAGCTCAGCAAAAAAAGCCGGGTAAGTAAAAAAGTTACAAGATCAAAAGCTCCGGTAAGAAAGAAAAAAACAAGAGAGAAACCGGTTGAAAAAAGATCGGATAAAGAACTTCTGGCTTCTATCAGAAAAAGAAAAGCAGCTTATCTAAAAAAATTAAAAGCCGTAGAAGACGAAAAAGTGCTGAAGAGCAAAAGCTATGAACGGGCATTGTTCTTTGTTCAGAACGCTCCTGCTATCCCCGCTTATGCTCAGTTGATAAACTATTTTAAACGATACAGCTTAAATAAGGCAACAAATCCGGAACAGTTACTCGAGCTTCTGAAAAACGCCTCTTATCACCTGTTTGACAAATTAGCACTGGACAGAAAGGAAAAGCTCAAAAAAGAAGAATTGGAAAGCCTTAAAACCAGCATTGAAATCCTTAAAGAAAAGGGAGTATCAATGACTGGGCTTAAGAAGGAATGGAAAAGTGAAGAACTGAGATCCCTTGCAAATACGGGTATACTTAATCAGTTAAAAAGAATTGTCAAATAAAGATCATGGCTGGAAATCACCTCATAGGGAAACAATTGATATTACTGGAGTTCAGTACTTCGGACAATACCTATGTGATCCAGCAAAAAATAAGCAGCCTGTTCTGGCAAAAGCTGGTTCCCGAACTGAATAGGTTATTTGATAAGGTAGCCGGTAAAAATGAAGTGATCCGATTTGACAGGATAGAACTTGATATCGGTAGCATAGACCCGGGTAACAGGCTTGAAAACAATGAAGAACTGGTGGCCAGAATAAGCAGGCTTCTTATGGAAGCTATTCACGATAAATTAAAAAGCTTAAGTAAAGAACAAGATCCCGGAGTCCGTGAACAGCAGGACTGGAAAACATTCTCCCGGGAATCCGAAGCCGAAATCCCGGAGAATTACAGAAACAAGATAAGTAGTAGCGGGGCCTCGCAGGAAACACCCGATCCCGGAGATGACCCTGTAGACAGCCCATCGCAGGGCACTGATACCGGTTTGCCTTTAAGAAGACATTATTTTGATTTGTGGCTTTATTGGCTGGAAACAGGTACTCTTCCCTCCTATTCTCTTGAACCCAACGATAACTGGATATTAGCGGTACTGGAAACGCTGGGGCTGGAACACAGGGCGGTGAGTCTTCTGGAAGAAAAAATAAAAAAACATCCCCTGGCCCTGGAACGCCTTATACTTCAACACCATTCCGCAGATCTCAGATCGATCACAGAACTGTTCACCGGATATTCCCAGGCATCCTTACCGGAGTTAATCGAAGAGATCAGTGATCTGATAGGATCAACTCCTTCCCTTGCACAGGATCTGGTTCCCAGAGAGCTGGAAATTGAGATCTGGAGGCAGGTTTTTACAAAAGTTATCGTAAAAGGAGAAAAAGCAAACAGCAGATCCCTTTTTAAACATATTGCCGGGCTTACTGTTCTTTCTGCTTTAAAAGATGAGTTTATCCAGGCCGAAGAAAACATTAAAGCTCTTTATCCCCGCGTATCTGAAGTATTGGAGCATATCCCGGAAAACCCAATAGCGGAGGCCCCTCCCAAAGAAAGGTTCAATTCAGAGCAACGGATCAGAACAGAGGAAGAGCAAAGAATAACAGATCAGGAAAAAAAGGAAATGGAATCTCCTCAATTCTTTAAGAATGCCGGAATGATCTTACTTCATCCTTTCCTGAACCATTTTTTCCAAAAAACAAAGCTTGTTGTTGACGAAAAATTTCAGGATCATTATTGTCAAAGCAAGGCGGTACTTCTGCTTCATTTCCTGGCTACGGGAGAAGAAACCGTCAGGGAATACGAAATGGTCCTGCCTAAATTTCTCTGTGCGATGCCTGCCAATATACCTATCGATCATAACCTGAAGATAACCGAAGAAGAAAAAGAGGAAGCCGTAAACATGCTGAGAGCTGTTATAAACCACTGGCAGGTTCTGGGTAATGTTTCTCCTGAAGGGCTCAGAGAAGGTTTTTTAATTCGTGAAGGGAAGCTCACCAAAGAACAGACCGGCTGGAAATTATATGTTGAACAGAAAACCCTGGACGTATTACTGGATAGGCTGCCCTGGGGGTTGAGTGTAATCAAATTACCGTGGATGAAAGATATCCTGAAAGTTGACTGGAGATAAAATTATTTAAAACAGAAACCTATGAAAGCATTTTTCGAAGACCTGTACCCGTTTGAACTTGTTTTACTCTTTTTAGGAGTATTTCTCTTTTTAATACTGTGTGCCGGCCTGATTTATTACATAGTAAAAAAGAGTGAGATAAAGAGGTTGCTTATGTTTTTCCCCATTCCCATCATTATGATCGCTTACCCGAGTATAAAGGAGATCCAGATCGGTGATTATAAGATTGCCATGAAAGAATACAAGCAGAGGCTCCTGGAAAATCCCGAAGATAAGGAGGCGGAAGAAAAATTGAGGGAAGTAACCGAAAAACTGGAAAAAAGAGCTTCTACATCAGAAGATATTAAGGCCGTTAGTGTTGCCAATCTATTGCTCGGAAATTCGGAAAAAGTAATCGATCTGACCAATAAAGCTATCGAAAAAGATGCTGCAAAATCAAATACATTAAGTGTAGACGGCTCGGATACGGCAGCTAATACAAAAGACAACCAGGCAGTTCACACCCTGATGGAGATCAATAAACTGGCGAGTATACAGGAAGAATTAAACAGGGACTCAACAGCATTAAGAGATACGGTACTCCTGAAAAGGCAGATACAAAAAATAGAATGGGAAAACCCGGAGATCAGGAATTATCTGAACAGGAAAATTACAACCAAATACAGATCAAATCAATAATGAGGAAATAGTTGAAAACCGCAGAGGCAGAAAAAAGTACACATGCTCAGAAACAAACATTAAAGGAGCAGCAACCCTTTTTTAACAAGGAAGGAGGGGATGGAGATTTCTTTTCCAAAACCAACGGAGCAACACAAAACTTTTTTGCCGCAGCCGGAATACAACCCAAACTTACGGTAGGCAGGCCCAATGACAAGTATGAGATAGAAGCAGATATGATGGCCGATAAGGTTGTTCAGCATTTATCAAATGATAATGATCGTAATATCCCGTCAGGATCCGCAACAAATCTCTCCGTTCAGCAAAAATGCAGTTCCTGTGAAAAAGAAGAAAAGCTTCAGGAAAAAAAGGAAGATGATCTCGAAGGGCAATTACCGGATATTAACCGGAAACCAATTTTCGAAAGCAATGCGGAACAACCGGAAACCGAACTACAGACCAAATCCTTAAACGTTCCTCCCTTGCAGACCAAATGTGCTGCATGTGAAGAGAAAGAAAGAATACAGGAAAAGAAGGAGGAGTTAGCCGAAAATGAACTCGATATCCAAACCAAAGAGGAAGGATCCGGAGCAGAGCAACCCTCCAACCTGGAAAACCGTTTGAATTCCAGCAAAGGAAAAGGAAGCCCGATGTCTAAAGACACCCAGGACTCTATGGGTTCTGCTTTCAGTGCAGATTTCAGTAATGTGCGGATACATACCGGAACCGAAGCCGTAAAAATGAACAGGGAATTGGGGGCACAGGCCTTTACCCATGGTAATGACATCTATTTTAACCAGGGAAAATACGATACCAATTCCAGTTCGGGTAAACACTTACTGGCTCATGAATTAACGCACACTATCCAACAAGGCAAAAGTGTTCAGACCAAAAAACAAACCGATACCGACAAGGAAAACTATTCTACAGACGCTCCGCCCAATGTACAGGCGGCCTGGTATAATTTTGATATTCCTTTTACCGATTATCAGTTCGACCCAAGCCTGAGAGGCATTAAAAATGCAGCCAATATCACGGTGGGTGCCGCCAAGGATGCTGCAGGATGGGTTGGTGATCAGGCCAAGGCCATCTTTAATAAGATCAAAAAACTCATCAACAAGGGAAAAGATTGGATCAAGAAGAAGTGGAACGCTTTAAAGAATATGGCTACGGGTGGTTTTAACGCTGCCAAGATCCTCTTTGATATGATCATTCATTTTGTAAAAAGCCCCCTGGGTTTTATCAGCAGTGCCATTATAAACATGGATCCGGAAACTATCAGGACTTCCTGGGGATCATTTACCACTTTTGTTCTCAGTATATGGGATAATTTCCATAAAATGGGAACCGGCCTTATGAAGAGCATACAAAAGGTTTGGGGTACCATAAGCGGATATGCCGATAGCCTTTTCGATAAGATCTCTTCGCTTACCAATAGCAGGCTCTTTAAGCTACTTCCGGGGCCGCTTAAAAGTGTGATCACCGGACTGATCGATTCTGTCCGTTCTCTGTGGAACGGTATAAAAAGTGCCTGGAACATTATCTTTAATAAGGTTAAAACCTTTGTGGATAATGCATTTAAGAAGATCAAAACCTTTATTAAACGTATTCTTTCCTTCGCTATAGATACGGTTATTTCCGGGATTATCCATTTTGGGAAGGCCCTGTTATTTATCCGGGATTTCCTCAAAAGCCCTATGAAGTATCTGAGGCCGCTTGCCGGTAAGATTGCAGGCTTTTTAAAGGGAGTAGATGCTCATTTTAAGGGTCAGATAGATAAATATTTTGGAAACGGAAGCGAAAACGCTACCCCTGCCACAGGGCAAAAAGCAGCACCTGCAGGTACAGCTGAAGGAGTAATTCAGAAAAAGCCCCTTCCGGGAAGCAAAAAAGATTCAGCCACCTGGTCGGAGATCGGTAGCGGGGTATGGGATATTATGAAGAAGAAATGGGAAGAGGTTAAAAAAGACCCGCTTTCGATTGTCCTGAATCTCCTTCTGGACATGGTATTACCTATTATCGGTAATGTAAAAGATGTGATCAAGTTGTTTAAGGACATCAAAAAAATTGTTACTAAACCGCTTGGAGCCGGCTCCCTGGAGGAATTCTGGACAAGCCTTCTCCACATTCTGGATATCCCAATATTAATTTACAATACTTTCTGGAGCATTATAGGGCGTTCTTTAATGTTACCGCTCCTTATCGCCTCCTTTATTCCACATCCTGTTGTTAAAGGTATAGCAGTGGCGGCGGGTTATGCCCTTCTCGGAGCGATGATAACAGGTGAAACCGCCAATATCGGTCATAAGTTACTCCTGTTAAAAACCGGAGCAACCGATGATGAAGAGAAAAAAGACGCCTTTAACAGTCTGTCGGATAGTCTGATCGCCTTTGCAATGGAAATAGCTCTTGCTATCCTTATTCTGGTAGTTTCTGCGATTGCGAATGTAATTAAAGGCATCTTCGGATTTGTAAAAGGGAAAGTATTCAGGCCTAAAACCAAACCTCCTGCAAAAAGCAAACCCGATGTTGATGGTGGCAAAAAGGGAGATGGGCCGGATTCTGATAAGAAAAAATCCGTTCCGGATGAAAAGAAAAAGATCGAGTTACCCGAGGATATTGCCGGAGTTTGCAGGATAGGAAGTATAAACTGTACCAAATTACCGGATAAAATTGTAGCCGAAGTACCTGCATATCCTACTCCTCCTGGTCATAGTGTTCCGTTCCCGGGCGGTCCCTATAAAATCAGGAAATCGGCTTTATCCGGGGTAAGTCGAAATACAAAAACGTTGCAAAAAATTGTTCTGGAAAATCCAGGCTCCTGGAGTACAGCATTCCGAAAAGCTCTCAACAAGGCCAACGGAGGTAAAGCCAAGGTAGATGCTGCTATAAATAATAATAAAACAACCGATCTGAAATGGCCTGTTGAAAACGGAGAAGCATGGCAGGTACATCACAATAAGCCGGTAAGTTACGGAGGAGGTAACGGAATCGGGAACCTCATTCCGCTCCCGGCTACAGTTCACAGACTATTTACATCCTGGTGGACCAAAGTCCAAAACAGGTTTAAAGCGCGATTTACAGATGCCGAATGGGCTGACCTGATGAAAGATGTAACCAGCATCCCGGGAAGTAAAGCAGCAGCCAAGGCCCCTAAATAATAGCAATATGGAAAGGATAGAAAGCTTATTAAATACAATTAAAAATGGCGAGCCAAGAGAAAAACTCTCTGCAGTTTTTGAGCTGGCCAAAGAAGGAATATTCGATAAAATGAACGTCCTGATCAGTGCGCTGGAAAACAAAGATTGGGAAGTGAGAGGAGATGCCATGTATTATCTGGGGAGAATAGGTTGGCTTCCCGCCCTGGAAAGAATAGGAAAAATGATCATCGAAGAGCGTATGTATGACAATAAGAACAACGCTATTTATTCTCTTCAGATCATGGGGTTCCCTGAAGGAGTTCCGCATATCATCCAGCAGTTAACAGATGATAATTTCAATATTCGTGATGATGCCAGAACAGCCCTATACCGCCTCTTCGGAGATCGCATTGCCCATCTGATAGATCGCGGAGAAGAACAGTTTGAGGAAGATGAAGCAAAGAGAAAGGAAATATATACTCAGGATGCCATAGATATCAGTGTTTGGTGGTCCAATAATGAAGACCGGTATCAGGTCGGGAAATCATACTTCTTCGGAGAACTGATAAACCCAAAGGTCATTTTTGATAAGATCCTGGAAGAACCTGATTTAAGTGATGCATACTTATATCAACTGGAAGATCTGACGGGACAAAAGTTTGAAGGTTCAATCAAGGATATCCTGAATCAATGGAGCACCTGGTTAAGTAAAAATCAGGACAGCTTTATCGATGGAGAGAAATATTTTAACGGGAACAGAGTAGTTTATTTTTAAAGATTGCAAAATCGATGAAAACAGCCGAATTAAAGATCGCTTCAACCGCTAATCATCATGTACAGATGAAGCAACAACCCTTTTTTGGTAAAGGGGGAGAAGGGAGTTTTTTTTCGGAAAATAAGGAACCTGCCTCATCTTTTTTCAATAATAATCATGTACAAACCAAACTAAATATCGGTCAACCTGATGATAAGTATGAAGTAGAAGCGGATGCAATGGCTGATAAGGTTGTACAGCGATTATCTACGGAGAACGAAGTATCCAATACACCAATTCTAAATACGGTTAATGCGATACAGGCAAAATGCAGTACATGCGAAGAGGAGGAAAAACTACAGCGGAAGGAAGAGGAGCTTATGGAAAATGACCTCGATATAGAACGAAAATTAAGTTCGGATTCATCTCCCGAGCCCCCGGATGATGATGAAAATATACAGGCAAAATCTAATGGTGTTGGGAATGCAAATACTTCTTCTTTAGAAAGCAGATTACAGGCAAGTAAAGGAAAAGGAAGTCCGATGTCTCAAGATACTCAGGACTCTATGGGTTCTGCCTTCGGAACTGATTTTTCCAATGTTCGTATACACACGGGCAGCAATGCTGTACAGATGAGCAGAGAATTAAATGCACAAGCTTTTACTTATGGGAACGATATTTACTTTAATCAGGGAAAATACGATACAAAGAGTATCAGGGGGAAACATCTGCTTGCACATGAATTAACGCATACGATACAACAGAACCATAATATGGTCAATAAGCAAGAGCTTACTAACCAAACTATGGAAACCAGTCCACTAAATCCGGAATACGACGAAGTTATAATCCCAGATGGTACGGAAATCGGCGATACTCCTTGTCCTGATCTAATTCCTGATTACCCAACAGAACCAGATATTGGGCGAACAAGAAATAGCGATGAAAATCTTTATGAGCGAATATTAAATTTCGGTGGGGATTTCATTGATAATTTTGCCATTCTTAGGGAGATATTCCCAAATTATACGGATTTATGGCAAAGCCTTCCATTATCAGTTAAGGTGTCAATAATTGATAGATCTATTGATAATTTCATCAATGATGTAATCTCACGAAACAGACTTCCGGAAAATCTACAACTCATTGAAAATATTGTTAGGCCAGGTATTATATCATTCGCTAATAGAATGAGAGAAATGCCGGCAGAACTAAAAGTAAGAGTATTTGAAAGAGCAATTACATTAATAGTTAATCCTAACTATTACTTAGGAGTTTTAAAAGGTTTAATTGTTGGTTTCTTTATAGACGGATTGGTAGGGATCATTCAAATGATTATTGATTTAATTTGTTTAATTCCTAAAATTAAAAACTTCTTTCAGGCAATTGGTAGATTTCTTGGCTTAATTCCTGAAGAGATGCAAACTTTACTTCGCTCAATTTCCGAATTGGAAACTGAGTTACAGGAGGCTGCCGAAAACGCCGGGCAGGAATTCAATGAAATTATTAATGATCCAAGAAGAATGTCGGGTATTATGCTTGCATTGTCATTAGCTAGCGTACGCATATCTTCTCAAATAGGTGAAAGAGTAGCCGATTTTTATATAAGATCTTATAGATTGCCTGCTTTCTCTTTAGGAGAAATAGTTGGGCGAGTTATAGGGCAATTAATTTTTGAAGTAATAACTCTGGTATTTTCATTAGGAGGAGGGGCTGCAATTACAACCGTTAAAAGCATACTTCGAATTGCTGGAAAACTTCTCAAAAAAATAGGTCAGTTCATATTTCCCTTATTTAGAGTTTTAAGAGTCATTTTCAGACACGCTATGGGGATCATTTCAGGAATTATGCGATTCCTGACCTCCGGGTTTAGGCGAGTTGCCGTGAAATTAAGGCTAGTTCTAGGTGATCTGGACGAGATTTTTAGGTTATTCAATGTATTATGTAGAGTTGGAAGCATTAGATGTTTAAGACGGAGGCTTCACAGATCATTCGTTTTAAGAGGAGTAACATTAAGAGGTTTTAGAAATGCAGGAGAAGTAATGGAACGAGTAGGTAATCTACGAAATCGTCTATTGAGAATGGGAATCACTGATATGCAGATAGGAATTAGAGGAAGTTCAATAACAGGAGTTTCTCATTCAAGGGGGACTCCTTTCAGGTGGTTGCCCGGAGGAGGTTTAGGTCCAAGTGATGTAGACATATTTATCACAAGTCCAACATTAGAAAGAAGAATTAGATTTTTGCATGGTCCAGGAGGAGATCCGTTCCCGGGAGGACGAATATCAAGAAGACGATTAAGAGCTCTATTACCGGATATAGCAGAAGAACTGGAGAGATTTTCGGAGCAAACCGCTTCGCAACTAGGGAGAAATTCCAGTGTAATTATATTAGAAGAAGCTTTTGCTGATTCATTACCCACAAGTTCACGTATAATTTTTTAAAACAATGAAAGGAAAACATTTAAATCCAATACCAAAACTAGAAAAAGTTTCACTCAACATTAGTTCAATTACAGTTGAGTGTTATGTATGGAAGCCTCGTAAAACTTCTTATTTCGCAGGATATATTGAGTTTAAAGGTCAGTATCGAATCGGTTCTGCGGGAATTAACGATGCTAAATATATACACTGGAAAATAAATGAATTCTGTGACCTTACTTTTCCAGAACCGATTCTGGGTTTAATAGTGGATTTAACCCAATTAGATTACTCTTATGGAGATGATCTAGAAATTTTTCCCGAAAGGCTTATTAGTAGAAATTTACCCATAAAGGTCCTGGTTCAAACAGATTCTCTGGGAATTTTTGATAAAATACTCGATAAAAATATTTTGACGGATTCCCGTGAAGTAGCATTTGATCAAATAGAAAATTTTTTACAAAAATATAATTTATGATCTCTTGAAAAGAAACCGATCGATCTGCTTAGATAAAAACCGGAATTAAAAGTGTACAACAGATGAAAACAGCCGAATTAAAAACCACCTCAACTGCTAATCATTCTATACGGATGAAGCAGCAATCCTTTTTTGGCAAAGAGGGAGAAGGGAATTTTTTTTCAGCGAATAAAGAGTCAGCTTCATCTTTTTTTGATAATAACATTATACAAACCAAATTAAGCATCGGCCAACCTGATGATAAGTATGAGTTAGAAGCTGATGCTATGGCTGATAAGGTCGTTCAGCGATTGTCTACGGAGAACGAAATATCCAACACACCAATTCCAAGCGCAGTTAATGTAGTTCAGGCTAAATGCAATGCATGTGAAGAGGAGGAGAAATTACAACGGAAGGAAGAAGAACTTCTGGAGAATGATCAGGATATAGATCGAAAATTAAGTTCGGATTCTCTACCTGAACCTCCCGGTGATGATGAAGATATACAGGCAAAATCTGATGGCATTCCGAATGCAGATACTTCTTCTTTAGAAAGCAGGTTACAGGCCAGTAAAGGAAAAGGCAGCCCAATGTCCAGAGAACTACAAAGCTCAATGGGAAATGCTTTTGGTACTGACTTTTCCGGTGTTAGAATTCATACAGGAAGTGATGCTGTGCAGATGAGCAGGGAGTTAAATGCGCAGGCATTTACATATGGAAACGATATTTACTTTAATCAGGGAAAATACGATACAAATAGTTCCAGCGGGAAACATCTCCTTGCACATGAATTAACACATACGATACAACAAAACTCTGGCCTCAACAAAAGTATTCAAAGGGTCATCATTGGAGACACAATTCAAATGAATACCCTTTCCGGAATTCCATATAGAGTCGAGCTGCACGGGCCCTATTCAGATTCAGCCATAGCCGAAGAGCTTTATGGTGATCCACAAGCACCGGTACGGCATTCAAACGAGAATTATTCTATCATCCTGGTCGATTATCCCCGGTTACTGGACAGGTGGAAGCCAAGTTTCAGAAGTGGAGGCCTTACAACGGCACAGGAAGAAAGTGAAGAAGAAATTCAGGAACAGGAAATTCCAAATACTGATATTGAAGACCTGATTAGCTCCGAGCGGATTGTTCCTCCATCCGGGGTTGATTCGTTAATGTTCAGGAATGTCCCATTAACCTCTGATACCAATAGATGTAAGGCACAACTTCTTCATTTGTATCACACCCATGGAGAAGCCTATACAGCTCTTTATATTGATTCCTTTGCACGTGTTCTGGGATCCAGATACGATGCTCAATCAGGGCGACGTTTATCCGATGACGAAGTTAATCTTGGGAATCAAATACTTCCACTACTTCGTTCCGAATTTGAATCACTTATTAGCTTACGAGATAGATTTGCAACCGTAGTAAAAAATGCCGCTGTTGTTCAGCTCAACAGGAATATTACATCCCTTGACGAATGGAAAACATATATAACAAGTCAAATGCCAGCTCAGATATATGGGCAAGCCTATGCTGTTACTACCCGGGATCTGTATGGGGAAGTAGAACGTAATCCTATCAATCCAACTGCTCCGTTTTCAAACAGAGATTTATTTGAAATCTGGGCGATTACCGAATCTCCTCACCTAAGAGGGGTGAACGAACGAGTTATACGACAAGAAATTGGAGGAGGATGCCAATATTGTCACGAGACTAATTTAGCATTACAGCGAACGTACAGAGATCAAGATCTAGGTCGAAACAGAGGGCTTAATTGGCAGGCTCCCGAAAATATTGCTCCCGACCTTGCTCGTTTTGCTGAACAAAACCCTTCATCAGCACCGGCAATTCAAAATCGAAGCAATAGGAATGTATCCGCTCAAGGCGTTAGCAATACTTTTGATACCAGTGGAATAGATCAAAATCGGTACCCTGGCACACATTCTGTAGTTGATGCTATTAATCGAATAAGGACATATATACAACCTTTAGGGCCGGACGGCTACGGAGTTCTAACGAGTGAACAAATTCTTTCTGCACAGACCGCTCCGGAGCTAGTTTCATCTGTAATTCAAAAAATCGAGGAAAGGCAAGCAAAGTATCGATTGTTAATAGAAAAAATTCAGGATGGGGATATCGAATATACAAAGCTCGGAGAAATCCTTAATCGCCTGTTTCCTTTGGCAATACCTGAAGTTAAATTAATGATCACTGCCGATAGGATACATGAGACCAGATTCCAGGAGAATCTGTCAATTGGTCTCTTAATAGCCAGTATAGCTTCCTTATTGCTTTCAATTTTCCCTCCTACCGCTCCTCTTGGAGTTGCAATGGGAATGGGGCTTGCAGCCTACGGAGTGTATGAAGGGTATAATACAATGATGGAAGGGTATAATTATTCTTTAGGACAGTATTCCGGTACATTTACTACCGAACAGGAGGAAGCGGCCAGTAGACTTATGGTTATGGGGGTGGTTTCGATGGTTATAAGTGCCTTTGACTTCGGATCATCCGCGGTTTCAATTGGAAGAATTGGTCTAGCTACGCTTACACGTGCAGGTAGAACGGCAACGCTGGTCAGCAGAGTAGCAGGCGCCTCAGATAATATTGCCTTTGAAATTTCAGGTTTGACCTCTCAACGAGCAAGAGTAATAATAAGAGATTTGGCCGGAGATATTATAGCTGACACTACTCTGGATTTTATACTGGAAGAAGCAGTAAACTCTCTAACTGCACCCAATTCAAATAATGAAGAAGATCCATTATTTTCTGAAGAACATCCCGATGTCATATATATTTCCGGGCGCGCAGATATCCCATTGAATGATATGTCTGAATTCACTTTTGGTGAAGAAGCCTTCATTCAACGAACTCCTGAATCAGATGCTTATGAAGAAGCAGTAAGGCAGGCAATGAGGCGGGGTTCATTTCATGAAAGATTCGGCTGGCCTCCGGAAGGGATTACTCATGTTATTCAAGGAAAATATCATGGTAGATCAGGTTGGGGGTTTGATGCTATAGGAATATATCATCATCCAAATGGTAACATTTCCATCTATATTGTTGAAGTAAAAGGCGGTCTTGATCCAAGTTTGGGTCGAACTAATGCGGGTACTCAAGTGGGAAGAGGTTGGATTATGGCAAAAATAGAAGGGATATTATCCAGTTTGGAAGAAGGAAGTACCGATGCCGTTGGGCGAAGAACATATAGACAGTTAGTACGTTCCATGGGTATTGAGCATCTCTCCGAAGCAGATGCAAAGGCTTTTATACGAAGAAAATTCAGAGAAATTCCAGATTCACATATCGGGGTAGTCGTCAGGCAGCATGCGGATCTTGGCCCCAGAAGAACCAGAGCCGATGGATCCGTTAGAGGGAGAGGTATGGGATCTCAGGTAGGTGGGCTATCTAGTTCTGGAACCAGAGTACGAGTAAGAAGACATTAAAACTAATAATTATGGAAACTTTTTCTAAAGCAGAGGTCATGTTCCTAAAAGCAGATTCTAAATTGCAAAATGGTCATTACAAAGAAGGGATACAAATTTTAGAAGAATTGTTAAAAGAGAGCCCTGATTTTGCACCAGCTTATAACCATATGGGGTGGTTGTATTTTGTTCATCTAAGTGATCTCACAAAAGCCGAGGGCTTTTTTAAAAAAACAATAAAACTCGATCCGGCTTACCCTCCGGTATACCCTAATTATGCTGCACTGTTAAATGCAATGGATCGACATGAGGAACTTGAAAATCTTATAAACACTGCATTGGATATTGAAAATGTTGATGTTGCCGCCTTACATTATGAGCGGGCAACCATGAATGAAGTTAAACAGGATTATGTAAAAGCCGAGGAATCTTTAAGGAAAGCCATTCAATATTCTTTATCTAATTCAGATGTCAGGTTTTATTCAGAAGCTCTGGAAAGAGTGGTAATGAAAAAGAGTTTATTAAGCTAGGTAGAACTATTAATATTATGCATAAAATATCGAATTGAATTTAAAATAATACTAAAATCACAAACTATGGCAACAAAAGAATATACACTCAGTAAGGCCCACAAATGGAACCGATTGATCTGTGATGCCATACATTATGTAAACTTTCCCCCGACCATTGCCGCCAGAGCACTGGCAATGGTACATACTGCAATGTATGACGCATGGACCAATTATAACGACGGAGGTTGCGAAGTAAGCACCACCACAGGAAGTCGTTTTAAACAACCGGACAACGAATGTACCTCCGAAAACCGGGAGAAAACCTATAGCCATGCGGCTTATACAACTGCCCAGGCTCTTTTCTGGTGCCTTCTTCCGCCGGAACATAAAAATATGTTCCGCGATTTTATGTGTGAGTGCGGATTTGATCCGGATGATAAAAATATGGAACCCGATAATGCCGTCGGGATAGGGAATCTTTCGGCCAAACTCATTCTGGAATGCAGAATGGGAGATGGTTCCAATCCGCATGCTACATTACATGAAGGGAAATATTCGGATTTTAGTATGTACCGTCCACTCAATCCGCCCGTACCTCAGCCTCTGAAATACATAGATCACTGGCAACCACAATTGAGGAACCATAAACCGCAAGAATTTATGACTGCGCACTGGGGACTGGTAAAACCTTTTGCCCTGACCTGGGGCGGGCAATTCAGACCTCCCTACCCTGCTCCATGCGACAGTAAGGCTTTTAAAGAACAAGCCGATCTTGTCCTGAAGTACAGCAGGGATCTGACCGACGAGCAAAAGATGATAGCGGAGTTCTGGGCCGGAATGCACGAGGATAAATTTGCAGATACGGTCAAGGATAACAGCGGGCGTTCAGCAACTCCACCCGAGCAATGTTGCAGGCAGGCAAGATATCTGTCGAAGAAATATGGACATAAAAATGCCTTCGACATTAAAATGTTCTTTCTTCTGAGCAATGCGCTGCTGGATGCAGGGATTGCAGCCTGGGACTGTAAAGCTTTTTACGATTATGTACGTCCAATTTCTGCGATCCGCTATTTATACAGAGGTAAAAGTATAGAAGCCTGGGGAGGACAATGTGAAGGAACAAAGGAGATTGAAGGAGAGAACTGGCTTCCGTATATTCCTACTCCACCCTTTGCCGAATACGTTTCAGGGCATAGCACTTTCAGCGCAGCTGCACAGGAAGTACTCTCCTGTTTTTGCGAAAGCGATAAATATGGCGAATGTGCAACTATTCCCAAAGGAGGGTCGAAGATAGAACCCGAATGCAGTCCGAAGGAAGATATTGTCCTTGAATGGAAAATGTTAAAAGATGCAGCAAACGAAGCCGGTATATCCAGGCTTTACGGAGGGATCCATTTTACAGATGGCGATCAGGAAGGTAGGAAACTGGGAAACCGGGTAGGTTGCCAGGTATGGGAAAGAACACTTCAGTATTTTAACGGAGAACTGGGATAAATTTAAAATGGCACAGGTAATTTCCATAGCTAATTTTAAGGGAGGTGTAGGTAAGACCACTACAGCCATCAATCTTGCTGCAGGATTAAAAGCCAAAGGGAAAAAGACACTTTTGATAGATGTTGATCCGCAGGCCAATCTGACGCAATCTCTCGGAATACATGATCAGATCGAAGCATCTGTATACCACGTATTGCACAAGGAAGCCTTCGGAGAGGAAACTAAACTGGAGGATGTCCTGGTCAGTGCATCCGGCCTGGACCTTATCCCGTCGTCTCTGGAGCTTGCCGGAGCCGAACTGGAACTGGCCAGTGTATACGGGCGGGAACAGATCCTGGATCAGTTGATAAGCTCCCTGAAAACATACGATTTTGTATTTATAGATTGCCCTCCGTCTATGGGAATGTTAACCATTAACGCTCTCGTTAGCAGTGATTTTGTGATGATCCCGCTGCAGGCTGAATTTCTTCCTCTGAAGGGAGTACGCAGTTTTTTAAAACATCTCGAACTGATACGAAAACTCAATAAACGGATCGAATTACTCGGTTTTCTTCTTACCAGGTATGACCATCGGAAAAAAATGAACCGGCAGGTCAGAGAGGAACTGGAAACAGAATTCAATTCTGATAAGGTTTTTAAAACGGTTATTCGTACCAACATAGCCCTGGCTAATGCCCAGGAAAAGGGTATAGATATTTTTAGTTATGATAAAAACACCAATGGAGCTATTGATTATGCCAGCCTTACGGAAGAGTTTTTATCAAAATTCAATCATTAAATTCTATTAAGATGAAAAATATATTCTCAGGCAGACGGAATAAGAGTCCGCATAACAATGAAGAAGCAGAAAAGAGTGAAGCGCCTTTTTTTTCAAAAGAAGACAAAAGTCCTTTCTTTAATAAAGGAAATGACAGTGCCGTACAGAAGAAACAGGACTCATCATCCGGTGGGCTAAGTATTGGGAAACCGGGAGATAAGTATGAAAAGGAAGCAGATAATATGGCGGAAGCAGTAGTCAATAAATCTACCAAGCCGGATATTCAGAATAAAGAGATCAGCAGTATTCAAAGAGAATCCCTGGCTACACCTCAGGAGGACGAAAAATTAGGCACTGCGGAACAGCGAATGGAGGAAGACAAACTGGTTCAGGAAAAGAAAGAGATACAGAAGACGGAGGATCCGGAAGAAGAAATGGTGAATAAAATGGATGAAGAGAAAGAAGAGGATAAAAAGGTACAGGCCAAGGGAAATCCGGGTAATCAAACTGCAGGGAAAGCCCTCTCACAAAAAATAAAAAGCAAATCCGGAAAAGGAAGGAAACTCTCTTCCAAAACCAAAGCAGAAATGGAATCTTCGTTTGGGCGTAATTTTAGTGAAGTAAATATACACACCGATGATGATGCCGTAAAAATGAATAAAGAATTGGGAGCTCAGGCTTTTACACACGATAAGGATATTTATTTTAATTCCGGGAAATTCAACCCCGATTCGGAAAGCGGAAAGCGATTACTGGCACATGAGCTGACCCATGTAGTACAGCAAAACGATGGTATTCAGAAAAAAGAAAGCGGAGAATCCTTTCAATCAGCATCATCTGTACATACAAACCCGCTTACCGGACTCAAAAAAGGCGACGGCCTTATTTTCGGCACATTTCATTTAAGGCCCAGGGTGCAACTGCTGCAGCAAAAGCTCAATGAAAAGACACTATCGGGCCTTGCAATAGATGGGATGTTCGGTCCGAAGACGATGACCGCACTGAGATATTTTCGGGCCATGCATTTTATTCCCCCTCAAAAACAAAATGAAGATTCTCCCTTCGATCTGGTCAGTTTTGGCCCGGAGGCAGAAGAGAAAAAATCGGATGCTGCCTTTTCAGATGAAGTGGTAGACCCTCTTACGGCGGATGCTTTAATGACGCCTCTGGGAGATGTTTGTAACGAAAACAATAAACCACCTCAGCCTTTTGAATTAAAAAGACTCAAAGATTCTACTCCTATGAATAATCCGGTTTGTTCAACAACCGGGATCCTCAGGGTAAAGGGTATTTTTAAATGGATAGAATCTGCCACAGATTTCAGGTTAAAGATCGAAGTATTCAGGGCAAAAGGGCAATCCTTCAAAGAACCGATCGCCTTTGGGATTGTTCATATAAATGATGAAGACACCCTTGTCAATAAAGTCATTGATGTTCCGGAAAATGATGTTTATCATCTCAATTTTAAAGTGCTTAAGCCTGAAAAAGGTAAGGCTTTAAAAGGTAAAGGACATGTATTTCAAACCAAATAAAACGGGAATAAAATGAAAGAGATACCTGAATACCTTTCTTATCTTAAAATGCTTATCAATAAGCGTTTCGACATCTATTTCAATTCGGATCTGGATGAGAGTTCCTTTGAAGAAACTTTACAGACCGATCTGAGCTTTGAGGAAGATGAAAGACTATCAAAATACTACAATACACGGGAAGAACTGGTGGTTTTGCTCCTGGGCCTGATCCCTCATATCAATACTATTTTTATGGATCAGGTAATTCAGGAAAAGATAAACGCTTCCGGCGATTTTCCGCAGATCGGTGGAGTAAGGGGGAAAAATTTCAGAGGTTTTATCCCCACGGGAGAAACAGCGCTTTTTATTTTGGGAGGGAATCTGCTTGAAAAACGAAAAAGGATCATGGAGATCTTTAATCCGGATCATTTCTACATCAGGAAAGGGATCCTTCGCCTGGAAGATTCTCCGGACGGGGAGCCTCGTATGAGCGGAAAGATCATTCTTTCTCCCGAACATGTGGAGTTATTGCTGTTAGGGAAAATGAACAAACCGGAGTTCAGTCTAAAATTTCCGGCAAAGATCATTGAAACCGAAATGGAATGGAGCGATCTTGTTCTCAATCAGGAAACCCATTCGCAGATCCAAGAACTACAGGCATGGATCGCTCACGGAAATACACTCTTACAGGACTGGGGAATGTATAAAAAATTAAAGCCCGGGTACAGAGTGCTTTTTCACGGTCCTCCGGGTACGGGTAAAACATTAACTGCTACCCTTCTCGGAAAATATACAGGGAAAGATGTTTATAAAATAGACCTTTCCATGGTCGTATCTAAATTTATAGGAGAAACGGAAAAGAACCTGGCTAACCTCCTGGCCCGTGCAGAAAAAACCGAAGACATTCTGTTTTTTGACGAAGCGGATGCCCTCTTCGGAAAGCGTACCAACGTCAGGGATGCCCATGACAAATACGCCAATCAGGAAGTTTCTTATTTATTACAGCGTATAGAAAGTTACAACGGGCTTGTAATCCTGGCCTCCAATCTTAAAAGTAATATAGACGAAGCTTTTGTACGGCGTTTTCAATCCATCATTCATTTCCCGCTTCCCAAGGTATCGGAGCGCCATATATTGTGGAAAAAGGCATTTCCATCTAAGGTTAAACTTCATAAAGATGTGGACCTCCTTCAACTGGCGCAAAAATACGAACTGTCGGGAGCAGAGATCATGAACATTGTTCAGTACGCCTGTCTCTGTGCTTTGGATGCAGGTAAGAAAACCATAACCTCTTCTTTTGTAGTAAATGGTATTCAAAGAGAATATCAAAAAGGTGGTAGGATTATGAGGTGATCTTTGAGATCAGGGAGCTAAATTCTGCCATAGCTATTCTCAAACAAAAAATTATTCAGTTCGGTCAGGTCGAGTCTTAGGTCTTCATTACTTAATTCGAAGTCTTTTGATGTGAAAAGCAGATTTTCCAATCTCTTTCCAATGGTGATTTTAGATAACATCTTTGTAATTTTTAAGGTTATAATGCAAAGATCCTATCCAAATTCGGCTTAGGGTTTACTTAAAAGTCCATAGAATGTGCTTAGAAGTCCAATGCCTGTTTTCAGGCATTTATATGAGTATTTTTAAACTGTCTGGGAGTCGATTGGTATTTCTGTTTAAAGGCCCTGGTAAAATGAGAAGTATTCTTAAACCCGCTTTCATAGCACACTTCACTTATACTCAGATCGGAACCGATCAGCAGGGTTTTGGCATATTCGAGTCGCTTATCGTTCAGCCATCTGGAGGGAGTATTATTAAAACAGTTCTTAAAATCTCTTTTGAATGCTGAAAGGCTTCTTCCGCATAATTTCGCAAAATCCTCTATTTTCAGATCGTACTGAAAATTTTTCAGCATAATGCTTTCAATATTTGCCTTTGTTCCCGTATAGATCTCATTAAAAAAATGAAGCAACTCCCTGTTCCTCGGGTTTAAAACGATATTGAACAGTAACTCCCTGAACTTGATGTTTACCAGGGATTCCGGGATGTTTTCTCCGTCTTTCAGGTAGTGAAAAATACTGTGTACGAGGGAAAGGAAAAAATCGTCCGTATCGATATCAAAAACGGAAATATCTTTATCCGGGCCTGCCAGATCTTTAAGGAAGCGCCTGTTTTCTATCATAAAATCCTGAATAAACTGGTCGTTGATAAAAAACATCATCACGCAATACTCATCCTCCATATATTGCTTGGTCACATAAACTCCCTTCTTTACGAGCAGAGCATCTCCGGCCGCAAGACTATAGGTTTTTGAAGGGGTAACCCAGTCTTTTCTTCCGTTTATGACATAGATGATCATATGAGATTCCGTCCACAGGCGAAATTCTTCCACATTAAGCGGGCATTTGTATTCTACGAACAAATAATCGCTTCCCACTAACTTATTAAAGCGGGGATGCTTCTTAAAATATTCGTAGATATCTATGATCATAGAACAACTTTTAAAACTCTGTAACAGAGATAAATAAAGTGTTAAATTAATAAATCTTACATATTTCGGAAAACTTTTGGTTTTTTACGAATATTAAAAACCGCCTTCCCATTAAGATCGGGAAGACGGCTTAACTAGTTGGTTGATCGGATATTAAAATTTAAAAGCGAGTGCAATCTCGTGAGTTCCATCTTCAAACGTATTGATATCTGAAGTATTCGATTCGTAGGCATATCCTATTTCCAGCCAGTTCTGGATACTAACATAGGCCAAGCCTCCCAATGCCCTGTCAAGTCTGTAATTAGCCCCTACTTCAAAACGATCCAGGAACTTAAAGGTGGCAGTGACATCTAAAACAGTTTCATCCGATGAAAACCTAAGCAAAGAGGAAGGTGTAAAAACCACCGCATCGCTCAATTTAAAATGGTAACCTCCGCTTAAATAGAGCTGCAATTCATTATTGGCAGTGGTTACAACCCCACTTTCATCATCTATACGATCTGTCGATAAGATCCTCGGAGATGACAGGGAAGCAAAATAGTTCTCATTTTTCAGGTAAAGCCCCGCTCCTACATTCGGATTAAAGGTATTTGCATTCTGTGCAAATAAAGGATCCGTAGGAAGGTCCAGGCTATTAAAATCGATATTTACAAAAGTCCCTCCTGCCTGTATCCCGAAATAAAGATCGGTGGCAAAACCTATTTGCAGTTTATAGGAGAAACTGGCAAAGAGCGATGTAGCCTGCTCAATAAAAACATTATCTACAATAGTGGTTACTCCCACTCCTATTTTCTCATTAACAGGAATACTCAAATAAAAACTCTGGGTTTCCGGAGCATTTTCAATATTGACAAACTGACTCCTGAAATCTGAACGCAAGCTTACATTTTCATCCAGGCCAAAAGCTGCAGGATTAAAGAAAGCCGTATTATATCTGTATAGTGTATAGGTCGGTTCCTGTTGTGCAAAAGTATTGAATGCACATCCGATAAGCAGGAATCCGAGAACAACTGATTTATATAGTTTCATCTTAATATTTTTTTCTTTGATTGATTAATAATTGATATAGATCCATCCGTTTAGAACTATCGAACCATCACCAAAAACATTAATGCTGTAATAGTAGGCTCCTACCGGAAGGCGGCTTCCTCTGCCTCCTTCATTACCTCTCCAGTCATTCTGATAGTTACGTGCTTTAAATACTTCCCGTCCGTTCCTGTCGAAAACCTGAACAATAGACTGAGGGAAATCGGTTATGTTCTCTATGGTCCAGCTATCATTATTCCCGTCATCATTCGGAGAAAACCCTTTATTCGGAGTTACGGAAGGATTTACTTCATCATCACACGTATCAGCAATATTATCTCTGTCTCTATCGGGCGCTGAAAAAGTTACGATCGCTGTTCCGGTAGATGAATTACCAGATGAATCGGTAGCCGTTAGGGTAACTGTTACTTCTCCCAGTTCGGGACAACTAAATGAAGTCTGATCTAAAGACAGGCTTAGCGTACCGCTACATGCATCGTTCGTTCCGTTATCGACATCCTGAGGGGTTATGGATGCATTTCCATTGGCATCCAGTTCTACGGTTATATCCCGGGTAATTACGGTTGGAGCTGTGGTATCTTCTATAGTTATCACTGCCGTATCCGTTGCGGTAACATTTCCTTCCGTTGCCGTCAGGGTAACAGTTACATCACCTATATCATTACAATTAAAGTTTGTTCTGTCCAGGCTCAGCGTGAATGCATTACATCCGCTGTTTGTACCGTTATCTATAGCCGCCGGATCTATAGTTATCTGTCCGTCAGCATCCAGCTGTACGGTAATGTCCTGCGCTATGGCTACCAAAGGTTGTGAAGGATCGGGATCTACCGTTACTACTGCTGTCATAGCAGATGAATTCCCGTTAACATCAGTAACCGTAAGTGTTACGATATTATCCCCTAAATTACTGCAATCAAAAGTTGTGATATCGGCTTCTATCGTATCGATCGCACAATTTTCCGATATCCCGTTCTTAGGCGCAAAAGCCACATAATCGTTGGTAGTGGTCCATACGGCAGCATTTCGTCCTGGAACAAAAACTGCTGCTGTTCCGTCAATATTTTCAATTCCCTGGGTTTTATCATTTCCGGAGTCCAAAGTAGTACTGTGGATCTCAATACGGTTGCTTCCTTCAAAGAGTTTTACCTGTGTATTTGTGGGATCAGGAGAGGTGTCATAGTATGCAACCTCATCAAAATCAACAATAAGGATCCTGTTCGGTGCGGTACCAATGGTCGTATAACGAATCGTACCTCCATCCTCAGGGTTTATATCCGTCCAGTCGAATGCGATCATATTATTCGGCTCATTTGTATCGGGTAATTCATCCCCACTACAACATCCGTCTTCTCCTTCATCGGAAAAAGTAATGAATCCGTTAGATGAGATATAGAACTCCGTATATCTGTTCCCGTAAAAGGCAAAGTCGAAACCTATAGGTAAAGCGGCAGATACCTCATCATCCTCCAGAGGAACAACGGTACCGTTTGCACTGATATCCACACGGTTAAAAGTACCGGATGTATCGAGTTCATAATCCGAAGCCAGTGGGTTTGGCCCCAGCAGATCCTGAGTTGTAATACTGGCAGTTCCGCTGGCATCCAGGGTCAGGTTTAGATCACGGGTAGAAAAAGAAGGAGCTTCCGTATCATTAACGGTTACCGAGAAGCTACATCTCACAGTATTTCCGCCGGAATCGGTAATTTCAAAAACATTATTGGTAGTACCTATGGGGAATAAACTTCCGCTGGGCAAACCTTCGATAAGAGTACTGCATCCGATATAATTAACTACGGCACCACATTGTCCCGGGTCGTTATCTATTACGATATCCGAAGGGCAGTTAAAATTTACCGTTACCGTTGTTGAACAGGTAGAAACATTACCGGCCATATCCGCAACAGTCAGGGTAACTATATTATCTCCCAGATCATTGCAATCAAACTGCGTTCTATTTATTGAAGCATTAAAATCGCAGTTATCGGTAGATCCGTTATCAATATCATCTACGGTAATACTTGCTTTTCCTTCGGCATCCAGCGTAACCGTAAAAGGAGCAACACATTGGGCAACCGGGACCATTTGGTCTTCTACAATAACTCTTACACTGACTTCCCTGCTGTTTCCGGCATCATCCGTGGCAATCAGTTGTACGGTATTCTCACCCAGGTTTGTACAGTCGAAACTGGTCTGGCTAAGGCTTAATGTTACATTCCCACAATTATCTGAAGCAGTAATCCCGAAATCGGACGGGCTAATTGTTCCAATTCCGTTGGCATCCAGCTGTACTGTAGGTGTTACAGCTCCAAGAGGAGAGAGATCCCCTCGTACCCATACTCTGTGAATAGTACTTTCTGCATTTATGGAAAAATCATCTACTTCCCAACGGTTTCCCAAACCACGGATACCCCAATGATAGCGGCCTCCTCTCCAGAATGGAAACTCTGTCAGCGCAAGATCTCCCTGGTTGGTAAACGTATTAAAAGCAACCGCCGGAATATTTGCATTGTGACCGGCAAGAGCAGTAAAGTTTCCATTGATGCTTATACCGGTAAAAGAACCGTTTCCTGTTTTTACATATTCCAGAACATTTGTAAAACTGGTTTTAAAATCAATAACCCTGCTATGGCCGGTAGTTGCACCATAAAATCGCATTTCTGCAAAATCGATAGCCGCTGCCAGTTGATTTCCGAAATGCCCCCAGGTAGCCGATCCGGCTTCATTATGTCCCAGGGTTGAAGACCCCAATAAAGGCAGGTCGGTATTTCTAACGGTCAGGGCCGAATTATCACCCGCCTGATGGACATAGTTTAATATCATCAGCCAGCCTCCGCCATCGGTATCATTGTCTAATACCCCCTGGAAGGTGTTTCCGTTAAAATTAAAATAATAAGTACCACTGGGTACACTCCCCACTACTTCAGGTAAAAGCGTAGTAAAAGGGTTTGCAAGGGTTCCGTTTCCGGCACCGTCAAATACCGGAGCTTCGGTATCCTGTCCCGGGCCACATTGTGCCTTCAGCTCAAAACCGAACAGGAAAAGTACACATAAAAATAAGATTTGCTTTTTCATCATAAATGTTAGTTAAGTTCATACTATTTCAAAATGAGAATATCAAAAGGTGAATCAGTACCTGAGGAGGTGAAATATCCAAAAGCTGATCCCGGTTTGATTGATATACCGTTGATTATTTATTGTGTTGAGATAAAATCTGATAAAAGTCTTTTGTGAAGTAATCATTATCAGAGTTGCAATATCCTTTCGGGACACACATGTTAGATCTGGTTTTTTCCATAGGTTACGTAGTTTGTAGGTTTTCGGCAAGAGTACGTAATTCTCCAGCTTTTATTGAGCAAATCACCTCTACAAAAACATATACAAAAAACATATTTAACTGATTAACAGATAATTAATCCAATAACTAGTATTGATCATTTTAATAAAAAAAGTACCAGAAGATTCGAAAATCAGACTTTGGAAACTCCTTCGAGAAAGTCTACAATAGGAATATCCTTCGGGGCATTTAGTTTTTTGCGAAGCCTGTAACGGCTCATAACCACACTGTCAAATGAGATACCTAACATATTGGCAATTTCATTGGAATTCAATCCGATTTTCTCCAAAGACACCAGGCGCTCTTCTGATTTTGTCAGCTGATAACCCTGAGATTTTATCCTACTAAAGAATAAGGGATATACCATGGTGAACTTCTGTTTGAATTTATACCAGTCGTCGGTAGTCAGGATCTTGGAGGAAGCGAGGTCCATTAGTTTATTGATCGACTCCTTTTCTCCAGCTTCCTGCTTTAGATGCAGGAGTTCATTGTTCAGCGCCTCATGTTCCTTACTTTTTTGAAGTAACTGCTGAGCAAAGGTTTTCAGGTCCTTTATATTCTGATTTAATTGAGACCTGAGTTCTTTTCTTTTGTTATTTACCCGCCACCATAGACCAAAACCGACCAGAATGACCAAAAACAGTACTACCAGCAATGCATTTCTACGTGCCTTAACGACCTTTTGATCCTTCTTTAATTGGGAGATCTCTCCGTTTTGCTCCAGGATAGTTTCCTCTTTCCGGGCTGTTTCAAAACGCGACTGATGGAAAGCGTATGCATTTTGAGTGGTAACACGGTTTAGAGAATCCTTTAATCTGGTATAGATCTGTAAATGTTCATCCGCCTTCTTAAACTCTCCTTCTTCTCTATACAGATCTGCAAACAACTTCTCGGCTATTAACCTGTGGTGGTTATTACTGGCTTTGGTTTGCTCCTTAAAGGTTTCAAGAGTTTTCAAAGCTTCTGTAATATTCCCTGTTTCCTTATAGTAAAGCGCCTTTATATTGATAACTTCAATAACAATATTCTTTATTCCGATCTTTTTTTCATTCTCCAGCATTGTTTCAAAATGACGTCCTGCCGCATCCAGATCGCCTTTTTTCAGATAGTAGGAAACATAAAATGCTTCTATCTGGTACTCGTATCGGGTTTTAATATGGGGGTTCTTGATCTTGGGGATATCCACTTTTGCAGAATCCAATCTTATCTTTACGCCTTCCAGCCTGTTGTTATAGAGGTCGTCCGAAGCCATATTCAGATGAATGTTGACGATACTACTGAAAAATTTCTTCTCCTTGCTCTCTTTAAGTACTTCTTCCAGTTTCTTATCTGCCTCCTTATCCAGGCCATTCCTTCTGTATATCAGATGTAACTCATTCCCCACATGAAGCATATAATCAGTATCGTTTAACAGACCGTATAGAAGGTAAGCTTTTTCGAAATTGGTGATAGCATCGACAAATTCTCCAAGATTTGAATGCGTTTGTCCGGAGAAAAAATGAGCATCCGCTGCAAAAATCGAATCTTTCGACTTCATAAACAGAGAAGCTGCCTCTGCATAATCTGTTGCGGCTTTTCTATAATCAACCAAGCTAAAATAAACCCCTCCCCTTTTTAGCAATAAATGGGCCTTGGAACTTTCCTTTTTATACCTCTTCCGGTATCCCAGC
Organism: Leptobacterium flavescens; assembly: GCF_010671605.1. Classification (GTDB taxonomy): domain Bacteria; phylum Bacteroidota; class Bacteroidia; order Flavobacteriales; family Flavobacteriaceae; genus Leptobacterium; species Leptobacterium flavescens. Next base: position 308,204 of record NZ_JAABOO010000001.1, read on the forward strand.
ATCTCTTCAATAATACTTAAGGCCCTATCCGTATCGCCCCTGTAGATATATTGTTGAATGATAAATCGGGATTTAGAAGCAGCCAGATCGTATTCATCCAGCTCTTTTGCCAGTTCTACATATTCATTCAGGTACTCCAGTTGCTTTGAATCATTTGCCCTGATCATCTGTTTGGTCAGGGTATCGAGAACTGATAAACGATCGGCCTTGGAAGAAGTCTGCTCCAGTCTTACTATTAAAGAATCTATTTTAGTCTGTGCATAGACCGAACCGTATTGAATAAATAGTATAAATATCAGACTATAACTTAACCGCAGGGTATTGATTTGCCACTTTTTTGAATCGTAGAACCTCACAAAGATGAACATAAGGGTTTATGATGGCAATTTCATATTTTTCCAAAATATAGCAAATAAGTAGACTGTAAAGTAATTAACAAATTATTAAGAAGCTGGCCCGGGCAAGTATTTAAAACAAACTATTCACTATTATTTCGGCAACTTTCTCACTTACTTTTATAAATATTCTTTTCTTTTTAGTTTAAATAATCGGCTATTTCAATGTAATTCACATCAAGCCTGTCTTCGTAAAAATCCTTTAGAACTGCCCTGTGCGCTCCCCCGATAATTAGCAGGATACGATCGTCCTTTTCGGTTTGCAGATCAATATTAGCCATGATATGGAAATTCCGTTCCCACCATTTAGATACAAACTCCACTCCTATATAGATGGAATCGGAAACAAACTGAGCTGTTTCATCCAGGTAACGGTTCTTATTTAAAATATCTTCTTTATCTGTATTCTTATAGGCAAAATAGCTGGTAAGTGTAGATCGTTTAAGGCGTTCCGAATCTTCTTTATCGCTGTCTTTTATTCCTTTTAAAAAAGCTTCAAAGTTCTCCTTCTCATATTTTTCGGCATAATCGGACAAAGGGCCAAAAGGGAGCGACATGCGCATATCCACACAATATATCTCTGAATGCCCCAGTTCCTTTGTAAGGCGGAACCCCAGCTGATCAATCTCATTAATGCTCAGGTCATAATTTCCCTCCAGATAATTCTGATAATCGGCATTTAGTTTATCTCTTTTCCGATACGGATATTCTACCATGATCTTAGTAGGTTTATAGGCTTTAAGCAGGTTAACCAACTGACGGATCTCCTTCTGACGCTTATCGGAATTAAAATTGTCCAGGTCCATAGAGGAATAATCGGAAGTACTGGCAAAATGAAAAGTACCTAAAATGGCTATTGAAGGTCCATCCACCTGTTTCACATCCTGATTCTTCCCGGTATCCGAACAGGAAAGAAAAACTACAAACAGTAATAAAAACCCAAAAAATCTTTTTATAAACATCTTTATCCTCTTTGTATTAAAGATGTCAACTTAGCTCAAGTTGTTACACTACGGATGCTTTTTGATATTTTCAGGTTAAAAGATGTTATAAAGCAATGTTTTAGAGCTATTTAAGAAGTATGATAGGTTATTACAAGAGGTAATTACCTCTTCCTTTATTGTTCCAGATATTTTTTAAAGCTTTCCATCACAACCGGCCAGGCGTCCTTAACAGCCTGATAATACCAATTCCAATGTTCTCCTTCCTGATATCCTGATTGGCAGAGATAAACATCACTTTCTCCGTTTTTTTCAACGGCTCTTAGGCTGAGGGTCATCGGCCCCAGAAAAGGTCGTTCCGGGTTCATATAGACCAAATTGCCGATTACCAATTCTTTTTGAGGGTCATATTTTTCGATAAGCCCGGAAGAAACATAACCAAAACCGGTCTCAGAAATATTCCAGGCAAGGGTGTAGATCCCTCCCTCTCTCTTTTGAACGAGCGCTCTTTCTACGACCCACCAATCCTTGAGCATATCCAGGTCGGTAAATGCGCTGATCACCCGTTCCGGACTGGTTTTTATGCTGATATTGACCTCAACCTTTTTCATAAGTTTAAACAGAGTTGTTTTATTCTAACTAAAATACGGAAAATCTAACTCTCCCTCGTTTTATAGGGGCTTAGTAAAAGGATCAGGATGCCGAGAGCCATAGCAGCACTGAAGATCAGAAGAGAAGTATATAACTGAAATACTCCTATTCCGCTAAGCGCCAGAATTGCTTCGCTTACAACAAACCCAAGAAACAAAAAGATACTTCCAACAACGGTAAACATATTTGTTTTTATCCATTTAAATTGGATGAGTAAGGCCATCAACATAAATGAAATAACGCCGATAAGACTCAGATGTAAATAAGCCAGGATCACATTTTTACTACCGAATGCATAGGCTTCAAAAACAGGGAAAACCGACATGAATTGCAGAGCTACTTTGATAAAAAAGGAAGCAAGGGCAGTGAACATGAACAATTTATACAAAGGAGGTTTCTTTAAAAACCATACTCCTGCCCCTCTGAGTATCTGCCAGAAAAACACCAATCCCAAAAGCTGTATCCCTGCCGAGAGTACCGCCGGGATCATTATAAGTCCTTTAAAACTCATCCCCAATAAGGAAAGTGAATATGCCGGAATAACGGCCCAGGTGAACATCAAATAAAAATACCTTGCCTTTTTCCGGTCGAATGGAACCTGTTCCATTTCCAGTTGTTTAAAGAACAGTCCCAGTACCGCAAACAAAAACCAGCCGTTGTATTGAAAGTGAAGAAAAAAGTAAACAAAAGAATGGTACGCTTCTGTCCCCGCAAGTCCTTTTGCTGCCAGGATCCCAATACCCCATGGGGCCAGGGTTGACAGAAGACCCAGCCAAAAACCTGTCCTGATAAAACGAAGGGAAATAGAGTACGGAGTAGCTCTCTCCTTCTTTTTACTGTCTTTAAAAAACCTGAAAATAAACCAGTAATTCAAAAGCTGGAAGAGGGATGAAAAAATAATCGAATACAAAGCGTATCCCTGTAGTGCAAAGGAAACCAATACCCCAACAATAATAAGGACGGTTATCTTAAACTGTAGAGAATACTTCCCTTTCCTGATCTGCTCTTTGGTAAGGAACAAGCGTGTGGTGAACAACATCAGGAGGGTGTATATCCATCCCTGAAAAGCAACATGAGAATGTGAATGGACCAGGTGATCGTATTGAAACGGAAGCCGGACATATGAAATAGCTCTCATCAAAGTGCCCACGAGCGCTACATAAAACAGAAAAAATAAACTGATCTTACTCCACTTGCTGTTCATATTGGCTTTTTTTTGATCCGGCCCAAACTAAAGCCGAAAGTACTGATTAATTTAAAAACCGGAGTCAGGAATCAGATATTTATCGGGAAGGTTCTGCAAATAAAAAAAGAACCATTTATCAATGTAAACGGTTCCTGTATGAAATTATATCTGATTGCAACTTTAGTCCGTCGTGAGAAATTCGTTCAATCTGTCGAAAACAGATCCCCAACCATTCATAAAGCCCATTTTCTCCTGCTGTCTGCAGTATTCTTCTGTGGGATGGACCACCTTGAACGTAAAATTGGTCTTATCTCCATCTGCCTCGAAAAAGGCCTGTATCTCCACCCCTTCCGTCATGGGTTTGAAGTCGGCTGATGAGATAATCTTTTCAAATTCTACAATTTCCAGATAACGTCCGTTGGTAATAAATTCTTTACCATCCGGCATGATCATTACGTATTCCCATTTGCCTCCGGGCCTGAAGTCGTGTTCAACAACCCTGGTTTCCATTCCCTTGGGGCCCCACCACTGTGCAATATGATCAGGCCGGGTCCATGCTTCCCAGACCAGTTCCACGGGGGCATTAAAGGTTCTTTTTAATGATAAGGTTCGATTGTCCAATTGGTTTGTTTCATTCATTTTCTTTGTTTTTTTCCTGTTGTAGTTTAGTTAAATAGTTTTCGAAGGAATCCAGTCTGTCCTCCCACAAGCCTTTATACTGATCTATCCACATAAACGCGGGGATCAGGCTCCTGGGCTGTATGGTACAATATCGTTCTCTCCCCTGCTTACTGATAGTGATTATTCCGCATTCTTCCAGTATTTTCAGGTGCTTTGAAATTGCCGGCCGGCTAACATCAAATTTTTCGGCCACAGAATTAATGCTAAGGGTATCTTCTGCCAAAAGCCTGATTATATCTCTTCTGACAGGGTCTGCAATAGCCTGGAACACATCTCTTCTCATCATATTACGTAACTGATTGGTTACAAATATATGCGTAATCATTCGGTTACACAAATATTTTTATAAAAATAACTTGCAGCCGTAAAAAAACCCGGCTTTAAACCGGGCCTTGATTTTCTATCTGTTTACTGGGCTGCACACCAGTCAAACATGGCTTCGTACAGCTTATGGATATCCCTGTCCGGGTCCTCTTTGTACAATTCGACAAGTTTTTGGTTGAAATCCTTAAACCTGATAAAGCCCCTTCCCTTTTCCATTTGCTCTTCCATCAAAGGAATAAAAGCATCCTGGTCTGCCTGTGAAAATTTATCAAGACAATAGGCAGAAAAGATGGCAAAGGTCATATACTCGTTAAAAACAGAATACGAGTTGGAATAAGCTTCCGTACCGGCCGCTTTTGGGTTTACCCATTCTTCACGCTCTCCCATCACTTCTTCTATGCGCTCCAGGTATTTATCGGAAATAGGATTTACGAAATTATGGTCTATTTCGGTAAAGACCACCCTGGACTGGATCATCTCATTCACCGCTTCGTTGTATTCCTCAAACATCTGTGCTCTGCAGATAAACATTACGGTCTGTTCAAAGCCATTATCCTTAAATTTATTGGTAGAATGTGCTCCTCCTACCAAAGGAGAAAAGGTAACCCTGTAGTTTCCATACTTAATAGGGAATTTTGCTTCGAGCCATTCCTGCATCTTATCAATAGGATTCAGGGATTTATAGATACTGATAAGTTCTTCATAATAAGGTTTATGATCCTTATAAAACTGCCTGAAACCGGATACTTTTGCGAAATCCTCCAGCAGAGGTTTATGTTCTTTAACCAGGTCGCCCGGATTATCAAAACCCATTTTGTGAATGATGCCATCATCCAGGATCGCCCCCTCATCGTTAAAGAGGTAGCCACAAGCGTTCATTTTCAGGGAATAATAGTTCCAGTAACTATCTATAGGTGCAAAACCGGTTTCCTCAAGCGGGCCCGCGATCAGAGCATTAATGGTATCCATCGCAGCGTGATCTTTATAAGGCAGAAAATGGTCCAGCACTTCCTGGTGATATTCTGTTGACAGATCGGTCATATTAGCATCTACCTGCCCTATTTCCGAGATCGCCACCATAATATTTACCAATTCGTGAACTTCGGGTACTTCCACTTTAAATTTTCCCTGATTCTCCTCAATATAAGCATCTGAAAAGTTAGCATTTTTCGGAATACCGACGATCTCCGTAAGGGCACTGTCCTTTTCCTTTAGCAACACGTAGAATTGCACCGTGTCTTTCACTTTAATCTTAAAACTGATAGAATCTATATCGGTAACAAAAGCAACTTCTGTCTCTTCTTCAATACACTCGACATGCAGGCGGTCCGGTTTTGCTTCCGGTACAATACCCCAGGTAGGGTGTGCTTCTTCATTTATGTAGTAGGTAATCGTTTCGGCATTAGAGCGGATAAGTTCGATCTCCTTTTTCTTTTCTCCGGAACAGGAAACCGTCATCCATAATAAAAACAGTAAAAACAGTTTTTCAAATCGCAGTTCTCTCATAAAATTACTTTGGGTTTTAATCATTGTTACTATTTACTTTTTAAAATTGTATTACAAAGTAATTATTCCCGCAAGCATTATAATTGTAAAAATCGGACAGAATTTATCAGCTTACCGTAATCAGGACATTTCCATCAATATCCCTGATCTGATCTCTAAGGATCTTCGGGTTGGTATCTGAAAATCGCTTAAATTCCTTGATAAAGTGACTCTGGTCGTAGTAACCACACTTATAGGAGATGTCGGTCAGGCTGTGATTTCTGAGATCGTTAATTTCCATCAGACTCCTCCGAAAACGCAAAAGCTGCAGATATTCCTTGGGGCTCAGTTCGTAGTATTCCTTAAAAGCCCGGTATAGTTTCTTTTCGGAACAGTTGAAATAAGTTTTGACTTCCTCAAGTTTTGTAAAACCGTAATGATCAATACTGTTGATCACATTTTCAATAAAAGAAGTTTTATGATCCCTTAAATTACGGGCTAAAAAGCTTTCGATCAGATCAGCTCTCCGATCAAAATCGGGTTCTTCAAAAACATTTTCAAAGAAAAAAACACTTTCTTTTCCGAAAGCCTCGGTCAGGATATCATCGGTAAGCATAAATTTCCTGGACGGGAAGGGAAAGAACCGGTAATAACCCGCTACGGTAAATTCTATACAGATCTCATCTAATTCACCTTCTACATGAAAGGAATTAGGTTTCATATACAAGCCGGTCAGATAAGAAGTAATTGCTTTTTTTTCCTGATAGGAATTGCTGCTCACATCCCTGATCACCTGCTTCCCCTGTACGATACAAAGGGTTATATTGTTGTTCGGAAAACTCGTAAAAGAGCTTTTGTTGGCTGCATCCGTAGATTTATTAAAGAGGATATACTGAATGTACTTCTTTAATTCTTTATGATTCGGGCAAGTAGATCTGAACAGCATTAAATACTTCTTCTGGTTTTGCTTCCAAGTTAATATTAGATTTCCTGAAAAAGAAATTTTAATCGCATAAGGTAAAATAAAAATACTCCAGCGCTCACATCTCTTTTCAATGACACCTGTTATTAATCATATGATGACCAATAGTCATAAGGTCAATTTTACCGGGAATTGTTCAAAGTTTATCAAGATCAGATCGGTCTTTGTAATGAACAATTTGAAAGCTTGAATCAGGCATTTTATTCCTACAAATAACCCTCATAATTATCATTACTTAACAACCGATTTTATGTGGTAATTTTTAACACTTAAGTGAATTTAACATAAAAAAAGCTTTTTTTAACAGTTTCATGATAATATAATATCAAATAAAGTAGATATTCAACTAAAATATTTGAGAATTTATTTATATTTTAGATAAGCTAAAATTCACAACCTTCACATTACACATTTTTTACTTCTCAAAATGTCAGGATTAGACGAGCGTTTTAATCTATCTGATAGTTTGTTCTATTAATTGGAATCAGGAATTTTGATTTACATGAAATAGTCTATAGGTAATTAATCCGATCACACTCTTCTAATCCCGCCCATTAATCTTAAAATAAACATGCTTTTATAAACAACAAAGACTTGTATTATGAAAACTAAAACGAACTTAGGCATTCTATTCTGTGTTATTCTGGCTATCTCGGGTACTGTTATATTAATCCACAGAACAAATGAAGTAGGATGGTTCAGGGAAGGAACCGAAATACAGGAAGAAAAAAACGGAAATAAAATTAATATAGAGGCTACGAAGTCTTCATCGGAAATAACTCCGGAACCACGTCGTATAAAGACCAAAAATCAGGATCAACTAAAACCGGCCAAAAACAAACAGGAAAAAGAAGGAGTTACTATTTAATCAGGATCAGCTTATAAGGTAAGAGCTATGGCCCCCCTCTTTTTGTATAGCTGATGCATCAATCAGGGATCCTCAGGATATTGGTTGCCGATAATCCGGTGTGGGTCTTTACCAATTCAAATTTCACCTTTTCACCTGCTTTTATGGTGCGATAACCCTCTCCGGGGATAGCTGTGAAATTGAAAAAGATCAACTCATCAAACTGAGGTGCTTTTATATAGCCGTTTCCGGTACGTATATTAAAAGAATCCACTATTCCTTTTTCTGTGGGTTCTGCCCGTTCGGAATAGCCTTCCGTCCAGGTTTGCTGGGGTATCCTTATTTTTTTGACATGAGGAGAATTAAAAGCTTCATAGGAATAATAGTCCATCTCCTGCATTATACTTCTCAGGTCTATCCTCAGTTCTTCTATTGTAGGTCTCCCTACAAAATACCAACCATTGTATATTTTAAAGACCTCCAGGTCAGGCTTCAGTACAAAAGTATAAGGCAACGCTCTATAGGCGTACTCCCCTTCGGTCTCATCAAGGATATCCAGCTCTCTGATAAGCTTGCGATCTGTATCACATAAAAAAGGCCATCCGGCTCCAAGGCCGGCTTTAAAAGCTGAAGAAACTATGGGTTCATCTGCACTTATGGCTACCATTTTGCAGAAATTAACGTTCAGTTCTTTCTGAAATGCCAACAGCGACCTGAATTGCTGCTGGTCTCTAGGACAGAAAAAACCCCTGTAAAAAATGACGATCAGCGGATAACCATCTTTAAATCCGTATCGTTTATCGGCTTCTCCCTGTCTGGTGAAATCCGATAGGTTAACGGATCTACCATTCTGATCGGGTAAGCTGAAATCAGGGAATTTATCTCCGGGTTTTAATTTCTTTTTCATATCGGTTATTCCAAAGGTTTGAGATCTGCCAGGGTGGTCGGGATCAGTTCTGATACCGTGGGATGAATATGCACCGCCCTTTGAATAACCGTATAAGGTTTATCGGCGTACATTATATCCAGGAGCGAATGAATGATCTCATCTCCTTCAATACCCAGGATGGTAGCTCCCAGGATCCTTTTGGTCTCCGCATCGACAAGGATTTTCATAAAACCGTAGGTCTCTCCTTTTTCCCTTGCTCTGGAGATCCGCACCATGGTACGTGTGCCCATGAGTGCTTTCCTGCCGGAACGGCGTACCTGGTCTTCTGTCATTCCTATTCTTCCAAGGGCAGGATCTATAAACAATCCGTAGCACATGATCCGATCACTTACCCTTCTCGGATCGTTGTCAAAAAGATTAGCCGCCACGATCTCAAAATCGTTATAGGCCGTATGTGTAAAAGCCCCGGTTCCATTTACATCTCCCATTGCCCAAACTCCGGAAACATTGGTTTTTAACTCATCATCCACTTCTATAAATCCGCGGGCATTAACTTTAATATCTGTATTCTCAAGGCCCAGGTCATCTGTATTGGGCACCCTTCCAACTGCCAGCAGAAGATGGCTTCCTCTTACTTCCCGGTCTCCTTTTTCACAATCTACATTAACCACTACCCTGTCTCCTTCCATTTTGGCTCCAAGGCAGGTAGCCCCGAACCTGAAGCTGATACCTTCGTCCTCCAGGATCTTCTGTACTTCTGCCGATACATCTTCATCCTCCCTTCGGATCAGGCGGTCATTACGTTCAATGATCGTTACCTTACTTCCAAACCGGTTATACATCTGTCCGAATTCCAATCCGATATAACTTCCTCCCACAACAATTAAATGTTCCGGTACAAAATCTATATCCATCATTTCGGTATTCGTAAGAACATCCACACCTTCGAAACCTTCAGGAATATAGGCTCTTCCTCCCACATTCAGGAAGATCTTATCTGCGGTCAATACCTTATCATTTACAGCTATGGTATTGTTGGAGGTAAATCTTGCATGTCCTTCAAACACGGTTAGGTTCTTTGTGTTCTTCATCCAGTTCTCCACACCTGTATTCGATTTGCTTACGATAGCATCTTTTCTGGCTTTTACCATTTTCATATCTACGGAGATATCGCCATTAATGACCACTCCGTAATCCTCAGCCCTCCTGGCCATATGTGCCATCTTTGCACTGGCCACCAAAGTTTTGGTCGGAGTACAACCATCATTAACGCAGGTACCTCCGAATTTAGCTTTTTCAATAACTGCTGTCTTTAAACCTTCTGCAGCACATCTGGCAGCTAATGAAGGCCCGGCCTGCCCCGTTCCGATGATAATCGCATCAAACTTTTCCATATATTTTGTATTAAATAGTGTGTATTGTCTGCTTCAGCAGAGACATAAGTTTCTCATAATATCTCTTTTCGATACTTTCTCAAATGTTAGCAATATGCTGAAGAATTAATAAGATAGTCAGGCAGGGATCACATATCGGTCAACCTCCGGTAAACTCATTCAGATCCTGTGCTATATCTTCCTGTACCGAATATACATAAAAATACAACAGGGTTATTGGACTTTTGGGACGATTGTTATTCCAGGGCTATAGCTGCCAGTTTCCTGGACAGTCTGAAGGCATTCCTTCCCGATCCGAAGCTATTCGACATAACCACCGATACCACTCTGTGGTCTAAATATATAGCCAGAAAAGAACTGGTACCCGGTTGTGATCCGCTGTGCTGAATGATCTTACCGTATTCGGGATGATCGTAGACAGCCCATCCGAAGCCATAAGGATCATCCCCTATTGCCGGCGCCAGTTCATCCGTAGCGTTTATCATCATATCAAGGCTGGTACTGTCTATAAGTTTATTGTTAAGTACAGCTTCTCCGAATTTGAGCAGATCTCCCACAGTAGACTGGACACCCCCGGCAGAGTAGATAACACTCAGGTCTGTTTTCGGGCTTTTGATAAAGGTTGACTTGACCTTCAGGTAGAGGCGGGATTTTTTCTCATACTTTTTATCTTCCTCAAGGCTGGTATGGGACATATTTGCCTTATCCCAAATATTCTTCTGCATATACTCCCCATAACTCATTTGCGAAACCTTTTCAATAATTGCTCCCAGCAACGTGTATCCGTAGGAGGAATACAAAAACTGAGTACCCGGTTCGAATTCCAGTTCATTGTCCTTAAAGGCATCCAACGCCTTGATCAAGGTCGGGTAATGGGTAAAAGAAAGCGCATCCCAATTTGATGAATAGTGATTAACTCCCGAAGTGTGCTTAAGCAACTGCCGTATGCTAATATCTCCTTTGGGTTTTTTCGGGTATTCCGGTAGATAAGTTTGAATGGGCTCATCCAGATCAAGCATCCCTTTTTCATACAATTGCATGATGGCAACAGCAGTCATTGGTTTGGTAATAGACGCTATCCTTCCCAGCATATCGCTATCTGCTCTCTTTTGACCTCGTTTGCTTGTAAAACCGGCTCCACCGGTATAGGTCAGGCAATTTTCGACATACAGGCCGGCAGTAACTCCCAAAAAGCTGTTGGAGTTTATATATTTATTGATCGTATCGTTGGCCCGTTCTTCCAGATCCCCATCAAGAGTAAATGCAGATCCTTCACAATTTATATCGGTTATACTTTCTGTCCTGGGGATTTCCACCTTACTGAACGGGTTTAAAGACACTGGCTCAACGATCCAGATAATTCCGATTACCAGTAAGAGGATTATAATAAGGAGTATTCTTCTTTTCTTCATTTGTATTCTACGGCTAATTGATACCGAAGATACAAAAAGCTAAGATCACATTTCGGCTATTTCAATAATAGTATGTATATCAAAAACATCTCTTCCGTTATTGGGCTCGAAGTAACCTATACCGATATAGAAAATACTATTGCAATGCGAGCATTTGATCAGTTTGTGCATCGGTCCCGCACCTCCCAACTTAACAACCTCATCAAGATCGAGAATAAAGCCTTCTTTATTAAAATAGCGTGTATTCAGGTGATCTATGTTTATGCTGTGCTTTTTACAGTTGGGGCACAGAAAGTAAAACGGAGTTTTTCTACCCGCGTCATAAATTTTGGTAGCGTCGGTAAACGTAGGTCCGGCCAGGAAATGCTGCTTAACTATTTTATATTTTAGCTTTGGTTCTTCTACTAATTCAAATCCCATTTAGAATAAATTTTCAGTGTTGTATTTGCTAATATTATATGGTCATTTATTCGAAATCGGAACGTGAATTTGATCATTTCTCCGGTCCTGTTGCTATGTTGATTGGACAAGAGCCTGGAATCCGCCATAAACCATCCTTTGGGCATCAAAGATAACCCTTGACGGATTTGTCAATGGAGCAATTAAGTCTACCATTCTTGGGTCTGATGCAACCCGTTTATTTGCAAGATCCCGTGTCTCGCGTGAATCGAATACAACCCATCCGAATATGATGGCCTCATCTTCTTTTGCTGCTACGGCTTCCGGAAAAGAACGTGTACCTTCTAATTTCAGGTCCTCGCCCACATACTCAAAGTAAGCGAGTGCACCGTGTTCCTTCCAGATCTTTGCAACTACGCCGGCAACATCCCGATATTGATTTAAATGTTCCTGTGGAATGGGAAGCACAAATGCGTCTATATAATTTGCCATGTTTTCCTCGATTTTATTCTGTTTCTTACTATGTCTAAGATAGTAAATCTATAACATTCATACATGACGTATTTGCTGCAGACTTTACTACTTCCTTTTTGCTTCCTCAAAGAGTTTTCCCTTTTCGTAAATATTCAGCTTTTCTACCTTATTTTCGTTTTTGATAAACTCATACCGGACATTTTCATAGTTTAAATAAAAAGTATTCTCTGATTCAGGAAATAATTCCTTTGTCCAGCCAGGTTTACCGTCATTAATATCGGTTACTCTCAACAGTTTCCCTTCTTTTTTAATGTTTACTATTCTGTCTGGGAGAATATAATCCCCAACATATTGATCGAGGGTTTCGCTGGTCAACTCTACTTCGGCTAGTGGCTGGTGATCATAACTTATGACCCGGGTGAGTTTCCACTCATCGTTTTCCAGTTTCCATAAAGCCGTCATTTTTGCAGACCCCACCAGTTTTTCCGTTCCGTCATCGATCTGCAGATAAAAAACATGTTCACAATGCTCAAGGGCTCCGTAATTATCCATTGGAAAAACTTTAAGGCTACCTTTGGTCAATTCTCTTCTCAAGGGCTGTCTTGTTCTTTGTTCTTCCCCGCAAAAAATAGCCATCTCCGCCATTTCACTTTCCTTTGAATCGATAAACCCGCCTTTGTCATGGAAGAATTCGAAATCTTCAGATAAATAATAGGCGTACTTTTCTAAATCGCATTCATTTTGAGCTGAAAAATACAAGCTGTCCATTACCGCAATTGTTTTGAAAAGTTCAGATGACTGTTCAACTTCCGGGTGTTCGCTTTTTTCTAATGCTTCTGCTGTTTCTTCTGTTGGTTGCTTACAGGATGTCAATAGTATTAGAATGGTGATAAAGTATATCAATTTTTTCATAATCGAATTTGTTAGTTCAATTTAAAGACAAAATCCCTTATTGATTGTTACAGTTATAATTACGATTACAAATTTGTTGTTATGGTCTTTTTATTTCGGTCATAACTCTATCCACTTTATCCCTCAATTCTATTTCGCCATCTATTCTCAATACTTTACAGTCCAGTTTTTCAATCCAGTCATTGTGCATTTTTAATGACCTTCCTTTAAAATCCGGATTTTCGTATTGATTGGCCCAATCTAAAAATGCCTGGTAGTTCTTTTTCCTCACCGGGTCGGTGTATAATTTTTCTCCGTAGTGCTCAAATTCTCTTTTTTTAAGCCTTTCCATTCTGACCTTATTGTTCAGATAGATAAATATTGCCAAATCAAATGAAGTCTCCCATTCCCTTCCCCAGCTGATCATTGACCCGCTGATTACAACATTTTCATTTTTATTGAAATCAGATTTTATTTTTTCATTCCGTTCAGCAAGAGGTATTTTTTCTGTAAAAGGAGGGTCTGTCTTTTTCCAGTAATAATCATCGGCATCCAGGTGGACAAAGTCGGTCGCTTTTTCAATTTCTTTTCCTAAAGTTGTTGTTCCCGAACCTGATGCTCCAAATATCAATATCTTCATTTCTTTAATACAAAATAGGTTGTTAGTTCAAATTGCCTGTGACTATTTTTTAGTTCTTACTCCCTGTTTTATTTATTCTTTTGAGCGGTTTTCAATCCTTTTTTCATTGCTTCGTCAAATTCAGTATTCGGGTATTTTTTAATACCTGCTTCAAAATACCTGATAGCATTTTTATAGTCTTTATGTTTTAAATAAAACTGTCCGAATCTGTTCTGCCAATATGCTGAAGCATATCTTTGTGTTGACAGAACATCTTTAAACTCCTCCATAAAAAAGCTAAAGTATTCGAAATTATCCCTGTTCCAGGCCAGCCATATCAATCTGTTTTTAGTACTATTATCAATCTTGCCTTCTCCTCCAAAACGCTTTGCTCTTTCTTTGAAATACGATTTTAAATACGGTATTCCACCGGCATCTACATAGGCCCGAATAGTTTCAAAGATCAACGAAGGATAATTATGGTAATAGTATTTAATCCCTTTATACATGGCTAAATAAGGTAGTGATTGATGAACTTCATCATCAAGCAGTTCATATTTCCAGATTAAGTTTTTGGGACTGTTCTTTTTTAAGGCATCATTAAAAGTATCTGAAGAAGAGATATTATAAATATCCTTTCTGGAGTTTGCCATATATAAATAGATCTCTTTATCGCAGTTGAATCCTTTTACAGTTTCTTCGGAAGCATAACCTCCATTTGACGCTATAGCTCCGGAGAACAAGTCTTTTTCCTTTAATATCATTTCACTGACGTAGTATGCTCCTGCTTCCCATCCAAAAATTATACGTTCCCCGGTGGTCCTGTAATTGGAATCTATAAATGGTATTACTTCATTTTTAATAAAAGAGGTAAATTTTGTGCTTTCATCACCAAATAAAGTATATCGTAATTCACGGCTGCTGTTAATCCCAACCACGATCATTTCCGGAATTTCGGCCGGAGCTATGGTAGATCTTTGAATAGCAACTCCGTTGGTAAAAAACCTTTGTCCGTCTAAGATATACAGTACCGGATAATTTTCTTTCGAACTCTCATAACTGTCAGGAAGGTATATTTGTATATCTCTGTCCTGGTTTAAGATCTTGGAATTGATTGAAAAATTGGTTCCGATACTAACTTCAGAACCTTTAGTTTGGGAAAATAATCCTGATACAGAAAATACTAATAAAATCAGTGAGAAGGTTGTTTTCATATTTGTTAGGTTTAAAGAGAAACTAAAATATAAAAACAAGCCTCTACTTATTAAAATTCTGCTTTTTTACCATTTCTTTAACTACCGGAGTCTATAGATCTTAATTTATTCATCAAACAGGTCCCTGACAACCAGATCCTGTGCAATGTGGATAATGATCACGGGGAAAACAGAATCAAAAATTATATAAAATATCCCGAAAAACAGTCCAAGTATGGTTGGCCTTATGACCTCTTTCCCAAGATATATATGTCCGAGTCCGAACATTATAGTTGTTATCAATAAAATATGAATTAAAGACAGGCCTGGGAAAATTACCCCTAATGCATAAAAGAAGTATCCTCTATACAATATCTCCTCGGTTATACCGGCTGTAACCGAGACATAGTCCCACAAACGTTTTTCTTCCCGGGTTATCGGTAAAAACGATTTAAAATGGGCAGGGATACTTTTTGTGGCTCTTGCCCTGCTGTTCTTATTGTATTTAAAAATTATAATTGAGTAGATATTGTATATCAGGTAAAGACAATAAAATGCTATTGTAGGAAATACGATCCATTTGCCGGCTGAAGCTGCCTCAATATCAATCCATTTAATCCCGATACTTTCCAGTGGTATATCAGAGATAGCCATCAGTATAAATATCAGGAATATCGGTATCCAGGACCAAAATACGGTTGCCCGGTAAAATTCAATTTTTCTGCGGCTATTTCCATCAGCAATACTCTTTTTGAGCTTTTTTACTTCAAAATAGCCGGAAACAGGAAGGTAAACAGCTACTATAAGTACCAGTATGATAAAAAATATAAGGAAAATAGTATGTTCCATTTTTTTAAGATTAAGTTATAAAGATATCTGTTAATTTATAGTTTTACCGTGATTCTCTTTTCTTTTGACCGGGACTTTATGGTTTCCATAAACTGGCGAGGCAATTCCGTTTTGCCGGGCTTGTGTTTCTCAATTCGTGATGATCCTTAAAAAGGGTCGTTGTTCATCAAAAGATTGCACTACATAAACCATGAACAAACCAAAAACTTCAATGCGAATTGCCGTAACGATATGTGTTATAGGAGCGGTACGACTCTAGTTGGTGATTTCAAAGGGTATGATAGCGTTGCCTATCTTATAACCGTCATCGATTTATTTTTATTGAGTATAAGTAGGATTATACTTTAATATAAATAAGAATTAATTTTATACATATTGTATTATTATTTCTATTTTTTTGTATATTGTTTCTCTAATCCTTAATTCTAAATAATTATGTTAAAAAACATTTTAAATCAAGAAGGTGTCAAAAAATTGAACCAAAAACAACTACAAAGTATAAATGGAGGGGTGGGATTTACGGTTACATGTACTTTTTCTGATGGAACATCTTGGTCAGGGCACACCCATGATTTTTTTGCGGCACAAGACATGGTTAACCATTGCTCAACTTCCGGTGGAGATTCATCGTATCATGCGCATCTTTTCGATTTTATAGATGATATTCACGATCATTAAACTATTATGGACTAAAAAAGCGGGACATCCCTCTTTTTTAAATTTTAACAACGGAGGCTAATGCCTGGCATTTTTTATGAAGTTACATTCTGGATGAATCAAAATGGTGTATTGCTGTTGGTAGGTTCTGATATGGGCCCGATAAATGATACGACCATTGATGAATTACACAAAGAATTGGAAATGATGGTAAAATCAGGGCTTTCCACATTAGATGCTCTAAAAACAGCCACTTTTAATCCGTCAAAGTTTTTAAATATAGATAAGGAATACGGTTCGATAGAAGTTAATAAAAAAGCTAATCTCGTTATCCTGAACAGCAATCCGCTGGAAGATATATCCAACACAAGAGACATCAGTTTTGTATTAAAGGATGGTGAGTTATTTAAAGCATCGTAATGTTTGCAGAATGGAATAGAGAAAATATTCATTATTATCTATGAAAAACACCGGACTATCTATATAGTCATGAAAATTAATGTTATTTAGCTTACTTTCGTTTTTTATAGACATCACATGCAAAGAAGTTATTTAGCAATATTATTACATGGCTTTTTATGGCTACTTGCATTTCTATATCCCCTATTTTCATTAGATGATATTTCTAATGTACAATATATCATTAATAGGAACTGGCTGTCTGTTACAAGTGTTTTTCTTGTTTTTTACATCAATTATTTTGTTTTAGTAAATGCGTATTTTTTCAAAAGAAAAAAGCTTCAGTTTTATATTATAAATGTTTTATTGATTGCTGTACTTTTTTTTCTGATACAATATTTCCTGACATGGAATGCCTTTAATCCTTCAATAAACGGAATAAGAACAAGAGAAGTAAGAAGTGGTCAAATGTCTTCCATTCAACTCATTTTGCCAATGATCTTAAGTGTTGGGATGTGTGTCGGATTAAAGATCAACAAAAAGTTGAATAAAAATCAATTGGCACTGCAGCAGGTGAAACAAGCGCAGTTGAGTGCAGAAATTAAATATTTAAAATATCAGGTCCAACCTCATTTCCTTTTCAATACACTAAACAATATTTACGCTTTGGTTGATAGCTCTCCTGAAATTGCCAAAGAATCGATTCACGATTTAAGCAAAATGATGCGTTATTTACTGCATGATTCTTCAACAAATAAAGTTCCTTTAGCTAAAGAAATTGAATTCTTAGAACGTTACATCGACTTAATGCAACTAAGAATATCCTCCAGCCTTACATTAGAAAAAAGCTTTCCCGTTATTAATCGACCTATCAAAATAGCGCCATTAACATTAATATCCTTTATTGAAAATGCCTTTAAGCATGGTATTGATGCCGTGCAGGACAGTTTTATAAAAATTGAACTGAAGATAGACAATGATGAGATACAATATTCGGTTATTAACTCATCATTTCCTGAAAAAGAAAAAGTAACCAATTCCGGAATTGGATTAAAAAACCTGAAAAAACGATTAGAACTATTATACCCAAACAAATTTGAGTTGTTTACTAAAGAAGAAAACAACATATTTAAGGCTACATTAATACTAAACTTTAAAGAATGACGCTATCGTGTATTTTGATTGATGATGAACCTTTGGCTCTTGATTTAATGGAAGGTTATGTAAAATCTACTCCTTTTTTAAAATTAGTAGCAAAATGTAACAATGCAATTACCGCTATTGAGATTTTAGAAAAAGAAACTGTTGATTTAGTTTTTACGGATATTCAAATGCCTAATTTATCGGGAATTGAATTCTCAAAGATCATTTTGGATAAAGGGATCAAAATAATTTTTACAACAGCATTTGAAGAATTTGCATTAGAAGGTTATAAAGTAAATGCTATTGATTATTTGGTTAAACCAATTAACTATCCCGAGTTTTTTTCGGCAGCGAATAAAGCCAGACAACAAATCACAACTAGCTCTTCACACACAGACACTACAAACTATACAGATGACTATATCTTTGTGAAATCGGAATATAAGTTAATAAAAGTAGAGCTAAAAGATCTGATCTATGTAGAAGGTCTAAAAGACTATTTAAAACTTTATACAGTCAATTCAGAAAAACCAATCCTCACTTTAAAGACTATGAAATCTTTGGACGAGGAGTTATCCGGTAAAAATTTTATGCGGGTGCATCAATCATATATGGTCAACTTAAAAAAAATAACAACCATAGAACGCAACAGAATTGTCTTTGGAGATAAGTACATTCCTATATCTGAAAAATATAAAGAGAGCTTTCAGAAATTTATCGATGCAAGTTTTTTAAAATAGATAAAATCTTCCGGAACGTCTATAACACAGATGAGAGTGTCTATTTCATTTGAACCGGACACCCCTTTTATTCAAATTTGATGTATTAATAATTTATAGTAAACACTTTAATAAACAAATACATTAAGATGAATACATTTCAAAAATCCAAAATCATTCTTATCGGTCTTTTCTTTCTGACTACTGTTGCTAAATCTCAAACCATTAATGAAAAGATTGACGAAGTGATGCAAAGATATACCAAGCTCGATCAATTTTCAGGAACAGTTTTATTAGCTAAAGATGGCGAAATACTTTACTCAAAGGCCTTTGGAGATGCCAACAAAAGCTTTGGTATTAAAAACAAGGTAGACACCAAATTTAACATTGCTTCTATGGGTAAGATGTTTACCGGCGTTGCTATTTTTCAATTGCAGGAAAGAGGGAAACTGGATATTAATGCTCCTGTGATTAAGTATTTAAAGAATTTCCCTTTGGGTGATAAAATCACGATTTATCATTTACTTTCTCATACTTCCGGTTTGGGGAGTTATATGCGGCATCCCGATTACAGAGCCGATAGAAATGCATTCAAAAAAATAGATGATCTGTTACCTCTTATTTATGAAGAAGAATTACAGTTTGACACCCCGGGAGAGCGATTCTCATACTCAAATTCCGGAATGATCATTCTAGGAGCGATTATCGAAAAATTAACTGGCCAATCTTACTCAGATTATATCACAAAAAATATATTCGAACCCGCTAAAATGTATGATACCGAAATGAGATGTGGAGATGAAGTAGTTCAAAATCGCGCCACAGGCTATATGAGATCTATCTCAGGTAAATTCCATAATAATTATTCTAAAAGCAGTCCTCCTTCCTCAGATGGAGGAATCCTGTCAACTATCGGGGATATTTTAAAATTTGACCAGGCACTATATAGCTCTATCTTAATAAATAATACCTCAAAAGAAAAAATGTTCACTGCATTAAAAGTAACCTATGGGTTGGCTTTTCAGGTAGAAGAAAGGCAGGGAAATAAAGTAGTTGGCCATAGTGGAGGTGCCCCCGGAATATCAACTTATTTTTCAAGGTATTTAAAAGATAAATACACTATCATAGTGCTTTCAAATTATGATAGAATAGCAAGGAATGTTGCACATTATATAGAATATATCGTGTATGGTAAAAAGTATAAGTTACCAAGACCAACGTTCAATCAGTTTGTTTATGCTAATATGGATAATATAGATACTTTAGGTACATTAGAGGATATTAACGATTTTATAAAGAAGGATTATTCAATCAATCACCCACAGTATTTAAACATTGCAGCATATGAATTTATGAATGAAGGGGAAGTGCATTTTGCCATTAAGCTATTCAAATTGAATGTACAATTATTTTCTAAAGAGGCCAATGTATATGATAGTTTGGGAGAGGCATACGAGAAAAATGAACAATATGATTTAGCTCTTAAAAACTATGAAAAAGCCGTAGAAGTAGCTACAGAGCATTCACATAGATCACTAAACTCTTTTAAAGCTACATTAGAAAGGTTTAAGGAAAAGGTTAATGTAATTAAAACCATAAAATGAAAAACAAATTAATTTATTTATCTATAATTGGATTAGCTTTTATTCTACAAAGCTGTAAAACTCGTAATTCTTATTTTGGGCAGGATCCACCAGGTACCTTACCGGAGTTATTTGCCCCATCCCTGGTTAATACAGATGCCATAGAAATTAATGCGGTATACAATGCTTCTTTTACGGAACTGTTTTTCACAAGGATTATAGATGACAGATTTGTAATACATCATTCTGAATTAATTGATGGCAACTGGACTAAACCACAACCAATTCAAATGTATGAAGATCAAAAAAATGCTTCGGTAGCAATAGATCCGTCAATTACTCAAGATGGTAATACAATGTATTTTTTAGGAATTAACCCGGTAGATCGTTCTAAGGGTTCAAAACCGGATATATACAGAAGTCAGAAAATAGATGGCAAATGGCAAATAGCTGAGAAGGTTGGATATCCGATTTCAACTGAAGAATATGCAGAATCCTATCCTGTTGTTGTTGCAGATGGTAGTATTTATTTCACCTCCGATCGTCCTGAGAGCATCGGTAAACGAGATATTTTCAGAGCTCAGTATTTAGGAGAAGGAAAGTTTGATACGCCGGTGAATATCGGAACGGAAATAAATTCAAAAGAAAATCAACGAAGTACTTATGTTTCACCTGATGAGAGTTTTTTGATTACGGGGAATACCTATACTAAAGAAGGTGGATTTGCAATATCATTTAAAAAAGATAACAAATGGCAAACACCGGTTTATTTTGATCTGGGGGAACCATTGGAAAAAAACTGGATCTATTTCTGTCCTTATATGTCGCCGGATAATAAGTATTTTTTCTTTTCAAAAAGATATAGTGATCCTGTAGGTAGTGGATGGAAAGGTGCTGTTAAAGGAGAAGTTTATTGGGTTGATATTCATGACATTTTGAAGAGCAAAAGAAACTAATGGAATTTTATTTCTTTTTTTATCGATATAGTATTTTTCAGCAAGTCCATTGCATATAGATCCTATTTCTTTTTGCACGTCCCCGCATTTAAAAACAAACTCTTTTTTATCGTATTCTTTAACGGTTAAACCGGAATCTGATAGCGCATTTTTTAATAAAAGCACCGGAACACGTTACAATTTCACTTTAAAGAATGGTTTGGTAACCGGTGTTAGTTTTCGAGAATAGAAGGCAAAAAATTGAGGAATAAAAACAATAGTAGTTAATTCATAATTCAAAAGATTGCATTAAAAATTCAACACTCAACATTCCAGGATTATCTATATGATCCTGGAAAAGGGTCGTTTAAATGATGCTAAACCAGGTTGGTTTTCTTTTCCAGATCTATAGTGTCATGCTCTATTGCTATTTCCCGAATCACATCCAACAGATCCTGTACCTGCCTGGAAGCAGATAGATCAACCATATCGTTTCTAACATGATAAGTTCCTAAATAATGAACTGTTTTTAGAGCATCATAATAATCCTTTATTTCTCTATTGTTTAATAACTCGAACAACTCTTTTTGAGCAGCTGTAAGTTGTATATGATCATTATTCACACTCATTTGTTCATGTAGTTCTGATTCAAAACTTGTCATATATGACATTAATTACTACAAATATAAAGCTTTTCTTGACTTGTCAAATATGACAAGTATGAATAAGTCAGAAGTTTTAAAAATTATAGGGTTAAATATTAAGAGAATCAGGCAGGAAAAAGGGTTAACTCAGGTTGATCTGGTAGGTAAAATTGAAGCTCAAATCGATACCACCAATATTTCCAGGATTGAAAAAGGAAGAACCAATGCCACCATCCATACTTTGTTTAGAATTAGTCAGGCTTTAGAAGTCCCTTTGTCTGAGATTTGTAAAGTGGATTAGTAAATGTAATGATGTTGAGAGCATTAATTTTAATACCCATTTTTCTAATTTTTGGATGTAAAAGCCAATGGATACATCATAATGAAAAATTCACTAAAAGATTAGATAAGTCTGCAAGATTAGTCCAGCAAAAGGATAGTATTATCAGAGAGAATTATTTTTTAAAACTTAAGCTATACCAAGATAAAACTAACAGTATCTTAACTGTGCAATATCGATTTGATTCTATTATGGATATACAAAGTAAATTTTACTTTAAAGATTCTATTTTGATTAAATATGAATCAAAAGGTGTAGAAGCTCTTTTGTATAAAAGTAGTAGAAAAAAAGAACAGCCTTATGCTAAGTTAATAGATCAAGTAGCGTATGTAAATCAAAAAAATAAAGGAGTCTTAAAAGAAAGGGAAATTGGGCTTTTTAATTACTCCAAATTAGATGAAACATATCGTAAATTAGAAAAAGTCAACTACGCTACTAAAGATCTTGATTCATTATATTATCATAAATTAATACGAGAATATACAGACATCATCGAAGAACATTTTAAAAAATAAGTAGATTATCTCACTTCACTCGGTAATCGTGTAATAACACTGTTACTCATATCATTATGATTATTAAAGATTTGTTATCTTAGAGCTATAACAGATATATAGTTAATATTAACCATATACAATTGTTAGCCACAATTTGGTGCTAAATAATATTGGCAAAAATGACCTTTTACGAAACCGAAATAAATCGAATTAAAAAGATTTGCTTTTCAAATGATAAACAGTTGGAAACTGTGATATCTTTAAGAAATTTTATTGATAATAATTTCGAGAAAGAGATCAATTTAAAGTTTCTGTCCCACACTCTCCTTACATCAAAATATCATTTACTACGGCTTTTTAAAAGATACTACGGGATAACGCCTAAACAATATTTAACCATCAGGCGACTTGAAAAATCAAAAGAATACTTAAAAAAAGGCATGAGTGTATCAGAAGTCTGTTATAATGTAGGATTTAATACACATAGCTCATTTAGTACATTGTTTAAAAATAAAATCGGACTCACCCCAACTGAATTTCAAAAAAAGCAACTTTCACAAAACCACTCTCGTTAATATTCAATTACTTGCACAAATAAATCAAGTAAATTAAAAAAAATGAAAGTTCAAGGTATAGGTATCCCTGTTTTAGATCAGGACAGAGCGCTGAAATTTTATACGGAAAAACTGGGTTTTGTGAAAAAACACGATGTGCCAGTAAGTGAAGGTAACAGATGGCTAACAGTGGTAGCCAAAGAAGACCAGGAAGGGCCGGAGGTACTGCTCGAGCCAGCGCCAAACAATTTTGAACCTGCCAAAATATATCAAAAAGCGCTCAAGGATGCAGGCATACCTTACACACAATTCAACGTCAACAACGTCCAGGAGGAATACGAAAGGCTTGTGGATCTCAATGTGACATTTAGTGTAAAACCAACTGTAATGGGAACTGTAAAAATTGCAGTGTTTGACGACACCTGCGGAAATTATATTCAAATTATAGAAACACTTTAAAATCCAGGCAAGAAAATGAAAAGAAATATTCCAATACTAATATTATTGCTATTCGCATTGAGTTGTTCACAACATAAAGAAAACCATGAAACCAACGAAGAAATAAATGCATTACGAGCTGAATTGGATAGCATAAAAAAATTAAGATCGTCAAATGATATGGAAGGACAGATCACAACATTTTTGACATTTCAAAAAGAAGATGCTGAACAGGCAATGAATTTTTATGTAGAGCTGTTTAGTAATTCCAAAATTATTGACCTGCAACGATGGGGAAAGGAAGGACCGGCAAAAGAAGGAACGATAATGCTCGCCACATTTAGCCTCAACGGGAAACTATTTAAGTGCTCTGACAGTCCACCAGTTCATGATTGGGACTTTACCCCGGCTGTTTCAAATTATGTGGAATGTACAGACGAAAATGAACTACAACGGTTATTCGCAAATCTATCAGAAAACGGGGCAGTTATGCTGCCGCCTGATAATTATGGTTGGAGTCAGAAATTTGCTTTTGTTCAAGACCGGTTTGGCGTGTCCTGGCAGTTGAATTTACAATAAAAAAGCCGGCAGCTAACAATAGCAATAATTCATTGTACACAAGCTAAAAATCATACTATAATTGAAATGCAGGATGAAATAAATATCAGAAACGCAACCAAAGCGGACTTTAATGCGATTTATCAATTTGTGAATGAATTAGAAGAAACTGTTTTCGGAATAGAAACCCAAAAAAAAGCGTTCGAACGGAATATTATAAATACAGATTTTATTTACCTGATTGCAGAACTGAACAGCAACCCGGTTGGATTTGTAAGCTGCCATTCTCAAAATCTTTTACACCATGGCGGACAAAAAATTGCGGAAATTCAGGAATTGTATGTGGATCCTAAAAATAGAAAAGCCGGAGTTGGGAAAAAATTGATTGACGAGCTAAAACGCATAGCTAAAAAGATGGATATCGAACAACTGGAAGTAACCTCAAACAAGAAAAGAACTGAAACCCATCGATTTTACCAAAGGGAAAACTTCATCAATTCTCACGAAAAATTTACATTTAAACTGAGATAAAATAACAAAACCGGCGAAAAAAGCCAGCGTACAACATAATGTTACATAAAGTTTTAAGGGTCTAATTTGCATTCTTAGAGATCAAAAAGGAAGTTTTTCAAGTAATCAAACGATTTTAGACTACTAATCATAATAACTGTTATTTCCTAAAATAAATGAAGATGGTACTTTAACTTATTTACCGAGAGGTACGACCAAGCTCCTTTAACCGAATAAGAAAACCCCATTCAAAAGATGAGCATTTTGCCTATAATTCTCGGTTAAAAAATTTGATCTCTTTCTCAGCACGAATTACAGCATTATATTATAAGTTTATAGATAATGTTCTATTATTCTCTTATAAATTATTGCATTTTAATGTCAGCAAGAATACATTGAAATATTGAGTTAATTAATGCAATTCAGATAGGCTATTTGACATTACATGATAAAAAAAGAGGTTACATTTTGTAGCCTCTAATCATCAACCAACCTTTTTCAATTAATGGAAGGTAGTATTAAATTAAAATGACCTATCAATAGTTATGTAAAGAAATACGGTCAATAATGTTATTAAGATCGAATGAAATTATTATGTACATATCTGCATCCTCTAAATCTAACGTCATGCCTCCTAAGGATCTGTTATCATAACTTGAAGGATAAATAGATGCTAAAGTGTTAATATTATTCCCTATTGCTATATTGTGGTTAGTAAAAGAATAGTTTGTTCCTGAAATTTGAAACGTTTCAACTTTATCATCTATAACGTACAATATCAAGCCATCATAATAATATTTTTGCGCCATTACATCTTGTATTTCAAAAAAATAGTCTTCAACAGTATCAGGTTGTCCTATATTTTGTGTTAATACCGAAATTTCATTACTAAAAACATTAACATTGTTAATTGTAATTTCATTTGAATTTATGGTATTATCTTGATTATCACCATTAGTTGATATTAAGTCTTGTTGAGCTATACCGATATGAGCATAGAACACTATACTTATTGTTAAAATTATATGTTTCATTTGTGATGTTTTTTAATTACAGTTATTATTAATGGAGTTAAAATTTGAATCAAACTGAGTTGTTATAAAATTTTCGGGGTCAAATTTTTGAGAGAAATTTGAATTAAATACTTGAATATGAATATGAGGCGTTACTTTTCTACCTTTAGGTGGGTTTGCATTTCCAGTATTTCCAGCCAAACCAATCACATCACCCATATTTACAGTATCACCAACTTCAACTAAAACTCTGTTTAAATGATTAAATTTTATATGCCGTGTTTCTCCGTTTTCAACAAATGTTATGACAACAAAATTGCCAAAAGAACCTTCTTCATACTTACCAGGTTCAAATGTATCTCTTATACTTGTTACCGTCCCTGTATGTGTTGCATAGGCATCATCATTTAAGCCTGCTTTTATATCTAATCCATCGTGCCTTTTTGAACGTTCTACACCATCACAAATACTATTTGCATTTGTTCTTGTACATCCAAATGTACCTCCTCTTTTCCCTGATGAGCCAGATGATACAATTTCTGGATTAGATACAGGATCTCCCATACATGGTAAATCTATACAATTACCATTCCCATCTGGTGTTGTCCCATCCGGGCATCCACAAAGCCCTGTTGCCGGGTCTTCGACTTGAGTAGGTGGACATTCACACTCATTTTGCTCATTTAATATCTTACCTCCCGTACAGTTTTGATTGTTATCTCCGGTATTACCTCCTGCACCTCCAGCACCATCAAATGGATCAGTCCATCCATCTATATCGCTACCTCCTCCATCGTCACAACCGGGATCTATACCTTCCGTACTGGATCCACCATGACAGGTATAACCAGTTATGACCTGAGTACACTCTAACGGCACATCACCATCATCTTGACTATCTGTACTGGTTCCGCCAAAACCATTCATATGTCCCCCATCTGTACCAATACATACACTTTCATAATTAGCAAAGCAAACAATATCGCCTCCACCACAATTACTACTAAAAGCAATTGTTTGATCATTAAAAGAAGGTGTGATTTGTGAAGTGTCTTCATTGGAAGTATCTTCATTTTCATGATCATCTAAATAGACTAATTGCTCTCCTTCTTCTAAAACAATATCACTTTCAACAGGTTTCACCCAGTATTGTATATCACCATCTTCTTTATGATAGCCTGCTAGCCATCCAATTAAACGGTTATCATCATTGAATAACGGAAATACAGTAGAAGTATTCGAGCTATCAATTACGTGTAAATTTTCAAAATTTATTTCCCCATATTCTTCTTCAAAGGTTTGCCAGACATCTTCTTCATTAGAATCTGAACTTTCTGTTGCTGAAGAGGTAATTTCATCTATCCCCCCTTCCTTATTAAATGGGTAAGGTGGTACTTGCTTAGCGGCTAAGCTTCGCCTTTGAAACTCTAAGGCAATAGGGTTGTTAATTACGGCCTCTTGGGCTGAGGTTTCGTTTAGATCGTTTTGTTCAGAATCATCATCAGTCTGACAGCTGAATGCAATAAGCAGTATCATTAATGCCAACGCACTCAAAAATGAAGCTCTTTCCATAATGCTTAAAAGTTTACGGTTTACAAAATTGAGTTATCAACCAGAAATTATTCAATGGAAATGTTTTTTAAAGACATCTATAGAGATTGGTTAGTTAACCCGAAAAACTAAAGTGAATATAAGTAATTATTTTCTAAAATAATAATAAAATACAATATAATATTGCAGAAAAACCTTAAATTTTATTTTAGAACAAATCTAAAACATGTAAGCTTTTTTAACTTTAACATTTTGGCAGATTTATTAGGATAGCTTGTAAAATTGTCTATTTTTTGTAGACACTTCCATAACCATCACTTCTCCCTTTTTATCTCCGCTCTGCTTTTACAAACTCCCTCATTCAAAATTTAACATTCAACATTCCAGTATTACTTGCATAACCCTGGAAAAGGGTCGCTGATAGATCATTTATGAATATTAAAGATTTGTTATCTGCAGGTATAACCAAAATTAACATCACATTAAACCTTTATATACTTTCATTGTCTAAATGAGAGCAAATAAACCTGAAATAACAATATCATAAAGTGATGGTGAATTTTAAATATTTCATAATTCCAATGGCACTGCTCCAATTCACATTAGGTTTTGGACAAACTGATGCCCAAAATAAGGCGACTTCTTCAAGTCCACTTGCTGAACAAAAGCAGTCACTGCTGGAAGCTCACAGCAATCTTATCAGAAAGAACAATTCCTTTTTGACAGCTAACCGCGAAAAGATATTCAGTACAGAATTAGAGCGCTTTAACTCAATTATTGATTCTTTGGAGCAAACCGTACAGAAATTGGTCAACAAATACGAAAGAAATTTTGAAGAAATAGGTTCTCCGATAATTGATAGCCTATCGACTGAAACAAAATTCAAACACAAACGATATCGGTTGTTGTATCCACAAAACTATTATCGTTTCTCAGGCTTTAATAAAAAAGCAGTCGTTTCCGGTGACTATTTTGAAAATGTAATGAAGGGCAGTTTTAACAGCCCATCCTTATTGCAGTTTAAAGAATATCGAAGATGTGTGAATTTTTATCTTGACATTCTTTCTGCTGGAGAATACAAGTTTTCACACCTTGAATATGTTCCTGTAAAGCGTTTGGACAACCGTTATGATGCCATAGTCGATTTGGACGCTCATCAGAGCGTTAAAGATTTTTTTATCAAGGAGCATTTTACTTCCAATATTTGGACCTATCGTGTCGAGGCTTTTGATTACGCTTTTGCGAAAGTTTTGGAAGATGTCAAAAATCAAGATTATATAAAGGAAATTAAGGATACCTACAAAATGGGTAAAGACAGAAGGAATGATGCCAGCGAAATAAAAGTTTACAAAACTGTAGATGGTATCACTCTTAATGCTCATATTTTTTATCCGAAAAATCACGATAAAAGTCAGGCAAAACCTGCGCATCTGTTTTTTCACGGTGGTGGTTGGGCGATTGGACTACCTGAATGGAGTTATGGCGCTTGTAAGGCTTCCACGGAAGAAGGAAGAGTAGCAATAACTTTTGATTATCGTCTTAGGAATATCCACGGTACAGATGTAAAAGCTTCGGTAAGTGATGCGCTAACTGCGATAGCTTGGGTAAGGGAAAATGCGAAGGAATTAGGCATTGACCCAAACAAGATTTTGGCGGACGGTTTTTCTGCAGGTGCGCATTTAGCTTTGGTTTCAGCTATGATTGAAAACCCTGAAGATTTTGGTGTGACGTCAAAATATAGTTCAAAACCTGATGCCATAATTTTGGGGTCCTGCCCATACAACATTGCAGGCAGAGATGTATACAACATCAATTACGACACAAGAACAATCTCACCACTTTATCTTATTGAGGAAAACCTTCCACCCATACTCGCCTTCCACGGTGAGGACGATGATATGGTCGAATTTTCTGAATTTGAAAAATTCAGGGATGCCATTCAAAAAACCAGGAATAGTTTCACTTCACGTTCATATGCCGGTGCAGGACATTTTTATTTTAGAGGAAGCTCTCAAAAGGATTCGGATGAAAGAAGAAGGCTTACTGAAGAATTTTTGCTGAAAAATGGTTTTAAAATGGAATAAAGCCTGCAGAGAACAATATGTATAAGTAATAGCGATTTAGGCGATAGAACGAAAGTATGAAAAGCCAGGGAAAGCTCCGCTTTCCCTGGCTTTTGTTAGGAGCCTTTGTTATCTGCTGGCTTTATCTTTCATCTAGTATAGCTGGCAATATATAATCAACTATCATCTTATCTGAATTGGCTTGAGATCCAGGATTGCCATATGCTGAAGTTGTAATGACAATAACAAAAGGAATATCTTTAAAAACTAAAATCCTATTACCTCCAGTACCGGTACAAAAAGATACTTCATAATCTTTATTATCTACTGTAAATATTCTATTCCAGAATAAATAACCATAATGCCAACCTTCTATTCCTCCATAGTCTTGCGATACTTGTTTGGCTAAGCTTTTTTCTACCCAGTTTTCAGTGAGAATTTGTTTGCCTTTCCATTTGCCTTTGTTTTTATATAGCTGTCCGTATTTAGCAAAATCTATAGCTCGTAGTTCCAGGCCTCCACCCATATATGCAATATTTTGAGGGGTATAAAGCCACTTATAATTGGTGATATCTAATGGAGTGAATAATTTTTTATCGGCATAAGAGACAAGTCCACCCGGAATCGATTTGTGCAAGATATCCCCTAGCAAATTAACTCCAGCCGTAAAATAATTATAATCTTTGCCTATTACTTTAGTTTTATGCATAGGTAAATCTAAAGTGAATTTCACCCAATTATTAGTAGCTTGCATTTTGTCTTCAGTCCCTGGGTTGTCGTCATTAGAATTATCATCACCCAAAAATCCGGAACTCATAGTTAAAAGCGATTTTAGCGTTACAGAATCTTTTTTAGCGCTATAATTTTCATATGCTTTTAAATCATAGAAATCTTTTAATAAAGCATTTTCGTTTTTTATAATTTCTTCTTCAATGGCAATCCCCATGATGGTAGAGGCAAATGATTTCCCTACCGACCTGGTATCGTGTAAGCTCTCTCTTGTTGAATCATTAAAATATTCTTCTATTAAGAGTTTACCATCTTTTATTACAACGATACCATTAATATCTTCAAATCTGCCTTCTGCAATTTTTCTATTGAGAGCTTCAATTTTATTTTTGTCAAAATTATCTTTAGAAACTTCAAAGCCGCTATTGGGTTGTATTTTCTGAACAGGAACTAAGTTCTCATCTATATTTATTTTAGGAACTTCTACAGCAATATTTCCTTTTGCCAAAAGAGGGCCCACTTTTAATACATCTTCGTTTAAATAGGATCTTACTTCGATACCTAACGTATGATTTCCTTCAGTAAATGCATCTAGCCCGCCATTAAATTTCATAAACCGTTGCCACATAAACCAGCCCCAAAAGCCTATTCGCTCTGGTGTTACTAATGGTATTACTTGTCTAAGCTGTTCTGTTTTTCGGGTTTTTGGTCCTGCTCCGGTGTTTAAGTTCTCTACATAAATTATTTTTCCATCTACCAAATATGAAAATTGAAAATTTCCTTTGCTTAATAATTCATCTTCAGATAGGCTTGGTGCTAATTCTTGAAGACTTTGTATCAGTGGTTTCTCCAAAGTAAAGACAATACTAAGGTAGTTGTCGTTATGTAAATTGAAGTTTTTCGAATAAGGTTCTGAGGAAATTTTAGCTTTTGTAAAATCTACTTCCGAAAAATATAAATTCTCTTTTTCGTTGGAGCCTGTGTTCTGTGATTGACTATTGTTCTTACAAGATATCAATAGACAGATAATAAGGGTAAATAAATAATTTGATTTCATAATTGTAATTTGATTTGATGAAAAATGTTATTTTAAGACACTGTTATTTTGATTAGTCTTTTTGGCAAAGAAACCTTTTTTTCGTCATCAGATGCGCCAATTTTCGCTGTTAGATGTCCTAAACTATAGTATCAGACTATTTTTTAGTCCATCTAATAAAAATGAAATGATAAAAACATTAAACTTATTTTAATCTTAGATGAAGAGATGACAATATTAAAATTTTGAATCGATGAGTATATCGTTATATGAGCTATTTCTGGTATCGATTATTGGCCAGTGTATTTTTTTGATTTTTGCGATTCAGTATATCCCTAAAAAACACACAGGGGCAAACAGAATTATACAGTATTTATTAGTTATTTATTGCGTTTTTTTATTCGAAAGAGCCTTAGGTCATGAATTTGATATAGACTTTTTACGACGGTATAGCAATTTTATTAATACTTTATATCTTTTAATTGGACCTTTCGTCTATACATATATTAGACGGTTATTTTTTTATAAAAACGGAAACTATCAGTTAGCATATTATCATTATTTGCCGGCACTATTTTATGTAGGATACTGTTTTTTACATATTTATTATTACGATTCAATAAAAGATTACAAAAGCTATTTTAACACTTTACTGTTTTGGAATGATATCATATTTTTCATTTCTATTTCAGCTTATTTATTCATATCGAATAGGCTATTAAATTACTACAAGAAAAATGAAGAGCAAGAACTGTCTTTTAATCAGACCATTATAAAATATGTCGAGATCATGCTCATTTGTTTATGGGTTTATATGATTTTTTGGTTGTTAGGCATTATTGAACGCTTTGTGATTAAATTACCGATTGATATTAGAATGATTTGGGATATATCATGTTTAATCTTTGGAATACAGATTTACATAGTAGGTTTCTATAATTTAAAACATCCGGAAGTATTTAAAATTCGTTTTCCTTCTAAGAATGGAGACATGTCTAAAAGAAAGAATAAACTTGACGAAAATGAAATAAGCAAGATTCAAAACCTGGTTGATGTATTCTTTAAAGAAGAAAAGGGGTATCGACGACCAGAATTAAGTTTGGCAATTTTAGCGAATGAAATTAATACGACAACCAATAAATTATCATGGGTTCTCAATAATATCTATAAAAAAACATTTTACGAACTGGTCAATGAATATCGTGTTGAGGATTTTTCACAAAGGATCAACGAAAATGCTCATAAAGAATTTACATTAATTTCTATTGCATATGAGGTAGGGTTTAATTCTAAATCCACATTTTACAAGGCGTTTAAAGAAGTTAAAAAGATTACTCCCTCGGAGTATATCAAACAAGTTGAAAACTTATGAAACGCCATTTTATCATGGCAAAAAAGTTTACGGTCAAGTTCTGGTGTAGCATCAAGCAACCACTTGTAAACATGCATTATACATGATGTTGGGCATAGTTATATTGTATTTAACCAGAACATTATTCCTACACAAATTACAAAAAGAATAAAGTCAATGATCGTTATTTTTCTGTTGGCAGTAATTATTTGTAACAATACGATTGTAAGATCGTCTTCAGGATAAATCACGAAAAAACATGAAATTACATTTAGTCATTTACTCCCTTTTACTGCTAACTTTAACCTCTTGCGGAACTCAATTTACAATTGATAATAACTTACCACTTGAAGATAAAGTGGATAAATACTTTACCTACCTGACAGAGGAGAAAAACTTTCACGGCGTTGTTTTAATTTCTAAGGAAGGAAAAGTTTTAATTAATAAGGGCTACGGAAGTGCCTCGGATAAAAAACAATTATCAATGAAACCCGGGACCATTTTGGACATTGGGTCTATAACCAAGCCATTTACCTCAACAGCGATAATGAAATTAGTAGAGGAAGAAGTGTTAGATACAGAACAAAAAATTATCAATTTTTTTCAAAATGTTCCCGTGGATAAACAAGCCATTACTGTTCATCAATTACTGACACATACATCAGGACTTCCCTCTGACTTTGCTGATGACTTAGATACCCTAACCAAAGAACAAGCATTACAAAAAATATTAAGCAGTGAACTCGTGGCTCAACCAGGGGAAAAATATGAATATTCAAATACAGGTTATGCTGCCTTAGCACTCATAATTGAGAAAGTTACCAATCAAAGTTATCATTCCTATGTGAGAGACAGTATCTTTTCAAAGCTAAATATGAATTCATCAGGTTTTTATGGCGACAATTATTTGTCAAAGAACTTATATTACACTGGATATATGAATAATACTAAAACTGATTATACCACTATTAATGCTTCTTATTTATATGGAAATACCTTGGGTAATGGAGGTGTATTATCTACAGCGGACGACATGCTAAAATGGATAAATGCTGTTACTGACAATTTTTTCAGTTCAGCGATTAAAGAAAGAATATTCAGTAACTCCAACGGTGGTTATGGCTATGGATGGGTGGTAAATTCTACGGATTACGGCAAAAAATTATGGCATGATGGTGGAGGGCTTGGCGGCAATTCTTATGTAGCAATGTATCCCGAAAAACAAATCACAATAATCATTCTATCTAACCGTATCACTTACCGAACTGTGTTTGGTATTCCAGTGAAAGTGTTGTTACCTGCTGACGAGGCAGGAAAACAAATAATGGAAAATATGATGAGTAATGACTTTACAAAAATGCCTAAGAAATCTATCCCAGGCGGTAGGTGGTAAACTCAATAAATATTTTTTTGTCTTATGTATTTTGAAAGTGAGAAGGAAAACGCCCAATAACAAAATGTTTATGCAATGCGGGGGTTTAGCGTAAGTATTAAAAGCAATTTCTTTTATTTCCGCTCTGCTTTTGCAAACTCCCCCATTCAACATTTAGCATTCAACACTTCAGGATTACTTACGTGATCCTGAAAAAGGGTCGTTGCTCATCAAAAGCCGGAGGAAGCTCCGCTTCCTTACTTTTTTATTTCCGCCCTGCTTTTATAAACTCCCTCATTCAAAACTTAACATTCAACACTTCAGGATTACTTGCGTGATCCTGAAAAAGGGTCGTTGCTCATCAAAAGCCGGAGGAAGCTCCGCTTCTCTTACTTTTTTATTTCCGCCCTGCTTTTACAAACTCCCCCATTCAAAACTTTTATGAAATATGGATAAATAGCTCTTTAGTTTTAAGCAGTGTATAGTAAATCATTTTACATTAAGCTAGAATGAGAAAGAATTTTTCAACCTAAATGGTTCATGATTTCATTTGAAATTTATTCAATATGTAATAGTTAAAATAACATTTCTTAGAATATTTAAAATCAAGATAATTTAATACTTTTATTCTTAGTGATACTACTAAATTATGTGGTATATTGGGTAACATAAAAACAGTACTGAAATAAATGACAAGCATAAATCAAAGAGCCGAATTGCAAAGCAAAATATGGAAGATAGCCAATGATGTTCGTGGCTCTGTGGATGGATGGGATTTTAAACAATTTGTACTCGGTACTCTATTCTACCGTTTTATTAGCGAGAATTTCACAGATTACATTGAAGGTGGTGATGAAAGTGTTGATTATGCTAGTTATGAAGATGATAATATACCTTCAGAAGTAAAAGTTGATGCCATTAAAACAAAAGGCTACTTCATCTACCCTAGTCAACTATTTGTAAATGTTGCGAAAACGGCAAACACCAATACGAATCTTAATACGGATTTGGCAGCTATTTTTTCAGCCATTGAAAACTCTGCTAATGGCTATCCATCAGAACCAGATATCAAAGGATTATTTGCGGACTTTGATACCACTAGTACGAGACTTGGTAATACAGTTGAGAACAAAAATAGTCGTTTAGCCGGTGTACTTAAAGCTGTTGAAGAATTAGATTTTGGAGATTTTGATAAAAATGAAATTGATTTTTTTGGTGATGCTTATGAGTTTCTGATTCATAAATATGCAGCCAATGCAGGAAAATCAGGAGGAGAGTTTTTTACTCCTACACATGTTTCTAAACTGATTGCAAAATTGGCATTGCACGGACAATCAAAGGTTAATAAAATCTATGATCCTGCAGCAGGTTCTGGTTCACTTCTTTTGCAGGCTAAAGACCAATTTGATAATCATTTGATCGAAGAAGGATTTTTTGGTCAAGAGATAAACCACACAACTTACAACTTGGCTCGTATGAATATGTTTTTACACAACATCAATTACGACAAGTTCAATATTGTATTAGGCAACACACTTACTAACCCTCAATTGGGTGATGATAAACCTTTTGATGCTATCGTCTCTAATCCACCATATTCTGTAAAATGGATTGGAAGTGATGACCCTACACTGATTAATGATGATCGTTTTGCGCCTGCAGGTGTTCTTCCTCCAAAATCAAAAGCAGATTTTGCATTTGTTCTCCATGCTTTAAGTTATCTATCAAGCAAAGGTAGAGCAGCTATAGTTTGTTTCCCTGGCATCTTTTATCGTGGTGGAGCAGAACAGAAGATTAGAAAGTATTTGGTGGATAATAACTTCGTAGAAACCGTTATTTCATTGGCTCCTAATCTATTCTACGGAACAACTATTGCTGTTGATATCTTAGTTCTATCAAAGCATAAAACAGAGAATAAAACTCAGTTTATCGATGTAAGTGGTGAAGACTTTTTTAAGAAAGTAACGAACAACAATATGATGACAGATACACATATTGACGAGGTCATTAAAATGTTTGACAACAAGAAAGAGGTTGCCCATGTTGCTACAACTGTAAATAATAGCACTATTGCCGAAAACGACTATAATCTTTCCGTAAGGTCCTATGTTGATCCTATAGATACTATGGAGAAGATTGATATAGTTAAACTAAATGCGGAAATCTCAGAAACAACTGGAAAGATAGATGAACTTCGTGCATATGTTGAGGAGTTATTAAAAGAAATTGAATAATGAATTACTTGGACAAGTTACTTAAAGACGTTGAAGTCGAATGGAAGGATTTATCGGAAGTAGCTACCATTGGCACTGGTAGTCACGACACCAAGGATTCAACAGAAGATGGAGAATACACTTTTTATGCAAGAGGTAGAGTTCCGTTGAAACTTGACTCATATGATTTTGAAGAAACTGCAATTATTACAGCAGGCGATGGTGTGGGTGTAGGTAAAGTTTTTCATTGGGTTGAGGGTAAATACGCACTACATCAAAGAGCGTATAGAATTGTACCTAAAAGTAATGTAAATGCAAGATACATTTATCATTATTTCCTATCTAATTTTCATGCTCATGTTAAGAAAATTTCAGTTCATTCTTCTGTGACGTCTTTAAGAAAACCAATGTTTCTGAAGTTTCAAGTCCCAATACCTTGTCCAGAATACCAAGAAAAATCACTTGAAATTCAGGGAGAAATTGTTCGAATACTTGATTCATTTGCTGAACTTACCACAAATCTGACGGACAAACTTGCTGCTGAACTTACAGCACGTAAGAAGCAGTTTATATATTACAGAGAGGAGTTATTCAAATTTGAAAAAGATAAAGTTGGATTCGAATTACTCGATGAAATAGGTGAATTCCAAAGAGGAAAACGTTTTGTAAAAACTGACTTAATCTCGGAAGGAGTACCGACAATTCATTATGGTGAAATGTATACTCATTATGGACCTTGGGCAGATAAAACCATATCCTTTGTAAGTCAAAAACTGGTTGACGATAAAAACCTAAGATTAGCAGAAAAAGGTGATGTTGTTATAGTCGCTGCTGGTGAAACAATTGAAGATATAGGGCAAGGAACTGCTTGGTTAGGTGATGAAGGTGCAGTTATACATGATGCATGCTTTGGATTTAGAAGTCATTTAAACCCAAAATTCGTGGCATATTTCACTCGCACGAGACAATTCCATAATCAAATAAGGAAACATATTCGTACAGGTAAAATTTCTGCCATTAACTCGAAAGGTTTAAGCAAAGTAATTATTCCTGTGCCTTCCCCTGAAGAGCAAGAACGTATAGTTTCAATCTTGGACAGGTTTGACACTCTTACTAAATCTATAAGTGAAGTTTTACCAAAAGAAATAGAGTTGAGAGATAAGCAATACGAGTATTACCGTGATATGCTATTGACCTTTCCTAAAGAAAAAATAGAAGCATAAAGTATGAGTCAATCATTAAAACAAATAGCTAAATCACTAAGAGATGCCCAAAATATCACAAGAGCTAAAGAAGCTCAAAGTTCTGATGTAAAAGTCCAGTTGGTCTATGCATTTAATGGTAATGGTAAAACACGTTTATCACGTGAGTTTAAAGAGTTGATTGCTCCAAAAGAAGAAGAAACAGAAATAAAAGCGCTTTACTATAATGCTTTTACCGAAGACCTCTTCTACTGGGACAATGATTTAGATGGTGATACTGATAGAAAGCTAATTATCCGTCCAAACAACTTTACAAGTCTGGTTCTAAAGGATTTGGGACAAGAACCCAACATTGTTGAAACGTTTCAGCATTATACAAGTGATAATTTAACACCAACATTTAATGAAGAGTATACTACTAAGAATGAAAAAGACGAAGATGTAACAATTCCCGCATACTCGGAAGTTACTTTTTCTATAGACCGTGGAGATGATGATAATATTCCGAATGCAAAAATCTCGAAAGGTGAAGAAAGTAATTTTATATGGTGTGTGTTTTACAGCCTTTTGGATCAAGTAATAGAAGCGTTAAATACAGTAGAATTAGATGATCGTGCTACGGATAAATTTAATAATCTAGAATATATTTTTATTGACGACCCCGTAAGTTCACTAGATGATAGCCATTTAATTGAATTAGCAGTAAACATAGCAGAACTAATTAAATCAAGTCAATCTGAATTGAAGTTTATAATTACAACGCATAATCCATTGTTTTTTAATGTTTTGTATAATGAGTTCAAAAAACCAAAATTCAAAAAATATATTCTAAGTAGTTTGGAAGATGGGAATTTCGAATTAGTTAATCATAATAACGACTCTCCTTTCTCTTATCATTTACATGTTTTTTCTACCCTTATGGATACAGCAATATCAGAGAATATTGAAAAATATCATTTCCACCTTCTACGCAATGTATTAGAAAAAACGGCTACGTTTTTAAACTATGACGACTGGGGAGAATTGATTAGAAAAACACCTCTTGAAGATGAAACTCCTTATGTAAAACGAATATTAAATATAACCAGTCATTCAAAGCATTCAGGGGAAGAATCGAGAATAATAGAAGAAGGTGACAAACGTATTTTCAAACGTATTCTAAAGGATATTATCGAAACGTTCAATTTCAATATTGACACAACGAGCATAAATATATGAGTACATACAAAACCATAGCAGAATCTAATAACTTTATAGTATTAGATGAATACGCGAAGTACTCAGAGCTACATGATGCACCTGCTGTTTATCAAACTGAATCGGCACTTGAACGTGAATTCATTGAAGACCTAGTTAATCAAGGATATGACAATCCAATTAACCTGTCCTCACCAGAGGAAATGCTTACCAATGTTAGAATACAGCTTCAGTTACTAAATAACATGGAGTTTACTGATAGTGAATGGTCTCGTTTCGTAGAGGAATATCTTGACAAACCAAGTGACAACTTAATAGATAAAACAAGGAAGATACATGATGATTACGTCTATGACTTTGTTTTTGATAGTGGTAGAATTCAAAACATTTACTTAGTTGATAAAGAAAATATAGTTCGCAATAAGGTTCAAGTAATTTCACAATTTGAGCAAACGGGAACCCACGCAAATCGATATGATGTCACAATTCTGGTAAATGGTCTACCCTTAGTTCAGGTAGAATTAAAAAAACGTGGTGTAGCGATACGTGAAGCGTTTAATCAAGTACACAGATATACCAAAGAAAGTTTCAACACTAACAACTCGTTGTTTAAGTATCTACAGATATTCATTATCTCAAATGGTACTGACAGTCGTTATTTTGCCAATACTGTTCAGAGAAATAAAAACAGTTATGATTTTACCATAAACTGGGCGAAAGCTGATAATTCTTTGATCAAAGACTTAAAGGATTTTACAGCGACATTTTTCCAAAAGCACACACTTTTAAACGTATTGCTTAAATACTCTGTTTTTGATGTTAGCAATACGCTACTTATTATGCGTCCTTATCAGATTGCTGCTACTGAAAGAATTCTATGGAAAATAAAAAGCTCTTTTGAAGCTAAGAAATGGTCATCTCCCGAAAGCGGTGGTTTTATATGGCATACTACAGGATCAGGTAAAACCTTAACCAGTTTTAAAGCCGCAAGATTAGCCACCAAGCTCGAGTTTATAGATAAAGTATTCTTTGTAGTTGACCGTAAGGATTTGGATTTTCAAACCTTGAAGGAGTACCAAAGGTTCTCACCCGACAGTGTGAATGGTTCGGAAAGTACAGCTGGATTAAAACGAAACATTGAGAAGGACGACAATAAAATCATTGTTACCACTATTCAGAAGCTGAATAACTTGATGAAAAGCGAAAGTGATTTGCCTGTTTTTCAAAAACAAGTTGTTTTCATTTTTGATGAAGCCCACCGTTCGCAGTTTGGTGAAACACAAAAGAATCTTAAAAAGAAATTCAAAAAGTATTACCAATTTGGATTTACAGGAACTCCCATTTTCCCCGAGAATGCTTTAGATTCAGAAACAACTGCAAGTGTATTTGGTCGTGAATTGCATTCATACGTTATTACGGATGCTATCAGAGATGAAAAAGTACTCAAGTTTAAAGTAGACTATAATGATGTACGTCCTCAATTTAAAGGTATTGAAACTGAAATTGATGAGAAAAAGCTAAGTGCGGCTGAAAATAAAAAAGCTTTACTGCATCCAACGAGAATAAAAGAAATATCTCAATACGTACTTCAAAATTTTAGGCAAAAAACACACAGAACAAGAGGTGTGAATACTGGATTTAATGCCATGTTTGCTGTTAGTAGTGTTGATGCAGCAAAATGCTATTATGATGAATTAAACAAACTGCAATCAGAAAGCGAAAAGCCACTTAAGATTGCGACCATATTCTCGTTTGCAGCAAATGAAGAGCAAAATGCTATTGGTGAAATAGTTGATGAAACTTTTGAGCCTTCTGCAATGGACAGTAGTGCTAAAGAGTTTTTGACAAAAGCTATCAATGATTACAATGTCTTTTTTAAAACAAGCTATGGCGTTGACAGCAAAGAATTTCAAAACTATTACCGTGATCTTGCAAAACGAGTAAAAAGCAAAGAAGTTGATTTACTTATCGTTGTAGGTATGTTCCTTACTGGTTTTGATGCTCCTACCCTAAATACTCTATTTGTTGACAAGAACCTGCGTTACCACGGGTTAATGCAAGCTTTTTCGAGAACCAATCGTATTTATGATGCAACTAAAACTTTTGGAAACATAATCACTTTTAGAGATTTAGAAAAAGTAACAGTTGATGCTATTACACTTTTCGGTGACAGCAATACAAAGAATATAGTTCTTGAAAAAAGTTACAGCGAATATTTAGAAGGGTTTACAGATATTGCAACAGGTCAAGCACGCAGAGGTTACGTAGAAGTAGTTAAAGAACTTAATGAAAAGTTTCCCAATCCTGATGAAATTATTACTGAGAAAGATAAAAAAGAGTTCTCTAAGTTATTTGGAGAATATTTACGTGTGGAGAACATTCTTCAGAACTATGATGAGTTTACCAATTTAAAGGCACTTCAGTCTATTGATTTAGGTGACCCTGAAGCAATGGAAGAGTTTAAAGAAACTCATTTTGTTACAGATGAAGATATTGCAGTAATGCAAGATATAAAAATGCCTACTGAACGCACTATTCAAGATTATCGTTCTACCTACAACGATATAAGAGATTGGTTAAGACGTGAGAAAAAAGGTAAAGAAGCCGAAGACTCAACCATTGATTGGGATGATGTTGTTTTCGAAGTTGACCTACTGAAATCCCAAGAAATAAATCTTGATTATATCCTTGAGCTAATATTTGAGCACAACAAAAAGAACAAAGACAAAGCTTCGCTGATTGAAGAGATTAGAAGAATAATTCGTGCAAGTATTGGAAACAGAGCAAAAGAGAGTTTGGTGGTTGATTTCATAAATGAAACTGAACTTGATTCCATTCAAGATAAGGCAAGCATAATTGATTCATTCTTCTCATACGCCCAAGGCAAACAAAAAAAAGAAGCATCGGAATTAATTAAAGATGAAAATCTGAATGAAGAAGAAGCAAAAAGATACATTTCAGTTTCACTAAGACGAGAATATGCTAGTGAAAACGGAACAGAGCTAAATGCAATTCTTCCGAAAATGAGTCCTTTGAATCCTCAGTATTTGACTAAAAAACAAAGTGTATTTCAAAAGATTTCCTCTTTTGTAGATAAATTTAAAGGTGTTGGAGGGGAAATATAAATATTGTTCTATAATTAATCTACATAGCTTTATGCCCTATCAGGATCGATTTTAGTATTTGTTGACTAGTTCATATTTATTTTCCTTTCTTGAATAGTTCAATTTGTTTATATCTAATCAAAATATTCATTTTTATTATGTATATATAATTCCCGCAAAGTATTTAGAGTTGAACGAAAAATAAATTATTCTATATATAAAAAATAGTTTTCTGTGTAAATCAAACAAAAACACTCATCACTTTCATTCATTTAGGGTATTTCCCTAAACAAAAAAAATCGTAAATCATTTATTTACAGTCTTTTAATCTAGTCAGGGTGGCAGGATTATCTACATGATCCTGAAAAAGGGCCGTTGCTCATCAAAAGCCGGGGAAAGCTTCGCTTCCCTTACTTTTTTATTTCCACTCTGCTTTTGCAAACTCTCTCATTCAACATTCAAAATTCAACATTCCAGGATTACTTGCGTGATCCTGAAAAAGGGGTCGTTGCTCATCAAAAGCCGGAGGAAGCTCCGCTTCCCTTACTTTTTTATTTCCGCCCTGCTTTTACAAACTCCGTTTGCCCGCTGGCGGAAATAAAAAAGCCATGACAAAATTGTCATGGCTTTTGATGGTCGGGGTGGCAGGATTCGAACCTGCGACCTCCTGCTCCCAAAGCAGGCGCGATAACCGGGCTACGCTACACCCCGATGGTGTATTAATTTCAAACCGGCTGCAAATATAGTTCTTTTCTCCAAATAGAAACAGATATGCTTCTTTAATTTTAC
The DNA here is from genome assembly GCF_010671605.1 of Leptobacterium flavescens. Classification (GTDB taxonomy): domain Bacteria; phylum Bacteroidota; class Bacteroidia; order Flavobacteriales; family Flavobacteriaceae; genus Leptobacterium; species Leptobacterium flavescens. The sequence goes on from NZ_JAABOO010000001.1 coordinate 350,413, forward strand.
GGCCGCAAATTAACTTCTTAAGCCTATATTGTTATAATTGTAATCTTCTCTTAAAAATTAACATATCCTTTAGAATATTCGGGGTCGAAAAACAAAAATTGCCACTAAATTAGCGCCACTTTTTTAATCATAATATGATAAAAATAAAGACCTTAACCATCGCAAAAAGTATCTTCTTCCTGGCGGGCCTTCTTCTAGGAAGCTTTAACATCTACGCTCAGCAAACGATCAAAGGAAAAGTAGTCGATAGTCAGAACAGGGCAGCCCTGGCCGGGGTGCATATCCAAAACCTGTCAGACAACAGTATAGTGATCAGCAATAACTCCGGAGAGTTTGAACTTAACAGCACAGGTACATACCGCTTTAGCAGCCTGGGTTATGAAGAAAAAGAAGTAGCCATAAACGAGAATGGATATCAGGTGGTTCAGTTGCAGCTAAAGGCTGCCGAGTTAAACGAGGTGATCGTCAGTACCAATCACCTTCCCAAGAAATTAAAAAAAGCCGTTGCCACCATCAATATCCTTTCACAAAAGGAAATAGAAAGGGGTAACAATTTTAATATCACTCCGGTTCTGAACCGGGTTCCCGGAATATTTATGCATAACGGGGCACTAAATACCAACAGGATTACTATCAGAGGAATCGGTGCGAGGAATCTTTTCGGAACGGCCAATATAAGGGCCTACTTCCAGGATATTCCGTTAACCACCGGAAGCGGAGAAACCACTATCGAGGATTTCGAGCTTACTTCCATTGCCCGTTTTGAGGTCATTAAAGGTGCTGCTTCCAGTATTTACGGAGCCGGATTAGGTGGAACCATCCATCTTATCCCTCAGAATGCCTATCTGAATCAGACCAGTGTTGGAAGTGAACTTTCCATAGGCTCCTTCGGGCTTATCAAAGGAATTGTAAATGTAAACCACGGAACCACAAAAAACAGTTTCCGCGCCATTTACAGCAATACACATAGCGATGGCTACCGCGATAATAACGAATATGACCGTCAGACCATTACCCTGACCTCCAATCATTATCTGGGGGAAAAGGACGAGCTGGCTTTTGTTGGGAGTTATGTAGATCTCAAAGCATTTATTCCCAGTTCCCTGAATGAGGACACTTTCAGGAACAATCCTACCGCCGCCGCTTTTACATGGGGGCAGGCACAGGGTTTTGAAGATTCCCAGAGGGGTATTTTCGGCCTCTCGTGGAACCATAAATACAGTCAGAAATTAAAGCAGACCACCAGTGTGTTTACCTCTTTCCGGGATGCATACGAACCCAGGCCCTTTAATATCCTGGCAGAAAACACCTTTGCCCTCGGGATCAGAAGTCGCCTGTTGGGAAATACCAGTCTCTTTAACAAACCGCTTAACTGGACAGTGGGTGGTGAATTGTTCAGGGACTGGCATGAATCCGAAACTTTTGAGAACCTCTACCTCGATTTCCCGATCGGGACCGGAAGTGTAGAAGGTGATCAGCTATCCGATTTCAGGGAAAAACGCACCTATTACAATATCTTTTTTGAGACCAACTACGATTTAAGTGAGAAGACTACCCTATCTGTCGGGCTCAATCTCAACAAAACTTCCTATGATCTGGACGATCGCTTTACGGTAACAGCAGATAACCCGGACCAGTCCGGCACCTACGATTTCGATGCGATCCTTTCGCCTAAATTCGGGATCTCACATTTATTTACGGAAGACATCAGTGTTTATTCGAGTGTAAGCCATGGCTTCTCCCCTCCCACTCTGGGTGAGACCCTGCTTCCGGACGGGCAGATCAATACGGATATTCAACCGGAAACCGGATGGAACTTTGAGATCGGTACACGGGGTACGCTTATTAACAAACGTTTACAGTATAACCTGGCCCTTTATCGCCTGGATGTACGCAACTTACTGGTGGCCCGAAGAGCGGCCGAAGACCAGTTTATCGGGATCAATGCGGGAAGGACACAGCACGATGGCCTTGAGCTGGCCCTGGAATACCTTTGGGTGAATAAGAAAGCTTTAAACCTCAGCAGTTATCTCTCCTATACGCTGAACGATTTTGTATTCAAGGAATTTGTGGATGGTGATGATGATTTCTCAGGAAACAACCTTACCGGGGTTCCTTCGGATGTATTTAATGCGGGGATAGATTTCAGTACCGCCTTCGGATTGTATGGAAATATAAATTTCCAATATGTGGGCAGCATTCCTATTACAGACAGCAATAGCCTGTTCTCAGATAGCTATTCCCTTACCAATATAAAAGTTGGTTACCGACTGGACCTCAGCGAAAAATTAAAATTGAACGCTTTCTTTGGCCTGGATAATGTTTTTGATGAGGAATACGCTTCCCAGATACTGATCAATGCCAGAGGATTCGGTGGAAATGCGCCGAGGTTCTTTTATCCGGGTAATCCCGTTAACTATTATACAGGTATTAATGCAAACTATACGTTTTAAACAAAATATACATAACTTTAAACACTCTATGGCTTTAGGTCATGATAACCAGTAAAATGAAATTAGAAAAGATGAAACACTTTGTTTATCCACTAGCCGCACTCCTGTTGTCTATAACAGCATGTGCACAGCAGGTTGAATCTTCGGTAAAAGCCGAAGCGCCTAAAAATGTAAATTATACTACAGAGGTTGTTGTTCCCGAGCTTAATATTCCGTGGGGAATGGTTTTTTTACCTGACGGGAGTATGCTGATCACCGAAAAATTCGGAGAGCTTATTCATTATAAGGACGGAACCAAAACCACCGTAGAAGGACTTCCCGATATCTATGTTCGCGGTCAGGGCGGACTTCTCGATCTTGAATTACATCCCGATTACGAAAAGAACGGATGGATCTATATCTCTTTTGCTTCTGCAGAAGGTGAAGGTGATGGAGGAAATACAGCCATCATGAGAGCTAAACTAAAAGATAATAAACTGGTAGAAAGTCAGCTGTTATATAAGGCAGGGCCAAATTCCAGAAGAGGGCAACACTTCGGATGCAGACTGGAATTCGACAACGAAGGTTACCTTTATTTTTCTATCGGAGACAGAGGAAACAGGGATGTAAATCCGCAGGATATCACCCGCGATTGCGGAAAGATCTACAGGATCCACGATGACGGAAGCATTCCGAAAGACAATCCTTTTGTAAATACTCCTAATGCTAAAAAAGCTATCTACAGCTACGGGCACAGAAACCCACAGGGAATGGTAAAACATCCTGAGACCGGGAAAATATGGGTACATGAACACGGCCCAAGAGGTGGTGATGAGATCAATGTTATTCAGAAAGGAAAGAATTTCGGATGGCCAACTATCACCTACGGAATTAACTATAGCGGTACACCTATTACCGATAAAACAGCACAGGCCGGAATGGAACAACCCTTATTTTTCTGGGTTCCTTCTATTGCCCCCAGCGGAATGGATTTTGTCACTTCGGATAAATATCCGGAATGGAAAGGTAATCTTTTGGCCGGTTCCCTTAAGTTCCAATACGTAGAGCGTCTGGTATTGAAAAAAGGAAAAGTGGTAAAACGCGAAAAACTACTCGAAGGTATGGGAAGAGTAAGGAACATCAGGCAAGGTCCTGACGGTTACCTTTATGTAGCCATGGAAGGAGTGGGAATCGTTAAAATTAATCCAGGAAAATAAATATGAAGACATTTATAGCCGTTTATCTGGCAGTAGTATCCCTTGTTTTTTTTAGTATAAAACAAGACAATAAATTAAAAGAAAGTATCGAAAGAGGAAGTGCGGTATATGAAGATTTCTGCGTTACCTGTCACTTACCCACGGGAAAAGGAGTTACCGGTTCCTTCCCTCCCCTTGCCGAATCGGATTATCTGATAAAAAACCGGGAAGAGAGCATCAGGGGAATAAAGTACGGACAGAAAGGAGAAATTACCGTAAATGGTAAAAAATACAACGGTTTTATGGCTCCATTGGGTCTTGCAGACGATGAAGTAGCCGATGTAATGAACTATATCCTTAATTCCTGGGGAAACAAATCGGATAAAATAGTGACCGAAGAAGAAGTTGCCAAGATCAAAAAGAACTAATCTTTTTGCCGGGATAAAATTGCTTTTTTAACAGATCCATGTTTCAGAAGGAGCTGCTCTGCCTCTTCTTTTGAAACATGGATCTCTTCCATTATAAACCGTATTCCGCGATCTACCAGCTTATTGTTATTAAGCTGCATATTCACCATTTTATTTCCTTTTACACGGCCTATTTTTATCATCAGGGCCGTAGAGATCATATTCAGTGCCAGTTTCTGAGAGGTTCCGCTTTTCATTCGGGTGCTGCCCGTAACAAACTCTGGGCCCACCACTATTTCTATCGGAAAATCGGTTTCAAGGGCTAAAGGCGATCCCGGATTATTCGTTATTCCCGCCGTTAGTAACCCTCTTTCTCTGGCTGCCTTTACGCCCCCCAAAACATAAGGTGTGGTCCCGGATGCAGCAATCCCGATAACCACATCATTTTCAGTCAGCTTATATACATCCATATCCTTCCAGGCCTGTTCGGTATCGTCTTCTGCAAATTCAACGGCCTTTCTGATGGCGCTGTCTCCCCCGGCAATCAATCCGATCACCCTGTCATGTGGCATTCCATAGGTAGGTGGTATTTCAGAAGCGTCCAGTATTCCCAAACGTCCGCTGGTACCGGCACCGATATAAAATAATCTCCCGCCCTTTTCAAAGCGATGGGCAATCTCATCTACCAGTTTGCTGATCTGCGGGATCAGGGCTTCGACAGCTTCCGCCACTTTCTGATCTTCCTTGTTCATAGCCTCCAGAATAGACAGAGTATCCATCTTTTCCAGATGGTCGTAATGAGAAGTCGTTTCCGTTATTTTTTTGTAATCGCTCATGAAAATGGGTAATTATTGAAGCAAAGTTATAAATTTGACAGAGCTTGTTTAAATTTATTTCCTTGGAGCGTACAAAAAATTCATTTAAAGTGATCGGTTTGATGTCGGGGACATCCCTGGACGGCCTCGATATAGTGTATTCACATATTTATCGGCAAAATAACAAGTGGCAGTTCGAGATCCTTCAGACAGAAAGTATCGATTACGATAAAGCCTTTCAGGCAAAGCTGAAAAGTACGGTAGAAATGAGCGCCGAAGACCTGTGGTCTTTTCACAACGAATTCGGGAATTGGCTGGGAGAACAGGTTGCTGCTTTTGTTAGGCATAATACCCTGGAAGTAGATTTTGTTTCCAGTCACGGGCATACCGTTTTCCATCAACCTGAAAGAGGGTTCACCTGCCAGATCGGATCGGGACAACACCTGGCAAATGTCTCCGGGCTAAAGGTGATCTGTGATTTCCGCACCAATGATGTTGCTCTTGGCGGGCAAGGTGCTCCCCTGGTACCTATCGGGGATCGCTTGTTTTTTTCCGGCTATGATTTTTGTCTTAATCTCGGAGGTATCAGTAATATCTCTTTCGAAAAAGATTCAGAAAGGATCGCCTACGATATCTCCCCTGCCAATATGCTGTTAAATTACCTTATCAAACCCTTGGGCAAGGCATATGACGAAGGCGGAATGACAGCCCGAAAAGGTAGCTTGAATAAAGAACTCCTTCAGGCTTTAAATTCACTACTCTATTATCAGTTACCCTATCCCAAATCGCTGGGGTATGAATGGTTCAGGGAGCAGCTTATCCCTTTGTTGGATAATTTTGAAGATACTCTAGAAAATAGGCTTCACACTGCTGTATATCATATCTGCGAGCAAATAAGTAATGACATAAAAAAAGAAGTTTCGTCAAAACAAGCCCGTTTACTGGTAACCGGTGGCGGGGCAAAAAACGATTTCCTTATCGAACTGCTCCGTAACAATTTAAAAGGTAAATGTGAGGTAATCGTACCGGAAACCACATTGATCGATTTTAAGGAAGCCCTGGTCTTCGCATTTATGGGTGTGCTCAGAGAGTGCGGAGAGGTCAATTGCCTGAAGTCGGTTACAGGCGCTTCCCGCGATTCTTCATCCGGTGTTATCTATTATCCATCCTGATCGGATTGCGATTTGACAAATTCACCATTCAACATTTGAAACTTAGCCTTCAAAATTTAAAATAGCATAGCTAACATTCGTTTGCAATCCGTAAATTTGTCAAAAATCATTTAGAATGCTCATAATTGGAATCGGAGGAGGTACAGGCTGTGGAAAAACAACTGTGGTCAATCAAATAGTTAATGAACTTCCGGAAGATGAAGTTGGTGTAATTTCCCAGGACTCTTATTACAAAGATACCTCCCACCTATCCTATGAAGAACGTACAAAAATTAATTTCGATCACCCGAGGGCTATCGATTTCGATCTGCTGAAGGAACACCTGAAACAACTTAAGGATGGAGAACCGGTGCATCAGCCCGTTTATTCCTTTGTGAAGCACAACAGGACAAAAGATACTATAATTACGCATCCGCGGAAAGTAATGATCGTAGAGGGTATCCTTATCATGTCTCATCCGGAGATCCGGGAAATGTTCGATATTAAAATATTCGTACACGCCGATTCGGACGAACGTCTCATACGCAGGATCAAGAGAGATATCACCGAAAGGGGAAGAGATATAGAGGAAGTCCTGAGTCGTTATCAGACAACCCTGAAACCCATGCACGAGCAGTTCATCGAACCGATGAAAGAATATGCAGATATTATCATTCCGAACAATAAATACAATACGGTTGCCGTAGATATTGTAAGGACCATTATAAACGAACGAATTTCATAAAATGAGTTTTAAAAACATCCGGCAAAACAGATGGTATAAGTTCTTCAGCAATATTTATGTGCTGGTGCTTACCGTTTTTGCCATTTGGATGTTATTCTTCGATACCAATTCCTTTTTCACACATCAGGAACTCAATAAAGAGATCAAAAAACTGAAAAAACAAAAAGAGCACCTCGAGACCGAAATTGCAAGGGACAAGGAAGTGATCAAAAAACTTAAAAGTGAAGAAGGCCTGGAAAAGTTCGGGAGAGAAGAATATTACTTAAAGAAAGACAAAGAGGAAATCTATATTATAGAGGACGAAGACAGCTTAAAAAAGAAAAAAAATGAGTGAATTTCTGTTTGACGATTTTCAGGAAGTTTCTGAAAAGCAATGGAAACAAAAAATACAGGTCGATCTGAAAGGGGCCGATTACAATGAGACCCTGATCTGGAAAACTCCGGAAGGGATAGATGTAAAGCCTTTTTATCATGCAGAAAACCTGACCGATCCCCTGGCACCTAGTGCTCCGGGAAATTGGTATGTTTCGCAGAAAATATATGCAGGGAATGCGCAAATGGCCAATGAAAAAGCCCTGGATACACTGAGCAGAGGAGCCGAAAGCCTGTTTATTGTTATTCCTTCGGAAGACATCGATCTGGAAAGACTTTTTAAAGGTATCGCACTGGAAAGTGTACCGGTATACCTTAACACGGAATTCCTGTCGCTGGAATTTGTAAAAAAGTTATCGGAATTCCTAAAGGGTAAAAACGCTCAGTTCCACCTCAACACAGATCTGATCGGTAATCTTGCACGAACCGGAAACTGGTATAAAAACCTTGAAAAAGATCACGAGATCCTCGAAGGGATCCTGAAACTTTCATCCGGATTTACAAGTGTACTTTCTGTAGATGTTTCCCTCTATCAGAATGCAGGAGCCACTGTGATTCAGCAACTGGCATATGCACTGGCGCAGGCAAACGAGTATCTCAATCACCTGGACAACAACGGAATAAAAGATCCTTTCACTATTAATTTTAATGTAAGCATAGGCTCGAACTACTTTTTTGAGATTGCAAAGCTAAGGGCCCTGAGAGTCCTGTGGAACAGCTTGACAGCCGAGTACGGGATCAAGGCCGATTGCCATATTTTTGCGCAGCCTACCAAACGAAACAAGACTTTATACGATTACAATGTAAATATGCTTCGTACCACTACCGAAACCATGAGTGCGGTATTGGGAGGAGCCAATGCAGTTTGCAACTTAGCTTATGATGCCATTTATCATAAAGACAATGAATTTGCAGATCGGATTTCCAGGAATCAATTACTGATCCTCAAAAACGAAAGTTACCTGGACAAGGTAACCAATCCGGCAGACGGGTCGTATTATCTGGAAAGCCTCACCGGGCAACTGGCAGAAAAGGCTTTGGATATCTTTAAGCAGATCGAGGCCGGAGGTGGTTTTTTAAAGCAATTAAAAGACCAGACCATTCAGCGTAAGATAAAGGAAAGTGCAAAAGCAGAACAGCAGCATTTTGACGAAGGGAAAGAAGTGCTTTTGGGTACGAACAAACATCCGAATCCGAACGACCGGATGAAAAATGACCTGGAGTTATATCCCTTTGTAAAAACGGATAGCAGAAAAACACTTATTGAGCCGGTTATCGAAAAAAGACTGGCCGAAAAAATGGAGAAAGAACGATTGGATGCAGAGTGATGCAGTAAAAGAAAGGCTGGAATATAAACAGCCGGTTTTCTTTTAACCAAAGATCAAATTGAAATGAGCAGAAAAAATATTCAGAATATCAGTTTAAAAAGATCGGAGAACTCAAACGGACAGGAAACTGCAAATGAGTGGAAGACAGCCGAGGGTATTGATGTAAAAAAGCAGTACAGTGCCGGGGATATTGAAGATCTTAAACACCTTAATTTTGTGGCCGGGATCGCTCCCAATCTTCGTGGTCCCTATTCTACCATGTATGTTCGCAGGCCCTGGACCATCAGGCAATATGCCGGTTTTTCAACGGCCGAAGAAAGTAATGCCTTTTACAGGCGTAACCTGGCAGCAGGGCAAAAAGGACTTTCGGTAGCATTCGACCTGGCTACACACAGAGGTTATGACAGCGATCATGAGCGTGTGGTGGGAGATGTCGGAAAAGCAGGAGTGGCCATAGACTCGGTAGAAGATATGAAGGTCCTCTTCGATCAGATACCCCTGGATAAAATGTCGGTTTCCATGACCATGAACGGGGCAGTTCTTCCTATCATGGCTTTTTATATTGTTGCTGCCGAAGAACAGGGTGTTAGTCCTGATCTGCTTGCAGGGACCATTCAGAATGATATCCTGAAGGAGTTTATGGTACGTAATACCTATATCTATCCTCCTACTCCTTCTATGAAGATCATTGCCGATATTTTTGAATTTACCAGCAGAAACATGCCTAAATTCAACAGTATCAGTATCTCCGGATACCATATGCAGGAAGCCGGGGCTACCGCAGATATTGAGCTGGCCTATACCCTGGCAGACGGACTGGAATATATTAAAACCGGACTGGCAGCCGGAATGGACATAGATTCCTTTGCTCCCAGACTTTCGTTTTTCTGGGCCATCGGAATGAATCACTTTATGGAAATTGCCAAAATGCGGGCCGGAAGGATGTTATGGGCAAAACTGCTAAAACAGTTTAATCCCCAGAACCAGAAATCCCTCGCCCTGAGAACGCATTGCCAGACCAGCGGATGGAGTTTAACGGAGCAGGATCCGTTCAACAATGTAGCCAGAACCTGTATCGAGGCTGCAGCTGCAGCTTTTGGAGGTACTCAGAGTTTACATACCAATGCCCTGGATGAAGCCATTGCGCTTCCAACCGATTTCTCGGCAAGGATAGCCAGGAATACTCAGATCTACCTTCAGGAAGAGACCAAGATTACCAAAACGGTAGATCCCTGGGCAGGTAGCTATTATGTAGAGAACCTCACTCATGAAATTGCCGAAAAGGCCTGGAAACTCATAGAGGAAGTTGAAGAGCTTGGAGGGATGACCAAAGCAATTGAAGCCGGGATCCCGAAAATGAGGATCGAAGAGGCAGCAGCCAGAAAACAGGCAAGAATAGACAGCGGACAGGATGTGATCGTTGGGGTAAATAAATACAGGCTGGAGCAGGAAGATCCGCTACAGATCCTGGAGGTCGATAATCAGACCGTAAGAAGGCAGCAGATCGAGCGCCTTAATGAGCTCAAGGTAAACAGAGATGAGCAAAAAGTACAGGAGTGCCTTCAAAAATTAACCGACTGCGCTCGTACGGGTCAGGGAAATTTACTAGCTTTAGCAGTAGATGCAGCCAGAGAAAGAGCTACCCTGGGAGAGATCAGTGATGCCATGGAAGCTGTTTTCGGAAGATATAAAGCAAAAATTCAATCTTTTTCAGGAGTGTACTCAAGAGAGATAAAAGACGATAAGAGCTTTGAAAAAGCAAAGCAACTGGCCGACCGTTTTGCGGAGACAGAAGGAAGAAGGCCCAGGATCATGATTGCCAAAATGGGTCAGGATGGTCACGACCGTGGAGCTAAAGTAGTAGCTACCGGTTATGCCGATGTAGGTTTTGATGTAGATATCGGGCCTCTGTTCCAGACACCTTCCGAAGCTGCCAAACAGGCCGTTGAGAATGACGTTCATGTTTTAGGGGTATCTTCCCTGGCAGCAGGACACAAAACCCTGGTTCCACAGGTACTGGAAGAACTTAAGAAATACGGAAGGGAAGATATTATGGTTATCGTTGGAGGGGTGATCCCTCAGCAGGATTACCAATATCTCTTTGATGCCGGAGCCGTAGCTGTTTTCGGCCCGGGAACAAAGATCAGCAATGCTGCTATCCAGATACTTGAGATCCTTATAGACGAAGACGAATAACACAACAAAATGAAGATCCTTATCATAGGAGGTAAAGGCACTATCGGAAAAAAGGTAGCTGCCCGTTTAGCCGAAAAGCACGAAGTTATCCTGGCCGGAAGAAAAGAAGCCGATATTCAGGTGGATATAACCGACAGCAATTCCATTACTAAAATGTATGAAGCTGTTTCCGGTATCGATGCTGTTGTCTGCATCGCCGGAGAGGCAAAATGGGATTATTTTGATAAGCTTACCGAAGAGGATTTTTATATCGGCATCAAAAGCAAACTGATGGGACAGGTCAATCTGGTTAGAATAGGCCAGCATTATATCAATCCCAACGGTTCTTTTACGCTTACCACAGGGATACTGGCAGACGATCCGGTAGTTATGACCACAAGTGCTGCCCTTGTAAACGGTGGAATTCACAGTTTTGTCAAGGCTACTGCCCTGGAACTGCAGAATGGCGTAAGGATCAATGCAGTATCTTCAGGCCTTGTGGAGGACGCGGTAGATAAATATCAGGATTATTTCCCGGGGCATAATGCGGTTCCCATGCATAAAGTCATCAACGGCTATATAAAAAGTATTGAAGGTAAAATAAACGGCGAGGTCGTTCGTATTTTAGAATAAATCCGGAAGTAATTGTTTTAGTATATTTAGAACTTCATTCTAAATAGTAACGCTAACATGGATTATCAGCTTCAACTGCTCATTGTAATGATCTCCTACATGAGCCTCCTTATCCTATGGGGATTATACCAGGGAAGAAAAGTAAAATCAAGTGAAGACTATGCTATTGCCGGAAGGAATCTTCCAGGATGGGTAGCGGCCTTATCGGAAAGGGCTACCGGAGAATCCTCCTGGGCTTTACTGGGGCTTCCGGGTGCAGCTTATGCCACCGGTCTGCTGGAAATATGGACCGCCATCGGTTGTGTTGCAGGTATTATTTTTGCCTGGATCGTATTGGCATGGAGATTAAGGGATGAAGCCGAAAAATACAAGATTAGCACTTTTACGGAATACCTGGCCAAACGCCATGGGGAGGTTGGGAAATGGATCCGCATTGTCGGGAGCTTTACCATTGTCTTTTTCTTTTTCTTCTATGTAGGAGCACAATTCCTGGGTGGAGGAAAGACACTCCACACCATGTTTGATATAGATCCTAAAATGGGAATGCTTATCACCGCTGCAATGATTGTTCCCTATACCATCTACGGGGGATTCAGAAGTGTAGTATATACCGATGTGATCCAGGCGATCGTAATGATCATTACCCTAATTGTAGGTCCTATTATGGGGTATATTTATATTAGTGATCATCCCGAACTCTTTGCTCAAACCATATCAGGAGCCTTGCAAAAGGCAGGTCCGGAGTATAATTCCCTTATCGGCGGACTTAAAGGTTTTGGTGCGGGGATCGTGATCATGAGTGGTTTTTCATGGTTCTTCGGATATCTGGGAGGTCAGCCGCAATTGAGTATGCGTTTTATGGCAATAAAAAATACAAGGCAGGCCAAACAGGCACGTAATATCGGGATCCTGTGGACAGTAATCGCCTATATCGGGGCATTATGTCTCGGGTGGATAGGAATTGCCATCTTCGGTCCTACCGGTCTGGAAGATCGTGAGTTTGTGATGCCGGCAGTTATCCTGGAGATATTTCCTCCCTTTATAGCTGCTATCCTTATCACCGGAGCAATTGCAGCAATGATCTCGACTGCAGATTCTTTACTGATCCTGTCGGCAACGGAGCTTTCCGAAAATCTTATAAAACCCATTTCCAAAAAAGAGATAAGTCCAAAAACCAAATTGATCCGTTCCAGGGTAGTTACCGCACTTTTGGCGGTTATAGCACTATTCCTGGCCTATATCTCCCCTTCCGACCTTATTTTTACTTTGGTTTCCTATGTATGGGCAGGGATCGGAGGTACTTTTTCGGTGGTTATTTTAATGACTCTTTTCTGGAAGCGTTTTCACGGAAAAGCTGCATTGATAACCATTATCAGTGGAATGTTATTTACTATCATATGGATAAGTTCGGGAATGGAAGAACATATTACTTCCCGTATCCTGACTTTCTTTGTAGCCCTTACCATTGCATTGATAAGCACGCTGGCCATTCCGCCTGCAAAAACCATTTCACAACACAATAATTAGTAATTTTAGAAAAACATCAAGATATCACTATGGATTATAAAGCCAAAATGCTAAAAGAAGATGCCTTAAAAGGAAAAGCCATCGTAGTAACCGGAGGCGGAAGCGGCCTGGGAAAAGCAATGACAAAATACTTCCTGGAACTGGGAGCTCAGGTAGCTATTACTTCCCGAAACCTGGAAAAGCTTAAGACCACGGCCGAAGAACTGGAAAAAGAAACCGGAGGTGAGTGCCTCGCGCTTCAATGCGATGTGCGTCATTACGATCAGGTGGAGGCGATGCTTCTGGCTACATTGGATGCTTTCGGGAAGGTAGATGTCTTACTGAACAATGCTGCCGGGAACTTTATTTCTCCTACCGAGCGTCTTTCTGCAAATGCTTTTGATACCATCATAGATATTGTGCTTAAGGGAACCAAGAACTGTACGCTGGCATTCGGAAAACACTGGATAGAAGCAAAACAGGAACATTCAACCGTACTCAATATCGTAACTACCTATGCGTGGACTGGTTCGGCTTATGTGGTTCCTTCGGCTACAGCAAAGGCCGGAGTTCTTGCCATGACCCGAAGTCTGGCGGTGGAATGGGCCAAATACGGAATACGCTCCAATGCCATAGCACCGGGGCCATTTCCGACTAAAGGAGCCTGGGACCGTCTGTTACCCGGAGAACTTAAAGAAAAATTTGACCTGGCTAAAAAAGTCCCTCTCAAACGCGTGGGTGATCACCAGGAACTGGCCAATCTTGCTGCTTACCTGGTTTCCGATTTTTCGGCCTATGTGAACGGGGAAGTAATTACCCTGGACGGTGGTGAATGGTTAAAAGGCGCAGGACAGTTCAATCTGCTCGAAGCTGTACCGGAACAAATGTGGGATATGCTGGAAGCCATGATAAGGGCTAAAAAAACCAAATAAATTTCCCTGTCGGAAAAATTCTTTGTTAATAATTTATAAATAATAGTGCCAAATTGAAATACATTTGGCATTTTTATTGTAGTAATATTACTAATAAATAATTAAGGTAACTAAAGCAAAACACTAATTAAATCATGAAAAACAACAAATGGTTGAGCCTGTTGTTGTCTGCATTGGTATTCGGATCAATGTACGGCCAGGTCACCAAAACACCAGACAAACAATTTAATGGTTCTATAGGAACTGAAAAATTACCGGTAGATCCCAATGTCAAGATCGGGAAATTATCAAACGGCCTTACCTATTACATCAGAAATAACGGAAAACCTGAAGACAAAGTAGAATTGCGACTTGCCGTAAATGTAGGTTCTATTCTTGAAGACGACGATCAGAGAGGATTGGCTCACTTTATGGAGCATATGAATTTTAACGGGACAAAGAATTTTAAGAAGAATGAACTGGTAGATTACCTTCAGAGTATCGGAGTTGAATTCGGGGCCGACCTGAATGCATATACAAGTTTTGACCAGACCGTTTATATCCTCCCTATCCCCAGTGACGATCCTGAAAAACTGGAAAAAGGATTCCAGATCCTGGAAGACTGGGCAAGCGGCGCCCTTTTAACCGAAAAAGATATCGATGAGGAAAGAGGTGTTGTTCTGGAGGAATACAGGTTAAGCCTGGGAGCCGATACCAGAATGCTTCAAAAGTACCTTCCTATTATCGCAAATAACTCCAAATACGCAGAGCGTTTACCGATCGGGACCAAGGAAAGCCTGGAGAATTTCAGCTACGAGAGCTTAAGAAGGTTCTATAAAGACTGGTACCGTCCGGACCTGATGGCCGTAGTAGCTGTAGGAGACCTGGATGTGGAAACGCTTGAAAAGAAAATAAAGGATCATTTCGGAGGGATAAAAGCCTCTAAAAATCCAAGAAAGAGAGAAAGCTTCACCATTCCTAATCACGAAGAGACCTATATAGCTATAGAAAGCGATAAGGAAGCTCCTTTTACCAGGGTGCAGGTACAATACACGGACAAAGGAAAAAAGGGAAAGACAGAAACTGTTCAGGATTTCCGCGCCAACCTTGTTGAGAATCTGTTTACTCAGATGATCAACAATCGTTTAAGCGAATTGAGAAATAAACCTAACCCGCCTTTTGTATTTGGTTTTTCCTTTCACGGAGGAACACTGGCTCGTGATAAGGAAGCTTATCAGTCCAGCGCTACTACAAGCGAAACGGGACAGCTAGCAGGACTTAGGGCATTACTGGAAGAGAACGAAAGGGTAAAGCGCTATGGTTTTCAGGAATCTGAATTTAAAAGAGCCAAAAAGAATTACCTGGCGAGCCTGGAAAGAGCTTATAAGGACAGGGACAAGCAGGAATCTAACCGTATTGTCGGTTCTTACATAAACAATTACCTTAACGGAAGTCCTATAACCGGCATCGAATGGACATATAATTTTGCTCAGGCCGAGCTTCCGAATATCAAGCTGGAAGAAGTGAATGCCCTTATCAAGGACTTTTTACATGATGATAACAGAACAGTAATACTTACGGGCCCGGAGAAAGACGGACTTAAAAAAGTTACCAAAGACGAAGTAAGTGCGCTTTTAAAGGAAGTTCAGACAGCCGACATCAAACCCTATGAAGACGGGAATACAAGAACTCAGTTAATGACCTCATTGCCCTCTAAAGGAAATATTACTTCCAGAGAGACCAATGATAAACTGGGAATCACAACCCTTACTCTGAGCAACGGTGCAAAAGTGGTTTACAAGAAAACCGATTTTAAAAACGATCAGATCTTGTTTGAAGCTTATAGTTTAGGGGGAACTTCCCTCTATTCCGATCAGGTATTAAAAGAAGCGGCACTGGCTAATGGCGGACTGGCTGAAGCAGGTGTAGATGGGCTTTCCGTAAATGATCTGAGGAAAGTATTATCAGGGAAGATCGTTAACGTAAGACCCTTTATAACTTCATTGACCGAAGGATTCAGAGGATCTTCAACTCCAAAGGACCTGGAATCTTTGTTCCAGCTGGTGCATTTGTATTTCACAAAACTCAATAAAGACAAGGATGCTTATACTTCCTATGTAAGTAAACAAAAAGGGTTCCTGGCCAATCTTAAATCCAATCCTCAGTTTTATTTTTCCATAGAGCGTGGTAAATTCCTGAATGAGGGGAATCCGAGATTTTTAGGTTTTCCAACCGATGAAGCCTATGATAAAGCCAATTACGATCTGGCTTATGAAAAATACAAGGAGCGCTTTGCCAATGCGGGCGATTTTAATTTCTACTTTGTCGGGAACATAGATGAAGCAAAGATTGCCGAACTGGCGGAAACTTATCTGGCTTCCCTCCCATCAAATGGTACGAAGGAGAATTTTAAGGTATACGACTTCAGGCCTAAATCCGGTTCGCACGAGTTTACAGTAAAAAAAGGAAAAGATCCTAAAAGTCAGGTAAGTATCGCATATAGTGGGGAAACCACATATGACAGAAAAGAAGCCCGTTTATTGAGTGCCCTTGGAAAGATCCTGACCATTAAGCTGGTTGAAAAGCTCAGGGAAGAAGAAAGTGGTGTTTACGGAGTTGGTGCCCGTGGTTCTATCGGTAAGCTCCCATATTCATCCTTTAATTTTACGATCTCATTCCCTTGCGGACCTGAAAATGTTGAAAAGCTAACAGCTGCGGCACTGGCGGAAGTTCAGAAGATCGTAGATAACGGACCTGAGGAAGCAGATGTAACCAAAGTAAAGGAAAGCCTTTTACTGGAACGCAAAGAGCAGATGAAACAGAACCGTTTCTGGCTGGCTACCCTTAAGAATGCAGACTACCTCGGGAACAACTTGAATGATCTGTCTAAGTTTGAAAGCAATGTAGAAGCATTGAATGCCAAAGACATTCAGGCAGTAGCAAAGAAATACCTTACCAAAGGTTATATAAAATCTGTCTTATTTCCTGAGACAGAATAGATTGTATTTTAAAATTTTAAAGAGCGGCCCAAAAGCCGCTCTTTTTCATTTGTAAAACTGTTAACAAAATTGATTTTTTAAACCCATAAATAATTGTATTTTTATCGCACTAAATCTATAAATGCTTATGGGCAAGATTATTGCTATCGCAAACCAAAAAGGTGGAGTAGGTAAAACTACTACTTCTGTCAATTTAGCAGCTTCCCTCGGAGTACTGGAGAAGAAGGTATTGCTTATTGACGCTGATCCCCAGGCCAACGCCACTTCCGGTTTAGGTATTGATGTTGAAACGGTTGAGACTGGAAGTTACCAATTACTTGAACACACTGTTTCTGCCAGAGATACTGTAGTAGGAACCGAATCCCCGAATGTTTCCCTTATCCCGGCTCATATTGACCTTGTGGCCATAGAAATTGAATTGGTAGACAAGGATTCAAGAGAGTATATGTTGAAGAATGCTATTAATGACCTGAGGGATGAATACGATTACATTCTGGTGGATTGTGCGCCCTCACTGGGATTATTAACGTTAAATGCACTTACTGCAGCAGATTCTGTGATTATTCCTATCCAATGCGAGTACTTTGCACTGGAGGGGCTGGGAAAACTGCTTAATACCATTAAGAGTGTACAAAAGATACATAACCCGGATCTTGATATTGAAGGCCTGCTGCTAACTATGTATGATGCCAGGTTACGCTTGTCTAACCAGGTAGTGGAGGAAGTTCAGAAACACTTCAGTGAAATGGTATTCAAGACCATTATCCAGAGAAATGTACGTCTGAGCGAAGCTCCGAGTTTCGGTGAAACCATCATCGATTACGATGCGACAAGCAAGGGTGCGACAAATTACTTAAATTTGGCCCACGAAATAATTAAAAAAAACAAGGAAACGGTATAAATGGCAAAGGCAACTAAGAAGCAAGCTTTAGGAAGAGGATTATCAGCATTACTTAAAGACCCGGAAAACGATATCCAGTCTGTAAACGATAAAAATGCCGATAAAGTTGTTGGAAATATAGTGGAACTCGATATTACCTCCATTGAGGTGAATCCGTTTCAGCCCAGAACCAATTTTAATGAAGAGACCTTAAAAGAACTGGCCTCTTCCATTAAGGAGTTAGGGGTTATTCAGCCGATTACCGTTAGAAAATTAGACTTCGATAAGTACCAGCTCGTATCGGGAGAAAGGCGTTTTCGGGCATCCAAACTGGTAGGCCTTGAAAAGATCCCAGCCTACATCAGGATCGCAAACGATCAGGAATCCCTGGAAATGGCACTGGTAGAAAATATTCAGCGTCAGGACCTCGACCCTATCGAGATCTCCCTGTCCTATCAGCGTTTAATAGATGAAATTCAGCTTACGCAGGAACAGTTAAGTGACCGTGTAGGGAAAAAACGCTCTACCATAGCCAACTACCTCAGACTTCTTAAACTCGATCCTATCATTCAAACAGGAATGAGAGACGGTTTTGTAAGTATGGGACACGGAAGGGCACTTATCAACATTGAAGACAAAAAGGTACAATTAGAAATTTACGAAAAGATCATTACCGAATCTTTATCGGTTAGGGATACGGAAACCCTGGTTAGAAATTACCAGGAAAAGAACAAAGATCCTGAAAGCCCTGCCGGAAAAACTGCCTCTCCTCAACTTCCTACATATATTTCTGATAGTATAGATGAGATAACCGAATACTTTTCTTCTAAAGTAGACGTTAAAGTAGCAAAGAACGGGAAGGGTAAACTGATCATTCCTTTCCATTCCAAGGAAGATTTTATTCGCCTAAAAAAACTTTTTAAATAGTGGCAGGCAAACCATTCATTTTATTGATCTTTTTTTTCTTTTCTCTTTCCGTTAGCGCTCAAAAAAAAGAAAGGGATACTATTCTGGTTACAGATAGTCTACTGTTAAAAAGCAGATACAATCCCCTATCTCCCAGTAAAGCGGCTTTTTATTCGGCAGTTTTACCCGGTCTCGGGCAAGCTTATAACAAGAGTTACTGGAAGATCCCTATTGTTTACGGAGCCCTGGGAACAGGAATCTTTTTTTATATAGATAATTCCAACGAATATAATCGGTTCAGGGATGCTTTTAAAAGGCGTCTTGCAGGTTTTCAGGATGATGAATTCTTCGATATTAACGGAGATATGTCCGGGCCCGATGTGTCAGATCAGGCCTTACAGGATGCTCAGGAGACCTTTCAGAGAAACCGGGAACTGGCATTGATAATTACCGTGGGACTCTATGTACTCAATATTATAGACGCCAATGTAGACGCCCACCTCAAGCAGTTCAATATTGACGATGATCTTACTTTTCAGCCTGTGATTTTCCGGAATCCCATAGATTACAGATTAAGTACAGGCTTCTCCATAAAATATAAATTTTGAAATGAAAATAGCACTTTTAGGGTACGGTAAAATGGGTAAAGCAATAGAAAAAATTGCTTTGGATCGCGGACACGAGATCGTACTTAAAATAGATAAAGACTCTTCAGATTACAATATTTCCGATGCAGATGTGGCCATAGATTTTAGCTTACCTTCCGCTGCCTTTAGCAATATATCCACCTGCCTTGAGAATAAGGTTCCGGTTATCTCGGGAACTACGGGCTGGCTGGAGAATTACGACAAAGCGGTAGATCTCTGCAACGAGCATAAAGGGGCCTTTATCTATGCCTCCAATTTCAGTCTGGGGGTTAATATCTTTTTCCAGCTAAATGAATATCTGGCCAAAATGATGAGTAATCTATCTCAATACGATATCAGTATGGAGGAGATCCATCATACCCAGAAACTGGATGCTCCCAGTGGAACAGCTATAAGCCTGGCCGAAGGGATTTTAAAGCATACCGATAAGACTGCCTGGAAACTGGATGAAGCCGGAACCAACGAGATCCCTATCGTAGCAAAAAGGATAGAGAATGTTCCCGGTACTCATACCATCAATTACAACAGCGAGGTAGATAGTATAGAAATTACACATACAGCCCATAGCAGACAGGGTTTTGCTCTTGGAGCCGTTATCGCGGCCGAATGGATCATCGGAAAAACCGGGGTTTTTAATATGAAAGATGTGTTAAATCTCAGTTAAAAAGAGTAACAATTTAAAAGAACAGGGCACAAAACATAAAGACGTAAATTATGACAATGACACAATGGCTCATATTTTTTATAGTTATCCAGATAGTACATTTTCTGGGAACCTGGAAACTATACGTTAAAGCAGGAAGAAAAGCCTGGGAAGCGATCGTCCCTATCTACAATGCTATTGTTTTAATGCAGATCATCAACAGGCCTAAATGGTGGGTTATCCTCTTGTTTATCCCTATCATCAACCTTATCATGTTTCCGGTGATCTGGGTAGAGACCATAAGAAGCTTCGGCAGGAATTCCAGAAACGATACTATCCTGGTAATACTCACTCTCGGTTTCTATATTTTTTATGTAAACTACGCTTTAGACGTTAATTATATTGAGGACAGAAGTTTAAAACCTCGTACCAATACAGGCGAGTGGGTAAGTTCTATTCTCTTTGCAATAGTAGCTGCCACTATGGTTCATACCTATTTTATGCAGCCCTATGTAATTCCGACCTCTTCGTTGGAAAAGACCCTTCTGGTTGGAGATTTTCTCTTTGTGAGCAAGTTTCATTATGGCGCCCGTACTCCAATGACTACGGTAGCGGCACCAATGGTTCACGATACCATTCCGGTGGCAAAAATAAAATCTTATACAAACAAGCCTCAGTTACCTTATTTCAGGTTACCAGGCTTTCAGAATATAAAACGCAACGAGATAGTGGTGTTTAGCTGGCCAACGGATACAGTACGTTTCTTCAGGGATCGTTCTAATATCCATATCCAGAAACCTATCGATAAGAAGTCCAATTACGTTAAAAGATGTGTGGGTATTGCGGGAGATTCCCTGGAATTGAGGGATGGTTATGTTTATATAAACGGAAAGAGATCCGATCTTCCCGACCGTGCAAAGCTACAGTTCTCTTATTCGGCAACTACGAACGGGCAAACGAATTATTCCTCTCAATATCTTTATGACAGATATGATGTAAATCCGGGTGAAGGAGGAATGGTGAGTAACAATCAACTGGAGTTTATTTCGCTATCGGAAGCTGCAGCCGACAGGTTACAAAACAACCCGAGTATTATAGATGTTCAAAGGAATATATCACCAAAAGGAAGTTATGATCCGCGTATCTTTCCTCACAGCAATAATTTTAACTGGAACCAGGATAATTTCGGTCCTATCTATATTCCTCAGGCCGGAAAGTCGGTAGCTTTAGACCTTGAAGTACTTCCGCTTTACAGCCGTATCATCGAAGAATATGAGGGAAATACTCTCAGAGTTGAAGGTAATCAGATCTTTATTAACGATCAGTTGGCAGACAGTTATACCTTTAAGCAGGACTATTACTGGATGATGGGAGACAACAGGCATAATTCCGAAGACAGCAGATACTGGGGTTATGTTCCTTACGATCATGTTGTAGGAAAGCCGGTATTTATCTGGATGAGCTGGGATAGTAATGCCAATGGTATTATGAACAAGATCAGATGGGAAAGGCTGTTTACCACTGTTGGTGGTGAAGGAAAGCCTGTTTCCTACTTCAAATATTTTGTAATATTACTGGGTGGATGGTTCCTCTTCAGTTATATCCGCAAAAAGAGGAAAAAAGCCTGATCACATAAATTGTTTAAGAATAATATAGGTAACCGTTGAAAACTTTAATTCATCCCGCCTATTTTCCATCCGTGGCGCACTTTGTTAGCCTGGTAAATTCGGAGGTTCTCATCTTTGAAGCAGAAGACAATTATCAGAAGCAAACCTACAGGAACCGGATGTATATTTACGGAGCGAACGGAAAACAATCGCTTACCGTTCCTATTAAACACACAGGAGAGAACAGGCAAAAATATAAGGATGTCAGGCTTGAACACAGCTTTAACTGGCAGAAACAACATTGGAAAAGTATACAAACTGCCTATAGGACTTCTCCCTTTTTTGAATTCTATGAGGATGAGCTGGCACCGGTTTTTGAGAAAAAGCACGAGTTTTTAATGGACCTCAATTTTAAGACCATTGAACTCATATCGGATATTCTTCAAACAGACCTGCAATTCGAAAAAACAACACTGTTTGAAAAGCAACCGGAAAATATTAATGATCTTAGGTGGCTGATTGAAGCCAAACGGGAACCCGTACACGGTTTTGAAACCTATACCCAGGTTTTTGGTGACAAACACGGCTTTCTGGAAAATCTGAGTATTCTGGATCTTATCTTTAATGAAGGTCCTAACAGTAGCAGCTACCTGGAGAATCAGAAAATAAAGGCTAGATAATGCTTCGTTTTTTTATTCATTACGGCTTTCACTTTATTTTCCCTTTTCTGATTGCCTATGTTTTCTACAGAAAAAAGTACTTTAGAACCTATCTCATTCTAATATCAGGGATCCTTATCGATATAGATCATTTATGGGCTTCCCCTGTTTTCGATCCGGATCGTTGCAGTGTGGGTTTTCACTTTTTACACAGCTATCCTCTTATTTTACTTTATGTTGTTTTATTTGCTGTAAAGAGAACACGGATTGTTGGTCTGGCACTACTGCTGCACATCCTGGCAGATGCTATCGATTGCCTCTTAATGCCTTAGAAGATAAGGGAGCTGCTTACCGGGTAGTGATCGGAATACCGCTCCTTAAAGTTCTTATGAGAGATTACTTCCATCTCTCCGTCTACCATAATAAAATCTATTCTGACCGGGAAATATTTAAAATCGAAGGTCTTTCCGAAACCCTTTCCGGCCTCTTCAAAAGTATCTTTCATATCCCCTCTTATCTTTTTGTAGATATTGGAGTATTGGGTATTGTTAAAATCGCCGCAAACTATCTTTTTATACATGCAGGTCTCCTGGTGCTTATTAAAGATATTTGCCTGTGCTTGCTGAATGGCAAACGAGGTTCCTATCCGTTTTAAGAGCCGTCCGGAATTCTTCTGGCTCAGATCTTCCTTTTCCGGATTTATTCTCAGGGATTCCAGATGCAGGTTATAGATACGGACCGTATCATCGTTTTTTACGATATCCGCATAAATTGCGTTATTCCCCGTATCCGGGAATTCCAGGGAGCCCCTGTCAACAATAGGGAATCTGGAAAAAATGGCCTGTCCCGTCTTCTGGTTCTCTGTTTTGTATTTAATATAACGATACGGATAATGATCGAACATAGCCTCTTTCTCAAAGTAGAATTCCTGAAGGCAAAGGATGTCCGGGTCCTGGTCTTTCAGGAAAGTGCTTATTTTATCTGCTATCCCCTCATCATCTATCCATTCATAGACATTGAACAGTCTTACATTATAGCTCATAAGTGAAACAGCTTCTGCCCTCTCCTTCGTCTTACCAAACGGGAGTTTATAAAAAGAAAAAACATGTTGATATCCCAGTAAAAGGATCAGGAAAGACAGCAGGAACTGTTTTTTTAAGCGGAGGATCCAGTAGAGCATAAACATGAGGTTAATAACGATAAGTATAGGAACCGTAAGGCTTAATACCGAAAGCGAAGGGAAACTTCTGGAAAAAATATAGGGCAAGGCATAGGAGAGCAGCAAAAAAGCTGCAAATACCGAGTTTAAAAGAAAAATACCCTTATTTACTAAACGAAGTTTACTCATATCCTACTCCTTACCTGCCTTGAACAGATAATCCTTTTCCTCTTTGGATAGGCTTTCATATCCACTTTTACTGATCTTATCTAAAATATCATCTATTTTTTGCTGATGTTCATTCTTATCTGCGTTCTTTCCTTTGGACTGAGTAGCTCTGCCCTGTTTTTTATGAACGGTTTTCAGGGGCGATCTCTTTCTTGCTGTAAAAAGGTTTAAAAAGCCGGATACGAGTCTTTCAAACCATACGCCTATATCTTTTCCGTCATGAAGTTTTTTGGCATACATAAAGCCCAGAAGCGCACCTCCCAGGTGTGCAATATGTCCTCCGGCATTACTTACCGGAATTTGTACCAGGTCAAGTAAAACAAAAAATACTGCGAGGTACCAGAGCTTTATATTAAAAAAGATAAGTCTTATTTCCTGGTTAGGTATATAGGTACACACAAATACAAGAATGGCCATAACTCCTGCGGATGCCCCGATAAGCACCGAATTCTTGGTAAAGAAAACCGGGAAGATATTATAACTCAACAGAAAGAAGAGTCCTCCGGTGATAAGGCCCAGGAAATACACATTTAAAAAACGGCGTCCCCCGAACAAATTGGTAAACATGCGTCCGAAAAAGAACAGCAGATACATATTCCAGAAAATATGCCATATCCCGCCATGAAAAAAGGCGTATGTGATAAGCGACCAGGGTTGAGTGATAAAATCCGAAAAACGTTCAGGTAATTGAAATTTGTTGACAATAAAATTCCTGTCCAGCCCAAAAAGAAAAGGGAGCAGTGCATTGATCACATATACAATGATATTAATGACAATTAACTTCTCAACTACCGAAAGTCGTGCGTATTTATATTTCAGATCATTAGATATACTCATTAATCCCAGCGATTTTTATTAAACTGATTTCTCTTCCAGTACCACATCATCACAAATCCGAAGAAAGCACCTCCAAGGTGGGCAATATAAGCCGTATTACTCGGACTGAAAATAGAATACCCGGTCAATGCAGAGAACAGGTCCAGTCCTATAATAGCCGGAATAAAATATTTGGCCTTAATAGGAACAGGGAAAAAGATCAACATTAAACGGGATTCGGGGTACAACATTCCAAACGCTACCAGCACCCCCATTATTGCTCCGGAAGCACCTACCATCGTAGTTCTGTATGAATTAGCAACCTTCGCCATATTTCCGTCTGTAAATCCATAGCCGGGTTTCAGCTCTCTGACTGCCTGCTCTATATTTTCAACACTTATCCCGGAAGCCGTCAGTTCGCTCATTCCGATCTGATATTGTGCATAATCCACTCCCAGAGCGATCAGAGCGGCACCCAGACCGGCTGAAATATAAAAGAAAATAAATTTCCTCTTTCCGAAAGCCTGTTCCACCGGGCCTCCGAACATCCATAAAGCAAACATATTAAAAAGAATATGCTGAAAATACACTGTCGATCCGCCTCCGGGTGTAGGTACATAAGAGGCGTGCATAAACATATGCGTAAGGATCTGCCATGGTTGAAAAAGGTCATTTTTCGGAAAATGAAGGGCAAATAGGTTATTAAAAAGGTTTTCGCTAGCTCCTATGGTCAATGTGGCGATCCACATTAATATATTGATAATAATCAGGTGCTTTACCGTTTCAGTGATTCTCATCATCTCTTACAAAAATTTTTTATCCAGTTCTTCTCCGGTTATAGTAATATATGTTGGTTTGTTTAAAGGAGACAGTGTGGGTTCCTTGCATGCAAACAAATCGTTTACCAGGGCCTCCTGCGATTCCTTCTGTAATAATTCTCCTGTTTTAACTGCCAGGGCCTTGCTCAGTGTCTTGGCCAGCAGATCTGCCTGTGAAAAGCTACTGTCGGGTATCTCCTCCTGAAAATCAGCCAGTAACTGATCGAGAATGATACTGACCTCGCTTTCACTTACATTCATCGGAATTCCGGTAATTTCTATGCTTTCATCTTCAATCTTTGAAAAAGCAAAACCTGTATGCTGCAGGCTTTCCTTTAACTCCTTTATTAAAACCGTCTCCGTTTTTGAGTAATTCAGAACCAGCGGAAAAAGTAATTGCTGGCTCAATGCCTCTTTTACCGTGATATTTCTCAGGAACTGCTCGTATAATATACGTTGATGCGCTCTGTACTGATCTATGATCACCATTCCCGATTTAATACTGGTAACAATATATTTTCGATGCATCTGATAGGTAGATGCCGTTGTTTGTCCTTTTTCTTCTTCCTCCGGGAATAAATTCCCCGAAAGGTGTTCCGACTCGACTTCCAGCTGGGTAAATTGCTCTTCTTTTGTATCCCCGGTTTCCAGGCCTACATACAGGCTTTCCCAGCCCGCGGTATTTTCCTTTTTATAAACAGGTTTTGTCTGGGTTTTTACCTTGCCTTCCTTTTCTTCAAAAGGATTAAAATTCGAATCGACTTCAATCGTTGGAAAGTTTGCTCCCTTATCCTTAAAATCATAAGGGGTATCCAGGTTGGAATCCCTTTCAAAATCGAGCACCGGCGCAATATTGAACTGCCCCAGACTGTGTTTGACTGCGGACCTGAGAATTGCGTACAAAGTGTGCTCGTCATCAAACTTTATCTCTGTTTTTGTGGGATGTATATTAATATCTATGGTAGTCGGATCTACTTCCAGGTACAGGAAATAACTCGGATACGTCTGTTCTTTGATCAGGCCTTCAAACGCGCTTAAGATCGCATGATGCAGGTACGGGCTTTTAATAAACCTGTTGTTTACAAAAAAAAACTGCTCCCCCCTGCTCTTCTTTGCAAACTGGGGTTTTCCAATAAAACCGGAGATCTTAACCACTTCGGTATTCTCCTCTACAGGAACCAGTTTTTCATTGGTCTTGGTCCCGAAAATATGAACAATTCGCGGCCTGAGGTTAGAGACCGGAAGGGCAAATAATTCATTTCCGTTGTGATACATTTCGAAGTGAACACCCGGATGTGCCAGGGCAACTCTCTGGAATTCATCAATGATATGGCGTAACTCCACCTGATTGGATTTCAGGAAATTCCTTCTGGCAGGGATATTAAAAAATAGGTTCTTTACAGAGATGGAGGTGCCTTCGGGGGTGGTAGTCACTTCCTGAGAAACAAGCTTTCCCCCTTCAATCCTGATCTGTGTACCCAGTTCTTCCGTTTCCTGGCGGGTATTCATCTCTACATGAGCAATAGCCGCAATAGAAGCCAGAGCTTCTCCTCTAAAACCTTTTGTGTTTAACTGGAAGAGATCTTCTGCAGAACGGATCTTGGAAGTTGCATGCCGTTCAAAACTCAAACGGGCATCGGTATGGCTCATTCCCACACCGTTATCTATTACCTGGATAAGGGTTTTTCCTCCGTCTTTGACCACAAGTTTAATGGAAGAGGATCCTGCATCAATTGCATTTTCCACTAATTCCTTTACCACAGATGCGGGGCGTTGTACCACCTCACCTGCAGCTATTTGGTTTGCTACATGGTCTGGTAAAAGCTGAATAATATCGGCCATTAAAAAAACTTGTCTAAGTTAACATACCTCAAAGCTACCAGGGTGAACATCAACAGGAGAATAACAATAACATAGAGGCGTAGACGAGCGTCTTTATCTGCCCCTTTTTTGCGAATAGTCTTCCAGTCTTCTCTGTAACTCTTTCTTCGGTATCCTTTAAAATAATCTTCATCATCCTTGACTTCCTTACGCTGCATCAGGTTTTCCAGACGTTCCTTACGCTCATCATAATAACGCGGAGTGTAATTATAAGTTTTGTTTTTTTGCTGCTTAAAAAGTGTCGGAAGTCTCATAACATTAAAAATGTATTAATCAAAAATACTTAAAATAGCAGATATAGCCTTGGTTGAGTTCCTAAAAAATGTTAACAAAGTACTAGGCTCCGGCCTCACTGAAACTATAATTGCAGGAAATAAAATGATTAAAATATATTGCCTGTACAGATTAATCAGCAATATCTATGCCACGGAAAGAAGCTTTATTTTCCCAATACTGCCATCTTAATTGCAGCAATGGCGGCTTCGGTACCCTTGTTCCCATGCTTTCCGCCACTTCTCTCAATGGCCTGTTGCATGTTGTTATCTGTGAGTACGCAAAAAATAACAGGAGTATCGAATTGTATATTCAGTTCCTTGATCCCCTGGGCAGTTGCACTACATACGAAATCAAAGTGCTTGGTCTCTCCCTGAATAACACTTCCGATAGCAATTACCGCATCAACTTTGCGGGTTTGAAGCATTTTTTTACAGCCAAAGGTCAGTTCATAGCTTCCCGGTACATTCCAGCGTTCAATATTTTCCGCTTGCGCACCACAGTCTATCAGAGCCTCATAGGCCCCGCTAAATAAACCTTCGGTAATATTTTCGTTCCATTCAGAAACAACAATCCCAAACCGAAGATCTTTCGCGTTTGGGACTGAATTTTTATCGTAATGTGATAGATTTTTATTTTCGGTAGCCATTACTTAAGCGTTTCAGCTTTTCCAATAAAAGTATCTATATCTCTTCCTTCCACTGTATTAGGGAACTCTTCTTTAATACGGTTAAAAAACTTTGCTGCTTTGTCATACTGATTAAGGCTCAAGGCAGTTTTTCCCGCTTTTAATAAAAATCTCGGAGTAGTAAAATCGTTTGTACTGTGTGAGATGGCTTTCTCATAATAATTAAGTGCGTCATCCAGCTGGTTCAATTGTGCAAAAGCATCTCCCAGGCCACCTTTGGCAAGTGCTCCAAGGATCTCATCATCTGATGAAAAACCTTCCAGGTGAGATACTGCTTCCTGATACTTATTCATATTCAGGTAAGCCATTCCTGCACTGTACTTAGCAAGGTTAGCCGCTTTAGTACCACTGTACTTATCGATAATATCTAATAATCCGTATTTCCCTTCACCTCCGTTAAGGGCCAGGTTGTATAATGAATCGTTATCTGCTGTGTTTACAGCCTGATCAAAATATTGCTGTGCGAAGAATAATTCGTTAGAAGCTTCTCTTTCTTTCGGCTTCTGAACAAACTGATTATAGGCCAGATATCCAAGGATCCCGACAACTATAACTCCGATGATCCCCAATATATATTTCTGGTTTCTGGCAACCCATTCCTCCGTTCTCGAAGCACCTTCATCCAGGGTACTAAAAACCTCTGCAGTTGTGCTCTGTTCCTCTAACTGATTTTCAACCTTTTGTTTAGCAGATTTGTTTCCTCTTTTCTTATATGTTGCCATAATTCGTGATTTGTGCGGCAAAAATAAAATTTTATTTGAAAAAGGAAAGCCTATTTATTTGATAATTTTCAATAATTTACCATTATTTTGCAGAAATTCGGCTCATCATCCGCCTATTAGAATTCAACAATGTTTTTAAAGAAACTCTCACTCATCAATTATAAAAATTTTTCCTCTCAGAATTTTGAGTTTGACAGCAAGATCAATTGCCTGGTAGGAAACAACGGGATTGGAAAAACCAATGTGCTCGATGCCATTTACACTCTGTCCTTCGGAAAAAGTTACTTTAATCCCATTGCCTCCCAGAATATAAAGCACGGAGAGGACTTCTATGTGATAGATGGCGAGTTTGAAAAGGATGAGCGCGAAGAAAAACTGATCTGCAGCCTGAAAAAGGGGCAAAAAAAGGTAATTAAGAGAAATTCCAAAGCCTATGACAAACTATCAGATCATATAGGTTTTATTCCCCTGGTCATAATTTCGCCCGCAGACAGGAACCTTATTACCGAAGGAAGTGAAACCCGGAGGAAATTTATAGACAGTGTAATATCGCAGTCTAACAAGGCTTATTTAACCCATTTGATCGGGTATAATAAGATACTCAGCCAACGTAATTCCCTTTTAAAATATTTCTTCCTGAATAATACTTTTGACCCCGACACCCTGGCCGTTTACAATGCACAGCTAAGTGAGCTCGGGGGCCTGATCTTTAAAGAGCGTAAAGCATTTCTGGAAGAATTCATTCCTATTTTTAAAAAGAGGTATACCGATATTTCGGGAGCTAAAGAGGTGGTAGACCTCAGTTATGAAAGTCAGCTTCTGGAAGGGGAAATGGATACACTTTTAGAAAATTCCCTTTCCAAAGACAGGGTGGTCCAATATACCACCGTAGGGATCCACAAAGATGATATCAGCCTGAAGATAGAGAATTATCCGGTAAAAAAATTCGGCAGTCAGGGACAGCAGAAATCTTTTCTTATTGCCTTAAAGCTGGCTCAATTCGATTTTATGAAATCGCTGAGCAAAGTAAACCCCATCCTGTTGCTGGATGATATTTTCGACAAGCTTGACGAGAACAGGGTAGCCCATATCATCAAGATGGTGGACAATGAAGATTTCGGGCAATTATTTATCAGTGACACCCATGCCGACCGAACAGAAGCCGTTGTAAAAGAAATACACCAATCGTATCGGATGTTCGAGCTCTGAGTTGTAATTTTGCAGAACATAAGCTATCCGACAAATGAAAAAAACGATCCTCTACAGTATTTTGTGTTTCTTCCTTTTAGCCTGTTCCGACAATAAGGTTCAGGAAATCGGTTTTCTGGAAGGCTATTGGGAAATTGAAAAGGTAGAAATGCCCGATGGGAACAGCAAAGAATACACCATTAACCAGACTATTGATCATTTTAAGTTTGAAAGTGATAGCAGCGGATATCGAAAAAAGCTTCAACCTCAGCTGAATGGTAATTTCCTGACATCTGATGATGCAGAAGCCTTTACCATAAGTGAAAATAACGGGGTGTATACCATTAACTACAAAAATGCACTGTCCAGCTGGACGGAGACCATCCGCAGCTTAAATAAAGAGCAACTGATCATTACCAATGAAGCGAATTTGAAGTATATTTACAAAAGGTTTGAAAAACTTGAAATAAAAACGGATTAATGGCCAGGCGTAACGACGAAAATATTTCCATAAGCGAAGTCCTGAAGGATTTTATAAAAGCAAACAAGCTTCAAAGCGGTATCGACAAAATTGAAGTAAGGGATGCCTGGAAAAACCTTATGGGGAACGGTGTTAATAACTACACGGCCGATATTCAGTTAAAACAATCTACACTCTACGTTAATCTTACTTCTGCCGTTTTACGGGAAGAACTGAGCTATGGAAAGGAAAAGATCATAAAAATGATCAACGAAGAACTCGGTAAGGAAATAGTTAAAGACCTGATCCTGCGTTAAACTCAAAAGCTAAGCTTTCCGGCTAACCAGGAGCAGCTAATAAAAAAATGACCTTATCCGTGCATTATACACCCGATAAGGTCATCTGTATTTTTTGAAGCTTTGTTCGCTTAGAATATCTCTCTTCCTGAGAAGTGGAATGCTCCTTCGATAGCTGCATTCTCATCACTGTCAGAACCGTGAACTGCATTTTCTCCGATAGAAGTAGCAAATAACTTTCTGATAGTTCCTTCTGCCGCTTCAGCAGGGTTAGTAGCACCGATCAAAGCTCTGAAATCCTCAACTGCATTGTCTTTTTCAAGGATTGCCGCTACAATAGGACCTCTTGTCATAAACTCAACCAGCTCTCCGAAAAACGGACGCTCCTTGTGGATCGCGTAAAACTCCTGAGCATCTCTTTTGCTAAGTTGTGTATACTTCATTGCCACGATCTTAAATCCTGCAGCAGTAATTTTTTCCAATATCGCTCCGATATGTCCATTCTCAACAGCATCGGGCTTGATCATTGTAAAAGTTCTGTTTGTTGCCATCTTTTCTTAAAAATTTTGGGCAAAAGTAAGGCTTTTAATTATAAATGCAAGCGCTAATAGCTTTGCTTTAACTTTTGATAAACTTTCTCGTCATCTCCCCGCATTTCCATAACCACAGATTTAGTTTCAAAATCAAATCGTATAAGTCCGAAACTTATCTGATTTACAAGCTTTCCGACCCGATACGGGTTTTCTTCTCCTTTGTTCTGTGTTGCCGAATGTGTGAGTCCGCTGGAAGTAAAATCGATGATCGGATACGGAATGCCTTTCTCCTGTTTCATCGAAAAATCGGAAATATGCCGATCTCCAGATAATACCATAACTCCCCGGGCCTTGCTCTCTTTTACGATCTTAAAAAAGCGATCTGCCTCATGTGGAAAATTCCCCCAGCCTTCCCAGCCGTGTTTATCAGATATAAGCTGTACACTGCTCACGATCACATTAAAATCGGCGGTAGAATTTCGTAATTCTCTTTCCAGCCACTGCCATTGGACTTCCCCAAGGAGGCTTCCCTTACCATAGGCATTCGGCTTATATCTTTTTTTGGTTTCCTTATCTACTGTCAGGGAGGTACGATGATAACGGGTATCCAGTACAATTACCTTAATGCTTCCTTTATCTGTTTCAAATACCTGAGCGGTATAAACCCCTTCCCTGTTTCTTCTGGGGTCATTTTCGGCAGTTCCCAGGAAATCTAGGAATAACTGCTGACTCTCCTTTTTCTTTTCAAATTCCACGCCTCCGTCATTCACGCCGTAATCGTGATCATCCCAGGTACCCATTACCATAGCCTTTTTTAACAGCTCCTGATATGCCGCAATATTCAGCTGGGCCTTATAGTCCCTTTCCATTTTTTGCATATCCTCGGTATCCGCATAGATATTATCTCCTCCCCAGATCCATAAATTGGGTTGCTGGGCTAGAATATCATCCCACAGTTTATTTTCTACATCGGCTTTATTGCAGGAGCCAAAAGCAATAACAAAATCAGATTTTCCTTCTTCCTCCCCGGATTGACCGTAAACTATGGGAGAAAACACAAAAAGAATTAAAGCAAAAGAAATAAAAACCCTTTTCTTCATTGTTATGATAATTTTAGGGTAAATGTAAGAGTTCTAAAATTAATACTATGTTATAAAATTGTATCTTAGCGGCCAATGAAAATGAACGAAATACATAAATTAAAGGAAGAATTATCCGCCCCAAAGCAAATTGTTATCGTGCCTCATAAGAATCCTGACGGAGATGCTATAGGTAGTACATTAGGGCTTTTTCATTACCTGAGATCCAAAGGACAGGATGCAGTGGTTATAGCGCCTAATGATTATCCTGATTTTTTAAAATGGATGCCGGGAAATGAAACCGTTCTCAGGTTTGATTCGGAAACCGAAAAGTCAAGCGAACTTATTAAAAAGGCCGATCTGATCTTTACCCTCGATTTTAATTCCTTCGGAAGGGTAGAAAATATGAGAGAAGCTCTTGAGGCTTCGGATGCTACCTTTGTTATGATCGATCATCATCAGCAACCTGATGATTATGCCCGTTTTATGTATTCGGATATAGGAATGAGTTCTACCTGCGAAATGGTTTATCATTTCATTCAGCAGATGGGAGAGCCTGAAAAAATAGACAAAAATGTAGCTACCTGCCTCTATACAGGTATAATGACCGACTCGGGAGGTTCTTTTCGTTTTCCCACAACAACAAGTACCACACACAGGGTAGTTGCCGATCTCATAGATCAGGGAGCCGAAAACGCCAGTATTCACGAAGCGGTTTACGACAATAATTCTCTGAGCCGTTTACAGCTTCTGGGATGTGCATTGAGAAACATGGTAGTCCTAAAAGAGTTTAACACCGTATATATTACTCTTTCCAAAGCAGAACTGGAAGCGCATAATTTTAAAAAAGGAGATACGGAAGGCCTTGTTAATTACGGCTTATCCCTAAGAGGAACCAAACTGGCAGTGATTTTTATTGAAGATACGACAGAGAGTTATATAAAAATATCCTTCCGTTCGAAGGGGAGTTTCTCCGTAAATGAATTTGCACGAGCACATTTCGGTGGCGGCGGACATGACAATGCAGCCGGCGGGAGAAGCAATCTATCCATGGAAGAAACCACTTCTTATTTTAAAGAAGTATTAAAGAATTATAAATCCCAACTCGAATAACATGAAAAAAGTACTTTTTATCATTCTTTCCTTACTCATGCTTAGTGCGTGCGGGGAGCCTCAGGCCAGAAGGCCGGTTACAGTTAAATCGGGGGAATTTTTTAAGGAATCCGTAGACCGGAACAGGCAACTGCTGGCTCACGAAGAACAACTGATCCAATCGATCATCGAAAAAGACAGCTTACAGACCTATTTTAGTTCTCCAAACGGATATTGGTACTATTACAACAAAAAGAACGATACGGTTTCTTATTATCCGAAAAGCGATGATGTAATTAAGCTAACATACGATATCAGAACACTCGACAACCAGACCATCTACTCTAAAGAAGAGATAGGAGAACCGGTTATTAAGGTAGATAAGGAAGAACTTTTCCCCGGATTACGTACAGCCTTAAAGCTACTGAACAAAGGAGAGACCATGACTTTCCTGTTTCCATCGGCAATGGCCCATGGTTATCATGGAGACGATGATAAAATAGGAACCAATATTCCTCTTATCAGTACCGTTACACTTATAGATATTATAGAAATTTCAAAAGATAGCATTTCAAAATAAATAACTTAAAATGATGAAAAATTTAAAAATCCTTATTCTTTTATTCATAATTGTTTTAACCGGATGTAAAACCGGAAATCATGCAGATCTGGGAGATGGTGTTTTTGCCGACATGCAAACCAGCAAAGGAGAAATAATTGTAAAATTAGAACATGAAGCTACACCGGTTACCGTAGCCAATTTTGTAAGCCTTGCAGAAGGTACCAGTCCTTTTGTAGCTGATGAGTACAAAGGAAAAAAGTATTATGACGGAATTATTTTTCACAGGGTGATGGAGAATTTCATGATCCAGTGTGGAGACCCTACCGGTACCGGAGGAGGAAGCCCGGGATATAAATTCGATAATGAAATTGTAGATAGCCTTGTTCACAACAGAGGTGTTATATCTATGGCCAATGCCGGTGGGACCAATACCAACGGAAGCCAGTTTTTTATAACTCACGTAGATTACCCCAACCTGAACGGAGGGTATTCTGTTTTCGGAAAAGTGGTTAAAGGAATGGATGTAGTAGATTCTATTGCCACTACGGAAACCAAAGTAGAAGGACGTTTAAAAAACAAACCTGTTAAGGATATCATACTGAAAAGTGTTGAAATTATTCGCAATGGTCGTGATGCCAAAAAATTTGATGCAGTACAGGTAATGACCGACTATTTTGACGGAGTAGCTAAAAGAGAAGAAGAGGCAAAAAAGATCAGGGAAGAGAAAATTGCCGCCGCCAGCGAGGCTGCAATGAAGCTGGTAAAAGAATTTGAGAGCCAGAAAGGGCAGGCAAAAGAGCTTCCTTCCGGTTTAAAAGTATTTTACATCAATCAGGCTAACGGGCAAAAGCCTGCTACAGGGCAAAACGTACTGGTTAACTATGCCGGTTACTTTACTGATGGCCGTTTATTCGACAGTAATATCAAGGAAATTGAAGAGCTTCACAATAAATACAATGCTGTTAAGGAGCAAAGAGGAGGTTACTTTCCTGTACCTATGACCTATAGTCCGGAAGCTAATCTTATCCCCGGTTTCAGAGAAGGACTGCAACAACTCAAAGTAGGCGATAAAGCAAGGGTATTCGTTCCGTCGCACTTAGGATATGGATCTGCCGGTGCCGGAGGTGTTATTCCGCCTAACGCAGATTTGGTTTTCGATCTGGAAATAACCGAGATAAAGAAATAATAACGAGATACGGAAATAATAAAAAGAAACCCTGACGATAATGTCAGGGTTTTTTCTTTCTCCTCATTTGGCAGGAGTATATTTTCCTAGTTTGTTCTGTGTTTAGTTTAAGTGCAGGTGGTTTTTAATTGGCTACTTCACTGATAAATTTTATTCGGTAAAGGCGTATTTCTTCATCTTCATAATCCCCTTCAAATTCTTCAACAGCCAGAGAGATCTTATCATTCTCCGCTTCCAGGAAATAATCGTGTAATTCTTCCTGCTGATCTTCATCGAGGATCTCCTCAATCCAATAGTTTATATTCAGTTTGGTACCACTATAAACGATCTGTTCCATCTCTTTGATAAAATCCTCCATGCTAAGGCCCTTAGAAGAAGCAATATCATCCAGCGGAAGCTTTCTGTCAACATTTTGAATAATGTAAAGTTTCAGTGCCGAATTGGTCCCGGTACTTTTAACTACCAGATCGTCCGGCCTAACAATATCATTTTCCTCAACATATCTGGCAATCAATTCTACGAAAGGTCTCCCGTATTTTTTAGCTTTTCCCTCACCTACCCCATGTACATTGGTAAGTTCGGACATATGGATCGGATATTTTAAGGCCATATCTTCCAGAGAAGGGTCCTGGAAAACTACAAAAGGGGGAACTCCCATCTTTTTGGCTTCCGACTTCCGGAGGTCCTTAAGCGTTCTGAGTAATTTTTCATCCGCTGCCGCTCCTCCCGACTTTCCGGCTGTAATAATACTGTCGTCATCGGTTTCGTCAAAGACATGATCTTCTGTCATCATAAATGAGTCCGGCGACTCGATAAATTTTTCACCATCCCCGGTGAGGAACAGAACACCGTAGGTCTCGATCTCCTTTTTGAGCAACCTGGCAACCAGGCACTGCCTGATAAGAGCCATCCAATGTCTTGCTTCCTTATCTTTTCCGCAACCGAAAAAGGGACGTTCATCTGTTTTATGCGATTTTATCAACGCATTTACATTTCCGGTCAGGGTATTGACAATTTCCTTGGATTTGAATTTCTGTTTGGTGTCGCGTACAACAGACAGAAGTGTTACCACATCGTCTTTAGCTTCCACCTGTTTTTTGGGATTACGGACGTTATCGTCCATATCGGCTCCCTCTCCTGTTACTTCATCAAACTCCTCCCCGAAATAATGAAGGATGAATTTACGTCTCGAGATCGAGGTTTCCGCATAGGCCACCATCTCCTGCAGGAGTGCGTGTCCTATTTCCTGTTCGGCAACCGGCTTGCCCGACATAAACTTTTCCAGTTTTTCTATATCCTTATAAGAATAAAAGGCGAGGCAATGTCCTTCACCTCCATCACGGCCCGCACGTCCGGTTTCCTGATAATAACTTTCAATACTCTTGGGGATATCGTGGTGGATCACAAAACGCACATCCGGTTTATCTATTCCCATCCCGAATGCAATGGTTGCCACTACCACATCTACATCTTCCATCAGGAACATATCCTGGTGTTTGGACCTGCTTTTTGCATCCAGACCTGCATGATAAGGCACGGCACTGATACCGTTTACCTGAAGTGTCTGTGCCAGTTCCTCTACCCTCTTTCTGCTCAGGCAGTAAACAATCCCGGATTTTCCCTGATTTTGCTTGATAAAGCGTATAATATCGGCATCTACATTCTTGGTCTTGGGACGTACTTCATAATAGAGGTTCGGCCTGTTAAAAGATGCCTTAAAAGTATTTGCATTAGTGATCCCCAGGTTTTTCAGAATATCATCCTGAACTTTCGGGGTTGCAGTAGCGGTAAGCGCTATAACCGGGATATTATCTCCCAGGCGCTTGATTATGTTTCTAAGGTTCCTGTATTCGGGCCTGAAATCATGTCCCCATTCAGAAATACAATGGGCTTCATCTATGGCAACAAAAGACACCTTTACAGTCCTTAAAAAGTCTACATAATCATTTTTGGTAAGTGACTCAGGAGCCACATAGAGTAATTTGGTAACACCGGAACGCATATCGTCCATCACCCGTTTTACTTCGGTTTTATTAAGAGAAGAATTAAGAACGTGTGCTATTCCGTTATTTGCCGAAATTCCCCTGATGGCATCTACCTGATTCTTCATAAGAGCTATCAGAGGTGAAACAACTATGGCGGTTCCGTCTTTTACTAATGCCGGAAGCTGATAACAAAGAGATTTTCCTCCTCCGGTGGGCATGATCACAAAGGTATTGTGGTCATTAATTATGCTTTTTATAACTCCTTCCTGTAATCCTTTAAATTGGCTGAATCCAAAATATTGCTTTAATGCTGCTTGTAAGTCAATTTCAGCTAAACCCATCCTTTCGTTTTACTATTTTACATACATTTGCACTACTAAAGATAAGACATTCTTTAAATTTACAAAAAAAATAAAAAGTAAAAATTTTGAGCAATCAAAGTACGATCATTGCCGTTGCGAAGAAGGTAATTGAAACCGAGGGTGATGCTATCAAAAATCTAGTCTCGTTAATAGATTCAGAATTTTCAGAAGCCGTAAATTTCATCTATAATTCCAAGGGAAGAGTGGTCATAACCGGAATAGGAAAAAGTGCTGTTATAGCCACTAAAATAGTAGCCACTTTAAACTCTACAGGAACCCCTGCTATTTTTATGCATGCTGCGGATGCAATTCACGGAGATCTGGGTACGATTCAGTCCAATGATGTAGTTATCTGTATCTCTAAAAGCGGAAATACTCCTGAAATAAAAGTATTGGTCCCTCTGATCAAGAACGGAGGCAATAAACTGATCGCCATTACAGCTAATAAATCCTCTTTTCTGGGGCAACAAGCCGATTTTGTGTTGAACTCCTATGTCGAAAAAGAGGCTTGTCCTAATAACCTGGCACCGACAACCAGTACGACTGCTCAATTGGTTATAGGCGATGCGCTTTCTGTTTGCCTTCTGGAAATGAAGGGCTTCAGCAGTAAGGACTTTGCCAAGTATCATCCGGGAGGAGCTCTGGGTAAAAAACTCTACCTCAGAGTTCACGATATTTCTTCCGTAAACAATAAACCCAGTGTAAAACCGGATACTCCGGTAAAAGAGGTTATCGTAGAGATCTCGGAAAAAATGCTGGGAGTAGCTGCCGTTGTGGAAAACAACAGGATCCTCGGAGTCGTGACCGATGGAGATATCAGGAGGATGCTGAACAAATATGACAATATTAGCGGTCTGACCGCCAAAGATATTATGACCCCAGGCCCTAAAAGTATTGAAGCCGAAGCAATGGCTGTTGATGCTCTTGAGCTTATGGAAGCTAACAGTATCTCTCAGTTGCTCGTAGAAGAGAACGGAGAATATGCCGGGGTGATCCATTTACATAATCTAATAAAAGAAGGTATAATTTAATGGCTACAAAGAGTCCTCAGGAAATGTCCTTTCTCGATCACCTGGAAGAACTCAGGTGGCACTTAATACGATGTACGGCAGCGATTGTTATTGTGGCATTTGCTGCGTTTTTTGCAAAGAGTTTTATTTTTGATGTCATTCTCCTGGGGCCTAAAAACCCGGACTTTATTACCTATGATATCTTCTGTAGAATATCCAAGTTTCTGGGGCTTGACGATACATTCTGCAGCAAAGAGTTAACGTTTGAAATTCAGAGTAGAACCATGGCCGGGCAATTCTCGGCTCATATATGGACCTCCATCTGGGCAGGTTTTATTATCGGCTTTCCATACATTTTATATGAGATGTGGAAATTCATCAGCCCGGGATTATACGATAACGAACGCAAAAATGCACGAGGTTTTATTTTTATAGCTTCCCTGCTGTTCTTTACCGGAGTATTATTCGGTTATTATGTAGTGGCTCCCCTATCTATCAATTTCCTGGGGAATTACAGCATCAGTAAGGAAGTCCATAACGATATAGATATAAGCTCCTATATTTCCACCATCCGGGCATCGGTAATTGCTGCCGGACTGATATTCGAGCTTCCAATCCTGATATACTTCTTAACCAAAGTAGGGCTGGTTACGCCTCAGTTCCTGAGAAAGTACAGGAAATTTGCACTGGTTATAGTATTGGTGTTATCGGCTATCATAACACCTCCCGATATTGCCAGCCAGGTAGTGGTATCTATCCCTATTCTTATTCTTTATGAGATAAGTATCAGGATCTCAAAAATTGTAATAAAACGACAGGAAAAAAATCAAAGAAAAAATGGCTGATATTGTAAAAGAATTTGACGACTACCGCTCCAGGATGAATGAACGTATCCTGGAAGACAACAATAAGATCATAAAACGCATCTTTAACCTCGATACCAATGCCTATATGGCCGGGGCTCTCGATGTAAAAACCAAGGAGTTATTAGGTTTAGTGGCTTCGGCAGTACTTCGCTGTGACGATTGTATCAGGTATCACCTGGAAACCTGCCATAAGATCGGGCTGAGCAGAGAGGAAGTTATGGAAGCAATGGGAATTGCTACCCTGGTTGGAGGAACGATTGTTATTCCGCATTTAAGAAGAGCGTATGAGTTTTGGGATGCTCTTGAAAGTGCCTGATACTTTGCAGGAATCCTAATATTTATATAAAATGATCCCGTAAGCCGGTTAAATCTTTATTTTTGAACATTACAAACCGATTGGCATGAAGTTAAGAGCAGACAATATAATGAAGTCCTATAAGGGGCGAAAAGTGGTTAAAGGCATTTCGCTGGAGGTAAATCGCGGGGAAATTGTCGGGTTACTGGGGCCGAACGGAGCAGGTAAAACCACTTCTTTCTATATGATCGTGGGCTTGATAAAGCCAAACGGAGGAAGCATCTACCTGGATGATATGGAGATCACCAAATTCCCGATGTACAAGCGTGCACAGAACGGTATCGGTTACCTGGCGCAGGAAGCATCGGTTTTTAGAAAGTTGAGTATTGAGGATAATATTCTGAGTGTTCTGCAGCTTACCAATCTCTCCAAGAAAGAGCAGCATATGAAAATGGAGTCCCTGATAGAAGAATTCAGTCTTGGACATATCAGGAAGAACAGAGGAGACCTTTTATCAGGAGGTGAACGTAGAAGAACAGAGATAGCCCGTGCGCTGGCCACAGATCCTAAGTTTATCCTGCTGGATGAGCCTTTTGCAGGAGTTGACCCTGTAGCGGTAGAAGATATACAACGTATTGTTGCCCAACTAAAGAACAAAAATATCGGGATCCTTATTACCGATCACAATGTTCAGGAAACACTGGCCATAACGGAGAGATCCTATCTGATGTTTGAAGGAAGTATCCTTAAAGCCGGAGAACCTGAAGAGCTTGCGGCTGATGAGATGGTAAGAAAAGTGTATCTGGGTCAGAACTTTGAGCTCAGAAAAAAGAAGATCTCCTTCTAATAATTTCATTAAGTTTTATCCGGATTCCTTACAAGGGATAGTACAATATACAATACGATAATCAGAGGGATTGCTATGAATTTCAACAATGCAAGACCTATAATACACAGCAGGAGGAAAAGGTATCTTGTTTCATTTCCTTTGAGTTTCCAGTTTTTAAATTTCAG
The DNA here is from genome assembly GCF_010671605.1 of Leptobacterium flavescens. GTDB lineage: Bacteria > Bacteroidota > Bacteroidia > Flavobacteriales > Flavobacteriaceae > Leptobacterium > Leptobacterium flavescens. The sequence continues at coordinate 390,938 of NZ_JAABOO010000001.1, forward strand.
TGCAAACAAGCGTATTCTCGCATTCATCAAAAAAGCACTCAAGACAGTCATTCCCAGCAAAAACCATTGGTTCAGGATAATACTTTCGGCAAGATCAGAAGGTTGATAGATCAGGATGAGCGGTAGCGAAAAAATAAGAAGCGTATTAGCCGGTGTCGGGATCCCTATAAAGGAAGATGTCTGTTCTTCATCTATATTAAACTTAGCCAGGCGATATGCCGATCCCAGGGTAATAATGAATCCCAGAAAGGGAAGAAAAGAATGGATTTCCAGAGAGTGAGTAAAATCTATCGAAGTATTCGAATCCAGGTTCCAGGCATTTACCTTATTCAACAACTGAAACATTACAAAACCCGGAGCCACTCCCGAAGTAACCATATCTGCCAGGGAATCCAGTTGTAACCCCAATTCACTTCTAACATCCAGGGCACGAGCAGCAAGGCCGTCGAAAAAATCGAAAATGATCCCAAGAAAAACAAATGCTGCAGCAAGCTCCAAATGATCTATCGCAATAAAAACAATCGCAATACAACCGCAAAAAAGATTAAGTAAGGTGATCAGGTTAGGTATATGTCTTTTCATTTTGGCTTTTATGCTTAGGTTCTGTCGTAAAAATAGAAAATAATTAAAAGCTTCCTGAGAAAGGGGCACTAAAGTTTTTTAAACAAAATATTAGCAAACTTTTCTCGTTTTTAATCTGTATTTTTATTTCCCAAAGAAAACAGGGTTCGAATTATTCAAGGAGGGCCGTCATTATCAGAATATGTTAAAAAACAAATTGGTTCTTGCAACTATTACAGGTTTACTATTAGCTGCAGGCTGGCCTACATACGGGCTTCCTATTTTCCTTTTTTTTGCTTTTATTCCTCTCCTTTTTGCAGAAAAGGAAATACGTTTAAGTGATAAAAAAAGAAAAGGGCTTAAAAGCTTTCTTCTGGCTTATCTGGCATTTCTGGTATGGAATTCCATTACCACCTGGTGGATCTGGTATTCGAGTGCTTTCGGGATGTTTTTTGCTATTCTGGTAAACACCTTGTTAATGGCATTGGTTTTTCTTGTTTTTCATCATGTGGCACGTCGACTTCCGCAAAGACTGCATTTGATCTTTCTTCCCGTTATTTGGATCGCTTTTGAGAAATTTCACCTCAACTGGGATTTTTCCTGGCCATGGCTAAATTTAGGTAATGCATTTTCGAATCATACAGCCTGGATACAATGGTACGAATACACCGGTGTTTTTGGCGGAAGTTTATGGGTATGGATAATCAATATCCTCCTCTTTAAAATAATCGAGAAATACAGAGAAAATAAGGATCGGAAAGCACTTTCCCGAGGGATCGCTATAAATGTTCTGCTTTTTGCCGTACCGGTAATAATTTCGATGATCATTCTCAAAACGTATAAGGAATCTTCCGAAAAGGTGAATATTGTGGTGGTACAGCCAAATGTAGATCCTTATACCGAAAAATTCGATCAGGACAATGTAACCACCACTAACGAACTGGTGGCCATTGCTGCGGAGAAAATAGGCCCGGAAACAGATTTTGTAATTGCTCCGGAGACCACTCTGGCCATGCTTACACCCATAGATAAGTTTCAGTTTACACGGGAAAAGTTTGTATTGCAATCCCTGGCCAGAAAATACCCTGATATTAACGTGCTTACAGGAGCGGATATGTACAGGCTGTACCTGAACAGTAAGGAACGACCTTCCAAAACAGCCAATAAAACAAGGCGCGGAGATTGGGTAGATTACTATAACGCTGCCGTACTGATCAACAGGGATGACAGCTTACAGTTCTATATAAAATCTAAATTAGTGGTTGGGGTTGAAAATTTCCCGTTTAAAAGTGTACTGGAGCCTCTTTTAGGGGATATTATGCTCGACCTGGGAGGAACAGTTGCAACAAAAGGAATTCAGGAAGAACGGGATATTCTGATCTCGCAGAATAAAAAGTTTAAAGCAGCTCCTATTATCTGCTATGAATCCGTTTATGGCGAATATGTTACCGATTACGTAAAAAAAGATGCCAATTTTCTCGCTATAATTACCAATGACGCCTGGTGGAACAATACTCAGGGGCATAAGCAACATCTTAGTTATGCCAGATTAAGGGCCATAGAAACACGGCGTAGTATTGCAAGGAGTGCCAATACTGGTATTTCGGCCTTTATAGATCAGAAGGGAAATGTGCTGAAAACCCTTGGTTATGAGCTTAAAGGCAGTCTGCAAGCCAGTATAAGTCTTAATTCCGAAAAAACATTTTACGTTAAATACGGCGATTATATTGCTCGTTTATGTGTACTCCTGGCTGGTCTTATCTTTTTATATGCTATAGCCATCAAAAGAAAACCCAAGGCATCATTGCCCCCTGTAAAATAGAATAGTACTCAAGGTTTTTATAATGATACGCGCATCCAGGAAAAAACTCCTGTGTTTAATATAGTAGAGATCGTATTGCAATTTCTTTAAACTGTCTTTTTTGGAAGAGCCGTAGGCATAACTTACCTGCGCCCACCCCGTAAGTCCGGGCTTGATTACGTGCCTCGTTTCGTAAAAAGGAAGTTCCTTCGAAAGTTCGGCCACGAACTCAGGACGCTCAGGCCTTGGTCCTATAACGCTCATATTTCCTTTGAGTATATTAAAGAACTGTGGCATCTCGTCCAATCTTGACTTTCTGAGAAAAGAACCGAATCTGGTAATCCTGTAATCGTTTTTACTGGCCCATTTGGCGCCATCTTTCTCCGCATTCACCACCATAGTCCGGAACTTATATATCGTAAAGGGAAAGCCGTTCTTTCCTACTCTTTGCTGTACATAAAACAATGGTCCTTTATTCGCAATGCGATTTCCGATAAGAATGAAAGGAATGGTTAAAAGGCAAAATGAAATCCCAAGAATTGCAACCAGAATATCGATCAGTCGATGTACAAACAAATACAGTTTGTTCTGATTACTCCTGCTGAAAGGGATGTATTTATAAAACTCGTTTTCAATATATTGAATCGGTACCCTACAGGTAAATTCTTCATAAACCTGGGCATATTCCCTAATAGGGATGCCGCTTTCGAGTAATTGAATGAGGTCGGCAAACATTTTTCTGGAAAAATCTTCTTTCCCTTTGTTTGCAATGATTATTTCGGAAACACCATTACCCCGCACTGTTTCGATCAGGTCCGGGTTCTTTATCGGTTTGATCCCAGGAAAATTCCCGGGTAATTTCTTTCCAGGATCCAAATTATAATAACCGATGATCTTAAAACCATTGGAACTTTCGGTTATAACATCATACATCAAAGATATTTCGTCGGGAGTCCCGATTATAATATAGTTTTTATGGAATAAGGGAGAGGAAACAAAGAATATATAACTCCATCGCCAGATAAGAAGTGAAAAAGTGATCGCAAAAAAGAAATAAACGATCTGTAAACGATTATCCGGTAAAACCGGGGTAAGGAAAGGGGTCAGTAAATACATGATGACCGTAACCGCCGATACTATGAGGACATTCGGGAAGATCAGTTCAAACTTGCTGGATTTCTGAAGATTGTACAATTCAAAAATATTAGCAAAAAGGACCAGATACACGACTAAAATAACTGTCCATAACCAATTACTTCCGTTTATCTTAAAATAATCAAAGGTAAACACAGTGGAAACAATATATAAGCCGACAAGAACGCTAACAATATCGAATACCCTGAGAAGGGTACGTCTTTCCGAAAGCTCGAAGTGTATATAGGCTTTAGAGGGCATATTTCAAATATAGGATATAAAACTTTTGGTTTTCTCCCTTAGCCTATCTTTTTTATAGTTTGATCTAATTTCATAAGAAATATCCTCTTCAAAATATTTGTTTATTTCATTTCTTAAATACTTTTCTTCAATAGCATTAAGACTTTCTTCAATATTGAATTCCAATTGCCCCTTTTCTCTTTGAACCACCAGGTAGGTAAGCGGTAAATTATGGTGTTTGAAAAGGTTTTTAAAGATATAATAAAAGTAAAAGCTCGGGTATATATTCTTTTTCCCGTAAACATTCTCTCCTATTCTCCCTGTTACTTCTTCCAGAATAAGGTGCTCCCGCCCGCATGGGCATTTTTTTTCTCTTGGAGCTAATTTGATATAATCTCCCAGTTTATACCGTATAAAAGGAAATGATCTCAATTGTAAATTGGTAACCAGAATCTCATTATCCAGTTCTTCGATCACCACTCCTTCCATAGTAATATGCATATTTCCTTCGGGGCACTCAAACGCCATTATACCCGATTCCGTAGCTCCGTATTCACTTATAATGGGAACATTAAATGCTTTTTTTATCTCTTCCTTATAGCTTTCCATTATCTTTTCGGAAGTTCCTTTAACCAGCTTTATTTTTTTAGGCTTTCTGAGTTTTTTCTGATTAATGATCTTAGCGGATTCATAAATCATGGAAGAATAACCATGAACAAAACTTGCAGATTCTAATTTGCGTGCAAATTTCCGGAATGCCCTTTCTTCATAACTGAAAATCCTGAACCTGTTTTGAAGAAGATCTAAAAACCATATTTTAAAACGTTCCAGGCCTGAAAAGTTAAATCCCCAGAAATATCCGTTTTTATCCCAGGGGTTTACATTATACCAGGAATACCCCCTGAAAATAGTAGCTCTGTTAAACGAGTCGGCTTTCTCTTCTCTCCAGAACGCCAGGGAATTCCCTGAAGATCCTGAAGTTGTTGCACGGAATCTTTTTTTAAAATCATATCGGGTGTGTATTTCTTCATTATGCGTCAATACATCTTCTTTGGTAAGTACCGGAAATTTTGAAAGGTCGTTTATTGTTTTAAGATCGTCCGGGTTAAGCTTTGCTGCTTCAAATTTACGCCTGTAATAAGGTGAGTATTCATAGGCAAAACTCAGGATCTCCTTTAGTTTTTGGAACTGATATGTTTCCAGTTTCTCCAGGGGCCATTCCTCTGTTTTTTTCAGGAAATCATACCAGCCATCTATCGATGGATTTCTCCGGTTCTGTCCTATTTTAAAGATCGTTTTATACAACATTAAGATAAGGTTTCCATCCATTTATGCTTTATCTCGTCCCAATTAAAGGCTTCGGCTTTCTTTCTGGCATTACAGCTCAATTTCTGCGTTAATGCGGGCGAACCCAATAATTCTCTGATCCTTGCCGCCATTTGAAGCGAATTTCCTTTTTCTACCAGCAGGGAGTTCTCTCCGTCTTTAAGTAAATACGGGATCCCTCCTACCTCGGTAGAAACCACAGGAAGTCCCAGTGCCATAGCTTCAATAATACTCACAGGCATATTGTCGAAATTCGTCGTATTAATAAAGATATCATATTCTTCGGAAAGCTCGTGCCATTCTTCTTTTTCAAGTTTTCCGGTCAGTTTTATTTCCACTCCTTTTGCATTTGCCAGGTTTTTAGTGGTGATCATACTGCCATCCTTATCCGGCCCCACCATACACAACAAACTCTCTATTCCCTGTTTATTGAGTTCCGAGCTAACTTCTACCGCCATTTCCGGGTTGTAGATCCCGGCAAAAGACCTCACCCAAAGCAACCTGGCTTTTAAATCAGTTCTTTGTTTCCATCGGTATTTCTCAATTTCAACACTGTTAGGAATGTACTCTACATTATCAAATCCGTATTTCTCGAATGTGACCTTTAGAAATTCTGAAGGAGATATGTTGATACGGGCATGGTTAAATATCTTTTTGCACAACCTGGGATTATTTTTCAGCCTGTTTTCCAGGTTTCCTCCGTGAAGAATAGGAATATAAGGTAGTTTCAACCATCTGCTTAACTGACTGACCAGGAAAGCAAAATAAAAGTTTTGGGTGCTATAGGTATCTATCAATACTACATCTGCTTTCTTCCTGTGATTGATACAGCTCAGAAGCATATCTATAAGACGAAGTACTTTATTCTCTTTGGATGAGGAATAATAGAGTTTATAGCCTTCATTTTCCAGCAGGACTCCCAGGGTATCAATGGAAGTTGCCGTTCTGTTCTTATCGGCTAATTTGTTTCCTATATAGAGTATTCTTTTCACTGGTTATAGTAAGTAATGATAGTCCGTATATAAAAGCCGGAGCTGCAATCCTCATGGCACTGTGGTTTATGGTCAGAAACCAGAACAGAAAAAAGGACATAAAGAAAATGTTCCGATGTCGTCCCATAAAACGGAAAGTCGGGATCATAAGCAGTATCAACAATGCCATAATTCCAAATGCTCCGTGCTCAGCAAGTATGCGGCTTATTTCGTTATGAGATGCCGATTCTATTCCTGTAGTTTGCATCCTGTAATATTTATTATTCCCCACTCCTATTCCGAAAAAGGGGCTTCTGGAGAATGCTTCCAATTCTGTTTCTATCAGATCTGCCCTACCTGTGGTCAGGTCTTCTTTTTCCCTTCCCAGGGCATCCTGATTATTATAACGCTTTTCCAGGAGTCCATTTGACACATAATTGGAATAGGTCCAGGTTAGGGATAATACAATTCCCAAAATAAACAAAGTATTGGCAATTCGTCGTTTTGTAACCCGCTTTGCATAATAGAGGATAAAAAGTACGAATACAACACAAATGAGGATAGCCGTAAATACCCCTCCTCTGGAAAAAGTTATCAGGGCGCGGTAAGTAAGCAGCATAAACAAGCCGCCATTGATCAGTTTCCACATCAGATTATCCGAATACAAAAAATACCTGGTAATAAGGATAAACATTCCAAACCCTAATACTGTGCTTACCTGATTAGGGCCAAACCCCCCTGATGCCTCAAAATTAGATTGTGTTCCCGTAATGACATCCTGCAGACTTGGTGTGTATAAGAACAAGTAAACAGTCATAGCCAAAATAGGTAGTAATATCCAAAGCATAATACTGCGGAGTCGCTCAAAACTTACTTTTCTCCCCAAACAGTAGATAGCGCTAATTCCCAGGCAAACCGGCCCACTAAGGTTAAATGCTATTGCCTTTCGAATATTGATATCATAAGTAAGGGTATATGTAGTTATATAGATACCCGGAACCAACAAAAGGAGGTAGAAAATATAAACAAGACTCTTGGGAGAACTGGATCTGTAGGCAATTCCCATCAGCAGAAAAAGTATTACGGCATATTTTGTCTGCTCATAGAAAAACACACCTCCTGTCATCCTCAAAAAAACATCACTACCCACCAGGTATCCGCATACCATTAATACCTCATTGTTCCTGTTTTTTTTGCTGTATACCAGGATAGCCCCAAAAACAAGAATGAGAATTCCGTACAATTTGGAAAAAGCAGGTAATAAAAAGATAAAACCTCCAATGACCAGGTGGATCCATATCAGGTTAAATTCAAACCCATAACTCTTTATTTTCCTTCTAAAGTGATTCATAAACCTGGGTCAATTTATTGAAAAATTGCTCTTTCCCGTATTTATTCAGGATATGATTGTTAAAATTATCAGCTTTTTTAGATATCAAAAGCGGATTGCCTGCCAATTCCTCTAATTTAACTCTTAATTCATTATCATTTCCCGGATCTATTACAAAACCGTTTTTTTCATCCTTAATCACAGCTTTACATTCTCCTACATCTGTAACAATAACGGCTAATTTATTCAATCCGTATTCTAAAAGAGCCAGTGGGAGCCCTTCAAAATTTGAAGAAAGTACTCCTATTTCACATTGACTTAATGTATGGGAGACATCATTTACGCTTCCGTAGAAAAATACGTCCTCATTTAGTTTATTCTGTTTTACGTAATGCCTTATTTCCTCTGAATAGCGATCTCCAAAATCTTTTCCAATCAAATGTAAGGTCCACAAAGGAAAATCCTTGTGAAAGGCTTTAAATGCTTTTAAAAGGGTAATATGATCCTTCTCCCGGCGCAGATTGGCCAGGCATACAATTCTCTTTCCTTCCGTTCCTTTCAAAAATGTTATTTCTCTTTCCGGAGAAGTCTTTACGAAATTGGGGAGATAAACAACATACTTATGCTTTAGTTTTTTTTCAGCCCAGGTTGCCAGTTTTCTGTTTACGGCAATAATGGCGTTAAACTTTGAAGAAATATACTTCAATAACCGATACTTTCCACCGGATAAATGCTCACTATTGCCATAATGATTATGCCATACGACCCTGACCTTCGGATAGATCATTTTCACCATTCCTGCAATAAAAAAAGAGGAAGAATGTGCATGTATAATACCAATGTTATTTGACTTGATATAATGTTTCAATCTGAATATTGCCGACAGATCCAGGGTTCTCTTTTTATCCAAAAACAGATAAGCCGTCTTATCGGAAATAAGGTTTTTAAGGCTTCCTTCTTTCCGGGTTGCGCACAAATAAGAGTCAATACCGTTCTCGGCCAGAAGATTGGCGGTATTCAGAGCCATTCTTTCAGCACCTCCTGCTTCCAGGGAATCTATGATCTGTATGACTTTCAATGCGCTAACAATTTTTGTATTTCCTTATCAAATTTTTCCAGGGTGAATTGCCGTGACCAGGTCGACGCCTCAACAGCCATTTGCCTTAGTTTCTCTTTATCTTTTAATGCATCGCTAATTCTTTTTACATCGCTCTCCAGATCGGTGTTTATTAAAAGCCCTCTCCTGCCTTCATCTAACATATAAGAAACACAGGAAACCGGTGTGGCTATCGGGATACATCCCCAGAACATAGCCTCTGCAACTGCTTTTGGCCAGCCTTCCGACTTTGATGGAAGTATTAGAAAATGTGTCTGCCGTAAAACGGATTGTATTTCAGATTTATCTACATTTCCGTGCAAACACACCGATTCTTCCAAATTGTTCTCTTCAATATATTTTTCCAGTTCACTCCTCTTAACTCCTTCTCCGTAAATATCCAACTCAATATCGACACCATTCCTGATCAATTCACGAATGAGAGTCACTGCATATAATGGTCTTTTTCCTTCACTCAGGGTACCTACAAAAACCATCTTTAATCCTGAAGAATAATCTCTTTCAACTACCTCTCGCTTATCTGCTTCACTATATGAGGCAGTAAAAAAAGGAAAGACATTTTTGGACTGATCAGGCCAGGTCCCGTAAACTAAAACTTTGCAATTTCTGGTTAAAAAACTATTGCTCAGAATCTTTTTTTGCAATTTATAGGACAAGGGTTGTTTTGCTTTGGGGTCCCAGTTACCCGCATATTTTACAGTTTTCTTTTTGGAAGGAAAAAAGACCTGTACTACGGAAGCCAGTAAACCTATATTGCCAGGACACCGCAAGTGGATGTGATCTGCCTTTGAGATCTCCCGTATCAATTTAAAAATGATCAAGGGGATCTGCCAGAATAAGCCTAGAATATTTTTTGCATTTTGCGCATGAATAAAGGGAATGTTAACGACATTAAGTTCCTGCTTCTCAAATTCTATGGTAAATACCTCTTCAGGGTAAAAAGAAGGGCTCAGAAGAGTGATCTCTTTCAGATGACGGAACCATATATCCATTTCATAAACATAAGGAGCATAAGCAGCAAAACCCTTTGGTGTTTTTAATGTTGGTGCATTTGTGATAACCAGTAACCGCATCAAATATATGCTTCAGAATTATTATTGTTAATCTTAACTGCCGGGACTCCGAGGTAAGTACAACCCGGATCTACATCACTGACCACTAAAGAATTGGCTGCTATAACAGAATTATCCCCTACCTTGATCTTTCCTGCTATTACCGCATTTGCGCCCATATATACATGATCTCCGATAGAAGGTACTCCTCTTTTTTCTCCTCTTCCGCTAACGCCTATAGTTACTCCCTGAGAGATATTGCAATTCCTGCCAATTTCAACATCAGAATTAATAATTATATTCCCGAAATGCCCTATATAAAAGCCCTCTCCTATTCTGGCACTATAGGGGATTGATATTCCACATATAATCTCTATCCATTTCTGCCATAACAAGCCGAAGAAAAGAAGGATCTTTTTAAATATCCCCGGTAGGGAAGATGAATATATCGAATTATTTATCCGGTATACGCACAAAGCCCACAAGCCCTGTTGTGTAAATAAAAGGACAAGGGAGTTTTTTCCGCTGTAAGCCTTATATCTTTCTATGTCCTTTCTAAACTTGTTCAGCATTTGCTGTTTTAGGTTTTTTAAAAATTAACTTAAACCATCCGCTGGTTCTACCCAAAGCTTCCATAAACGCTTCCTTAGGCTTGGCTGTGGTAACAATGTTCAGGAACCTAATGGCTGTTAACAACCACGATATGAAGTTCCATTTAAACCTTGCTTTAAAAGAAGGGTTCGGATGCCTCACCCTCCATACATACCATCCGTTCAGTACCACCATTTTTCCATATTTAAATTTATCGGGTCTCCCTGAAGGATGATGGTGATGTTCGCACCTGGCTGCTGTATTAACGTATTGTTTCCCTAATTTATGCAATCTGAAGCAAAAATCGGCATCTTCGTAAAGGCCGTATCCTTCAAAATAATGAGAAAAACCAATTTTATCAAAAACTTCTTTTCTATACGATGACACCCCACCCATAAATTGTTCAACTTCATAAACCTTATTACTTGGAGGTAAAAAGCTTACACTTCTTCCATGTCCGAATTCAGGAAAACAGGCGGGTGGAACATCCGTATCCAGGCCCAAACGCTTTCTCAGAACAAATCTGCTTCCATCTTTCCTTTTAAATCCATCGTAAAAATATTCGCCTCGAGATGCTTTATAACTATCTGCTTCAACCTTATGCCATTTTATTTCATTGATTATATATCCTCCCACTCCAAGGGCATCTTTATGAAGGTCGTAGGTCTTTATCAATTCTTCAAAATAGGTCTTCTCTAAAATAATATCATCATCCAGAAAACAAACAACATCTATATCATCTGCCGTTTTTCCAATTCCGTAATTCCGCTGCCTGGTAAGCCCCCTGTCTTTATCATCTACCATATGATAATAAAGGTTGCGGAAATTATTCTGCCCTAATACCTGCTTAGTTCTATTATCTCTAGAGCCGTCCACAATGATTATTTCATCGGGGTAGACCGTCTGATCTTCCACAGAATTCAACAACTCGATCAGGGATTGAGGTCTCATATAGGTGCATATGACAAGGCTGAATTTCATTCTGTTTCCATAAGTTTTGAAGCCCAGTGTTTACTGTGCTTCCATTTCTTATTCATTACCGCAATATATTTAAAAGGATTCTTAATCGACTGCCTTGAGTAATATTTAAAAAACAGCACGGTTTTATATCCTCTTAATTGCTGGGGTGATGCGTATTTCATTTTATAAAGCATAATAGTAGGAGACGGTTTTGGGGATATTTTGTCTGTGTCCCAGGGGAATTCATGCTTCGACCTGAAACCTCCGATCGGTGCCTTTAAGTGTAACATTGAGGGAGAAGGAAGGTACAGAACATCGCAACCCGAATTTCTCAATTGCATTCCATAATCGGTATCTTCTCCGAAGCCGTGTTCAAACGCCATGGAAAAAAAAGTGTTTTTTGCGATTTCCGTTTTAAGAATACTGCAACCCGATCCGAAGCTTATCCATTGTCTTGCAGTTTTTGCAGTTTCCGTCTGTCCTTTCCTCAAACAGCTTATCGTAACTGCTTCTGCCTTTAAACTGTATATATTTTCAAAAGCTTTATGAAAAAAGTCGGAGGGGAAGCGAATATCGTCATCTGCCAAAAACACCCATTCATTTTCGATCTCTTTTAGAGCTATATTCCTCGCGTTACAGGCACCTGTCTGATGTATAAAATGATGCTTTATCTCAAAAGGCCATTCCCGGTTGTAGAGGTATTCAAGTGCTGACTCGGCATTTGCATCCGGGTTTTGCTCTATAATGATCACACGTTTAGGCTTCAGGCTCTGATCTGCAAGATCTTTAAGCACATCCAGTAAATATTCTTTCCTCCCAATGGTTGGAATGACCACATCTATGGATGCGGTAAGTTGTTTGTTTTTATTTCTTTCAATCTCTTCCAACTGAAAAGATCTCTTTTTAGATCTGAAGAATAGAGAATATAGCAGAGGGGCCAGAGCAATTCTCTTTTGATAGATCAGCAGATTAAAAAATAAAATCAAAACCCAGGAAGTTTTATAGTGTTCCCTGACAAACCTGAATAGTTTAAATCCGGAAGTTTTTATTTTCTGCCTGATAGGCGAAAAGTCTTTCTTTAACAGATGTGGGTGAGAATAGCAGAACAGGCCCTCAGGCATAACTGTTTTAGCCAACGAATTCAAAAAATAATCGAAATTGCTGTCTTTTTTTCCATTCTTTATATAAGCGTTCACTACAGATGCATGGATCCCACCTACATCGGAGCTCATCTGCCATGTCGGGTATGGAACCTCATAATTAACTTTTATAAAAAGCGTATCTTCTACATAACCTATTTCCGGCCCCATATACTGTGATCTATTCGAAGAATAGGAAGCCATTATCCTGGGATGATGAAAAATACGCTCCCAGTTTTCTCTGTCAATACTGCCCTTAAGATCTGCATGGTACCAGCAGATAAAGGAAGACGGATTACATTCTGCGAGTTCCAAAAGAGCTGGTACTACAGGTTTACCTACATAACCATGCGATTCTTCAGAAGATATTCCTTCAATATCCACAACACCGGTGCCATTATGTGAGATAAAAATCAAGTCAATAATGAATTATAGAAATTTATATTTTCTTCAAGGACCCGGGAACTGCTAAATCTGTTTATGATCCTTTTCCTCGCATTTTTTCCATAGGCAGCAGCTTCTTCTCTGTCATTTAACAACCTCAGTATCCCATTGGCTAAGTCATCAGTATTCGAAGGGTCAACAGTTATTCCCGTTTCTCCGTTGATCATAAGCTCATTGGCCCAACCAATATTTGAAGTAAGCATGGGTTTTTCCATAGCCATTGCCTCCAACCATGTCATCGGGAAAGCCTCTGCAAAACTTGGTAATGCCACCACCGTTGCTTTTGCCAGTTCTTCCCTGACCGACTCATAAGGGATCTCACGGATAAATTCAACTTGCTTCCTTTCTTCTTCCTCAAACATTTCTTCTATAAGTCCGGATGTAGACCTGCCTTCAAAAACATCGGTACTATCCTTTCCTACCATTTTTAATCTTACTTCCGGATCTTTTTCAAGTACCTTTTTAAAAGCCTTTGCCAGTTCTAGCACCCCTTTCTTTCTGATAACCGTTCCAAAATACAAAATAGTTTTCTCCTCCCGATCTATCGATAGGGGCGTAAACACTTCACTATCTATCCCATTATAAATAGTTATAATTTCTTTTTTTAAATCAAAAAGATCTCTGGTTTCTTTCCCCACAAAGTTGCTTACAGCTATAATTGCGTCTGCTCCTTCGAGCGCTCTTTTTTCCAGGAAGAAGTTTTTCTTTTTCTGTTTCCTTTTCTCCAAATGGCAGAAAAAACAGTCTGTTCCATGCAATCGTATGATCAAAGGACGTGTGAATTTCATAAATGCAGTGATCCCGGACCAGTCCGGAGCCTCCAGGACATCTATCTTATTTTTTAAACAGATACTATTGATGTAATTCTGATATTTCTTTCTGGAAACCCACCAGGTTAAAAAAGGGAGTTTTTTAGGTTTGAGCAAATGAAATTCTATTCCGTCTTCCCTTATCACCTCATCTTCTTCCGCTCCTACAATAAAGATTGTTACTCCGATTCCTTTTGCTATGAGTTGAATAGATAAGTTTTTAATACTCGTTCCCAAGCCTCCCGAGCGGCTACTGTTTTTTAGAGGATATTCCGGTGTAATAAAACCTATGTTCATGGTAACATTTTTATATGGTTATCCACCATCAGGTCCAGATGATATTGATCCCTGATAAGATCGGAAACATTTTCTTTAATGACTAATTCTCTTTTTATAATTCCTTCCAGGATACTCACCAGCCCCTTAATATCTCCCGGATTTGCGATATATCCGTTTTTTCCATGGGTAACCACTTCCAGGTTCCCTCCCACTGTAGTAGTAATTACAGGTACATTAGCCGCCAAACTTTCCAGGATCGACAGGCTGAAACATTCCATATAAGTAGGCTGGAGTAAATATGAATAAGACGCAAATAAAGATGGGAGTTCCGGTGAGCTTCCTTTAAAATTAAAAATATGCTCCAGTTTTCCGTCTTCAATCATTTTTTTCAAAGCTGATTCTTCCGGGCCTTCACCATAGATATCTATGATCATTTTATCTCTGAGTTCAGGAGAAAGGCATTCCACAGCAGCAATAAGATCGTGTATCCCCTTGGATTTCCTTAAATGCGATGCCACTATAAATCTCATCTCTTCCCGGCTTTTATTTTTGATGTAAAGACCGGTATCTATGCCATTGTACACAACATAGGTCTTGGAAGTAATCCAAAAACCGTAATCTTTTATGATATGCTTACGGGTATAGGCGGAAACCCCAATAAAAGCATCAATATATTTTGAATACAAAATACTTTTGAGTGTATTCTTCAATCTCTTTTTAATCGGGAATCCATGCAGGGGTCTGGGATTATGATCTACCGCAATGATATGGGAGTTCGTTCTCTTTTTAACCTCTTTAAAAAAAGGAGTACAAAGCTCCACAAAATGAGTGATCACCACATCGTATTTAATCCGTGAATCCGATTGCGATTCTAAAAAAGCGTTTTCTACCTGTCCTGACCCTGAGGTTATATCCAGCTCTTTATAAAATTCGAATTGCTTATATCGGGAAAAAAACCAATGTACCGTGTAGCCTTGTTCTTTTAATTTACGGTCAAAAGCTATATAAAATCTATCCATTCCTCCAATCCTGTCCGGCTTGAGGTCATATTTACATATTACGGCTATATGTTTGTTAGGCTTCAACTAAATTCAATAATGTATTTACCATTCGCTGACTGGTTCCCTTGAGCGGTTTTCCTATTTCCAGTTCGATCAATTCCTTTTGTGCTTCCATTCTGCTTTCCGGGCTCATCAGGTCATTGTTAATGGTATTAATTAATTCTTCTTCTGTTTTTACTATGGCCGTTCCTTTACTGTCGACCACGTATTTATAATGAAGATAGTTTAAATACTTCTGATCATTAAATAATTGATTCTCCCCGTTCCCGAGGACCGGATTGATCACAGGTTTATCAAACAAAATAAAATCGAGGCTCATCGTAGAGCACATATTGATATTGAGATCGCAGAACTGCAGGATAGATCTCAGATCTGTGAGGTCTGATACGTTCGGTACCCTTTGTGACCAGATCTCAGCATGATCTGTTCTTTTCAGTTCCCAGTCCGGATAATTCCATATGATAAACGGATATTTTTCTTTTATTTCTCTGAAACGCTCTTTTCCTTCGGCAGGAGATGTTCTTACCAGGAGGTTCACTTTCTCTTTTATCTTTCCTTTTTCAATCGCATCTGCAATGATCGAAATATAGTGTTCGTCATTAGGGCTGGTAGAGATATCACCACAGCTAAAACAAACGGTTTTAACCATGGGATCCATTTCAAATTTCTTAAAGAAATCCTCTCTTGAACGTTCATAGTGCTCCATCACATAAGGTTCGAACTGAGGAGTACCGACCACTTCAATATCCGGTTCCTGCGTATCCGGATAATAGTGTAGCAATTCATCTTTCATCAGGTCACTCCAAACAAAATAAGAATCGAAAGTTGCTGCCATTCTACCTTTGGAAGCCAGGTTATCCCAGCTAAAAATAAAAGAAGTTGTCGGTATTTTTAAGTTTTGAGCTGCTACCACAAAAGGAGCAATATAAGGAGGCCGCTGATGTGTAAAGAACAGAATATCTATTTCATCATCCTTCAGGTGTTTCTCAAAGTATTCCGTATTGGTAAAGGTCTTGAATTGTTTTCGTTCAAAAAAGTTTATGTCTTTTTCGGAATGAAACATATTGGTTAAGGTATAGGCGATCTTTACCAGTAATTTTCTTTTTGAAAAGCCTTTGGGATACCCTCTTCTATGATTATCCCTGATCCCGAAAACATTATCGTGTTTCTTTAGGTGAGCTACTTCCTTTAGTTTTCGATAGAACCAGCTATTTCTTTTTTCCGGGAAATTATCCATCTCCCTTAAAAGTACGGAATCAGGTATCAGCCCGGCATAGGCGTCTAATGGAATATTCGAATAAATTACCACCCTGTCAAAACTCTTATCAGCTTCGGAGAGAAATTCACTCAAAATAAAATTTCTGAACCCGACACCATCTACAATAACTAAACCCAGTGATTTCAAATAATATTCTTTTTAGATCATCAACTTTCAAAATTAAATCATTTCGATGGATTACCTCCTATAATTAGCTCTTCAAATGCTGAGCTATTATTTTTTCAGTAAAGGCCTCTGCACCCTCTTTATTCAGGTGGCCGCAATTCCAAAACAGGGATTGCTCATCTTCAAACAATTTAGCATAATTATAGAAACCTTCCATATGCCCGGACAAATAATCCAGATAAGCTTCATTCACGGTCATATTGCAAAACGGAGCACAGAAGAAGATCAATTCCCGGTCTTCTGTCTTTACTATACTCTCAATTTCTTCTATAATCTCATTTTTTTGAGGGACATCTTCAGGAAACCGGAATTCTTCCAATGTGGCCTCTCCCTTTTTTGCATCAAAACCATCTGACAGATCTATTCTTGCATTTTTTTTAAAAAAGGATGCGGCAACTTCCCTGAAACCGATCAGGTGATCATGGGTAGCATACCTGTAAAAAGGAATGTATTTATAGTATAGAAAGCGCTTATCATTCTGTTCAAGATCTGCAGCTATTACAGGGTTGGAAATATAGGGTAAGGCATAGGACTTGGATATTCCCGATTTGCTCTTTACACTGTAATTGTAATCAACCTGCACAAAAATTTTATCATAGGTAATCTTCTGTTCATCCAGTAATTTAATCATCAGCAAAATATCGGCCAGTTGGGCTCCCTGTATTCCAAGGTTTATCGCTTTTTTTCCAGTCTTTTCCTCTATCTGTCTGCTGATAATATGATTTTCAACTCTTGAAGATCCCAAAAAAATATAATCTATATGCTGGGGTTCCATCTGCAGTACGTATTGTACTTTATTCCTGGGAACACTATGTGTAAATGCATAGGTATAGATCCAATCTAAAAGCTGCATGAGTACCAGAGTTAACAATAGTAATATCCCGATCTTTTTTAGAAACTTCTTCATCAGAACTGAAAATAAATAAAATCGTTTGTATTCGAGAACACACCTAACATCAATATCAGTATTAGTGTGAGTCCTATTTTGGTCATATAATATCTTCCCTTTAAAGGGTGCTCCTTATTCCTGGACCACCATTCAATAAGTACCAACAGTCCAATAATCGGTACGGCTTCAACGCTATATCTTTCACTGGACAGATAATCCAGGTTTCCGTTAAAGTTAAAGCTGAACATTCTAATAAAATAATTCCAGGCGTCTGCCACCGTCTCTGCCCGGAAGACCACCCATGCAATACAGCTCAGTATAAAAGTAAGTAACATCTGAGCAATTTCCTTTAAACTTGGAAATACTCCGTTCTCTCCCACTGTATCCAGATACTTTCGGTTTCTCCCCATCAATAATAGTGGAATGAAATACAGGGCATGCAGAGCTCCCCAGACTATAAAGGTCCAATTGGCCCCATGCCAAAAGCCGCTGACCAGAAAAATGATAAGCACATTTCTCAGCTGAAACCATTTATTACCTCTGGATCCGCCCAGGGGGATATACAGATAATCCCTGAACCAGGTTGAGAGGGAGATATGCCATCTTCTCCAGAACTCTGCTATATCTCTTGAAAAATACGGATAGGCAAAATTCCGCATAAGTTTAAAGCCCAATAACCTGGCTATCCCAATTGCCATATCACTATAGCCACTGAAATCGCCATATATCTGAAAGGCAAAATAAATTGCCCCCAGTATCAATGTCAGAGAATTAAGATTCTCATAATTATCAAAAATGGCGTTGACGTATACCGCGCAGCTGTCTGCTATAACTATTTTTTTGAATAAACCCCAGATAATCAGCCCGAGGCCATCGATCATATTGTCTTCTTCTATTTTCCTTTTTTTCCCGAATTGAGGAAGTAAACTGCTGGCCCGCTCTATGGGTCCTGCTACCAATTGAGGAAAAAAGGCCACATAAGCGGCAAAATTGATAAAACTATCAGTAGCCTTGATCTTCTTTTTATAGACATCCAGAGTATAACTCAGAGTTTGAAAAGTATAGAAAGAAATACCCACCGGTAAGATGATCTGCAAGGTGTAACTCTGCATTTCAATTCCCATATTGCTCCACATTTCCATCCAGCTTTCAATAAAGAAATTGTAATATTTAAAGAAGCCCAGAAGCCCCAGATTAAAGGATAGGCTAATAATTAAAAGCAGCTTTCTCCACTTTTTGCTCTCTGCTTTTTCCATCGCTCTCGCCACAAAAAAATCGACCAATGTACTTGCCATTATCAGTGTCAGAAAACGATAATCCCACCATGCATAAAACACATAGCTAATTATAAGAATAAATGCATTCTGCAAGCCGATCTTCTTGTTAAATACATACCAGTACAGGAAAAACACCGTAGGCAGGAAAATCAGGAACTCAATGGAGTTAAACAGCATATTTTTTCTTGTTTATTGAGTTGAGGATAAGTGCTGTATTCATCCATTGCCAAATATGAAAACTGGAAGAATTATCTCCACTGAGATAAGATCTCCATTCTCTTTCTATCTGAGCAAAATCAAACCAGTGATTGTAATCTAATTTTTTCAGTGTATTTATAGCATTATCCACATATGATCTTAGTTCATTTCCCAGCCACTCTCTTTGCGGAGTTTGCAGGGGGCGTTTGGGAGCATAAACTACATTTTTATTGACATAGGCAGAAAGAATAGTTCTGAGCATATATTTCTGGGTTCCGTTGTATATCTTAAATTCTTGAGGTTGGGCAAAAGCAAACTCCACCAGGCGATAATCCAGAAAAGGTTCTCTGAGTTCCGTAGAAAAAGCCATGGATACTCTGTCATTAAAACGGAGTGCTCTCGGTATTTTGGTATAGAAAAGGTCCCGGTACTGCATATTCAGCAGCGGACTATCAAAAGGTTTCGGATAAAGTGGTTTTTCTGTTTTGTGCAGAAGTGCTTCGGAAATGCAGTGCGACTTAAAAGGGCTTTTACCCTTTTGCCCCTGTATAGTATTCTCTCCTTTACTTAAATAATAATCATAACCGGCCCACTGCTCATCCATTCCCTGCCCATCCAGTAGTACGATAATCCCGTCCTTCCTGGCCTGCTCAAATATTTTAGCATACGCAATAGTTGGTAAACCTCCATAGGGCTCATCCTGAAACTCTCCTATTCTTTCTGCAAGATCGGGAACCTTACCGACATCCAGTTTTATTTTGTTCAGAGGATTTTGTGTATACCCTATCATCTGTTCTACCCAGGTTAATTCGTCATAATTTTCATCTCCGGTATAAAAAGTATAGGCACTGATCTTCTTTTTATCTTCAAACAGATTGACAAGCATTAATAAGGTAGAGCTGTCTACTCCACCGCTAATGTTGAATCCAAGTTTCACATCAGCCCTGAACCTCAGAGAGATGCTATCCCTCAACAATTCAAAATAAGTGTTCTTTGCCTCTTCAAAAGTATCGGGAACATCTATTTTTTTAACTCTCTCCTCAAAATCATACCACTTCTCTATATTCAACACACCTTCTTTGTATTCCAGAAAATGTCCGCCAGGCAATTGACTTATCCCTTTAAAAAAAGTTTCATCAGGCATCCCATAAGATCCGTAGCAGAAATAATTTGCCCATAGTTTCTCATCGGGCTTATATTGGGAGCTTACTTTTTGAATAGATTTTATCTCACTGGCAAAATAAAGATCGGACTCATAGAGACTGTAATAAAAGGGCTTTACCCCAAATCGGTCTCTTGCTGCAAACAACTTTTTGTCTTCGCTGTCCCAAATGGCAAAAGAGAACATTCCGTTCAAATAGTCCAGGCATTCCTTTCCGTATTTTTTAAAAAGCGCCAGCAAGACCTCAGTGTCTGAAGTGGTCTTAAAAGCATACCCCTTAAGGTGATCTTTTTTTAACTCCACATAATTATAGATCTCCCCGTTAAATACGAGGATATATCTTCCGCTTTCATCTATAAACGGCTGATTGGCAGCAGCAGAAAGATCAATAATAGATAATCTGTTATGCCCCAGGCTGGCGAAACCTTCATCAATATAGGTTCCTGTAAAGTCAGGGCCTCTGTGCCTTTGCGATTCCAGCATAAGTTTCAGGGCATGTTCCTTTGGCTTGGCAGATAATATTCCGGCAATTCCACACATAATTACAATCTGTATTTGCTGATCAGGGCTTCAGCTCGTTTCCAATCGTTCATGGTATCCAGGTTTATATATTTTTCAGGAGAGGATTCAATATATCCCAGTTTACTGCCGTATAAGGAGTTCTGTTCCAAAACGATCTCAGACCGGGTAATATAGATAGCTCCATCTCTGTGATATGCAGCAGGTAATTCCTGTCTTCTGGAAATGATATCTTTTTCTCCCGTAGCAATGACTAATCTGTCCGAATCATCTGTTTTAAAGGTCCAGTGAGGGTTATATTCATGCGGCACTTTTAATACGGAAACCAAAGCATCCAGGTCCTGATCCCGGAATTTCTGTACTGCCTTGTCGATTAATCCATCTTCTCTAAAAGGAGTCGTTAGTTGTAACAAACACACGGCATCAAAATAAATATCTCTTTCTCTAAAATATTCCAGAGCGTGCTTTACCACACCTATGGTAGGTGATGCATCTTCCGACAATTCGGACGGGCGTACAAAAGGAACTTCAATCCCCAGTTTTTCGGCAACTGCAATTATCTCAGGATCTTCAGTACTTAAAACGGTTTGGGTAAGAAGTTTAGATTTCTTTACGGAATTACAGGTGTATTCCAGAAGGGGCTTCCCTCTCAGCAATTTGATGTTTTTACCCGGAATGCCTTTGCTTCCCCCTCTGGCCGGTATAAGCCCTAAAATCCTCATTAATACGCTATTGTTTTAAAGTAACTCAGTTCTAATTCGGCAAGGATATCGGCTATTTTCCGGCCGGAATTCCCATCTCCGTAAATATGTTCCGGCTCCAGTCCGCTACGCTCCATACTGCTTACAATTGCATTGTAAATTACGTTTTCATCATAATCTACATCTATAACATTTACTCCTCTTTTTCTTCTGTTCTGTCTTGTTCCAATATTCACCACAGGGATCCCCAAAAAAGAGCATTCCCTTATTCCTACGCTGGAGTTTCCTATAAGGCATTTACTGTTCTTCAGAAGGCGTAAAAAGTCTGAAGGTTCCATGTTCTTGAAAAAGTGAATATTTTCTGGTTGATGCTGTTCCCTGAAAGAACGTATTCCGTTGGAGGTTCCGTCAGATCCGGCATCTACATTAGGCCAGAACCAAAAAGTGGGGTAATTTAATTTGTGTACAGCTCTCAGGGTTTTAAGAACATCTTCCTTTGCCTGATTGTATTCGTTAGTAACCGGATGCTGCATGACAACAATATATCCGTTTTCCCAATTTACCGAAGCTCCAACCCCTCCGTATTTCTCTACGGGATTAAAGTCCAGGTTCGGAGATTCGGCTATCTCCCGGGCTATATCTATAGACGGGCATCCAGTAGTGATCACCTTATCCGTATCTTCTCCCATTTTTATCACTCTTTCCCGGGCATCTTCGCTGGCCACCAAATGTATATCGGCCAGCTTTGTATTTGCGTGCCGTACTTTTTCATCAATATTTCCGGTAACTTCCCCTCCCTGTATATGAACCAGGGGAATATTCTGATAAGCCGCCGCAATAGAGGTAGCGATCGTCTCAAATCTGTCGGCAATGGTGATTACCGCATCCGGTTGAAGGTTATAGAACACATTAGAGAGCTCCATAACGCCTAATCCGGTCGTTTTAGCCATGGCTGTGGGGTTTTCTCCTTCCAGTACCATAAATACCTTTTCGGTTGCCTTAAATCCGTCTTTTTCGATAAAATCGATAGCTTTTCCATAGCGGTCCAGCAATGCCGATCCTGCAATTACGAGTTGTAATTCCAGTTTTGGATGTTCCTGAATTGCCTTAAGTGCCGTTTTGACCCGGCTGTATGAAGGTCTTGCAGTAACAACCACACAAATCTTTCGTTTACTCATTTGTTAAATCATTTTCCGTTAGAAAGTCCCATTGTTTTTTGTCATTCTTCAGGGTTTTTCCAATAACGTTTTCAAATTGAGATGCATCTATTCCAAATCCCTTAGGTTTTTTTGCTTCCAGATCATTAAATGTGATCTGATGACCTTTGGGTAAATCTTTATTTAGTGCCAGGGATTTTTCAAAAATATTCTTCAATTCCCTGTAATTACTGTTATCGCCTTTATCAACAGGGTTCTCCAACGCTTTTGAAACATTCTTAACTGCTGTTACCAGCTCCTTTATTTCCTTCATCTCCAAAGATGAAGAAGCGTCGGGGCCAAACATTTCTCTGTTAAAAACAGCGTGAAACTCGAGGATCTCCGCTCCCAAAGCCGTTGCAGCCACACAAGTCTCGATTCGAGCCGAATGATCTGAAAAACCAACGGTTACTCCGTAACGTTCCCGCAGGTCTTTAATTACATTTAAACCATAGTTTTCCGGTTTTGTAGGATAAGAAGTGGTGCATTGCAAAATAGAGAAATCTGCATTTCTTCTTTTCAGAAAAGCAACAGTCTCATCCAGTTCTTCCAAAGAGCTCATTCCCGATGAGATAATGATCGGCTTTCCGGTTTGACATATTCTCTCAAGCAAAAGGAAGTTATTTACTTCACCCGAGCCAATTTTATATCTTTTTACTCCAACTTCTTCAAGCAGGTCTACAGCAGCATTACTGAAAGGAGAAGACATAAATTCCAGTCCGACCTCATCGCAATGATCTTTGATCTCCTTCCACTGTGGCAAGGAAAACCCCATCCGTTTCCAATAATCGAATCTGGTCTTATCCTGTTTGGAAAACTTGATCCTGAACGGTTCATGAATACTGCTTTCTGCTTCCGCAATATGGGTCTGAAACTTAATGATATTTACTCCGGTTTTTGATATTGCATCTATATATGCATGTACCATTCCCAGGCTTCCGTCGTGTGCTTGTCCTATTTCGGCTATAAATTGCATCTGTTAAAAATACATTAATCATTTTATTTTTTGGGCAAAAAATACCTGACTATGCCCTATTGCCCTGTTATCGAAGAGAGTAAAAATTTTCTCCACTCCGAATTTTATCAGATCTTTTATATAATTAAAGCTCCACCTTAATTTTGGAATGGCAGCCTGTCCTAAAGTACCATATTCCAAAAGCCTAAAACCATTTCTCTCCAGGAAATACTGAACCACATGAGGCAGTGGTACAAAAACATGGTGTTCTTCCAGATGCTTCGGTTGAAAGGCATACAGCTGACTCTTGATAATAAGGTTCAATTTGCTTTTGGCATAAAGGGGATTGGGTGTAGACAGAACCATATATCCGTCTTTCAGGATATGATCTGAAATATTCCTGATTCCCAATTCCGGATTGGAAAGATGCTCTAAAACCTCCAGGAAAATTACAAAACCGGGGCGCGGAGAACCTTCAGGAGGCGGATCGTTTAAGTCCCATATAGTGACTTTTTCTATTTTTCTAACATAATCATAAGGATTCCATTCCAGGCCCATTCCCGCAACCATAGGCTCGAAATAACCATGTCCGGAGCCTATATCGCTTACCACATTATTCGGTAGTTTATCCTTTACCTCCTCAAGCTTTGCCTTTGTCCATTGATCCCTATTGTACTTTTTGTAGATTTTTGGTGGTTTGGCTGTCATTAGGTTTGGTTTTATAGCTAGTTTAAGTTTGTTCTTTTTCCGGGCTCCAGTACAATACCGCATCTTGCAAATCCGTATACTTCTTGTACTGTTCGGCGGTTAGTCTGTTTCTGTTCCTCACCAGCTTTGGAAAATTAACTATTATATCTAAAAGCGCCAACAAAATAGCTCTCAACGCTTTGATATCGCCTTTAAAAACCTTGAGTTTTAACTGCATCCACAGCGTATACATCAGTTTTCTCGGTATCACTTTAAGCGGATAAAAAATAAAGTATAAATACCAACCGGCCCTGAAAGATCTTCGCAGTCTCTTCAAATAATCTTTTTCCTGTTTTCTCTCCTTTAAATTTACCCTGTGCTGCACCAGAACCTTTGGAAAATAGTATATATCCCAATTCTTTTTAAAAAGCTGTAAAGAGGCAAAATCTTCTTCACCGTAAAATACAAACCAGGAAGGGTAATCCGGGATCTCTTTCCAGGCACTCATCCGGAAGGCATGTGCTCCGGCTCCAAAGCTTTTCATTTTTTTCGGCACCTGATTTGTCTGAAGCGTTGACGGTGCTTCCTTACTCCAGTAAATTCTGAAGCCCAGCAGACCACAATTGATATTTTCCTTAAAAAAGTGTTCAATTTCCTCTAAAGGATCTTCGCTCAGGAAATGGATATCGTCATCTATAGTTACGGCATATTCCGTTCTTACGCTAT
Organism: Leptobacterium flavescens; assembly: GCF_010671605.1. Classification (GTDB taxonomy): domain Bacteria; phylum Bacteroidota; class Bacteroidia; order Flavobacteriales; family Flavobacteriaceae; genus Leptobacterium; species Leptobacterium flavescens. Next base: position 415,507 of record NZ_JAABOO010000001.1, read on the forward strand.
TCATCAGGAGATTCCTGGCATTAAGAACTCCTTTGCTTTTTTTATTATTAATGACCTTTATCTGCGGGTATTCTTCCTGAAGGAATTGCTGTGTTCCATCTGTGGATGCATCATTGCAAATAATACACTCCACATCTTCCCTGTTTATAAGGTGTTCAGTCCTGGACAGCGTATATTTCAGGTCTGAAAGTCTGTTTCTTGTAGTAATTAAAATGGTAAAACGCTTAATTGTTTTCGACATAAACAGTAAAAAGCTATTCTAATATATTCAGGATTGTTTCTCTAAGATACGTTATTGAAAAATAATCATCCAGGTCTTGTCTGCCTAATTTAAGGTTTCCTGAATTGTTCTTCCAGTTTTTATATAATTCCGTAATACAAAATGCAATTTTATCAACATCTTCTACATCTGCCCAAAAAGGATATTCTTTTCCCAAAAGCCTTTTGGATTCGCTGTCTTCAGGCCCTAACAATAAAATAGGTTTATTTGCCTTAACACAGTGAGGAAATTTACCCGGTAGAAAAGGGCTTATACCTCCGGTTGATTCCAGCACAATGTTTACGCTGGTGTGCAGTTGTACACTGTATACTTCTTTAAAAGGAACATAGCCATTGCTTAAATACAGCTGTGGCAGTCTGGAACTATACTCATCAAGCATTTCCTTATGGGCATGTAAAGCTCCCAACAACAAAAGGCTTGAATGATCTTTTGCCTGAGGATTTAACTCCAAAAAACGATCAAACCCTTTAACCAACCCGCCCGGATCTCTCTGGGTTAACAGGTTTCCTGCATGTAATAAAGTGAAGTTCTCCTTGTTAAAATAAACTGGTAATTTTTCATCTGCCAAGGGTTGGTCTATGATCTGATGTGGTATTATGATACTTTTCTGCAGGGTTAGCGGATAGAATTTACCCATCCATTCCGATAGCAGTTTACTCGGATATGCGTTCCATGAGGAAGCATTGATAACCTTATTAAAGAAGATCTCGTGTTTTTTATATCCGGGTGCATTCCATTTATATGGAGGAGGATAAAAATGATAAGGATAAGGATCATGTACATAAGCTATCCACTTCCCGTGCAATTCGGGTATTTTTAAAAGAGCATGATGAGGCCTGAAGCTCGTTCCCTTTCCTCTTGTAATAATAAGATCCGGGTTCCAGTCCGATTGTTTGATTACAACATCTTTTATACTTGAGGAATCATTAAAAAAGGTAAAAGAGAAACCAAAAGTTCTTTCCAAATACTTTGCAAGGTTAATTTTTAACTTGCGTTGCAGTACTCTTTGCGTCCTACTGAGTATATATTTGTAATTCCACTTCTTTTCAGGAATAAGTATGCATTCAATACCAGGAAGGTCAACCTCTTTATGTGAATAATGTAAAACTTTCAACTTAAAACCCGCCTTATGCAAATTGGTAATGAGCGACACGCACGCTTTTGCTGCGCTACTGTTTTCCACATCAATGGATTCTGCAATAAAAAGTATTTTGTGTTCCTGTGTAAAAGTGTTCATCAAAATTATCTATTTATCTCCTAAATATTTTTTAGCTTTCAAATAACTCCTGATAAACGGATATCCGTAAAATAACAGCATGTATTTACCTCTTCTGAACAGACTTATTTCAGATCTGTTTAATACATACTTTACAATTCCTATATCCTTTAGCTGAATCCCCATCTGAACAAAAAAGCGAACCAAATTATTTGTCAGAATGTCCTTCTTCCTGAAATTATCAATAATCAATTTTGCGGCTCTCTTTTTAGACTCCACCCTTATGGGATCATTATTCCAAAACTCTGCGGTGTTAGAATCGGGGTGTTTTCTGTTAAAGTATAGAATCTTATCCATGGAGACCCCTTTTTTACCATCCGATAAGATCCTGGAATAGCACTCCCATTCTTCGGCATACATGAGTGTTTCATTAAAGCGATGACCTTCAAAACACTGTTTTTTCCAAAGGACGGTACAGGAAGCCATCGGATTTTGCCCGTTAACCACCCTTTCTGCATTTTCCACACCGAGGTCTGAAGTAGAAAAATCTGTTGAAAGGTCAAATTCCTGTACTGTACTCACCAGTTCAAAAGATTGTTTTTTATAAGTGCAATAATCATAATTTCCAGCCTGGATCTCACTTAAACACAGTTCCAGGTTAAGAGGGTGTACAATATCATCATCATCAAAAAAAATAACATAATCTCCCCTGGCGCTATCAAGGCCGCAATTTCTGCTTCCCGGAAGTCCTTTCTTATAATTTTCTGTTCTCAGTAAATACCTGAATCGTTTATCAGTATTTGTAAATTCATTCAGGAGTGCAGCTGTATTATCCGTACTCCCATCGTCTACAACTATACATTCCCAATCTTCATAACTCTGGGCTATTATGGACAACAGACTCTCTTTTATGAGATGTTCCCTGTTATATGTAGCTAATATGATACTTACCAAGGGTTGTTGTTTAAAAGATTCGCTTTAAAAACCTTAAAGGCCTCAGTATAGATGCTCCCAGCTTAAAATCGATAGTGCTCCTTAATCTCTGTTTTTCCCGTTCTTTCAGTTCCAATGCGCGGTTAAAGTATTCCAGGAGATCGGAATATCTTCCAACATACAGGTCTTTGTGTTTCTTAAAAATATAAGCTTTTATTTCCAGGTCCTGCTTTGCCGCTTTTTTATTTCTCGATCCGGGTTTATTGAAATAATCGTATAAATATTCTTCAATTATACGTACTTCCCATCCCTTTTTGGTGACCGATATCCAAAACTCCCAATCTTCATATCCTGCCAGCATGGACTCATCAAACCTGCCTGCATCTTCCCAGCATTTTTTGCGCAGGAGAGAACTTACCATCGAACTGTTGGTAAACATGAAATCTTCTATTTTTCCTCCCTTCGGTTTTGCCTGCTTTATTACTTTTTCATTTTCTACAATATTATACCAGCAGGAAACAGCTCCAGCATCCGCATTATTTTCCAGGATCTGTATTGCTTTTCCCAGGAAGGAAGGAGCAAACTTATCATCAGCATCCAAAAGCAGGATATATTCGCCTTCCGCTTCGGCAATTCCCTTATTTCGTGCTGCAGACACTCCCTTATTTTCCTGATGGATAATTTTAACCTTTTCGGTTTGAATTTTGTTGAGATGGCTTTTGGTAAGTTGATCGGAGCCATCGTCTACCACGATAAGCTCAAAAATATCGACATCAGAACCCAATACAGATGCTACTGCTTTTTCAATATAAGCGCCATCATTATAGCATGGGATAATTGCAGATACTTTCGGCTTCATATTCCTGTTTTTACGATTACCGTTCTCTTTTTATTGCATAGATCATTCCTGCATTCAATGCAAGTTTTCTGGAAAAAAATTCAAAATTATTAGCCAGTAACACTTTTTCTATCTCTTCTGGTCCCCGATCATGCCATTCGATCATAAAATAGTCAATCTGATTTATGGCTCCACTTTCATTTAAGTGATCAAAAATTTCATATTCCGCACCTTCACAATCCATTTTAACAGCAATCCGGTTTTCACTATTCTCCTGCCTGATCTTTTTTATTTCTTCATCGAAAGGTTTAATCAGTACTTCCCTTTCCACTGTATTTTCTACAGCAGCATAACTACCACTCATTTTTCCTCTTATTCCGGTATTTCCTTTAATTTCCTTATTAAAGCTAAAAACTTCTTTTCTGGTGTCTTTTCCAATTCCAAAGTTGTTAAAGCTAACTACTTTAGAGATCTCCTTATTCAGGGAAAAATTAAGTTCTGCCTGCTCAAAGGTATCCTTTACCGGTTCGTAAGCATAAATACGCTTTACATTTTCCTGTAGCGAAAAGAACAGGGAAGAGATTCCAATATTTGCGCCTATATCTATTAAAACCAACTCTTCTGGGGAGCTAAATTGATAGTCCTGCTCTGTAAAAACTTCATTGAGAATAAAAAATTCTTCAACATTCTCCACAAAAACATTAACCCCCGAAAGTCCGATAATACACCCGTTCTTGTGATCTTCGATCCTCAGCTCCGGAAAATATTTCTTTAGTTTTTTAATATGACCCTGAGCTCTAACCAATAAAGCCTTGTTATTATGATTTCTATATTCCGGAAGATCACGGTCAAAAATATGCTCGGGATTTGTTTTTCTTTTAATAACATATCCCAGGCCTCCCATAATCTTATTCACCGTTTTCTTCATCATTCCTTACATAAATTTTATTTCAAAATCCACTAATACTTTGCTCTGAGCAACGGGAACCTTCTTTCCTGATGAAAAATAATCCCCTTCTTCCACATCGAATGAAAAAGCATTTTCAATTAAATCGGATTGTGCATTATCTACTCCCATATAAAGGGTAGCCGAATAAATTCCCTGATTTAACGGGTTCTTCGGATATGTTATCCTTATACGATTAGTATCCTCAATAGTACCTGCAGATTTTAGATCAGAACTCACCCAGGACAGCCGTTGTCCGAAATCGTCATCTATTCTCATATCAAAACGAAGTCTGTGACTTGGAATACGCTGAGGGTTATCTATTGTCAGTTCAATGGTAAACGGGCTTCCTGTAGCAGGTTTGACTTTTTCGTCTGCACCATAAACTTTAACTTCCCGGAACTTTACAATACCATTTCCCTTACGCTCTTCAATGTCGCTAAGTTTAATATTTGTATTTCCCTGAAGGTATTTTGAAATCGTTTCATTAATGTTCCCCTGAAAAACAGCCCTACCGTTTTCTAGCAACATTCCCCTGTTACAAAGATTCTGAACAGCTGCCATATTATGGCTTACAAACAAAACGGTTCTTCCCTGTCCTCTGGAAATGTCCTGCATTTTACCAATGGCTTTTTTCTGAAATTCGGCATCGCCTACAGCTAAAACCTCATCAACAACCAGGATCTCCGGTTCCAAATGTGCCGCTACTGCAAAAGCCAGGCGAACTTTCATTCCTGAAGAATAACGTTTTACAGGAGTGTCTATATAACGCTCACAACCGCTAAAAGAAATGATCTCGTCGAGTTTGGATTTTATTTCCGGTTTGGTCATCCCCAGGATAGCTCCGTTAAGAAAAATATTTTCTCTTCCCGTAAGCTCCGGATGAAAGCCTGTACCTACTTCCAGCAGGGAAGCTATACGACCTCTGGATTTTATTTTCCCAGTTGTCGGCCCTGTAACTTTAGATAATATTTTGAGCAATGTAGACTTCCCTGCTCCATTTTTTCCTATGATCCCAAGCACTTCTCCTTTTCTTACCTCGAAATTAATATCCTGAAGTGCCCAAACGTAGTTACTACTGCCTTTACTGCTTCTATCGTTTGCTTCTCCTATTTTAAGATAGGGATCTTCTTTTCCCCTTACCCTGGACCACCATCTGTTCAGGTCATGAGATACCGTTCCTGTACCTACTAACCCAAGGCGATATTGCTTTGAAATATTTTCAGCTTTGAGAATAATATCTTCCTCCATCATATGGTATCAATAAAACTTTTTTCCGTTCTGTTAAAAATAACCAATCCAATCAAAAATACCACTACAGAAACTATAAGGGTCATGGATATACTGAATGCCGATATAGTACCTTCTCCAAGGGTCATATACCTGAACGCCTCAATTACCGTTGTCATTGGGTTATATTCAACAACCCATGCATATTTCGCCGCTTTCTCCTTTACTACTTCAAGAGGGTAACCTACTGCCGAAATATACATCAGCAATTGTACACCGAAAGAAACCAAAAAAGTTAAATCTCGGTATTTAGTGGTCATTGAAGAAGTGATCATTCCAAAGCCCAAACCAAGCATAGCCATGATGAGGATCAATACGGGAAAGAACAACAGGCTTTTATCGGGCATAATTTCATAGCCTCCGTAAAAAATAAAATAAAGATAGAAGAACACAAAAATTCCTATCTGTATCCCAAACTTCAAAAGGTTCGATATAATTACCGACAGCGGCATGATGACACGTGGAAAGTATACTTTACTAAAGATATTTTCATTCTTTTTAAAGGTATCGGAAGTATTGATAAAACAGTCCCTGAAATAATTCCAGGCTGTTATCCCTGCCAGGTTGAATAAATAAGGCGGAACTCTTCCGGTATCTATTCCTGCTATAGTATTAAAAACAAGGGTGAAAATTACTGAGGTAAACAAGGGTTGGATAAGGTACCATAAGGGCCCCAGGACCGTCTGTTTATACAGTGTAACTACATCGCGTTTTACAAATAGGATCAATAGATCCCGATACCTCCATATCTCCTTAAAATTCAGAGCAATCAAACGCTTTGCAGGAGAAATCTCAAATAACCATGTCTCTTTAGTTTGTTTCACTTTAATAGCTTTGGGGGCGTTATTCTTATACTTTAATGATTTTTTGTTTTTTTATTGTCTAAGGCGATTCAAATGGTATATAAACCTGGGTTATATCGTTTTAAGTTTTCCGGTTGAGAAAACCACTCTATAGTTTTATCGAGTCCCTCTTCAAAGCTTATAGCCGGTTTCCAACCTGTTTTTTCCTTTAGTTTCGTCGCATCTCCCACCAGTCTGAATACTTCACTTGAGTCCGGTCGTACTCTCTTTTCATCCTCCATTACCTGTGCATCAGGGTTGATCTTTTTTATCAATGTGTCGGCCAGTTGCCAGATAGATATCTCTCTTCCGCTACTTAAATTAAAAACCTCACCCTTTACTGAATTATCACCGATCATAGAAACAAAGCCCCTTACCGTATCCTTTACATACAGGAAATCTCTTGTCGGGGATAGGTTTCCAAGAAATATTTCCTTCTTCCCGTTAAGTAATTGGGTTATAATGGTTGGAATAATTGCTCTTGTGGATTGCCGGGGGCCAAAAGTATTAAAAGGCCTGGCAATAGAAACATTCAACCCGTAACTTTTATAAAATGATAACGCCATAGCATCTGCCCCCACTTTGGAAGCTGCATAGGGCGATTGAGGTTGTAAAGGATGTTCTTCTGTTATCGGGATAGACCTGGCGGTCCCGTAAACTTCGGAGGTTGAAGTTATTATCAGGTTCTCCACTTCTTCTTCCCGCGCTAGCTGAAGAATATTAAGTGTTCCGTTTATATTGGTCTTTAAAAAAGATTCCGGTGCCACATAGCTGTAAGGTATACTTATCAAAGCCGCCAGATGAATGACACGGTCACAGTCTTTCAGGGCTTTGCGAAGGTGGTGAACATCTTCTATATTTCCCATAAAAACATTGACATTCTTCTTAATATTATCCGGTAAATGATCCAGCCATCCGTTAGAATTAAAGGAATTGTACAGGCAAAAGGCATTCACCTCATATCCGTTGTTTACAAGTTCTTCCACTAGATGTGAACCTATAAAACCTTCCGCACCCGTAACTAATACTTTTTTCATTTTTACCAGCTAGTCCTTTTAAAAGTAGTCAATAAATAATAAATATCCCTTCCAAAAGACCAGTTCCTTATATATTCTTTGTTAATTTTTACTTTATCCGGCCATATGACCTCCCTGTTATACCTTTCCGGATCTTCTTCATTTATCAGCAGAACTTCCTCATTTCTGTATTTTATGGTAGCGGGGCCTGTTAAACCCGGGCGAATACTTAAGATAATCCTGTCTTCTCCCACCAATTCATCTGCATAACCCGGAACATCCGGCCTCGGGCCTACAAAACTCATATCGCCTGTTAAAATATTGATCAGTTGCGGCAATTCGTTCAGCTTCGTTTTCTGTAAAAATTTGCCTGTTTTGGATGTCCCGGAAAAGCTTTCTCCGATTTTCGGTATTTTATCTCCTTTAATCGTCCTGATCTTTAACACATTAAAAGCCTCCCCTTTATACCCTATTCTTTTTTGTTTATACAAACCGAATTCTCCGGTATCAACAACAGCAATCAGCACTAAAAGAATTATGGGGAGTATAAGCAACATCAACAAAAAAACACTTAAAAGCACATCAAATCCTCTTTTTGCTATTTTTTGCCTTGCGGAGATCAATATTTACGTTTTTTCCTGAAAATTGTACTTAGCCTTTTGAATAAAGACCTGGGTTTGTCATCCTCATGGTAGCCATTGCTATACCCGCCATAGCCATAACCATAACCATAGCCGTAGCTATTTCCATATGCGTATTGTGACTTATGCCTGTAATCATTAAGAACAAAACTCAGGTTTTTGATCTCTCCTTTTTTGTATTTATCGTTTATAAAATTGAGCATTCCTTTTTTGGTCTTTCCCTGTCTTATAATATAAAGGGAGGCATCCGCATATTCTACCAATTCAACTGCGTCTGCCACCAAACCAAGTGGAGGAGTATCTAAAATTATATAATCGTATTTCTTTTTTAGCTCTGCGATAAATTCCTTCATCCTTTCACTGATGATCAGTTCAGAAGGGTTCGGTGGGATAGGTCCTGATGTAATAATATCAAGATATTCAAATCTGGTTTTCTGAATAATATCGTCCAGTTTGTTTTGTCCGATCAGGTAATTAACCGTCCCGAAATCATTGGTAATATCAAAATCTTCAAAGATCTTGGGCTTTCTAAGATCCAGTCCGACCAAAACGGTCTTCTTAGAACTCAATGCAAAAACAGAAGCTATATTAATAGAACAGAATGTCTTTCCTTCCCCGCTTATGGAAGAAGTAACCATTACTGTCTTACTTCCTTTTATAGACTGGCTTCGGTAAATAAACTGCAAGCTACTTCTCAGAGCCCGAAAAGCTTCGGATACAGCAGATCTTGGTTTTTCATAAACAGCCAGATTATTAAGTCCTCTGTTTCTACCTACCACACCCAGAAGAGGGATAGAAGAAAGCTGTTCTATATCTTTTGGAGCATTTACATTATGATCCAGGAAAGAGATTATTAAAATAACAGACAAGGGAATCAGAAGTCCTGCAAACAGCGCCATCAGATAATTTTGCTTTGTATTCGGGAAAATAGGCGATTGTCCAAGGTCCTTTGCAGGGTCTATCACTCTTATATCCGATACATTTGCAGCTTGTACTATTCCCGCTTCGCTTCTTTTTTCCAGCAGAGTACTATAAGCCGCTTCACTTAATTTATAACTCCGTTCAATATTAAACAACTGTTGTTCCTCAGCCGGGAGTTTTGCAAATTCATAGTTAAGGCGTTGGATTCTGCCATTAAGATTATCCAACTCTACGCTATTCTTTGCACGGGCACTGTTAATACTCTCAAAAAGGACATTCTTAATTGCATCGATCTGTTTATCTATCTGCTCATAAAAAAGCGGATTCTTTACCTTGGTCTTCAGGTTTGAACGCTGAATAGATAAATTAACGATCTCAGTGATATTCTTAACAAGGCTTGGATCATCCAGGCCGGAAGCAGCGGGTGCAGGAAGATCAGAGTACTCCGTACTGTTCTTTAAATAATTATCCAGCTGATTCAGATAAGCCTGCTTTATTTCTACCGCGCTTTTGGCTGCATCTAATTCGGACATTCTATCAAACAGAGAGGCTCCCTGCGTTGAAAGGTCGAATATCTGATTCTCCTGACGAAAATCTTTTAAACGATCTTCATCAACCTTAAGTGAATCTGAAACTCCTTTGATCCTTTCGTCAATAAACTTGATGGTATTCGTAGCAAAAAGATTCTTTTGTTCCAGTTGTTTTATACTGAGCAAATCGACGGTGGCATTTAAATAATCAGCTAAAATAGCTCTGTTTGTTCCAACAATATTCAAAGCAAGCATTGAAGCTCCCTTGGTTCTTAGGGTAACCGATACCCTCTGAAACTTAACCAGTTCTTCATCAATACTGGTAAACTTTATATAAAATACATCTCCGGGATTTGGCTCCATATCTTCTCGCGGGCCTATTTTAAAATTTATAAAAGAGCTTTCAATAAGCTCATTCATTTTAAAACTCTCCTTATAAGAAGTATTTATTCTCGATCGCTCTATCTCATTTTTGGTATAATTGATCAGCCGTACATCTTCGTTCTCAAGTTCATATGACAATTCAAATTCGTTGTTCTCCTTGAATTCTATTCGGATGGGTACATTAATCAGCTGAGGAAGTGCTTCATTCAGATCTACAACAAAAGGTGCATTAGTATGCAGATCTTCCAGTCTGAACGCCCCTTCTTCCATATAATGAATATACAATTGCAGTAACTTAACTACATCTTCATTATGTGTTCTGGATGACAAGATGGTACGAATGGTCTCTACTTTATCACTGGCTCCACCCCAATTAAAAGTGAGATTCAGTGTGCTCGTAAAAAAAGGATTTTGTTCTTCTTTTACGGTAATAAGTGTATCCAGCCTGTATTGTTTTTCCGCTCTTAGGTTTATATAATACGCGATTACAAGGGCTGTTGCCACAAAAAATAAGATAATGTACCAATATCTAAGTGCGCGGAATAAAAAGTTTTTGATATTAAAAGAACCTTGCTGTATATCCTTTATGTCCAGTTCGTTTTCCAGCATCTGCTATAGGTTTTGAATGAGTAAGACAGTACTAGTTATAATAGAAACTATAGAAAAAACCGTCGTAAACGTCTGGAAACCTGTTGTTCCTGTCCCCCAGCTCTTTTGCTTTAACGGTTTTATATAGATCATATCATTTGGTAAAATATAGAAATAGGGCGATTGTAATAAATTCTTATCTGTTAGATCTACATGATGTATTTTTTTTCCATCAGGGTATTGACGTATGATCAACACATCTTCCCTGTTACCCGTAATAGGAATATCGCCGGCATTGGCAATAGCTTCAAGGATGTTTACTCTTTCCTGATAAAGTACATTACTGCCCGGGTTTGCAACTTCTCCAATAACACTGTAATTCAAGCCTGCCAGTTTAACAGTAACAAAAAGATTCGTAGACTCCGTCAAATAATTTTCCAGCAATTTCTTTTCTATCATCTTCCTGATCTCTTCTGCAGTATAACCGAGAACATTTAACTCTCCCAGGATCGGGATCCTGATATTCCCATGAATATCTACGGTATATCCTTCAAAATAAAGTGTTCCCGGATCATTTCCCACCCCGGCTGCTCCTTCTCTTTCGGAAGTTTTAAAGATTGCAACCAATTCAGGGTCGGATGCTTTTATATCAATATACAGGATGTCGTTAACCTGGATCTTATACGGTTTGGACAAGGCGTTTATTGAAGCCTGGTTTTCTTTGTTTATTTCTTCGGATTCTTGTAAGTAGACAAGTCTTTTATTCGACACGCAGGATTGTAAAAAAATAAGAAGAAAGGGAAGGACAAAGAAGGATCGAAACTTCATAATTATTGACTTTATTAGCAAATATAGTTTTTCAGCACCAATAATAAAACTTCAAATCGTTTATCTATCCATTTTATGTTACTTTGCAAAAAAATGAGCTCGTGAATTTATTATCGGTTGAAAATATTTCAAAATCCTATGGAGAACGCGTTTTATTCTCTGATATTTCCTTTGGCGTCAATAAAGATCAAAAAATTGCCTTTGTAGCCAAGAACGGAACGGGAAAAACCTCTCTGCTCAACATCATTACCGGGAAAGATATACCGGATGAAGGGCAGGTGGTTTCCAGGAACGGTTTGCATATAGCCTTCCTTGCTCAGGAGCCTGACCTATCTGCCGATCTGACAGTGGAGGAAACGATTTTTGCTACCGATAATAAGATCCTGAAGATCATCCGGGAATACGAAACCGCTCTGGAAAATCCGGATGATACCGAAAAGTACCAGAAGGCATTTGAACAGATGGAGATCCACAATGCCTGGGATTTTGAAACACAGTACAAACAGATCCTGTTTAAACTAAAGCTGGATCAACTTTCTCAAAAGGTATCTTCACTATCGGGAGGGCAAAAGAAACGCCTGGCACTTGCCAATATCCTGATAAGCAAACCCGATCTGCTAATTCTGGATGAGCCGACCAACCATCTCGATCTGGAAATGATAGAATGGCTGGAAAACTATTTTGCCAAAGAGAATATTACCCTTTTTATGGTTACTCACGACCGTTTTTTCCTGGAAAGGGTTTGCAATGAGATCATTGAGTTGGAGAACGGGAAGCTATACAGCTATAAAGGCAATTATTCCTATTATCTAGAAAAAAAGGAAGCCAGGATAGCAGCGGAAAAAGCTTCCGTAGAAAAAGCAAAAAACCTTTATGTTAAGGAACTTGACTGGATGCGCAGGCAGCCTAAGGCCAGGACCACCAAGTCCAAAAGCCGGATAGATGATTTTTATATCATCAAGGAAAAAGCGCATCAAAGAAGGAAAGAACACAAGGTACAATTGGAGATCAATATGGAAAGGTTGGGCAGCAAGATCCTGGAGCTTCATCAGGTTTCCAAATCTTTTCAGTCTAAAAAGATCCTCCATAAGTTTAATTACACCTTTAAGAAAGGAGAACGTATCGGTATTATCGGTAAGAACGGAACGGGAAAATCTACTTTTCTGAATATGATCACCCAATCCGTAAAGTCGGATGAGGGAAAGATAATAGTGGGAGATACGGTTAAATTTGGTTATTACACCCAAAGCGGGATCAAAATAAAACCGGAACAAAAGGTCATTGAGGTCATTAAAGAATTCGGCGATTATATTCCCCTGGCCAAAGGGAGGCAAATTTCGGCCTCTCAACTCCTGGAACGCTTCCTTTTCGATAGGAAGAAACAATACGATTTTGTAGAGAAGCTAAGTGGTGGAGAACTAAAGAGGCTCTATCTCTGTACCGTCCTAATACAAAATCCCAATTTTCTTATTCTGGATGAGCCTACTAACGATCTGGATATCGTTACCCTTAACGTTCTGGAGAATTTCCTTTTGGATTTTCCGGGTTGCCTTATTGTAGTTTCTCACGACCGCTACTTTATGGATAAGATCGTAGATCATTTGTTTGTTTTTCGCGGGCAAGCGGAAATAGAAGATTTTCCCGGGAATTATTCCGATTTCAGGGTTTATGAGGACAGTAGTCCGGCTCCTGAGAAAGAAAAACAACAAAATACCGATAAAGCTTCGAAAAAAAGCTGGAAAACAGGGAACAGCCAGTCAAAACTGTCCTTTAATGAACAAAAAGAGTACGGAAAACTGGAAAAAGAGATCCAGAAACTGGAAGAAGAAAAGCTGGCTATAGAAAGTTTGTTCTCTACCAGCGAACTGGATAATGAGCAAATAGGTGAGCAATCTGAAAAACTTCAGCAATTACTGGAGAAAATCGATGAAAAAACAGAGCGCTGGTTTGAACTTTCTGCCAAAATGGAAGGATAATGTGGCATCTGTTTAAGGCATATATCGCTTTTTTGTTCAGATCTACCAATCAGCATGGAGTGCACTCCCCTTTTGTTTATGATCTGATTACCAAATGCTTTTACAATAAAGAAAATAAGAACGCCTATCGTATAATTTCAGGCTATCGAAAGCATATGCTTTCCGATGACAGTAAAATATCAGTTACCGATTTCGGAGCAGGTTCCCGTGTTTTTAAATCGAATAAAAGAAAAGTTTCTGCTATTGCCAGAAATGCAGGCACTGGTCCCAAAAGAGCCCGGCTTTTAAATCGCCTTGTAGGATATTTGGGAATTTCGGATATGCTGGAACTGGGAACCTCATTAGGGCTTGGTACTGTTGCTTTAGCAGCAAATAACACATATAAGCGTATCATTACGATCGAAGCCTGCCCTGAAACAGCAAAAATAGCGGAAACCGGCTTTAAAAAACTCGGTCTTTCGGGTATTGAACTTAAAAACAACACATTTGAAGAGGTAATTCCGTCTCTTTCCGGTAAATTTGATCTGATCTATGTTGACGGGAATCATCAAAAAGAAGCTACCTTAAATTATTTTGAGCAGCTTCTGCAGAACGTACATAACGACACCGTGATGATCTTCGATGATATTCACTGGTCTCCGGGCATGGAAGAAGCCTGGAATTCAATTAAAGAACATCCGGAAACTACTGTAAGTATAGATACTTTTTTCTGGGGTTTTGTTTTCTTCAGAAGGGAACAACCCAAAGAACATTTTGTTATCCGGATATAATTTAATATGTTAAGGTGACGAGTTTTTAAAACAGAAATTATGATGTTTCTTTGGATTATATTGATCGCTGTTCTTTTCTATCTTGTTCTTTACAACAACAAAAGAAATATGAACAAACTGAGAAACAGAAAAAGACGGAGTTTCCGGGATAAATATTACGAGAAAAAAGAGAAAAAATAGTTCAAGACATTCACATGAAAATATATACTAAAACAGGAGATAAAGGCACCACTGCCCTATTTGGAGGAACCCGGGTACCTAAACATCATTTGCGAATTGACAGCTATGGTACAGTAGACGAATTGAATTCGTGGATAGGTCTTATCAGAGACCAGAAAACCGGGCCTGAGATCGGGGAAGTCCTTATTCGCATACAGGACAGATTATTTACTCTGGGGGCCATTCTGGCAACGGATCCTGAAAAAGCCGTTCTGAAAAGCGGAAAAGAACGTCTCAATATCCCCAAAATAACTACTGCGGATATTGAACTTCTGGAAAAGGAGATGGATCAAATGAATGACAATCTTCCGCCAATGACCCATTTTGTCCTTCCCGGAGGGCATCAATCCGTGTCATTCTGTCATATTGCCCGCTGCGTATGCCGCAGAGCCGAGCGATTAGCCTCTGAGCTCAATGAAAATGAACCTTTCGACGAACATGTACTTAAATATTTGAACCGTCTTTCGGACTATCTTTTTGTGTTGGCACGGAAGTTGTCCCATGACCTCAAAGCAGAAGAAATTAAATGGATCCCCGATAAGCAAAATTAAGCGATCCTTGAAAAGTTGATTATTTTTGGATCTTTTTATAAAAAAATCGGCATTTTTTTTCTTAAAAAAGTACGTTCTTAGAAATAATGTGCAAATAATATATTTTTTACTTGACTTTTTCGTATAAAAAATTATTTTTGCAGAAAATTAAAATCGAATAGCACATGTATTGGACTTTAGAATTAGCATCGTATTTGAGTGATGCGCCCTGGCCGGCAACAAAGGACGAATTAATAGACTATGCTATTAGAACGGGAGCCCCTCTTGAAGTCGTGGAGAACTTGCAATCTATGGAAGATGAAGGAGAAGTATATGAATCGATTGAAGAGATTTGGCCAGATTATCCCACAGAGGAAGATTACCTCTGGAATGAAGATGAATATTAACAACCCTTAACATTTTTAAACGCAAAAAGTCTCAACCGAGGCTTTTTTTTTGTTTAATTTTGAAAATTAAATTATAAAACCACTATGAGTTTACTAAATTCAATCCTCAAGACGTTTGTAGGTGATAAAGCGAAGAAGGATATCAAGGAAATACAACCTCTTGTTGATAAAATCAAATCATTTGAAAGCTCAGTTTCTCAACTGTCTCATGATGAACTCAGATCAAAAACAGAAGCCTTTAAAAGCAAAATAAAAGAAGGCCGGGCTGCTTTTGATGAAAAAATAGCACAATTACAGGAAGAAGCGAATACTACAGAAGATATAGATAAAAAGGAAGATATTTACACGGAAATAGATAAGCTCAAAGATGAAGCTTATGAAGCTTCCGAAAAAGTACTCCTCGAAATCCTTCCCGAAGCATTTGCAGTCGTAAAAGAAACATCAAAGCGTTTTGCAGAAAACGAAACTATTACGGTAACAGCAACGGCTTTCGACCGGGAATTATCCGGAAGTAAAGATTTTGTCAGTCTTGACGGCGAAAAAGCTGTTTGGAAAAATTCCTGGGATGCCGCCGGAAAGGAAGTTACCTGGGATATGATACATTATGACGTGCAGCTTATAGGTGGTATTGCACTTCATCAGGGTAAAATTGCGGAGATGCAAACAGGTGAAGGTAAAACCCTGGTGGCTACACTTCCCGTTTACTTAAATGCACTTACCGGTAACGGGGTACACCTGGTTACCGTTAACGACTATTTGGCAAAAAGGGATAGCGCATGGATGGGACCTCTCTTTCAGTTTCACGGATTGAGTGTAGACTGTATTGATTATCACCAGCCTAATTCGGATGCCAGGAGAAAGGCCTATGAAGCCGATATTACTTACGGAACAAATAACGAATTCGGTTTTGACTATCTGCGTGATAATATGGCGCACTCACCAAAGGACCTGGTTCAACCACAACACAATTATGCAATTATTGATGAGGTCGATTCTGTATTGGTAGATGACGCCAGAACCCCTCTTATTATTTCAGGGCCGGTTCCGCAGGGAGATCGTCATGAATTCCTGGAATTAAAGCCCAAAGTGTCCGATATTGTTGCCAAACAACGTCAGTACCTGACCGGAGTTCTTGCAGAGGCTAAAAAACTTATCGCAGAAGGAGATACCAAAGAAGGAGGATTCCTTTTATTAAGAGTTCACAGAGGACTTCCCAAAAATAAAGCTCTTATCAAGTTTTTGAGTGAAGAAGGGATCAAACAACTTCTTCAGAAAACAGAAAATTTCTATATGCAGGATAACAATCGTGAAATGCATCAGGTAGATGCGGAATTGTTATTCGTAATTGAAGAAAAGAACAATCAGATAGAACTTACCGATAAGGGAGTTGAATATCTTTCCGGAGACAGTGATCCTAACTTTTTCGTAATGCCCGATATCGGGATGGAGATCTCTCAAATTGAGAATCAGAACCTCCCTATCGAGAAGGAAGCAGAGTTAAAAGAAGTACTGTTCAAGGAATTCAGTGTTAAGAGTGAGCGTATCCATACGATGAATCAGCTACTAAAGGCCTACACCCTCTTTGAAAAGGATGTGGAATATGTGGTGATGGAAAATAAAGTAATGATCGTTGATGAGCAAACCGGACGTATTATGGACGGACGTCGTTATTCTGACGGATTGCACCAGGCGATTGAAGCAAAGGAGAATGTAAAGATCGAGGATGCTACCCAGACTTTTGCTACGATTACACTTCAGAATTACTTTAGAATGTATCGTAAGCTATCGGGTATGACCGGTACGGCAATTACGGAAGCAGGAGAATTCTGGGAGATCTACAAAATGGATGTGATGGAGATCCCGACCAACCGTCCGATTGCCAGACATGACAGACAGGATCTTATTTATAAAACCAAAAGAGAAAAATACAACGCTGTGATCGATGAAGTTACCGAGCTTTCCAAAGCAGGAAGGCCTGTGCTTATCGGTACTACTTCTGTTGAGATCTCAGAATTATTGGGTAGAATGCTTACCCTGAGAAAGATCCCTCATAATGTCCTGAATGCGAAACTCCACAAAAAAGAGGCCGATATCGTTGCGGAAGCAGGAAATGCAGGAGTGGTAACCATAGCGACCAACATGGCCGGTAGGGGAACCGATATTAAATTGACCGATGAAGTAAAAACGGCAGGTGGATTAGCCATTATAGGTACGGAACGTCACGATTCCCGACGTGTGGACAGACAGTTAAGAGGTAGATCGGGAAGACAGGGAGATCCGGGAAGTTCACAGTTCTATGTATCTCTGGAAGATAACCTGATGCGTCTTTTCGGATCGGACAGAGTGGCAAAAATGATGGACCGAATGGGATTAAAGGAAGGTGAAGTTATTCAGCATTCCATGATGACCAAATCTATCGAAAGAGCTCAGAAAAAAGTAGAGGAAAACAACTTTGGGGTCAGAAAGCGTTTGCTTGAATATGATGACGTGATGAATGCGCAAAGAGAGGTAGTTTACAAACGTAGAAGGCACGCACTTCAGGGAGAACGTCTTAAAGTAGATATTGCCAATATGCTCTTTGATACCTGTGAGGTAATTGCAGATACCAATAAGGCAGCAAATGATTTCAAGAATTTTGAGTTCGAGCTGATAAAATATTTCTCTCTTACTTCTACCGTTTCCGAAGACGACTTTAAGAGAATGGCGCCACAGGAGATCGCCTCCCAGATATATAAAGCAGCTTACGAGCAATACAACAACAAAATAGAGCGCAACGCTGCAAATGCATATCCGGTAATCAAAAATGTTTACGAAACTCAGGGAGATCGTTTTGAAAGGATCGTGGTTCCGTTTACCGACGGAGTTAAGACCCTGAATGTTGTTACCAATCTTCAGGGAGCCTATGAAAGTGAAGGGAAATCGCTGGTAACCGACTTTGAAAAGAATATATCCCTGGCTATTATAGATGAATCCTGGAAGACTCACCTGAGGAAAATGGATGAGTTAAAGCAGTCCGTGCAATTAGCGGTACACGAGCAAAAAGATCCTCTGTTGATCTATAAATTTGAAGCTTTTGAGTTGTTCAAATCAATGATCGACAAAGTAAATAAGGAAATTATCTCCTTCCTTTTCAAAGGAGAATTACCTACTCAGAATGCTGATAACATACAGGAAGCCAGAACAGTAAGCAGACCAAAAGAAAATCTTCAGACTTCCAAAGAAGAAGTTCTTAACAGCGATGAGCTGGCGGCAAGAAACAGGGCAGCAGGACAACAGACCCAGCAAAGACCCCAGGTAACCGAGACTATCGTGAGGGACAGGCCCAAGATCGGTAGGAATGACAGGGTTACCATTAAAAATGTGATGAGTGGTGAAAACAAAGTTTTGAAATACAAACAGGCAGAACCGCTTATCAACAAGGGGGAATGGGTACTTGTTGAAGACTAAAAAATAAGCTAATAATAAAAAGTCCCCTTAAGGATTTCGTATTCTTAAGGGGACTTTATCGATTAAAATTGCCCTTTTAAACAAAAATTACCTTTTTCATCGAAAATTTTTTAATTAAATCATAAATCCTTATATATTTGTCCGAGAAATTTTCACCCACTTCTTTTTACCGACCTATTGACAGCGATATTCTCAACACACACAATATCGCAAACCGTCACCTCCTTATGTTTTAAGAATTGATTCAATTTTTTTGATTAATAGACCCGTAAGAGGTGATCCAACCGAAAGGAAGATTGCCTCTTCTTTTTTTTGGTATATTCTTAAAAGCTTTTGCTCTGCTTCCCGAAACTCAGTATATTTAACAACTATACCATTAATTGTTATTTATGGAAACATATGCCAAGGCTTTATTGATCGCAATTCCTTTTTTTATCGGGCTGGTTTTACTGGAGATCCTATACGGATATTTCATTAAAAATCAGATGCATAAGCCTATGGATACCATTTCCAGTCTGAGTTCGGGCCTTACCAATATTATCAAGGATTCTCTCGGCCTGGCTGTTATCATTATCTCCTACCCTTTCCTGCTTAAACATCTGGCGCTTTTTAATATCGAATCGACTTTAACGGTTTATATAATTGGTTTTATTGCCATAGACTTTGCAGGTTACTGGAATCATCGCCTGAGCCATAAAGTGAATTTCTTCTGGAACCAGCATGTAATACATCACAGCAGTGAAGAGTTTAACCTGGCTTGCGCCCTCAGACAATCTGTTTCCAATATTCTGGGGTACTTCCCTCTGCTTCTGATCCCTGCTGCCATTATGGGAGTTCCGGAGAATGTCATCAATATCATAGCTCCTATCCATCTTTTTGCACAGTTCTGGTATCATACCAAACACATCGGTAAAATGGGATGGCTGGAATATATTATTGTTACCCCGTCTCAACACAGGGTACATCATGCCATTAATCCGGAATATATTGACAAAAACCTGGGGCAGATATTCTGTATCTGGGACAGGATGTTCGGGACTTTTCAGGAAGAACTTAAAGAAGTACCTCCCGTATACGGTATTTTAAAACCTGCTAAAACCTGGAATCCCATTCTGATCAACTTTCAGCATATCTGGCGATTGATGCAGGATGCCTGGAGAACCAGTAGCTGGAAGGCCAAATTCCTTATCTGGTTTATGCCCACAGGATGGCGACCTGAAGACGTAAAAGAAAAGTATCCTGTCCAGGTGATCAATGACGTTTATAATTTTGACAAATACGAAACAGAAGCCACAAAAGCTTTTATCTGGTATTCAATATTCCAGCTTCTCAGTTGTACAGGGCTGATGCTCTTTATGTTTTACAGTTTCGGAAACCTGAGTTTTAACGAATTGCTTATTTATGGAGCGATGGTGTTTATCGGTATTTATGGATATTCTACCCTGATGGACCGTAAAAACTATGCCGTATGGTTAGAACTGATCCGAAGTTTTGCCGCTTTGGGCTTTATCTATTACACAGGAGATTGGTTTGGATTGAAATCGGTGTCCTATATTGGCTTTATCCTGGTAATTATCTACTTTTTCATTACCGTACTGGGAGCCATTTATTTTTCTTATTTCGAGAAAAAACAGCTTTCACAAATTGCCGTCTGAATGTTTTTTAAATGACATTTATCGGAGGGGATGCTGATTTTTTATTTACTATCTTTAGAATCAAAAATCAGCCATCATGTTCAAGAATTACACTGTCATTTTTCTGGCATTTTTCACCATTTCACTATCCGCTCAGGATTATTTCTTAAAAAAATACCAACCTTTTAATTCTGCCATTCCTTCTCCGGAAGCCTTTTTAGGATATCCGATCGGTTCTCAGCATACCCGGCATGATCAGATCGTTGCGTATTTAAAAGAACTGGCACGTATTTCAGATATGGCCAGCATTTATGAATACGGAAAGACCCATGAAGGGCGTAAGCTTGTTATCCTTACCATCAGTTCTTCTCAGAATCTACAAAATCTGGAACAGATAAAACAACAACATCTCGCTTTTGTAGATACCAATTCGGGTGCTTCCAATTACGATCAGGTACCTATTTTCATCAACCTGGGATACAATGTTCACGGAAACGAACCTTCAAGTTCAGAAGCAGCTATGCTAAGTGCTTATACTCTCCTGGCATCTAATCATCCGGAAATAAGAAAGTATCGCTCCGACGCGGTGATCTTTATAGATCCCACGATCAATCCGGACGGAAGGGACCGGCATACGCAATGGGCTAACAGTTATAAAGGGAATCCCCTTGTCAGCGATCCTCAGGATGCTGAACACAGCGAATACTGGCCCCAGGGAAGGACCAATCATTATTGGTTCGACCTTAACCGCGACTGGTTATTGGGAATAAACCCCGAAAGCCGTGGAAAACTGAACTGGTATCATGAATGGTACCCCAATGTGGTGACCGATTTTCACGAAATGGGAACCAATAGCACCTATTTCTTCGAACCGATGAAACCCATAGGCTCCAAAGACCCCATTATGCCCAAAGAAAACTATACGGATCTGAATGATATTTTCGGGGCTTATTTTTCAAAAGCTTTAGACAGTATAGGATCTCTGTATTTTACCAAGGAAGCATTTGACGGTACCTATCCCGGCTACGGATCTTCCTATCCCGATCTACAGGGAGGCCTGGCACTGCTTTTTGAGCAAGCCAGTTCGAGAGGACATGTACAGAAAACACCATACGGAAAAATAACTTTCCCCTTTACTATCCGGAATCAGTATACTTCCAGTATGACCACGGTTAAAGCTGCAGTGGAGAATAAAGCTCTTTTAAGAAAATACCAGCAGGATTTCTTTAAAAGCGCCCTGAGCAATGCCTCAAAAAAGAGGATAAGAGCTTATACTTTTGAAGATAAATTCGATAAAAACAGGCTTAAAGCTTTTATCGATAAGCTCTTGTTGCATCGCATTAAAGTATACAAGACCAATGATGAAAATAAGTATGTAGTTCCTACCAATCAGCCGCAGTACAGAATGGTCCAAACCGTTTTTGAGACCTATAAGGAATATAGAGACAGTGTTTTTTATGATGCCTCGGCCTGGTCGGTTGCTAATTTTTACAATGTTAAGTACAGAGCCGTAAGCAGTAATGTACCCACCACCGGAGAAGTTACTTCTACGGAAGATCTGGTTAAGGTAAGTCCGGTATCAAGGTCGTCTTATGCCTATATTATCGATTATGACGATTACAATGCTTCTGCGGTATTGTATTACCTTCAGCATAAAGGCGTAAATGTAGCTGCGGCTTATAAGCCTTTTTCCATACAGACATCAACCATATCGAAAAAATTTAATTACGGAACCCTGGTTGTTCCTGTGAGCAAACAAAAACTCAGTCCGGAAAAAGTATATCAGGCACTTACCGAGGCTCAAAAGAGATACAAGGTTCCCATGTATTCGGTAGCTTCCGGTTTCAGCTTAAGCGGAATAGATCTGGGAAGCCGTTATGTGCAGTTCGTACAAAAGCCCAAAGCGGCTATGGTTATCGGAAACGGGGTCAGATCCTATGAAGCAGGAGAAGTATGGCATTTACTGGATACCCGGGTACATATGCCGATCACCAAGATCCCAATGCGCAATTTCTCCCGTTCCGATCTGGACAGGTATAATACCCTGGTACTGGTTTCCGGAAACTACAATCAGTTAGATTCCAATCAGCAAAAGCGAATTAAAGATTGGATAGCCAAGGGCAATACCCTTATCACTATCGGGTCTGCCTCCAGGTGGGCCATCAACACGAAAATTGTGAACGAAAAACTAACAAAGGCCAAAAAGAAAGATTCCTTAAAGGCAGTAAGTAGAAAACCTTATGTGGATGCTCCCGAAAATCTCGGAAAGGAGAGCGTAGGAGGAGCTATCTTTAAGGTAGACCTCGATGTTACGCATCCGTTAGGTTTTGGCTATCACGATACTTCCATCCCTGTGTATAAGAACAATACGATCTGGCTTGCTCCAAGTAAAAATGAGTATGCTACGGTTGCCAAATATTCTGCTGATCCGCATATAGATGGATTTATTACCGACAGGAACCTCAACGAATTTATGAAGCCCTCCGCCTCTCTTATCGTAAGTCCGGTAGGTCGTGGTCGTGCTGTTTTGTTTGCAGATAATCCGAATTTCCGGGGCTCCTGGTACGGAACCAACCGTTTATTCCTGAATGCTTTGTTTTTTGGAAATGAGATAAGAGTTCCAAGATAAAAACCCGATCAAAATAAAAACCCTGACATATGAGTTGTCAGGGTTCTTTTTTTATTTTAATTATTCATTAAAGTTCAAAACTTCTGGCCAGCCTGTTCTTAAGTGCTACCATTTGTACCAGCAATAAAACAACTCCCAGGAGAATACCTATAGATACGCTTTTAGAGACGGTAATACCGCTCGAAAGATCTATAGAAGGCATTTGCATTTGAGGTACTTTTTCTGTGGGGATCCATTGCGATAACCAGGCGCCTCCATCCATAAAGAATGAAAGTGATATCAGGCCAAGTACGGCAGCAGCTATCCCGACCCACCATTTGCGGGAAATAACAGGTTCGTATATTTTTTGGTCCTCTTTCTCCTGAATTTCCGTCATGATCTGATGAAGAAAAGCAGTGGAAGGTCGGTTCAAACCTATTTCCTTAAAGCTGTCTTTAAGATCCCGGTCTATGTTTTTTTTCTTCTCCTCCATAATTCAATTATTTAAAAAGAGTTGCAGAATCTTTTAATAAAGATAAGAGTTTATTGCGACTCCGGTATAATTTTATTTTTATGTTATTGGCCTTAATGCCTGTAATTTCACTTATTTCCTTTAAAGATAATTCCTCATAATAATACAAGGTCATAAGCAACTGATCATCTTCAGAGAGCTTTTTAAGGGCTTTTTCAATATACTCTTTCCGTTCCTTCTGTTCGAGGGCGTAAAAAGCATCGGTCTCTGCATCTATCTGGCTCTCATTCACCTCATCTATATGATCTGAGCGTACATATCTCTTTTTTTCCTTTAGCTTATCCAGGCAATGATTATAACTTATCCTGTACAGCCAGGTCGAGAATTTGGACTGCCCTTTAAACTTTTTAAGCGACTGGAAACACTTTATAAAAGCTTCCTGCGCTACATCTTCGGCCTCTTCCCTCTCCTTCATTAATTTCAGGGCAATGGTAAACACCATATTCTGGTATTTTTCTACCAGAAATGAAAAGGCGTTCACCTCGCCTTCCAGAACACGGTTTATATAATAATGGTCAGGTTGATCAGTCATTCAAACAATATGACTATTAAAAGACGGTTTTGGTTACATCTATAAGTTAAAAAAAATAAATTCAATTTTTTTGTAACCGATCCAGGTTTTTGAAAGTCATACGGATGAAACAAAATTTAACTTTTAAAAATCTAAACATTATGGAAGCAGAAATATTGATATTTATTACGATGTTTATCGTTATTTTCGGGATTGCCTACCTAAGATACTCTACCCGTAACAAAGAACGACTGGCATTAATAGAAAAGGGAGCGGATGCTTCTATATTTTTCAGTAATAAAAAGCTGAGTCCTTCCCTAACCTGGAAAATAATCATCCTCAATCTTGCTGTACTATTTATGGGAATCGGAATAGGAGTTTTTATTGGGTCTATATTACATCACAATCTGGGTGTTGAGGAAGGAGTAGCTTTTGCAGGAACCATTTTCCTTATGGCAGGTATAGGTCTATTCACAGGCTTTACCCTAACCAAAAAACTGGCCAGGGAATAGAACAGGAACAACCACCTTATTCATATACGGTAGCTTTTATATTATCCGGGCTGCCGTTGTCATACCGCCAAGCAGAACCCTGACACACAAAGTAGTCGGGGTTTTTTATGTTAAATCTTAACACACTTTAAACACGATTTAAGTAAGGAATCCGTTATAATTCGACTGACCAATCACAAAAAATATTGTCATGAAGTACGTAAAATTCGGTGCATTGCTAGCTATTACAGCACTGTTTATCGTAAGCTGTGAAGCCAAAACCTCCGATAAAGTCGCTAAAATAACCAAGGTAAAGACATTTGAGAAGGAAGCTATTCAGGATCTGTCCAAATATGAGACTGCATATTTTGCCAGTGGATGTTTCTGGTGCGTTGAAGCTGTTTTTGAAAGCGTAAAAGGAGTTAAGGAAGTTATATCTGGTTATTCCGGAGGAACAGAAAAGAACCCGACCTATGAAAAGGTAGGACGCGGACTTACCAGTCACGCTGAAGCAGTTGAAGTATACTACGATCCTAAAGTAGTTAGTTTTAATACCCTTGTACGTGTATTTTTCGGCTCTCATGACCCGACAACCCTGAACAGACAGGGGCCGGATCGCGGACCCCAATACAGGTCGATAGCTTTTTATAAGAACGAAAAAGAAAGAGAGTCTATCATTCACTATGTGGAAAAGCTGGAGCAGGAAAGAATTTTCAGCAGGCCCATAGTTACTGAAATTGTGCCTTTTAAAGTTTTTTATAAAGCGGAAGAATATCATCAGGATTTTGAAAGAAAGCATCCGAACAATCCCTATATAAGAAATGTATCCGTTCCAAGACTGAGATCTTTTCAAAGAAAATATCCCGAATTACTAAAAGATTCGCATTAATTTAGCAGCTCATTAAATACATCTTATTTTATGAGTTGGATAAAAACCATCGGTTATTCCGAGGCTAAAGGGAAATTAAAAACTATTTACGACCGCATAAAGGGGCCGGATAACTATATAGACAATATCTTAAGTGTTCATAGTTTAAGGCCACATACACTTACGGGCCATATGAACCTTTATAAAAACGTACTGCATCACAGCGGTAACAGTTTTCCTAATTGGTTCCTGGAAGCTTTGGGCACTTATGTAAGTTATATCAATAAATGTACTTATTGTTATCTGCATCATTTTGAAGGGATGAAACGTTTCCTGAATGACGATGCCACTTCAGATAAGATCCGTGCAGCTGTGGAAGCCGATGAACTCGCTATGGTATTCGATCCTAAACAACTTGCTGCTTTTCATTATGCCAAAGAGCTGACTTTTAATGCTGCCGGCCTGAATGAGGACACAATAAATGAGTTGAAAGAATTCGGATATGACGATGGTGAGATCCTGGAGATCAACCAGGTAGTGAGTTATTTTAACTATGCGAACAGAACTGTTCTGGGATTAGGTGTAAGTACAGCCGGAGATATCCTGGGGCTTTCTCCTAAAAACAAGGATGACGAAAACAGCTGGGGACATCAGTAAAATTGAAGTGTAGTTTTACTGCATAACTATATCGCTGTACTTGGCATTAATGTAAATGGACTTATCTGCATTCTTGCTTTTACTATATCCTTTGATCAGTTTATTGGAATAGTCATCCGTTACCTTTACCACCAGGAATTCAGGGTAAACAATATCGGAATTAGCTCCGTTACAGTAAAAACTATAAGCCGTTTTAGGTAATACCAGTCTGGCATCGGTATTCTCCAGGCTCACATCCAGAGATGAGAACCCCTCTCCTATTTTACTCACTTCCAGTTTTCCGAAAGAACCGTTAATAATGCTGTTATCAATAATGGTTCCTATGTAAACATCCGAAGAATTAGAAGTGAGCTTCAGGCTTTTTACATTTTTAAGCTCTACTTCCTTCACGAAATTTACTTTTAACCTTCCGTAATTCCAGTTCTGAACGATTACAGGAGAATACGAGGCTTCTATATCCGTATATTCACCATCTATATTATCGGCAAGCAACCTTGTATGAGACAAGGTTGCTTTGATATTTTTAAGGTTCTGAGCCAATTTTACTTCTCCATGCCTCACGTCCATTTTAAGTTTGGCGCTTTTCGGCATTTTGATCTTGATCGTTTTCTTGATCTTGATATTTTTATCTTCATCTCCGGAAAAGTAATAAACATTCGCTTTTTTGAGTTGTTCTTTTACTTTCTCTCTTGCTTCGGCAGCTTTTTTCCTGGCCTCTTCTATATGTCTTTTCCTGTCTTTTTTTACTTTGGCCAGTTCTGTTTTTCTCTCCTCAAGTCTCTTCTTGAGTTCCACTTTGCGTTTCTCACGCTCTCCTTTATACTTCTCTATCTCCTTCTTCCATTCTTCCAGCTCCTTTTTAAATTCGCCGTCAAATTCCTTGTTGAACTCTTTTCTCCATTTTTTAAGATAAGCATCTCCGTCTTTTTTATAAGCTTCGTAATCAAAATTAAACGACTTAAAGCTGTGAAAAGGGATAGGTGGCAGAGGTGGGATCTCAGATAATTCCAGTACCATCGGAGCGAATTCGATATCATTGATCTCCGGGAATTCAAAATCGATATCCGGGATCTCTATTTTAAAATTCTGTGGGAACACAAAATCAGTATCGATATTCAAGCCTCTGAAATTAAATCCCGATTTAGTACTGATACTAACCTTCGAGCTGTTCCCTACCGCTTCAAAGTCCCAGTTCTCAAAGTATTTCTGGGCTTCTTCCTTACTCACTCCTTCAATTTCAATAATAGCTTCCACCGCTACTTCATTGCGGTCCCAGGTTTCGAATTCAATATCAGTATGACTGGTATTGATCTCGATAACGGCATCACCGTTAATCTTAAAATTCTCCGTGTACCTTTTGGTTTGGGTTTGCCCAATTGCTGCAAATACTACACTTAATACGGCAATCCAAAAACAACTAAACTGTTTCGTTTTTAAATGTTTCATTTTGATCTTCTTTTAATTCTTGTAACTTTTTCTGTAATCGATTTAGCAATTGTAACCGTATTTGTAAATTATTGATTAAAGCAGTAATGGTTTGTTCATTTGGCCCTACTTCGTTCAATTCCTTATTCAGTAATTTATAATCATCATCCAGTTCCGTAAGCTTCTTCATATAGCCATCAAAAAGCTGTTTATTCTCCTCATTTACTTCAATACTGGAAAGCTGAAGATTAATATTGGTAACGTAATAATCCTCTACTTTTTTCAGGTCGGGGGAAATGTTCCCCAGGGTGATCTGGTTTACCGGAGTCGTATTCGTAGTATTCGTTTCAACCACTTCCTCTCCTCCTTTCAGATCATCTTTAGAATTTATTAGATTATAAGAAATAACTCCCGCTGCAAGCAGAACTGCAATAGAAGCCGCTATCTTCATAAAATAGAAATTTGATCTTTTCCTGGAAACCGGTAATTCCTCCTCCAGCTTCTGTAAAAATCGCTCTTCATGTCCATCCTTCATTTTATGAGCGGACAACTGTTGTTCTTCTTTAAAAAGCTTTCTAAGATCTTGTCCCATTACGCCTGATTTTTAATGATTCTCTTAATTTATTCTTACCTCTCATCAGTTGTGTTCTGGAGGCGGTTTCGGAAATCTTGAGTATTTCGGAGATCTCCTTGTGGTCATATCCTTCTATCAGATAAAGCATAACTACATATTTATACTTCTCAGGAAGGGATTCGATAGCTTGTTTTACTTCTTCAACAGAGATCCCTTCTTCAATCTCCCAGTCATTCTCATCCGCCAGTTGCATATAACCTTCATCCAGTGAAAGATAATATTCGTGTTTCACTTTTAAAAAATCAATACATCTGTTTACCACTATCCGTTTCAACCAGGCTCCGAAACTTACTTCGGCCCTGTATTGATGGATTTTTTGAAAAGCACGGATAAAGGATTCCTGCAGCACATCTTCGGCATCTTCCGTATTTTTAAGAAAACGCATCGCTACACAGAACATACCATCACAATACTGCCTGTACAATGTCAGTTGCGCTTTCCTGTCGTTTAATTTGCATTTTTCAATCAGTTCTATTTGAAACATGCCGGCTAGTTTCTAAGTTGGTTACAATTGCTAATCACTCTTAAAGACGAGTAAAAAAATGCTGTGTTGCATAATTTATAAAATTTAGAAATATTTAACTTTTCAGCGGATTTTTACTGCTTAATATAATTTTAACATTATAAATTTGCAAATACTAGACGACTGGTCATATTTTTGTATCTGTAAAATTACAATATGCATAAAACACTAAAACATGAAGCCAAAGCGGACTACCTTCTTGAGAAAGGTTCGGAGATCCTGTGGAGCAGAGGCTACAATGGTACCAGTGTAAACGATATTGTAAAAGCCGCAGGCGTTCCTAAAGGCTCTTTCTATTTTTATTTTGACAGCAAAGAAGATTTTGCAGTAAAGTCTCTGGAACGTTATTTCGCTATTATGTTCAAACCTGCAGCCGAAGTTTTACACAATACGGATGCATCTCCCAAGCAGCGTCTTTTGACCTTCTATCGTTTCCGCCTGGAAAAGATGAAAGGAGAACACGAATGTACCATGGGATGTATGGCCTGTAATCTCGGAAACGAAATGGCAGAGCATAGCGAACAGATCAGGAACACCATAGTAAGTATTGAGAGCCGTATTAAAGGTGAGATCATAAAGGTAGTTGAGGAAGCTCAACAGGCAGGAGAGATAAGATCTCAGCTATCCCCTAATCAAATTGTATCTTTTATAGAAGATGCCGGGAAAGGAGCATTGACCACAATGAAAGAAACTCAAAGCCCTTTTCCATTAGACAATTATTATCATTTTATTGAAAATGTAATACTAAAATAAAATTTTTTACCCGGTTACTAGATGACTGGTCATATATATTTAATAAAAAACCTTAATTCACAAAATCATGGGAAAACTTCAAAATAAAGTAGCCGTAGTTACGGGAGGTAACAGCGGTATCGGGCTTGCAACCGTAAAACAATTCCTTAACGAAGGAGCTAAAGTTGTTTTTTCGGGAAGAAGACAGGAAGCTTTGGATGCAGTATCTAAAGAGCTTAATGGCGATTTCACCGCAGTGCTGGCAGATCAATCCAAAACAGGAGACAATCAGAAACTGATCGATGCAGCGGTAGAAAAATACGGGAAGATAGATATTTTGTTTGCCAATGCGGGAGTTGCGTATTTCACTCCGGCAGAACAGATAGATGAAGATCATTTCGATTCTCAGTTCAATACCAATATTAAAGGGCCGGCCTTTTTATCCAAGGCAGCCATTCCACAGCTGAATGACGGAGGAACTATTATTTTCAACACCTCTATCGTACATCAGAAAGGTTTTGAAGGAGCCGCTATCTACAGTGCTACCAAGGGTGCTTTACGCGCCTATGCCAGGGTACTGACCAACGAACTTAAAGACAGAAAGATCCGCGTAAATGCTATTGCTCCGGGCCCTATTGAAACTCCTATTTACAGTAAGATAGGTATGCCTGAGGAAGCGGTAAATGAAATGGGAGCCAGTTTTGCCTCTCAAAATCCGCTGAAGCGCTTCGGAAGTTCTGAAGAAATAGCCAATGCAGTAACTTTTCTGGCTTCGGACGAAGCCTCATATGTAAACGGAATTGAATTGGAAGTTGACGGAGGTATGAGCCAAATTTAATCCCCTTGCCCTGGAGGTAAGACTTCAGGGCAATTTTTTAAACTTTTTATAGACGACTGGTCAATTATAAATTAACAAAATGAACGCAATTAAAAGATTTGGAAATAAGGCGAATCGTTTCGCCATTAAATGGGCAGAATTTGTAATAAAATACAAGTGGCCCGTATTGATCGCTACCATTGTTTTAGCCTTTGGACTCGCTTCCAAGGGGAAAATGGAATTCGACGGAGATTATCACGTATTTTTCAGTAAATCCAATCCCGAGCTGGAAGCTTTTGATGCCCTCCAGGAGAAGTATACCAAAGACGACAACGTTCTTATCGTGCTTTCTCCAAAAAACAAGAACATATTTACCAAAGAGAATCTCATCGCCATAGAAGAATTAACGGCAGAATCCTGGAATACCCCCTATTCCTCCAGAGTTGATGCTATTACCAATTTCCAACATACAAGTGCAGAAGGTGATGATCTTTACGTAGATGATCTCTCTTATGAATCGCATTTAAAGACCGACGAGGAAATTCAGGAAATAAAGAGAAAGGCCCTGAAAGAACCGCTGCTGGTAGATCGTCTTCTCAGTAAGGACGGAAGTGTTACGGCTATTAATATTACCGTAAGACTGCCCGGAGAAGACAGTGCGGTTGAAATTCCCGAGGTAACAGCTTTTACACGTAATATGATCAGTCAGTTCCGGGAAAAGCACCCCGACTTTGATATACATACATCAGGGTTGGTGCCTCTTAATACGGCCTTTTTCGAGTACTCGCAAAAAGACTTTATGCTCACAGGTATTATGATCATTATTGTGATCCTGACAACCCTGATCCTTACCCGCAGCATTTTCAGTACGATCTCTACCCTTCTGGTGGTTCTGTTTTCGCTGATCAGTGCCGTAGGCTTCCTCGGAATAACCGGGATCAAGTTAACCCCGCCTTCTGCCGTATTCCCGACTATGATCCTTACCCTCGCCGTCGCCGATAGTATTCATATCCTGATTACCATGCTTCAGAAAATGAGGAAAGAAGGTTTGAGCAAAAAAGAAGCATTGGTAGAGTCTATGCGGCTTAATTTTATGCCGGTCCTCATTACCAGTCTGACTACAGTTATCGGTTTTCTGACGATGAATTTCGGAGATGTTCCCCCTTTCTGGGATCTCGGTAATATTACCGCTTTCGGAATGGCCATGGCCTTCCTTTACTCTACGACAACCCTTCCTGCGTTGATGGCTATTTTCCCTGTAAGAACTAAACAGAGAGTAGTCAAAGCCGGAAGTGAGAACAGAGGGCTATACACCCGTCTTGGAGCCTACGTAGCGGAAAATCCGGTAAAGCTGAGTATCATTTCCCTGCTTATCATCGGATTGATGGCCTTTACAGCGACAAAAAACAGGTTTAACGACGAATTTGTCAACTACTTTGATGAGACCGTAAAATTCAGAACAGACACCGATTATATCAGCGAGAATCTAACCGGGATCTACAATGTGGAATTCTCTGTGGGTGCCGGAGAAAGCGGAGGGATCAACAACCCGGAATATCTCCGTAAACTGAATGAATTCGAGGACTGGCTCAATGAGCAACCCGAAGTGATACACGTAAATGCCTTTAGTGAGGTAGCCAGGCGTGTTAACAGATCGATGCACGGAGATGACGAAGCTTATTATCAGGTGCCCGGAAACAGGGAGGAAGCCGCTCAATACCTGCTTCTTTATGAATTATCCCTTCCCTTTGGCCTGGATCTCAATAACCAGATCAATGTAGACAAATCGGAGACCCGTTTAACCGTTACCATCGAAAATGTAGACAGTGCAAGTATGATCGCTTTTTCAAAAAGGGCGGAGAACTGGTTAAAGCAGAATACTCCCGAATATATGCATGCCATCGGGGTAAGTCCTACTCTTATGTTTTCCAAACTGGGCTTCCGACAGGCGGATAGCATGTTTAAAGGAAATATCATTGCCCTGATCCTTATTTCACTGGTCCTGATGCTGGCCCTTCGCAATTTTAAACTGGGACTCTTAAGTATCATTCCCAATGTTACCCCTGTGCTGGTCGGTTTCGGGCTGTGGGCTCTGTATAAAGCGCAGATCAACACCGGAATGGTGATCGTATTCGGGATGACACTCGGGATCATTGTAGACGATACGGTGCATTTTATGAGTAAGTTCCTCAGGGCACAGAGAGAATACGGCTATGACGCCAGGCAGGCAGTTGTCTATGCGTTCGAAACCGTTGGAAAGGCCCTGGTAACCACCACAATTGTGCTTATTGTTGGTTTTGCAGTTCTTGCTCAGTCGCATTTTGCCTTAAACAGTTATATGGCGCAGATCACGCTGATCATTATTTCATCGGCTCTGATCATCGATTTTATCCTGCTGCCTTCACTGCTGATCCTGACTGCCAGCAAACCCAAGGCCGTAGCAACCCCGGAAAAAGTTCAACCACAAGTCATTAAATCATAAAAAAAGAAATCATGAAGAACATTAAAATTTTATTCGCATTAACAGCACTTATATTTTCTGATAACCTTCTGGCGCAGGATGCTGCCAGTAAAGGTCTTGAAGTTGCCAAAGCCGCAGAAAAAGCGGACCTGGGCTTTGGAAGCTCGGTAGTAGATCTGCAAATGGTCCTGAAAAACAAGAACGGGCAGACCAGTGAAAGAACACTAACCACCAGGACCCTGGAGCTTACGGAGGACGGAGACAAATCCCTGATCACTTTTAACAGCCCGAAAGACGTTAAGGGGACGGCCACTTTAACTTTTACTCATAAAGTAGGAAGTGATGATCAGTGGTTATACCTGCCTTCCATAAAAAGGGTAAAAAGAATATCCTCTAACAATAAATCGGGGCCCTTCGTAGGAAGTGAGTTTGCCTATGAAGATCTATCGTCTCAGGAAGTGGAAAAATACACCTATAAATTCCTCAAAGAGGAAAACGGGATCATTACGGTAGAGCAGGATCCTGTAGATCCCAAGTCGGGTTATACCAAACGCCTGGTACAATACAATAAGAGCAAGGGTTACCGCATAGAGAAAGTTGAGTTCTACGACAGGAAAGGAGCCCTGCTAAAGACACTTAATTACGGGAACTACAAATTGTATAAAAACAAGTTCTGGAGAGCTTTGGAATTGCATATGGTGAATCACCAGAGCAGAAAGGAAACCAAACTTATTTTCGGGGAATACGATTTTGATATACAACTCACCGATGAAAGCTTTACAGAGAATGCCCTTAAACGAGCAGGGCGCTAAGATATATTAAGTAGGGGTTAATAGTTGTTTGCCCGGATCCGGTCGGGAAGGATTCCGGCCGGGTCGGGTAAACTAAAATCAGATAAAGAAACAACCATGAGATCAGCAATTATTGTTTTTCTTTCTTTTTTTCTGCCTTCCGTTCTTTTCGGACAGGAGAAAAAAGCTAAAAAATTTGAACAGGAGTTTGAACTGGAAGTCCAGGCAGAATATCGTTACTTTTTTGACAATGCACAATTTACAGGGCAGAATGATCATTTCCCTTCCCTGGCTTTAAGACCGGAATACTCCATCGATTGGAACAAAGGGGATGATCAGATAAATTTTAAGGGGTTTCTGAGAATAGATACGGATGATGAGCGGACCCATTATGATATACGCGAGCTTTACTACCAGAAGGTACATAACAAATGGGAGCTTAGCGTGGGGCTAAAAAAGATATTCTGGGGAGTGACCGAAAGCAATCACCTGGTAGATATTATCAATCAGACCGATCAAGTGGAGAGCTTTGACGGAGAAGAAAAACTGGGGCAACCCATGGTGCAGTTCTCCTATAATACCAGCTTCGGTACCTTCGATTTTTTCTATCTCCCCTATTTCAGAAAACGAACTTTTCCCGGAGAAAAAGGTCGCCTTCGCTTTGGTATTCCCATCAATCAGGACGATATAGGTTTTGAGAGCGCTGCAGAGGAATGGCATCAGGATTTTGCCGTGAGGTACAAGCATTATTTCAGCATTTTCGATATCGGCCTTTCACACTTCTACGGAACCGGAAGAGAACCTTTGTTCAGTTCAAATGAAGATGGTAGTATCAATGCCTTTTACCCGGTGATCAATCAGACCGGGCTCGATCTGCAGATAACACATGATGCCTTTTTATGGAAGATCGAATCCATTTACCGCAGCAGTGATTTTCAGGATTTCTTTGCCTTTACCGGAGGCCTGGAATACACATTCAGCAATATCAAAAACAGTGGCCTCGATATTGGGATCCTTGGGGAATATCTTTATGATGAAAGGGATGAACTGGCTCTGAACGCTTTGCAAAATGATGTTTTCTTCGGAAGCAGACTGGCTCTTAATGATACACAGGATACCCAGCTTCTTATGGGCGGTATCTTCGATCTGGAAAACAGCAGCAGGATATACAGTCTGGAGGCTTCCCGAAGGATCGGGAATTCCCTGAAACTGGAATTGGAGGCAAGAATATTCAGTAAAATTGATGATGGGGAATTCATACTATCTAATTTTAAAAACGACAGCTTCTTTAAAATAAGCCTTTCAAAATTCTTTTAATCAGCAGATTAAACTCTGTATATAGGCTGATTTTTAGTAATTTTGATCTATGATCCTAGAAGATTTCCGCCAAATTACCATCCAGAATAAACAGGGGCTACAGCTTACTGTACTCAACTATGGCGCTATCATTAAGGAATTAATGGTCCCCGATAAAAACGGAAAGCCGGTAAATGTGGTAATAGGATATAAAAATCCCAGCGATTATTTACAGAATTACAGCTACATGGGAGCCTGTATAGGTCGCTATGCAGGCAGGATCTCCAATGGTAGTTTTAGCCTGAACGGAATGGTTTATCAACTGCATAAGGAAGAAGGAATACATCTTCACGGAGGGCAGAATGGTTTTGACAAGAAGTTCTGGTTTATTGATGATGTTTCCGAGGGAGAAGATCCTTATGTTAAACTCTCCTGTATCAGCAAGGACAAAGAGGAAGGTTATCCCGGAAATCTCAAAGCAGAACTTACTTATCAGCTTACGGAAAAGAACGAATTAAAGATCACCCACAGTGCCATATGCGACAGGGATACGATCGTGAATCTGACCAATCATTCTTATTTTAACCTGAGCGAATATCTCGATATAGGAGGGCATGAACTAAGTATCAATGCTTCCAAATACCTTGAGATCAAAGAAAACCTCCTTCCCACCGGAAAATTGAAATCGGTTGGAAAAACAGATTTGGATTTCCGTAAGATCAAAGAGATCGGCGATCTGAAAATGGACAATACTTTTGTGCTGGACGATCCTGAGAAAGTTGCTGTTTCCTTGTATTCACCGGGTACAGGCATTGAAATGTCGCTTAAAACCAATCAGCCTTCCGTAGTGGTCTATACTCCTAAAACTTTCGGAGGCATTTGCTTTGAGGCCCAGAATTATCCGGATGCCCCCAATCACGATCACTTTCCTTCTGCACTTCTCAGGCCGGGAGAATTCTATACCAACGAAGCGGTATTTTCCTTTAATATCCGTTAAATAAAACTCTTTTAAAGCTTATCCTTCCCAAAGTATGGGGAATGCCGATTTTGAACTATCTTTACCTTAATAAAATTAATCGATCAAAAAACTTTAAAATCTTATTCAAATGAAAAAATCAATAAAATGGATCCTCATACTTCTGGCGGTCCTCGTTCTGGGGTTATTCGGTGCCATGAGGTATATGAAATCGCAAACCAAAAAACACAGTCCGGAGACTACTGTAGAGTTTAAGAATGACGGTCTGGAATTATCTGTATTTTACAATCGCCCATCTAAAAAAGGAAGAAATATCTTCGGGGGTCTTGTACCATACGGACAGATCTGGCGTACCGGAGCCAATGAAGCGACCACTTTTGAGACCAATAAGGATATCAATATTAACGGACAGAAACTGGCTGCAGGGAAATACTCGGTATTTACAATCCCGAATGAAGATTCGTGGGATATTATTTTTAACACTAAAATGTATTCCTGGGGAGTTAAGATCGGGAATAAACCTATAGTTGAAAGAGAGCACGATGCGCTGGTGGTTAATGTCCAGACCGGTTCTACGGATTCGGTAGTGGAGCAATTTACCATTTCCTTTGCGGATGCTCCCGAAACGGCAATGGTCCTGGAATGGGATCGCACAAAAATAGTTGTCCCAATTAGTCAATAAAATTTGAGTTCAAAGAAAAAAACATCGGCTTTAGAAGAAAAAGACGGGGTCCCTTTCCAGGAGGCCACCAATAAAAACCGTATTTCGGAGATAAGGTCCAAGCGAAAAAAAGAGCTGACTGCAGACGATCTGGTCGCAGGAATTATCAAGCAGGATAAAGTAGCTCTGAGCAGGGCTATCACTATCGTAGAAAGTACCAATCCCAGGCATACCGAAAAGGCAGCCGCTATTATTAAAAAGTGTCTTCCTTATGCCAATAAATCGGTACGTGTTGGAATTACCGGAGTTCCTGGCGTAGGTAAAAGTACTTTTATCGAGGCCCTGGGTAAATATCTGACCTCCACAGGAAAAAAAGTAGCTGTTCTGGCAGTAGATCCCAGCAGTAGTGTTACCAGGGGGAGTATTCTGGGCGATAAGACCCGGATGGAAGAACTGGTAAAGGATAGGAATGCTTTTATCCGTCCTTCTGCTTCAGGAGATTCTTTGGGAGGAGTAGCCAGGAAAACACGCGAGTCTATTATCCTTTGCGAAGCCGGAGGTTATGATACCATTATCATCGAAACCGTGGGTGTAGGTCAAAGTGAAACAGCCGTACACAGTATGGTCGATTTCTTTCTGTTGCTGAAACTGGCCGGAGCGGGAGATGAACTTCAGGGTATTAAAAGAGGGATCATGGAAATGGCCGATGCCATTATCATAAACAAGGCAGATGGCGAAAACACCAAAGCCGCCAAACGGGCAAAAACCGAATTTACCAGGGCTCTTCAGTTATATCCGCCCAAGGAGAACAGCTGGGTCCCGAAGGTAACCGTTGCTTCTGCCATTGAGAATACCGGGATCCGGGAAAGCTGGGAACTGGTGATGACCTATATGGCCCAGAGTAAAAAAAGCAATTATTTTGAACATCACAGGATTGAGCAAAACAAATACTGGTTGTTACAGACAATAGACGAACAATTACGTTCCGGATTTTACAATCATAAAGCTGTAAAAAAACAGCTTCAGGAGCAGTTGGAAGCAGTGGCCAATAATGAAATAACGCCTTTTGAAGCTGCCCGATACCTGCTCGATCTTATTAAAGAGCAATCCTAGTTCTTTTTTTCTTAATAAAAGAATACATTTGCATTATCATTCTAACCTAAAATGAATTACGAATTCACGATTATAATTCCGGTTTACAACGAAGAAGATAACCTGGAACGAGTTGAAAAGGAACTCGCTCACTATCTGACCCTTTCCACTAAAAAGACAAAAGTTCTTTTCGTAAATGATGGCTCCAAAGACAAAAGTCAGGAGCTCATTGAAACAATTTGCGAACGCAACGAGGCATTTCATTATGTACAATTTGCGCAGAACAGAGGGCTCAGTGCTGCAATTAAAGCCGGATTCGATCATTCGGATACCGAACTGACCGGATATATAGATGCCGATCTGCAAACTGCTCCCGAAGATTTTAATCTTCTGCTCGAGCATATTGGCGAACACGCCCTGGTTACAGGGGTAAGAGCGGACAGAAAGGATTCCTTTGTAAAGAATATGTCCTCAAAAATAGCCAACGGTATCAGAAGAGCCTTCACCAAAGACGGAATGGATGATACCGGATGCCCTCTTAAGGTGATCCGTACCGATTACGCCAAACGCATTCCTATGTTTAAAGGCCTTCATCGATTTTTACCGGCCATGATCCTTTTGCAAAACGGAAAGATCCTTCAGGTTCCGGTACGTCATTTTCCGCGTATTGCGGGGCAGGCCAAATTCGGTTTGTGGAACAGGCTTCTCGGCCCTCTGATGGATTGTTTCGCCTATCTTTGGATGAAAAGGAAATACATTAATTACGAAGTAGCTAAAAAAGGATAAATGGCAGATTGGCTGATTTACGCTATCGGATTCTTTGCCCAGTTGCTGTTTTCTGGAAGAATGATCGTTCAGTGGGTAGTATCCGAAAAAAACAAAAAGGTGCTGACCCCAAGGCTGTTCTGGCAGTTTAGTTTACTGGCATCTTTTCTGCTTTTTATCTACGGATGGCTTCGCGACGATTTTGCCATTATGCTGGGGCAGACCCTCACCTACTTTATTTACATCAGGAATCTGCAACTACAGGGCGAATGGGTAAAACTACCCAGGGCGTTCAGGATATTTCTTTGGATCTTCCCTGTATTGATAGTTATATACGGTTATAATAATAATGCCTATGACCTGAACGATTTCTTTAAAAACGAGAATATTCCTTTGTGGCTGGTTGTTCTGGGAAGTGTGGCTCAGGTGATCTTTACTTTTCGTTTTGTGTATCAGTGGATCTATTCCGAAAAGAAAAAAGAATCTACACTCCCTATGGGGTTCTGGCTCCTGAGTATTCTGGGGTCTTCCTTAATACTCACCTATGCGATTATCAGAAAGGACCCTGTACTCTTTGTCGGGCATATCCTCGGATTGACCGTTTATGTGAGAAACCTTTTTATCCTTAAAAATCAAAAGGCATGAAGTGGATAGAAGAAAATCCGGTAAAAGTGATCCTTCTGGCGGGGGCAGCTATTTTTCTCTTTCATTTAAATGTACTTCCGGTTACTATTATGGAAGCTCGGAATTTTATAACGGCAAGGGAAATGATAGTAGACGGGAATTGGTTGCTGACAACCATGAATGATCTTCCGAGATATCAGAAACCTCCTTTACCAAGTTGGTTAACCGCTATTCCAGGGTTGATCTTTGGGGCTGATAATCCGGCAGTATTGCGTATACCAACCATGATCATGGCTATTTTCCTGGGATATATCGGGTATATTTTCTCTTTAAAACTTGTAGAGAATAAAAGGCACGCGCTTATCAATGCTCTTATCCTCCTGAGCTCTTTTTATATTATAACTATTACGAATGAAGCTCCCTGGGATATTTATACTCACGGATTTATGCTGGCGGGTATCTATTTTTTATATCGCTTTTTCAGGGAAGAAAGCAAAAAATGGAAATACAGTCTCCTGGCAGCCATTCTTATTGGTCTGTCATTTATGAGTAAGGGGCCGGTATCTGTATATGCGGTACTTCTGCCCTTTCTGATCGCCTACGGGATAGTTTTCCGCTATAAAGGACTTAAGCAAAAAGGAGGTCAGCTTGTGGTATTACTGCTTCTGGCTGCGATCATCAGTATCTGGTGGTTCTTGTATGTACGTTGGGCGGATCCCGCTGCTTTCCTGGCCATTACCAAAAAGGAAACCGGTAACTGGAGCAGCTATAACGTACGTCCTTTTTATTATTACTGGAGTTTCTTTACACAGAGTGGTCTGTGGACCATTCCTGCTTTTGCAAGTTTGTTTTACCCTTATCTGAAGAATAGAGTATCCCATCCGGCTATCTATCGCTTTACTTTTCTGTGGACGGTTCTTTCGGTTGTCCTGCTCTCGATCATTCCTGAGAAAAAGACACGTTATCTGGTACCTGTGCTTATTCCGCTTGCGCTTAATACGGGATTTTATATAGAATACGCTATCAGGGCATTTAAGGATAAAATGAACGCAAAGGAAAGATTCCCCGTTTATTTTCACTTCGGGCTGATCGGGCTTATCGGAATTGCATTTCCCATTGCAGGATATTTTCTGCTGAAGGATAACATAGAAGGTTTATGGGTATATTTTATCCTCACCTCAATCATTCTTTTTAGCCTTGGGATACTGATCTTTAAACAACTCAGACAAAAAAATATCTACTACGCTTTTCTCCTGACCATCGGATTTGTAGCCTGCATTAAACTGACTGCTTTTCCTCTGGCAAAAGCCTTTCAGAAAAATGAGGCATTCAACAATATCTCAAGCCTGAAAGCATCTGCCGAAAAAGAAGAGATGAACGTATATAGTTTCGGGGAAATAGCTCCCGAGATGATATGGCATTACGGGGCTTCCATCCCCCTGATCAAAGAAGATGATACAGTAGATCTCCCGGAAGAAAACAGCTTTGCTGTTCTGGTGACTCCGGTGGAAGAGAATGAATTTAAGCGTATATTTGATGCGTCTTTTAATATCGAACTAAAAGAAGTTTTCGATATTAATTACGGGGCGAATCCCGAAAAACGAGGGCATAAAAAACGCCTGGTAAGTAAACTTTATCTTGTAAAAAGATCTTTATGAATACATTGACAAAAACCGATAAAATAGCATATTTCGTTTTAGGGGTTATCTTTCTGATAGGCCTTTATTTTGGTTTTACGGACCTGAATTATTTTGACACCGGATTTACCGTTGAGGACGGCCCGGTAGAATGGGGAACCGCTATTATGCTGTTCTGTGTTTTTGTCCTCTCTGTCTATCATCTTTTCAGCCTCTGGAAGTACAAAAAAGCCCTGTGGAGATTAGGAACCCTGGCTTTTATTGTTCTTTTCTTTTTTGCTGCAGGCGAAGAGATTTCCTGGGGACAGCGTATTTTCGGAATAGAATCGGGAGAGTTTTTCCAGCAGAACAATGCACAGGGAGAAACCAATCTGCACAACCTGGTGGTTGGCGACACCAAGATCAACAAACTGATCTTCAGTCAGCTGTTAATGCTGGTAATGGTCATTTATCTTTTGGTTACCCCGTTCTTGTATCGTAAAAAAGAATGGGTACGATCGCTCTTCGATCGCTTTGCGGTTCCTGTGGTAAAATGGCATCATACCATTGCTTTTATTATCGGAACTGTTCTTGTGGCTATTAACCCATCGAGCAGAAAATGGGAAGTGTACGAATTGGCTTTTGGCCTTATTTTCTTCCTGATCTTCCTGAATCCCTTCAACAAAAGGATATTCGAAAAAGAATAAACTATTTTATTATTTTTTTCTGGGCGTAGTTCCTCAATACGTAGAACAACCATCCTATCAGTAATCCGAAGCTTATTCCGGTGATGATATCCAAAGGAAAATGCACTCCGATATAGATACGGCTATATGATACTATTAGTCCCCAAACCAGTAACAATATCGGGAACCATTTTATATAGGGTCTCAACACCAGGGAGAAGAAAGTAACCACGGTAAAAGAATTTGCCGCATGTGCAGAAAAATATCCGTATTTACCTCCGCAATAGGATTTAACCAATCGCATTTTATCAAAAATAGTATCGTCATGGCAGGGGCGAAGCCGGGCCACTCCGTATTTAAATGCATTGGCCAGCTGATCTGTTGCTGTGATCATTAATGCCACGGCAACGACAATTATTAAAGTGGCTTTCCATCCCGTTTTTTTCAGACAAATCAGCAGTAAAACAAAATAAAGAGGAATAGAAGCCCATTTATTAGTCATAAACATCCAGAAGCCATCCCAATTCTCCGTTCCGAGGTTATTTAAAAAAAGGAAAAGCTCTTTATCGTACCTGATCAGTTCTTCCAGCATCGGTTTGTGGTTTTAATAAGATTATTGGTCTTCGTATCTACTCACTTCCCTGTCGTAAAAGTCGGTTGCTTCCTGAACGAGGTTCTCCGTTTCCGAAGCCAGTTCTTTTTCATCTTCCGGAGCAAACTCTTCCAGCCATTCCACCTCATCATTTACCAGGTTGATAATAAAACGGGGATAATCGGTATGGATAACAAAAATAGCATCCTGGTAATCTGTATTATCTCCTATCAAAAACTTTGGTAATTCCATATAGATAAGGTTTTAAAAGGTTATTGGTTTATTTCCTTGGTTCTGATCAGTTCTTTAGTGATCAGGTTAAAACGAATATACAACATTATAGCCGATGCGGTTAATCCGGCCAGCAATCCGATCCATATTCCGGTACTTCCGAAATCGGTTTTCAATCCCAGATAATAGGAGATCGGGAAACCGATGATCCAATAGGCTATAAAAGTAATAAGGGTGGGTATCTTTACATCCTGTAATCCCCGTAAAGCTCCCAGGACAACCACCTGGATCCCGTCGGATACCTGAAAAATAGCAGCTACGATAAGCAGATTGGAAGCAATTTTGGCTACTTCCAGCACATTCTCATAGTCTATAAGATTATCTTCATTCATATAGATCCACGGCAGGCTCTCGTGAAAAACGGTAAATAAAAGCCCGAAGAAAGATTGAATAATAAAAGCCATTAGAAAGAAAGAGAAAGCTATTCTTCTCAATTCCCTGAATCGTTTTAATCCCTTTTGATTCCCTACCCTGATCATGGTGGCAGCACCTAATCCCATGACAAACATAAAAGTAAAAGAAGAAAGGTTCAACGCAATATTATTTGCAGCCTGTGCATTCTTTCCTATGATCCCGTTCAACCAGATAGCCGCTGTAAAAATGGCCACTTCAAAAAACATCTGCATAGCCGAGGGAAAGCCAAGGCTCATGATCTTCCTCAGAATATGGGTATGGATGATCCTGAAGTTAAGTTTTGAAACATAGGGAAGGAATTTCTTTTTTCTGCCAAACATAAACCAAAGGAAACCCAGCATGACAAAACGTGATACCAGGGTACCCACTGCTGCTCCTACGATCCCCATTTTCGGGAAACCGAACTTTCCGAATATCAACAGGTAGTTGAGTGCAATATTCACCACATTGGCAAGGATAGTGGCGTACATGGGGTATTTGGTCTCGGACAAACCATCTGAAAACTGCTTGAGTGCCTGAAACATGATGAGAGGTACCAGTGAAAAAGCTACCAGGTCAAGATATGGAATGGCCAGGGCCACTACCTCTTCGGGTTGGTCCATAAAATACATCAGTGGCTTGCTTAACAATACCAGTCCGAAAAGCGTAATCCCGAGTATGGTACAAAGAAATAATCCGTGTTTAAAGGCTTGTTTTCCTTTATCGGTATCCTGTTCTCCGTCTGCCTCAGCCACCAAAGGGGTTATAGCCGTAGAAAATCCAATCCCAATACTCATGGCGATAAAGATAAAACTGTTACCCAGGGAGACTGCGGCCAGTTCTGCCGTTCCCAGTTGCCCTACCATGATATTGTCAAAAAGCTGTACCAGGGTATGCCCTACCATTCCCGCAATCACGGGCACAGCAAGCTTAAGGTTGTATCTGAATTCTTTTGTGTATTTATTTAATGCCATGAAGTATTTTCAGCCAGGCAAAGATACATAGTTTCCGGAGCTTTTTAGTCTCTTTATAATTTTTTAGCTTCCTCCCAGAAAACATCCATTTGCTCCAGCGACATATCCTTCAGATTGAGGTTATTTTCCTTTGCTTTCCGCTCGAGGTACTGAAAGCGTTTTATAAACTTTTTATTGGTGCGTTCCAATGCATTCTCCGGGTTAATATCGAGAAAGCGGGCATAATTGATCATACTGAACATCACATCCCCGAATTCAGCTTCCATCCGGTCTTTATCGCCGGTTTTAACTTCTTCCTGGAATTCACTCAATTCTTCTTCCAGTTTCTGCCATACCTGATGCGGTTCTTCCCAGTCGAATCCCACACCCGAAACTTTGTCCTGAACCCTGTTGGCCTTAACCAGGGCAGGAAGGCTTTTAGGAACTCCTTCCAGCACGCTCTTTTTCCCTTCTTTTAATTTAAGATTCTCCCAGTTGCGCTTTACATCCTCTTCATCATTTACCTCTATATCACCATAAATATGAGGGTGTCTGTCTACCAGTTTATCACAAATGCTGTTGGCCACATCGGCTATATCAAAATCCTGTGTTTCACTTCCGATCTTTGCATAAAAGACAATATGAAGAAGGATATCTCCCAGCTCTTTTTTAACTTCATTCAGGTCTCCATCCAGGATAGCATCTCCCAATTCGTAAGTTTCTTCAATGGTTAGGTGTCGAAGGCTTTCCATCGTCTGCTTTTTATCCCACGGGCATTGCTCACGAAGTTCATCCATGATGGTCAGGAGGCGGTCAAAAGCCTTTAATTGCTGTTCTCTGGAATTCATAAAAAAATTTTTGGTAAAAGTACGGAATATAAGTTTGGATCGATTTGATTCAGAGATAAGAAAATTATTCGTAATTTTTGAAAGTTCAAATCAAAATCAAGACCTGAAAATACAATTATATGATCCGCAAACTAAGCTTCGCACTCTTATTTATTATTTCATTTCATTTAACGGTATCTGCCCAGACAGAAAAGCAAAAAGTCCTGAAGGTGGTCGATACCTTTTTTAAGGCTTTGGAAGATCAGGACACCCTGGCTTTTAAAGGA
This sequence comes from Leptobacterium flavescens, assembly GCF_010671605.1. Taxonomy (GTDB): domain Bacteria; phylum Bacteroidota; class Bacteroidia; order Flavobacteriales; family Flavobacteriaceae; genus Leptobacterium; species Leptobacterium flavescens. The sequence goes on from NZ_JAABOO010000001.1 coordinate 459,852, forward strand.
GTATTCCTGGATGATTCCTATAATTTCTATGTGAGTGAGCGAAATGGTAAAATTAATGTAGGTGGTCGTTCCCCTCATAAGGTGTCCTTTAACAAAAACAGAGTGATCAAGGAACGTCTTATTGAGGAAAAAACAGAAGTAATGATCCACAAGCGTATAGCAATGGTATGGGCTCCCTATAATTTATGGATCAATAAAGATTTTTCTCATTGCGGGGTAGATGTCTTTACCCTGATCAAAAAAGAAGAAGGGTGGAAAATATCCTCTCTCTCCTATACGGTGGAACCTGAAGGTTGTGATCAGGAATAGTATTAACAGCAGCATAATCCCCTATTAATTAACAAATTAAAGTTTAAAATTCCTTATTTTTATGCTATTCCTCCATTACGGGCAAGATCGCCCGATCAATTATTAGAATATGGATAATACCAAAACCAATAAGGAACTTACCCTTGCCTATTTTTATTCATGGCAGAAAGGAGATTTTGAAGCGCTGCGGAATTCCCTGCATGACAAAGTGGAATTTAATTTGAACGGGAGTAAAATAGTAGGTGCCGAGCCTTTTGTTGAGATGTGCAGAAACGGGATAAAGTGGGTTAAGGTAGACTTACTGGATGCCATTTTTACCACAGACAAATCGGCGTTGATCTATGACGGCCTGACCGAAAAGGGAGAAAAAGTAAGGGTTGGTGAGATCATTTCTATCTCAGATGGTAAAATTACAAAGGCCGTTGCTGCCATTGTGGGGGATGCTTAAAGTATAAAAGATGATTGATAAATTTACAGACGGACGTACGGATCTGGTTTTCGATTTACTCGAACAGGGCTATGATGCCCGATCAACGGACAAGTACGGAACTCCCCTTATAAAATGGTGTGCTTATTATGGCGATGTGAGCGGAATAAAATACCTCATCTCCAAAGGAGCTTCTCTCGACGATCTGGGGAAGAATTACGATCTGAACGGAGCAGCTTTTCACGGTCACTGGCAACTATGTCAGTATCTGCTGGAGGAAGGGGCCGATCCTAATTACGCTCATCCGGAGACGGGCGAATCTATATTACATAACAGTTTGTGTTCCTCCAATCGTCCGGTTTCCAATTTAATATTAAAATTATTGCTCTTCTACGGGGCCGATCCCAATGTAAAGACCATTGCCGGAAAAGAGTCAGGCGGATTTATGAGAGATGCATACACCAAAGGAGAAACCCCACTGCACCGGGCAGCTGCATTCGGAAACGAAGATACGATCACGCTTCTGCTGGAGGCAGGAGCAGATAAAAGCCTGAAGGATATAAACGGAGAATCCCCTCTTTCCTGGGCCAGCTGGCATAACAGACCCGGAAAAATACTCTCCCTCCTGTGTTATGGTGAACATAATATACATCCTCTCCATATTAAGAATATGCAGAGCGATCACGGATCAGGCTGGGGAAGTGGAGTATCTATCATGAGGATGGGAGAAATACATATGGATAATAAAAAGTCGAAAAAGTAAAATTCTTAATAATAAAATGACAAGTCTTCAGAAACCCATTATTACCCTTTTATTCTTAGTTCTTATCAACAGTTATCCTTCAGGAACTGATAATTCCCTTCAATATCTCGGGCAAACACCTCCGTCCATGACACCGGAGATCTTTGCACCCGGGCTTATTTCCAAATCCACGGAATACGAATTCGGATCGGTGTTCTCCAAAGACGGGATGGAATTCTTTTACGGAGTGGATACCGGTAACCGGTCGGAAATAAGATATACGCGACTTGAAAATGGTAAATGGACCCCTTCAAAAACCATTATTTCACATCAGCAATACGGTTATAACGATCCTTTTCTGTCTCCGGACGAAAACGAACTCTATTATATTTCCGATATGCCCATGAACGGCAAGGGATCAGGTAAAGATTACGATATCTGGTATTCCGTACGCAACGGAGATAAATGGTCCGAGCCTATAAACGCCGGAAAGAATATCAATTCTGATAAAAATGAATACTATATATCCTTTACAGAGGACGGGAGCATGTATTTTTCATCCAACAAAATGGCAGAAAACGGAAATGATTACAATTTTGACATTTACAGTTCGGCCAGAAGAAAAGGAGAGTATCAGGAGGCAGTTAAGCTGAGTGATGCTGTGAATACGGGGAGTTATGAAGCAGATGTGTTCATTGCTCCTGATGAATCCTATATTATCTTTTGTGCCAACCGGAAAGAAGGGCTTGGAAGAGGAGATCTTTATATCAGTTTTAAAGACGAGAACGGGAACTGGACAAAATCCAAAAATATGGGGAGCCTCATAAATACCAACGGGCATGAGCTTTGCCCCTTTGTAAGCCGGGACGGGAAATACTTTTTTTATACCAGCAGACAGGACATTTACTGGGTAGATGCAAAGATCCTGGAACAATATCGCTGATATTAATACCCGGAGGGCAAAAAATTTATCAACTGTAGATCAGAATTCCTATTTTTAGGGATCATTCAAAATAGCTAATCAAACTTAATATCGAAATATCATGAATCTTTCCGTAAAAAACTTCTTTTTCTTATTCGCCTTATTCCTTTTTGTAGCCTGTAATCAGAAGGAAGAAAAGGAAGCGTCACATACCGAACAGGAGGAAAAACAGGAAGAGATAAAAGCACAGTATACACTGACCAAAGATCAGACCCATAACAAATTCAGTAGCACGATCCCGCCGGTTTTAAGGGTACAGCCCGGAGCTGTAATTGAAGCATTTACCGAAGATGCCAGTGATGAACAATTTGATCTTGAATCGGACCTTGCCGACCTGGATTCGCTTAGTTTTGAACCTATTCACCCTCTTACCGGACCGGTTTATGTAGAAGGAGCCCAGCCCGGAGATGTACTGAAAGTAACTCTTCATAAAATTGAAATGGGCGATTGGGGCTGGAATGCCATTTTTCCGGGTTTTAGCTTTCTGGCAGATACCATTAAAAGCAAATATCTGAGAATATACGAATTGGGGGCAGACAAGGAATATGTAGATTTTAATGATAAGATAAAGATCCCGCTCAAACCATTTCCCGGGGTTATGGGAGTGGCTCCGGATACGGAAGAATTGCTGTCTACCATCCCTCCCAGGGCCAATGGAGGTAATATGGACGATCCGAATATGACAGAAGGAACGATCGTGTATTTTCCCGTTTTTGTAGAAGGTGCTCTCTTTTCTATAGGTGATACCCATGCCGTTCAGGGATTGGGAGAAGTTTGCGGTACGGCCATCGAAGCGCCCATGAGAATTATTTATGAGTTGGAGGTCATTAAGGGCCGTAGCATTAGGGAGCCGGAATATGAAACGCCAACGCATTACGCAACTACCGGTTTCGGACTTACCATAGATGAGGCGGCAAAAAAGGCAACACTCTATATGGTTGAATATCTGAAGGAGGTACACCATTTAAGCACAGAGGAGGCTTATGCTCTGTGTTCTCTTGCAGGCGACCTGAAGATAGCCGAAGTAGTGGATGCACCTCATATGCTGGTTACCATGCATATGTCGAAAGAGACTTTGGGTATGGAATAGTGTAAAAAGCTGTTATTCTGCCTGTTAAGATCTAAGATATTTGATGGACAGGCAGCTTCTGTATTCCCGACATTTAAAAGGTTTAAGCATCATCTAAACTCAAGCATATGAAATTCAGCTGTTTTGTCGATATAAATGCTCCGATTGAAAAGGTTATAGAGCTATTTGATAATGTGGATAATTTAAAGGAATGGCAGGATGGTTTTCAAAGTTATGAGCACCTGGAAGGGGAAGCCGGACAGCCGGGTGCCAAATCAAGATTATTCTATGTTCAGGGAAAGCGCCGGATAGAACTTATAGAGACCATCATCGTCAAAAACCTCCCGGAAGAATTCAGCGGAAAATACGAGCATACTCATATGGAAAATACCATGGCAAACCGGTTTAGCAGTCCGGAACCCGGAATTACCAGATATGAAACAGAAATAGAATATACCAGATTCATTGGTTTTATGCCAAAACTGATGGCGTTCCTCTTTCCTTCCATGTTTAAAAAACAAGTGCAGAAATGGCTGGATCAATTTAAGATTTTTGTAGAGAAAAGCTAATCTTTTTTTGCTAGCTTTACCTTATCAATCAGGCCTGGTTTCTCAGGCATTATATAAGCAATACATGGAAATTATCTCAACCAATATAGCCAATCCCACAACAGTTATGTGGAGAGGGCGCGAAGTAACCACCGGTATATATAAAAAGGCAGTGGACAGTATTTTTTTAGGTCGTGACGGAGTTAAGGATGATAAGGTAGCCGATCTGAGAGTTCACGGAGGAGAATTTAAGGCCTGTTATCTTTTTTCTGCCGATCAATATCCTTACTGGAAATCATTATATCCGCAACTGGAATGGGAATGGGGCATGTTCGGAGAGAACCTAACGGTTAAAGGCCTGAATGAAACCGATATACTGGTCGGAGATATTTACCGGATTGGAAAGGCACTTGTACAGATTACCCAACCCAGGGAACCCTGCTATAAATTAGGTATAAAGTTCGATACGCAAATCATCCTGGAACAATTCATAGAACGCGGATTTCCGGGTACTTATATACGCATCATGGAAGAAGGAGAAGTAAAAGCCTCCGATAAAATGGTATTGGTAGAAAAAGCTGAAGACAGCATCAGTACTGCCGAATTCTACAAACTGCTCTTTAGCAACTCAAAAGATCAGGAGAAATTAAAACGCATTGTCAGGAATGAAGCCCTTCCGGAAGGGAAGAGAGCCCGACTCGCATTATTCCTTACATAGTTTTTAAGATCGCTTTATTGATAGATTTGATCAGTGCAGGTCCTTCGTAAATAAATCCGGTATAGATCTGTACCAGGTCTGCTCCTGCTTCCAGTTTTTCCAGGGCATCCTGAGCCGAATGTATCCCTCCCACTCCAATGATCGGAAAGGCTTTATTACTTTTTTCTGCCAGGAACCTGATCACTTCCGTACTTCTAGTAGTCAATGGTTTTCCGCTAAGCCCTCCCTGTTCTGCAGCCAGGTAACACGGCGAATCCAGGCCTTCTCTGGAAATGGTGGTATTAGTGGCAATTACCCCGGCAATCTTAGTTTCGCTAACGATATCTATAATATCCGTTAATTGTTCTTCAGACAGGTCGGGAGCTATCTTAAGCAAGATGGGTTTCGGGTGTTCTTTGGTATTATTTCTTTTTTGCAGGCTTAGTAATAATTCGGTTAAAGGCTCTTTGTCCTGGAGTTCTCTCAGGTTCGGGGTATTCGGAGAGCTCACATTTACCACAAAATAATCAACCAGGTCAAAAAGAGCATCAAAACACAATTCGTAATCCTTCACCGCATCTTCATTGGCAGTTACTTTATTCTTTCCGATATTTCCTCCTATCAAAACTCCTTTATTCTTTTTTAACCGGATAGCTGCCTCCTCTACTCCCCCATTGTTAAAGCCCATACGGTTAATAATGGCCTGATCGGCCTTTAATCTGAAAAGGCGTTGTTTAGGGTTTCCGGGTTGGGGTTTGGGAGTTAAAGTCCCGATCTCCACAAAACCGAAACCAAAAGAAGAGAGTTCGTTAAACAATTTGGCATCCTTATCGAAACCTGCTGCCAATCCAACCGGATTCCTGAATTTCAATCCGAAGAGCTCCCGTTCCAGGCGCTTATCCTCTACCGTATAGGTCTTTTTAAATATTAAAGACAGTCCGGGTATTTTAAAAAGAAAACGGATCAGCGAAAAAGTAAAGTGATGAATGGCTTCCGGGTCAAACAGAAAGAAAATCGGCCGAATTAAAAATTTGTACATCTGAAATTGTTTCCGCAAAAATAGTTCTTAGAAATGTTTTTTTAAAGAAAAAAGACACTTACAAATGCCTAATCTTTCACAAATTACAAATCGATCGAAAAAGAATTTTTTATATCTAACTAACCTTTAGTTCACATATAAATTTTACATTTGGCAAAATTGAAAATTATGCAGCACCTTATCGATCGTTTTATTCGCTACGTAAAAATAGACACCCAATCAGACCCTGAATCGGATACCACACCAAGTACCAAAAAGCAATGGGACCTTGCTCACAAGCTTGTTTTAGACCTTATGGAAATAGGTATGCAGGAAGTGACTATAGACGATCACGCATATATTATGGCCACTTTACCGGCCAATACGGATGAAGACATACCGGTAATCGGTTTTATTTCTCATTTCGATACTACTCCCGATTATTCGGGAACCAACATAAATCCCAGGATCATAGAAGATTATGACGGAAGGGATATCGTACTGGATCGCAAATCGGATATGATACTCTCTCCCGATTATTTTGATGATCTTTTAATGTACAAAGGGCAAACACTAATCACCACAGATGGTACCACTTTACTTGGTGCTGATGACAAAGCCGGAATTACAGAGATCATCGAGGCTATGAGCTATCTCATTCAGCATCCGGAGATCAAGCACGGAAAAATACGGGTGGCTTTTACACCTGATGAAGAGATCGGGCGCGGAGCTCATAAGTTTGATGTGGAAAAGTTCGGTGCAGAATGGGCCTATACCATGGATGGAAGCCAGGTTGGTGAACTGGAATACGAAAATTTCAACGCAGCCGGACTGAAGGTCACATTTACCGGAAAAAGTGTACACCCGGGATATGCCAAGGATAAAATGGTCAATGCTGTTTTAATGGCCAATAAATTCCTCAGCCTCCTACCACAGAATGAGGTTCCCGAGAAAACCGAAGGAAGAGAAGGCTTTTTCCATATCTACAAAGTAGATGCTCAGGTAGAAAGTGCGTGTATGGAAGGGATCATCAGGGATCATGACAAAGACGGATTTGAAGCCCGAAAAGGCCTTATTCATCAGATTGCCGGCGATTTTAACCGAAAATACGGATCGGAAGTGGTTAAGGTAGAGATCAAAGATCAGTATTTCAATATGCGGGAGAAGGTGGAGCCCGTAATGCATATTGTGGATATTGCCGAACAGGCCATGCGGGAACTCGATATAGAACCTATCATCAAACCGATACGAGGAGGAACCGATGGTTCTCAGCTGTCATATATGGGACTTCCATGCCCTAATATTTTTGCCGGAGGACATAATTTTCACGGTCCTTATGAGTACGTTCCCGTAGAAAGTATGCAAAAGGCAGTGGAGGTTATCGTTAAAATATGTGAGTTAACCGCAAAAAGAAAATAATCTTAAAAATGTCTTTATCTTAGCGTCGCCTTAAAAATCTTAGTGACGCATGAACGATATAATCATCTTTCAGCTTCAGCGAAACCTCGGTGTTTTCCAGAAGCTTCTTCAGGACATTTCAGATATCGATATTTGTACGTGGAAACCGCATAAGGATAAGTGGTGCCTGCTCGAAGTGCTTTGTCATTTATATGATGAAGAAAGGGAGGATTTCAGGTTCCGTATTAAATGGGTATTGGAAAAACCCGGTGTAGTTCCACCGCCTTTTGATCCGACTGTTTGGGTAAAGGAAAGGAACTATATGGGCCAGGATTACAGGCAAATGCTGAAGAAGTTCCTGCAGGAAAGAGAAGAGTCGGTAAAATGGCTTAAATCCCTGGAAAACGCAAACTGGCAGAATTCTTATGAGCATCCTACCAAAGGGAAGATAACAGCTCGTTATTATCTGGTTAACTGGTTATCTCACGACTATCTTCATATGCGTCAGATCATCAAACTCAAGTATGATTACATCAAAGAAATAACAGGTGAAAACCTGGATTATGCTGGAAGCCTTAACTAAAAGAAGCCCCTCTCCTATCTTGTTTCTTTCTTTATTTCACGGCGGGAATTCCTTATTTTAGCTATTCCATCCCAAAAAATTAAATAATGAAGTCTTTTAAAACCGTAGATGATTTTATTTCCGGGCAGGAAAAATGGAAGGATGAACTGGTATATCTCAGGGAATTGTTTCTAAACACAGAGCTCGAGGAAACCGTTAAATGGGGATTCCCGGTTTATACCATCAACAATAAAAATGTAATAGGTCTTGGGAGTTTTAAGTCCTATTTCGGGGTATGGTTCTTTCAGGGAGCTTTACTTCAGGATAAAAAGAAGGTACTTATAAATGCCCAGGAAGGCAAAACGGTAGCGATGCGCCAATGGAGGTTTGATTCCAGGGAAGAAGTTGATGAACCATCATTAATGTCCTATATAGCCGAGGCTATTGCCAATCAGAAGGCAGGAAGGGAAATAAAACCTGAAAAAAAGAAGCCTTTACTCATTCCCGATCACCTTCAACAGGCTTTTGATAAAGACCTTTCCTTAAAACAGTCTTTTGAAGTATTAAACCTCACCAAAAAAAGGGAATACGCAGAATATATAGAAACCGCAAAACAGGAAAGCACCAAGGTAAAACGCCTGGAAAAGATCATTCCCATGATCAGTGAAGGGATCGGATTAAACGATAAATACAGGAAGAGCTAATATATTTTAGATTAATAAAAAAGCCCTGACAATATTGCCAGGGCTTTTTTTATGAATATTGCTATTCTTATTTTTTAGCAGGCGCCGGAGCGTTTAATTTTAGAGAGATATCCATTGAAATGGCCGAGCGTTCAAATTTGATCTTTCCCGCCATGGTCTCAATAACACAGGTATTGTCTTTGTCATTTAATTCAATAACCTTCCCGTGCATCCCACTTTTGGTAACTACCCTATCTCCTTTTTTTAATTCTGCCGCAAATTTCTTTTCCTGTTTCTGTTTCTTTATTTGAGGTCTTATCATAAAAAAGTAAAAAACCACAAATATGAGTAAAAAAGGAGCAAATTGGTTAAGTGCTTCCATTAACTATTATTTGGTTTGTGAAGTTATGGGTGAGATATTATCTTTCCCGTTTACAAATGCTTTAATTCTTATTAATTCACTTCCTTTTGCAGTATTGGCCGTAACGGTAACAGTTTTTGTCACCTGGTTCTTTCCGGAACCATTATACTTTACCAAAAGCTCACCTGACTCTCCCGGAGCAATAGGTGTATTTCTCGGATACTGTGGAATTGTACATCCGCAGGAGCTGGTTGCATTGGTAATAATTAAGGGCGCATTTCCTGTATTAGTGAATTTAAAAACCTTTTCAACCTGAGTTCCCTGTTCGATAGAACCGAAGTCATATTCGGTAAACTCAAAGGTCATTTCCGCAACATTTTTCGCAGCTTCATCTCTCTGAGCGGCTACCTCAACATTTTCGGATTTAATTTTGCTGCTGGCATCGTTGTTCTTGCACGATACGAATGCCGTAGTTGCAGCGATTCCTAAAATCAAAAAAATTTTTTTCATTATTCAATCATTTTATTTTGGCTAAAAATACTAATTATTTTCTTACATCAGCCCTCTTCCGCTTTTATTTAACGAATTATTGGTCGTGTAATCTTTGACCAGTTTATCCAGAACACCATTGATAAAGATGCTACTTTTTGGGGTTGAATATTCTTTTGCTATTTCCAGGTATTCATTAATGGTAACCTTAACGGGAATGGACGGGAACTTATGAAATTCGCAAATGGCCATTTTCAGCAGAATAGAATCTATTTCGGTAATTCTCTCCGCATCCCAGTTAGGGGTCTTTCCGATAATTTCCTCCTGAAACTTTTCATCATTCAGAATGGTCTTCCTGAAAAGGTTTCTGGAAAACTCCTTATCGTCCATATCCTTGAACAATTTAGGCGTAAAGTAGTTTTCCGGCGGTTCGGGTTTAAGCTTTTTAAATATCTTCAGGATAAGTGTATTAACCAGGGGCAGATCGTCTACCCAGGTTAGCCTGTTATCTTCTATATATTCGTAAAGTTTATCATTAGGAGCTATGATGGTCTTAAAGATCTCAATAATAAGATCCTTGTCCTCCGCAAAAGAACTCTTCTCTGTTTTCATATACTCCTCATACACGGGGCTCTCCAGGATCTCTTTGTAAATAAGTTTTACATAGTCTTCTTCCAGATCCCAATCGGTTAGTCTGCGTTCTTTGGTGATATTTTGTAAAAGTGTGTTTTCCTTTAAATACTGAAGGATCTCGTTATTGATAAACTTTTTATTCGGGTTCTTCTCTGCTTCCGTAGCCAGGTATTTTTTCTGGGAAATAAGAAGTTGGTCTTCGGCCAGTTTCTGAACAGCTATAATGAGATTAAGAAGGGTAACGTATAAATTATACATATTCTCCATGCTTACCGTAAGGAATTTTTCCTCCTTCTGCATATCTGTATTTTTCGATTGGATCAATGCATAAATAGATTGCATTACCTTAACCCTGATATGTCTTCGTGTTAACATATTTAAAGAACTTATAAAATGAAGGCGAAAGAATTTCTTTCGCCCCGCAAAAATAATATTATTTTGGAAAATCGGTTATTTTTCCTGCTCTAATTTTCTGGCGTCAATACGTCCCTGAGCAATACTTAAAGCCGATTCATGAGTCGTACAGTTTTTAGCATCCGAGTGCTCGAAGATCTCAAGAGTCGTATTGTAGATATTCTCGGTCTTTCTCACGATCTCTGCTTTTCCGTAACCTTCCAGTTCTGCATATACGTTGATGATACCTCCGGCATTGATCAGGAAGTCAGGAGCATATACAATACCTCTCTTCTTCAGTAATTCTCCGTGTTTTTTCTCATCGGCCAACTGATTGTTAGCAGCACCTGCAACGATCTTGGCATTTAGTTTCTCGATAGTACCATCGTTAATCGTAGCTCCCAGGGCACAAGGTGCATATACATCTACATCTGCGCTGTAAAGGTCATCTCCGCTAAAAACAGTAGCCCCGTATTTCTTGCTCACTTCTGCCAGACGGTTTTCATTGATATCTGCGATCAGTACTTCAGCTCCTTCATTTCTAAGGTGTTCTACCAAAGATTCACCAACGTGACCGATTCCCTGTACCAATACTTTTCTGCCTTCCAGATGATCTGTTCCGAATTTGTACTTGGCTGCAGCTTTCATTCCCATAAACACCCCGTAAGCCGTTATAGGAGATGGGTTTCCTGCTCCACCTTTCTCTTCTGAGATCCCGGTAACATAAGGAGTGATCTCACGTACAAGATCCATATCCGATGTCTCCATTCCCACATCTTCTGCAGTAATGTATTTTCCGCTAAGAGAATGAACAAACTCAGCAAATTTCTTCATCAGCTCCGGAGTCTTCTGAGTTTTGGCATCACCGATAATAACCGCTTTACCACCGCCCAGGTTAAGTCCTGTAATAGCCGATTTAAAAGTCATTCCCCTGGAGAGTCGCAATACGTCATTTAACGCTTCCCATTCATTGTTATACTGCCACATTCTGGTACCTCCAAGTGCAGGTCCTAAAACTGTGTTATGTATTCCGATTATTGCTTTTAATCCTGTATCTTTGTCGTTGCAAAAAACGATTTGCTCATGATTGTCAAAAGAAAGTTGACCAAAAACTGGGTCAACTTTTTTGAGTTCATTAAAAGGAAGAACCTCTGATATCATTTATATAAAATTAAATTTAAAGACTATATTTTTTATTATTATGATAAAAAATCTGGGCAAATTTAAAAGAATATTCAATTTGAAACAAAAGATACCTAGTCAAATTGTGAAATATTTAATATTCAGCGAATAAAGAAAGAACATGAAAGAATTAAAACATCTCAATAAATATTTCATAAAATACAGGTACAGGCTGCTGATAGGGATCGTCATTACCATTATTGCCAGGGTATTTTCCCTTGTAATCCCCCCATATGTTAAAAATTCACTGGCAGCAGTAGAGGAATACCTTAAAAATCCGGAAAACGACCCTTCCATCGTGAGGGGGCAGCTCGTAGAATACATCCTTATCATTATTGCAGCGGCACTCTTATCCGGTTTCTTCACCTTCCTTATGCGACAGACCATCATTAATGTGTCCAGGTATATAGAATTCGATCTTAAGAATGAGGTTTTCAGGCAATACGAACGCCTTTCTCTCAATTTCTATAAAAAGAACAGAACAGGAGACCTGATGAACAGGATAAGTGAAGATGTGGGGCAGGTTAGAATGTATGCAGGACCAGCAATTATGTACAGTATCCAGACCATTACCCTTTTTGTCTGTGTAATCCCGCTGATGTTCTATTCGTCATCCAAAATGGCCATGTACACCCTTATCCCCTTACCTATCCTCTCTTACCTTATCTATACCATAAGTAAGATCATTCATAAAAGAAGTACGATCGTTCAGGAATACCTGTCAAAGCTCTCTACTTTTACCCAGGAGTCTTTTTCGGGAATCTCGGTGATCAAGGCCTACGGGATAGAAAACCGGATCAATGCGGAGCTGGAAGAAATAGCCAATGACGGAAAGAATAAAAGCATGAACCTGGTAAAGGTAAATGCCTGGTTTTTCCCTATGATGATCCTCCTTATCGGGGTCAGTAATCTGTTTGTGATCTATATCGGTGGGCGTCAATACATCAATAACGAGATCGATTCAATCGGGGTTATTGCCGAGTTTATTATTTATGTAAATATGCTTACCTGGCCGGTAGCGACCGTAGGTTGGGTGACCTCTATCGTTCAGCGGGCAGAAGCTTCCCAGAAGAGGATCAATGAATTCCTGAAAGAAGTTCCTCAAATCAGGAATAACAGAAAGGAAGCCTCGGAGATAGGCGGGAATATCGAGTTCAGGAATGTATCTTTCACTTATGAAGATACCAATATAGAAGCACTGAAAAATGTATCCTTTCTTGCCAATAAAGGAGAAACCTTAGCTATTATCGGGAAGACCGGTTCCGGAAAATCTACGGTGCTGGACCTGGTTGGACGCCTGTACGATGTAAGTCAGGGTTCTATTTTAATTGACGGGGTAGCTATCGATCAACTCAATTTATACAACTTGCGAAATGCCATCGGTGCTGTTCCTCAGGATGCTTTCCTGTTTTCAGACAGTATCCGGAACAATATTAAATTCGGGAAAGAAGACGCAACGGATGAGGAGATCATTGAAGTGGCTAAAAAAGCAGCGGTCCATAAAAACATTATGGATTTCAATAAAGAGTACGATACGGTTCTTGGAGAAAGAGGGATCACCCTGAGTGGAGGGCAGAAACAACGTATCTCCATAGCAAGGGCACTGATCAAAGATCCGGAAATATTCCTGTTTGACGATTGTCTTTCCGCAGTTGATACCGAGACCGAAGAAGAGATCCTTAACAATCTTCAGAAAGCCGCTAACAGCAAAACAACTATCATTGTAAGTCATCGGATTTCTTCGGCAAAAAATGCTGATAAAATCTTAGTTTTAGATGAAGGAAAGATTGTACAACAAGGCACTCATAATCAACTTATAACCCAGGAAGGCTATTATAAAGAGCTCTATTTAAATCAGCTTTCGGAAAAAGAAATGTAGAAAATAGTTGTTTCATTAGGATTTTTTTCACATTTTTGGTTGTGAAAAAGAAATCAACTAAAACTTTAAGTAAGAGGGATTATGAGCGATAAAGAATTGTTAGAGAAAGATGAAATTTTCTCTAAAGTCCTGAGAGCCGGTAGAAGAACGTACTTTTTTGATGTAAGAGCTACCAAGGCGGGAGATTATTATCTAACTATCACGGAAAGTAAAAAATTCACTCATGATGATGGTTCTTTCCATTATAAAAAACATAAAATTTATCTTTATAAAGAAGATTTTAATGCGTTTAAGGATATTCTCGGAGAAATGACCGAATATATCATTAATCAGAAGGGTGAAGAGGTTATTTCTGAACGTCATCAAAAAGATTTTAAAAAGGAACACGTATCGGGTTCTGAAAACGGAGAGCATAAGTCCTCCGATAGTTTTACCGATATCAGTTTTGACGATATATAACACCGTCATCAAAATTTCTTAAAAAAATATGAGGCCGCTTCTTAAATGAAGCGGTTTTTTTATATTTACATTTCAACTAAATTCCTTGTAATGAAAAAAATTATCTCCTTTTTTTTGCTGTTGTTTGTAGGTTTCTCACAAGCGCAGCAAAAAGCAGATCTTTCCTATTATTTACCACAAAATATCAGTTATAACCCATCTATCCCGACGCCTAAATCTGTTATAGGCCATGAAGTCGGAGAATGGCACGTTACACATGACAAGCTGGTAGAATATATGAAAGCCGTTGCTAATGCTTCAGATCGTATTAGCCTGGAAAACCGCGGAAGCACTTTTGAAGGAAGACCTATTCTTCTGCTTACGGTTACCAATCCGAAGAATCATCAGCGTTTAGAAGAAATACGTCAGCAGCACATCCAGCTTACCGAAAGCGGGGCTGGTTCCTTAGATGTAAATGATATGCCTGTGGTGGTTTACCAGGGACTTTCCATTCACGGAAATGAGCCCAGTGGTGCCAATGCAGGACTGGCTCTTGCCTACTACCTGGCAGCAGCCCAGGGGCAGGAAATAGAAGAATTATTAGACAATGCTGTTATTCTTCTGGACCCTTCCCTTAACCCGGACGGGCTTCAGCGATTTGCATATTGGGCCAACACCAACAGAAGTCACAATCTGAATTCAGATAACAATGAAAGAGAATACCATGAGGTATGGCCGGGAGGAAGAACCAATCACTACTGGTTTGATATGAACAGAGACTGGTTACCGGTGCAGTTACCGGAAAGCCGGGCAAGGATCAAATCCTTTCACAAATGGTTACCGAATATCCTGACCGACCATCACGAAATGGGTACGAATTCTACTTTCTTCTTCCAGCCGGGAGAACCTGATCGTGTTCACCCTCTTACTCCTCAAATGAACCAGGAGCTAACCGCAGAAATTGCAGGTTTTCACGTAAAAGCCCTTGACAAACTGGGATCTTTATACTATTCCGGTGAGAACTTTGATGATTACTATTACGGGAAAGGATCTACTTTTCCGGATATTAACGGAAGTATCGGTATCCTTTTCGAACAGGGAAGTTCCAGAGGACATATCCAGGAGAGTGAGAACGGAACACTTACATTCCCTTTTACTATCAGGAATCAGTTTACCGCCATGCTATCTACACTGGCAGCAGCTAAGAGCTTAAGGACCAAATTACTGAGCTATCAGCGCGATTTCTATGCTGATGCAAGGAATTCCGGATCACGAAACAAAACCAAAGCCATTGTTTTCGGTGATGAAAAAGATGCTGCAAAGACCTTTCATCTGGCAGAGATACTAAAGAGACACAATATAAAGATCCACGAGGTGGCTAATGATTTCACCGCTAACGGAAAAAGATATAAAAAAGGCTATAGCTATATTGTTCCTACCAATCAAAAGAACAGCACGATCATCAATGCGATGTTCGAAAAAAGAACCACTTTTAAGGACAGTCTTTTTTACGATGTATCTGCCTGGACTTTCCCCCTGGCCTTTAACCTGGATTATGCCAATCTGAACGGTTTAAACAATGCAGGAAACGAGGTTTCGGATCTTAAAATGAAAAAGGGAAGTATTAGCGGAAAAAGCAGTTATGCTTATCTTTTCGAATGGCATGAATACTATACACCAAGAGCACTGAACAAGATACTCCAAAAAGGTATCAGAGCTAAAGTAGGCCCAACTCCTTTTAGTGTTGAAGGTAAAAAATACGATTACGGTACTATCATGGTTCCGGTACAGAATCAGAAACTAAATGCCGATGAGCTATACACTTTCCTCAGTAAAGTTGCCGAAGATAGTCATATAAATATCACAGCTGTATCTACAGGATATACCGAGGGTATTGATCTTGGAAGTAACGATTTTGAAACTGTCAGAAAACCAAAAGTGGCCATGCTGGTAGGAAGCGGGATATCTCCTTATGATGCCGGAGAGATCTGGCACTTATTCGATCAGCGTTACAATATGAAGATCACCAAGATCGATGCCAGTTATTTTAACAGTGTAGATCTTAGTAAATACAACGTTTTTATTCTTCCAAATACCTTTGGAGGAGTATCCGGAAGTGCCAAGAAGAAACTACAGGACTGGGTACGCAGCGGAGGTACGCTTATCGGATACAGGAATGCTGTAAGCTGGTTAAAGAACAACGAGTTTATAAAACTTGAATACAGGGAAAATGACCTGGTGGCTAAAAATGTAAGCTTTGAGGAGCGTCAGCGTTTCAGAGGAGCACAGGTAACCGGTGGTGCTATTTTTGAAGCTAAAACAGATCGTTCACACCCTATTAACTTCGGGTATAAGAACGATAAGATAGCTATGTTCAGAAACACCAATATTTACATAGAACCTGATAAGCAGAGCTATAACAATCCTATTACCTATACTTCCAATCCTCTGTTGAGCGGTTATATTTCGGAGGAGAACCTTGAAATTCTTAAGAACTCTGTTCCGTTCCAGGTAAGAAGAATGGGAAGAGGTCGTGTTGTTGTATTTACAGATAATACTAATTTCAGGGCATTCTGGTACGGAACGAACAAATTAATGATGAATGCTATTTTCTTCGGGCAGTTGATGTAAATGAAATAAATCAACTTTTATCCCGTTAGATTTTACAAACCATCTATTGATTAAGCTATGAAATATTTTAAACTATTAATTGTCGCATTCGTCTTTACATTCGCGGCTTGTACTTCGGATGATAACGAAGCTGATTTTGACAGCGCCAATTTACCGGGAACCTGGAATTTAAGTGGTGTAACCACGCAAAACGGAAGTGCTGTTGTTACCCAGGAGGGTGTAACGGTAACCGTAGATTTTTCGCTTAGTACGTCTAACGAGGATCTACAGGTAGTTTTTTCCGAAAACCCAAACACGGTAAGTAGCTCCGGGAGTTTTGTCCAAATACTGACCATAACTGCTTTCGGACAAACCGAAACGGAAGAAGAGCAGGTAGACGGTCTCTTCTTAGACGGTACCTGGCAACTTAACGGGAGTACACTCACCATAGACTCTGATGACAGTACGTTGGAAGAGTTCGGGACCAGTCCGAGTTTTACTGTTACACAACTAACGGAAAACAGTTTGGAAATAAGATTAAATCTGGATCAGGAGATTATGTTTAACGGAGAAACGGCACAAACCACAGGTACCGTGATCATAAACTTCACTCGATAGTAAAAAGATATATTTCGTCCACACTATGGGGCTATTGGTAATTTTCGAATTCCGATAGCTCTTTTTTTATGAGTATCCCCCATTCTCTCTGTTTAGGGTGATCTCTGGAAAAATCGGTTGCATTGTCATAAGCTCTCTGCTTTAACCGAAGAGCATCATTGACCTCTGCATAAATGGCTCTTACTTCTGCTTTAACATCTGCAGTAAAACTCCCCTCTTCTATTCTCTTCCTTAATTTACGGGCATGTAATTCGGTAATATCGAAATGAAGTTGCTCGTGGCTTAATACAATGCTATCTGACAGTTCTTTTTTATACCAGGAGCTCTGAGGATAAAAATAAGTCTTTACTTCACATTTAAGGTTTACCTTGTCTCCGGTGATCCCTGCAGAAAGTTTATAGGATATTCCTGAAGCCGTGGTGGCTGCAGCATCGGTATCGTAATCGGGATCTCCTTTAAAGTCGGCCCAGGTTAGCTTACGGTCTTCGCTCCACTCAATAAATTCTTCCTCCTTGGAACCAAGAAGGAGCAGAAATACGAGTATGATCGACCATTTTTGCATTTATCCCCATTTAAAAGAAATTACTTTTTCAATATCCGGATGTAAGCTGTGATGTACCGGACATGTATTAGCTGTATGCTCCAGGATCTTTCTTGTCTTTTCGTCTACCGACAAAGGAAAATCAAAATTAACCTCAATTTTTGAGATCCTTCTGGGATTTGCCGCCATGGTCTTGGTTACCTCGGCCATCCCTCCTTTAAGATCTATTTCGAGGTCTCTGGCTTTAATTCCCATTACCGTAAGCATACAACTTGCCAATCCTGTAGCTACCGTATCTGTGGGTGAAAATGCTTCCCCTTTACCGTTATTATCGGTAGGTGCATCCGTTATAAATTCATTATTCGATTTAAGGTGGATGCAGGTAGTACGGAGATCTCCTTTATAGGTTACTTTTGATGTCATTATCCCTGGCAATTTTTATTTCAAGTTCTTCATAATAGGCTATATACGCTGCGGTATTATAATAACCTCCGAAAAATCTTCTGGTATAATTGAATTTATTTTCTACATATTCGGTTTCGCTGATACGTTCTGCCCCGATATAAAGGTTTTTGTTATATGCCAGGCGTAAGATCACATCCATGGTCAGGTCAAAACCTCTGATGGCATATCGGTCCGGGAAGGATCCGTATTGTCTTTCGTATTCCTTTGAGAATTCGGAATTCATAGAGGACAACCGATCGGTTGTCGGATAATGGAACCGGAGTTTGGACAAGTGAAAATTAGATACATTATCGCTGTCGAAAGCCCTGTTCTTATTGGTAGTGAACATCCTTATATCGAAGGTTTTCTCTTCCTCCTCGATCAGTCTCGTTCCGTGAGCCGAATTTAATACCGAGGTGATATTTGCTAAAAGGGAAATACTCTTAGTTTCTACTATTACCCAGTTCTCCTGGTCCTCAACCAGAACCGGGTCCAGTTCATCCAGTCTGATAAAACGATTTTCGATAGGATCGACCACCTTGGCTGTAGGATATCTGAGTAAAAGCCTTTCTTTAGTAGGCATACTCAGGGAATCCGCAATTATAATAAGGTTTTTACCTTCTACTCTCTTATCCAGGTACTTTACCATTTTCTCATATAGAACCTCATCGCTCGGAATTGTCTGAAACACATTCGGAGCCAGGTCTATATTTTTTGTAAAGGGTGCAAAAACCGGAATATTATTAGTTCTTAATCCGCGAGCCATTTCATTAAAAGGTCCGGGGAAAAACGGGCCTATCACGGCATCTGTACCTTCAAAATCGGTATTGGCAATAAGATTGGAAACCACATTTTCATTCGCTTCGCTATCATACACCTTCACATTAACTGATATTCCCAGTTGTTTGGCGGAATCCAGGGCCATTCTGGCACCTGCATAAAAATCGAGAGATCTGCTCAGCCATCGGTTTCCATTTATCTGTTCCCGTAATACGCTAACCGAATCGAGATCTACCCTATTCAGGTTGAAGGGCATGATCAGGCCAATATTGAGTACCTCATCGGTCCTTATACTGTCGATGAGTCTGAATTTTTCAACTACCAGGCCGTCCTTTACATCAAAATCCCCTTCTATTTCCTTGGGGATCTTCAGGATCATTCCAACCTTAAGACCACCGTCTTTAAGCTCTGGATTAAGTTCTTCCAATTGCTCCTGTGTAGTGCCCAATTTGAGTTTTAATCTGAAAAATCCTTCTCTCGGTAGTACCGTATAGTAATTATACAGGGTATCGATCACTACATTCTTCTCTTCCAGTTCTTTTGCCGGTACCCATATCTCCTGTCCTTCCTGAAGCATTTCGCCCAGTTCCGGGTTCAATTCTTCCAGTTCTTTTACGGTAATCCCGTGTTCATAGGCAATTCGCCATTTCCCCTGCTTGGGCTGTACAATGTATTTTGCCAGGCCTTCCGGAATACTGTCTGCCGGATTCTCAGCAACTCTGGGCGTTAAGAATTTAGGGATCCTTATCCGCTCTCCTTTTTTGAGTTCCCTGCTGTACAGTTCTTTATTAAACCTTTTTATATCTTCTATTTCGATATCGTATTTCTGGGAAATACTGAAAAGGGTTTCTTTTCTTCTTACCCGGTGCTGCTTAAAAGTCACCTCCTGTTTTGTAGTTGCCGCATTTATTATCGGCTTATTTTCTTCCAGGGAAGGAGGAATAACCAGGATGGTATTTACTTTTAACCCCCCTTTTAGTTCGGGGTTCAGCCTTAAGATATCGGCAGGTTTTATTTTGTATAGCCTGGAGATACTTTCTATGGTCTCTCCTTCCTTAACCGCATGCGTTTTAAATTGCTGCGCCATCAGGCTGGACAAGCCAAAAAAAGTAATTAAAAAGAGTAAAGCGAATTTCTTCATTTGTTATTTATTATTCCCATTCTATGGTTGCCGGGGGTTTAGAACTAATGTCATACACTACTCTATTAACGCCTTTAACCCGGTTTATTATTTCATTTGAGGTTTTTTGCAAAAATTTATAAGGTAAATTCACCCAATCTGCTGTCATCCCATCCGTACTTTCCACTGCTCTCAGCGCTACACATTTCTCATAAGTACGTTCATCACCCATTACACCTACCGAATTTACCGGTAAAAGAATAGCACCTGCCTGCCATACTTTATTATAGAGGCCAGATTCTTTAAGGCCGTTGATAAATATCGAATCTACTTCCTGTAAGATACGAACTTTATCAGGTGTGATATCTCCCAGGATCCTGATAGCAAGTCCCGGGCCGGGGAACGGGTGTCTTCCGAGTAATTCCGGATCTATTCCCATGGAAGCTCCTACTCTCCTTACCTCATCTTTAAACAACATTCGCAATGGTTCCACGATCTTCAGTTTCATATAATCCGGTAAACCCCCAACATTATGGTGACTCTTAATGGTTGCGGAAGGTCCGTTTACCGAAGTAGATTCAATAACATCCGGATAAATGGTTCCCTGTCCCAGCCATTTTGCATCCTCTATCAAATGCGACTCATCATCAAAAACATCGATAAACACATTACCTATGGCCTTTCTTTTCTTCTCAGGATCATCGATTCCCTTTAACGCATCCAAAAAGCGTGCCGAAGCATCTACGCCTTTTACGTTCAAGCCCATACCTTCGTATTGATCAAGGACGCTTTCGAATTCGTTTTTCCTCAGCAAACCATTATTTACGAAAATACAGTGAAGGTTCTTCCCGATCGCTCGATGCAACAAAACAGCAGCTACTGTAGAATCGACTCCTCCGGACAATCCCAGCACTACTTTTTCGGTTCCCACCTGCTCCTTTAGAGAAGCCACTGTCATATCTACGAAATTATCGGGTGTCCAGGATTGCGACACTCCGGCTATTTTCACTAAAAAGTTCTCCAGCAACTGTTTTCCGTCGGTACTGTGATATACTTCCGGGTGAAACTGGATAGCGTAAGTGGCCTCGCCTTCTATTTTATAAGCGGCATTTTCCACATCTCCGGTACTGGCCAGTTTAACGGCCCCCGTTGGCAGTTCCTTAATCGTATCGCTATGGCTCATCCAAACCTGGCTTCCCGTCTCTATACCTTCAAAGAACAACTCTCCATTTTCGATAAAAGACAGATTTGCTCTTCCGTATTCTCTGGTATTGGAAGGAGCCACATTCCCGCCATTAAAATGCGCCAGGTACTGCGCCCCGTAACACACTCCCAGAAGAGGGATCTTTCCTTTGATCTCCGACAGGTCGGGATGTGGTGCTTCCTCACCTCTTACTGAAAAGGGAGAGCCCGATAAGATCACTGCCTTAAAGGAAGAAACATTGTTTGGTAAATTGTTGAATGGATGAATTTCACAGTAAATATTTAACTCACGAACCCTGCGAGCAATTAATTGAGTGTACTGTGAACCGAAGTCTAAAATTAGTACGTTGTCTTGCATGCGCAAAAATACTATTTAATGCCAAAAGGAAAAATCTAAGTTTCAAATAATTTTCCCCTTTGGCATTTTTCATCTGTACCGCACGCAAAAAGCCCCGGTATCTATTCCATTGTATCCAGGATCTCCTGAATATCTTTTGTAGTAGTATCGGGATTGATAAAGCAGAAACGGGCTACTGTTTCGAACTCATCTCCTTTTTTCCATTTGGTAGGAGTTACCAGAGCAAATCCGGCTTTGTGATTTTTATAGGTCCAGTTTTTATAATCTTCCGGTGTCCATCCTTTTCTTCTGAAAAGTACACAGGACAGGCTGGGTTCGCGTACCAGCTCTACCAGTGGATTTTCTTCTATCATCTTTCCGGCTATCAGAGCCAGCTCAATACCCCTTTCTATAGCCTCTTTATACCGATCTGTTCCGTGCATGGCCAGAGAGAACCAAAGAGGAAGCCCCCTTACCCTTCTCGTTAGCTGGATCTGGTATTCTGACGGATTGAAGCCTCTGGCGCCTTCATCTTTAAAAATATCCAGGTAGGATCCCTCCTGAGCATGAGCATTTCTGGCCAGTTCGGGATTTCGGTAAATAACCGCACCGCAATCATAGGGTGAGAACAACCATTTATGCGGGTCTATGGTTACACTGTCTGATCTTTCAATTCCGTTAAACATGTGTCTTACCGAATCGGCAGCCAATGCACCACCTCCGTAAGCCGCATCGACATGAAACCACACTTCTTCTTTATTACAGGAACTAGCAATACCGTCGAGGTCGTCTACGATCCCTGCATTGGTAGTTCCACCGGTGGCAACCACTGCAAACAACCTTTTACGCTGATGAGGATCCAGGCCATCGATCGTATTTTGCAGTTCTTCGCCTGTTAAACGATCTTCCGAGTTGATCAGAAGTACATCAACATCTATTACCTTAGCCATTGCCTTAATAGAGGAATGCGCCCCTATTGAGGTGATCATAAGACCTTTTTCTCCCTGATTGCTTTCATCTTTCGAACGCCAGTGTTCTCTGGCTGTTACCATAGCAGAGAGATTGGCAGCCGTACCTCCGCTGGTAAATACTCCAAAAGCACCTTCGGGCATCTGTGTAAGTTCTACCAGCCACTTCATAGCCTCATTTTCACAAAAAATACCTCCGGCACCTTCCATCCAATACGCTCCGTGTATACTTGAAGCCGAAGTTACCAGATCGAACATTACCGCAGCCTTGGTAGGGGAAGCAGGTACAAAAGCCAGATGCCTCGGATGATCGATCGGAACGATCGCTCTCGACAGAACATCTTTAAATAGCTGAAATGCATTTTCTCCTCCGATCCCCTCGGGAGTGATAGTTTCTCCCACAATTTTTCGAAGCTCCTCTTCTTTTTTCGGAGCCCCCAGTACCGGGTTTCTGTTGGTAATTCGGTTAATGGAATATTTCATGACATCCATGGTCATTTCCACCAAATCTATATCTAAATTATGCATAGGTCTAAATTTTCCACAAAAGTACAGCCTTTGGAAAAATTTAACATACTAAATCTCAAAAGAAAAGTAGTTCGGGAAGTACATTTCCTGAATTCGGTAGCGGGCGCAAAAATGCAAAGGAATGCTTACCGTTTGTTTTTATATTTCAAGAATAAGGAATTCTCCTTTTAGCGGGTCTAAGGTATCTAAGAGTACAGAGATCAATTCTTTGCCATGTTCCAGATAAAGCTCTGAGAAATTGAGGTTCCTTTCCTGAAGGGATTGTCCCGGGAACAGGCTGTCCTGTATTTCAGTGATCCTGGATACATGATCTGACAGTTTTCTTTTCTGGGCCTTCAGCAATCTTTTTTCCAGATTATTTATCCCTTTCAATTGCTTTATTTCCTGCGCTTTTACTGCTCCGAAAAAGCTCTTATCTGTCTGTTCTGCCAAGTCATATAAAGCGGCAAACTGTTCTTCCAGATGCTTTTTCTGCGGAGAGAAATCGATATCTATATTCGAGATCTCCCTGACTTTCCTGTTAATAAAGGTATCCCGTTTTAAAAAGAGATTTTTATAGGAAAGGTCGAGTTTTTCCAGTTTTTCCTTTTGTTTGGAAGTCGCTACAAGAACGGAATTCCTCAGGAGTAAGGTGGGGAACGGTACATTAACGGTTTTAAAATAATCTTTAAGCTCCAGCCAGTACGCGAGCTCTCCTCCTCCTCCAATATAGCAGAGGTTGGGCAGGATGACTTCCTGATAGAGCGGACGCATCATTACATTAGGGCTAAAACGCTCCGGATGCTCATCCAGTTCCTTGAGTATTTCTTCTTTGGAAAAACTTATATCGGTATCGTTAACTCCATACTGTCCGTTCTGTTCAACAATACGCTCCCTCAATCTTTCGGAAAGATAGAAAAGGTTGATCTCTCTCGGATTTACCTGTACTTTATATCCTTTTGCACTTAGTTCTTTAGCTAGCGGTTCTATACTTGAAAAAGAAGTCTGATGTTCCAGTTCTTTCTGAACATAAGGAATAAACAATCTCTTAAGCGCACTGTCATTTCCGTCTACTATTACCAGGCCATATTCTCCGAACAAGGAATTTGCCAGAAAACGGGTAGCCTCTGTTAAATTGTCGTGCTCCAGGTAAGCTGCTTTAAACAATTCTCTTAATTCTTCGGCATTTCGTCCTCCGCCCAATTGTTTGGAAAAAAGATCAAAGACCTCTTCCAGGCCTTCATTTGACAATTCGCCAACAGCTCCTCCGGAGCTCCTGCTCCACTGGAATTTCTTTCCTTTAAAATTGAAGAAAGAGATCTCATCAAAATCGTGATCTTCGGTAGCCATCCAATAAACAGGTACAAAATTGTTTTCAGGATATGCTTCCTTTAATTTGCGGGAAAGGTTGATGGCAGATACTATTTTGTAAAGAAAATAGAGCGGACCTGTAAAAAGGTTAAGCTGATGCCCGGTAGTGACCGTAAATGTATTCTGATCATTCAGAGCACTGATATTCGCCTCTGTAGCTTCTGATATTTCTGTTTTTCTGTACTGCTTGTTTAAGGCTTCTACCAGAACTTTTCTGTTTTCGCCGGAGAAAGAAGCTCTTTTTTCTTCTATTTGTTCCTTTAAATTTTCGAGGGAAGGAAAACGATGATAAAAAGGCTGGATCTCTTCCTTTTGTTCGAGGTAATCACAAATTAAACTTGAAAAATATCCGGTTTCTCTGAACGAAATACAGTCGGTTGGCATAGTTTATAATTATTAAAAGCGTTAGGGATTGCGGTAGTTGTCTGAGCTCTCCCTGAAAAGGGAAGCGAGTACCAAAAGCCCGGTGGTTTTATTGGTCGGTAAAACCAAACGCCAAACAAAGCGGTAAAGATAAAACTCTTTCTTCTTTCAATTCCTAAAAATACGTTAAGATGTTATTTCTCCATAGGCAATAATTTAGTAGTTTTGGTACTCGTCTAATTAATATTTAAAATACATGAGGTTTAAATTTACCATCGCACTACTCTTCTTTACTGTTTTAGTTACTGCACAGCAAATCAAATCGCCTTCGGAATTTTTAGGATATGAACTGGGAACCCGTTTTACACGGCACCACCAGGTGGTTGATTATTACGAATACCTTGCGGGGGCTGCTGCTTCTATGATGAAACTGGAGTCTTACGGAAAGACCAATGAACAACGGAGATTAATGGTTGCATTTGTTTCGTCTGAAGAAAATATGCAGAAGCTGGAAGAGATCAGAGCGGCTCATTTTAATTCTGCCAAAGGGGAAGGAAATCCTTCGGTGGCAGTGGTTTGGCTGAGTTACAATGTTCATGGTAACGAGAGCGTAAGTACGGAAGCCTCTATGCAAACCATATACGAGTTGCTGACCAAAAAGAAAGACTGGCTTAAAAATACGGTGGTGATCATCGATCCCTGTATCAATCCTGACGGGCGTGACCGCTATGTGAACTGGTACAATCAGTTTGTGAATGACGCTCATAATGTAGATCCTAACAGTAAGGAACACCACGAAGGCTGGCTGAGCGGAAGATCGAATCACTATATGTTCGATCTGAACAGAGACTGGGCCTGGGCAACGCAGGTGGAGTCTCAGCAACGCCTTAAAGTTTTTAATAAATGGTTACCTCATATTCACGTAGATTTTCACGAGCAGGGAGTGGACGATCCCTATTATTTTGCTCCGGCTGCAGAACCTTTTCATGAGGTTATTACGGATTGGCAAAGGAATTTTCAGGTCACCATAGGGAAGAACCACGCCAAATACTTCGATGCGAACGGATGGTTTTATTTTACCAAGGAAGTTTTTGATCTGTTATATCCCAGTTACGGAGATACCTACCCCACTTATAACGGAGGGATAGGAATGACGTACGAACAGGGAGGTAGCGGACGTGCAGGCCTGGGGATCATTACCCGTAACGGGGATACCCTGACCTTAAAAGACAGGATAGCTCATCACCACACTACCGGTTTATCTACCGTGGAGATCTCTTCGCTGAATGCACAGAAGCTTAACGATGAATTCAAAAAATTCTATAACAACAAGAATTTTAAATACAAAAGTTATATCCTAAAAGGTGACAAAGACAAATTAAAAGCGCTAACGGATCTGCTGGACAGGCATGAAATTAAATACGGCTATGCGGGAAATACCACGGTAAGAGGATACGATTACGACAGCGGAAAGGCAGGAAGTATGAGAACCAGCTCTTCCGATCTTGTAGTGAGCACCAATCAGATGAAAGCCACGCTAGTAAAAGTACTTTTTGAACCTAAGACCAAATTAAGCGACTCGCTTACCTATGATATTACGGCCTGGTCCCTTCCATATGCCTATGGACTGAAGACCATTGCCTCTGAAAATACGGTGAGTGCTACCCCGTCGGTGTCTGACAACCTGGAATACGCACAACCAACAAATACCGATTCCTACGGTTATGTGACCAACTGGAACAGTATGAAAGATGCACGTTTCCTGGCAGAGTTGTTGAAAAATAAGATCAGGGTGCGCTACAATGAAGAGGCTTTTACGGTAAACAATAAGGCTTACGGAAGAGGAAGTCTGATCATTACCAAAGCGGATAACAAGCATGTGAAAAATTTCAGGAGCCAGCTCTTGAAGATAGCTTCCAACCACAAAAAATCGCTTGAAAATGTAGACAGTGGTTTTGTGGAAAGCGGGAAGGATTTCGGTTCGGACAGTGTAAAGATGATCCCCGACCTTAAAGTGGCCGTACTGTCGGGCGGGCCTACCTCTACCCTTAGTTTCGGGGAGATCTGGCATTTCTTTGAGAAACAACTCGGATATCCGGTTTCGGTACTGAATGAAGACTATTTTGGAAGAGTAAATCTCTCGGATTACGATGTGCTTATTCTGCCTAACGGATTTTATGGAAGCTTCCTTAATGACAACAGGATGAAATCCTTAAAAGCATGGGTTCGTGCCGGAGGAAAACTGATCGCTATTGGAAATTCGGTAAGCGGACTTAAAGGCGATAAAGGTTTTGGCATTAAGAGCAAAAAAGCGGAAAAAGACAGTACCAATCATCTGCTCTCCTATCGTGCCGGACAAAGAGAACAGGTTAAGAACTTTATTACCGGAGCTATCTTTAAAACAAAGGTCGATACTACGCATCCTCTGGCATTCGGATATGATGATACTTATTTCAGCCTGAAGCTAAGCAGTAGTACCTACGATTTCCTTGAAAGTGGCAATGTAGTATATATTGAGGAAAGCGAAGGCAAGCCGGTATCAGGGTTTGCGGGAAGCAACGCTCTCAAGCAAACATCCAAAAGCCTTATTTTCGGAAGTCAGGATTACGGCAGAGGTGCGGTTATCTATATGGTAGACAATCCGCTTTTCAGAGGTTTCTGGGAAAACGGAAAGCTCTTCTTTGCCAATGCGGTATTTATGGTGAATAATTAAGAGGAAAAAAATATACTGAAAAAGGGATCTGATGATCCCTTTTTTTATTGGTAATAATCTAATTCTGTTGCCTCTCCGAAGGAGTAAATCTCAAATCAGGATTTTTCTTCAGAAAAAAGTCAAAGCAGTTCAAAAAACAAGTGGAATATTCGTCCTATTTAACCTTTTATTAAGAAGTTTTATAACAAATCTCGGTTAAATTTGTTTAAACCACATTATTAAAACCAAACTTGTTATATATGAAACGAATTAGTTTAGGGAAAAATGCAATTTTTCTGCTTGCATTTGTATTCCTGTTTAGCATTAATGATGCGAACGCACAACGAAGAAAAAAGAAAAATAAGAAGGAAGCAGTTCCAACCGCTCCCGTAAAAAAACCCAGTAAAAAGAAATCTATTGCCGATCTTACTAAATCCAGTAAAAAAATTGAAGGACTCTTTACGATCTATCAGGATACGGTAAACGGTTCTATCCAGATGCTGGTATCGGAAGATCAGCTGGGGAAAGAGTTTATTTATTTTAGTCAGATAGCTGATGGAGTTGTTGACGTGGGAGCTTTCAGAGGAGCTTATCGCGGTTCCAAGATCTTCAAGATCAAAAGATTTTACGACAAAATCGAATTTATAACACAAAACACTTCTTCCTATTTTGATCCGGACAATGCGGTTGCCAAAGCTGCTAACGCCAATATCAGTAAAGGAATAATGGCCAGTGAAAAAATTGCGGCTCACGATAAGGAAAAAGGTCTTTATCTTATTAAGGCAGACAATATTTTCCTGAAGGAAACTTTACTTCAGGTAAAACCTCCGCGTTTTCCCGGGCAGCCACCCACCGCTTTTACTTTAGGGAATCTTGACAAAGGAAAAACCAAAGTTTCCGGGATCCGAAACTATCCGGAAAACACAGATCTCCAGATCAATTACACCTACAGTAAGTCGAGTGTACTTAACAACGGGAGTCGTGGTGTTACTGATGGAAGGAATGTGAGTATCAAGGTATATCACAGTTTAATTGAAATGCCTGACAATAATTACCAACCCAGGTATGATGACCCAAGAGTAGGTTTCTTTACTACTCAGGTTACCGATATGACTTCTCAGAGTTATACCCCCTACAGAGACCTGGTTCACAGATGGTACCTTGAAAAAAAGGATCCTAATGCTGCTATGTCAGAGCCTGTAGAGCCTATCACCTGGTGGATAGAGAATACTACTCCCCAAGAGATAAGACCGATCATTAAAAGAGCGGGACTTAAGTGGAATGAGGCTTTTGAAAAGGCTGGCTTTAAGAATGCAGTTGTTATTAAGGAACAACCGGATGATGCTGATTGGGATGCAGGAGATATCCGTTACAATGTATTGAGATGGACTTCTTCTCCTAATCCTCCGTTTGGTGGATACGGACCAAGCTTTGTAAACCCGAGAACAGGACAGATACTTGGTGCCGATATCATGCTTGAATACGGTTCTCTGGGTAACAACCTGAGAAACGAAGGTGTTTTTGACAAAGCCGGTTTTGAAATGTATCTAGGCGATTATGAAGAAGAAGCCGAATATATGAAACACGATCCTGCATATTGTTCTGCGGGTCAGTTTGCGCAGTTAAATAATATGTTCGGAATGGCTGCTCTTGATGCCATGGGAGAAGGAGCTTTGGAAAAAAGCAAGATGGTGGAAGAATTCCTTCACTTCCTGATCCTTCATGAAATGGGACATACCCTAGGTTTAAATCACAATATGAAGTCCAGTCAGCTTCACAGTCTTGAAGATATAAATAATGCCAGTATCACAGAGAAAGTCGGACTTATCGGTTCTGTAATGGACTATCCGGCAGTGAATTTCTCTTCTGATCGTTCGAATCAGGGGAATTACTGGACCAAAACTCCGGGGCCATACGATCATTGGGCTATTGAGTTCGGATATAAGCCGGTTAACAATCAGGGTGAACTGGATGCTGTTCTTAAAAGATCTACCGAGCATAAATTATTCTTCGGTAACGATGCCGATGATATGAGAGCTCCCGGAAAAGCAATGGATCCAAGAGTTAATGTAGGTGACCTAAGTAGCAATGCTATAGATTACGCGATTCAGAGAATGCAACTTTCGAAAAATGTTTCCAAGGAGCTTCTTAAGAAATTCAGCAAAGACAATCAGTCTTATCATTCCTTAAGAACTTCATACCTCGTAGTTACAGGACAGCAAGCAGGGTCTGCCAATACCATCTCCCGATATATCGGAGGGGTTTATGTAGATCGGGCTTTTATTGGACAAGATGGAGGTACCAAGCCTTTTATTCCGGTAGAGGCAACTAAGCAGCGTAAAGCGATGAAGGCTCTGGAAACTTATGTTTTCTCTCCTAACGCATTTAAAGTATCCGATCAGTTATACGGTTACCTGCAAATGCAGAGAAGAGGCTACAATTTCTTTGCCAGTCCTGAGGATCCGAAGATCCACGCCAGGATCCTGAATATGCAGAGAAGTGTATTAAGACACGTTTTACACTTTAATACTATGCAACGTATCCTGGATTCCCAGTTATACGGAAACGAGTACAGCTTATCCAGTATGATGACAGATCTGAACAAGGCAATTTTCAATGCAGATATTTACGGTAATGTAAATACTTCAAGACAGAATTTACAATTGGAGTATACCAATATGCTGATAAATGCTTTAACCGGAAGGATCAATACCAGATATCCGCATGCTGCCAAGTCTATGATCTTACACAATTTGAAGAGCATACAAAGGATGGCATCGAATTCTAACGGTAATACTGCCAGTAGGGCGCATAAAGCTCATTTAAAAACATTGGTAGATAATGCCTTAAAAGAGGTCAAATAAAAGATCGTTTATATATGACAAAAAGCCGTATCGTTTGATACGGCTTTTTTTATTTTAAATCATTCACGCAAGCGCTAGAATGTTTCTGGCGCTATAGATAAATACATTTTGTAATAAAAATATTACTTTTTGTATTTTAGTGCTTATGAGTAGAAAATATAAATTTTACAATCCATCCGGTTTATATTTTATCTCTTTTGCTGTGGTATATTGGGTTGATGTCTTTACACGAGAAAGGTATCTGAATATTTTAGCAAGAAGTATCGAGTATTGCAGAAAAGAAAAGGCGATGGAAGTCTACGCTTACTGCTTTATGCCAAACCATGTTCATTTAGTTTTCAGATCCGGAAATGATAATCCGTCCGGGTTAATAAGAGATTTTAAAAAATATACGGCTAAAAAAGTAATTAATGCCATTAAAGAAAATCCGCAGGAAAGTAGAAAAAAATGGATGTTGAAAATGTTTGAAAAAGCCGGAAAAGAAAGCTGAATATAGAGAAGTATCAGTTTTGGCAACATCATAACAAGCCGATAGAACTATGGTCTTCCCAAGTCATTAAGCAAAAAATAGATTATATCCATAAAAATCCTGTAGTTTCAGGTTATGTAACAGATATTACAGGTTGGAAATATAGCAGTGCGAGGAATTATCAGGACGATAATACGGTATTGAAAATAGATAGTGATGGTTTTTGGTTAGGGCTGGAAAATTAGATGGTAATAGGCGCTAGTCTGAGACTAGCGCCAACATGTGGCAATATATGTTTTCTATACCGGTTCTGCATAGAGGTCGAAGTCGGCGGCCTCTGTTACTTTCACATTGATAAACTCACCTATTTTTACATAGTGCTTTGTAGCATCTATCAAAACTTCGTTATCAACGTCCGGTGAATCGAATTCTGTTCTTCCGATAAAATGAGTTCCTTCTTTTCTGTCGATAATACATCTGTATTCTTTGCCGATCTTTTCCTGGTTCAGCTCCCAGGAGATCTGCGACTGGATATCCATGATCTCCGAAGCCCTCTGTTGCTTTACTTCTTCCGGAACATCATCTTCCAGCTTATAGGCATGGGTATTCTCTTCATGGCTATAGGTAAAGCATCCAAGGCGTTCAAAACGCATTTCCTTGACCCATTCTTTCAGTGTATTGAAGTCTTCTTCGGTCTCTCCAGGATATCCCACAATAAGAGTGGTACGAATAGCCATTTCGGGAACGGCTGCCCTGAAATCCTGCAGTAAGCGTGTAGTTTTTTCCTTTGTGGTTCCCCTTCTCATACTTTTGAGAATAGGATCTGAAATATGCTGCAGAGGAATATCTATATAATTACATATCTTTTCTTCCTGGTCCATAACTTCAAGTACATCGGTTGGGAAACCGGTCGGGAAAGCATAATGCAGGCGTATCCATTCTATTCCATCCACTTTCACCAAAGCTCTTAACAGATCGGCAAGCTTGCGCTCTTTATACAAGTCTAAACCGTAATAAGTCAGGTCCTGAGCAATTAGTATCAGTTCCTTTACCCCATTTGCAGCCAGTTTTTCCGCTTCGGTAACCAGTTCTTCAATGGGTGTTGATTTGTGTTTCCCTCTCATGAGTGGGATAGCACAAAATGAACAGGGTCTGTCACATCCTTCTGCAATCTTCAGATAAGCATAGTTCTTCGGAGTAGTTGTTAATCTCTCACCGATCAGTTCGTGCTTATAATCGGCCCCAAGGGCTTTTAACAGCACGGGCAGATCTGATGTCCCGAAATACTGATCCACATCCGGGATCTCTGCTTCCAAGTCCGGTTTATATCGTTCGCTAAGGCATCCGGTAACAAAGACCTTGTCTACTGCTCCTTCCTCCTTTTTATTGACATATTCTAAAATAGTGTTTACACTTTCTTCCTTGGCATTCGCTATAAATCCGCAGGTATTGATCACCACTATATTCCCTTCCTCTTCATGTGCTACTTCCTTGCCATTAGCTTTTAACTGTCCCATAAGAACTTCGGAATCATAAACGTTCTTGGAACATCCTAATGTCACTACATTGATCTTATTCTTTTTCAGTGATTTAGTGCGCATAGCCTTTAGAATTTTGGTTTGCAAAAATACAATACTATAAGAAGATAACGGCAATAATACCGATAATTTTCACTTTGTGAACCCAAAAGGGTTAAAATGAAAAAGTCCGCATTAAAACGCGGACTTTCACATAAGGTCAGATATATTTACTGATAATTTTCAGGTGCCTTTCTGGCCCCCGTCTCTTTTTCATATGCGTAACCTAGTTTTAAGAGCGCATCTTCCGTAAAAGGTTTCCCGATAAAGGTTAAACTGATGGGCTCTCCCGTGGGTTTATATCCCATGGGTACCGTTAAGCAGGGGTATTTGGCCACTGCTGCAAAACCGGCGTGATAATTATTAATAGACAATACCGCATCTAACTGATGCTCTTCCATCGGAACATCAAAAAAGTGCTTTCCGTTGGTATTCAGTGTGTTCTTGATTGCTTCAAAGTCCTCACGGGTTGTCGAATCAGCTACGATCCCATCAAATAGTTGTTGCCCGTAAGGTGCGCGTACGAGGGTATCTTTCAGATTGTATTCAACCACATCCTTTACATAAGCTACATCAATATTTTCACTTGCGTGATCCTTCAGATAGGCAGGTAAATCATATTTCATATCAATATTCAGCAGGGTAAGGAAACCGTTCATAGCCACCTGAGGAGGATCGAACTCAATGATCTCAGCTCCGAAACCTCTTAATTTATCAACCGTTTCGGCATAAATCGTATCCTGTAATAGTTGTTTAATAACGCCTAATCTCTTTCCTTTCAGACTCGCACTTTTAAGATCTTTCAAATAATCCTTATCCGAAGCCACCGAAGCGGCATCCGCATTGTCCTTTCCGGTCATAGCATTGAGAAAGATCGCATTATCGATCACATTTTTGGTCATAGGCCCGGGAGTATCCAGGGTACTTGAGATCGGTACAATACCCGTTCTGCTCAAAAGGCCAATGGTTGGTTTTAACCCCACTACCGAATTCTGACTTGACGGCGACAGGATAGATCCCGAAGTTTCCGTCCCTACAGTAGCTATAGCATAGTTGGCAGCGGTGGCAACTCCACTTCCCGAACTGGACCCTCCGCTCTCAAATACTTTCCTTCCGTAAGGATTAAGAGTTTGTCCTCCTATAGCGCTGTATCCCACCGGGCATCCGCTACAGAAATAATAGGCCCATTCGCTCAGGTTAGCTTTTCCCAGGATAAGGGCCCCGTTTTCCTGCAATCTGTCCACAATAAAGGCATCTTTTGCTTTATTTTCAGCAAGGATAGCGGCCCCTGCCGTGGTGTACATATTGGAAGTTCCGATATTGTCCTTAACCAATACTGGCATCCCGTAAATACTGTATTCTCTGCCATCGGTAAATGGTTCCTTATCGAGTTTCCGTGCCTCTTCCACTACATCCGGATTCAGGCTGATCACAGCGTTTAAGGATAATTGATTATCGCTCTCATACTTTCTGATCCTGTAGATATAAAATAATACCAGCTCTTCATGGCTTAACTTTTTATCCCGGATCGCAGCTTGAATAGCCGGAATATCCTGCTCTATGATAAGAGGTTTTAAAGCCTCATATTTTTCTTCTGAAAAGTCTGCCAGATCCGAATCATAAGCTCTCCAGATATCATTTTTATCACTTATTTTGGAGTTGATCAGCTTATAGCGCATTCTGGGATTCTCGTGATTTGCCTGTTCGGTCAGTTCACTTCCTTCATCAAAAGGCTCCCAGACTACCAGTTCTGCAGCTTGCTGTTTTTCCTGTTTACAGGACATAAAAAAGGTAATACAGAGAGCTGCTAAGAATATTTTTTTCATCGTTGGTTATTTAGAATTAAGTTAAAGCTGCATCCCATATCTGAAAAGGAAATTCCAGGCTTTAAGTTCCACTAAAGATAAGTAGAAAGCATAAAACAAAAAACCTCAAAAATTTGATTTTTTGAGGTTTCGTATCCGGTGTTTAAATCTCTTTATTTGAAAAAGGAATCTACAAACTCATATTTGTTAAAGACCTGCAGGTCTTCGATACCTTCTCCTACTCCTATATATTTTACAGGGATCTGGAACTGGTCTGAAATACCTATAACTACTCCTCCCTTTGCAGTCCCGTCCAGTTTGGTAACTGCCAGGGAACTCACTTCGGTAGCTTTTGTAAATTGTTTAGCCTGTTCAAAAGCGTTCTGTCCTGTAGAACCGTCCAGTACCAGTAAGATCTCATGAGGGGAATTATCTACCACTTTTTGCATCACCCTTTTTACCTTGGTCAGCTCGTTCATAAGATTTACTTTATTGTGAAGACGTCCGGCAGTATCTATAATAACTACATCGGCATCCTGAGCTACGGCAGATTTAAGAGTATCGAAAGCCACAGAAGCCGGGTCACTCCCCATTTCCTGCTTAACGATAGGAATATCTACCCTGTCTGCCCATACCTGAAGCTGATCTATGGCCGCTGCCCTAAAGGTATCTGCAGCTCCAAGAACTACTTTTTTACCCTGTTTCTTAAACTGATATGCTAATTTTCCGATAGTGGTGGTCTTCCCCACTCCGTTTACTCCAACTACCATCAGAACATAAGGTTTTGAAGTTTCGGGAATACTGAATTCCGTAGCTTCTCCCACATTGGTTTCAGACAACAAGCCTGCAATCTCTTCTCTGAGTATCTGATTAAGTTCTTCGGTTCCCAGATATTTATCCTTTGAAACACGTTCCTCAATACGCTCAATGATCTTTAAGGTAGTGTTTACCCCAACATCACTGCTTACCAGCACTTCTTCCAGATCATCCAGCACATCATCATCTACTTTGGATTTTCCGGCAACTGCTTTGCTCAATTTGGAGAAAAAACTGGATTTACTTTTTTCCAGCCCCTTATCTAAGGTTTCCTTTTTATCTGAAGAAAATATTTTTTTAAAAAGGCTCATACTAAATGAGTATTTATTTTATAGTTGTTCCCAAGCCCTGCCATTCACTATACTTTTGTTCTTTTAAATCCGGAAACAAAAGAAGCAAGAAGGAAATCTGTGTCTGTCAG
The DNA here is from genome assembly GCF_010671605.1 of Leptobacterium flavescens. Classification (GTDB taxonomy): domain Bacteria; phylum Bacteroidota; class Bacteroidia; order Flavobacteriales; family Flavobacteriaceae; genus Leptobacterium; species Leptobacterium flavescens. Next base: position 495,168 of record NZ_JAABOO010000001.1, read on the forward strand.
TGAATTGAAATTAATTTTCGGGCTATGTATTATCAAAGATATAAAAACAAAAAACTACTCTCTGTAAGAAAGTAGCTTTTATTAATATTGTTAGAAACGTGTGTTACTTCTTGCTTAACCACTCGTTTACACGCTCAGGTGCCATAACTGACTCTACAAATGTGTAGGCTCCTGACTTAGGAGACTTAACCATTTTGATAGCTTTGGTTAATCTCTTAGAACTTGTTTGTAACGATGCTACTGTCTTCTTTGCCATGGCTTAAATTATTTGATCTCTTTATGAATAGTCATTCTCTTCAGAATAGGATTGAATTTCTTGATCTCCATTCTGTCTGGTGTATTCTTTTTATTCTTCGTTGTGATATAACGAGAAGTACCCGGCATACCAGAATCTTTATGCTCTGTACATTCTAAAATAACCTGTATTCTGTTACCTTTCTTTGCCATCTTTCTTTATTTTTTCAGGATTACTTAATAAATCCTTTTTCTTTAGCTTCTTTTAATACTGCAGAAATACCTTTTTTGTTGATGTTTTTCAATGCAGAAGTTGATACCTTTAAAGTAATCCAACGATCCTCTTCAGGTATATAAAAGCGTTTTTTCGTTAGGTTAGCGTTGAATTTACGCTTTGTTTTATTCATTGCGTGCGAAACGTTGTTCCCAACCATCGCTTTTTTACCCGTAAGTTCACAAATTCTTGACATTTCTTCTAACTTTTTGTGTTATTTCAAAACAGGGTGCAAATTAACGAATTTTTTAGCGGACTGACAAAAAAGAATATTTAAAATTTTAAAATTTCTTTTTGCAATAATTCAAATGCTTTATTTGCCGTCTTATTGATCACTTTTTCCCGATGATTTCCCATGTTTGCTTCAAACGAGAAGATCCCTTCGGGACTGGCTATTCCGATAAAGACGGTTCCCACTTCGGCATCTGATTCGCCTTTACTGGGTCCTGCATTACCTGTTGTGGAGATAGCAAAGTCGGTTTTTAACAACTGACGGACATTTTTTGCCATTTCTTCTGCTACCCGGGCACTCACCACCGAATGTTCCTTAATAGCGGCTTCCGGAACTCCCAGGATATTTGTTTTTACCTCGGTAGCATAACTCACCACACTTCCTTTAAAATAGGCCGAAGCACCTGCCTGTGCTGTAATACGTTCGGCTATTTTCCCTCCGGTACAGCTTTCTGCAGTAGCCAAGGTCATTCCTTTTTCAGTTAAAAGGCTTCCGATAAGGAATTCTATGGAATGGTCGTTTTCCGTTCCGTATATAATATCTCCTATGATCTGCCTGAGGGATTCTACGCGTTTATCCACCTCCTTCTCGATCAACTCCTTGTCTTTTCCTTTGGCAGTTAACCTCAGTCTTACCTTTCCGAGGTTGGGCAGGTAAGCCAGTTTTATATAAGAAGGCAGGTCATTTTCCCAGCTTTCAATTTTTTCGGCAATTGCACTCTCTCCCATCCCATAGGTAAGCACCGTTTTGTGAAGGATAAACGGAAGTTCGAATTTTTGACGCACCCTGGGTAATACCTCGTCGGTGATCAATGCTCTCATTTCGTAGGGTACACCGGGCAGGGAAACAAAAACTTTCCCATTCTTCTCCAGCCACATTCCGGGAGCAGTACCAAATTTATTCATCAGGGCAACGGCCTTCGAAGGTACCAGTGCCTGTCTCCTGTTCACTTCAGAAATAGGAGTGCTGATATAACGGGCAAACAACTCCTCAACATGGGCCAGTACCTCATCATTCTGTACAAGGGTATCATTAAAATATTCGCAAATGGTATGCTTGGTAATATCATCTTTGGTCGGACCCAATCCGCCCGTTATAATGATGATATCTGCTCTGTCTTCCGCTTCGGACAGGGCCTGAAGAATATGTTCTTTCTCATCCTGTACGGAAGTGATCTGATAAACAGACACTCCTGTTTTATTGAGTTCTTTGGAAATAAAAGCAGAATTGGTATCTATGATCTGCCCTATAAGAATTTCATCACCTATTGTGATAATTTCTGCCTGCATCAGAGTCCAAAGTTATCTTTTAGCTGCGCGATGGCTTTATTAATATTTTCTTCCACAAAAGGGAATAAGCCGTTAATGACCCCCATATCTTTATCATTCTTCCCCTGGGTTTCGATTTCCAAAACCTTCACTCGCACTTCTTCCATTCCCAAAAGATCCACATTCGGTTTTATTTTATGGGCATGCTGATAAATCTCTTCAAACTTCTGGTTTGCAATCGCTTCCTTAAGATTTGCCAGATCCTGAGGAGTCTCTTCTAAAAACACTCCAATTACCGAAACAATAAACTCTTCGTCTCCTCCGGAAAGCTCGGTTAATTTATCTAAATCGTATAACATAGCTATTTAATATTTAGGGCCAATAATTTCCTATCCTCTAAAAAGCCCTCAAGGTAATCATTTGGCTTTACTTTACCAACTCCTGCTGGTGTACCGGTAAAAATTATATCGCCCTTTTTTAATGTAAAAAACGTAGATACATATGCAATAAGCTCATCTATCTTCCATAGCATAAGGCGCGTATTCCCGTTTTGAACAGTTTCCCCGTTTATTGCCAGTTTAAAACCGAGGGCATTCAAATTTTTATAATCGCCTTTACGCCTCCACTCTCCTATCACAGCCGAACCGTCAAACCCTTTGGCCTTTTCCCAGGGCAGGCCTTTGGTTTTTAATTGGCTCTGAAGGTCTCTTGCCGTAAAATCTATCCCTAATCCTATTTCGTCATAGTATTTATGGGCAAAGCGTTCATCTATATGTTTGCCTACCTTGTTAATCTTAACCAGCACCTCTACTTCGTAATGAATATCATCAGAGAAGTCCGGGATAAAAAAATCCTGTTGTTTAGGCAGCACCGCCGAATCCGGCTTCATAAATATCACCGGATTTACCGGTTTTTCATTTGATAGTTCTTCTATGTGTTCAGTATAATTTCGTCCTATACAAATAATTTTCATTCCTGATCCACTTATATCTGTCCCTTACGGGTACTTTACATCAATTTATTATTCAGTTTTCGAAGTTTGATAGCAGTCAATACCTTTTTGGTATACAGCGGGAAATCGGCATTTAACAACCATCCGAAATAACCCGGTTCCTCTTCCATGACCTCTTCTACTTTTTTGCCTTTGTGCTTTCCGAAAGAAAACACTTCCTCTTTATCCTTATTATATATTATAAAACCTGCAAAATCTGCAGACTGTCTCCTGGTTGTAAATTCTGAAAGCGACTTAACATCGTTTTCCAGTTCGTCATAGCGATCTATCTGCGCCTTTAAGATCTCATAAGTTGCAGTAGTATCGGCTTCGGCACTGTGTGCATTTTCCAGGTCTTTATCACAATAAAATTTATAAGCTGCTCCCAGGGTCCTCTTTTCCATTTTGTGAAAGATGGTCTGGACATCTACAGATACCATATTCTTCATATCGAAATCTATATCGGCTCTCAGCATTTCTTCCGCCAGCAAAGGAATATCAAAACGATCTGAATTAAAACCCGCCAGATCACTGTCCTTGATCATATTATAGATCTGTTTGGACAAGGCTTTAAAAGTAGGTTCATTAGCCACTTTTTCATCCGATATCCCGTGAATTGCCGTTACCTGTGCAGGAATGGGGCGTTCAGGGTTTACCAACCATGTTTTACTCTCTTTGTTCCCATTGGGAAATACCTTTAGAATTGATATTTCAACGATCCTGTCTCTTGCCACATCCGTGCCGGTTGTTTCCAGATCGAAAAAACAAATGGGCTTATTGAGTTTTAGTTCCATGAATTCCTGTTGATAAAGTGAAAGGCAAAGATAACGAGATTATTACTTTTTTTGGGATTTATTTATCAGCTCTTTAACAATAGATTAGAGATATTTTTATCTTCGTTACACTTTTAAATCAACTATCATTTTGAAAAAGTTTATATCACTATCCATCGTTTTCCTTTTATTTCTTTTTTCTTGTTCCGGGGAAAAGAAAAACAACCGCCTGAATTATTCCACTTCTTCCGATACCGCTATGGAATATTATAATCTTGGCTGGCAGCAGATCATGGACGAAGGCAGATACGGACAGGCAGAGCAATCGTATAGAAAAGCACTGCAGGCCGATCCTTCCTTTCTGATAGGTCAAAGTGTCCTGGCAAGACTTACCACAGACCTTAATGAACGCCTGGAACTTTACAAGAACCTGGAAGAGAAAAAAGAGAATATCAGTGGGGACGAGCGACAGGTACTCGACGTTTATATTGCCTTAACAAAGTTTACCAATCTCAGAGAACAAAAAGACCCCAAAGCGGGAGATGCTCTCCAACAGGCCCTGACTCTTGCCGAAAAAAATCTGAGGCAGATAGTGCACAAATATCCGGAGGAAGTGTATTTAAAAGCAGAATACCTGGAAGTCCTTCATTCCGTTCACGGAGCGGAGGCTTCTTTGGATACACTTGCCAGGATCGTGAGCAAAGAACAGCAGGACAACCCGTTTATTCTTGGGTACAGGGCCGGAATGCAGGCAGAGACAGGGAATTTTTCCGAAGCTTTGGGCATGGCAGCGCGTCTCAGGGAGCTTGTAGGAGATTCTAAATTACCAAAACCTGATGCGGTATATGCAGATATTTACTTTAAAATGGATAGCCTCCGGAAGGCGAAAATGCACGCAGACCGGGCTTACCGGCTTGATCCGCGTAATCTGGACGCCAGTCGTTTAAAGACCAGGATAGATACCAAATTACAGTCTCAAAAGGAAGAAAAAGACTAAAAAACAGGGAAAAAGTATGCTTTTTTCGGAATTTTACAACGCTTGGTATATTACGATTATTCTGCAAGAAAACCCTAAAAAAATTGTAATAATGTTAATTTGAAAGGTTTTTTTTTGATTTCATCGATAAAAAACAGTTAAATTGGCACTTATATATACTTTTACTTTATAATTAAGAACCGAAACTGCCTCATTGATTACCGTATTTTATTAATTGTTATTTCGACCTAATTAAATATGGTTCACTATTTATGTTATATAAGTACAGAGCAGTTGGCGTTCAAAGAGGACGATCTTATTAAACTGTTATCTGTTTGCAGAAAAAACAACAGGATACACAATATCACTGGCCTTCTCCTCTATTTTGAAGGGCATTTTATTCAATTCATAGAAGGCGATAAAGAAACTGTCCAATCCCTCTTTAAAAAGATTTCCAGAGACAACAGGCACAAATCTGTTTTTAAAATTACCGAGTCCAAAAGTAAGGAACGGAAGTTTGGTAATTGGTCTATGAGTTTCCCAACCCTTAATAAAGATAAGGTTGTGGGACTACCCGCTTATAAACCTTTCGAAAAAGAAATTGTTTTCAGAGGCTTTGATGTTAAGGACAATCATCCGGGACTGGTGCTGATGCGATCGTTTATGACACAAAGTAAACGCAAACAAGTTCAATATTTATAATCACAATAAAGTTTAAAATGTAAAAAGCCCTGACGTAACTGTCAGGGCTTTTTATTATTCTGTATATAGATATCTATATTTCTCTGTTAATATCCCAGGCCTCAAGGTAATCTGCAACTGCTTTTACAAACATTCCTCCAAGAGCTCCGTTAACCACCCTGTGGTCATAACTGTGAGACAGGAACATTTTGTGCCTGATCCCGATAAAGTCGCCTTCCGGAGTTTCGATCACAGCAGGAACTTTTCTGATTCCTCCCAGTGCAAGGATCCCAACCTGCGGCTGATTAATGATCGGAGTTCCGAAGACACTTCCAAAGGTACCTACATTGGTAACCGTATAGGTTCCGCCCTGGATCTCATCGGGTTTTAACTGATTGTTTCTGGCCCTGTTAGCAAGATCGTTCACCTTTTTAGCCAAACCTACCAGGTTTAACTGATCGGCATTCTTTATAACAGGTACTATCAGGTTTCCGTCAGGAAGAGCTGCCGCCATTCCGAGGTTGATATTCTTTTTCTTTATGATCGAATCTCCGTTAACAGAGATATTCATCATCGGGTAATCGCGAAGCGCTTTGGCAACAGCCTCCATAAAGATAGGAGTAAAAGTAAGCTTCTCTCCTTCCCTCTTCTGGAATCCGCCTTTTTTGGCATCTCTCCACTTTACGATATTGGTTACATCTACCTCAACAAAACTCTGAACATGGGCAGATGTATTTATACTATCTATCATATGATGGGCAATAAGTTTACCCATTCTAGACATTTCAATGATCTCGTCCTCTCCGTTTACGGATACAGGTACAGGTGCAGGTTTCGGCTTCTCAGCTTTTGGCTTCGGTGCTGTTTCCTGTACGGCAGTAGTTTGAGGAACGCTTTCAACCGGCTGGCTTCCCCTGTTCTCTACATAAGCAAGAATGTCATTCTTCGTTACTCTTCCTTCTTTTCCTGTTCCGGCTATCTGCTCCAGTTCGGACATTGAAATACCTTCTTCCTTGGCAATATTCTTTACCAAAGGAGAATAAAAACGATCTGATAATTCAAAGTTTAAAGTTGTCGAACTTACGGTTTCCTGTGCAACCGCAACTGTTTCTTCCACGGCTTCTACAGAAGCTACCACTTCTTCTTTTTCAACAACGGTATCTGTAGTATCGGAAGGTGCTGCATCTCCATCAGTTTCTATAATAGCAATGGTCTGGCCTACCTGAACAACATCATCTACATCGAATAACTTCTCTACCAGAACACCATCAACTTCACTGGGAACTTCAGAATCTACCTTATCTGTAGCAATTTCCAAAACAGCTTCATCCATCTCAATGGTATCTCCTACTTCTTTCAACCATGTAGTAATTGTTGCTTCCGCAACACTCTCTCCCATCTTGGGTAATTTTAATTCAAATTTTGCCATTTTACTAATCTGAAGGTGTTTTTTATATCTCAGTTTGCGAAATTAATTAAAAAAAAGCTATTTCTTTAAATATTCAATAATAAATTTGAGTTAAAGAAATTCGGTGCTTTTTAATATTTCTGCCTGATCGGCGCATAAAATTACTACTTTTTCACCTATTTAAAATCTTTATTCCGTTGCAAATCAGATAAAAATTATTTTATAAGCTACTAAAGTACAGCCTGTGTAAAAAATTAACTGTTCTTCAGGGAATTCTCAAAAGGGATCCTGTTAAGGATACTTCTTCCCAGGGTAACCTCATCGGCAAATTCCAGTTCATCACCTACAGAGATCCCACGGGCAATAGTAGAAGTTATTACTTCATAAGGTTCCAGTTGTTTGAAAATATAAAAATTGGTAGTATCTCCTTCCATAGTAGAGCTCAGTGCAAAGATGATCTCTTTTACTTTTCCGGATCTTACCTTTTCTACAAGACTATCTATATTAAGATTGTGAGGGCCGATCCCGTCTATGGGTGAGATCTTTCCGCCCAGCACATGGTACATCCCCTTAAACTGATTTGTATTTTCTATGGCCATGACATCCCTGATATCTTCAACAACACAAATCGTGCTCTCTTCCCTTTTGGGATTGGCACAGATCTCACAAAGTTCGGTATCGGAAATATTATGGCAGTTTCTGCAAAACTTTATCTCTGATCTCAGATTTTGCAATGCAAAGGAAAGTCGCTCTGTCTGTTCTTTGGGTTGACGCAGCAAATGAAGCACAAGTCTTAAGGCAGTTCGCTTTCCTATCCCTGGTAACTGGGATATTTCATAAACTGCATTTTCAAGTAGTTTTGAAGAAAATTCCATGGGGTAAAAATACAACATTTGTAGTGTATTAGTAGCTCCACAAAATAATTCTGTCCGTTAACTGGCCTTTTTATAATCTTTAAAGTCTCCCTTAACCGAAGGAAGAAGATCTTTTTCCTGCATGGAAATATACTTTCTCTTCTTTTTCGACGATTTGGAGTCAATGCTGTTTACGCTAAAGATCAGTAGGAGAACGTTAACAGACAACAAACTAACTAAAGTGATTAAAAACGTCATCATTGCTTTTTTATAAGGTTGTTATTCAGGGCTATTGAGATAAATTTCATTGGTTTTCTCCGGTTCAAAATCCGGTAAATAGGATCTCTTACATAAATCACTTGCTATTTATATAACCGTTTAAACCTCATTTACCCTACCAAGGGATTTATAAATATTAGCAATTGTCTTATGATTCTTTTTTGTACTTTTCACTTATAAATACGATTTATGCAGCCTTTTCAGATTATTTTACTCATCGCTTCTTACTTTGGTTTACTAATTTTAATTTCCTTCCTGACCGGGAAAGACGACAGCAACGAGACTTTCTTTAAAGCTAAAAAACAATCGCCCTGGTATATTGTTGCCTTCGGAATGATAGGGGCTTCCCTGAGTGGGGTTACCTTTATTTCGGTACCCGGCTGGGTAGAGGCTTCCAAATTCAGCTATATGCAGGTCGTGCTGGGATATATCCTGGGATATCTTATTATAGGAACCGTATTACTCCCTTTGTACTACCGTTTAAACCTTACTTCTATTTACACTTATCTGGAGGGACGTTTCGGAAATTACAGCTATAAGACCGGAGCTTCGTTTTTTCTGATATCCAGGGTTGTCGGTGCAAGTTTCCGCCTCTTTCTGGTGGCTAATGTATTGCAGATCGTATTGTTTGATGAGCTCGGTATTCCTTTCTGGACCACCGTGGTCATTACTATTTTACTTATCTGGCTCTACACTTTTAAATCGGGGATCAAAACCATTATCTGGACCGATACCCTGCAAACCCTCTTTATGCTGATAGCTGTTGGGGTAGCCATATTTACGGTGTACGAAGATCTCGGGCTGGATCAGACCAGCCTGGTAACTTATATTTCGCAAAGTGAATTGTCTCAGATGTTCTTTTTTGACGATTTTAAAAGTGCTGATTACTTCTGGAAACAGTTTTTTTCCGGAGCTTTTATTGCAGTGGTAATGACCGGGCTTGATCAGGATCTTATGCAGAAGAACCTCACCTGTAAAAATCTCAAGGATGCCCAGAAGAATATGTTCTGGTTTACCATAGTACTCACGATCGTTAATTTTGTTTTCCTGTCTTTGGGATTACTACTCACCATGTATGCTCAGAATAACGGGATAGACGCTCATAAGGACGATCTCTTTGCTGTACTGGCCAAAGATCATCTGGGAACCACGGTCTTCTTTTTCTTTTTAATTGGACTGATAGCCGCTGCCTACAGTAGTGCCGATAGTGCCCTTACTTCCCTGACCACTTCTTTTAGTATTGATATTCTCGATATAGAAAAAAAATACGATGCAGCCAGGCAGGTTGCTATCCGGAAAAAAATTCACATCCTTACTTCTGTTGTACTGGTATTGGTGATCATTGCCTTTAAGTATATTATCAGGAACGAAAGTGTAATAGCCAAGCTTTTCGTCTTTGCCGGTTACACCTATGGTCCGCTGCTCGGGCTGTACAGCTTTGGATTGTTTACAAAGTGGAAGGTAAAAGACAAAATTGTTCCTATCGTTGCTATCCTGTCTCCTGTAGCCGCTTACATCATTTCGGTTAACAGTAAGGTATGGTTAGGTTTTGAATTCGGATTCTTTATTCTGGTACTTAACGGTTTTCTTACCTTCCTCGGGCTAGTACTGATCCGTAGAAAGTAAAACAAGAGTACAGGCTATCTCTGGCTGAATATTATTTTCTCTCAGTATCCTGTAGAATTCGGGATTTTCTGTTCCCGGATTAAAAATTACCCTTCGCGGACCCAGGGAAACAATATAATTGTAATATTCTTTTTGTCTCATTGGATTCATATAAAGTGTAACTGTATCTACATCTTCATAATCCAGTAATTCAGTATCTATGGAGACACCTGCAACTTCTCCTGCTTTCAATCCGAAAGCCACTACTTTTTCATTATGTCTTACCAACCTGTTGATAGCCAGATTAGAATATCTGTTAGGCTTTAATGAAGCCCCGAATACCAGTGTTTTCAGCATCTGTTAAAATGTGTTAAATAATGTAACATCGTTTTACTATGGTCGTCAATTCAGTGACAACCTGACGGGGGTCAAACTTAAACATCAATCGAAAAACAAACCAATAAATGAAAAAATTAATGACACTTTGTGCATTGGTCGTCTCCTTTGCACTCTATTCACAAGGAACTTTGGTCCAACCGGAAAAAATCGGTACCATCAGCGGGAAGGTGATCGATAAAGGGCTGAACCAGCCGGTAGCCTACGCCACGGTGGTTTTAAAATCCAAAACCGACGGAAGTACCATTATGGGAGGGATCACTGAAGATAACGGAGATTTTAAATTAAAATCGGTTCCGGAAGGGACCCATATGTTTGAAGTACAGTTTATCGGCTACAAAAAATTCTCACAGGAAATTCAGATCTCCAGAAGGAACAGGAATGTTAATCTCGGAACTATCGCGCTGGAAGAGGAAGTTTCCCAACTTGAAGGTGTGGAAGTGGTTGCAGAACGTTCTACCATAGAACAAAAGGTAGACCGTAAGGTGATCAATATAGGGAAAGACCTTACCACTGCCGGGCCGACAGCTGCCGATATCATGAATAACCTTCCTTCGGTAAATGTCGATCAGCAGACCGGAAACATCAGTCTGAGAGGAAATTCCAACGTAAGGGTAATGGTAGACGGAAAACTTTCTAACGTACCTGTAGCCCAGTTATTGAGACAGATCCCATCATCATCTATTAAAAGTATAGAGCTAATTACCAATCCTTCAGCCAAATACAACCCTGAAGGAATGAGCGGACTTATAAATATTATCCTTCATAAGAACGCAAATATTGGCTTTAACGGGAACATAAATACGGGACTTACACACGGAATTGAACCAAAATTCAACGGAACTTTGGATTTAAACTATCGAAATGGTAAATTTAATGTCTACGGAAACTATGGACACAATGCTTCCAGGAATGTTAATGACGGACATATTTTCAGAGTAGAAGAGAATTCCGAGCAGTTCTTTGACTTTTTTGACAATAGAAAATCGCACCTGATCAAGGTTGGTTTCGACTTTTTCCTCAATGAAAAGAATACGATCTCCTTCTTTACCAATCAGAATATCTTTGATGGAAGAACAGAAGGAAGAACCAATATTCTTTATTATAACGGAGATTTCCCGAACGAGACACAGTTCTTTGTTTCGGATAATGAGAACAGAAGTCAGCAATACAACTTCGACTACAAACTGGAATTTGCGCAAGAAGGACATAATATAGAGTTGGAAATAGATCACAATACTTTTTCCAATGATGAAGATGCAGATTTCCGTTTCGTAGGTGGTACGGGACAGATCCCGGACTATATGGATTTTGTAGATACGGAAAGAGACCAGACCTTTGTTAACCTGGATTACGTAAATCCGCTGAACGATAAAACAAAACTGGAACTTGGAGTTGAAGCCAGGCTTTTCGAGACCGAAGTAGATTATGAATCTACGGGTCTTACCTTTAATTCCAGTGGAGTACTTCGCCCTACTCCGGATACAAATTTTATTTATGATCAGGAAATATTCTCGGCTTATGCTACCTTTGGACAGAATTTTGAAAAATGGTCTTATCAGATCGGAGCAAGATTCGAAGATGTAAATGTAAAAGCCGATACAAATCAGGTACGATCTTTTACGGATAAGTATACTCAGATCTATCCGTCCGCGTTCCTTACCTATAGACCGAGTGAAAAAAATCAGTATCAGGTAAGTTTTAGCAGAAGGGTGGACAGACCGGGATTAGATCAGGTAAATCCGATTAGGGAATGGGCTACACCGCTTATTTCATCTTTTGGTAACCAAAATTTAATGCCGCAGTTTACAAATTCTGTAGAGATGAATTATACCCGCAGATTAAAGAAAGGAAGCGTAACTGCAGGGGTTTTCTACAGAAGAATTGAAGACGAAATTAACAGGGCTGTGTATATTGATCCACTGGATGAGAACAAACTTATCCTAACTTTTGATAACTTTGACGATAATTCTGCTTACGGATTTGAAATGTCTAGTAGCTATAGACCGACTAAGTGGTGGAATTTTAATGCAAGTTTTGATCTGTTTTTCCAGACGCAGAAAGGATTTGTGGGCTTGGATCAGGTAGAAGTAGATAATACTTCCTGGAATTACAGAATGAATAATAACTTTGTAGTAAATAAAAAACTGACTTTCTCATTGTTTGGGTTTTATAGGGGTAAAAACAAAACCTTACAATTTGATGTTGAACCAATGTACTTTATAAATGCGGGGGCGCGTTACTCCTTCGCTCAAGGGAAAGGTACATTGAGTCTGAACTTTAACGATGTGTTTAACACAATGCAGTTTGCCTTTAATGGTAGGTTGCCGTTCAGACAAACAGGAGACTTTAACTGGGAAAGCAATACAGTATATGGCGGCGTTTCCTATCGCTTTGGTAGTGGTAAGAACAGAGCCTTAAGAAGGAAAAACAGGGATAAAAACACCAAGCAAAGTAGTGGTGGTATCCTTTAAAAGCTTTAAAAGTAATAACTACGCAATTTTTTTATAGTTGATGGTTAGTGTTAATTGTTAGTTATTAGCCAAGCCCTGACAGAAATGTTGGGGCTTATTTTTTTATTTCATTTATTTATCGTAATATTACTATATATTAATTAAGCGATGGGAATAACCAGATCAGATATCTATACAGATGAGCAAAACAGGATCGCAACCGTGGCCAAGGCCATAGGGCATCCTGCCAGAGTAGCCATATTACAGCATATCATAAAAACCAGATCCTGTATATGTGGCGACCTTGTTGATGAGATAGGCCTGGCGCAGCCAACCATCTCGCAGCATTTAAAAGAACTAAAGAATATTGGCATCATAAAGGGCAATATAGAAGGTACCAGTGTCTGCTATTGTATAGACGACACTACCTGGAAAGAATACCGGGACCTGCTCGGGCTCTTTTTTGAATCGCATAATCCTTCAGATGAAGATTGTTGTTAATTATCAAATACTAAAAATTAAAAATCAGAACTCATGAATAAAGAAGTTTTTCCAAGAATGCACGTCTCCCTTTACGTTTCCAACCTTGCGGCGACTGTTAATTTTTACTCTACATTTTTCAGGAAACCTGCAGACAAAATAAAAAGCAGATACGCAAAATACATACTCGATTCGCCTTCTCTCATTATATCGTTTATAGAGAATCCGGAAAGGGTACAGTCCAATTTCGGGCATCTGGGCTTTCAGGTCTCCACCAGGGAAGAAATGGAACAACGCCTAGAATTAGCCAGAAAGCAGGACATTGTCCATAAAGAAGAGATCGGAACGGCCTGTTGCTACGCTGTACAGGATAAATTCTGGGTAAACGACCCCGACAATATCCAGTGGGAAGTTTATTATTTCCATGAAGATGCAGAATTTAATGACCCGCATTACGAGCTTCAGGACACCTCAGCTTGTTGCATGCCGGCTGTTGAAGAAAAACCCAAAGTAGCCCTTGCGGAACTGTCTAAAGACAGTTGCGATCCGAATAGCGGTTGCTGTTAATCATAATATCACAAATCAGAACTAATTCGTGAAATAAATCGACGCGAAAATTATAAACCAATGAAGAAAAATGTACTAGTGCTTTGCACCGGAAACTCCTGCAGAAGCCAGATGGCCCACGGCTACCTCCGCCAATTTAGCGGCGAAAAGGCCAATGTTTACAGCGCCGGAGTGGAAATTCACGGCCTCAACCCCTTTGCGGTGGGCATTATGTCGGAAGACGGGATCGATATTTCGACTCACACCTCTAATCACGTAGATGAATACGATGCCGTAGATTTCGATTACGTCATTACCGTGTGCGATCACGCCAACGAAAGCTGTCCCATTTTCGCCTCCACGGCCAAAAAATTGCATCACAATTTTACAGACCCGTCAAAGGCTTCAGGCACGGCAAAAGAGATTATCGAGGCTTTCCGCGCAACCCGGAATGATATAAAAGCTTATTGCAGGAATTTTGTAGCAGAGCACCTGTAAACACCGTATAACACAAGAAACCCTGACATTTATCGTCAGGGTTTTTATTTTTTAGAAGCTTATCCCGCTATCCACTTTTAGTTTTGCAACCTGCCAGGTCACAAAAGCTAACCGTTCCTATCGGGGCTAGGGCTTTTTACCATTTAATAATGGCGCTTGCCCAGGTAAATCCGCTACCGAACGCAGCTAACACTACCGTATCTCCTTCTTTTATCTTTCCTTCTTCCCAGGCTTCGGTAAGTGCAATCGGAATAGAAGCAGCGGTCGTATTTCCGTACTTCATAATATTGTTGTACACCTGGTCGTCAGACAATTTGAATTTCTTCTGAATAAACTGCGAGATCCTGAGGTTCGCCTGATGCGGGATCAGCATATCAATATCTGTAGGTTGCAGCTTATTGGTCTGCAGCCCTTCCATGATCACTTCACTAAAACGCACCACGGCATTCTTAAATACAAACTGCCCGTTCATATACGGATAGTAAGAAGCATCATCAGGATTATTGTCATCCATAATATCCGTCACCCATCGTTTTCCCATTCCGGGTGCAATAAGTGATAATTCTTCGGCATGTTCTCCTTCGGAATGCAGGTGGGTAGACAGGATCCCTTTAGAAGTATCCTCTTCCCTGCTCAGTACTGCAGCTCCGGCACCATCGCCGAAGATCACAGATACTCCCCTCCCCCTGGTGGTCATGTCCAGGCCTTTGGAGTGAAGTTCCGAACCGATGACCAGAACATTTTTATACATTCCGGTTTTTATAAACTGATCGGCCACAGAAACGGCATAGACAAAACCCGAACACTGATTTCGCACATCAAGTGCTCCTACCGTTTTGAGTCCGAGTTCTCTTTGTACAAGGACTCCCGGCCCCGGAAAATAATAATCGGGACTTAAAGTGGCAAAAATTATAAAGTCGATCTCGTCTTTAGATACTCCCGATCTTTCTATGGCAATTTCGGCGGCTTTCACCCCCATTGAGGTAGTGGTATTTCCATCTCCGTTCGCCACATGACGTCTTTCTTTAATTCCTGTCCTCTCCTGGATCCACTCATCATTCGTGTCCATTAGTTTGGAAAGGTCGTCATTGGTAACAACATTTTCAGGCAAATAATAACCCAATCCTGCGATCTTGGAATTATACATAGTTAGTTTGGTTTTTTCAGATTTAACAATTTAGCTAAAATAAAGCTACAAATAATTTAATTGTCAGCCTGGCAATTTAACTATTATTGGTAAATCTTTAAAATTTAAATGAGGTAGTCAGGCAGCTACAGATATAAACAAAAAAAGAAAGCGCCCTCATAAGAATAGAGTGCGCTTTCTAAACAACCTAACCAATAAATAAACAAACCAATTATAGGTATTTTCAATATTTTCTAGACTTTCATAGCAATATTCCCAATCTAGTTTTTCTTTTTCAGTGTAAAGTTAATAATGTTTAACCTTTTTTAAAAAACATTAAACATATATTTATGTTAAACTTTTTTTAAACTTCCGCTTTATAGCACTTACGAAGTTTTACCAAAGTTGGTTTTACTTTTTAAAAAATATTCAAAATGTCACTTTGTCATAGCACCTTTAAATGGTACTTTTTTTGAACTTATACTGTATTAATCGTAATAACTTAAAAAACCTTACACATGGCAACCGGAAATATTAATGTATCTGTTGAAAATATTTTTCCGCTCATCAAAAAGTTTTTGTACAGCGACCATGAAATTTTCTTGAGAGAACTCGTGTCTAACGCTACTGACGCGACTTTGAAGCTGAAACACCTCACCGGAATCGGGGAAGCAAAAATAGAATTTGGCGATCCGATTATTGAAATAAAAATCGATAAAGAAGCAAAAAAACTTCATATAATCGATCAGGGATTGGGGATGACTGCCGAAGAAGTTAAGAAATATATTAACGAAGTGGCGTTCTCCGGCGCAGAAGAATTTCTTGAAAAATATAAAGATTCTGCCAAAGATGCGGGTATCATAGGTCACTTTGGCCTGGGATTCTATTCGGCCTTCATGGTAGCTTCTAAAGTAGAGATCATTACCAAAAGCTATAAAGACGAGCCCGCCGCGCACTGGACCTGTGACGGAAGCCCGAAATTCACCCTCGAAGAAAATGATAAAACAGAAAGAGGAACAGAGATCATTCTTCATATAGCAGAAGATTCAGAAGAATTCCTTGAAGAGAACAGAATAAGTGAACTTCTTACCAAATACAATAAGTTCATGCCTGTTCCTATTAAGTTCGGTACACGTACGGAAACGCAGAAAACAGGAGAAGGTGAAGATGAAAAAGAAGAATCTTTCGAAGTAGATAATATTATCAATAACCCGAATCCTGCATGGACCAAGCAACCTTCAGATCTTAAGGAAGAGGATTATAAGAATTTCTACAGAGAGTTATACCCGACCCAGTTTGAAGAACCTATCTTTAATATCCACCTGAACGTCGATTATCCTTTTAATCTTACGGGTATCCTTTATTTTCCAAAGCTGACCAATGAAATGAATTTCCAGAAGGACAGGGTTCAGCTATATCAGAATCAGGTGTTCGTTACCGATAATGTAGAAGGTATCGTTCCCGAATTCCTTACTATGTTACGCGGAGTTATAGATTCTCCCGATATCCCTTTAAATGTTTCCAGATCCTATTTACAGGCTGACGGAAATGTAAAGAAGATATCCAGCTATATCACCAGAAAGGTAGCCGATAAATTAAATTCTCTGTTCAAGGAGAACAGAGAAGATTTTGAAAGCAAATGGAACGATATTAAGATCGTTATAGAATACGGAATGCTTTCTGAGGAAAAATTCTTCGAAAAAGCAGAAAAGTTTGCGCTCTATCCAACGGTAGACGGTACTTACTATACCTTCGAAGAGCTTCAGGAAAAACTAAAAGACACACAAACAGATAAAGAAGATAAGCTGGTACTGCTTTACGCAAGCGATAAGGATGCACAGCACAGCTACATTCAGGACGCCAAAGCCAAAGGCTATGAAGTACTATTGCTGGACTCTCCGATCGTTTCCCACCTGATACAGAAACTGGAAGGTAGCAAGGAGAAAATATCTTTTGCACGTGTAGATGCAGATCATATAGACAATCTGATAAAAAAAGATGAGGAGCAGATCTCCAAACTTTCTGATGAGGAAAAAACAAGTTTGAAGGAAACACTGGAAAATGTAATTCCTTCTTCTACTTATACCCTCCAACTGGAGGCTATGGATAGCAATGCCGCTCCTTTTATTATTACACAACCCGAATTCATGAGACGTATGAAGGAAATGAGTGCCAGCGGAGGCGGCGGTATGTTCGGGATGAGTAATATGCCAGAGATGTACAATCTTATTGTCAACACTAATCACGATCTGGTTTCTCAGATCCTGAATACCAAGACCAAGCCTAAGCAGGAGCGACTCATTAAGCAATCGCTGGACCTGGCTCGTCTTTCTCAAAACCTTTTAAAAGGAGAAGAACTGACTCAATTTATCAAGCGCAGTTTTGATATGATCAAATAAGTCGGTTAAACATAAACAGAAAAATACCCTTCTTTTTACGGAAGGGTATTTTTTTGGTATTTATTTCCCCGGGAACGGCTTTATATAATTTTGTACATTTGATTGCCAACCTAAAACCATCAACTTTAAATTTTTTAAAAATGAAAAAACTGCTTGTTCCCTTTATTTCCCTTTCCCTGATCTTTGTAACCTGTAAAAACGACTCCACATCGTCGGCAACACAGCTACCTCCAATAGATCAGGTATTCGAATCCTATTATCAGGGATCCCTAAAGTTAAATCCCCTACAGGCAACCTCAGCGGGAGATAATCGCTATAACGATCAGTTACCTATAGATATTTCGGAAGCTTATATTAAAGAATCTTCTCAATTCTTAAAAATATACAGGGATTCCCTGGATCTGTACAGTGATGAAGATCTTACCGAAGAGCAAAAACTCAGTAAGGCCATCCTTATCTGGGAAATAGAACAGGAACTTAAAGGAGATGAGTTCAAAACGCATTTGATGCCGATCAATCAGATGTTTTCTCTTCCCCTGGCTATCGGTCAGCTGGGTAGCGGAAGCGGGGCACAACCCTTTGAAACAGTTGAGGATTATAACAACTGGTTAAAACGCCTGGAGAAATTTACTATCTGGTGCGATACAGCTCTGGTTAATATGAAAAAAGGAGTGGCAGAAGGATATGTACTTCCCAAAGTATTGATCGGAAAAGTAATTCCTCAGCTGGAAAGCCTTGCCAATAAGGATACGGAAAGAAATATTTTCTTCCTTCCCATTCATCAGATCCCGGACTCAATAACCGTAGAAGAAGGCCAGGAACTCAGAGAAAAATACACACAGATCATTTCGGAAAAGATAGTTCCATCACTTGAAAGTATTGTAAACTTCCTCAAAACGGATTATATGGAAGCCGGAAGAACTACATCCGGTGTTTCTGCTATCCCTCAGGGAGAAGAAATGTACAATTACCTTATAAAGTATTTCACAACTACCGATATGACGGCTGATGAGATACATCAACTGGGATTAAGCGAGGTAAAGCGTATCTCCTCCGAGATGGAAAAGATCAAGGAGGAAGTTGGTTTTGAAGGCGATCTGAAGTCGTTCTTCGATCATGTGAGGAACAAAGCCGAGCTCATGCCATTCAATGATCCGCAGCAGGTGATAGAAAATTTTAATTCCATTCATGAAAAAATGAAAGCTAACCTCGAAAAGCTATTCGATCTTACTCCTAAAACAGCATTTGAGGTAAGGAGAACAGAGGCTTTCAGGGAAGCTTCGGCCAGTGCCCAATACAACCCGGGATCACTGGACGGTACACGTGCAGGGATCTTCTATGTTCCCATTCCGAATGTGGAAAAATACAATGTGTTTTCAGATGAAGACCTCTTCCTTCACGAGGCCATTCCGGGGCATCATTACCAGATCTCCCTGCAACAGGAAAATGAAAATCTCCCCTCCTTCAGAAAAACCCTTTGGTATAGTGCCTATGGAGAAGGATGGGCTTTATATACGGAATCTCTTGGTAAGGAACTGGGGCTCTACAACGATCCGTATCAGTATTTCGGGATGTTGAGTGCAGAAATGCACAGAGCCATCCGCCTGGTAGTAGACACCGGTCTGCATGCCAAAGGCTGGACCAGAGAACAGGCCATTCAGTATTCCCTGGATAACGAAGCAGAAGGTGAAGCCAGCATTATTTCCGAAATAGAACGTTATATGGCCATTCCGGGACAGGCATTGTCCTATAAGATCGGGCAGTTAAAAATACGGGAACTGAGAAGCAGGGCGGAAGAAAGCCTTGGTGATAAATTTGATATCAGGGAGTTCCATAACAAGGTGCTGGAATCGGGATCGCTACCGTTAAATCTGCTGGAAGAGAAAATAGATTCCTGGATCACATCTAAAAAATAGAGAGGATCGTGAATTTTCCCTGGCATCAATACCTGATGGCTTCCATATATGTATTTGTGGGCATTTTTCACTGGTTAAAACCAAAAGCCTTTATGCGAATTATGCCCAGGTACCTGCCGGCTCACAGAACGCTGGTGTATCTTAGTGGTATTGCCGAAATAACACTCGGAATTGCGGTTTGTTTTCCATCGACCTCCACTTATGCGGCCTGGGGGATTATGCTCATGCTTCTGGTTTTCTTTCCCGTTCATATTTATATGATCGGGAATGAGAAAGCAAGCCTGGGATTACCGAAATGGGTCCTTTACGGCCGGCTTTTGCTCCAGTTCGGATTGATCTGGTGGGCTTTTATTTATACTTAAACAGAAAAGGATGCAGCTTTTTAATACGGAAGAACCCACAGCACTGATCCTTCCGGGAGGAAGGATAGATTACTATTCCAATTTTTTTAATCCGGAAGAATCATTGCGTCTTTTCGATACGCTTTTAGATCAGACTGAATGGAGGCAGGATGACATAAAGTTATTTGGAAAGACCTATCCGCAACCGCGGTTAACAGCACTTTACGGTAACAATGCCAAAACCTATACTTATTCGGGTATAACCATGCACCCTCTGCCCTTTACGGAAGAGTTACTTAAGATTAAGAAAAAGGTAGAAGCCGTAAGTAAAAAAGATTTTACTACCTGTTTGTTAAACCTGTACAGGGACGGACAGGACAGTAATGGCTGGCATGCAGATAATGAGCCGGAACTCGGTAAAAATCCGGTAATAGCCTCCGTGAGTTTCGGGGCACAACGCTGGTTTCATTTAAAACACCGGACCGATAAGGCCCTAAAGACTAAATTATTGCTGGAAAACGGGAGTTTACTCTTAATGAAAGGAGAAACACAACATCACTGGTTACATCAGGTTCCCAAGACTAAAAAACAGATAGGAGCCCGTATTAATCTTACCTTCAGAACAATTGTTTAGAAAAGTTCATTAAGGACCCTGGCAAGTCGCAAACCACCTTTCTGAAGTTGCTCCCTTACCGTATCAAAATGATCATACATATAATTGTAACCGAGTTTTTCACCCACTTTAGCAGTTCCGTATACTTTTTTGGCAAGAGCCTGGGATTCGTATACCCAATCCAGGACGGTACCCTGCTGTATCTTCTTTCTTTCCTTTTTATTTATGGAAGGCAGGTTAGCCGATAACTCCGTATAGCTCATTCCGTAATTATCTATCATATTGCTGTCCCATACCCTATGAAGGTTGGTTCCGCGGCCAAACCACTGTACCTGGATATCGTTTCCTCCCTTATCTTCACCCCTTCCGGCATGTAAAGGCTGATGAAGGTCACCAATAAAGTGGATCAGTAGTTTTAAGTAAAAGGCCTTATCTTCTTTAGTAGATGTTTTGCTCTTAATAACCTCCAGGCATTTCTCAATACCCATAACCAGGTCTCCGAATTCACTAACAGGTTCTTCCCCGTATTTCTTATCGAAAGAGAAATTTACATAATGCCAGGGGCTAAATCCTTTAAATCGCTTGTCGCTCTTTATTTCATCTGCATAGGTTGATGCCAGGGCAAGGCTTTGTCCTCCGAGAAGTTCTTTTATTTCTCTCTTTGCCCTGGAGCTCAGATGCTGTTCGGCAACCTCCCCCACTACCCTATGTCCTGTTTTACCCCAGAAAATCGAATTTGAAAATGAAAACTGTCCAACAAGGACCAATAGGAATAGCAATCTCTTCATTGTATAATATTTTTTGCAAAAATAACCATCCAGATTTAAGTTAGTGTTAATATTATTTGGAAAATGTTAAAATTTTTTTATATCTTTATGATATCATTTTAATATCAATCTAAAATATATTCACCATGTCAAACGAAAAAATAGTTACTCCCCCAAGTGGTTATGTGTTCTTAGCCTTTTTCCTTATCCTCCTGTTCGGGAGTATAGCAGGCACAATTGCCCTGGAAAACGGTTTATTCATTATCGTTATAGTTATATGCCTTTTTTGTATGCTTGGGTTTGTTCTGGTAAATCCAAATGGTTCCAGGGTATTGCTATTATTCGGTAAATATGTGGGCACCGTTAAAACCAATGGCTTTTATTGGGTAAATCCGTTATATACTAAAAAGAAGATCTCTCTCCGCGCAAGCAATTTCGACAGCGAGCGTGTTAAGGTAAATGACAAAATAGGAAACCCTATTATGATCAGTACCATTCTTGTCTGGAAGGTTACCGATACGCATAAGGCAGCATTCGACGTGGACAATTACGAAAACTTTGTTCGTGTACAAACCGACGCTGCGGTAAGGAAGCTGGCAAGTATGTATCCTTACGACAATTTTGCCGATGAGGGTCATGACGAGGATATTACCCTTCGTTCCAGTGTTAATGAAGTGAGCGAAGCCCTGGAAAAGGAAGTTCAGGAGAGGCTTGCAATGGCAGGAATAGAAGTTCTTGAAGCCCGTATCGGATATCTGGCTTATGCCCAGGAAATTGCAAATGCCATGCTGAAGCGCCAGCAGGCTACTGCTATTATTGCTGCTCGTCACAAAATAGTACAGGGAGCTGTAAGTATGGTAGAAATGGCGCTTGAAGAATTGAGTAAAAAGGAAATTGTAGATCTTGATGAAGAACGTAAAGCTTCTATGGTAAGTAACCTTATGGTCATTCTTTGTAGTGATAAAGACGCTACTCCGGTGGTTAATGCAGGAACCTTGAATCATTAATGAGCAATGAACAATTATCAATAAACAATGATCAATTGCTGACAACTAACAACTAACAACTAACAAAATGAAAGAATATAAAATCATAAAACAAAAGGCAGGTCTTTTTATGAAGGACTCCGATTTTGAAGACCTTTTAAATAATGAAGCCAGGAATGGCTGGAAATTAATTAATGTAGTGCTCCACGGAGGTGCTTTAAAGGCCTTTATGGAGAAAAGCAGAATATGAAATACTTTTCTGAAATACAGCGTTTTCCGAGGTGGATCTTTTTTCTTATAGCATCCTCCCTGTCGACCGTGCTGATTATTTTAGGAAGTGTTTATGCAAGATCGACATCACCGCCGGAGAAAAAGGAGATCCTTATTGCTTTTGTGGTCATTATTCTTTTCGAGAGCCTTGCTATCCTCTTTATCACCAGAATCAAACAGGAGGTTAGAATAGACAGAACGGGTATTCATTACAGATATCCTCCATTTAAAAATAAAGAAGTACAAATACCTATCTCCAAAATTAAAAATTATGATTGCATTACTTATTCTCGTCCTCAGTACGGCTATAAAGCTGGCCGCTGGGCGTTTTTTGTAAAGACTCCCTCCATCACCACTATAGGAATAAGTAAAGTTATAAAGCTTACCTTTATAGATGGATCCACTTTTTTAATAGGTACTAAAAAACCTAGTGAATTTATACAAACCCTGGATAGCTTAAAAAACAGAAATGAAGAAACTTAATCTGACAATTACACTCCTCCTTAGCTTGTTTGTTTTACAGGCACAGGAAACAATCTCTGAAGAGATCCTGTTAATGAATGGAAAAATAGAACTTCCCGGTACGCTAAGTTATCAGGAAGCGGCAGAACCTATACCCCTGATAGTATTTATTCAGGGTTCGGGTAATACAGACAGGAACGGGAACCAGCCGGGTACGGTAATTCAGGCCAACTACATCAAACAACTGGCCGATACCCTGAATGCAAACGGAATTGCCTTTTATCGTTTCGATAAAAGAAGTTCCAATCCCAAGAACAGGGAACATATCCTGAAGAAAATTGCCTTTGACGACCTGGTACAGGATGCGAAGATCTGTATAGGTCATTTTAAGGGAGACAAACGGTTTAGTAAAATAGTGGTTATGGGGCATAGTCAGGGATCTCTGACCGGGATGCTGGCCCTGGACGACAGTGTACATTCCTATGTATCCCTTTCAGGATTGAGTGAGACCATGGAAAAAGCTGTTATCAGGCAAATTTCCGCTCAGAGTGATGAGCTCGCAAAGACTGCGGAAGCTCATTTTAAGGAGCTCAGGGAAACCGATACCATTAAAGAGGTAAATCAGTTCCTTATAGGCATTTTCAATCCGAGAAATCACGATTTTATAAAATCCTATAATGCCCTTAATCCGGTAGAGGAAATAAAAAAGGTAAAGGTTCCTACCCTTATCATTAACGGAGAAAGTGATCTTCAGGTACGTCCGGAAGATGCCAAAGCACTTCATACGGCAAGAGGAGAAGCTGAACTGGTGATCATTCCCAAGATGAATCACCTTCTTAAAGAAGTGAACACCAGAGAGGAAAACCAGGCCTCCTACATTTCAGATAAATATCCTTTGTCTGATGAGCTTATTAAAACTTTAATTGCATTTATAAAGAACTAAAATGAAAAGATTTGTAACCCTCTTATTTCTGTTGCTGACATTTCCGGTTTTTTCTCAAATTTCCGAAGATGTAAAGAGCGAAATAAGAAAAAGAGTAGATACCGGAATAAACCCCTCCATTGTATTGGGAGTATGGACTCCTCAGTCTGAGGACTATTATGTTTACGGTTATGCCGATAAGGAAAAAAACGTAAAGGCCGGAGAAGAAACCCTTTATGAGATCGGGTCGATTACCAAAACATTTACAGCGCTGCTTTTGGCAAGATATGTTGATGAGGGGTCGATAAAACTATCGGATGCGGTTGACAGTTTTTTACCGGATGGTATTCGTTTAAGGGATGATGAAGGCAATGTCATCACCCTGGAACAGCTATCTACACACACCAGCGGGTTACCGAGGCTACCTAACAATATGAAATCGCTATACACAGCCAATCCTTATCAAGATTATGGAAGGAAGGAGCTTTTCGAATTCCTTAAAAGCTACAAAGCCGGGAACATAGGAAAGGATTTTGCTTATTCCAATCTGGCAGTAGGTCTACTCGGAGAAGCACTGGCACTTCACAAGAAGGGCGATTATAAAGAACTTATACAAAAAGATATCCTGGATGTTCTGGGGTTAAAAAACACCTATTTCGAGATACCGGAAGAGGCACAGAGTAAATTTGCAACTGGCTACGCCGGAGAAAAGCCCACTTCTGCCTGGGATTTCCAGGCTATAGCTGCGGCGGGCGCACTAAGAGCAGACATCAGGGATCTTGTTAAATACGGAAGATCCTATCTCGACAAGGGCAATTCCCTGAAAAGTGCGATGGAGCTGACCTCTAAACCTTATTTTACGGATAAAAACGGATTAGGTCACGGCCTGGGGTGGTTTATCAACCCCGGAGAAATACTCGTTCACAACGGAGGTACCGGCGGATTCAGGACTTTCATCTCTATAGATAAGACAAATCAGAAGATTGTGGCAATTATGACCAATTCGGGTTCCAATCCGACCGAGGATATAGCGATACATTTAATGAATCCGGAAAAAAATAAATTAATTGCTACAAAGGACGAACAGGATTTAAGTGAAGAAGATCTGAATACCTATACGGGTTCTTTTGAAAACAGCCAGTACGGCTTAAACTATTTGCTTTCCCTAAAGGAAGGAAAATTATTTGCTAAATTGGGAGCACAGGATGCCTTTCAGCTTTTTTATGAAGGCGATGATACTTTCTTCTATAAAGTAGTAAAAGCGAAAGTAAGTTTTCAGAGAAACGACAATAAAGAAATTACAGGATTAACCCTTTTGCAAAACGGGCAGGAAATTCCGTTTACCAAAAAATAATTATGTCAAAAAAGAAAGCATTTGCATTGCGGATAAATGAAGATATGCTGAAGGCTATTGAGAAATGGGCTGCCGATGAGTTCAGGAGTACCAACGGGCAGATCGAATGGATGCTTATGCAAAGTTTAAAACAGGCAAAAAGAGAGCCCAAAAAAAGAGAAAATCCCGAAAGTTAAATTTTGGGATTTTCTTAACGTTTTAAGGTGTAAATTTGGGCTTCAACTAACTAATCAATCCAGTGCGCCTTCTTTTTTTCTTTTTTTTGATCCTCCCCTATCTTTCTCACAGTCAGGAAAAACAATTCAAAGTAAAATATATTAACGAACCCATAACCATAGATGCCGTTCTGGATGAAGGGGTATGGGAAACCGCAGAAAGTGCCGCAGATTTCTGGCAATACTTCCCTTCCGATTCCTTACCCGCCGCACAACAGACGGAAATAAAAATGCTCTATGACGATAAAACACTTTATATAGGTATTAAGGTGTATGCAGAGGGAAATGATTACATTATTTCTTCCCTGCGAAGGGATTTCCGTGCCGGAGGGAACGATAACATCAGTTTGTTGTTCGATACTTTTAACGACGGGACCAATGCTTTTCTTTTTGGAATAAACCCATATGGAGTGCGAAGAGAAGCCCTAATATCCGGAGGAGGTTCCGAATTAAGGGGATTTAATACTACCTGGGATGTAAAATGGAAAGGCGAAGCCAAAATATACGATCATTATTATATAGCCGAAATGGCCATCCCCCTCACTTCTTTTAAATTCCGGGAAGGTGAGACCAAATGGCGGTTTAACAGCTATCGCTTCGATACACAGACCAACGAACAAAGTACCTGGCAACATATTCCGAGAAACCAGTTTATTTTTAACCTGGCCTTTATGGGCGATATGGTCTTCGAAAAACCCCTGGGAAGGTCCAGGACTCCTCTGGCCATTATTCCTTATGTAAATGCACTGGCCGCAAAAGATTTTGAAGAAGACAATGATTTTACCGATTTTAAAGTAGGTGGAGATGCCAAAGTAGCCATCGGTAACGGAATGAACCTGGATATTACCGTAAACCCTGACTTCTCCAATGTAGAAGTGGATAATCTGGTAACCAACCTTACCCGTTTTGAAATATCGCTGCCTGAACGCAGGCAGTTCTTTATAGATAACAGCGATCTTTTTGCCAATTTCGGTAACGGAAGAGATGCAAATCCCTTCTTTTCCCGGCGGATAGGAATTGCACAGGATATTGACGGTAATTCCATTGAAAACAGGATATTGGGAGGAGTACGCCTGAGCGGAAAGCTCAATAAAGACTGGAGGCTGGGTTTTCTGAATCTGCAGACCGAAAAAGATGAAGCCAATGAGATTGCCAGTAATAATAATACGGTACTTGCATTGCAGCGAAAAGTATTTGCCCGTTCCAATATCGGTTTGATATTCGTTAACCGTCAGGCATTCGGAGATGAAGATTTTCTGGAAGAAGGAGATCGTTACAACCGGGTACTTGGAATAGATTACAACCTCGCTTCTAAAGACAATACCTGGGTAGGGAAGTTCTACACGCATAAATCCTTTGCATCCAATGGCGGAAATGCCGATTTCTCGGCAGGTCTCAACCTGAATTACAATTCGAGGCATTACAGGATCGGTGTGGATGGAACCTACGTGGGTGCTGACTTCCGTTCGGATCTCGGTTTTATAAGACGCTCGGATATTTTGCGGATACAACCCAGTGTTGAACGTATTTTCTGGGCAAAGAACGGAAAGCTGAACAACCATCGTTTTGAGCTTAGTCCTGCATTTTTATGGAGGCCCGGCCTGGATTTTCAGAATACAGATTACAATCTTCAGGCGTCCTGGAATGCAGAGTTCCGGAATACAGCCAGGATCTCGGCAGGTGTTAACAGCAGGTTTACATTCTTAACAGACGATTTTGACCCTACGGGTACGGACGGAGCTATTCCCCTTCCCGGAGATCAGGGTTATTATTACACCAGTTATCGCCTCGAATATCAATCAGACCGGAGAAAGGCTTTCTCTTTCAGCATTGAGCCTTCGGGCGGAGCCTTCTTTAACGGAGATATTTATTCCATCCGCGGGCAAATGAGCCTCAGGGTACAACCTTATTTTTCGGCTTCCTTAAGAGTAAATTACGATCGCATAGAATTGCCCGATCCTTTTCCGAGTGCAGATATTCTCCTGGTAAGCCCCAGGTTCGATATTACATTCAGCAAATCCATCTTCTGGTCCACCCTGGTACAATACAGTAATCAGAGTGATAATCTGGGCATTAATACCAGGCTTCAGTGGCGTTTTGCTCCTCTCTCCGATTTATTTATCGTTTATAATGATAATTATTTCACACTTAATACCTTTGCGCCAAGAAACAGGTCTATCAATCTGAAACTGACCTATTGGTTAAATATTTAATCGCAAAAAATGAGCTATAAAATTCTATTTTCCGATCTGGACGGTACCCTGCTGTCCCTGAAGAACGATGTATCCGATTTTACTGCAGGGGAGTTGAAAAGGATCAAAGATCAGGTCCCGATCGTTCTGGTATCTGCCAGAATGCCAAAATCTATGGTTTACCTGCAGGAGCGCCTGGGTATAGAACAGGAGCCCATGATCTGTTATAACGGAGCCCTTATCCTCAAGGAAAACAGAGTTATTAGTTCTATTACCATAGAAATGCCGGTTATTGAGGCCGTTTTCCAGTGTTCCCGGGAGAATAAAGTAGGACTGGGACTTTATTTTGAAGATGAGTGGTATGTTGAGGAAATGACGGAAAGAGTCAGGAAGGAGATCTTTAACACCCGTGCAGAGCCCGATTTTATGGCGATGGAAGAGGTCATAAAAGAATGGAAAACAAAAGGTAAAAGCGCCCATAAGATCATGTGTATGGGCACCGAAGAAAATATAGATCGCATCTTTCCCGTTTTAACAAAAGAATTTGGTCATACCCTGCATATTTACAGATCGAACGCTACGCTGATAGAGATTGCAGATAAAAGAGTATCCAAACTGTCGGGTATCAAAACCGTTCTGGAGGAATTCTATCCCTTCTCCCTAGAAAATGCAGTGGCTTTTGGCGATAACTACAATGATATGGAAATGATAGAAGCCGTAGGTTGTGGTGTGGCAGTAGATAATGCCAGGGAAGAATTAAAGGAAATAGCAGATGTGGTAACCGATCATTTTAAAGAAGATGGGGTAGCCAAATATGTTAAACAACTGTTTTAATTGTTCTAAAAAGAGTTTCTTTGTAATTATTAAAATCCATAAAATGAAGAAAGTAGTTTACATTTTTGCCGTATCTATTTTGTTATACGGCTGTCCTCCCAAACTAAATGATCAGGCAGAGTATGTTCCGGTAACCGCAACCATAGATCTGGTTAATGTTACCGATGATAAAGTGGCTGTAGAGATCGATCCCGGAAGGTTCTCAGAGGAAAGCACTACATTCTATATCCCCAAAACGGTACCCGGAACCTATAGTACGGACAATTACGGTCAGTATATAGAAAACTTCAAAGCTCTGGATTACGACGGAAATGCATTGCAGGTAACCAAGCTGGATGAGAACTCCTGGCAAATAGATAATGCAAGGCAACTGGATAAAATTACC
Organism: Leptobacterium flavescens; assembly: GCF_010671605.1. Taxonomy (GTDB): domain Bacteria; phylum Bacteroidota; class Bacteroidia; order Flavobacteriales; family Flavobacteriaceae; genus Leptobacterium; species Leptobacterium flavescens. The sequence goes on from NZ_JAABOO010000001.1 coordinate 523,898, forward strand.
TACAAGGTAAATGATACTTACGATACCGAAACAGAAAAGAAAGAGCCCGTATTTTCCCCTGCAGGGATGAATATTGATGCTGGAAAGAATTTCGTTTTAAACCTTCATGGTTTTGTGGGGTATTTTGAAAAGTTGAACACACACAGCTATAAGCTGATCATCAACTCCCCCAAGGACTTGAAAGGAAGTACGACATTAACGCGTTCTCAAAGCCTGGTAAATGAGACTTTTGATACCGATATCTATGTTGCCAACAGGTATTTTGAGATCATCGATAATCCCATTCTTTATGCATCTCCGGATATTGCTAGTTTTAAGATAAATGATATCGAGGTGACCCTGAGTGTATATTCTCCTAACAAGGTGTATACGGCAGAGAGTATTAAAGGAGACATGGAAAAAATGATGCGGGCGCAAAAAGCCTATCTGGGCGATATTAACAGTACTAAAAAATACAATATCCTTCTTTATCTGTCTACCCTGGAGCAGACAGATGCACAGGGTTTCGGAGCCCTTGAGCACCATACCTCAACAACTGTTGTCCTTCCCGAAGCCATGCCGAGGGCAAACCTTGTACAGGCCATGGTTGATGTGGTATCTCACGAGTTTTTTCATATCGTAACCCCACTCACGGTGCACTCGGAAGAAATTCACAACTTTAATTATAATAACCCGAAAATGTCGGAGCACTTATGGATGTATGAAGGTGTTACCGAGTATTTCGCCAATATTTTCCAGATCAAACAGGAACTGATAGACGATAACGATTTCTATCAGCGTATCATGTCTAAGATCAACGGAGCCAAGGCTTATGACGATCATATGTCCTTTACAGAAATGAGTAAAAACATCCTGAAAGACCCGTATAAAGATAACTATGCCAATGTATACGAGAAAGGAGCCCTGATAGGAATGTGTATTGACCTTATTATGCTGGAGCAGAGCAATGGCGAGAGAGGAATACTCGATCTTATGAAGGATCTGTCTCAGAAATACGGAAAAGACAAACCTTTTGAAGATGAGAAGATCATAGATCAAATTGTTTCCCTTACCTACCCTGAGGTGGGTGAATTTTTTGAAAAACACGTTATCGGTAATACTCCGATCCCTTATGATGATTTTCTAAATAAAGTAGGCCTGGCCTTCGAAACCAAGGAAGTTGAATCTGGATATTTCCTGAACGGACAGGATCCTTTTATCAATGTTAACCAGGGGAACGGCGATATCTTTTTCAGAGCTGAAGTCCCGTTGAACAGTTTCCTGGTAAAACTGGGAGTAAAAGGAAATGATATTATCAGGTCTATTAACGGAATGAACTACAAGCTCGATAATATCAGGGATATGGTAGGAACTTCTTTTGCATGGAATCCGGGAGATGAGATTAATATGGTATTGATAAGAGACGGAGAAGAGATCACCCTTAAGGGTAATATTACCAAACCTATGGTATCAGTTTCTTCTATTGTTCCGGTGGAAGGTGCTTCTGCAGCCAGTTTAAAACTGAGAAATGCCTGGATGAAGCGTTAAATAGTATAATTTTAAGATATTAAAAGCGGCCGGTGCCGCTTTTTTTATTTCTCAATTTTGTATTTTGCCCAAAATACACGATTTATTATGGATCCTTTTTTTAAGAATGACACTATTACTTTCGGACTTCTTATGCTGGCACTCGGGCTGGTTTTTTACACTTCATCAAGGAAAAGCGGTTTCTGGTATAGCTTTTACAAAGTTATACCCGCACTGCTGATGTGCTATATGATCCCGGCCGTATTCAATTCGCTGGGCCTTATTTCCGATAAACTTTCACAGACCTATTATGTTGCCAGTCGTTTTTTATTACCGGCTGCTTTGGTACTTATGACCTTAAGTATAGATCTGAAAGCTATTTTTAATTTGGGGCCAAAAGCCCTTATTATGTTCTTTACCGGAACGATAGGGATCATTCTGGGAGGGCCGCTTGCCATCTTACTGATCTCCCTGGTTTCTCCCGAAACCCTTGGTGGTGTTGGTTTTGATGCTATCTGGAGAGGATTATCCACCCTCGCGGGAAGCTGGATAGGCGGAGGTGCCAATCAGGCTGCCATGCTGGAGATCTTTGAGTATAATCCGGAAAAATACGGAGGAATGGTCCTGGTAGACATTGTGGTGGCCAATCTGTGGATGGCTATTATCCTACTGGGAATTGGAAAGAATAAAAGGATCAATAACTGGTTAAAAGCCGATGATACTGCCATAGAGGAATTAAAAGTAAAAGTGACGGAATTCAGTGAAAAAATTACCAGGAATCCTTCACTCAGCGATCTAATGATCATTCTTTCCATAGCATTTACTGCTGTGGGGCTTGCACATTGGGGAGCGAATAATATTTCGGGCTTCCTCACCTCTACCTTTGAAGTGGTGAACGATAAAAAAAGTGCTTTGTCCTCCTTTGGATCTCAGTTTTTCTGGATGATCACTATTGCCACTGCCATAGGTATCCTGTTGTCTTATACCAAAGCAAGAAATTATGAAGGTGCGGGTGCCAGTAAAATTGGTAGTGTCTTTATCTATATTCTGGTAGCGACCATAGGAATGAAAATGGATCTTGGAAAAATACTTGAAAACCCGGGTCTAATTGCCATAGGACTTGTCTGGATGAGTTTCCATGCTATCTTGCTGATCGTGGTAGCCAAACTCATAAAAGCCCCGTATTTCTTCCTGGCCGTTGGAAGTCAGGCCAATGTGGGAGGAGCAGCATCTGCACCGGTAGTGGCAGCGGCATTTCACCCTTCCCTGGCAACCGTAGGGGTTTTACTTGCAGTGATGGGATACGTAGTGGGAACCTACGGAGCACTGCTCTGTGCCTACCTTATGGAATTTGCTTCAAAAGTTTAGTTTTTTAAATAGAAATAAAGATATTTGCGGACCAATTCAATTATACGTATGAGACAATATTTAGTTCCGATCTTAATGATACTTGCTGTAGTTTCCTGTAGCAAGAAGGAAAATTTGATGAATGTAAGCGGTTCGATAGAAGGTTTGAAAAAGGGAACGATCTATCTTCAGAGAATAGTAGATACTTCCCTGGTAACGATCGATTCTACAGTGGTTGACGGGGATAGTAATTTTGCATTTTCCACGGAACTTGAAAGTCCGGAAGTTTTCTACCTCTACCTGGACAAAAATGACGGGACCGTTTTTAATGACAGGATCATTTTTTTCGGAGAAGTTGGAGATATTGTTATTACCACCAGCAGGGAAAGATTTGAGAACGATGTGGAAGTAACCGGATCGGAGACTCATGTAAAACTGAAGGAATACAAGGATATGATCTCCAGATTCAACAAAAGGAACCTGGAATATCTGCAAGCCGGATTTGAAGCGCAAAAGGACTCTAATCTCCTTAAGATCGATTCAATTCAGAGATTGATAGATAAGAATGTACTAAGTGGTTATCTGTACACTCTTAATTTTGCACTTACCAATAAAGATTCCTATGTAGCTCCTTATGTGGCTCTGGCGGAAGCTTTTGACGCCCGTATAAAATACCTCGATACAATTTACAATTCCCTTAGCCCGGAAATTGCCGATTCCAAGTACGGAAAGGCCCTGGCCGATCATATAAAAAAGATAAAAGAGGAAGAAAAAGAGGCTAAGTAAACAACAAAAGACTTTAAGATATATGACTCCGGTGAAACTCTCATCGGAGTTTTTTATTTAGTACCGAGTACAGAGTATTGAGTATTGAGTACAGAGTATTGAGTACTTAGATATTTACGAAATACGATTTCGGATTTACGATTAGGAATATTGAATGTGTTGTTGGTTCATTTGAAGTGTCCCCTTAAGGGGACTTTCGGGGTGTAAACGATTATGTTAGTACTTAGTACAAAGTATTAAGTAGTGAGAGAGGTGTCACTTCGAGCGCAGTCGAGAAGCATGATTAGGAAATTTTGAATGTTAAATGTTGAGTGTTGAAGTGTTTCTATTAACTAACAACCAGCAACCAACAACTAATTCCTAACAACTAACAACCAGAACCAAAAAAGCCCCCCATTTCTGAGAGGCTTTGAAGAGCCGATGGAGGGACTCCCCTCGACGTTCGCTCGGGACAGGCTTCTCGTCCCTATATTTTTATTCTATATACACTTTATTCTAACAAAAAAGCCCCTCATTTCTGAGAGGCTTTGAAGAGCCGATGGAGGGACTCGAACCCACGACCTGCTGATTACAAATCAGCTGCTCTAGCCAGCTGAGCTACATCGGCAAAGCGGCTGCAAATATATAATTGAATTTATATTTTGCAAACCTTTTTTAATAAAAAATTATTTCAGTTTATTTACTTTTTCAATAAGCGCTTTGCTTTTCTCTTCTAACTCAGCATTTACAGCTTTCAGGTGCGCTTTTCTGTTCTCTACGGTCCTGTCATTTACCTTTACGATCAACTCGTCAAATACCGCAATTGTCTCATCAATAATAGCATTTCCTTTATCTGAGTTGTTCTTGTCGTTAATCATTTCCCAGATATATACCGCATCGATAATATCTCCCAGTACATTATTGATATCTTTCTTTAGATTTCTAATACTTGCCATAATTTCAATTTATTTAGCTGCAAAAATACACTTATTTGCAGAATTAGATATGTACTTCTAAAAGTTTCGCTGAAACAGCTTCAATATTTACTTCTTTACTGTCGGCTGCAAGCAACAGGGTCTCTCCTTTTTTCAATTTCTCTTCTCCGTTCTCATTTGCGATCTTTGCCTCCCCCTCAACACACATATAAATGGTGAACGAATCCCGGTCCGAAATATTCCGGGTCAGATTCCCATCGATATTCAGGTAATTAGTGGTAAAATAAGGGCATTCAACCATAGAATTGACCTTATTCTTTTCTCCGGTATAATTTACTTTAAAATCATCCTTTTTATCGTAATCGATCGCATCCAGGGCAAGTTCGGTATGTAATTCCCGTGTATTTCCGTCTTTGTCCTTCCGGTTCCAGTCGTATACCCTGTAGGTGATATCGGAAGTCTGCTGTATCTCGGCCAGCATAATACCGGCACCAATTGCATGCACTTTTCCGGTATTTATAAAAAAGGTATCTCCTTCCCTCACCTTTTCGTAATTAAGGATCTCTTCCAGCTTATTGTTCTCCAGGTGATCTACATATTCGCTCTTCTCCACATCCTTATTAAAACCTACGATAAGCTCAGCACCTTCATCGGCCTGCATGATGTACCACATCTCCGTCTTCCCGAAAGAATCATGCCTCTTCTTTGCCAGTTCATCGTTAGGATGAAGCTGGATAGACAGGTCTTTTTGGGCATCGATAAATTTAATAAGGACGGGAAAATCCTCTCCGAAGTGTTCATATACCTTTTTACCCAGGAGTTTCTCTTTATAGATGCGTATTAAATCGGTCAGTCTCTTTCCTTTGAGAGCTCCGTTAGCCACTTCGGAAACATCTCCTTTAACCGCCGAAAGTTCCCAGCTCTCCCCTATCAGATCGCCTTCGGCATCTTTGTTCAATACATCTTTCAATTTCGATCCTCCCCATAATCGCTCTTTGTAGATCGGTTTGAATTTTAAAGGATATAAACTCATTGTTCAAGTTGTTTTAAGGCATGTAATGCTTTCTCAATATGCCGAACGGCATTCATGCTGTTAAATAACATAATCAGTTTAGCTTCCTTATCAAATACAAAAGTCTCCCTTCCCGGTAATAATCCCAACAGATCATTGGAAACCCCAAAGAGTTTCCTCACCTTGTTAGAGCGATCGGAAAGCAAAACAAAAGGCAATTGATAATTCTCAGAAAATTTGCGATGCCTCTTTTCGGAATCAGAGCTTATTCCGATGACCTCAGCGCCCAGTTCGGTGAACTCTTCATAACGGTCTCTGAAAGAACAAGCTTCTTTGGTACATCCCGGAGTAAAATCTCTCGGATAGAAATAAACTACAAAGGGGCGCTTTCCTTTGAGGTCTCTAATATTAAAATCCTTTCCGTCCTTATCTTTCAGAGTAAAATCGGGAACTGAATCTCCAATAGACAAACGCATTATTCTCCTTTAAAGCTTACAAAATTACGAGGGGTCTCATATAATACAACTTCCAGCTCCAGCTCCTTTTTAATATGAGGGCGAAGCTTGTTCCAGATAACAACTGCAATATTCTCTGCGGTCGGGTTCAGTTCACTGAATTCCGGAACTTCAACGTTTAAATTCTTATGATCAAAAGCTTGTTCTACTTCTTCATAAATGAGGTCTTTCAACACCTTCATATCCATTACAAAGCCGGTCTTAGGATCTATTTCTCCCTTAACCCCAACAACAAGCTCATAGTTGTGTCCGTGATAACTGGGGTTACTGCATTTTCCAAAAACCTTCAGATTTTCCTCATCGCTAAAGTCCTTTCGGTATAACCTGTGAGCTGCATTAAAATGTGCCTTTCTGTGTACGGTGACTTTCATCTACTAATCTAAATCTTTTATACTAACTAAAAATGAGTAAAATTTATTCTCATTTCATTATTTTTATGTCGTCCAGAAAATAATTTCCTGAATGAAGCTATTTAAAAAAATCATGAAATACCTTTTACTCGTATTAGGTATTGTTTTTATTGTTCTCTATATACTGTTTTATCGCTTCTCTACACCAAAGAGTAATGAGAAGATCATATCTTCCTTTTCGGAGAAAAACTATACAGCTAAGATACAGTATTTGGAGTTTGATTCCAGAAAAGTGCGGATTCTTTCTTCCAAAGAAAAAATAGATCCCGATTTGCCTACCGTTTTGTTTATTCACGGGGCAATAGGTTCGCTGACAGATTTTGAAAAATATATGACCGATACAGAGCTCAATGAGAAAGCTAATCTTATTTCTTATGACCGGATCGGTTACGGGCCGCGTCAGAAGGGAGAAGTGCTCAATTCTATTGAACAGGAAACCCTGCTGGTTAAAAAGATCTCGGAAAAGCTGGGAATAACTGATATAATCCCGGTGGGTTATTCCTATGGAGGGCCCATAGCTCTTAATTACGCCATTGACAACAAGCTTGAACAGGTGGTTTTATGTGCTCCGGCACTTTACGGTTCCTATGAGATGATCCCTGCCATGATCCGTTTTTACAAATGGAGGCTTACGCGTTTTATGGTGCCTAATGTCTGGAAAAGTGCTTCCAAGGAGAAATTATATCACGCAGAGGACCTCTTACATTATGAAAACAAATGGAGTTCTGTAGATTCCAGGATCATTGACATTCATGGCAATGCAGATTGGATAGTACCTTATGATAATTCAATCAAATTGCAGAACGCAATTCCCAATAAGGAACAATTTAAACTGGTAACTATAGAAGAAGAAGGCCACGGCCTTGTGTGGAGCAGTTTTGATATTATAAGAGCTCAGCTGTTAGAATTGCTCTAAGTGTTTGTAAAAACGACTAAAAATAATCTTAAACCAGGCAGTATACAGATCCGGATTTGCTTCTATATCATCCTTAACTTCATCCAGGGGCATCCATTTCCAGGAAGCAACTTCTTCAGGGTTGATTACGGGGTCTTCATCATATCGGCCCATTAAAACATAATCGTATTCGTGTTCGGTGAGTCCGTTATCAAAAGGAGCCTTATAAATAAAGGATACCAACTCTTTAAGAGGAGCAGTAAAGCCCATTTCCTCAAATAAGCGCCTTTTCCCTGCCTCTAAGTTACTTTCTCCATCCCGTTGGTGACTGCAACAGGTATTCGTCCAAAGTCCCGGAGAATGATATTTATGCAAGGCACGTTGCTGAAGCATCAGTTCGTTCTTATCATTCAGGATAAAAACAGAGAACGCTCTGTGTAAGAGTCCCTTTTCATGAGCTTCCATCTTAGGCATCAAACCTATTTGCTTGTCATTTTCGTCAACCAGTATTACTTTTTCTTCCTCCATACGCTGAATAAAGGCGCTAAATTACAAAATAGCCAATGCAATTCATAATAAGTAAAAAGTATAAAATAAGGAGAGAGGATGATGTTAAGTACGGTTCGGCCCCGGGATCATTCTTGCGAACAATCCCAGAAACTTCACCGTTGATTGTTGGCCCCCCAACAATTAATTTTCACCTAACATTATATGAAGAATATTGTTATTCTTTCTAAAGAGCATAGAGATTGATGTTGTCTTAGCATCAATCATATATTCAAAATTATTAATAAAGTTTGAAAAAATCCTGCGTCTCTCACGCAAAATAAATACGGGTTTACCGTAGCAGATCCTTTGTTTATTACCTATACAAAGCCTCTGTTCCTGGCTTCTCTTAGCAGATCTTCATCATCTCCCTGCGAAATGCCGAACAGTCCTTTCAGATGGTTTTTACGTTTTTCAATAGCACTCAGAGACAAGCCTATATAGTTGCTCAGACTTTTAGTTTTTACCCCACGAGACAGGTGATAAAGAATTTTCATATTCTTCTCATCCAGTGAAAAATCGCTGGTGATCATTTGTCTGATATGGTTTTTTACCGTGCTGCTGTAATAAGGCGGGTTTTGCAGAACCATTTGAAAAGCAAGCAGTAATTCAGTAGAAGTGAGGTCGCTTTTTATCAGGAAACCGTCCGGGTCTATGGTTTTAAGAATATTATAGATCCTGTGGTTCTCATTATACATTGTAAGAATGATGATCTTGGCATTCGGAAGGAACTTTTTAACTCTCAGTGCCAGGTCTTCTCCGGAAGTTATGGCTTCGGTGGTAGACGGAGGCAGGTTAATATCTATAAAAACCACGTCATAGGGATTTTCCGAATTAGCAGACTGTTTAATCTCTTCAAAGGCAGAGTCGCAATCTGCCGCTGTTGAAATTTCAATAAAATAGTCCAAATCCGCCCCGAGAATGGTGTTTTTATACCCCTCAAGAATCATTGGGTGGTCGTCAATCATCAAGATGTTGAGCTTTTTTTCCATAAATCATAGTATTAATATGTCTGGGGGGCTATTGTTAAACAGTTATACTTATGTTAGTTCCTTTTCCTTTTACCGAAGTAAAACGAAGTTTTCCGTTGAGTTCTTTAATTCTGGATTTAATATTTTTCAATCCAATTCCGTTTTTCACTTTATTATCATCAAAGCCAACCCCATCGTCTGCAATATCCAATTGGATCTTCTCATCAATTTTCTGAAAGTTAACAGTTACGTTTTTGGCCCTTGCGTGTTTGTTGATATTCTGCAAAGATTCCTGGAGTATTCTGTACAGGTGAATTTTAACCTTATTAGAAACTTCTTCCCAGTTAATAAGCTTGTCTGCATTAAACTGGTACTTGACATCCTTGATCTTTGTCTGATTCGTTATCAAGTTAGTTATAACTTCCGTATATCCCAAATTTGAATCGAAAATTTCACCGTTCAGATCGTGGGAAACTTGCCTAATTTCCTGTTCTATAACCTTTAAGTCTTCCAGATATTTCGCACGTGTATCTACCGCTTCCGTATCACTTCTGTTATTCAGACTGTCCAGGCTTAGTCGGGTGCCGAACAATTTACTTAGCACTCCGTCATGTAATTCTCTTGAAACCCTTTGTTTTTCCTGTTGGCGTCCTTCTTCCAAACGTTGCTGCTGGGCGATCATGAGGTTATAGATCTCTTCATTGGACTTCTGCTGAAGCTGATCAAAACGCAATTGTTTGTTCCTGGATTTTTGTTTAAAGATAATATATACAAGGGCTCCGATTACAAAAAGAATAAGTGAAGTGATTAAGTATAATTGTTTTTGCCTTGTAATTTCTACATTTCTCTTTTCAATTTGATCTGTATCAAAACGAATTCGCGCAAACTTATTTCGAATGGCTCTTTCTGTTTTCTGAAGGCTATCGCTTATTTTAATATACTGCTGAGCATAATCCAGTGCTTTTTCCCGGTTGTCTATTTCCGAAAGCATTTTCATTGGTTTAAGTCTATCTCCATAATTACTACTTCCTAAAGCCAGTTTATTAGCTACTTCCGCATATTCAATGGCTTTAAGCGTATCTTCAGTAGACAAATAATACTCTGCTAAGTGCATATTATTTGTAATTAAACCTGCTATATCATTAAGACTATCTCGTATACTAAGAGCTTCCTTAAAACCATCAAGCAAATCTCCTTCATAATTACCCAAAAACTTTGAATATGTCAGATTATCCAGTAGTCGAGCATATTCCAGTGGAGAGAATTTTTTAATATTTTGATAGGTTAATCCCTGATTAAAATAATCAATTGCTTTATCATAGTCTCCTGATCTAATATATACTACTCCAATATTATTAAGTGAAGTTATCTCACTAGATTTATTTTTTCCAAGTTTACGATCATACTTTAAGGACTTGAGGTGATAGTTAATCGCGTCTTCATAATTTTCTAATTCATTTGAAGTAATGCCCAAATTATTATACGCTGACGCCAAATATTTATCATCATTTGATGATATCAGGTAGTTTAGTGATTCTATTGTTATCGTTTCACTTCCAATATAATCTTTTACATTTTTTTGTATGATAGCCATACTCAATAACATTCGCCCTGTATTCCTATCATCATTAATAACTCGATAGGCTTTTTCAGCTCTAGAATAAAAATGATATGCACTATCTAAATTATTTTGGATATCGTAATAACTTGCTAAATACTTTAAAGCTTTTGCTACATTTACCGAATCTTTAATTTTAGTAGATAAATTTAACCCTTCTTGACTTAATTGTTTATAATTTTCTAAGTCATCAGATAAAAAGTTAAGTATTGCTAATTGTAAAGTTGTGCAGACTTCTAATGAATCGTTACTCTGCTCTTTAGCAAGAACATAAGCCAATTTTGCGCTTTCAATTCTTTCAGATAGTGAGATCGTTTTATCTTTAGCTTTCTCCATCAGAAAAACCAAACTATCCTTTTCGTGCGATTCCTTATGCTGGCCACTCAATTGAGTCGTCGCTACAAATAGCACCATTAAAATCGTGTGTCTAATTTTAATGTATTTAATCATTATAAAGCCCATTTCAATAACCTAAAATTACTAAAATAAATGTTTTTCGGTGTTGACGAAAACAGATCAGCCTACCAAAAAATTGGTAGGCTGATCTATTTTTAATTTAGTAATGTTATTTAATCATCAGATGGATCAACTTTTTTATCTCCTTGATCACCTGTAGTGGCAGTAATATTATCATTGTTATATGCCTCTTCATCAGTGGAATCCGGTGAGCATGAAACAAATGCAGTCGTAAAGCATGCAAAGGCAAATAGCAGGCATAATTTTTTAGTTACTTTCATTTTTTCTGGTTTTAAGGTTTACAATTTAGATTTAGTTATAAGAGGGCCTGAAAAATGTTACCCAACATTTCTCTTAAAATCACGAGTTTTACTGTTTTTTAAACATCGTCTTCCGATGGTTTTACCGTAATTCTCTTTTTAGAAATTTCTGTTTGTCGTACGAGTAGTAATAGCTATCTTTCTACAATTCGAAAATACAGCCTTTGTGCCTGCTTAGCACAATTTTAAAGTCCCTATATAGTAGATAGCGGGCTTATAGAAGTAACTGACCTGATTTTAAGGGTAGATGACCGAAAAGTGAAGTTTTACTAAAATTCAATCACACTTTTTCGGTTCATGACATTCTTGATCGACTCTACATTTTTCTTGTAGGAGCGGGAGAAGGGAACCAGTTGCTCGGAAGATTTAAAAGAGCATTTAGATTTACCGAAGTGTATCCTGGAAACTCTGTTCGTATTAATGATATAACTGTTATGGATCCTCACAAAATTCTCAGGAAGGGTCTGTTCAAAATATTTAAGGGTCTTAAAGGCACTTATTTTATTTCCATTCTTCATAAAGAAATCGGTACAGTTGTTATCTGCCTTTAAGAATTCTACATCGGCAATCTCAATAAAACGGTAATCGCCGTAGGATTTAATGCAAATTGTCTCGGGGCCATCCACTTTTTTCTTTTCATAACGCAACAGAGATCTCCTGAATTCTCCAACGTTGGTGGGTTTTAAAATATAGTCGGAAACATCGTTCTTGATGGCCTGGATCGCATAGTCGGCAGTTTTGGTCAGCACAAAGATATCCGGCAGTTCTTTCAGATAATGTTTTAATTCGCCTAAAAGAGAAAAACCGCATTTATCATTGTAAATACCGGGAACCTCTACTTCAAGGAAAATGATCTTGGGCATTTGCTCAAGGATCAAATCGATAGCAGCTGCTTCGTCGGAAGCAACGCCTCTACAGTAATAGTTGGGAAAGTTTTTAAGAACGGCTCTTAAATCGTCTACTGCTTTCTCATCATCATCAATAATAACATACGAATATTTCATAACGCTTGGGGTCTTTATTAACACCCTTTTTCCTCCAGTTTAACCAGGTAAGAATGAGGGCTTAACAAATTTAAAACACTGGGTTCTAAATATTTGTTCAAGTTACTACTATAAAATATTTTTTTGATGCGGTTTTACCACAAAATAAATATGGGTTTCGTGGTGAATTAACAAAAAACACCCTCATTTTGAGGGTGTTACAGTATTTTCAATTTAAAAAAATTGTAATTTATTGAATTATCACAAATTCAGATCTTCTGTTTAACTGATGTTGTGCTGAAGAACATTGCACTCCATTTCCGCATTCATTCACCAGTTGAGTTTCTCCATATCCCTTACCTGTAATTCTGGAAAGATCTATTCCGTTCTTCACCAGATAATCTACCGTAGCCTTAGCTCTTCTTTCCGATAAACGAAGGTTGTAATCATCACTGGCTCTACTGTCTGTATGTGATCTTACATCGATCTTAAGCTGAGGATATTTCTCCATTGCAGCTATTACCTTGGCCAACTCTATTTTAGCATCATCGCGTATTCTCGATCTGTTCAGGCTAAAGTAAATGGGTTTCAGGTCCAGTATCTTAGCCAGGTCATCTCCCACATCGGCAGTTACCTCATCTTTTTCCAGTTCGAAGTTAATGGTGAGTTCCTCTTCTTCAAATGTAGCTTCTACCAGGGTTTCCTGTGTAGAATATCCGGGTTTAACCGCTCTTATAAAATGATCTCTGGTACAATCGAGGGTTACTATATATATTCCTGTATCATCCGTTACGGATCTCTCTATAATCTTATTTTCCTCGTCTATTACCAGTACTTCAACACGTGCAAGAGGTTCCGAGGTGTCCCGGTCTGTTACCGTACCTTTTACTTTTTGCCTGCATTCATTCTTTACAGGCGCTATCTCCGTTAGCCTGTAGATATCGTCACTTCCGACTCCGCCTTCCCTGTTAGAGGCAAAGAAACCTTCTCCTGTTCCGTCATTGATTATAAAGGTAAAGTCATCACTTGAGCTGTTAACCGGCTCTCCGATATTTACCACATCAAACTGGCCGTTGGAATTCGCATCGGCTCTAACTACAAAGACATCCAGGCCTCCCAGACCGGGATGACCGTCGGAAGCAAAGTAGAGGTTCCCCCTGTCGGAAACAAAAGGAAAAGTCTCTCTTCCTTCGGTATTTACCGAACTTCCAAGATTCTGAGGTTCTCCATAGGTACCATCAACATTTATAGTCACCATATAAAGATCGGATTGTCCTAAAGACCCTTCCCTGTCGGAAGCAAAGAACAATCTTCTTCCGTCCGGGCTCAAAGCCGGATGAGCAGTAGAAAAATCATCGCCGTTAAAGGGAAGTTCCGTAATATCTCTCCAGACACCATTTACGATGGTAGCCCTGTAGATCTTTAATTTATTTACACCAAGGCTGTCTCTTTTGATCTTACGCCCTACGGAGTTATTTCTCGTAAAGTAAACTGTTCTTCCGTCTTTTGTAAAAGCTGTGGTTGACTCGTGATATTTTGAATTCAGCTCCTTGGAAAACTTCCTGATCCCCTGAACCGGTCCATCAGAATCCAGCGGACCTCCGTAAAGATCGAGGAAAGGCTGGTCGTTCCAGGAGTGTTTAAACCTGGCAAAGGTACCTGTATCCCTTGCTGAAGAAAACACCAGGCTTCTTTCGTAAAAGGAAGGAGCAAAATCCGAATACTCGGAATTTGCGGGGAAGTTCTCTATCTGATATCTTCCTGACTGGAACTTAATATATTCCAGATATTCCGGTTGTTCACTGAACAACTCCGCTCTTTTATCACTTGTCTTGGAATCGCGGAACTTCTGCATCATGGCATCAGCTTCACTGTATTTCTTTATGGCTTTAAGAGACTGAGCATATCTGAAGTAGTATTCTGATTCTATTTCAGTATCTTTTAATTTATGCAGTTCACCATACCACTTGGCAGCATTGTCATAATCTGCATTAAAGTAATAGGCGTTTCCTAATTTCTTAAAGATCTCCTCCGATTTAAATCCTTTCTCTGCCACTCTTTCATAGATATCTATGGCCTTAATAAAGGAGTATTTATCGTAATTTTTATCTGCTTTGGTTATCTGACGTTCCTGTGAAAAGCCCAGAAGGGAACACAGCAGGAACATATATATAGTAGTAGTTTTTTTCATAGTCTGAGCTTTTAGAAGAATCTAGGTGAAACGAGTTTGTCAACTTTTTTGAAGAGTTCAAAACGAAGGAAAACTTCAAATGATCCATCATTGAATTGTGTTCTTCCCAATTCTGTTATCTCCCTGTCGTAGGCAAGTCCCAAAAGGAGAGAATCCGATATCTGGAAACCGAACAATCCGCTAAAGGCAGCATCCCATCTGTAAGCCGCTCCAAAAGTAAATTTGTCGTTAAACAGGAAATTAGCAGAGAGATCCACCTGAAGGGGAGCTCCCGAAACTGCTTTGGTTAAAACTGCAGGCTTAAATTTAAGGCTGCTGTTCAGGTTAAATACATAACCCGCGATCAGGTAATAATTAATACGCTCTCTCGCAATATAAGACACCGGTCTTCCGGTAGCATCTTGCAACGGAGATTCATCAAAGTGATCGGTCTCCAAAAGGTTGGGTGCCGATAGTCCCAGATAGAATTTATCTGTGTGATAATACAGTCCCAAACCTATATTCGGGGAGAATTTATTGTCAATATTATTATCGGCCACTAATTCTGTCGTAAACTGGTTTAAGCGTGTAAAATCTATATTCAACAACTGTCCTCCTGCTTTCAGTCCGAAAGACAATTTTGCTGCTTCAGAAGTCTGGATCGTATAGGAGAAAGCCACATCAAAATAGGTTTCCTGATTTACCCCATCTCCTATCTGGTCATTAACAATAGATAATCCCAGTCCAACTTTTCCCTTTCCTACCGGAGAATGAACGTTCAGGGTCTGCGTTTCAGGAGCTCCGTCCAGGCCAACCCACTGGCTCCTGTAAAGTCCTGCAAAACTTAATACTCCCCTGCTCCCTGCATAAGCCGGATTTACGCTAAGCGTATTGTATATGTATTGAGTATACTGCGCATCCTGCTGAGCTTTGGTTTCCTGAACCGTCAGTATCAACAGGAATATGATTGCTATATAGTATCTTTTCATCATTTATAAGTTGTTTTTGGGAAGGGGCTTCCCCCTCCCCTTTTCTGATATTATCTATTTATATAAAAATGACCTGCTTTGCTTTTTCTCACTCCGTTAGCTACATACTCTACCACGTAGAAATATGTACCTGCCGGTAATAATTCATCCTCACTTACGGTCGCTCTTCCTTCAGATCTACCATCGAAGAAATTATTCACCGGATTATATCCTCTGGTCTCGAATACCTGAACACCCCATCTGTTATAGATCCTAACTGTGTTATTAGGGAAGTCCTGGATATTTCCGATGATCAGTACATCGTTTGTTCCGTCACCATTCGGTGTTACCAATTCATATACCACGATGTCATCGTCTTCTTCAATCGGATCTATCGGATTATTCGGATCCAGGTAGTCCGGAACTCCGTCTCCATCAGTATCTACCGCGTCATCAGGATTTCCGTCTCCGTTTGGATCGGCGTCCTCATCTTCGGTAGGAATACCATCACCGTCATCGTCATCATCCAGGTAATCAGGATCTCCGTCTCCATCCGTATCATCAGGTCCGTTTCCGTCTCCGTCCGGATCCAGTTCTTCTTCCGTATTAACTCCGTCGCCGTCGTCGTCAATATCTCTGTAATTAACATCTTCGGTTCCGTCTGTGTCGGGCAGATCATTAGCTGGGTTATTGATCTCATCATTCACATCAAACCCATCGTCATTGTTTCCTCCTTCGAAAGCATCATCCAATCCGTCAAAATCAGCATCATTACCCGAAGCTACTGCATCGGCAACTCCATCTCCATCGGCATCGTTACCTTCAATAACATCTACTACCCCGTCATTATCACTATCATCATCCAGGTAATCGGGAAGGTCTGTTCCGTCGGTATTTACCGGATCCAAACCATCGCTGGTAGCGTTATCATAGGCATCATCCAGTCCGTCTCCGTCCGAATCGTTTCCGCTTGGCGGAATATATCCTGAAGTAGACTGCGCCTCAATATTGTCCGGAATCCCGTCATTGTCGGAATCAATATCCAGAGAATCTATAAATCCATCGTTATCACTATCTCCGTTTCCTTCCAGTACATCAAGGATACCGTCATTATCATCATCTATATCTACCTGATTCGGTATTCCGTCTCCATCCGTATCAAAAAGGATTATTGTAGGATCATCAGGATCCCCGTCGTTATCCGGATCGACATCTGTAGGATCGTTCGGATCATCAGAATCGTCTGTTGTATTCCCTGCTACAGAATCGGCGGTTACCTGTGCCGTATTCGTAAAACTGGCATTGTCGATTTCTGTTTGTGTAATTACATACTCTGCTGTTACCATAGCGGTCTCTCCAGGAGCAAGGGTTGCTATCGGAGAACCTCCCGTAATGGTAGCATTGGCATCTGTTACTATAATATTATTCAGAATAACATTTCCTGTATTAGTCACCACAAGATCGTAGGTGATCAGATCTCCAACCCTGCTATAGGTTAACCTGTTTGCTGTTTTGGTCAGTGAAACATCAGCCACTTGAGGTAATGTTGTTACTGTAGCATCATCAGGGTTACCATCGGTATCACTGTCATTATCGGTTGGATCATCCGGATCATCAGATAAACTGCTTATCGGATTCGTGAGAGGATCGGTTCCGGTTACCGTTGCGGTATTCTGGAAGCTGCCGTTCTCAATGTCTGCCTGAGTGATCACATAGGTTGCAGTGAAAGTAGTATTATCTACTGCTCCCGGTGCAAGGGTAGCTATCGGACCTCCGCTAACTGCTACCAGCGGATCGGTTACCGTTACATTAGTAAGGGTTACGTTTCCGGTATTGGTCACTGTAAATACATAACTGATCGTATCTCCTGCATCTACTCTTCCGTCACCTCCGTCATTTAAGGTATCTACCTTGGTTAAGGTGATTCCTGGTTCCTGTGGAAGTACAGTTACCGTAGCATCATCAGGGTTACCATCCGCATCACTGTCTGCATCTGTAGCATCATCCGGATCATCGGACAGGCTGCTTACCGGATTCGCGTTAGGATCGGTTCCTGTAACCGTAGCTTCATTCTGGAAACTACCGTTATCGATATCTGCCTGCGTGATCACATAAGTTGCTGTAAAGGTCGTGTTATCTACAGCTCCCGGTGCCAGACTGGCAATCGGGCCTCCGCTTACTGTTACCAACGGATCGGTTACCGTTACATTCGTAAGGGTTACATTTCCGGTATTGGTTACTGTAAACACATAACTGATCGTATCTCCTGCATCTACTCTTCCATCGCCTCCGTCATTTAAGGTATCTACTTTAGTTACTGTGATATCCGGTTCCTGAGTAATGGTGGTTACCGTAGCATCATCGGGATTACCATCGGTATCACCATCCGCATCTGTAGGATCATCCGGGTCATCAGACAGGCTGCTTACCGGATTCGCGTTAGGATCGGTTCCTGTTACCGTAGCCTCATTCTGGAAGCTACCGTTATCGATATCTGCCTGCGTGATCACATAAGTTGCTGTAAAGGTCGTGTTATCTACAGCTCCCGGTGCGAGGTTGATCGGTCCGCCACTTACGGTTACTAACGGATCGGTTACCGTTACATTCGTAAGGGTTACGTTTCCGGTATTGGTTACCGTAAACACATAGCTGATCGTATCTCCTGCATCTACTCTTCCGTCACCTCCATCATTTAAAGTATCTACTTTAGTTAATGTAATGCCTGGTTCCTGGGTAATGGTCGTTACCGTAGCATCATCAGGGTTTCCATCGGTATCGCCATCTGCATCGGTAGCATCGTCCGGATCATCAGACAGGCTGCTTACATCATTGGCATTCGGATCGGTTCCTGTTACCGTAGCCTCATTCTGGAAGCTGCCGTTATCGATATCTGCCTGAGTGATCGTATAACTCGCGGTAAAAGTAGTGTTGTCTACTGCTCCGGGTGCCAGACTGGCAATTGCTGTACCACTTACGGTTACCAGCGGGTCAGTTACTGTTACATTGGTTAATGTTACGTTTCCTGTGTTTGTGATCGTAAATACATAATTGATCGTATCTCCTGCATCTATACGTCCATCTCCACCATCATCTACTGTATCAACTTTAGTTACTGTGATATCCGGATCCTGGGTAATGGTCGTTACTGTCGGATCATCAGGATTTCCGTCTGTATCGTCATCCGCATCGGTCGGATCGTCCGGATCATCAGACAGGCTGCTTACATCATTGGCATTCGGATCGGTTCCTGTTACCGTAGCCTCATTCTGGAAACTACCGTTATCGATATCTGCCTGAGTGATCGTATAACTTGCTGTAAAAGTTGTGTTATCTACCGCTCCCGGCGCAAGACTCGCTATAGCTGTTCCGTTTACGGTTACCGACGGATCGGTTACCGCTACATTAGTTAATGTTACGTTTCCTGTGTTTGTGATCGTAAATACATAGTTAATAGTATCTCCGGCATCGACACGTCCGTCACCTCCGTCATCTACGGTATCTACTTTGGTTACCGTAATATCCGGCTCCTGAGTAATGGTCGTTACC
Source organism: Leptobacterium flavescens (assembly GCF_010671605.1). Classification (GTDB taxonomy): domain Bacteria; phylum Bacteroidota; class Bacteroidia; order Flavobacteriales; family Flavobacteriaceae; genus Leptobacterium; species Leptobacterium flavescens. The sequence goes on from NZ_JAABOO010000001.1 coordinate 542,861, forward strand.
GTAGCATCATCAGGGTTACCATCCGTATCATCATCAGCATCGGTCGGATCGTCCGGATCATCAGACAGGCTGCTTACATCATTGGCATTCGGATCGGTTCCTGTTACCGTTGCTTCATTCTCGAAACTACCGTTATCAATATCTGCCTGAGTGATCGTATAACTCGCTGTAAAAGTTGTGTTATCTGTTGCTCCAGGTGCCAGACTGGCAATTGCTGTACCGCTTACGGTTACCAACGGATCGGTTACCGCTACATTAGTTAATGTTACGTTTCCTGTATTTGTGATCGTAAATACATAGTTGATCGTATCTCCGGCATCTACACGTCCGTCACCTCCGTCATCTACGGTATCTACTTTGGTTACCGTAATATCCGGCTCCTGGGTAATGGTTGTTACCGTAGCATCATCAGGGTTCCCATCCGCATCACTATCCGCGTCGGTAGCGTCGTCCGGATCATCAGACAGACTGCTTACATCATTGGCATTCGGATCGGTTCCTGTTACCGTTGCTTCATTCTCGAAACTACCGTTATCGATATCTGCCTGAGTGATCGTATAACTCGCGGTAAAAGTAGTATTGTCTACTGCTCCGGGAGCCATTGTAGCAATTGCTGTTCCGCTTACAGTTACCAATGGATCTGTTACCTCTACATTAGTTAATGTTACGTTTCCTGTATTTGTGATCGTAAATACGTAGTTGATCGTATCTCCTGCGTCTACTCTTCCGTCACCTCCGTCATCTATAGTATCTACTTTGGTTACCGTAATATCCGGCTCCTGGGTAATAGTTGTTACCGTAGCATCATCAGGGTTACCATCCGCATCCCCATCTGCATCGGTAGCATCGTCCGGATCATCAGACAGGCTGCTTACATCATTGGCATTCGGATCGGTTCCTGTTACCGTAGCTTCATTCTCGAAACTACCGTTATCAATATCTGCCTGAGTGATCGTATAACTCGCCGTAAAGGTTGTGTTATCTGTTGCTCCTGCAGCCAGATTAGCAATCGGAGTTCCTGTTACCGTTACCAGAGGATCGGTTACCGTTACATTGGTAAGCGGAACGTTTCCTGTATTGGTTATGGTAAATACATAGTCAATGGTGTCTCCGGCATCTACTCTTCCATCACCGCCATCATCTACAGTATCTACTTTAGTTACTGTAATATTCGGGAAAATATCCTCTCTCCAGTTAGGTTCTCCTCCGGGAGAATCTGTATCCGGGAATGGGTTCGCTGCTGTTTGCCCGTTATTGGTCGGGTTATCCGCAGGATTCGCAGCCAGGTCGATAAGATCGAAATTATCATCCAATCCATCTCCATCGGCATCTGCACCTGCAGGCGTAGTATCTGCGGTTCCGTCATCATCGGTATCATATGCTTCAATGGTGTCGGATTCTCCGTCTCCATCCGAATCTGTATCTAAATAATCCGGTACGGCATCACTGTTGGTTAATGTAGCATCTGTGTTGGTCGGTGTGATTGGAGTTCCGTTTGTGTCGTAACTATCATCCACTCCGTTTCCATCCGAATCCGTATTTGAAGGAGCCACATAAGCTGCTGTTGTTTGTGCCTCTATATTATCTACAATTCCATCGTCATCGGCATCAATATCCAGATAATCTGCACCGTCTGCAACGTTAGAATCGGAATTTACCGGGCTGAAACTCACTCCGGCTCCGTCAACTCCTCCATCTTCGGCAGCATCCGGAATACCGTTGGTTCCAACAACTCCGTCAACTATTCCATCCTGATTGGCATCTGTAAGACCTGCTCCACTCTCCACAACATCATAGATCCCGTCATTATCACTGTCAAGATCCAGGTGGTTCGGTACTCCGTCTCCATCAAAATCTGAAGCAGTACATCCCCAGCTCAGATCGGAGATCAGAATAGCGATCGGATCACCACTTGCGTTCGGAACGATGTCTGTATAGGTAATTACAATACTATCTACAGGATCTACGAAATTAAAATTCACATCGGCATCCGTACTGATAGTTGCACTGTTTACAAAACCGTTCCCTTCAAATACTCCTCCGCCTGTATTATCTACAAAAGGTCCGAGGTTAAAGTTAAGCGGTACAGCATTACCGTTATAGGTTGCCGTGATTGTTACTCTTTCGGTAAAAAGGTCATAATCCAAAGTATTTAAACTCGCATCGATATCTACTATAGAGAAAGCAAGATCGGTTACTCCCTGTGAGAAATCCAGTTGATATGTAATGGTTTCTCCTCCGTCGAGTTCATTGATCCTTCCTTCAATAGCAAGACCTTCGGTCCCGTTCTGAGTTGTATAAAATGCGTTATAGTTAGCTGTGATCCCGGCTGTAATGCTACTTGTAGCAGTTACCGTAGTTCCATTAATAGTAGCTGTTGCCACATTTGGAGAACCAGGTGTCGGATCTGTTCTCGGGTCACCGGTAAATACCGCAGTATCCCAATCCAGAACAGAGCCACCTGCCGGGCAGTCTATTTCTTCCGTATCTAAAATTCCGTCATTATCATTATCACCGTCTGCTGTATCGGAGATCCCGTCCCCGTCAGAATCCGTATCAACGATCACTGTAATAATTGCAGTATCACAAAGCACGGTAGCTCCGGCTTCACAAATCCTGTAAACAATCGTATAATCTCCTGCGGGAACCCCCGGTGCAACGGTAACTTGTCCGTTAGCTACATTCAATACCACTCCGGCATTGGATGCAGGTGTTACCACTGTAAGGTCTACATTGGCCAGTGTTGCCGGGTTACCTCTTAAAAGGTCATTAGCCAGTACATTGTTTATAGCAGTCCCGCCGTTAGTTTCATTTACGGCGGTATCGTTTACATCGTTTACGGGCTGGATAGCACATACTGTAAATATTCTGCTATCGGTAACCGAAGGATCCGTACCTGTATAGCCATCAACCCCTGAGGTTACTACCCCATCGGCATCTACGGTTACAGGTGCGCTTCCGAGAATACCATCATCATCGCCATCGGTAAATCCGGCTTCCAGGACGTCACTACATCCGTCGCCGTCTGCATCTGTTTCGCGGAAATCGGGAGTCCCGTCCGGTATTTCTTCAGAATCGGCCAGTGTATAGTTTACGGTTCCGCTATTCTCATTTCCTGCTCCCTGAGCTGCATCCGGCACACCATCGGTACCAACCGCTCCGTCTACTCTTCCGTTAGTATGAGATTGTCCGTGTCCGGCTTCAACAGCATCGTAAATCCCGTCGTTATCTGTATCAAGATCAAGGAAATCAGGAACATTATCTCCGTCCGTATCTGTCGCCTCACAATCCCAGCTTACATCAGAGATCACAACCGCTGTCGGGGTTGCTGCCACTGTAGCAAGGGCATTGGTATATACAATAGTTACATTATCTACCGGTTCCTGAAAAGAAAAGATCACATCGGCAGTAGTACCCGGAGGCACACTGGATACGAATTCATTCCCCTGGAATACCCCTCCGCCAAGATCGCTTACTGCAGATCCTATAGTATAATTAAGAGGAACGGCATTTCCATTATAAGTTGCCGTTACGGTAACCTGATCGATAAAGGTTCCTGCAGTAAGGTCTATATCCACGATAGAGAAGGAAAGATTGGTTACGCCTTCTGTAAAGTCCATTTGATATGTAATGGCCTCTCCACCGTCGAGTTCATTTACCCTACCCTCCAGGAATATACCATCTGTACCGTTCAGGGTTCCGTAAAAAGCATTGTAATTTGCCGTTATTCCGGCTGTTATACTGGTAGTTATCGTTAAGTCTGTTCCATCAATCGTTGTGGTAGCCACATTCGGGCTTCCGGGAGTCGGATCTGTTCTCGGATCACCTGTAAAGGTCTCAACATCCCAGTCCAGAGTCGAACCTCCTGCACAATTCGATTCATCTGTATCGAGGATACCGTCATTATCATTGTCCTGATCGGCAGTGTTTGTAATTCCATCACCGTCCGTATCAGAATCGACAATTATTGTTATTGCAGCAGTGTTACAAAGTGCAGTTGCTCCGGCCTCACATATCTGATATACAATCCTGTATGCTCCGGCAGGTACACCTGGTGCTACGGTTACCGCTCCGGTACCTGTATTCAATACTACTCCCGGATCGGAAGCAGCTGTAATAACAGTAAGGTCTACATTTGCCAATGTTGCGGGATTCCCTCTTACAAGGTCATTAGCCAGTACATTGGTAACAGCAGTACCTCCGTTAGTCTCATTTACGGCAGCATCATTGGAGTCATCATCCGGTTCTATTAAACACGTAACAAATACGGTATCATCAGTAACTGCCGGTTGTGTTCCCGTATATCCATCCGGTGCAGAAGTAACTACACCATCCGAATCAACGGTAACAGGCGCATCACCAAGAATACCATCGTCATTATCATCTGTAAATTCGGCTTCTCTTACATCATTACATCCGTCTCCATCGGCATCTATTTCCAAATGATCCGGTATTCCATCCGGTGTAGATTCAGAATCTGCCAATGTATAATTTACGGTTCCGCTGTTTTCATTTCCTGCACCCTGAACAGCATCCGGAATACCGTCTGTTCCAACAGCTCCGTTTACTTCTCCGTTTGTATGTGCCTGTGCGTGACCGGCTTCTACAGCATCGTAGATCCCGTCATTATCGGCATCAAGGTCCAGGTGATTAGGAATTCCGTCATCATCTACATCGTAAACATCGGGTATTCCATTCCCGTCTGCATCTGTATAATCTGTGGTAGAACCATCACCAGTACCATTATCCACAGCATCTATAAAGTTAGGCGCTCCGTCTCCATCCTCATCTCCAAAAGGATCGTTCCCTCCGGTATGCTCGGCAAGGTCCAGAATACCATCGTTATCGTCATCTAAATCAACATCATCTATTATTCCGTCCCCGTCATTATCCGACGGGTCTCTCCAATCTCTGTCTCCTCCTGGAGAATCATCATCCGGGAAGGAAGCAGGAGTCTGACCGTCAATTGCTCCGGTATTAGGGTCTCCGTTTATTGAAGCTTCAGGATCTGTGGTCCCATTTCCGTTCAGATCGAAATTATCATCCAATCCGTCAAAATCAGTATCATTGCCGCTCGCCGTAGTATCGGCAATATTATCTCCGTTTGTATCATAAGCCTCAAGGCTATCGGATAATCCGTCATTATCACTATCGGAATCCAGATAATCCGGTACGGTATCTGAATTTGCAAGAGCTGCATCACTATTAGTAGGTGTAATTCCTGCATCTCCCGCACCTTCATATGCATCGTCAAGACCATCCATGTCTGCATCTACATTGGTAGGTGGTGTATAACCAGCAGTGGTCTGAGCTTCAATGTTATCTAAAATACCATCATTATCAGAATCTATATCAAAAGAGTTTGGAATCCCATCTCCGTCAAAATCGAACTGGCGTTCCACCATTCCATCATCATTTCCAATTGCTCCGTTGGTATCATCGTCATCAATAAGAATGGAAACACCGTCGCTATCTCCATCCGTACTAAGTAAAATACCGTTATTTTCAACAATATCAAGGATACCATCATCATCGTCGTCTATATCAAAACTATCATCAACCCCATCCCCGTCATAATCGAGAGGATTGGCCTGAATTTCACAACCGAAACCATCATTTTGTCCGGATGGGTTTGCATTCAGGATCCTTTCCAATGTAGTTGATGTTCCAAGTTCTACATCCAGAATTCGGTAGATACCTCCATCTCCGTTATTAAAGGAGTAGAAGTTACCATCCCTATCCTGCCAGGAAGCACCCCATGAACCTCCGGTAGAAGCATCATCCCCTACTAAAGTCAAAGCTCGTGTTGTGGTAGCTCCTGTTGTTACATTAATAATATTTAAGGTAGTTCCGCTTACCCCGAAAAGGAAATCATCCGGAGAGGAAGTTTCAAGCAATGCGTAATCTGCTGCGGCCCCTATCGCAGGGCCCGTACGGGTTGTTACCGTAGCGGCAACTGATGCCGGATAAGCTGCAATACCAGTAACATCGAAGGTTACGATATTATTTCCGTTAATAAAACCTACCAGGCCGTCCTTGGCAAAAAGTACATTATTAAAAGTAATAGCTGTTCCGGTAATTGTAATATCACCCACAACCGCAAAATTGTTTGCCGGGTCATAAACCCTTACTACCTGTCCTCCAGAAATAGCGGAGTATACAAATTGTGTGGTAGCATTATACGCCGAGTTGGAGGCTGTATTCCCCCCTGCATTGTTATCGGCAAGGGTGCCGATCATCACATACTCTTCCAAAAAAGGATTATATCGGAATACTTCAGTGACATCTCCGTTACCAATCGTCTGATAGAGCGTATTAATAACACCACATTCTATCTGCGCTTTGGTAGAAGAAGGCAACAAAAAAGTACATAATAAAAGGAAGAGTGAATAAGAGAGTCTTATTCTCCAAGTAAAATTTTTCATAGGCCTGTTATGTTTGTTTTAACATTTACGCAAAAACTGTTGGGAAGGTTTTAACATAAATGCAGTCTGTTGTTTGGACGATCTCCACAATTAACGCCCTTCTGTTAAATTGTGTTAAATCATTACGAAAATACATTCTAAACAAACTGAAACCATGAAATATGGTTGAAATACAAATGTTTTTAGACCAATGACTATTTTTGATCGATTAAGAGTCGAAATTTCGCATTTTATTAATGTCGGTCATTTTCTTTATTTCTGAAAACAAAATAGTATTTTTGGCGCCTTAAACGCAGTGTTCTATGGATTTCACACAGGAAATAGCTAAGAGAAGGACTTTTGGGATTATTTCACACCCTGACGCAGGAAAAACTACACTTACGGAAAAACTACTTCTTTTCGGTGGAGCTATCCAGGAAGCAGGTGCTGTAAAGAACAACAAGATCAAAAAGGGCGCAACCAGCGACTTTATGGAGATCGAACGCCAGAGAGGGATTTCGGTTGCTACTTCCGTACTGGCCTTTAACTATCAGGAGAAAAAGATCAATATCCTGGATACTCCCGGTCACAAAGATTTTGCCGAAGATACTTTCAGAACACTTACGGCGGTAGACAGTGTAATTGTAGTTATTGACGTAGCCAAAGGGGTTGAGGAACAAACGGAGAAACTGGTTGAAGTATGCCGGATGAGGAATATTCCGATGATCGTGTTTATCAACAAACTGGACCGTGAAGGAAAAGACGCTTTCGACCTTCTTGATGAAGTAGAGCAGAAACTGGGATTAAAAGTAACTCCCCTGAGTTTCCCCATAGGAATGGGATATGATTTTAAAGGGATCTACAATATCTGGGAAAAGAATATCAATCTGTTTAGCGGAGACAGCAAGAAAAATATAGAAGAAACCATTGCCTTTGACGATATCAATAATCCGGAACTCGATACTATTATCGGCGACAGCGCAGCCTCCGAATTAAGAGACAACCTGGAGCTGGTATATGAGGTATATCCTGAGTTTAACCGTGATTCCTATCTTGACGGAACATTACAACCGGTATTTTTCGGTTCTGCCCTGAACAATTTCGGGGTTCGTGAATTACTGGATTGTTTTATAGATATAGCACCGGCTCCGAGGGCAAAAAATGCTGAAGAGCGCCTGGTGGAACCCGAAGAAAATAAATTCAGCGGTTTTGTGTTCAAAATACACGCCAATATGGATCCCAAGCACAGGGACCGCCTGGCGTTTATTAAGATCGTATCCGGAACTTTTGAACGCAATAAACCCTATCTTCATGTAAGGAATAATAAAAAATTAAAATTCTCCAGTCCGAACGCCTTTTTTGCCGAGAAAAAGGAGATCGTCGATATCTCTTATGCCGGTGATATTGTAGGACTTCACGACACGGGGAACTTTAAGATCGGGGATACGTTAACCGAAGGAGAAAACCTTCATTTTAAGGGAATACCGAGCTTTTCTCCGGAACATTTCCGATATATTAACAATGCCGATCCAATGAAAGCCAAGCAGTTGATGAAAGGTGTGGATCAATTAATGGATGAAGGTGTCGCACAATTGTTTACCCTGGACCTTAACGGGCGAAAAATAATCGGTACCGTAGGAGCACTACAGTACGAAGTAATTCAGTACAGGCTGGAGCACGAATACGGAGCTAAATGCTCTTATGAGAATTTCCCTGTTCACAAAGCCTGCTGGGTAGAGCCCGAAGATGAAAAAAGCGAAGAATTTACCGAATTTAAAAGGGTTAAGCAGAAGTTCCTTGCCAGAGACAAGCACGGGCAATTGGTATTCCTTGCAGATTCTGCCTTTTCCATTCAGATGGCACAGCAAAAATATCCCAGCGTAAAGCTGCATTTTACTTCAGAATTCAACTAATCTTTAGCTCCGTCGAAGGATCTTTTTCCGAAAAGGATCTCGAAAAACAGCTTAAAATCTGAGATCAGGCTCCAAAGCGGGTATTTAAAGGTTGCGGGTTTATTCTTTTCAAAGAAATAATGCCCCACCCAGGCGAAACCGTAGCCTACAAGAGGGACAAATACCCATTTCCAACCTCCTCCATACCAGATAAAAAGGCCTGCCAGCACAAAAACCAGGAAGGTACCAACAAAATGAAGGGTTCTGCTTGTTTTATTCTGATGTTCGGTCAGGTAAAATTTGTAAAACTCGCCATATGTCTTAATTCTTGTTTCCATAAAATACGTATACGAATTCTAAAGATACAAAAATTGAAAGAGCCAAATACGGGCATAAAAAAAGCCCTGACAATTACTGTCAGGGCTTCTTATACATTTTAAAAAAACTACGCCTCACCTGTAGGCCCGAAATTAAGGGGGATCTGAGGTTGTTCGTAATCCTTTATCTCACCATGAGCGGACTCGAAACGATTGATGTTATCGTTCAGCGCCTTTAAAAACCTTTTGGCGTGCTGCGGAGTAAGGATAATCCTGCTCTTCACTTTAGCCTTGGGTGTTCCCGGCATCATACTGATAAAATCGACCACAAATTCAGATACAGAATGATTGATGATCGCCAGATTGGAATAAGTCCCTTCGGCTGTATTCTCATCAAGCTCAATATTGATCTGCCCTTGCTGTTTTGTATTGTCCTGATCGCTCATTATTAAAAATTAACTTCTTCTTTACCGGCCATGATCTCATCATACTCCTCTTTAGAACCTACGATAATATTATCGTATTCTCTCATACCGGTACCGGCTGGGATCTTATGACCAACAATTACATTTTCTTTTAATCCTTCAAGTGTATCCACTTTACCATTTACTGCTGCTTCGTTCAGTACTTTTGTTGTTTCCTGGAAGGAAGCTGCAGAAATAAAGGACTTGGTCTGAAGTGATGCTCTGGTAATACCCTGAAGTACCGGAGTAGCCGTTGCAGGAACTGCATCTCTAGCAATTACCAGGTTCTTATCAGATCTCTTAAGGATGGAGTTTTCGTCTCTCAATTGTCTTGAAGTAACGATCTGTCCGGCCTTAAGGCTTTCAGAATCTCCAGCGTCCTCAACCACTTTCTTACCGAAGATCTCATCATTTTCATTGATGAAGTCATCTTTATGCACCAGTTGGTTTTCAAGGAAGATGGTATCTCCTGAATCTTTGATCTCTACCTTACGCATCATCTGACGAACAACCACCTCGAAGTGCTTGTCGTTAATCTTTACACCCTGTAAACGATATACTTCCTGAACTTCATTTACCAGATACTGCTGAACTGCAGAAGGTCCCTGAATATTAAGGATATCATTAGGTGTTACAGAACCGTCCGAAAGTGGCATACCCGCTCTTACAAAGTCATTTTCCTGAACCAGGATCTGATTGGAAAGTTTTACAAGATACTTCTTGATCTCTCCTATCTTAGACTCTACAATGATCTCACGGTTACCTCTCTTGATCTTACCGAATGAAACAACTCCGTCTATTTCCGATACAACTGCCGGGTTAGATGGGTTACGCGCTTCGAATAATTCGGTTACACGTGGAAGACCTCCCGTAATATCACCTGCTTTAGCCGATTTACGTGGGATCTTAACAAGAATCTTACCTTCCTTGATCTTCTCACCGTCATTTACCATAATGTGAGCACCTACAGGCAGGTTGTACGAACGTAAAACCTCTCCTTTATTACTCTTGATCAATAAGGTTGGAATAAGCTTCTTATTTCTGGATTCTGAAATTACTTTCTCCTGGAATCCTGTTTGCTCATCGATCTCTACCTGGTAAGTTACCCCTTGCTCTATGTTCTCGTAAGCGATCTGCCCTGAGAATTCTGAGATAATTACCCCGTTATAAGGATCCCACTGACAAACTACATCTCCACTTTTAAGCTCTGCACCGTCTTTAATAAAGATGGTTGAACCATAAGGAATATTGTTTGTACTTAAAGTGATCCCGGTTTTCTTATCCATAAGCTTGATCTCTGCAGTACGTGAGATCACGATATCTGCAGGATTTCCATCTACATCTTCTCCTTTTACGGTCTTAAGTTCTTCGATCTCTGCAATACCGTCGAATTTAACCGCAAGTTTATTTTCTTCCGAAATGTTACCTGCAATACCTCCCACGTGGAATGTACGAAGGGTAAGCTGTGTACCAGGCTCTCCAATTGACTGAGCTGCAACTACACCTACTGCTTCACCTTTCTGTACCATTTTTCCGGTAGAAAGGTTACGTCCGTAACACTTGGCACAAATACCTTTTTTAGCTTCACAGGTCAATGCAGATCTTACTTCTACTGCTTCTACAGGAGAAGCATTGATTCTCTTAACTGCATCTTCGGTCACCTCTTCGCCTGCATGTACAAGAATTTCTTCGGTAAGCGGATCGTAAACATCGTGTAGTGAAACACGTCCGAGGATACGCTCTCCAAGAGATTCAACCACTTCTTCATTTTTCTTAAGGGCCTTAACTTCAATTCCTCTTAGCGTACCACAATCTTCTACATTGATGATCACATCCTGAGATACGTCAACAAGACGACGTGTTAAGTAACCTGCATCTGCCGTTTTTAATGCGGTATCCGCAAGACCTTTACGTGCACCGTGAGTAGAGATAAAGTACTCAAGGATCGAAAGTCCTTCCTTAAAGTTAGAGAGGATCGGGTTCTCGATAATCTCACCTCCACCTGCTGTAGATTTTTTCGGCTTCGCCATCAACCCACGCATACCGGTTAACTGACGGATCTGTTCTTTAGATCCCCTCGCTCCGGAGTCAAGCATCATATATACCGAGTTAAATCCTTGCTGGTCTTCACGAATTCGTTTCATAGCTAATTCCGTAAGTCCGGCATTGGTAGATGTCCAGATATCAATTACCTGATTATAACGCTCATTATTTGTAATAAGACCCATGTTATAATTCATCATAATACCATCTACCTGGTTGTTTGCTTCATCGATCATTCCCTGCTTTTCCTGAGGAATGATGATATCTCCAAGACTGAACGACAGTCCACCCTGGAATGCAAACTTATATCCCATATTCTTAATTCTGTCCAGGAATTCCGCTGTTGCGGGAACGCTGGTCACTTTAAGAATATTACCGATAATATCTCTTAGCGATTTTTTGGTAAGTACCTCATTTACATATCCCGCTTCATCCGGTACCACCTCATTAAACAGAACTCTACCCACGGTAGTTTCTATAACCTGAGGAACCAGTTCTCCAACTTCATTAAAATCTTTAGTTCTTACCTTTATTATTGCATTAAGGCCTACACGCTTCTCATTATGAGCAATGATCACCTCTTCTGAAGAATAGAAAGTAAGTCCTTCTCCTTTGATCGGGTGTTCTTTGGTAGATCTTCTTGCCTTAGTCATATAGTACAGCCCTAATACCATGTCCTGAGAAGGTACGGTAATAGGAGAACCGTTGGCCGGGTTAAGGATATTGTGAGAAGCCAGCATTAATAACTGTGCTTCAAGAATAGCCTCAGGACCAAGTGGTAAGTGCACCGCCATCTGGTCACCGTCAAAATCGGCGTTAAATGCCGTACATACCAATGGGTGTAACTGAATTGCTTTACCTTCAATAAGTTTCGGCTGGAATGCCTGAATACCCAAACGGTGAAGTGTGGGGGCACGGTTCAGAAGAACCGGATGTCCTTTTAACACATTCTCCAGGATATCCCATACCACAGGCTCTTTCTTATCTATGATCTTTTTGGCCGATTTAACCGTTTTTACAATACCTCTTTCTATCAGTTTACGGATAACGAAAGGCTTGTAAAGTTCGGCAGCCATATCTTTTGGAAGACCACACTCATACAATTTCAGTTCCGGTCCAACAACAATTACCGAACGCGCCGAGTAATCAACACGTTTACCAAGTAAGTTCTGACGGAAACGTCCCTGTTTACCTTTTAGGGAATCTGAAAGGGATTTAAGCGGTCTGTTAGATTCTGTTTTTACAGCAGAAGCTTTACGCGTGTTATCGAACAACGAGTCAACCGATTCCTGAAGCATACGCTTCTCATTACGCAAGATCACTTCAGGAGCTTTGATCTCCATCAGTCTCTTAAGTCGGTTGTTTCTGATGATCACACGACGGTAAAGGTCATTCAGGTCGGAAGTAGCAAATCTACCTCCATCAAGTGGTACTAAAGGTCTTAATTCCGGCGGGATCACAGGAACTACCTTCATGATCATCCACTCGGGTTTATTTTCCCTGTTTGTCTGAGCCTCACGGAAGGCTTCTACCACCTGAAGACGCTTTAAGGCTTCTGTTTTACGTTGTTTAGACGTTTCGTGATTAGCCTTGTGCCTCAATTCGAATGACAACTCATCAAGGTTTATTCTAGCAAGAAGGTCTATAAGACATTCTGCTCCCATTTTAGCGATGAATTTATTCGGATCTGTATCTTCCAGATATTGATTTTCTGCAGGAAGGCTGTCCAGAATATTCAAATACTCTTCTTCCGTAAGGAAATCAAGCTTGCTTAATTCTTCTCCTTCTGCATTTTTAGCGATACCCGGCTGGATAACCACATAACGCTCGTAATAGATGATCATATCGAGCTTTTTGGAAGGTAAGCCCAATAAGTATCCTATTTTATTTGGTAAAGAACGGAAGTACCAGATATGAGCTACCGGTACTACCAGGTTGATATGACCTACACGATCTCTACGTACCTTTTTCTCGGTAACTTCCACTCCACATCGGTCACAAACAATTCCTTTATAACGTATTCTCTTGTATTTTCCACAAGCACATTCGTAATCCTTTACAGGACCAAAAATACGCTCACAGAACAAACCGTCGCGCTCAGGCTTGTGCGTACGGTAGTTAATGGTTTCAGGTTTTAACACCTCTCCTCTTGAAGCTGCAAGGACAGATTCGGGAGAAGCCAAACCTATAGAGATCTTGTTAAATCTCTGAACTGTATTCTTATCTTTTGCTTTTGCCATAATATATGGTGATAACGAATTAAGTATATAAAATGATTAAAGAAGCGGAGCTTTGCAGCTCCACTGCCTTTTATTCTTCCAATCTGATATCTAAACCTAGACCTTTAAGTTCGTGCATCAATACGTTAAATGATTCCGGTAATCCGGGATCCGGCATTGTTTCACCCTTAACAATAGACTCGTAAGTCTTGGCCCTACCTATCACATCATCAGATTTTACGGTCAGGATCTCTCTCAGTGTACTGGATGCTCCATAAGCCTCTAGTGCCCATACCTCCATCTCACCGAAACGCTGACCTCCGAATTGTGCTTTACCACCAAGTGGCTGTTGCGTGATCAGAGAGTAAGGTCCGATAGAACGTGCGTGCATCTTATCATCTACCATGTGGCCCAGTTTCAGCATGTAGATCACACCAACGGTTGCCGGCTGATCAAAACGCTCTCCTGTTCCTCCGTCAAACAGATACGTATGTCCGAATCTCGGGATCCCTGCATCATCGGTCAGTTTGTTGATCTCTTCAAGAGAAGCTCCGTCAAAAATTGGCGTAGCGAACTTCTTACCGAGATTAAGACCGGCCCAACCAAGTACTGTTTCGTATATCTGCCCGATGTTCATACGCGATGGTACACCAAGTGGGTTCAATACGATATCTACAGGAGTTCCGTCTTCAAGGAAAGGCATATCTTCCTCTCTAACGATACGGGCAACAATACCTTTGTTACCGTGACGTCCCGCCATCTTATCTCCTACCTTAAGCTTACGTTTCTTAGCGATATAAACCTTGGCAAGTTTGATGATTCCGGCAGGTAGCTCATCACCGACAGAGATCGTAAATTTATCTCTTCGCAATGCTCCCTGAAGATCGTTTAACTTGATCTTGTAATTGTGTAAAAGGTCTGCAACCAGTGTATTTGTATGATCATCTGTTGTCCAGCTTCCACCCACCAGGTGAGCAAAATCGTCAACAGCATGAAGCATTTTAAGTGTGTATTTCTTTCCTTTCGGAAGGATCTCTTCTCCAAGATCGTTCAGAACTCCCTGAGAAGTCTTTCCGTTGATCAGAGAGAAAAGCTTTTCGATAAGGACATTTTTAAGATCCTCAAACTTGTTGTTGTATTCCATTTCAAGTTTGGTAATATCTTCTTTATCCTTAGCTCTTTTACGCTTGTCTTTTATAGCTCTTGAGAACAGTTTCTTATCGATCACTACTCCTCTTAATGAAGGAGAAGCTTTCAGGGAAGCGTCTTTTACGTCGCCTGCCTTATCCCCGAATATAGCTCGAAGTAATTTTTCTTCCGGCGTAGGATCAGACTCTCCCTTAGGAGTGATCTTACCGATAAGGATATCTCCCGGTTTTACTTCGGCACCGATCCTGATCATACCATTCTCATCAAGATCTTTAGTTGCTTCTTCGGAAACATTAGGAATATCATTAGTCAATTCCTCAGCTCCCAGTTTTGTATCTCTAACTTCAAGAGAGTACTCATCGATATGGATAGAAGTAAAGATATCTTCTCTTACCACTTTTTCCGAGATCACGATCGCATCCTCAAAGTTATATCCTTTCCAGGGCATAAAGGCCACCTGCAGGTTTCTACCCAGGGCAAGTTCTCCTTTCTGAGTAGCATAACCTTCACAAAGTACCTGTCCTTTAGCAACCCTGTCTCCTTTCTGTACGATAGGTTTAAGGTTGATGGAAGTACCCTGGTTTGTTTTTCTGAATTTAATCAACTCATAAGTCTTGGAATCATCTTCAAAGCTTACCAATCTGTCTTCTTCGGTCCTGTCGTATTTGATGATAATTTTATTAGCATCAACATACTCAACAACACCGTTTCCTTCTGCATTGATAAGTACTCTCGAATCCGAAGCCACCTGGCGCTCCAATCCTGTTCCTACAATCGGCGAATCAGGACGTAACAGCGGTACGGCCTGACGCATCATGTTAGATCCCATCAGGGCACGGTTCGCATCATCGTGCTCAAGGAAAGGAATCAGGGATGCAGAGATAGATGCTATCTGGTTAGGAGCAACATCGGTATAATGTACCTGAGTTGGCTCTACTACCGGGAAGTCACCTTCTTCTCTGGCAATAACCTTATCTGTAGATATGGTTCCGTCATTTGTTAACGGGATATTCGCCTGAGCGATCAGTTTTTCTTCTTCTTCCTCCGCGCTCAGATAAATAATCTCATTCAGGTCTACCTTTCCTTCTTCTACCTTGCGATACGGAGTTTCGATGAATCCCATATTGTTCACTTTTGCAAACACTCCAAGAGAAGAGATCAAACCGATGTTCGGTCCTTCAGGAGTCTCGATCGGACATAAACGCCCGTAATGCGTGTAGTGAACGTCACGAACCTCGAATCCTGCTCTTTCTCTGGAAAGACCTCCAGGCCCCAGTGCAGAAAGGCGACGTTTGTGCGTAATCTCGGCTAACGGATTCGTCTGATCCATAAACTGAGATAACTGGTTCGTACCGAAGAAGGAGTTAATTACCGATGACAATGTTTTTGCATTGATCAGGTCGATAGGAGTAAATACCTCATTATCGCGAACGTTCATACGCTCCCTGATGGTTCTTGCCATACGGGCAAGACCTACACCGAACTGAGCAGAAAGCTGCTCTCCTACGGTACGTACACGTCTGTTAGATAAGTGATCAATATCATCGATCTCTGCTTTAGAGTTGATAAGTTCGATCAGATATTTAACAATCGTGATTATATCTTCTTTTGTCAGCACCTGCTTATCCATATCGATATTCAGGCCTAACTTTTTGTTCATTCTATAACGACCTACTTCTCCCAGGTTATAACGCTGGTCGGAGAAGAACAACTTGTCGATAATACCTCTTGCCGTTTCTTCATCCGGCGGTTCGGCATTACGAAGCTGACGGTAAATGTGTTCTACCGCTTCCTTTTCGGAGTTGGTCGGATCTTTTTGTAATGTATTGTGGATGATGGCATAGTCTCCAGACTGATTCTCCTCCTTGTGTACAAGGATCGTTTTTACGTCTGCGTCTAATATCTCATCAAGATGTTCCTTTTCAAGGACTGTGTCCCTGTCTAAAACAATTTCGTTACGCTCAATAGAAACCACCTCTCCTGTATCCTCATCAACGAAATCTTCATGCCATGTGTTCAAAACACGCGCTGCAAGTTTTCTTCCGAGAACTTTCTTCAATCCGCTTTTGGAAACTTTTATTTCCTCGGCAAGATCAAAGATCTCTAAAATGTCCTTATCTCTTTCAAACCCGATCGCTCTGAATAGTGTAGTAACCGGTAATTTTTTCTTTCTATCAATATAAGCGTACATTACGCTATTGATATCTGTTGCAAATTCAATCCAGGAACCTTTAAACGGGATTACCCTGGCCGAATATAATTTTGTTCCGTTAGCGTGGAATGATTGTCCGAAGAATACTCCGGGAGAACGGTGTAACTGAGAAACTACAACACGTTCCGCACCATTTATTACGAAAGTACCGCTAGGAGTCATATAAGGGATAGTACCCAGGTATACATCCTGAACGATAGTTTCAAAATCCTCGTGTTCCGGGTCTGTACAATAGAGTTTTAATCTTGCTTTAAGAGGCACACTGTATGTAAGTCCTCTTTCAATACACTCCTGGATGGTATATCTCGGAGGATCGACAAAATAATCTAGGAACTCTAAAACAAATTGATTACGTGAATCTGTGATCGGGAAGTTTTCCATGAAGGTGTTGTAAAGACCTTCATCACCTCTTTCCTCTGGTTTTGTCTCTAACTGGAAGAAATCCTGGAAGGATTTAATCTGAATATCCAGAAAATCGGGATATTCCGGTGTATTCTTTGCAGAGGCAAAATTTAATCTTACAGTCTGATTTGTGAACATCAATGGACGAAATTTTGATTAAAATAAAAAATAAACCGTATAAAACCGTATAATATGTTTATATACGCAAAAGGGTTTAGGCCTTAAGGATACCTTCCTAAGACCTAAACCAAGTTTTTAAAGCCTGGCGAGCTTACTTAAGCTCAACCTCAGCACCAGCTTCTTCTAAAGACTTCTTAAGACCTTCAGCCTCATCTTTAGAAACGCCTTCTTTGATAGCTTTAGGAGCGCTATCTACTATGTCTTTAGCATCTTTAAGTCCTAAACCAGTAAGTTCTTTTACTAATTTAACTACTGCAAGTTTAGAACCACCTGCTGCTTTAAGGATTACGTCGAATTCTGTTTTCTCCTCAGCGGCTTCACCACCTCCGGCAGCAGCACCTCCAGCAACAGCAACAGCTGCAGCAGCAGGCTCAATCCCGTACTCCTCTTTTAATATATCAGCTAACTCGTTAACTTCTTTTACTGTTAAGTTAACTAATTGTTCTGCAAAATCTTTTAAATCTGCCATTTTCTATCGTTTTAAAATTTTAAAATATAATTTGTTAAGTGCGTACTATTTTACTTTTCAGATAAAGTCTTAAGGACTCCTGCAAGTTTACCTCCACTCGATTTAAGAGCAGAAACAACATTTTTAGCAGGCGATTGTAACAATCCGATGATATCCCCAATAACTTCTTCTTTGGATTTGATATTCACCAAAGTTTCCAGTTGGTCTTCACCAATAAAGATGGCTTCTTCAACAAAAGCACCTTTTAAAACAGGCTTTTCAGCTTTCTTTCTGAAATCTTTGATCAATTTTGCCGGAGCATTACCAGTTTCAGAGATCATCAAAGATGTATTCCCTTTAAGTATAGTTGGTAATTCGCCAAAATCCTTCTCTGAAGCTTCCATTGCTTTAGCAAGCAATGTATTCTTTACAACTGCAAGTTTGATATTTGCTTTAAAACAAGCCCTTCTTAGATCTGAAGTCTTCTGAGCATTCAATCCTGAAATATCAGCTAAATAAATAGTTGAACTTTCAGCTAACTGTGCAGTTAAATTTTCTATTACTGTTGATTTCTCTTCTCTAGTCATGATTAAAATAATTAACTACCAATTAACCTACTTTAGGATCTATCTGAACACTCGGGCTCATTGTACTGGACATATAAATGCTCTTTATATAAGTACCCTTTGCCGCTGTAGGTTTTAATCTGATTAAGGTTTGAATAAGTTCTTGTGCATTTCCTGCAATCTTATCGGCAGTGAAAGACGATTTACCAATTCCAGCATGAACGATACCGGTCTTATCTACTTTAAAGTCGATCTTACCAGCTTTTACTTCAGATACCGCCTTGGCAATATCCATAGTTACCGTACCTGTTTTTGGGTTAGGCATTAAACCTCTCGGACCTAAAACTCTACCTAGAGGTCCCAGTTTACCCATTACACTTGGCATAGTGATAATCACATCAACATCTGTCCATCCGCCTTTAATTTTCTGCAGATACTCGTCTAACCCTACATAATCAGCTCCAGCTTCTTTAGCTTCAGCTTCTTTATCCGGGGTTACCAGCGCTAAAACTTTTACATCTTTTCCGGTACCATGAGGAAGTGTTACAACCCCTCTTACCATCTGATTTGCTTTACGCGGATCAACTCCTAAACGCACAGCTAAATCTACAGATGCATCAAATTTTACGTTTGTTATTTCTTTTACTAAAGCAGAAGCCTCATCAACGGAATAGAGTTTGTTCTTATCTATTTTAGCTAAAGCTTCTTTTTGCTTTTTTGTTAATCTTGCCATTTTCTGATTCTTTTAAGATTTAAAAAGGCTTTTCACCTGTAACCGTTAATCCCATTGATCTAGCAGTACCTGCAACCATGCTCATAGCTGATTCTACGGTAAATGCATTTAGATCCTGCATTTTGTCTTCTGCAATAGTTCTAACCTGATCCCAAGTTACTTTTGCTACTTTTCTTCGGTTTGGCTCTCCGGATCCTTTTTTAATCTTAGCCGCTTCCATAAGCTGAACTGCCGCTGGCGGTGTCTTCACAACAAAGTCGAATGACTTATCTGTGTATACGGTGATAACAACTGGTAAAACCTTACCTGGTTTGTCCTGTGTACGTGCATTAAACTGCTTACAGAACTCCATGATGTTAACTCCGGCAGCACCTAAAGCGGGTCCAACCGGTGGCGATGGATTCGCAGCACCTCCCCTAACTTGTAGTTTAACTACTTTACTTACTTCTTTTGCCATTGTTTTAATTTAGTTTTGAAATGCTTCAAATCTGGAAGCTGAAGCACTCCTCTTTTATATGTAACAGTTCTAAATTTTCTCTACTTGCATATAGCTCAATTCTAATGGAGTCTTTCTTCCGAAGATCTTTACCATTACCTCGAGCTTGCGTTTTTCCTCGTTGATCTTTTCAACCGTTCCGTTAAAACCGTTAAAAGGTCCATCTATTACCTTAACAGTTTCTCCAAGAACAAAAGGAATAGCCACATTATCAGTTTTTACAGAAAGCTCATCAACTTTTCCTAGCATTCTGTTTACTTCTGCTTTTCTAAGTGGCACAGGGTCTCCCCCTTTTACTTCACCAAGAAAACCGATAACACCGGTTATCGATTTAATGATGTGTACTATCTCTCCGCCCAAATTCGCTTTTACCATCACATAACCAGGAAAATAAACTCTTTCCTTGTTAATTTTCTTTCCGTTGCGAACCTGAACAACTTTTTCGGTAGGCACAAGTACTTCATCCACGTAATCTGAAAAACCAAGGCGAGCAATTTCATTTTCAATGTATGTCTTCACCTTATTTTCCTGACCGCTTACAGCCCTAACCACATACCAATTTTTCACTAACGCTTCTGCCATTACCCTTAATTCGTATTAGTTAACCTATTAAATCGAAATAGAGACTGATAAGTTTCTGAAAACCTGTATCCACACCCCAAATAGCCAAAGAGAATATAATAGAAAACACAGCTACAACCACCATAAGGTTTTGACCTTCCGCCCATGACGGCCAGGTTACATTAGCCCTTAATTCTTCATATGATTCTCTGATGTATCTAATTATTCCCATATTTCTTGTCTTTGTACGGAGAGGGATTTCCCATCTCCTACCGGGTTAAACTTTTTGTTCGACCCATATTTTAATCTTAATCTCTAATTGCACGGGAGGAGAGACTCGAACTCCCGACACCTGGTTTTGGAGACCAGTGCTCTACCAACTGAGCTACACCCGTATTTAAAAGCATCCCGCCTTACGCGGGATACTTTATATATAATGACTATATAATTAGTCTAAAATTTCAGTTACCTGACCAGCACCTACTGTTCTACCACCTTCACGGATAGCGAAACGTAGTCCTACGTTCAATGCGATCGGGCTTAAAAGATCTACAGTAATAGTAAGGTTATCACCAGGCATTACCATCTCAACTCCGTCAGGAAGGTTAATAGTTCCTGTTACGTCAGTTGTACGTACGTAGAACTGAGGACGGTAGTTGTTGTGGAATGGAGTGTGACGTCCACCTTCTTCTTTCTTAAGGATATACACCTCAGCTTTGAATTTAGAGTGTGGAGTTACAGAACCTGGCTTACAGATTACCATTCCTCTTTTGATATCAGATTTTTCAATACCTCTAAGAAGGATACCTACGTTATCTCCAGCTTCACCTCTTTCAAGGATCTTACGGAACATCTCAACCCCTGTAATAGTAGAGCTTAATTTCTCAGCCCCCATACCGATGATATCTACAGCATCTCCAGTGTTAGCAACACCAGTTTCGATACGTCCAGTTGCTACTGTACCACGACCTGTAATTGTAAATACATCTTCAACAGGCATTAAGAAATCCTTATCTACATCTCTCTGAGGTAATTCGATCCAGTTATCAACAGCATCCATTAACTCAACTACAGTATTCACCCACTTCTCTTCACCGTTAAGAGCACCTAGAGCAGATCCAGAAACAACAGGTCCGTTATCTCCGTCATACTCGTAGAAAGAAAGTAATTCTCTTACTTCCATCTCAACAAGCTCTAAAAGCTCTTCATCATCTACCATATCTACTTTATTCAAGAAAACTACAATTCTTGGAACTCCTACCTGACGTCCTAAAAGGATGTGCTCACGAGTTTGTGGCATCGGACCGTCTGTAGCAGCAACAACAAGAATAGCTCCGTCCATCTGTGCAGCACCAGTTACCATGTTCTTAACATAATCGGCGTGACCAGGACAGTCTACGTGTGCGTAGTGACGATTCGCTGTTTGATATTCTACGTGAGAAGTATTAATAGTAATACCTCTTTCCTTTTCTTCAGGAGCGTTATCAATAGTTGAGAAATCTCTCACTTCAGAAAGACCTTTCTCAGCTAACACTTTAGTAATAGCAGCAGTTAAAGTAGTTTTACCGTGATCTACGTGTCCAATAGTACCAATATTTAAGTGCGGTTTGGAACGATCAAAAGTTTCCTTTGCCATGATTTAATTAATTTTAATCTTAGTTATATATTAGTGTTCAAATTTAAGCTAATAATGAGCCAATGACGAGATTTGAACTCGTGACCTCTTCCTTACCAAGGAAACGCTCTACCCCTGAGCTACATCGGCTTTTGAGCGGGAGACGAGGTTCGAACTCGCGACATTCAGCTTGGAAGGCTGACGCTCTACCAACTGAGCTACTCCCGCATTATTTTTCAGATCACCTTACACCTTATTTATTTTGATGTAAAAGCTACATTCAGCATCCTTGTCCAACCTCAAAAGTTGCCTTTCAACCGGCAAACTTTCCTTGTAGTATAAGGACTACCTTACATCTTCACATCTGTTTCGATGTACAAGTCACACTCAGTATCCTTTTATAACCTTAAAAGTTACTTTTCGATCAGCAAACTTTCTTTGTACTATAAGGGATTACCTCACATCTTCACATCTGTTCGATGTACAAGCCACACTCAGTATCCTTTTATAACCTTAAAAGTTACTTTTCAATCAGCAAACTTTCCTTAGTACTAAGGATTACCTTACATCTTCACATCTGCTTCGATGTACAAGCCACACTCAGTATCCTTTTCCAATCTTAAAAGTTACCTTTTAATCAGCAAACTTTCTTTGTATTATAAAGGATTACCTCGTTGCACTCGGTGATCCGTTCGGGTGCCCCCGAACATTAAAGTTTTTCGTCCAAACCTTACAAAAGTGAACTTTTGACGGTTTCTCCTCAAAACTTTATGTGGGGAGAGCAGGATTCGAACCTGCGAAGGTAAAAACCAACAGATTTACAGTCTGTCCTCGTTGGCCGCTTGAGTATCTCCCCGAAACCACTATTTTTAAGAACTTTTTTGAGCCGATAGAGGGACTCGAACCCACGACCTGCTGATTACAAATCAGCTGCTCTAGCCAGCTGAGCTACATCGGCTTACAACAATAAAAAAAGCCCGCTATTTCTAACGGACTGCAAATGTATAGATTTATTTTTTTATTCAAAACATTTTTGAAAAAATTTTGGGCTAAATATGGGCCCTTAATTTTTCCTTTCTTTTCAATAACACTCTTTCCAAAGAATTTGCTGCCGTATCAATACCTTCCTCAAATGTTTTACATTGTTTCTTTACCATAAATTCATCACCTGGAACATGTACTTTAACCTCTACTATTTTATTCTCCTTCACGCTTGTGTTTTGCACTTTCAGGTAAACATCTGAATGAATAACTTTATCGTAAAAATTATCAAGTTTATTCATTCTTTTTTGGATAAAATCAACCAACTTACTATCCACCGTAAAATTTACAGACTGAGTGTTTACTTCCATCTTGTTTGGTTTTAGGTTATACAATTTTTTAATCAAGAGTTACTCTTGTTTCTCGGATGAGCATTCTGGTAGGCCTTCTTTAGCTCGGATATACTGTTATGAGTATAAACCTGTGTAGATGCTAAGCTTGCATGACCTAATAATTCCTTTACCGAGTTTAAGTCTGCACCTTGTGAAAGCATATGAGTTGCAAAAGTATGTCTTAAAATATGCGGACTCTTTTTTGCCTTTGAAGATGCCATACTAAAATAAGTATTTATTACTCTATAAACAAGCGTTTCATATATTTTATTTCCATTTTTAAGCAAAAAAAGGAAATCGCCTGATACCGATGATTCTACCCCCTCCTTATATTCCAGATATTCTTTTATCTTGTCCAAAACCGACGCCAATAAAGGCACTATTCTCTCCTTATTTCTCTTTCCCAGTATCTTAATCGTTCCAGAAGAGAAATCCACATCTTGCATCTTTAGGTTAATCAGTTCGCTTCTCCGCATCCCGGTAGCGTAAAACAGTTCAATTATCAGTTTGTTCCTCCTTCCTTCAAAATCGTCTTTAAAAGGTACGGAAACAAACATGTATTCCATTTCCTGTTCGGAAAAAGGCACCTCCACTTTTTTAGGCACCTTAAGTGCCTTGTGTTTTAAAAGCGGATTCTCATGTATCTGTTCTGTTTTTAGCAGGAATTTATAATAAGCTTTAAGCGATGCTATTTTCCGGTTCACAGACCGATTTGAAATTCCCTGATCCACCAGACTTACGATCCAGCTTCTTATAACAGAATAATTAACCATATCTATTTCTGAGAGTTCATAATGTTCCTTGCAGAAATCCAGGAAAGCGTTCAGATCGGCACTATAGGATACAATGGTATGGGGAGAATATTTTTTCTCCAGCTGAAGATAATCCAAAAACGCTTTAAAAGGCATAGAAAACCGTTATATAACAAAGTTAATAAACTTTATACAGCATATCTAAAAAGTAACAATACAAGCTTTATTTCTTTTCAAAAAGAAAGAGGCCGCCCACCGGGCAGCCTCTTCACAAGCCAACTTAACTAACTAAACCTCCTTAACCCCAAAACACGGGTTCGTTTTATAAAGCTTACTGCTTTATAATTTTTCTGGTTACGGTTTTACCATTATTACTGATACGCATAAAGTAAACACCTCTAACCAATTCATTAATATTAATTACAGATTCCCTTCTGTTCAACTCTCCCAGCTTAACCGTTTGTCCAAGGAAGTTAACAATGGAGTAAGTTCCTTTGTTCTGACTGTTCATACGCACAGTCAGGATATCGGTAGCAGGGTTAGGGAAAATGCGGATTTCATCTGATAATATTTCATCTCCTGCACCTAAAACAGAAGGGTCCTGTAACAATGCCGCAACCGGAGCTGCCTCTGTTACATTAAGGGTATAGTCTTCAGCTTCACCCGAAAGACTAAATCCACAGGCCCTCTCCTCTGCAGGTAGAGCGTTATAGGGAGCATAATCTGTCATCCTGATCCTCATTCGGGTATTACCCTCCACAGCATCATCCGGAACGGTAATACTGGCAGAAGCCGTGTTGTTAACAAGATCAAGCGTTAACTGGGTTTCCTCGGTCACTTCAAAAACGCCATTGGCATTCCAGTCAATCCAGGCATAACTTCTCAGATCACCTCTGCTATTTGTGAAATTAAGCGCCAGACTCAGCGTATAACTTTGTCCCTTACTGACATTCGTACTTATATTAGTGAAGTCTCTGTAATGTATATCACTAAATGATGTCCAGGCCGGAGAGTCATTATTAATATCTGCAAAAGTTACATTGGTCATATTAGCTCCCAGGTCTCTGGAACTTGCTTCTCCACTACAGTATACAAGCGGAGGGATCACTCTAACAGAATAATCTTCAGTTTCTCCGAGATATGCCTGCGCACATGCTCTTTCTTCCGAAGATAGTGCATTGTAATCAGCATCTCTTGTAACACGTATACGCATTCTGGTTGCTTCGGCAACAGCATTGTCGGGTGCTTCAATATTCCCTTCCGCGCTACTGAAGTTTTCTGAAAAAGTGAGCTGCGTTTCTTCGGAAGCCTCAAAAACACCATTAGCATTCCAATCTACCCAGGCATAAGCCCTCAGATCTGCATCATTACCTATATTAATACGATTTACTGCTAATTTAAGCTTGTAACTTCTTCCTTTTCTGATATCGGTACTCACCGCGGTATAATCTCTGTAACCGGGATCGGCAAAAGCCGTCCATACCGGAGAATCATTATTAATATCCCCGAACTGTACATTGGTCATATTAGTACCCAGGTTAACCACGGTCGCATCACAGTAATCCAAAGGAAGGAGAATATTTACCGAATAATCTTCAGTTTCTCCCAAATGCGTATTACCACAGGGCCTGTCTTCCGCGGACAGATCATTATATCTATCGCTATTGGTCATCCTCAAACGCATTCTTGTTTTCCCTTCCACGGCATCATCCGGAACAGTAATAGTTGCTGTTGCCAGGCCGAAATCGGGAGATATCGCAAGCTGGGTTTCTTCCGCCGGTTCAAAAGTGCCGTTGGCATTCCAGTCTATCCAGGCATAACTCCTCACTCTTTCGCGGCCACTTATATTGTTACCTCCCAGAGTCAGGGTAAGGTTATAGGTATTCCCTCTTCTGACATCGGTACTTATAGCAGTAAAGTCGTTATACACTTTATCAGAATCGTTTCTTTGCCTGTCGGGAGAGTCGTTATCAATACCCGCGAACTGAACATTGGTCATATTGATCTGCAAAATATTCACAGTACTCTCTCCGTCGCAATAGGTCAGAGCAGGCCTGATGTTTAATGTATAATCTTCCGTCTCCCCTCCTAAAGCAAAACCACAAGCTCTTTCCTCTGCAGGAAGTGCATTGTAATCTTCATCTATTGTAATTCTGATACGCATGCGGGCACTTCCCTCCTGAGCATTTTCCGGAACCGTAATAAAAGCTGTAGCCTCAGAATAATCTGCAGAGAATTCTAACTGTGTTTCTTCCGAAGGTTCGAAAAGACCATTGGAATTCCAGTCCACCCAGGCATAACTCCTGAGCTTTTGCCTGCCGATAACGTTAAAAAAGTCCAGCGTCAGGGAAAGTCTGTATTCCCTTCCTTTTCTCACATCGGTTTCCACATCGGTAAAATCTCTGTAATGAGTATCATTATAAGAAGTCCATGCCGGAGAATCATTATTAATATCTGCAAATGTCACATTTACCATATTGGTCGACAGATCCCTTACAGTTGCTTCTCCGCTACAAAAACTCAGTGGAGGAACGATGGTAACCGTATAATCTTCAACTTCTCCCCCCAAAGCATAACCACAGGGCCTTTCATCTGCAGGTAAAAGATTATATCCGGAATCACTTGCGGTTCTTATACGCATTCTTGTACTGCCTTCCACAGCGTCGTCCGGCACGGTAATAGATGCTGTTGCTATAGTATTTCCTGCCGATAATACAAGCTGAGTCTCCTCATTTTCTTCAAATATATTATTGGCATTCCAATCTATCCACACATAAGCGATATCGTTCGTCCTACCCACGTTGTCCAGTTCCAGCCTAAGGTCATAAGTATCTCCTTTTCTTATTTCGGTACTTATGCTTGTAAAATCCCTGTAATGTATATCGGAAAATGATGTCCACGCCGGAGAATCATTGTCGATATCCACGAACTTAACGTTAGTCATATTAAAACTCAGGTCTCTGGAAGTAGCATCTCCGTCGCAGTAGCGCGTCTCGGTTTCAATAGCTCCGTAAGGCTCTTCCGAATAAGCATAATCTACCAAAGACATTTTATTACCATCTTCGCTTACTTTCAATTGTAGCCAGCCGTAGTGCAGCAAGCCGTCTATAGGGAATCTAACTCCCACAAATGCCTGATTCCCGTTCCATGCCGTATAAGAGGCATTAGAAATATCATGTAAATCAGGATAAGCTCCACCTTTAACAAAATTACTTTCATCATTAATTATTGTTTTCGCAGGGAGAGCACTCAGGTTAAGGCTGGATCCATCGGTAATTGCATCTTTCTCATAAGTTTCCAATTGCATACCCGACCTTGAGGAATTATAAAACAACCCGTAGTCTGCCGTAGCAATACCATTAAGTTGAAATCTCTCAAACTCCTTGGCGGGCGTTACAAAAAGATCTCCCGGTCTGCTGGCAATATCATCCGCTATTCCATAAATCACATTATACGATTGATCGGTATAATGAATCCTGAATGCCATGGCCTGTCCCCGTGGAGAGGATCCCTGGCCGGATGCAAAAGCCGTGCTTTTAAATTCCACAATAATATCCTGAATTGCATCGGTCTTTGCATGCGCAGATGCGGAACCATTAAGCTTTATTTCTGCCGAATCCTGTCCTGTAGTTTCTACGGAAAGATTCAAGCCTGCCGGAATTGTAGTTCCCCGAAGCACATAATGAATTCCTTCGGTCAATGTTCCGGTAGTTGCAAAAGTCTCCCCGTCCAGGGTTATTTTGATCGGATGCAGGCTTCCGTTATTTTCCGTTTTCTCTACGAAAGCTATTCTGTTATAGATGATATTAGCTCCCATATCTCCGGTAGTGATAGGAGCATCGGGATGAGTATTATAAGCCCACTCCAGGAATTCGATGGAGCTTCCGTCTGCTGCAACGCTGGTCCTTAACCATCCGTAGTAAATAGTGTCTTCACTACTTATAAGCTTTACACCAATATAAGCTGTTTTTCCATTCCATGCTGTATAATCAGGACTGGAGATCACATGCAGGTCCGGATAATTACCTCCTGCCACAAAGTTACTTTCGGGCCCGATCACAACACCCTCATTAAGAACCGCAAGGTTTTTAGAGTTAGGAACGGATACCATTTCCCTTTTAAATGCATCTACCTGAAAACTGTTTATGTTCTTATTGTAAAAGATATCGTGAAAGAAGACCCTCTTGGAATTATTATCCGAAGTTTTGTCTACGATCACATCAGGATTCAGGTCCCGGTATATAATACTGTAGGGGTCTCTGAAATCCAGTTTGATCTCTTTTTCCCTTGTTTCAGGAGCAGTTGTAAATATATTTTCGCCCAGACTAACTGTAAATGCACTGTTGTCCAGGTCCAGGTGATTTTCGGCATTTCCGGTTACACTAAGCTCCAGGGTGTTATCATCTTCTACCATAAGCTTTAGCTGTAAGCCTGCAGGCAGGTTGGAAACCGTATAGTCCGTACCCGAGCTCAACACGCCTGTTTTCACGAAAGTGGCCCCGATAACATCTATTTGTAAACTATCTTTAATAGACCCGTCATTGGCAAAAGATTCCCTTAAGGTATCCGTGCCGCAAAAAAGTACAGGATCTTCTATATTTCCGGTGGTGATAGGAGTATCCGGTAATTCGTCATGAGCGTAATCAATAATATCTACATATTCTCCGTTCTCACCTACCTTTACACGAACCCAGATATAGTACCTGAAACGCCCGCTCGCATAATAAAAGCCAAGATAACCTTCCTTACCGGCCCATTCCGTATAATCTTCATTATACAATACTATATCATCGCTGAAAATATCTACGGGAAAAGCAAAGCCTGCATTGGCATCCAGAAGTGTTCCTGCCGTTAATCTTTTTGCATTATTTGATCCGGGCGCCACCGGAATGAACTTCTGATGAAAACTCACCTTCTCTCCAAAACTCCCGGCTCCGATCACGATACTGGATTTAGGAACTGCTCCCCTGTTATCTACTCTAAACGAGAACGCCAGGTTTCCTGCTCCTATGGAAAAGAAGTCATTATCTTTATCTACCCGGCTATTGATCTTCCGGTAAAAATCCCTGGTTCTTTTTGTTCTAAAGTTGAACTCTCTTTCAAAAAGAAGATTCCCTGCATTTTGGGTATCGGTAAAAGCAGTTTCGTTCATTTTAATTTTAGTCACCACAGTTGCCGTATTATCGGGATCCGTATAAGAACCACTGAGATTAAATCTCAAGCGCTTCCCTTCATCCAAAGTAACCACAGAAGAAACACTAACTCCGGCCGGTAAGTCTGTAATGGTGTAATCTGAACTTTGAACCGTACTTTTAAAATTGTTTGACCCTCTCAGGACAAGCTCCATGGATCTCCTGTGCAGAGCTCCGTCATTCGCTGCCGATTCATTAAAATATGTATAGTTCGTATTCAACCAGTTGGTATCGGCACCTGTTGCAAGTTGTGCAGTATTTATAGATTGATCCGGAACTCCCGGGTAAGATGAATCTATCAGCTTAAAGGTCAGTTTGCCGTACTCTGTTTTAAAAACTACGAAACCAACCCATCTGTAAAAGGTCCTGCCCCCATAAGTAAGATAAGTTCCCAGGTACCAGATATCATTGAGATAAGTATCTATATCCGCCTGATTCTGAGAAATAATAAATTTCCAGTATTTCTCTCCGTTACCTGTATCTCCATTATCCACACTCCAGTTGGAAGCAGCGCCTATTTCGGTATTTCTGGGTAATACGGAAGCAATATCCATTCCCGGCTGGGCGCCATTATTATTCAAGACAATACCGGATCTTCCGGTTCCTCCTGTAACAGCCACAAATAAAGAATCGTTCTGAAACTTAAATTCAAGTGCCGAATTCCCGTAGCCCAGATCTGCGCGATCTCTTTGGTAAAAACCGTATCTTTCGCCATCGGAGTTATTGTATAACGGATTCCTGTCTATCAGGAAGTTAAAAGGGTATACATCTATGGCCCTGAACTCGATCCTGAAACCGATATCCGTGGCATTGGCAACATCAGCGGCCAGTTTTCCCTCGAATACAGCATCGGTAAAACCAAGGGTTAAATTATCTACCACATCGGTTGTGGCATGATTTACCGCGGCTCCAAGCAATCTGAACTCAGCCGTTTTCTCGTCCAGCACTTTGATCTCTGCCGTAAGACCTTCCGGTAAATTGCTAAGCTGAAAATGCTCAGGACTCGTAAGTGTACGATTGATAACCGGAGCTGCAAAAGAAGCGTTTTCCAGGAAAATGTTCACTTTGTTTTCCATTACTCCCGTATTAGCATCTCTTTCCTCCCTGAAAATATTGGTTCCGGCTCCAAGTTCACTGGAAACCACCACCCTCGAAATATTTGGCTGAGTGGTATACAGGGTCTCCTGAAGGTTAGCAGCTGAAACTACATTATTTCTCCCTGCAAGAGGACTGTTAAGAACAGCGATCATTACATCTTTTTGCCCTTTTGTAAACATACTTTGGCAGGGAGTATAGTTCATAAATTCGTTTACATTGGTCTCCACACCGCAGGATGAAAAAGTCGCGGTACAATCGGAATCATTCCGGGCTCCGGGATGTTGAAATCCAATGGTGTTTGGAGTATCCCTAATCCCGTCGTCCTTATTACAATTTGACGGGGAATTAATAGACGCAAACGGATCCCAGGTATGTTCCAGCCCCAGCCAGTGCCCCACTTCATGGGTGAAAATATGACGGAACCTTCGGTACCGGATGTCGTTCTCTACCTGATTTGCGATTACCCAATAAGAAAGGGTAATTCCCGTACCCGTTCCACTCGGTATAAGACCATTATCAATATTGGGCGGAAAACCATATCCCGATCCTCCTACAGGATCATCTCCTTCACTAAAGGAATAGGTAGAATGACGGTTTACGATCCAAACGTTTAAATATTTATTTGTAGGCCATTTGGTATCTCTTTTAAGAGCAGCAGAATTGGCCTGACTTGTACCGAATGTCCTGTAATTTACGCTATAGGTTACTCCTGTGGTGGGGTTTCCGTTCGGATCCTTTTGTGCCAGGACCAAACGAATTCCCACATTGGCCTCATCGCTCTTAAACTTGGGCTGTGCCATATCTCTGTACTCCCCCATCATATTCAGGTCTTCATTCACCCGTTTCAGAGCTCGTTTTGCCTGTTCTAATGTGAGTATATTATCGTCATCGCCGTCGTGAACCACATGAAAGACCACCGGAATGGTATATTCCGGGATAGTGGTATAATTAGGATCAACATCGGGATCCAGGGGTATCACCAGCTGATTCAGCTGATTCATATTTTGCTGGATGGTTGCTCTGGCCTGCCCCGTATTCCTTTCGATAAACGCGCTGATCTCCTTCTGGGATTGTTCTATCTGTTGAAGGTACTTTACTCTTTGAGCAGGCGAAAGTGTCTTGTAATATTCATATTTTTTTAAACTGGTCAGGCATTGTTCTGCTTCCAGTTTTTTGATTTCGGATTTTGTCATCGAATCATAATAATCTACCTGTGCATTTACAAAGTTGCAGCAGAGGAAGACAATACCAATAAGGAGGTTAAGTAGTCCGGTTCGGTGCTTTGGTCCGGGGGGAGAAATTGTCAGTTTTATTATCCCCTTCGGAAACGAAAACCTTTTAACAATATTGGTTGTACGTAATTTGGGTCTCATTTTGTTCTGTTTATAGTGTGATGGATAGTGTTAATTGTTAAGCATCAATGCCAATCCCGGTGAAAGAAGTCAATAATCTCCCAGTCCGTTTTCTTTGAATTTTTCAAAGAGAACAGATATAAGAATAGTAAAACGGTATATTTTCCTGGGGTATCTTTAGGTTATATCATGGCTGGAATCTAATTTGATATTCAAATCAGAATATTCAGATCTGATATGGTCATAAAGCTGATGCTGTTCCAAGAAAAAAGACCTTTCCCATAAAATCATTTTTTTCTTTAACCATTGAGTCATCTCATTACTATCTGATCGTGCCTAGGTTGATCGTATAGTATCATTAAAAAATTAACCAGTTAATAAATATTCCGGGTGGAAAGGAAAGTATAAGAAGTATAAAAGTTTAGCAAGGTAAAAGTATCAATAGATTTGTTAAATATTTAGTCGAATCTCCACATGTTTTAGTATTATCTTAACATATAATCAATATTTTAACATTTATTCTATATTATTATTAGATAAATAAACAAAAAGTTATGTTATTCACTTTTTAAGAAGAAAATTAACACAAGAATATCTGAATCCGGGTGAAAGAAGTAAGGAGGATTCTACAGGGCATAAAAAAACCGTCAGCAAACAAAGTTTTTACACTTTCTTTTCTAACGGTTGTATATTGTGGACAGAAAGAAATATTCTAGATCTCTTCCTGATCTCTCAAATGCTGAATGTATTGAGCTTTCTGAATTTGAGTTCTTCTCTGAACAGAAGGTTTTGTGAATTGCTGACGACTTCTAAGCTGACGCATAGTACCTGTTCTGTCAAACTTTCTCTTAAAACGCTTTAAAGCTCTATCTATATTTTCTCCTTCTTTTACTGGTATAATTAACATATCTTATCCACCTCCTCTCGTTTAGGACTGCAAAGATAATTGTTTTTCAAGAAATAAAAAGAAGAATATTCATTATTTTATTTTACCGACCAAACGGAATAACTTTTAGGAGGCACCTGTATCTTAACCCATTTTCCGGCCTGTGTTACCGGCTCCCAGTTTGAGTGTCCGGTATAGTCCTTTATTCTGGTATTGGACCAGTTGGTTTCTATCCATCTCTCCTGCCAGTGATCGGCATTATTAATGTATACGATCAAGCCCGGTCCGTTGTGCCCGTTCCTTCTGGCAATATATTCATTATCGTCTGTATAAAGAATAGATGTATTACCACTGGCCAGGTTATTATGTATCCAGATCAGGTTATTCAATCGTTCCTTATTGAGCCATTCTTCGTAATCCCTGTAAAAGACAGTAGGATACCCTTCATGAGTAAGTATATATGCATAAGCCAGCATCTTACCGTTAAAGATCTCATCGGTATCGTGATTGGTAACAAAAGTAACTGCTCTTTGGGCGTTTCGCTTCCACAGCATATCTTCATTCAGCTGATTCAGGTTATTCCCTTCAAAGGCATCTCTCATTCTGTAGTAGCAGGCAAAATCAAAAGCGGAAACCTCTGCCTGTCCGGCCCACCAATCGAGGGTAGCTGCATTTCCATCCCAGTACTCTCCTACCGAGAATCCGCCAACTTCATTTTTCCATTCCTTAACCACCCAGGGTTCAAATCCTTTTACATAATCGAATCTCCACCCGTCAAAGCCCATGGTATTCTTATAATATTTGGCTACGGAATTGGCATCTTTCCACAACCAGTCCTGCACATAGCTTTTATGATGGCATACATCTGCAAAACCTCCGAAAACTCCCGTATCGTTATTGTGGTAATCGTTCGGGTGGAAATCATAGGCGGTCCTGTTAAACATGCCGGATGCCGGATTGTAATCTGTATAGGTATCGCTATTGGTAAAAATATTGAATTCTGAATCTCCTCCGCTATTGTGGTTTATCACAATATCTGCAATCACACTTATATTGTGATCATGAGCGGTATTGATAAGCGACTGTAATTCTGTCTTGGACCCAAAACGGGTTTCTACCGATCCTTTCTGATCGAAATTCCCGAAATCAAAATAATCGAAGGGATCATAACCCATAGACATAGGGCCGTTAAGGGCTTTGGATACCGGCGGGAGCCAGATCGCATCTATCCCTGCACTTTGCCAGGAAGGGATCTTACTTTTCACCACATCCCACCAGGTTCCTCCGGCAGGAACATCCCAGTAGAAGGCCTGCATCATTACCTTGGATCCTACAGATAAATTAGAAGTAGTTGCGTTTGCTGCTACCAGTTCGTTCTGGACAGCACCAGATTCGGGCAGCGTTTCGTTGATGTCTTCATTATCACAGCTTATTATAGCAGCGGCGGCGATAAGAATTGAAAGTGTTTTTTTCATGTGTTTTTGTTTTTTTGCTTTTCTAAAAATGAGGCGCCTCATCTTTATAAATTCGCAATAGTTTCGTTAATTTCCTGACAATTTAGCAAAAAACACTTTCGGAAAAATAGACAGGTAAAAGCGAAAACGTTGTAGTTTTATAAAAAAAGGAAATACTACCATAAAACCATCGTTTCCCTGCCATTAAAACGCATTCAAAACTCTATTATGCTGATTTTCACCATAAAAAAACGCCGGAGATCATCCGGCGTTTTTCAGTATATATCTAAGATTAAATATTATTTCAGAATATTCCTTGAAATAACTAACTTTTGAATCTCGGTCGTTCCTTCCCCGATTGTACAAAGCTTAGAGTCTCTGTAAAATTTCTCTACCGGGAAATCTTTGGTATATCCGTAGCCTCCGTGTATCTGAACAGCATCGTTAGCCACTTTCACACATACTTCCGAAGCATACATTTTCCCCATCGCACCGATGGTAGTAACTTTTCTGTTGGTATTCTTTAAAAAGGCAGCTTTGTGCAATAGCAATTCGGAAGCTTCGATCTCCGTAGCCATATCGGCCAGTTTAAAAGAGATCCCCTGAAAACTGCTAATTGGCTTTCCGAACTGAACACGTTCTTTAGAATATTTAAGAGCAGCTTCATAAGCACCTTTGGCAATTCCCAGAGAAAGTGCCCCGATCGAGATCCTTCCTCCATCCAGTACTTTCATAGCCTGAACAAAACCATCTCCTACTTCTCCCAGTCTGTTTGCATCAGGTACTCGGCAATTATCAAATACCAATTCTGCAGTTTCGCTGGCACGCATTCCTAATTTATCTTCTTTTTTTCCACTGGAAAAACCTGGTGTTCCCATTTCAATTGCAAAGGCAGTCATTCCGTGTGAATCTCCTTTTTCTCCTGTTCTTACTATTACCACTGCAATATCTCCGCTTTTACCATGAGTGATAAAGTTTTTTGCCCCGTTAATGATCCAGTCATCTCCGTCCTTTACTGCTGTGGTATTCATTCCTCCGGCATCAGAACCTGTGTTGTGCTCTGTGAGCCCCCAGGCTCCTATCCATTCTGCTGTTGCCAGCTTGGGAAGCCATTTTCTTTTTTGCTCTTCGTTACCAAAAGTCAGGATGTGATTAGTACAAAGGGAATTATGAGCTGCCAATGACAGACCTATAGAAGGGTCTACTTTAGCAATCTCTTCAATAATAGCTATATATTCATGATATCCTAAACCGGATCCTCCGTATTCTTCCGGAACTAACACTCCCATAAAGCCCATCTCACCGGCTTTCTTAAAAACTTCAATGGGGAATTCCTGTGATTCATCCCATTTCATAACGTGAGGGCGGATATTTTGCTCCGCAAACTCTTTGGCAGAAGTCGCCACCATTTGTTGCGTTTCAGAATAATCAAAATTCATTTGTGTACCGAGATCTATCTCCATTTCTAAGCTCTTTTAATCAATTTTCAAATATAACCCAATTCTAGTAATTTTTTCTGCTGAAAAATCTTGAATTTTTGTTAATTCATTAATCGAATTAATCCGTCCAAACTTACTCCTGAAGCTAATTATTTTTTTCGCATCTTCATAATTAATATACGGAAGAGTCGTCAGATCCCGTAAGGAAATTGTATTGATATTTTGCTTTTTTATCTCCGGTAAACTCAACACTCTGAATTTTAGCAAAGTCCGTTCAACTACCTCCTTACGCAAGCCGTATACTTCATGCAATTGCTCATCCAATGAAAAACCTCCAAGGTAATTCCTGTATTTTATAATCCTTTCAGATAGCTTTAACCCTACCCCTCTTATCGTCTGCAATTCTTCCGCCTTAACCTGATTCAGGTCTTTGATCCGGATAACTTCCTTCTTTTTAGTGGCAACTGATGCACTTTTCCTGTTTTTCCTTTTAGGGAATCTAAAGTAGGGGCTGATCTCTTTTAGCAGGGAATCGGAAACTCCGGTTACCGATTGAAAGTCCCGGGCAGAATTCAAATATTTTCCACCGGTACGAAAACTGAACAGGCGATCTGTTTCTTCTACATCCATCCCCAGGGAATAGGCCCGGAAATCGGATATAAAATTCGGATTAAAACGATAAAAGATACTTTTTTTCTGCACGTTTTCCAAACGTTTCAGGGAATCCAGCCTGGATTCCAAAGCGAGCAGGTAAGCAGATCTAATGGAAGTCTCACTCTTAAAGCTCCGATAGTACAGTGTGCTTTGTATAGCGACAAGAAAGAGGAGTAAAAAGAAGATCCCACTTCGTTCCTGTTTGTTGAACACGAAGTGGGATCTCAAACTTCTCATTTTAACTGAGAATGTTGTTATTTTTTCAAGCCTCGTATAGCTCCCATATATTTACCGAGTTCTTCTCTTACTCTCGGGAATAAGAAGAATAAACCGATCATGTTAGGGAATACCAGGGCAAGGATCATTGCATCTGAAAACTTAATAACGGCGTTTAATGTTGTAGAAGCACCGATGATTACAAATGCAAGGAATAAAAGCTTATATGCCAAATCTGCACCTTTTCCTCTTCCGAAAAGATATTTCCAGGACTGTAATCCGTAGTAAGACCAGGAAATCATAGTAGAGAATGCAAACAATACGATCGCTACCGTTAATATCTTGGAGAAATGAGGAATTACAGAATCAAAAGCCAGGGATGTAAGTCCAACACCACCAACAGCTTCTCCTGTTGCATTTAAGATAACGTTTCCGCCACCATCTCCACCATAAGCAAAGATATCTCCGGAGTTATAGAAGATAACAACCAAAGCGGTCATTGTACAGATTACTACTGTATCAATAAACGGCTCCAGTAATGCAACTACTCCTTCAGATGCAGAATACTTTGTCTTAACCGCCGAGTGAGCAATTGCAGCAGAACCTGCACCTGCTTCATTCGAGAACGCAGCTCTCTGGAATCCTACGATCAGAACCCCAACCAATCCACCTAAACCGGCCATTGGTGTAAATGCTCCACTGATGATCATTCCAAAAGCATCATCTACGAAACTGAAGTTCGAGAAGATGATCACTAAACACGCAAGGATATAGATACCTGCCATAAAGGGAACGATCTTTTCCGTAACGTTTGCAATCCTTTTTATTCCTCCGATGATCACTACCGCAACAATAGCTGCCATGATCACACCGATCCAGAAACCATATGTTTCAAAAGAAATTCCTATTAAACCTGTTAACTGTGCTGCTGCCTGGTTAGACTGGAAAGCATTTCCTCCACCAAAAGAAGCTCCAACACACAAGATAGCGAACAGACCTCCCAGGATCTTCCCGAAAACTCCCATTCCTCTTTCTTTAAGTCCTTTAGACAGATAGTACATCGGACCTCCGTATACAGTTCCGTCTTCTCCCACATCTCTGTATTTTACCCCCAGGGTACATTCTACAAATTTGGAAGACATTCCTATCAAACCACAGACAATCATCCAAAAGGTAGCTCCGGGTCCTCCCAGGGCGATCGCCACTGCTACCCCCGCAATATTACCGAGACCAACTGTTCCGGAAACTGCGGTTGTTAATGCCTGGAAGTGACTTACCTCTCCTTCCTGGCTCTCATCTTTAATAGTTCCGATTACATCGCCATCAACAGCTAGATCCGATTTCTCGGCACCGTGATGATCCAATTCATCATATTTACCTCTAACGGTATTAATGGCCACCGGAAACAATCTTATGTTCGGGAATCTGAAATAGAGCGTAAAGAAGGTTGCACCCAAAACCAATAATAGTACAACGATCGGAATATCATATCCGAAGATCTTAATTGGAAAGGGATAAAGAACTTTGTGTTCCCACCAGTCTGCGATAGGTTGAAACCATCGGTCAATTCGCTGTCCCAATCCTAAATTTTCTGCCTCCTGCGCAAAAGTGATAACCGGTATCATTAATGTAAAGATGAAAAGAAGATATTTCTTCATAATATGTAGTTTGATGTTAATTTTAAAGATAGTTTAAGTTTAAGCAGCCGCCAATATCCTAAAAAAATAAGTGGAAATCAAATTTTTGGTTGTTAAATGTAATTTTCCGGAATGTGGAACATTTCATTGAGTTTCTTTATCTGCTCTGGCCTCCCGAGGACCATAAGTTTTGATTTTGGAAGTAGTTGTGTCTCTCCTTCCGGATTCACAATATAGGTTCCGGAAGGGGCTTTATAACCTATAACGGTACAGCCCGTTTTCTTTCTGAGATCCAGATCAATGATCGATTTATATTGATAATCTTTAGGCAGGTCTTCGATCGCTACTTCTTCCAGGTTGATGGTGTTTTCTCCTTCTATCGAAAGCTGGTCCATAAATTCTATCAGATCCGGCAAAACCACCAGTGAAGCCATATGATCTCCCCCGATCTTATCGGGCATAATGATCTTATCTGCCCCGGCCAGTTTAAGTTTGCGCTGGGAAGCTTCCTGGGAAGCCCGGCTAATGATAGACATATCTTTATTAAGCTGACGGG
The DNA here is from genome assembly GCF_010671605.1 of Leptobacterium flavescens. Lineage (GTDB taxonomy): Bacteria > Bacteroidota > Bacteroidia > Flavobacteriales > Flavobacteriaceae > Leptobacterium > Leptobacterium flavescens. The sequence goes on from NZ_JAABOO010000001.1 coordinate 581,171, forward strand.
AAGACAATACCACAAAAAGATTATCCGCGTCGTTGGGTAAAGTAGTTATCAGGCAGGCAGCACGTTCGATCCCCGCTCTCTGAAGAGTTTCATCTTCATTGGCATTTCCTTCGATAAAAAGAATATCCTCCCCGCTTTTTTCGATAACCTCTCTGTCGTTCTCAATAACCAGAAAGGGGCGCCTGTAAGCTTTTAACTTAACTGCAGCCTGTCTTCCATTCCTGCCGTAACCACATATAATAATATGATCACTTAAGTGATTAATCTTTTTTTTCATCTTTCTGATTTTTAATTGTTGAAAGGAACTTCTTGAGATCAGGTATTCCGTTATGACCGATATTGCGTACGCAAAAATAAATACGCTCGAAACTATCAGGATAATCGTAAATATCTTGGTCCCGTCGTCAACCGGTTGCACCTCCCTGAACCCAACCGTGGTAATAGTTATTATGGTCATATAAACCGAATCTATCCAGGAGAAACCCGAAAAGAATCTATATCCAAATACACCAAGCAGAAAAACAACCAGCAATAGGCTTATTGCTGTATAGAATTTGGATTTATAGAGTTTATGCATAGTTACAGATCAAAAACTGAGGTTCTTTTGGTATATACCAGATCTTTAAGTTTTAACCAGAATGCCAGGGTGAGATATACGGCAAACCAGGCGCCGAAAGTGGCAAATGAGACGTATATAAAAAACAATCTCACATTTTTGGCTTTCATTCCCAGGCGATCGGCCAGCCTGGAAGAAACTGCAAAGCCGTGTTTTTCGAAGAAATAGCGTAAATCGTTCATCATCTTCATATGACAAATTTGATGATTTTTTGCGAATAAAAAAAGCCGCTTTTCAGCGGCTTCTTATAATATTTATCGTATGAATTAATATACGGTAGTCAATGCAGTTTGATCTCCGGATGTAAACGGACGATCCGTACCGCTGCTACAAGCCAGCATCCAGGATCCGTTTTCAGGACCTGCAGGAGTTCCGGGGATAAATATAGCACCTACACCGGCATCTCCTTCATCACCTCCCTGACCACAGCTAAAAGAGCGATCAAAAAAGTCGGTGTGACGGAAACCGATCGCATGCCCAATTTCGTGAGCGATCACGGTAACCACATCTGCAGGAACACCTCCTCTACGCGGATTGTAAACCGCAGAATTAAGGATAATAGGTGTTGCAGGGTTTCCGGCTGCATCAGGGAATCCGGCGCTCTGCCCGAGGATAATATTTCCTCTTACTCTTCCCAGTCTTTCTGCTAAAATATCGATATCAGCTCCCGGAGCATTAGCACGCTGGAAGGTAAGATCGAGATTTAAAGCATTAAAACGGTCCAGTGCTTCGTCAAAAGCTGCCTGTACATCAGATCTTGTAAATCCGTCATCAAAGTAAATGTTAAGCACCCTCGGTGTACTAACAATATTGTTAGTTCTGTAGTGCTCTGTGTTTACTTCGTTTCCGTTGTCAACAGATCTTCTTGGTGCTAAATTGGCAATGTCCTCGTCTGTCAAAAAGATATCTCTTTCAACCAAATAACCTTCTTCCCCCCTCATAGTGGTGGCAATAAGATCGTCAGTGTTGAAACCAAGAGCCCGAAGTTCTGCAGCAACTTCTTCGTTGACGGCCTCATTATCGGCACTGTCATTGGTACAGGAAATAAACATGGTAATAGACATAGCTGTCGCACCAGCAAGCGATAATAACTTACTTTTTCTCATAATTAAATTTATAGTTTTGATGGTTAATAATTAATTATTCATTAGAATTTTGGCCAATATATTAGTTTTTTCACATTAAAAATGCATTTTTTATAAAAAATCGATAAATTGCACTCAAAAAAATTAACCTGCTATAGCAATGATGAAGTACGTTATTTCCCTCTTGTTTATTATAGGGCTTATATCCAAAGGGTTGTCACAGGAATCTCTCCCTCATGCCTTTTTAAAAAGTGCCAGTAAAATAGAATTTCAGCAAATACCAGGAGGGTTTTACCTCATAAAAAGTACGGATATTAAACAGTTTTGTATTAAAAATAAAGCAGAGCTGATCCAAAAACATCAGGGTAATTTTTATGTGATAAAGACCACTCAGAACATTACACTTTCTTCTTCTGATGTTTTTTTTGAAATAGATAACAAATGGAAGCTGGCACCCGCTCTTCTTTCGGAATATCAGGAAGGATTGCCGAGATCCAGGCGAAAGAAAACACGGGTTTCCGTTCATACTTTAAACAAAGACGTTTTTAAGTCGGGATGGATATACAACTACCGGAATAATTATGTGGTAGATGTTACTCCTGCAGAACTGGAGCAACTACTGGAAAATGAAAACGTAAGCCGTATAGATCTTTACCGAAGACCAAGAGTGGAGACTCCGGTTGTTGAGAACGATATCAGTGTAAACAGGATCAACAAGGTGCATCGCCTCTATCCGGAAATTAACGGAGAAGATCTGGTTGTTTCGGTTAAGGAATTACTATTTGATGTAAACGATATAGATTTCAGGAACCGGATCCGACTGGTAGGAACCGAAGCGGAAGAGACCGAACAACACGCTTCCCTTATCGGAACAGTGATCGGAGGAGGCGGAAATTCTTCTTCACGCGGACGTGGAGTAGCTAATGCCGTTACGCTAAGCTCCTCCAGTTTTTTACAATTATTCCCAGACGATGAGCAGATATTAAGCAGTAATTCCATCTCGGTACAGAATCACTCTTATGGGGTGGGAATAGATAATCAATATGGTAATGAAGCAGCAGCTTATGATACGAATACAAATACCCTTCCTACCATATTGCATATTTTCTCTTCCGGTAACAGCGGGAACCTGACCTCAGAAAATGGCCCGTATGCCGGGATCCCGAATTTTGCCAATCAGACCGGGAACTTTAAAATGGCTAAAAACATAATTACCGTGGGTGCCATAAATCGTGATGGTGTGATTGATGAGCGGAGCTCCAGGGGTCCTGCCTATGATGGAAGGGTAAAACCCGAAATGGTTTCCTATGCTCCGGGAGGAACATCAGATGCCGCTGCACTGGTTTCCGGAACCGCTATATTATTGCAACAACAATATCAGGAAAACAACAATCAACTCCCTCCCTCTTCTTTGGTAAAAGCAGTATTAATTGCCGGGTCTGATGATGTCGGACCGGTTGGAATAGATTTTCTGTCGGGATACGGGAATTTAAATGCAGGGCAGAGCATAGAGATCATGAGGAACGATCTTTTTATTGAGGACAGGATCGCTGCAAGCGAATCAAAAGATTTTGTGATCAGTGTTCCTGCCAATACCAGTCTGCTCAAAATTGCACTTACATGGAATGATCCCGCGGCAAATCCCGGAGACCAAACTGCATTGGTAAACGATCTGGATATGAGTCTCAACAACGGAGGGAATACCTGGTTACCCTGGGTTCTGAACTCTAATGCAGATATCAATTTGCTTTCTCAACAGGCACAGCGGGCCGAAGACCACCTCAACAATGTAGAATTTATCACACTTGATAATCCGGCAGCAGGAAGTTACACCATCACCATAAACGGTACTGATATTGCAGGAAACGGGCAGGATTTTTCAGTAGCTTATCAATTCATTGCATCTGATGAGTTCAGTTGGTCCTTCCCTACTTCTACTGATGCACTTGAAAGTAATATTGAAAATATTGTACGATGGGATAACAGTTTTTCGGAAAGTACCGCAACCCTGGAGTACAACCTCAACGATACCGGATGGCAGCTCCTTGACGATCAGGTGGATCTCCAGAGTGACCTGTTCAGATGGCCTGTTGAAGATATTGGTGGAAGTGCGCGCCTCAGAATGACGGTAGGTAATCAGCAGTTTGAATCGGAGAATTTTGGTATTTCTCCCGAATTGCTTCCGCGGGTACTGTTTAATTGCGACGAAGAGTTGCTACTCGGATGGAGTGAAGTACCCAACGCCACTGCCTATAATGTACGTTTTCTGGATGATCGTTATATGGAGATCACTCAAACAGTAACCGATACCACCGCCCTTCTGGTCAAAGCCGATTTTCAGGAATCCTTCTTTTCCGTAGAGGCTGTCTTTGACGATGTACAGGGAAAAAGAGGAAGAGCGATAGATTACGAATTACAGGGAGTAGACTGTTATTTCAGTAATTTCTTTGCTTTCCTGGCGGATGACAGTTTTGTGAGTACAACTCTTAATTTGAGTACTTCCATCAATGTAAGCCAGGTGATCTTTGAAAAAACTAACGGAGGGAACACAGAAACCATTGCTGTTTTTGATCCGCCCTTTGAGGAACTTTCACTTAGTTTTGACGATCCGAATTTGATAAGCGGCACCAATACCTATCGTGCCACCATTATCCTGGAAGACGGAACCCGCATACAAACAGATCCTGCCGAAATTTTTATTCCTATGGAAAATACATTGATCCTGTTCCCCAATCCGATAAGTGCGGGAAGCGATCTGAACGTAATCTCTATAGGAGCCGATCAGACTTTTGAGATTGTGGATCTTAGCGGACGCGTGGTTGAAAAAGGAGAGATCTCCTTTATCAATGAACTAGTGGATATTGAACTGAGGCCAGGGTTTTACATCTTCAGGACCATAAGGGACGGAAGGACTGTCGAAGCCCGTAAATTCATTGTTAATTAGCAGATCTGTTCAGGATCGTATTCCCAATATTGCAGCTAAGGCATCTGTTTTTACTGCAATACTCATCATAAAGTTGTATAAACGCCTGACTATCTTTGGCCGAAGCCGATTCCAGATGAAGGCGATCGAATCTGTTGGTAATACTATTCTTTTCCGCTTTAAGGGAAGCAATTAATTTAAGAAAAGTGTCGTTCTCCTCTTTTCCCATACTCTTTGCATAACAGAATTTAAGGGGTATTACGGTATTGATGATCAGCAGGGAAATAAATTCTTTGGATAATTTTTTATCTGAAGAAGCGGATTCTTTTCCGAAAGTATAGTGATCCTTCCAGTAAACCGATGCTGATACGCGGAACAGTTCGAAAAAATCATCTGTCGTATTGCAGCGAAGGATCTCTGAAAACAAATTCCGGTGTTTGTGATACAAACCGGCAAACTGGGAAAGCCGGATTGTCGGGAAATTTACCGGTCTCAATCTAAAAAAAACTGGGCCGGAACTCAATTCATAAAGGGAATTGAATTTTCGCTTTATATAGTGGTATTCCTTTTTTAGAGATGTACGATAATCGTCATCAATATCCTCTTCCTTCTCCAGAAAACCGGCAACTCCGAACAAAAGTGCTTCCAGGGAAAACACCTTATGTTGAAGTTTACGAACGATATTAAAATCTATGATAGCTGACATCTGATAAAAAGCCTGTCCGTTTATTTTCAAACCGAAATTCTTAAGCAGCATTCTAAAAAGGACTGCTTCCCAATCATTATGAGTATCTTCCAGTTCCTGCATAATAAATGCCGACTTCTGTTCCAGTCTTTCGATATAAAGACGCTCTTTCCAGCTCTCCAGAATAAATTTATCCGTGTTGACTATCTGCTTCTCACAATTAATAAAACTCTTTCCTTTTTTAAAAAGCCATTCATAGTTGGAAAGCAGATGTTCCTCCACCCGGTTCTTTAATTCCAGAGTGGGGATAATACTGTTATCCGACCGGAAAATAGCTATATCGTCTTCCCAGACCACGTGCAGGATCACATTGTCATAAGCCTTATCTTTTTGGTGATGGTGGGCATACCAATCGGAAGACCTTAGGTGAATTTCAACATTTCCGGCCCACAACTGATCATCCAAAGATATCTTTGCATTGAAAAAATCAGGCCCGGAATTGTGATTGTGTACTCCTACCGAAAAAATTTGAAGTCGCTCACCACGGGTTGTATATAAATTTGTATTTTCAAAGCGTCCAAACTTCCACAAGTAATGTAAAAACTCCTCTTTCATTACAAAATCAAGACTTAATTTACATTAAAAATAAAAATAATCTTACAAATGATGATTAATTTTATTAAATCCCTCTTTATAAGCTTATTCCCTGTGTTTGGGTTATACGTCTTTATAGATTGTATTCTGAACCTTTTGTCGGACAGTTTTTTACTGGGGAATTTCGGAAGGATGCTCTGTGCTCTTGGTATTATCGTCTTTTTTGCGGCATTATTCCTGAAACCCGTAGCCAGAACGGAAAGAATTCCTGTCTCTTATACCCTTTTTATTGTTTTGACCTTTCTATTCAGTATGGTTAGCGATGTTACCGAAAGGAATGTAACAATTAGCCATAGTCTGGTAAGCCTCCTGCTGTTAACGGGATGGTTCGTTTATCTCTGGTGGTATTCGTCTTTTGATGAAAGGGAGCAGGCCGAGATCTCGGTTGGAAGGTCCCTGCCCGAATTCTTTCTGGAGGATACCCATAAAAACGAGGTTCCCTCATCATCTTTTAAAGGCAAACCTTCCATTTATATATTTTACAGGGGAAACTGGTGCCCCTTGTGTATGGCACAGATCAGTGAGGTGGCCCAACAATACAGGGAACTGGAAAAACACGGAGCGCAGGTTGTTCTGATAAGTCCTCAACCTCACAAGTACAGTGCTTCGCTTGCCCGGAAATACGATCTGGGTTTTCATTTTATGGTGGATAGAAATAACAAGGCTGCAGAACTGCTTAACATTCACAGTGTAAACGGTATTCCTGCCGGATTTCAGTTGCTGGGTTATCAGAGCAATACGGTTATGCCTACCGTAATAATTACAGATAAACAGGGAAAGGTAATCTTTGCCGATCTGACCGATAACTACAGAGTGCGCCCGGAACCGGAGACTTTTTTGAGGGTGTTACACACTCTTAACAACAAAAATGCCCGCTAAAAGCAGGCATTTTATTCTTTCTGATATTTGACAATTACTCTGCAATCTCACCTTCCCATTCCATAAATCCGCCTTCCAGGTTATAAGTATTTTCAAACCCTAACTGATTCATGATGGTACAGGCCTGTCCGCTTCTGTTACCGGACCTGCAGTAGATATAGTAATTTTTGGATTTATCGAGCTTCTGAATTTCCTCCATAAATCCCTGTCCTAAATAAATATCTATATTGGTTGAATTCGGAATATATCCCTCTTCAACTTCTTCGGGAGTTCTGACATCCAGAATAAACGCATTAGCATCTTTTTCCAGTTGTTCTACCCACTCTTCTTGTGTAAGATCTGCCATTATAAATTTTTGCGTCAAAAATAAACAATAAAAGTTTCAAAACCATTCAGCTATTCATCAAACTTTAATGGAACACCCGATAGCTTTTGTACTATTGATCTTTATTTCTTTTCCATCCAGCATGGCTTCGATGGCATCTTCTACATATTTGGTTTCTACAGCTTCAGCATCCTGATAATTATCATCGATAGCTCCGATATATCTCACCTTATTTCCTTTGGTTGTTTTTTCCAGTAAAAACACATGAGGCGTACGGGTTGCTCCGTATTGAGGATATACTTTTTGTCCTTCATCCAGTAAATATGGGAAGGTGAAGCCCTTCTTCTCTGCTCTTTTGATCATCTTCTCAAAACTATCTCCGGGCTGTACCTTAGGATTGTTAGGGTTGATGGCAACAACAGGAACTCCTTTAGTCTTATACTTTTTATCCAGAGCAATGATCCTGTCTTCATAGGCCTTGGCATATGGACAGGTATTACAGGTAAAAATAACAAGGTAACCTTTTGCATCATTAAAATCTGCCAGGGATACCATTTTCCCGTCAATATTTTTCAAACTAAAATCGGAGGCATAATCCCCAACTTTATAACCGTCTTCATAACTAAACGAATCTTTAGTGAATGAACTCGCTATTACTACAAGTAACAGCAGTATTACGCTTTTAATAGGTTTCATTTGATGTTATTTTAAAAATTGTTGAACTGTATTTTCTAATTCTTCGTATTCAAAAGATCTTTCGTAAAATTCCCTTTTATCCTTATTGTAGATCAGGGTTGCCGGAATAGCCCCGGACCAATCTTCATTTACTTTAGGGATCCAGGTATTTTGTTTCGGATCATCAAGGGCTACAACTCTCGATTGTAATCCCCTTTTCTCAATAAAAGGGATAAGATGTGATTTGTACATCTTGGGAAAATCCATACTTACCAGGATCACTTCCACCTTTTTGTTTTTGTATTCTGCGTTGATCTTTTCAAAATAAGGCAATTCCTTTATACACGGTTTACACCAGGTTGCCCAAAAATTAATTATATAGGTTTTATCGTCTTTCTTATTTAACAAAGGCTCCAGGCCATCAAAATTGTAAACAGCCACAGATAAACTATCTTCAGCCAACACCTCTTTGGGTTCCAGCAGGGATACATCTTCTTTATTTTCGGCCTTTTCCGGCTTACTATCCTCTGTTTTACAGCTAATTAAAAATACGAAAAATGCGAATATATATAGCCTTTTCATGATCATTATTTATAAAGTAAAAATATGCATCCTCAATTGCTGCCGTGCATTTTTAACAAAAAATTATCACTTAAACAGGGATGGAAAATAAAAATAAACATACATTTGTCTATACAAATATTGTATAAACATGAATGTAAAGCAATACTTGAAAACCACAAAGGAGATCCCTCTTAAAAAGGAGACCTTAATTCACCTTATCCTTATTCATAACAGGATCAAAGAAGCGGTTAGTGAGGTATTGAAACCCTTCGATATCTCCATTCAGCAATACAATGTTTTAAGAATACTCAGGGGGCAAAATAAAAAGCCGGCCAATCTGAGTACCATTAACGAAAGAATGGTAAGTAAGATGAGTAACACGACCCGTCTTGTCGATAAACTGATCTCGAAAGGCTTGGTGGACAGATCTGTATGCCCTACTAACAGGAGAAAAGTAGAGATCCTGATCACTAATGACGGACTGGACGCTCTTGCTAAAATGGATGAAGCAGTTGACGGTGCAGAAGATTTTCTGACCGGCGACTTTAATGATAACGAGCTTAAGACGCTCAATGCACTTTTAAATAAATTTAAATAATTACATGAACGAGTATATTGAAAGCCTCCGTTGGAGGTATGCGACCAAGAAATTTGACAACCAAAAAAAGGTATCTGAGGAAGATTTGAATACCCTAAAAGAAGCGATACGTTTAACGGCTTCTTCTTACGGGCTTCAGCCCTATCGCATCCTGATCGTTGAGGATCCGGAAATAAGAAAAGAACTGCAACCTGCTTCCTGGGGGCAAACCCAGATAGTAGATGCGTCTCACCTTATAGTATTTTGTACTGAAAGGGAAGTAAACGACGATTTTATAGACCACTATCTCGAAAACATAAGCAGTACCCGGAAAGTGGCTATTGAGGATCTCAAGGATTACGGCAATTTTATGAAATCCAAGATCACTCCCCTCGATCCGGATGTTAAACAGAACTGGAGCACAAGACAGGCTTATATTGCCCTGGGTAATCTTCTGTCTGCTGCAGCTCAGCTTAAAATAGACAGCTGCCCGATAGAAGGTTTCTCTCCGGAAAAATACGACGAGATCCTCGGATTAAAGGAAAAGGGGCTTTCATCTGTTGTAGTGGCTGCCATTGGTTACCGCTCTCAGGAAGATCAGACCCAGCATTTCGCCAAAGTGCGAAAACCGGCACAGGAGTTATTTATAACTATATAAACCCTCAATTGAACATTAACATTAAACAAAAAGGAAAATGAAAAACAAAGTAGTAAAAATTGCATTGACTCTGGTAGTAGCCTTTAGTACTCTTGCATTCACATCGGCTATTGCAGATAAAAAAGAAATCAAGGCAGATAAAAGTAAGATTACCTGGAAAGGATATAAAGTAACCGGTTCTCACGAAGGGACCATTGCTCTGAAAAGCGGTTTCTTTAATTTTGACGGTGATAAGCTGGTTGGAGGTGAATTTGAAGTAGATATGACTTCCCTTACCAGTACGGATCTTTCCGGAAAGTATCAGGCTAATCTTAACGGTCACCTGAAGTCTGACGATTTCTTTGGTGTTGAGAATTTCCCAACTGCTAAACTGGTGATCAAAAAAGCTAAAGCTAACGGTAAAAATTCCTATAAAGTTACAGGAGACCTTACCATCAAGGGAAAAACAAATCCAATTGCTTTCGATCTTTCGGTTTACGGAAGTAAAGCTACTGCTTCGTTAAAAGTAGACAGAGCCAAGTACGATATCAGATATGGTTCTGGAAGTTTCTTTGATAATTTAGGAGATAAAACAATCTACGACGAGTTCGATCTTGTGGTAGATCTTCAATTCTAAGTATCAAATGATTAATAGCGATGAAAAGCCCTGACATTAATGCCAGGGCTTTTCTATTGAACGGATAATTTGTCAAAAGCATTGTTAGAACCACTTTATTATCAATTTTCAACCAACCATCCGGAATAAATATTGAATATGTCGTGCCTGTATGATACTTTATTTGTTATATAAGACACAATAAAAAAGAAAAGGTTTAAAAATTTTATAAAAGCATTTTTCGATCGAAAAATATTTTTATCTTTGGCTCAATAATTTTGAAAAATGAATCAAATTTTAAACAATAACTGGTGGTGGTGCTTACGAAATTCCAAAGTCGTGAGTTAAAACACCTATAGTATAGTTTAAAAGTAAAACATACAAAAGGCTTGTCAGATCACGACAAGCCTTTTTTTATTTTAATCAGGAAAGATCAGCATGAAAAAGTACCAATTAAAGACACATTACAAAAAAATACTGGCCGATACTATTACTCCGGTAAGTGTTTACCTTAAAATACGGGATAAATTCCCCAACAGCCTGTTGTTGGAAAGTAGTGATTACCACGCCAACGACAACAGTTTTTCCTATATCTGCAGCAATCCCATCGCATCGATAAAAATTGAAAACGAAACGGTTGTTCAGACCTTTCCCGACGGGAGCGTAGAAAGAGAAGCTATAGGCCCGGATACTGATGTTCCGGGAATCATTACGGCTTTCTCTTCCCGATATAATGTGGAGTCCAATGATTTTAAGTTTATCAATAACGGGCTCTTTGGTTATATAGCCTATGATGCCGTCAGGTATTTTGAGGATGTAGAGGTAACGAAAAAAGAAGAAAGTCTGAATATTCCGGATGTTTACTATGCGGTCTATCAGAATATCATTGCCATTAATCATTTTAAGAATGAGGCATACATTTTTGCACATTGCTATGAAAGAGAGAATAATATCCAGGAAATTGAGCAATTACTGCATGTAAAGAACTTTGCTTCCTATAATTTTTCCCGTGAAGGCGAAGCCACTTCCAATCTACGGGATGAGGAATACAAAGAGCATGTAGAACTGGCTAAAAAGCATTGCTTTAGAGGAGATGTTTTTCAGCTGGTATTGTCAAGGCGATTTTCTCAAACTTTCAAAGGGGATGAATTTAATGTATACAGGGCTCTTCGCTCTATAAATCCATCCCCTTATTTATTTTATTTTGATTACGGCGACTTTAAGATCTTCGGTTCTTCTCCTGAAGCACAATTGGTTGTTAAAGACAGACAAGCCGAAATACACCCGATTGCCGGAACCTTTAAACGTACAGGGAATGACCTTCAGGATGCCGAACTGGCCAATCAGCTTGCGGTAGATGAAAAGGAGAATGCAGAACACGTAATGTTAGTAGACCTGGCCCGTAACGACTTAAGCCGGCATGGAAGTTCGGTAAAGGTTGAAACCTACAGAGAGGTACAGTTCTTCTCTCATGTAATACATTTGGTATCTAAAGTAACAGGGCAAATGCACGACGATACGAATACCATGCAGGTAGTAGCTGATACTTTTCCTGCGGGAACATTGAGCGGAGCCCCTAAGCATATGGCGATGCAGCTCATTGAACGCTATGAAAAGTGCAACAGGGATTTCTATGGAGGAGCCATCGGGTTTATGGATTTTAAAGGGAATTTTAATCACGCCATTATGATCCGTACTTTTTTGAGTAAAAATCATCAGCTTCATTATCAGGCGGGAGCCGGACTCGTATCCGAATCCAATCCTGAACTGGAGCTACAGGAAACATATAATAAATTGGGCGCCTTGAATAAAGCGCTGGAAATTGCTGAAACTATTTAAGATGACAAAAGTATTAGTAATAGACAACTACGACAGTTTTACCTATAACCTGGTACACTACCTGGAAGACCTGAACTGTGACGTGACCGTAAAAAGAAATGATCAGCTAAGCCTTGAAGAGGTTGAAGCTTTCGATAAGATCGTATTATCTCCCGGTCCCGGGATCCCGGAAGAAGCCGGACTTTTAAAGGCGATAATAGAAAAATACGCTCCTACCAAAAGTATTTTTGGGGTATGTCTGGGACAGCAGGCCATTGGTGAGGTTTTCGGAGGAACACTTATCAATCTGGACGAGGTATATCACGGTGTTGCCACAAAAGTAAATATCACTGCTCAGGATGAATCGCTGTTCGACGGTCTTAACAATGAAATAGAAGTCGGAAGATATCATTCATGGGTGGTAGATCCGGAATTACCCGAAACACTGGAAGCCACTTCCTTTGATGAGAACGGGCAGGTAATGTCTATCAGGCATAAGAGCTACGATGTAAGAGCGGTTCAATATCATCCGGAATCCGTACTTACTCCCGATGGAAAAAAAATACTGGAAAACTGGTTGAAGTCTTAAAAAAAGAAGATGAAAGAATTATTAAACAGGCTTATCAGCCATGAAACGATCTCCAAGGAAGAAGCCAGGAATGTATTGGTCAATATATCCAAGGGAGAATATAACACCAGTCAGATTGCAGCTTTCCTGACCGTTTATATGATGAGAAGCATTACCATAGAAGAACTGGAAGGTTTCAGGGATGCTCTGTTGGAATTGTGCATTCCGATAGATCTTAACGGTTATGATGCCATAGATCTTTGTGGTACCGGAGGGGACGGAAAAGACACTTTTAATATCTCTACCCTGGCGTCGTTTGTAACAGCCGGTGCCGGAGTTAATGTTGCCAAACATGGGAATTATGGAGTATCCTCTAAATGTGGTTCCAGTAATGTAATGGAACATCTCGGGATTAAATTTTCCAGTGAAGCGGATTTCCTCAAACAATCTATGGATAAGGCGGGGATCTGTGTATTGCACGCTCCTCTTTTTCACCCGGCAATGAAAAATGTAGCTCCTATCCGCAGGGAACTGGGAGTAAAAACTTTTTTCAATATGCTGGGCCCCATGGTAAACCCTTCCTTTCCAAAGAATCAGATCGTTGGGGTTTTTAACCTGGAGCTGGCCAGGATGTACGGCTACCTCTATCAGAACACCGATAAGAATTTTACAGTTCTCCACGCTTTGGATGGTTATGATGAGATCTCACTGACGGGAAATACCAAAACCATTTCCAACAATACGGAAGGAATGATCAAACCTGAGGATTTCGGGCTCAGTGCGCTTTCACAGTCGCAGATTGCCGGAGGAAGTACCGTGGAAGAATCCGCCGGTATATTTATGAAGGTTCTTGAAGGTAAAGGAACCGAAGCTCAGAACAATGTTGTCTGTGCCAATGCCGGGATGGCCATCGCCACGGTAAAAGGACTGGGGCCTAAAGAAGGTTTTGAATTGGCAAAAGAATCCCTTCTGTCCGGGAAAGGTTTAAACGCATTAAAAACACTGCAGGAATTAAGCGCATAATGAATATACTGGATAAAATAGTAGCAGATAAACGCAAGGAAGTAGCCTTAAAGAAAAGTATTGTTCCTGTTTCTCAACTGGAAGCTTCTGCCCTCTTCGGCAGGGAAACAAATTCCCTTGCCACTGCATTGCGAAATAGTAATACAGGTATTATAGCCGAACACAAGCGTCGTTCTCCTTCCAAATCGGTCATCAACCAGAAAGTAAGTGTGGAAGAAGTGGCCCTGGGTTATGAAAAAGCAGGGGTTTGCGGAATGTCGGTGCTTACAGACGGGAAATATTTTGGAGGATCCCTGGAAGATCTCCTGTTGGCAAGAGCTTCGGTAAACACACCCTTGCTGAGAAAGGAGTTTATTATTGATGAATATCAATTGATAGAAGCCAGGGCTTACGGAGCAGATGTTATCCTTCTGATTGCTGCTGTGTTGAGCAGAGAGGAAATAAAAACCCTTTCGGAAACCGCCAAAAGCTTGGGTCTTGATGTTCTGCTCGAGGTTCACAATGAGGAGGAACTTCATAAATCGGTAATGCCAAGCCTGGATATGCTGGGAGTGAACAACAGGAATTTAAAAACTTTTGAGGTAAGTATAGAAACCAGTAAAACCCTGTCTTCTGTTATCCCGGACGATTTTGTAAAAGTATCGGAAAGCGGGATCAGCAATGTTGAAGCCATCAGGGAATTACAGCAATTCGGGTATAAAGGCTTTCTTATAGGAGAGAACTTTATGAAAACGGAGCACCCTGGTAAGAGTGCGGTAGAATTTATCAATGATTTGAAAAATTAAACCCAAAATACCATCCCTGCGAAGGCAGGAATGACAATAAAAAAACAACAAATGAAACTAAAAGTATGCGGAATGAAATACCGGGATAATATCGAAGCTGTAGTGCGCCTACAGCCGGATTATCTGGGTTTTATTTTCTGGGAAAGATCCAGTCGCTTTTTTGATGGAGAAATGCCGGAAGTACCGTCGCATATTAAAAAAACAGGGGTTTTTGTCGACGCGAGCTATGAGGAGATCACAGATAAGGTAAACCGATATGACCTGCACGCAGTTCAATTACACGGTAATGAGACTCCCGATCTTTGTAAAAAACTCAAGGGAGACAATCTCGAGGTAATCAAGGTGTTCTCTATCAAGGATCATTTTGATTTTTCCCTTCTGCAACCTTATGAAGATGTATGTGATTATTATTTATTCGATACCAAAGGAAAACTTCCGGGAGGAAACGGATATGGTTTCGATTGGACCATCCTTAATCAGTACCCTTCCAAAAAACCTTTCTTTCTAAGTGGAGGGATCGGACTTGATGAAGTGGAAAATGTGAAGAGGATCCTGAAAACCGATTTGCCGATCTATCTCATTGATGTAAATAGTAAATTTGAAACGGCTCCCGGTCTAAAAGAGGAAAAAGACATTAAAAAGTTTAAAGAACAACTTGCTATTGAATAGGCAATAGCTGAAACAAAATATTTGCAAATGAAAACTTATCACGCAGACGAAAAAGGCTATTACGGAAAATTTGGCGGTGCCTATATTCCGGAGATGCTTTATCCGAATGTTGAAGAATTGCGCCAACGATACCTGACCATCATGAACGAAGCATCTTTTAAGGATGAATTCGATCAGTTGCTAAGAGATTATGTCGGGCGTCCTTCTCCCCTTTATTATGCAAAACGTTTATCGGAAAAATACAATTCCCGTATCTATCTGAAGCGGGAAGATCTGAATCATACAGGAGCGCATAAGGTAAACAACACCATAGGTCAGATACTAATGGCCAAGCGTCTGGGTAAAAAAAGGATCATTGCCGAAACCGGTGCCGGCCAACATGGGGTAGCTACAGCTACAGTCTGTGCCCTGGCGGGAATAGAATGTATTGTGTATATGGGAGAGATCGATATAAAACGTCAGGCTCCCAATGTGGCGAGGATGAAAATGCTCGGTGCTAAAGTGGTTCCCGCTACTTCAGGAAGTAAAACCCTGAAAGATGCCACCAACGAAGCGATCCGGGATTGGATCAATAACCCGATAGATACTCATTATATTATCGGTTCTGTAGTAGGGCCTCACCCCTATCCCGATATGGTTGCCCGTTTCCAGTCGGTGATCTCCGAAGAGATCAAATGGCAGTTAAAGGAAAAAGAAGGTAAGGAAGATCCGGATTACGTCATTGCCTGTGTAGGTGGTGGAAGTAATGCTGCCGGAGCCTTTTATCATTTCCTGGATAATGAAAAAGTAGGGCTTATTGCGGTAGAAGCTGCCGGAAAGGGAATACACAGCGGAGAAAGCGCTGCAACCAGTGTTCTGGGGAATGACGGGATCATTCACGGAAGCAGGACCCTGCTGATGCAAACCGAAGACGGCCAGATTACCGAGCCTTATTCTATTTCTGCAGGCCTGGATTACCCCGGAGTAGGTCCGTTGCACGCACATTTGTATGAAAGTAAACGCGCAGAATTTATCTCAATAACCGATGACGAAGCTATGACTTCCGGCCTTGAATTATGCCAGCTGGAAGGGATCATCCCGGCAATAGAGAGTTCTCATGCTCTCGCTGCTCTTCAGCAAAAAGAGTTCGGAGCAGATGATATAGTGGTTATTAACCTTTCGGGGAGAGGAGATAAGGATCTGAATACTTATATTGATTATTTTAAATTGTAAAATGTCTCAATACCCGAAATATTTTATTTTCCTTTTCTCATTGATCTCCTGTGTTGCGGTTTATGCTCAGGAGGCCATAAATGTTCGTCTTGAATCCGGAAAAGATATCGTTAGTCCGAAGACCTATGTCATTCATAAAACTTCCGGTTCGATTACGATAGATGGGAAAGCTGATGAAAAAGACTGGATAAACACTCCGTATACCGATGCTTTTATAGATATTGAAGGGCATAAAAAACCAAAATATGACACCAGGGTCAAAATGTTGTGGAGCGACACTTATTTATATGTGTATGCAAAGCTTACCGAAGATCACATCTGGGGGACACTGAAAAAGAGGGATACAGTCATCTTTTACAATAACGATTTTGAAGTATTTATTGATCCATCAAACGATACTCACGATTACGGGGAGATCGAGATCAATGCATTAGGGACCGTTTGGGACCTTCTTTTAAACAAGCCCTACAGATCAGGTGCCAAGCCCAATACCCATTGGAATCTGAACGATCTGAAAACGGCTGTTTATCTGGATGGCACTTTAAATGACCCATCCGATACGGATAATTTCTGGGCGGTGGAAATGGCCATCCCCTTACGGGCCTTTGCCGAGCTAAAGAACAGACCGAGGACCATTCCGAAGGACGGAGAACAATGGCGGATCAATTTTTCAAGGGTTCACTGGGATTTCGATCTTAACAAGAACCGTTACAGCAGGAAAAAAGTAAACGATAAATACGCTCCGGAATACAATTGGGTCTGGAGTAACCAGGGAGTCATCAATATGCATGAGCCCGAAAAATGGGGGTATGTGCAGTTTTCGGATAAACTCCCGAATGAAAAAGTAGTTTTCCAACAGAAGGATCCCGTTCATTTAAGGCAGGTCTCCTATGCGCTTTACCGCAAGGTTTCCAGAGGATCCCTAAAAGAACTCCTGAAGAACAAGACAGGATATACAACAGAGATCATCCCTGTTACGGAAGGGAATAAAACATATAAAGCAACTTTTATAAAAACATATTCCGGTTTTAATCTGATGGTCACAGAAATACAGAAGAATATCAGCTGTATTATCAGAGAGGACGGTTATTCTAAAATTATTAAATAATGAAAAAAATATACCTGCTTTTAATTTCTGTCAGCCTGCTTTCCTGCGGGAAAAAAGAGAGTACTCCGGCACCTTTAGAGCAACAACCGGATGATTTTGTTTTTGCCACCTGGGTAGGAGGCGGAGCATCTTTTGATAAGGATATCTGGGATCAGAAACTGAGCTATTACGATTCTCTGGGTATTAGTGAAATTCTTGTACAGGCCAATGCAGATTATCTTAAAAACCTTATCCCCCTTGCAAAGGAAAAGAACATAAAAGTACATGCCTGGATGTGGACGCTTAACAGACCGAACGATACAATTGCCAATAAACATCCCGACTGGTATGCGGTAAATCGCAAAGGGCAGAATTCCCTCGAGTACAGGGCTTATGTGGATTACTATCAGTGGTTGAGTCCGTTTCATCCCGAAGCCAGGGCATATATTAAAAGCAATGCGGAAAAGCTTATGGAACTTGAGGACCTGGCATCGGTACATCTCGATTACGTACGCTATCCGGACGTGATACTCGGAGCTGATCTTCAGCCCAAATACGGCCTGGTACAGGATCATGAAATGCCGGAATACGATTATGGATATCATCCTATAGCCCGGGAAGGTTTTAAAAAGATCTTCGATAAGGACCCTGTAGATTTTAAAAATCCCGAACTCTCAACAGAATGGAGGCAGTATCGCTTAAATGCGGTAACCAGCCTGGTTAACGAGATCGTAGAAATTGCGCATAGCAAGAATAAAAGAGTAACGGCTGCCGTTTTTCCGTTTCCTGAAATGTCAAGGCAGATGGTACGTCAGGCCTGGAATGACTGGAAGCTGGATGCAGCCTATCCCATGTTATACAACAACTTTTATCGTGAAAACGTAAACTGGATAGGATTTGCTACGGCACAGGGAGTTAATGATGTGGAATTTCCGCTTTATTCCGGTTTGTATTCTCCCGCATTAAAAGATCCCGAAGATCTGGAAAAAGCTATCCGTTTAGCGAAAAAGGAAGGCGCCAGAGGGATCTCCATTTTTACTGCTGATAACCTCAGCAAAGAACAACAAAGCGTTTTTGTCAAACTCAAGAATAGCATTTCTCATGAATAGGATCAATCAAAAATTAGAAGAAAACAAAAAACTTTTATCCATATACTTTACAGCGGGATATCCTTCCGTTAACGATACGGTTTCCATTTTAAAGGAGCTTGAAAAAAGCGGAGTGGATATGGTTGAGATCGGACTACCCTTTTCCGATCCGCTGGCAGACGGGCCCACCATACAGGAGAGTTCCACGCTGGCATTAAAAAACGGGATGACCACCGACCTGCTTTTTGAACAGCTAAAAGACATCAGGGAATCGGTTTCCATTCCGCTGATCATCATGGGGTATTTTAATCCGATGATGCAATATGGGGTGGATAAATTTTGCCAGAAATGTGCAGAGATCGGTATTGACGGATTGATCATTCCCGATCTGCCGGTAGATGTTTATCACGATCAGTTTCAGGCCATCTTCGAAAAACACGGCCTGATCAATGTATTCCTGATAACGCCTCAAACCAGTGAAGAACGCATCCGCTTTATCGATTCGATCTCCAGCGGATTTATATATATGGTAAGCTCTGCCAGTACTACCGGGGCCAAAAACACCTTTGGAGAAGATCAGAGCAGTTATTTCGAGAAAATAGCTGCGATGAATCTTAAAAACCCGCAGATCGTAGGTTTCGGGATCTCCAATGCAGAGACCTTTAATCAGGCTACCAAAAAAGCCAAAGGAGCCATAATCGGTTCGGCTTTTATCAAATATATCAGTGCAAATCCGCCGGAAAAAATAAGCGATTTTGTGGAGGGTATCCGTTCATAAACGGAAGCATTCAGGGCATTTTTCTTTTAGATTCATAAAACTTTCTTAACAGAAAGAACCATCTGTTAAAATTTATCTAAATTGCTTTGAATAATTACTCATCAAAAAATGAAAAGCACTATAATTAAAATTACTGCAGCACTTTTTTTAAGTGCTGTTGTTTTTTCCTGTCAAAAGGAAAAAAAAGAAACGGAAAACGAATTATCAGTCGACTTTGAAAAGTTCACTCTGGACAACGGGCTGGATGTGATCTTTCATACCGATCATTCAGATCCGGTAGTCTCTGTAGCGCTTACTTTTCACGTAGGTTCTGCCAGGGAAAAAGAAGGAAGGACCGGGTTTGCTCACTTATTTGAGCACCTCCTCTTCCTGGAATCTGAAAATCTTGGGAAAGGCGGACTTGACAAACTGAGCAGCCGTGTAGGTGGTTCCGGAGCAAACGGATCGACCAGCAGGGACCGGACAAATTACTATCAAACCGTACCTAATGATGCCCTGGAGAAAATGCTTTGGGCAGAAGCCGATAAACTGGGCTTCTTTATCAATACGGTAACCGACGAAGTACTTGCCAAGGAAAAGCAGGTAGTAAAAAACGAAAAGAGACAAAGTGTAGATAACAATCCTTACGGGCATACGAATTATGTGATCGGTAAGAGTCTTTACCCTACAGAACACCCTTATAACTGGCAGGTGATAGGATCTTTGGAAGATCTGCAAAATGCTACTCTGGAAGACGTTAAGGAATTCTACAGAAAATGGTATGTTCCTAATAACGCTACCCTGGTTGTGGCCGGCGATTTCGATACGACACAAGCCAAGGAATGGGTAGAGAAATATTTTGGAGAGATCAAAAGAGGGAAAGAGATCACCAGGCTCTCAAAGAATATTCCCGTGCTTAACGAAACGAAAAAGCTCTATTACGAAGATAATTTTGCACGTCTTCCCCAATTAAGGCTTACCTGGCCTACGGTGGAAAACTACAACGATGATTCTTATGCACTGGACGTATTGGCCGAATATCTTTCAGAAGGTAAAAAAGCACCTTTCTACAAAGTTTTGGTAGAAGAAAAAGAGCTTGCTCCGAATGTATTTATGTTCAACAGTACATCAGAACTCAGCGGAGAGTTTAGCCTTATTACCAGAGCATATCCGGGCAAAAACCTCAATGACGTACAAGCTGCAGTTAATGAAGCTTTTTTAAAGTTTGAGAATGAAGGTATTTCTGAGCAGGACCTGAACAGGATCAAAATAGGTATTGAAACCCAGTTCTATAACGGGCTGTCCAGTGTTTTAGGTAAGGCCTTCCAACTGGCACAGTACAATATTTTTGCGGATGATCCAGGTTTTATCAATAAGGATATCAAAAATATCCTTGCGGTTACCACGGATGACGTAAAGCGTGTATATGAGAAATACATCAAGGGAAAGAATCATATCGTAACGAGTTTTGTTCCGAGAGGTCAAAGCGAGTTGATCGTCGAAGGATCTGAAATGGCCGAGGTTGTAGAGGAAAAGATCGTTCAGGGAGCCGAAGATGAATTCGTATTACCTGAAAGTACCGAATATGAAAAAACACCTTCAAACTTTGATCGTTCTCAGGAGCCTCCTTACGGAAAATCTCCGGAAACTAAAGTTCCTGTTGTATGGAATGAGACCTTGAATAACGGAATAGATGTTTTCGGGATCGTAAATGACGAATTACCACTGGTTCAGTTTAACCTGAAAATAAAAGGTGGTTTACTGCTGGATAATCCGGAAAAAGTAGGTGTTGCCAATCTGCTTGCAGACATGATGACCAAGGGAACCAAGAATAAGACCACTGAGGAACTGGAAGAAGCCATCAATGAATTAGGGGCTACGATCAATGTAAATGCCAGATCTCAGTCTATCGAGATCTTCGGAAATACGCTGGCCAGAAACTATGACAAGACCATGGCACTGGTAAAAGAAATTTTACTGGAACCAAGATGGGATGAAAAAGAGCTTGAATTACTCAAACAACAGACCATTAGCGGGATCATTCAGAGCCAGGCGAGTCCGAATGCAATTGCTAATAATAAATTCAGTGAGCTGGTCTATGGAAAAGACCATATTTTGAGTCACAATATCTCAGGAACGGAAAGTTCGGTTCAGAGTATTACTATGGACGATCTGAAGGCTTATTACGATAACAACCTGTCTCCTTCTATGGCTAACTTTTATATAGTGGGAGATATTGCTCAGGGAAATGTGATCACTTCGCTTAAGGATATTGAAACATCCTGGGAAAGTAAGGAGGTAAACATCCCGGAATATTCGCTTCCGGAAGCAGTGAGTTCATCCAAAATTTACTTCTACGATGTTCCTAACGCCAAACAATCGGTGTTAAGGATCGGGCATTTATCAATGCCGATAACAGACGAAGAGTATTATCCTGCAACCGTTATGAATTACATTCTCGGGGGTGGTGGTTTTGCTTCCCGTCTGACACAGGAATTAAGGGAAGGAAAAGGTTATACCTATGGAATTCGTTCCGGATTTAACGGAACTGACATCTCCGGAACTTTCGGTATCTTTTCGGGTGTAAGATCCAATATTACTTATGAAGCTATTGCGTTGATCAAGGACATCATGGAAAAATACCCTGATACATTTACGGATAAGGACCTTGAAACAACCAAAGGCTTCCTCTTAAAGAGTAATGCCAGGGCATTTGAAACACTGGGTGCCAAACTCAATGCCCTTCAAAATATAGGCGATTACAACTGGGATAGTGATTACGTAAAACAACGGGAAGCGATTGTAAATGCCATGACCATCGACGAGATAAAGCGCCTGGCTTCAGCATATGTAAATCCTGATAAAATGATCTATCTGGTTGTCGGAGATGCGGCAACTCAACTTGACAGGTTAAAAGCCCTTGGCTATGGCGACCCTATTCGATTGAATTAATATCTTTTTATATATGATCTAAACCCCGGCCTGTAAAGGCGGGGTTTATTTTTTTAACATAATTCACTTCTGTTTTCCTGTTACCGAACAACTAATTTTTAGTATTTTTAATACTTCATCAAAAACCAACTAAAACTCCCGGTTAGTACCCGTACTGACCCTTTTAACGATTCAACTAAATGAAAAAGAAGTTATATGCACTCGCTTTTTTGATCCCCTTATTAAGCTTTTCACAGGATTTCGACTTTCAATTAAAAACGGAGGTAAGAGAAGCCATTGAAGATCTGAGGGATTTCAATAAAATACCTAATAATTCCCTTGAGCACAGCGATATTATGAGGAATATTACATGGCTCACACAGAAATTCAACGAACGCGGATTCAATTCGGCGGTACTCGAAACGGAAGGTGAACCTCTGTTCTTTGCGGTAAGGCCTATTGTTCAGGGCCTCCCTACGGTTCTGTTTTATATGCATTTTGACGGTCAGCCGGTAGATCCTTCAAAATGGGACCAACCTAACCCTTACGAAGTTGTTCTGAAGAGAAAAGAGGGTGATAACTGGCAACAGGTAGATTGGGCCGAACTGGACAAGGAAAGTGATATGAATTACGATATGAGATTGTTCGGAAGATCGGTTTCGGATGATAAGGGTCCTATTGTAATGATGCTGAATGCCATCGACCTGCTTAAAAAGAATAACAAGGAGATCCCTTTTAACGTCAAGGTGATTCTTGACAGTGAGGAAGAGCGAAGCAGCAAGCCGCTTCCGAATGCGGTTAAAAAATACAGGGAACTGCTACAAGCCGATTTTCTGATCATTAATGACGGGCCGTTGCACCCTTCCGAAAAACCTACGCTTGTGTTCGGTTGCCGGGGAATCACCACAGTAAATCTTACTACCTATGGTCCGGTAAAACCTCAACACAGTGGTCATTACGGAAACTATGCACCTAATCCCGGTTTTCAGTTGTCTCAGTTACTGGCTTCTATGAAGGATAAAGACGGAAAAGTGATCGTTAAAGGTTATTATGACGGAATATCTCTGGATGAAAAAACAAAAGAAGTATTGAATAGCGTACCCGATGATGAAAAAGCGATTCGTGAGCGTTTGGCTTTTAAATCACCTGAAAAAGTAGGTCAGAACTACCAGGAAGCCCTGCAATACCCTTCCTTAAATGTCCGCGGACTTTCATCCGGATGGACAGGGGCACAGGCACGGACCATTGTACCGGATAAGGCCACTGCTGCTATCGATATCAGATTAGTACCGGAAAGCGATGGGAACAAACTAAAAGATCTTATCAAAAAACACATTCAGGCCGAAGGTTATTATGTAACCGATAAAGCTCCGACCCAGGAAGAGAGGATGTCTCACGATAAGATCGTTACTTTTGAAAGTGGTACGGTAACTCCTGCTTTCAGGACCAGTCTGGATGATAATTATGCCAAATGGGTGGAAGATGTTCTAAAAAATACTTTTAATGAAGATGTTGTAAAGATCAGGATCATGGGAGGTACGGTTCCGACAGCTGCTTTTATTAACGAGCTTAATATCCCTGCGGTTATCGTTCCTATGGTAAATCCCGATAACAATCAGCACAGTCCTAATGAAAACCTGAGGATATGGCAGATATCATACGGAATTGAGGCTTTTTATAATATTCTCAGTACAGCAGTTAAGTAATTGAAGTTTAATACGACCTATCGTCAGTACCAAAAATTAAACTCATGAAAAAGAAATTATTCACAGTACTTTTTGTCTTTGTTTTTACAATGGCACAGGCCCAGATAAACAAG
Source organism: Leptobacterium flavescens (assembly GCF_010671605.1). GTDB lineage: Bacteria > Bacteroidota > Bacteroidia > Flavobacteriales > Flavobacteriaceae > Leptobacterium > Leptobacterium flavescens. Next base: position 605,164 of record NZ_JAABOO010000001.1, read on the forward strand.
GCCAGCCTGAGTCCGCAGATCAAAGTAGAACAAAATGTCGGCCTGGCAAAAATATCTCTCGAATACGGACGTCCGGGTGCCAAGGACCGCAAGATCTTCGGTTCGCTGATCCCCTACGGGAAAGTATGGAGAACAGGTGCCAATTCGTCTACAAAAATGCACATCAGCAATGATCTGTCATTAAATGGTCATAAAATACCGGCAGGGTCCTATGGCCTCTACTCTATTCCCGGAGAAAAAGAGTGGACCATTATTATCCATAAGAATACCAATCTTTGGGGAGCCGGAGGCTATAATCCTTCTGACGACCTTATCCGGTTTAAAGTTCCTGTCATCAAACTAAAAGACAAACAGGAAACTTTGAATATAGGTTTTGAGAATTTTAATGCCAACGGAGCAGACCTTACCATTGCGTGGGAAAACTCTAAAGTAGCCATTCCTGTTTTCGTCGATTCGGATGCATTGGTATACAAGGAGATCGAGGATAAACTGATCAATGCCACAGGTGAGATAAAAGCTGCAACTTATTTTGATGCGGCCATGTTCTATTATGAAAAAGGAAAGGACCTGGATCTGGCAGCCCAGTGGTTTGATAAAGCCATCGAATTAAGACCGAATGCCTTCTGGTATATCTACTACAGGGCCGAGCTTGCACATCAGCTAAAAGATAAGACTACGGCAGAAGCACAGGTAAAAAGATCTTTAGAATTGGCTAAAGCCAGTAGTTCGGGAGATTACGGTTATATTGCCAAATGCGAATTACTCCTGGAAAAGATCCAGAAAAAAAGCTAAGTCTTTTTTAAAAATACGATTTATATTGCAGGACCCTGAAATCAAAAGTTGTGAATTCAGGGTTTTGTTGTTTTAACTGCCTGTATAAAGGAATACTTCCGATAGCCCGGTTTGCAGCTCCGGAAGGAGAAGTAAGAGATACCGTTTGTATTACGCGCTTGGTAAGCTTTGTGTTTGAAGGATCCTCTAATACAAATTGATGCACTCTGGGGATATCATCCGATACCACTTCCAGTTTTATATTGTAGGGTTTGATATGCCTTCTGAAGAAATACTCCGGGCCGTTTTTACTGTTACCTCCGGTAAATAACAAGGTATCTATTTTGGGGTGTTTACGCAGATAACCGATCAGGTCTCTTAAAACAATATTCTGCATCCCCAGGTCTGAAGCATCTATTTTTTCACGTTCGCAGCTCTCCACAATATCACACACCCCTATCCCGCTTTTGTGTAAAAAGTCTTTTCGCTGCTGAATGGCTTCTTCCGAATTATCAAACCTCAGCTTCAGGTCATGTATCTTATCTATAAATAACCAAAGAGAATTGTAATAACTTCCATAACAGAAATCCACATCGTGCTCTATAAGCTCTCCGGTGGAAAAACGCGGAGGTGGCAGGGTTCCCACAATCAGCTTGGTAGCTGTTTCCGGGATATAAGGTGGATATGGATGCCTGTGAAAAAACATTGCCTAACTGAGTGCCTGGTATTGTTCCCTGGCTCGTTGAATAAAAAGCCTGTTCTTCCTTCTGTTCTCAGGTTTCATATACTCTCCTTCCGAAATGATCTCTTTGTAGATCTCCAAAGCGTCCTTAAGCTTCCCTCTTTGCTTAAGAAGATCTGCAAAAGTAATACGCTCCTCATAATTGGAATAGCGCAGATCTGTTTGCCTGAGTTGCTCTTCTGCTTCTTCCCATCTATCTGCCTCATTAAGGGCAAGACCGTAATAAAACTGAGATCTGGATTTTTTGAATTCGGACGCATTTTTTATCCGCCCGGCATATTCCAGGGTCTTTTCCACGTCTCCCTTCCTGAAATAAGCTTCCACTAGTTTTGAGATCGTGTAATAATCGTTTTTGAACATTCCGTCCAGGCTCTTTTCATAAAGCCCGATAGCTTCGTCATATCGTTCGGTTAACAGATAGGCATCGGCCAGGGCTACCCTATTCTCAAAAGTGTCGGTAAACTTCATTCTTCTTTCCAGGTCCCTGATCCTCTTTCCAGGATCTACCAGATGGGTAAGCTCCTGCTGAGCTTTATCCACATCACTTTTGGAAAAGACCTGTGTAAACAAATAGATAAGGCATCCGATAAGCGGAAGAAAAATAATCAGGAAATACCAATAATATTCCTTTCGGTTTTTATAGGCATGATAAATACAAAATCCCTGAAATGCAAGAATAAGATAGTAGTACATAACAGAAACCAAATATAATGGCTTATCTCACAAAAACCAATTCATTTTCTTTGGTAGTGTATTCGTCACTAAAACGATACCCTTCATAGTCGAAGCCTTTCAGGTCTTCTATGGTTTCTGCTTTCTTATCCAGGATATAGCGAACCATCATTCCTCTTGCTTTTTTAGCAAAGAAACTTATGGTTTTTAGTTTTCCATCCTTAAAATCCTTGAAAACCGGGGTAATCACAGGTACTTTTAATCCTTTTGCATCTACAGCGCCGAAATACTCATTACTGGCCAGGTTGACAAAAAGCTCGTCCTTTTCCAGTTCTTCATTCAAAGCTTTGGTAAGCTTCTTTTTCCAGAATTCATAGAGGTTCTTATTTCTTCCAACCGTCATTTTAGTTCCCATTTCCAGTCTGTACGGCTGCATAAGGTCTAATGGCTTCAGGATTCCGTAAAGCCCCGATAAAATACGTAAGCGTCCCTGAAGTTCATCCAGTTTTTCTTCGGGAATCGTATAAGCATCCAGGCCATTATACACATCGCCGTTAAAGGCATATACCGCCGGTCTTGCATTATCCCTGGTAAAGGGTAATTGCCATTCCTGGTTTCTCTGCCAGTTAAGCTCTCCCAGTTTCTCCGAAATACTCATCAATTTGGAGATACTCTTAGGCGATTTCTTTTTCAATACTTTATTCAGACGTTCTGATTCTGCCGTAAAAGTCGGTTCTGAGAAACGTTTTGTGGGTAATGTACTCTCAAAATCCAGGGACTTGGCAGGCGATATAACAATTTTCACTTTTTTAAATTTTATTAGTAGCTAAGTTATTATAATTCTTTTATTTCTCCATTCTTAAATTCAAAATTAAAATCCCCTTTTACCCTGAAATCGGTCAGGTAAACATCATCATCTGCAGGGAACCATTTTTTCTTTTTCACATCTACCAGGATAAAAAGTCCTTCTTCATCTCCGGCAGCACAAAATCTATCAAAGTTTCCGTCAAAGACCGGAAGTTCTCTTAAGCTGTTCAAACGATCGTAAACATCTTTAATATTGGACGTTGCTATCCCTATTTCACTTACACATAACAGCTTGTCTGCGGCAAAAGGAGAAGCAGATCGTATATCCAGGTTTTTCCTGGCAATAAACTCGACTATATTCCTGTCTGCATCGTAAAAATACAGGGCTTTAGCGTTCCAGTTCCTGAAATCCACTATTGGTTGATCCTGATAAGGGATGACCTCAACTCTTTTCTGAAGCCATTCCAGAGCTTCCGTATCCTGGTAGGAAGGAATATTTAAAGCGTAGTGAATGGGTTTTGCATCCTTTCTGTACTCAAAACTGATAATGCTTCTTCCGGCTTTAAAAGACACACTCTCTTTACTGTCCCTGATAATTTCCATCTCCAGGACATCCCGGTAAAATAATTTCTGTTTTTCTACAGATTGACTGTACAATATCAATTCATCTACCTTCATAGATCGGTTTCTCTACAGGTAAAATTAGGGCTAAATAGCTCAATTACCTATAAATAGAAACACTTAAAAATTATCTGAGAATAGAAATTTCTTATTACATGGATTGATGTGTAGCGTAGGCACGCCATTTCTCTATGCAGGTAGTCATATCCTCCGGGAGTTCCGAGTTAAATCTCATAAATTCCCCGCTGACAGGATGTTCAAACCCCAGGGTTTTAGCGTGTAGTGCCTGTCTTGGCAGGATCTTAAAGCAATTTTCAACGAATTGCTTGTATTTGGAAAAACTCGTTCCTTTCAGGATCTTATCTCCTCCGTAGCGTTCATCGTTAAAGAGGGTATGCCCGATATGCTTCATATGAACCCTGATCTGGTGGGTCCTCCCTGTTTCCAGCTTACATGAAACCAGGCTAACATAGCCCAGGCTTTCAATGACTTTATAATGAGTGATGGCTTCCTTACCCTGTTCTTCTTCTTCAAAAACAGACATTTGAAGTCGGTTCTTCGGATGCCTTCCGATATTTCCTTCTATGGTTCCTTCTTCTTCCTTGAGGTTTCCCCAGACCATGGCAACATATTCTCTTTCGCTGGTCTTATCGAAGAACTGCCTGGCAAGATGGGTCATGGCCTCTTCTGTTTTGGCCACTACAAGGAGTCCGCTGGTATCTTTGTCGATTCTGTGTACTAAACCAGGACGGTTATTACTGTTCTTGGGAAGATTTTCAAAGTGATAAACAAGCGCATTGATCAGAGTACCGCTATAATTGCCGTGCCCCGGATGCACTACCATTCCCGCAGGTTTATTAACTACCAGGAGTACATCGTCTTCATAAACAATATCCAGGGAAATATCTTCGGGCGTAAGCAGGTACTCATAAGGCGGATGCTCAAAAAGCACCTTTACCTCATCATTGGCCCTTACTTTATGATTGGATTTTACCGGCTGGTCATTTACCCAGATATTACCATTTTTGGCGGCCTGCTGTATCTTATTCCTGGTGGCATTCTCAATAAAATTCATCAGGAACTTATCAACCCTTAAAGGTTCCTGGCCCTTTCCTGCCTTGAAGTTATAGTGTTCATAGAGATCATCACTCTCCTGCTCTTCTATTTCATTACTCACCGCCATTATCTCCTCCTATTTCATTCCTCCTGTGGTTATCCTGATTTCCGTTTCCACAAACCAGTTCTACCTTGGTAGTTTTGGTGAGTTGTGATCCCGGCAGGATATTCTCTCCTTTGTGCTTTATGTAGTATACCATATCCTTACCCAGTTCGTCAATATATGTTACCTTCTCCACATCAAGGCCTACTGCCAGTAACATGGACTCGGCATTTCTGCGGGTTACCTGTATTACATTGGGAACGGTTACTTTTCTGTATCCTGACGGATTGAGGATAACATAGATCTTTCTGTTCTTTTTAACCTTTCCTCCCGCCGGCGGATTCTGTTCGATAATGGAAAATCTTGGGTATTTAGCATTAAAATCGGTAGAATCCTGCATCACCAATTGTAAATTGGCTTCATTGATAAGCTTGGTAGCCTCATTCATGGTCTTTTTAGAAAGATCTGGCACTGTAATATAATCTCCATGGTTCGTGGATGATTTCAACCATTGCAATAAAAGAAATATCAATGCTACGCCTGCAATAAATGCGAAACCCAGTTGTTTTAAAAATGTCTTACTAAAAATAAACTTGAATAAGTCCATAAATTCCTGTTTAAAGAGCAAAGATATAAAAACGGAATACTTTTTTCTTTGCATCAAATAAATGATATTTTTGTTTAACGGATTTTTAATTGTTTTTGTATATCTCAAAACATATAACCCATAAATAATCTAACGTAAATGAAGCAAAACATAGCCATCATAATGGGAGGATATTCAAGCGAATACGAGATTTCCCTGCAAAGCGGCAATGTAGTTTACAAACATTTAAACAAGGAAAAGTTTAATTGCTACCGCATTCATATTTTTAAAGATAAATGGGTCTATGTTGATGATGACAAGAACGAATTCCCGGTAAATAAGCACGATTTTTCGATTCAACCCGGAAATCAGAAAATAAAATTCGACTGTGTATTCAATGCCATTCACGGTACTCCGGGTGAAGACGGTTATATTCAGGCCTATTTTGAATTACTCGAAATACCTCAGACAAGTTGTGGCTTCTATCAGGCAGCTTTAACCTTTAACAAGCGGGATTTTTTATCGGTGGTCAAACCCTATGGTATTAAATCTGCCACTTCGTATTATCTGGATAAAGGAGACGTTATAGATGAGGATGCCATTATTAAAAAGGTAGGCCTTCCCTGTTTTGTTAAGGCCAACCGGGCCGGTAGCAGTTTCGGGATCTCCAAAGTGCATAACAAAGAACAACTCATTCCAGCCATTCATCACTCCTTTACAGAAGATCATGAGGTGATCATAGAGTCATTTCTCGACGGAACGGAAGTGACCGTTGGGGTTATTAAATACAAAGGTGAAACCATAGCGCTCCCTATTACAGAGATCGTTTCCGATAACGACTTCTTTGATTATGAAGCCAAGTATTTAGGGAAATCACAGGAAATAACACCCGCCAGGATCCCGCAGGAATGGACAGAAAAAGTATCCGATATCGCCAAAAGAGTCTATGACCTTCTGAAAATGGAAGGTTTTAGCAGAACCGAATTTATTTTTGTTGACGACGAACCTTATATTCTCGAGATGAATACGGTTCCCGGTCTGACAGACGCAAGCCTCATCCCCCAGCAGGCACAGGAAGCAGGCATTAGCCTGGAAGAGCTTTTTGAAAACGCCATTACGGAAGTTTTAAATAAAAAAAGCTAATTTTAACTGTATTCAATTATCAAGAAATGAAGAGAGCTATTTTTCCGGGGTCCTTTGACCCCCTGACACTGGGGCATTTCGATATCATTAAACGCGGACTCCCACTTTTTGATGAAGTTGTAGTTGCCATCGGTGTTAACGCTACCAAAAAATATATGTTTTCCCTGGAGGAACGCAAACACTTTATTGAAGAAGCTTTTAAAGATGAGGACAAAGTAAAAGTGGTTACCTATGAAGGATTAACGGTCGATTTCTGCAAAGAGATCAATGCAGGTTTTATTCTGAGGGGACTCAGGAATCCTGCCGATTTCGAATTCGAAAAGGCGATTGCCCATACCAACCGCAAACTTTCCAGGATAGAAACGGTCTTTTTACTCACTTCTGCAGATACTTCTTATATAAGTTCCAGTATTGTCAGGGATGTTATCAGAAATGGCGGTGATTACTCCGTTCTGGTGCCTCAAAGTGTAAGCGTAAAATAAACAGCTCTTATGAACAGAAAGATAGGCGCCCTAAGTCTCGTAGTAGACGATTACGATAAGGCTATTGCATATTATACGGAAAAGCTGGGTTTTAAACTGATGGAAGATATTCCCCTGGATGAAAAGAAACGGTGGGTACTCATCTCCCCTTCCGGAGATACCGGTACTACCGATCTGTTACTGGCCAGGGCAGCGGATGAAGAACAAAAAAAAGCCATAGGCAACCAAAGCGGAGGAAGGGTATTTCTTTTCCTTCATACTGATAACTTCCGGAGAGATTACGAAAACATGAAAGCCAAAGGAGTATCATTTCTGGAGGAACCCAGGCACGAAAGTTATGGTACTGTGGTTGTTTTTGAAGATCTTTATGGTAATAAATGGGATCTGATAGAGCATTCATTTTCGAAAAAAACATAAGTTTTTTCAGGCAAACATACGTGTAAATACGTATTGTTATCGCCTTAATTATTCGAGATGTTTGTTATTTATTAACTTTACATACTAAAGTTCCAAATATTTCTTATGAAAAACACGTGGTATAAAACAGAAGCTGCCAAATATGCTCTTTATGGTGCCATTTTCGGACTTGTCTTCCCAATCATAGCGATAACCATCGATTTGTTGAGAATGAATCTGAGCTTCAGTACTGAGAGTATTGCCTTCGTTCATAAAAATTTCCCCATTCATTTTATCATTGATACTGCACCTTTTTTCCTTGGTCTCTTTGCGTTTCTCGGAGGCTTGGCCATGGATAAGGTAAAGGAGCAAAACGAGCTGATCGTCAGGAATTCCAAGTTTAAAGACGACTTCCTCGCCAATATGAGTCACGAGATCAGAACCCCAATGGCCGGGGTAATCGGAATTATAGATCTGCTTTCCAAGAGCAATAACATCAACAAAACAGAAAAAAACTATATCAATATTATCCAGAAGTCCTCTAACGACCTGATGAAGATCCTTAACGAAATACTGGATCTTTCCAAACTGGAAGCCGGAAAGCTGGACATTAATCCCGCCGAAGTTAATTTCAGAGAACTGATCAATCATGTTCATGGCCTGTTCCTTGCAGTAAGCAAATCAAAGGACCTGAAACTGGTGATGGAAACCGCACCGGATATTCCTGAATATATAATTATGGACGGGCACAGGATCAATCAGATACTGTCTAACCTCATCGGAAATGCGGTTAAGTTCTCGGATCAGGGTGCAATAACCATAAAATCTACCTTGTGGGAAAAATACGGAGATTGCATCAAAATAAAAGTAGAGGTCATCGATGAGGGAATGGGAATTGACGAAGAGGAGCAGAAATCTCTTTTCTCCCAATTCCAGCAATTGGATTGCCCCAGCGCCAAAGCGGTAAAAGGTACCGGTCTCGGGCTCTTTATCTGCAAGAAACTGGTTAATCTGATGGATGGCGAAATGGGAGTGATCAGTAAGGTGGATGAAGGAAGTAATTTCTGGTTTACCTTCCATGCTTCCATAAAGGGAGGTGTTGAGCAATGTATGGAAAACGGGGTTAGCGAACTTCAGGAAGGAGAAAAAATAGACCTGAATGTGTTACTGGCAGAAGACAATCAGATGATCAGCGCCGTAATAAAACATATGTTGTTGCGCTTCGGATGCAATGTACAGACAGCCGATAACGGAAAAATAGCCATAGAGACCTTTAAACAAGGGAAATTCGACCTTATCCTGATGGACATTCATATGCCTGAAATGGATGGGATTGAAACCACTTCCTTTCTCAAGAACAACTTCCCGGAAGTGCCTCCTATCATTGGTTTAAGTGCAAATGCTCTAAAGGGGCAGGCTGAGAAATACATGAGTCAGGGAATGGACGATTATCTCACCAAACCTTTAACCTCCAAAGCACTGGAGAGAAAAATATTAAAATGGTCTAAAGCTAAAAAAGAAAATATAGAAGAATAACTACTTTAAACTTTTACCCGGTTTTACTTCATAATCCTCGCCATCACATGGTATCGGGGATCATCTACATCTTCTTCGATCACGTTTGCAAGTTTAGGTGATGCCTTTACCATTAGATTTTTGCAATCTTCACTCAGGTGTTTTAGGGTTACTTTTTTCCCTGCAGTCTCATATTTCTCCACCAGAACGAATAAAGCTTCCAGGGCCGAGTGATCGGAAATTCTCGACTCTATAAAATCGATCTCCACATTTTCAGGATCATTGGCTACATCAAACTTATTGTTAAAGGCCTGGATGCTTCCAAAAAACAGAGGCCCCCATATTTCATATACTTTGGTACCGTCTTCTTTGATCGTCTTTCGGGCCCTGATACGTTTGGCATTTTCCCATGAGAACACAAGGGCTGAGATGATCACTCCGGCAATTACCGCAATGGCCAGGTCAAAGATCACTGTAAGCGAGGAAACTGCTATAAGAACAATAGCATCACTTAGCGGGATCTTATTCAGGATACGGAAGCTACTCCAGGCAAAAGTACCTATAACCACCATAAACATTACTCCCACGAGCGCAGCAATGGGCACCTGTTCTATCAATCCGCTGGCAAAAAGGATAAACAATAAAAGAGTTATTGCCGCAACAATACCCGATAAACGCGTACGCCCGCCGGATTTTATATTGATGATACTCTGTCCTATCATGGCGCATCCTCCCATTCCTCCGAATAGTCCTGTAATGATATTGGCTCCTCCCTGGGCCATACACTCCCTGTTACTACTTCCACGGGTTTCTGTGAGTTCATCGATCAGGTTGAGGGTCATCAGGGATTCTATCAGTCCGATAGCCGCCAGAATAAGCGCATAAGGGCCTATGAATTTTAAAGTTTCAAGATTAAGCGGGATGGCAGAAAACAGTTCGGTTTGGAACTGAGGCAGGCCACCTTTCAGGCCTTCTCCCCCGCCATCACGTATAAAAGATCCTACGGTAGCCACTTCCAGGTTTCCGAGGATGACAATGGCAGAAACAACAAGAATAGCGATAAGGGCTTCCGGTAATTTTTTAGTTATTCGCGGTAGCCCCCACATGATTAGCATGGTCAGGGCCACAAGGCCTATCATCATCCAAAGGTCAGCTCCTCCCATCCAGGTCCTTTCTCCGTTGATCGTTTCTTTAAACATTCCGAGCTGCGACAGAAATATAACAATAGCCAATCCGTTTACAAATCCCATCATTACCGGATGCGGGATCAGACGTACAAATTTCCCCAGTTTAAGTACACCGGCAAGCATCTGAATGATCCCCATTAAAATTACCGTAGCGAACAGATAATAAAGTCCGAGGTTCTCCCCTTCAGCTCCGAGGGCATTACCTTCCCGTACCAGATCTACCATTACTACCGCCAAAGCTCCTGTAGCTCCGCTTATCATTCCGGGGCGTCCACCAAAAACAGCGGTAATAAGGCCTATCATAAAAGCAGCGTACAAACCTACCAAAGGATCTACTCCCGCAACAAAGGCAAAAGCCACAGCCTCAGGCACAAGGGCCAGTGCAACTGTGAGTCCGCTTAAAATATCATTTTTGGCATTTGCCGCTCTCTTCCTGATAAATTCTGTCATAAAAATGGCCTTTTCTGTTAAAAGCTTGCAAAAGTAGATGATTTATTTGATTAGACAAGAAATTAAAGTTTTCAAATAGTTATTTTTGGTTCGCTATTGCAATTAAAATGAGTCTAATATGAAACGATTTCTACTTCTTGTAATTCTTATTTCCGCCTGTAAAAGCCCCACCTATGAGGAAAAAGGCAGTTTCACAACTTTATTCGAAACCAGTGGAGGTACACAAACACCTACTTACGAGGAAGTGATCGATTTCTATATTGAACTCGCCAGGGAATTCCCGGAGATCAATATTCAGACCATGGGAGAGACCGATAGCGGCTACCCTCTTCATATTGTGAGTTTTAACGATGACGGAGAATTTAATTTTTCAAAAATAAGGGAACGAAAGGCCGTTATGCTTATCAATAACGGGATACATCCCGGAGAAAGTGACGGAATAGATGCAACAATGATGTTGTTCCGCGATCTGGCTACGGGTCAGATAGAAATACCAAAGCGTACGGTTCTTGTAGCTATTCCCCTTTACAATATTGGCGGATCATTGAACAGGAATTCCACCAGCAGGACAAATCAGAACGGGCCGGAAGAATACGGTTTCAGGGGGAACTCCAGGAATTATGACCTGAACCGCGATTTTATTAAAGCCGATACCAAAAACGCAAGGGCATTTGCAGAGATCTTTCATCTGGTACAACCCGATGTTTTTATCGACAATCACGTGAGTAACGGAGCAGATTATCAATATACACTTACGCACCTCTTTACCCAGCATAACAAATTAGGCGGGGAATTAGGAAATTATCTCCATACGGTGGTCATGCCGTCTCTCGAACAATCTTTAGAAGAAAAGGAATGGGATGTTACTCCTTATGTGAACGTTTTTAACCGTACTCCCGAAAGCGGGTTTTCTCAGTTTATGGATTATCCGAGGTATTCTACCGGATATACCACCTTGTGGAACACACTGGGAATGATGGTAGAAACTCATATGCTGAAACCCTATAAACAAAGAGTTGAAGGTACCTATGAGCTTATGCGAAGCATGATAGACATTACAGAAAAGGAAAGAGATACTATAAAAATGCTACGCGAAAAAGCTTTTGAGGCTTACAGGCAAAAAGATATGTATACCCTGGATTGGGCAATCGATACTACCAAAGCAAGCACTCTTAACTTTAAAGGTTATGAAGGCGAACAGATTGTCAGCGAGGTAACCGGTGCTAACAGGCTCAAGTATAACAGGGAGCGACCGTTTACAAAAGAAGTGACTTACAGGAATTATTTCAGCCCGAGGAGTGAAGTAAGTATTCCCGAGGCATACATTATTCCGCAGGGATGGTGGAATGTTATTTCCCGCTTACGGGAAAACAAAGTTGAAATGAGGGAGATTGGCCAGGATACGGTTATAACTGCCGAAAGCTACAGGATCGAGTCATACGGGACACGAAATTCGGCTTATGAAGGACATTATCAGCATTTCAACACCAAAGTAAGTTCTTCTGTGGCCGATGTAAAATTCAGAAAAGGCGATTTTATCGTTCCAACAGATCAGCCTGCATTGAGATATATTATCGAAACCCTGGAGCCTGCAGCTCCCGATTCCTTTTTTAACTGGAACTATTTTGACACGGTTCTGCAGCAGAAAGAAGGTTTTTCACCTTATGTTTTTGAAGATATCGCCAAAGAACTTCTGGCTAAGAATGAAGATCTGAGAACAGAATTTCAATCCAAACTTGAAGAAGACGAAGCTTTTGCAGGGAATTGGTATGCGCAGTTAGACTGGATCCACAAACATTCAGATCACTACGAGAAAGCGCATTTGAGGTATCCTGTTTTCAGGTTTGGAGGACCGGATCCTGGTAACGATTGATCACCACTTTAATATTCTGATAGGAATTTTTCAGTGCCTCTTTTATCTGCCCTGGCTTTTTCCATTCTACGAGCTCTATCCCTTCATCGCATTGAGGTGTTAGTTTCCCGTCATAGGAAGTATGCATCAGATACCAGTATGTTTCTTTTAATTTATAGGTTCCGTTTCTCCTGAAGAGATGATAGGTCTTAGCCAGGAATTTTTCCAGGCTTAGTCCGTTTACTCCTGTTTCTTCTTCCACCTCTCTAACGGCTGCTTCTTCCAGGCTTTCTCCTTTATCGAGTTTCCCCTTGGGTAAATCCCATTTCCCGTTTCTGAAAATAAAAAGAAGCTTCTCCTTCGGGTTTATGACCAGTCCTCCGGCAGCCACAACCAATGGCAATTTCTTCTTTAGTAATGGCAAAAGTTCCTTTTCGTTCTTATGATAAAGATGAGCCGACTTTATCTCTCCATCCTGGAGCTGACGAATAACTTCCTCAATATTAACAGATTCCAGTAAAAACAGCTTATTATCCTCTTCTTTTGTAATCTGATTTGTTAAGATGATGAGATGTTCATTAATAAAAACTTCATACATTTGCACCATGGTTTTAGATAAAGATACCGCCAAAAAAACGGCCGAACTACTCTTGCAAATTAATGCAATAAAGTTGAATCCGAAAAATCCTTTTTCCTGGGCATCGGGATGGAAATCTCCGATTTACTGCGATAACAGAATTACTTTATCCTTCCCTCCTATTCGAAATTTCCTTAGAGAGAACATGGCAAAACAGATCGAATCCGAATACGGGAGACCCGATGTAATTGCCGGTGTTGCAACCGGAGCGATCGGGATCGGAATGCTGGTGGCAGAATCTATGGGGCTTCCCTTTGTTTATGTAAGACCGGAACCTAAAAAGCACGGAAGGGGAAACCAGATTGAAGGCTTCCTTGATAACGGGCAGAATGTGGTGGTGGTAGAAGATCTGATCAGTACGGGAAAAAGCAGCCTGAATGCCGTGAAGGCCCTGAAAGAAGCAGGAGCCAATGTTAAGGGTATGATAGCTATTTTCTCTTACGGCTTCAACATTGCCAGTGAGAATTTCGAAAAAGAACAAGTTAAACTGAACACCCTGAGCAACTACAATTTCCTTCTGGAACAAGCCAATGAAACTCATTATATTAATGAGACAGAACTGGAAACCCTCAAAGAATGGAGGGAAAATCCCGCAGAGTGGTGTGTCTAACAACAGTTTTTAACCAATGAATATAACAAGTCCAAAAACAACCGTAAATAAATCGGCTCAGGAATTATTTGACCTCCTGACAGATGTAAAGAACTTTGAACGCCTGATGCCAGACAGTATCAGCAAGTTTGAAGTCCTTGAAGAGGGGAAATTTATTTTTGCTCTTAAAGGAATGCCCGAAATTACCCTTCAGCTCAAGGAAATGCAGGCACCAAATAAAATAGTTCTGGGAGCTGCCGGTGATAAATTACCTTTCACGCTTACAGCAGATATTAATGAGATTGCAGAAAACAAAAGTGAAGCACAACTCACGTTTGAAGGCGATTTCAATCCGATGATGGCCATGATGATCAAAGGCCCTATTACCAGTTTTATCGGTACGCTTAGCGAAAAAATGGGGCAACTCTAAAACAATTTTAGTGAAGCAGGGATACCTCTTTGAGGTCGAATTCCTTTTCAATTTCATCTTCCAGTAAAACCCTGAGTTTTCCGGAAGTACTGACCCCTTTGATAAAACCCATAAAGATATTTTCATCTTTCCCTTTAAAGGTAGAAGGCTTGTCCTTTCTGAAAAGCTGGGACTCATATTCGTTTAACAGCGCTTTAAAGTCCCTTTTGTTGATCACGGTTTCATATTTCTTTAAATAATACACGATCTGATGAACGATCTCTTCGTGGTTGTAATAGTTTCCGGTAATTAATTTCATGGAAGAAGCGTTCGGAAGTCCCTCAAAAGAACTTTGGTTCACATTGAGCCCGATTCCTATTACACTGGCATAAAGTTGGTTGCCTTTGATGATATTTTCTATTAAAATTCCGCAAATCTTATAGTTTGCTGACAAAATGTCGTTTGGCCATTTAACCTTTAAATCGGGAATTCCCATAGACTTTAATGCCTTTAAAATAGCCAGTGAAATAACAATACTGATATAGAATTGCTCATCCTTCTTAACATGGGAAACTCTCGTATATATACTGAAAGTAAGGTTCTTACCCGCTTCGGAGCTCCAAACCGTACCCATTTGCCCCCTGCCCGAAGTCTGATTCCGGGCTATCACAATGGTATAATCTTCAAGCGTGCTTTCCACACTTAATTTCTTTAGAAATGTATTTGTGGAATCAATGGCATCAAGTTTGATTATATTCATATTGTAATAGTTAAATCTATTATGTAATCTTATGTTAAATTGAATAGTTAAAGAAGTAAAAAAATAATAACTTTGCGTAAAATAAAAAAAATTAATGGCAATTAGCAAAAGTAGTTCAGATCAACTAATATCAGTCATTTTAAAGGGAATAGAAGAGGTAAAGGGGAAGGATATCAGTATCTTGGATTTAAGAGAAATTGAAAATACGGTCTGTGACTATTTTGTAATCTGTAACGGTACTTCAAACACACAAGTAAACGCCATTGTTAATTCTATCCAGAAAACAGTTAGCAAACAAATAAGTGATAAGCCGTGGCATGTTGAAGGCTCCAATAACGGAGAGTGGGTACTATTAGATTATGTAAACGTTGTGGTACACGTATTTCAGAAACATATAAGAGAGTTTTATGATATAGAAGGCCTGTGGGGCGATGCTAAAGTAACTTCCATATCAACTAATTATTAATATTATTTAAGACTTAAATTAATGGCAAAAGAAAGCCCAAATACTAAAAAACCGAGGTTTAACTCCTATTGGATATATGCGGTGATCCTTATTGTGATCATTGCAATGAATTATTTTTCCGGTAGCGGAGGTTGGCAAAAATTAAGTCCAACCACTCCTTCCGAGCTTCAGGAGTACCTTAAAAACGGTGATGTAGAGAAAATTTTAATTATTACCAATACAAGACAGGCAAAAGTATTTTTAAAACCGGAAGCACTTGCTAAGGAAGCTCATAAAGGAGTTGAAAGCAAATCCTTTATTCCTACCAGTGCGAAGACCCCTCATTACGAGTTAAAGTTCGGGGATCTTCAGAATTTTGAAAACGAGCTTAAGGAAACGGTTAAGGAAAACAACCTGGATACGGAGATCGAATTTACCTCAGAATCCAACTTACTGGGAGATCTCTTACTCACCTTATTACCTTTTATTCTGATTATTGGTATATGGATCTTTCTGATGCGTCGTATGTCGGGCGGAGGCTCAGGCGGTGCCGGAGCACAGATCTTCAATATTGGAAAATCCAAAGCAAAACTTTTTGATGAAAAGATTAATACCAGAGTAACATTTAAGGATGTTGCCGGTCTTGAAGGGGCTAAAGAAGAGGTTCAGGAGATTGTCGAATTCCTTAAGAGTCCTGAAAAATATACGTCCTTAGGAGGAAAAATACCTAAGGGAGCATTACTGGTAGGACCTCCGGGAACAGGAAAGACTTTATTGGCCAAGGCAGTAGCAGGCGAAGCAAAAGTACCTTTCTTCTCCCTGTCTGGATCTGATTTTGTTGAAATGTTTGTAGGTGTCGGAGCCTCCAGGGTAAGAGACCTTTTCAAACAGGCAAAAGACAAGTCGCCGGCCATCATATTCATTGATGAGATCGATGCTATCGGTAGGGCCCGTGGTAAAAACAATTTTACCGGTTCTAATGACGAAAGAGAAAACACACTTAACCAGTTATTGACCGAAATGGACGGTTTCGGAACCAATACCAATGTTATCGTACTTGCTGCAACCAACAGAGCTGATATCCTCGATAAAGCCCTGATGCGTGCGGGAAGGTTTGACAGGCAGATATATGTAGACCTGCCGGATCTGAGAGAACGTAAAGAGATCTTTGAGGTGCATTTAAGACCTATCAAGACATCAGAAACTCTCGATCTTGACTTCCTGGCAAAACAAACTCCCGGATTCTCCGGAGCTGATATAGCAAATGTTTGTAACGAAGCAGCGCTTATTGCGGCGAGAAACGGGAAAAAAGCAGTTGACAGACAGGATTTCCTCGATGCGGTAGACAGAATTGTAGGAGGTCTGGAGAAAAAGAATAAGATCATTACTCCCGAAGAGAAGAAAACCATTGCTTATCACGAAGCAGGTCACGCAACCGTTAGCTGGATGCTGGAGCACGCAGCTCCCCTGGTTAAGGTAACTATTGTTCCAAGAGGACAATCCCTCGGAGCAGCCTGGTATTTGCCTGAAGAGCGTCTGATCGTCAGACCTGAGCAAATGCTGGACGAGATGTGCGCTACCCTTGGAGGGCGTGCCGCCGAAAAAGTTATTTTCGACAAGATCTCTACCGGAGCATTAAGTGACCTGGAAAAAGTTACCAAACAAGCCAAGGCAATGGTAACCATTTACGGACTTAATGATAAAATAGGGAATCTCACTTATTACGATTCCAGCGGACAGGGTGATTACGGCTTTACTAAACCTTATAGTGAAGAAACCGCTCTTGTCATAGATAAAGAAATATCTACCATTATTGAAAAGCAGTATAAGAGAGCAATTTCATTACTGGAAGACAACAAAGATAAACTTACCGAATTAGCGGAGAGACTTCTGGATAAAGAGGTGATCTTTAAGGACGATCTTGAAAAGATCTTCGGAAAAAGACCCTTTGAAAAAGAGGAAGAGCAAGAGCTAACGGAAAATTGATTTTTCGTTAATAAATACCCAATATTTTATTTTTTGCCTATCAAAAATTTAAAATGTTGGGTATTATTTTATAAATTTACCAGAATATGTATCATAGTCCCAAATTCTAGATGAGTTTGTTCAAAAAGATTTTCGGCCTAAAAAGCAAGAGGGATTCAACTGATGGCAAACCGGTTGAAAGGGGCAAATACATGCCGGAAATTAAACTCCCGGTGGACGAGAAATTCACCATAAATTTCAAGAAAAACGGCGGAAAATTCATTTACTGTGATTCCATAGACGAGATCCTGGAAAGCTTCGATCTTATCCTCTCCGAAAATTCCTGGAAAAACACAAAATTATATTGCACGGATAAAGAGCTTCAACAGAAGTTCAAGGACTTTAAAATAAAGTTCTCAAAGAGCAGCAAGGACGCATCTGCCTTCCTGACAAGTTGTGAAAACCTGGTTGCCGATGTGGGAGGTGTGCTCATCAGCTCTAATCAGATAGGGGAATTTAAACTACACGATCTTCCCGATAACTTTATTGTCTTTGCCGCCACCAGCCAGTTGGTGGATACTATCGGTGAAGGCCTCCGGAAAATCAAGAACAGGAATAAGAGTAAGATCCCCACAAATATCACTACTATAAAGCATTTCAACATCAAGGAAGAAAAAGATTTTCTTTCATACGGAAGTAGTTCAAAAAACCTATATTTGCTGCTATTGGAAGATTTATAGAATGAGAGAACTCCTCAAACGTTCCATTACTGGAATTTTATATGTTTTTTTATTACTTGCTGCCGTTTTCCTAAGCAATGATGCTTTCGATTTCCTATTCCTTATTTTCGGACTGGTATGCCTGTATGAGTTTAAAAAGATCATAAAATTAAGTGGCTACTATATTTTTATTGCCTTCCTGATCATCTGGTGGCTGTTCATATATCTCATTAATGAAAGTGCGATCATCCGGGTATTCCTGGTAGCTTGCTGTACGGTGAATATCTTTCTGATCCTTCGCTTATTCTCCAATAACGATACGAAGTACAACAACACTCAAAAATTCATTATCAGTTTATTTTATATCGGAGGGGGGTGTATTTTCCTGACAATGATCCCTTATTTGGGAAATCATTTTGCCAAATTTTTAATTATGGGTATTTTTATAATGATTTGGGTAAATGATTCTTTTGCCTATCTGGTCGGGAAATCGATAGGAAAGACCAAATTATATGAAAGTGTATCCCCAAAGAAGACGGTTGAAGGCTTTGTGGGGGGATTTGTTTTTGCACTGCTGGCCGCTTTTCTTTTGTGGAAATACGATAAAGATCTTGAACTTAGTGAGTGGCTTATACTGGCAGTTATTGTTGTAGTAACAGGTAGCCTGGGCGATCTGATAGAATCTAAATTTAAACGAAGTGCCGGGATCAAAGACAGTGGCGCTATCTTACCAGGGCACGGAGGATTACTGGATCGGCTGGATAGTTTGATCTTTGCAGCTCCATTTGCATATTTAACGCTTCAAATTTTTAATTATGTTTCATAAAGAGGGATATATCATTATCTTATTCACCTTACTTTTTGTAATTAGTGGCGCTCTTCTTTCCGAATATTTTATCTCCCTTAACTGGGTAAAGATTACGGTTCAAATAGCCCTTATCATTTTTCTTGTATTAATTCTGCAGTTCTTCAGGAACCCTAAACGCCCTGTAAGTATAGATGAAACCAGGATCGTTGCTCCTGTAGACGGAAAAGTGGTTGTAATAGAAGAGGTTTTCGAAAAAGAATATTTTAAAGATAAGCGTATTCAGGTGTCCATTTTTATGTCTCCTGTAAACGTTCATGTTACCCGATATCCTTTAAGCGGAGTTGTAAAGTTCAGTAAATACCATCCGGGCAAATACCTTGTGGCCTGGCATCCTAAAGCTTCCGAAGAGAACGAAAGGACAACCATAGTGGTAGAGCATCGCAGGTTTGGAGACATCCTTTACCGGCAGATTGCAGGAGCAATGGCCAAGCGAATTGTCAACTACGCCAGGGAGGAGATGCAGGTGGTACAGGGAACCGATGCAGGTTTTATAAAATTTGGTTCCAGAGTTGATCTTTTTTTACCTTTGAATACTGATATTCATGTTAAGCTACATCAAAAAGTAAAAGGAGGAATTGATATTATTGCAGGCTGATGAAAGAAAAGGATACTTTAGATGAAAAATTCAGGGAAGCTGTAGAAAAGGTAAACAACTACACAGATCCGCTTCCGGCAGATCTTTTGCTTCGTTTATACGCTTACTACAAGATTGCCAACAAAAACTATAGCAATCCGGCAAGTAAAAAACCGCTTATTAATGCTTTTAAGACGAATGCCCTGTTTCAGGCCAAGAATGTAGGCGAAACAGAAGCTAAAGAAAAGTATATAGAATTGGTAAATACCTATATCGATTCGCAGAAAAAAAGCTAACCGGTCTTTTATTCAAGACCGGCCAGACTCTCTTTAATTGTTTCTATTTTGGCAAGCGCATCTGCTTCTTTTTTGCGCTCTATAGCTACCACTTTCTCAGGTGCATTATTTACAAAACGCTCATTAGACAGCTTACCTCTCACCGATTTAAGGAATCCTTCGGTATAGGATAACTCATCCTTAAGTTTTTTGATCTCTTCTTCTACGTTGATGGCACCTCCTATCGGAATAAAATACTCATTAGATTTTACCCTGAAAGACATAGCTCCGTTTACCTTCTCATCAACATAAGTAATGCTATCCAGGTTTCCGAGTTTTGAAATAACACTATCGAAGGTTGCATCAATCTTGTCATTATTGATAACAAAAAGAGATAATACCTCCTTTTTAGCAATATTCTTTTTCTTTCTGATAGTCCTTATTCCGGCAACCACTTCCGTAACTCTATTAAACCCATTTATCAGTTCCGAATCATACTCTTTTAATTCCGGCCAGGTAGAAACTATCAAAGCTTCTTCCGGTGTTCTTTCCTCAATTCGTTGCCATATCTCCTCGGTAAGGAAAGGCATAAAAGGGTGCAATATTTTGAGGTTAGCTTCGAAAAACTCTATAACAGAAGCATAGGTTTTCGCATCTATTGACTCATTATATCCAGGTTTTGCCGTTTCCAGTAACCAGGAGCAGAAATCATCCCAAACCATTTTATAGATCGCCATCAAAGCATCGGAGATCCTGTATTTATCAAAATCCACCTCGATCTGAGCTAAAGTCTGCTGGAATTTAGCTTCGTACCATTTAACACCTATTTTGGCCGATTCTGGTTGTACCTTATTCTCATCTATTTCCCATCCTTTTACCAGTCTGAAAGCATTCCATATTTTATTGGCAAACCCTGCTCCTTGCTGGCACAGGGCTTCATCAAACATCAGGTCATTACCCGCAGCAGCACTTAATAGCAAACCAACACGTACAGCCCCCGCTCCATAGTCTTCTATAAGTTTTAAAGCATCCGGGGAGTTCCCTAATTGTTTTGACATCTTTCTACGTTGCTTATCCCTTACCAGACCGGTTAGGTAAACATTGCTGAAAGGTTTGTCCTTTCTGTATTCATAACCGGAGATGATCATACGGGCCACCCAGAAAAACAGGATGTCCGGACCGGTTACAAGGTCGTTTGTCGGGTAGTAATAGTTTATTTCTTCATTTTCCGGCTCCAGGATCCCTCCAAAAACACTTATCGGCCATAGCCATGAAGAGAACCAGGTATCCAGAGTATCCCCGTCCTGATTCAGATCTGTCAGGGAAAGTTCTTTATTTCCTGTTTTTTCGATAGCCAGCTTTAAAGCCTCTTCAGCAGATTCTGCCACTACAAAATCTTCTTTCCCTTCTCCGTAGTAGTAAGCCGGGATTCGCTGACCCCACCACAATTGTCTCGAGATATTCCAGTCGCGAATGTTTTCCATCCAGTGTCTGTAGGTATTCTCAAACTTTTTAGGGAATAATTTAATTTCTTCATCTTCCAGAACTGCCTTAAGTGCCGGCTTTACAAGATCTTCCATCTTCAGGAACCACTGATCCGAAAGTCTGGGCTCTATGACAGCCTTGGTCCTTTCTGAGGTTCCCACATTGTTGATATGGGTTTCGGTCTTAACCAGATATCCTTTTTCCTCTAATTCCTTAGCGATCTCCTTCCTTGCTACAAAACGGTCTTTCCCTTTGTAGTGAAGTCCGTAACTGTTTAAAGAAGCATCTTCGTTAAAAATATCTACAACCTCAAGTTTATGCTTCTCTCCCAGGGTCTTATCGTTAACATCATGGGCCGGTGTTACCTTCAGGCAACCCGTACCGAACTCCATATCCACATATTCATCTTCAATGATCGGGATAGACCTGTTACAAATAGGTACAATGGCCTTTTTTCCTCTTAAATGCCTGTATCTTTCATCATTCGGGTTGATACAAACAGCAGTATCTCCCAAAATGGTTTCCGGTCTTGTGGTCGCGATCGTTACTTTTTCATCGCTTCCCTCTATTTTATAGGACAAATAGTATAAAAGTCCTTGTTTTTCCTCATAATTAACCTCTTCATCGGAAAGGGTTGTTTTCGCTTCCGGATCCCAGTTTACCATTCTGTACCCCCTGTAAATAAGGCCTTTTTTGTATAGATCCACAAAAACCCTGATCACAGAAGCTGACATATCGTCATCCATCGTAAACTTTGTACGGTCCCAATCGCAGGAACAACCTAGCTTTTTTAGCTGTTCCAGGATAATTCCACCATGCTTATCGGTCCATTCCCAGGCGTGCTCCAGGAACTCTTCCCTGCTAAGATCTGACTTTTCTATGCCTTCCGACTTCAGTTTTGCCACAACTTTGGCCTCTGTGGCAATAGCTGCGTGATCGGTTCCGGGTACCCAGCAGGCGTTATATCCTCTTAAACGAGCCCTTCTGATCAATACATCCTGAATGGTATTATTAAGCATATGCCCCATATGTAAAACCCCTGTAACATTAGGAGGGGGAATAACAATGGTATAAGCCTCTCTTTCATCGGGTTGTGAATGAAAAAACTTATTATTCATCCAGTATGAATACCACTTATCTTCTACCTCTAGCGCATTATATTTTGATGGAATTTCCATAGTTTGGTCTAGTTTTTGACAATAATCTGCAAAAGTAGCTATATCCTGTTAGATTATAAAAGGATTATAGTTTATTTTGATTGTTGATTAAAAAGTAGTTATTTTTACAATTCATTAAAAATTAAAAACCATGAAAAAATTTATTGCTTTAACACTTTTTGTTTTTATGGGTATGGCCCTGAACGCCCAGACAAAAGTTGCTAAAATCGAATTTAAAGAAGATACCATCGACTATGGTGAGATCGCCAAAGGTAGTGACGGGGTAAGGGTTTTTGAGTTTAAGAATACTGGTAACGCTCCATTGATTATTTCGAATGTAGCATCCAGCTGTGGTTGTACTATCCCGAAGAAACCTGAAGGACCTATTCAGCCAGGTGAAACCGGTATTATTGAAGTAAAGTACGACACCAACAGAGTTGGTCCTATTAGAAAGACCATTACGGTTACTTCTAATGCTGCAACGCCAAACATAGCGTTAAAAATTAAAGGAAAAGTTATGCCGGATAGCGGATATTAAGATATTCCGGTATTAAAATTATAAGAGCTCCGACAGCAATGTCGGGGCTTTTTTATTTAAAGGACTCTTTTGAGCTCGAAGAAGAAACGCAGCTCCACCCCCTTGCGATCAATGGTAAGCCTGATCTTTTTACCTACTCTTTCATTGAGAAGTTCATTTACTTCTTGAAGTGAATAACGATGCGTCTGTTTTCCGTTAATAGAGAGGAGTACATCCCCTATTTTCAACCCTGCCAGTGCCGCCGGGCTGTTTTCCCTTAATTCGGCTATTTCAAAAGAAGGGTGCAGGGAAAACTTAAACTGCTCTGTCAGTACTACTTTAACCGTACCGGTAGCATCAGATTCATTTCGGGCCACCACCCCATTAATATTGGAAGCCAGCTCTCTAACCAGGCGAATACCGTTATGCTGTACCTCTATCCCACTCATATTATATTTGAACGGGTCTTTAAAGTTAGAATTCTTCCGGAGGGTAACCTTATTAGACGAATAATCCAGGACCATGTGAAAACGCTTTAGTATTTCCGCACCTACACTTCCATTCCTGTTGTTCATATTCCTGACAAACTGTATAGAGAGAGAATCGGGAAAAGACACTTTTGCATCCTTAAGGCCAAAACTGCCCACCCGGAAATTATCGACCCTGGAACGTTCCCCGAAAATACTTCCGCTCAGGCCTCTTCCGAGAAAATCCTCAAACTTCCTGGTCGGGATCTTTATACCTTTCTCCTCATCTTTAAATAACCACAGCGCATCACTACTCCCGGTGTCGATCAATAATTTAACATCGATCTCCTCGGAGTTCTCTATGGTTACCTTGGATTTGAGATAGGGTTTATTCCTGAACAATTCCAGGTCAAATTCCTCGCATTTCTTACATTCCTTATATTCGTACTCTCCCTTGCGGTAAAATTTAATTTTTTTGGAAACATAATTTATATCGAGGACAAAATCCTTGATCAGGTCATAGCCTATGATCCCATGAACGGGGATCCCCAGCTTTGGTGAGAAGTTAATTTCCTTATCCAGAACGATATACAATTCCTGGTTAGGATTGTATATCCCGTCCATACGGAATTTATTCCCTTTGGAGCGGTAGGCTTTTATCGCCTCCCCTTCTCCCAGGCCTTTTAGATAGATTTCCTCTACCTGCTTTACCTGCAGTGTATCACTGTCAAATAGGTTAAAAAGAATAGGTTTATTTACACCTGTATCCAGGATAAAAGACAATTCAACTCCGTTAACCTCAATCGGAATAACCATGAGGTTATTAGCCAACTTAAACTTAATTACTTCTTTCTTTTGGTTGTCCGCCATTCTGAAACTGCCTTGTCCCCAGGCACTTGCCGTCACCAAAAAAAGTAGTATAAAACATATATTAAAAACCTTCTGCACCTCGATATTAATTTAGTTTGGACCAATTACTAATATACTAATTGAATAGATTTTTATTTATTTTTTTAACACAATTTAACTCCAATTAATCCCCGGAATTCGGAAGATTTTCTGAAATTTATTTTGCAAATTTGCAGTGCTTAAAAACTAAATTATGCCAGCAATATCAAATAAAGGCTTAAAAATGCCGGAATCTCCTATCCGTAAGTTAGTACCTTTTGCAGAAGATGCAAAGAAAAAAGGGATTAAAGTATACCATTTAAACATAGGACAACCCGATATCAGAACTCCCCAGGTGGCCCTGGATGCCATTAAAAACAACGATATAGCTGTACTGGAATACAGCAGAAGTGAGGGGTCTGAAGTCTACAGAGAAAAAATAGCTGCCTATTACGACAGCAAGAATATAAAGGTTAGCGCTACCGATATTATTGTAACGACCGGAGGGTCTGAAGCCTTGTTCTTTACCATGGGAACTATTGCAGATGCCGGGGATGAAATAATCATTCCGGAGCCTTTTTATGCAAATTACAACGGATTTGCTACCGCATCGGGGGTGAATGTAGTACCTGTTGTGTCTAAGATCGATGATAATTTTGCCCTTCCTCCTATTGAGGAATTCGAAAAACTCATCAGCCCGAAAACAAAGGCTATTCTTATCTGTAATCCCGGAAACCCTACCGGTTACCTGTATTCCAGAGAGGAGATCCTGAAACTTGCAGAAATTGCTAAAAAACACAACCTCTTCCTGATAGCAGATGAAGTATACAGGGAATTTGCTTATGACGGAGCTGAACATTACTCTATCATGCAGGTAGAAGGCCTGGAAGAGCACGCCATTATGATCGATTCGGTTTCCAAGCGTTACAGTATGTGCGGAGCGAGGATCGGTTGTATCGTTTCCAGAAATAAAGAGGTGATCGCATCGGCGCTTAAATTTGCCCAGGCGAGGTTATCTCCTCCTACTTTTGCACAAATTGCCAGTGAGGCAGCATTAGATACCCCTCAAAGCTACTTTGACGAGGTAATTACGGAATATGTGGCCAGAAGGAATACTTTGGTAAGTGAGCTTGAAAAAATAGAGAATGTAAAAGTAGCCAGGCCTAAAGGGGCATTTTACTGTATAGCTGAGCTTCCGGTAGACGATGCCGATGATTTTGCGCAGTGGTTACTGGAAAAATTCCATCTGAATAACGAAACCATCATGGTAGCTCCTGCCGCAGGATTCTATTCTACCAAAGGGATCGGAAAAAATCAGGTAAGGATCGCTTATGTTCTTAAAGAAGAAGACCTTATAAAATCGGTTGCAGTATTAAAAGCTGCCCTGGAAGCCTATAAATCCTGATATAATTTGATCATTCAAGAAAATATATCGCTTAAGGCCTTTAATACTTTTGGCATCGATGTAAAAGCCAGGTATTTTACAGAGGTTACTACTCTGGAAGATCTGAAAGCAGTTCTGACCCAAAAGGAACATCCGGATAAATTTATCCTGGGTGGTGGTAGCAATATGCTTCTAACCCGTAACATTGATGCGCTTGTGGTTTATATTAACCTCAAGGGGATAGAAGTCATTTCCAGTACGGAGGAAGAGGTAGATATAGCTGTCAGAGCGGGAGAAAACTGGCATGAATTTGTTTGCTGGTGTATAGAAAACAATTACGGAGGACTGGAAAACCTTTCCCTTATCCCCGGAAATGTGGGCACTGCTCCCATTCAGAACATCGGAGCTTACGGAGTAGAGCTTAAGGATGTGTTTATTTCCTGTCATGCCTGGCATAAAGAAAATGCAGAAGAGCAGGTATTTTCACTGGAAGATTGCAAATTCGGGTACAGGGATTCTGTTTTTAAGAATGAACTCAAGGGAAAATATATAATTACACAGGTTAATTTCCGTCTGAGCAGAAAAGATCACAAGCTGAATACCTCTTATGGAGCTATACAACAGCATTTGGAGGATTCAAATATAAACTCCCCTACTATCCGGGATGTTTCAGAAGCCGTGATCGCTATCAGGAGGAGCAAACTTCCGGATCCTAAAGAAATAGGTAATAGCGGTAGTTTTTTCAAGAATCCGGTAATTTCCCGGCTTAAATTCGATAGTTTACTGGAAAAATACCCAAATATGCCGAGTTACAGGATCTCAGATACGGAGATCAAGGTTCCGGCCGGATGGCTCATAGAACAATGTGGATTTAAGGGTAAACGCTTCGGAGATGCGGGTATACACGAACGCCAGGCACTTGTACTGGTAAATCACGGCAATGCCAGCGGGAAGGAAATATGGCAATTAGCCACCGAGATCCGCGCCACCGTAAAAGATACTTTCGATATTGATATTGAGCCCGAGGTAAATGTCATTTAAAAGATAATTCCATCAGCTTAAAGAATAAAAAAAACCCCCATCTCAAAAGATGAGGGTTTTTCGTCCCAAACTTAACTAACCTAAACTAACCGCTATTACTTCGGTAACTAAACAGTCATCTCACGGATTGCTCCGCTATTTGCCCCAACAACTGTTTATCGTAATAGCAGAAGTTCCTTATTTTAATCAGTCAAAGCGACATAGATATATGGATACTATTACTTACTTAACTTAACAATATTTCAAAATGAACTTCGTTCTTATCACAGCTTTTACTAAAACTTTTTCTTTTTCGCTGTTTTAATTTTTTAATTAATAAATTTGAATGTTTTTCGTTACAAGTATGTACGTCTGGTATTAAACTTTTGGACGTGCTTATCATCATAAATTTTTGTTAATCGTATTTTTTTATGGCTGAATTACTGGAAAAACATATTATCCAGCTTTTAAGGGATCAGGACGAAAAAGGAATGAGCCTGTTATACGAGTACTATGGAGACACGCTTTTCGGGGTGGCCTTAAAGGTTACCAAGGATGAAGACCTCGCCAAAGATGTACTCCAGGAGAGTCTTATTAAGGTCTGGAGAAAAATAAATAGCTACGATCCTAAAAAAGCCAAACTCTTTACCTGGCTGTTCAGGATCACACGAAATACAGCCATCGATAAAATAAGAAGTGTCAACACTAAAAGTGAGCAGGAAATCCAAGTTGAAGTTTCTAACGTATATAGTGTAGGGGTTAATAGCATAAGGCCCGAACACCTAGACGTAAAACAGCATATTGATTCGCTTGATGAAAAATATCAGGTAGTGCTTGATGCGCTGTTTTTTAAGGGGATGACCCAGCAAGAGGCCAGTGAGGCTTTAGATATGCCCCTGGGAACTGTCAAGTCGAGATTAAAAATAGGCTTGAGAGAACTAAGAAAGATTTTTAATGCACCTATCGTGCTATTATTAATGTTTTGGATATGAAAGATAATGTAAAAATATTTTTAGAGAGCGATCTACTCGAGAAATATCTGATCGGCTCGACTACCGAAGAAGAAAGTATTCAGGTAGAGCATTATATTTCTAAATATCCTGATGTGAGCAGGCAATATGAAGAATTACAGGATAATTTGGAAAATTATGCAAGATCTTTTTCCGTATCTGCACCACAGGAAGTTAAGGAACAAGTCCTTCAGGCTATAAACAAAAAAGCTACCAGTCACAGAATACATTGGTTTTCGGTGGCAGCAAGTGTGGCAGCTATCGTTTTCTGTACCACTACCATTATGTTATGGTTACAGAATAATCTGTTGCTTGAAGAAAATTCTATGGTCTCTACCGAGATCAGGAACCTTAAGGAAGATGTACTTAGTACAAATACCAAATTAGAGGATATTAAAGATCAGTTTGTAGTCCTTAATAATCCCGAAACCAGGAAATATGTATTAAGAGGAAATCAAAGAGCAAAAAACCTTAGAACGGTTGCCTATATCAATCCCGTAGAAAGATTGTCTATGATTGATGTGGTTTCTCTTCCCGAACTACCTGAAGAACAGGTATATCAAATGTGGGCAGAAGTAGACGGAGTTATGATAAATTTAGGTGTCCTTAAAAAGAGGAATGAAGAAAAACTTATTTCTATTCCATTTAAGGAAAACGCCTCAGGTTACAATATTACGATAGAACCCAAAGGCGGTAATGAACAGGCTACAGCTGAAAATGTAGTAGCTAATATTTCATTTGAACAACAATAAATTTTAACTTAATATTATTCTAGTATAAAACTTAGTCTTTGGGCTAAGTTTTATATTTTTGTAGAAAGTTTATTTGTAAATGAAATTAGTATTACTAACAATAGGATTAATAGGACTGGCTTTTGCCGGGATCGCTATAAAAATATGGGGCAAGAAGGACGGTAAATTTGCCGGCACTTGCGCCAGTCAGAGCCCTTTTCTTAATAAAGACGGACAAGCTTGCGGTTTTTGTGGAAAAATGCCGGATGAGCAATCTTGCGGAAGAGAAGAAATGCAAGGAAATTAACCGGTAGAAAGCGCCTATGCTTACACTACTACTCTACACTTATATCTCGATTATAGGTATTCAGCTTATTTACTTTTTGGGAATATTCAGGTCTTTTGCCTTTTACAAAGAAGAAAAAAAACGAAACCTGAAAAAACTCCCTCCCGTTTCGGTAATTATCTGTGCCAAGAACGAATCTGAAAACCTCAGAGAAAACCTTCCCAAAATAATAGATCAGAACTATCCCGAATTCCAGGTTGTCCTTATTAACGATGCTTCAAGTGATGACAGCCTCAAAATAATGGAAGATTTTGCTAAAAAACACGCTTTTATCAAAGTAGTGGATGTAAAGAGCAATGAGACTTTCTGGGGAAATAAAAAATACGCCTTAACCCTTGGTATCAAAGCAGCCAAATACGACCATCTCCTCTTTACGGATGCGGATTGCAAGGTCAATTCTGAGATCTGGATATCGGAAATGGCCGGGAAATTCAATGATCATCAAACCATCGTATTGGGGTACAGCCCCTATAAACGAATAAAAAAATCCTTTCTGAATGCCCTTATCAGGTTTGAGACCCTCTTAACGGCCATTCAGTATTTCTCTTATGCCAGGATCGGTATTCCCTATATGGGAGTAGGAAGGAACCTGGCCTATCACAAAAAGGAATTCTTTAACGCCAAAGGCTTTATCAAGCATATGCACGTTAAAAGCGGAGATGACGATCTGTTCATTAAAGAAGTGGCACACAAAGAAAATACGGCCCTGGCCTTCTCCGAAAGCAGTATTACCCTCTCAGAGGCCGAAAAAAGCTTCAAAAATTGGTTTTATCAGAAAAGAAGGCATATTTCTACTTCAAAGCATTATAAATTTTTTCATAAGATGCTTTTAGGGCTTTTTTATATTTCCCAGTTTCTCTTCTGGCTGTTACTTATTATTCTCTTAGTGTATCAGTATCAGCTTATTCTGGTGATCTCTCTGGCGGTACTGAGGTTTTTAGTTCAATTCATTATTTACGGAAACTCCTTTAAAAAACTTCACGACACATCCCTTAAATGGTTCATTCCTGTGCTGGAGCTATTTCTAATTATGTTTCAATTTGTTATATTTATCGTAAATAGTTTTTCAAAAAAAGTACATTGGAGATAACGCCCCAATTAATTGAGGATAATATAGCAAAAGCTAAAACAGGAGACCAAAAGGCATTTAGTTTCCTGCTCGATCATTTCTGGAATGATGTATACGGATTTCAGCTTAGCAGGACCCACAATGAAAATGATGCCGAAGACATTAGTATTCAGACTTTTTCCCGGGCTTTTGATAAAATAGACAGTTTTGATGAAAAATACGAATTCAGGACCTGGCTCATTACGATCTCCAAAAACATTCATATAGACCTGATACGGAAGCAAAAATCCAATATTATTAATCAGGCTATTCAGGAGGAGGACAATGCCGTATACGATCTTGCCGATGATGCTCCTACCGCCGAAGATAAGCTCATTATAGAGCAAAACCTGGCAAAATTACTTCGTTATATCAAAAAATTAAAACCTCATTACCAGCAGGTCATCAACCTGAGGTATTTCCAGGAACTCAGCTATCAGGAGATTGCAAATGAGCTGGATGAGCCTTTGAATAACGTAAAAGTAAAGTTGCTGAGAGCTAAAAAATTATTGGCAGAGATCATTCAAAATAAAAAACAATGAGCAATCTTCTAAAAAAGCTTGGCCCCGGACTCTTATTTGCCGGAGCTGCTATAGGGGTGTCCCATCTGGTGCAGAGTACCAGGGCAGGCGCTGATTTCGGTTTCGGTCTGATCTGGGCTTTATTGCTTGTAAATTTGTTTAAATACCCCTTCTTTCAATACGGTCCGAGATATGCCATGGCAACCGGAGAAAGTCTTCTTGACGGTTATAAAAAGATGGGGAAATGGGTGATCATCGCATATTTTATCCTCACATTCGCTACCATGTTTGCCATTCAAACTGCCGTTACCATTGTAACAGCCGGTCTGGCCGTAAATCTTTTCGGAATTACGGATAATGTTGTGGTCTGGAGTACGATCATCACTTTTGTATGTCTCTTTATTCTCCTTGTCGGAAAGTACAAACTCCTGGATAATCTTATCAAATTCATCATCATAGCCCTGACCATCAGTACAATTACCGCTGTAATTATAGCGGCTTTTAATTCGGATGCCGCTTACAGTTTTAAACAGGTATTGCCCGAAGGTGCTATAGAAGTCTCCTTTTTAATAGCATTTATGGGCTGGATGCCGGCTCCTCTCGATATATCGGTATGGCACTCCTTATGGGCCATAGAAAAAAAGAAGACAGTAAAAAACTACGATATCAAAAGTTCCCTCCTCGATTTTAATATCGGTTATATCGGTACTATTATCCTGGGAGTATGTTTTGTATCGCTGGGAGCCCTTGTAATGTTTAATTCGGGAGAGACCTTTAGCAATAGTGCTTCGGCTTTTTCCGGTCAGCTGATCAGCCTTTATACCAGTAACCTGGGCGAAGGTACTTATATCTTTATTGCACTGGCAGCCTTTACCACCATGTTCAGTACCACCATAACCACCCTGGATGCTTCTCCAAGGGCTATGGCACATATATCCAAACTGTTATTCGGAAAGCTCGTAAAACACAGTTTTATTTTCTGGATGATGGTATTGGTATTCGGAACCATTGCCATTTTTGTGTTTTTCCTCTCAGAAATGAAATTACTGGTAGATATTGCCACCATTCTGTCCTTTATAACGGCACCTTTCTATGCCATCATCAATTACAAGCTTATTACTTCAAAGCATACACCAAAGGAGTGGAGACCCGGTCTTCTGCTAAAAACAATAAGTATTCTGGGAATACTGTTTTTATTGGTATTTAGTATTTGGTACATAACAACACTCTAGGCTTTTTTTAAGAGATTAGTTTGTATCTTTGCTTTTCTAAAAACATGCAATGAGCGTAGAAACAGTTACAGCCAAAGAGCCTCTTAAGGGGAAACCCAAATGGTTAAGGGTTAAACTACCCACAGGTAAAAAATACACGGAATTAAGAGGATTGGTAGATAAATATAAGCTCCACACCATCTGTACTTCCGGAAGTTGCCCGAATATGGGAGAATGTTGGGGAGAAGGTACTGCAACTTTTATGATTCTGGGAAATATCTGTACCCGTTCCTGTGGTTTTTGCGGAGTTAAGACCGGAAGACCGGAAACGGTAGACTGGGAAGAACCGGAAAAAGTAGCGCGCTCTATCAAAATAATGAATATCAAACACGCCGTGGTTACTTCGGTAGACAGAGATGATCTGAAAGACATGGGATCTATCATCTGGGCCGAAACGGTAAGGGCTATCCGAAGAATGAATCCGAATACAACGCTGGAAACCCTTATTCCTGATTTTCAGGGAGTGGAACGCAATATAGACCGTATCGTGGAAGTTGCTCCCGAAGTGGTGTCTCACAATATGGAAACCGTAAGGCGTCTGACCCGTGAAGTAAGGATACAGGCCAAATACGATCGAAGCCTTGAGGTGTTAAGATATTTGAAAGATCAGGGGATAAACCGTACAAAATCGGGTATCATGCTCGGTTTAGGGGAACTGGAAGAAGAAGTTATACAGACCATGGAGGACCTGAGAAGCGTAAATGTAGATGTGGTAACCATAGGTCAGTATCTTCAACCTTCGAAGAAACACCTGCCGGTAAAAGAGTTTATTACCCCCGATCAGTTTAAAAAATACGAAAACATCGGTTTGGAAATGGGATTCAGACATGTTGAAAGCGGTGCTCTGGTAAGATCTTCTTACAAAGCTCACAAACATATCGAATAAACTTCCATTTACCGAGATCTGTTTACCTTACCTCCAACATGAAAAAAATCAAAATAGCCATTAATGGTTTCGGAAGGATCGGAAGAACCTTATTTCGTTTACTTATCGACCATCCGAATATAGAAGTCGTTGTTATCAATGACCTCGCAGATACAGCTACACTCAGTCACCTGTTAAAATACGACAGTATTCACGGAGTGCTGAAAAATGATATTGGTTTTGAAGCTGATGAAATAATTATCGGGGACCGGAAAGTAAAGGTCCTGAATGAAGATCATCCCAAAAACATAGATTGGACCCCCTTTGATATAGATATGGTAGTTGAAGCCTCCGGAAAATTCAAAACCCGGGAAGAACTGCAGCATCATGTTAAAAACGGTGGCGGAAAGGTGATCCTGAGTGTTCCACCGGCAGATGACAGCATTAAAATGGTGGTTTTAGGGGTTAATGAGGACATTTTAACAGGAAATGAGGATATTATCTCCAATGCTTCCTGTACGACCAACAATGCAGCCCCTATGATCAAGGTGATCGATGAGCTTTGCGGAATAGAGCAAGCTTATATTACAACCATACACTCCTATACCACAGATCAAAGCCTTCACGATCAGCCCCACAGGGATCTCAGAAGGGCCAGAGCGGCTTCTTTATCGATAGTTCCCACCACTACGGGTGCGGCAAAGGCGCTGACAAAAATATTCCCTGAGTTGGGAGATGTTATCGGGGGATGCGGAATAAGAGTCCCCGTACCGGATGGTTCGCTCACCGATATTACATTTAATGTAAAAAACACCACCACCATAGAGGAAGTGAATTCGGCCTTTAAAAAAGCCTCAGAAGGACCGTTAAAAGACATTCTCGCTTATACAAAAGACCCCATTGTATCTATAGATATTATTAATAATAGTTATTCCTGTACCTTCGATTCTCAAATGACTTCGGTGATTGGAAAAATGGTGAAAATCATCGGTTGGTACGATAATGAGGTCGGATATAGTTGTAGAATTATCGATTTAATCGACTACATTTCACAGAAATAACTATATTTATGGATTAAACTTGACCTATGAAACGTTGTCTCGCACATCTTTTATTGTTATTCGTGTGTTCTTCCGTGGCCCATGCGCAAGACACTGATGCTATGAAAGATAGTATCAACGACCTTCTCCGGAAAGTGTATTATCAGAAGAATAAAGTAAAATTCGATAATGCAAAAAAACTTCTCGAAAAGGCCGAAGCTCTGGCAGATTCCCTGGACGATGATATGTATCGTGTAGACTGCTACAATCTGAATGCGCAGCTGGATATCAGTTTTGAAAAATACAATTTCGCAGATCAGTACCTCAACATTTCCGATCTCAGACTCACAAGGCAGAAATACCCCAGGGGTAATGTTATTGCCAAAGGCCTTAGATCCGAACTGCTTGCAGAACGGAAACAGTTCTATGAAGCTATTACCCTTCTGAGGGAAACAAAGGGGGAGCTGAAGAAAAGGGATAAGGCCGCATTGAACAGGCTGGCTTTTTATGAAGGGATAGTGCATTTTAAGAGAAAAGACTTCGAACAGGCAAAAAATATCTTTGAAAACCTCTCCCCTTTTGCAGACAAATACGAAAAGTATTATCTCCGGTCGCGTGTACTGACCTATTTATCGGAGATCTACTTTAACGAGGGAGAGTACGAAGAAGCAGGCACTTATGCCGCAAATTCATTAAAGATCAGTAATTCAAGGGATTTTCCGAAGTTAAAAAAGGAGAATCACCGTATGCTTTCGAATATATTTGAGGCGGAAGGCGATTTTAAAAAGGCTTTTTACCATCTTACGGAAGCTGAGAAAATAGAACATAATATTTTAAATCCCGGAAGGATTGTCCTTGCTAATACGGCTGAAACAGAAAATCAGGAGCTGGCTTTCTTAAAGCGTATGACAAGGCAACTGCAAAACGAAAATGCAGAACAGCAGCAGCAGGTAAATATGTCTAAACTAACCTCTGTATTGAGTTCGGCCTTACTGATCATTATTTCGTTACTGACCATCTCTCTGTACAGAAACAACCAGATCAAGTTCAAGACCAACGATCTTTTGTTAAAGAAGAACCTGGAGCTTGAAACGGCAAGAGATGAAGCGGAAAGGGCCATGCAGGCCAAGGGTCAGTTCCTTTCTACCGTGAGTCACGAGTTAAGGACTCCGCTCTACGCGGTTACAGGGCTTACTCACCTCCTGCTCGAAGAAAATCCGAGTGAGAGTCAGAAAGAGCATTTAAAATCCTTAAAGTTCTCAGGGGAATACTTGTTGAACTTTATTAACGATATCCTTCAGATCAACAAGATAGAAGCCAAAAAGCTTTCTGTTCAGAAAATACCTTTCAACTTGAAGAAGGTATTGAAAGATGTGGTCGATTCTCTTCATCAGACCGCCAAGGAGAACAACAATACTATTGATCTGAATATAGACAGGAAATTACCTAAGGAACTCCTGGGAGATCCGCTTAAACTATCTCAGATCCTGATCAACCTTATCGGGAACGCTTCGAAATTCACCCATAACGGGAAAATTAATGTAGCAGCCGGGCTGGTTAACAATGAAGATGAAAAAGTGGGTATTCATTTTGAGGTACAGGACAACGGAATAGGTATTTCCAAGGAATTACAGGACACTATTTTTGAAAGTTTTGCTCAGGGATCTATTCAGATCAACAGAAAATACGGTGGTACCGGACTTGGACTAACGATCGTAAAAAGCCTGCTCAGTCTTTTCGATTCTGAGATCAAGCTTGAAAGTGAGTTAGGTAAAGGAAGTACCTTTATGTTCGATATTTACTTCGATATTCCTGCAATTGAAGAAAAACCTCCTGTAGAGGAAACCAAGATAGAAGTAAAAGACGAATTCTTCGAGAACATGCATTTACTGGTTGTTGAGGATAACAAGATTAACCAGGTGATCACCAAAAAGATGCTGGTGAAGAAAGGAATGACCTGCGATATCGCCAATGATGGTTACGAAGCTATAGAAAAGGCAAAAAGCCCTGTGTACAACGCTATCCTGATGGATATTCATATGCCGGGTATAAGCGGACTTACAACCACCAAAGAGATCAGAAAGTTCAATAAAAAGGTTCCGATCATTGCCCTTACGGCAATTTCCCTGGATGAGAATACAGACGATTTCTACGAAGCAGGATGTAATGATGTAATTACCAAACCTTTCAAACCGGAAACTTTTTACGAAAAGATCGGAAATAACATTCTAAAAAATATAGAAGTAAACATATAAACTAACTTTGGCACGGATATTGATAAGAGCTAAGTAACGTGTAAACAACGTTCTTATAGATAAAAGTTTTGAGTTAGTTAGTTAGAATTAAAAGCGGGGTTCTCAACTCCGCTTTTATCTTTTATAAACCCGGCTACAAGGGTTGTAAACTCCTGTTCTTCCCCGAAGAGAAAATCTACTTTTATAGGTAAGTAATAAAGCCTGTCCACCCTGCCGGACAGCCGCACATAATCTTTTTCGGTAGTAATGATCATTTCCTTTTTATTGAGTTCATCTATCTCTTTATCTGAAAAGTGGTGGTGATCATTAAAATTCAGGTGTTCAAACTTTAATCCCCGGCTTTTGAGGTACTTTACCAGGTAAGAGGGCCTGGCAATACCCGTTACAAGACTGAAGTTCTTTTCGGTCAGCGAATCAAAGCTCAGGCTTCTGTCTCCTGAAATAACCTCTTTTTCATAACGGATCCCTGTAAAAAAGACCTTTTGTCCCTTTTCAGGCTTTATTTTCCTTAAAACCCTTTCTTTTTGCTCAGGTGAAAAATCTGCAGGGCATTTGGTTACAATAATAATATCGGCTCTGGCAGATTCCTTGCGCGAATCCCTTAAATTCCCCATGGGTAGCATCCAATCGTCTGTATACAGCTCATCAAAGACCGTAAGCATGATGTTCAGGCCTGCTTTTACCCTCCTGTGCTGAAATGCATCATCCAGTAAAATTACTTCCGGAGGGTCCTGCAATTTCATCAGTTCTGAGATCCCGTTAACCCGGTCGGCATCTACCGCCACTCGGATATTGTTGTACTTGTGATGATATTGAAAGGGTTCATCCCCTATATCTTCCATTCTCGTATCCGGATCCGCCAGTAAAAATCCTTTGGTCTTTCGTTTATACCCCCTGCTCAGGCTTGCTACTTTGTGTTCGTCTTTCAGCAAACGGATAAGATATTCTATCATAGGGGTCTTTCCGGTTCCTCCCACACTGAGGTTCCCCACACATATAAGCGGAAAATCATATGTAACAGATTTAAAGATCCCGTAATCGTACATAAGGTTCCTCACCCGGACTATCAATGCATACAGGAATGAAAAGGGGAAAAGTAATTTTCGAACAACCGACATAAAGGCGAAAGTATAATATTTTATCTTTGAATAAAAATTATATAAATGATAGTTAAAGATGTCATTGAACTCATAGAAGAGTTCTCTCCCCTCTCCTATGCCGAAGATTTCGATAATGTAGGTCTGCTGGTAGGTAATTCCGGCACAAAGGTCACCAATGTACTGGTTAGCCTGGATACCCTGGAAAATGTAGTAGATGAGGCTATAAAAAAAGATTGCAATATGATCGTTAGCTTCCATCCCATTATTTTTTCGGGCCTTAAGAAAATAACAGGGCGCAACTATGTTGAGAGGGTGGTCATCAAAGCTATTCAGAACAATATTGCCATTTACGCCATGCATACGGCCCTCGACAATTCTTTTAAGGGTGTAAATGCACGCATCTGTGACGAGCTCAACCTCATTAACCGAAAAATACTTATCCCTCAAAAAGGAACGATCAAAAAGCTTGTAACTTTTGTCCCGGAAAAAGATGCCGAAACCCTTCGTGCTGCACTCTTTGAAGCGGGTGCCGGGAATATCGGTAATTACGATCAATGCAGCTTTAACGTAAGCGGAACAGGAACCTTTAAAGGAAATGAAGATTCCAATCCGGTAGTGGGCTCCAAAGGAGTTACCCAATATGAAAATGAGGTCCGTATTGGTATTACCTTCCCGAAACACAGCGAAAGTAGGGTTTTAAAGGCATTATCGGACCATCATCCCTATGAGGAAGTAGCGTATGAAGTGACGACACTGGAAAATACGAATCAGCATATAGGAATGGGAATGATCGGAGAACTGAGTGAGGCGATGAATGAAAAGGATTTTATGAAATTCCTCAAAGAGAAAATGAATGCAGGAGGTATCAGGCATTCGGCCTTCCTTGGCAAAGACATTAAAAAGGTAGCAGTTCTGGGAGGCAGCGGGGCTTTTGCCATTGAGAATGCAAAGGGTGCCGGTGCAGATATTTTTGTTACTGCAGATGTGAAATATCATCAGTTTTTTCAGGCGGAAAACAGAATGATCATTGCCGATATTGGCCACTTCGAGACAGAGCAGTTTACAAAAAACCTTTTAGTTGAGTATCTTAAGGAAAAAATTCATAATTTTGCAATCATTTTATCAGACAGCATAACGAATCCTATCAAGTATTTTTAATATATGGCAAAGAAAACAGAAGCTACCGTTGAAGAGAAGTTAAGAGCATTATACGATCTGCAATTAATAGATTCTAGAGTAGACGAAATACGAAATGTGAGAGGTGAATTACCTTTAGAAGTAGAAGACCTTGAAGATGAAGTGGAAGGTTTAAAAACCCGTTTGGATAAATTAGTTGATGATTTAGACAATCTTAATCACGAAATTGCCAGTAAAAAGAATTTAATAGAAGAAGCAAAAGCGCTGATCAAAAAATATACTGAGCAGCAGAAGAATGTTCGAAACAACAGAGAATTCAATTCTTTGAGCAAGGAGATCGAATATCAGGAACTTGAGATCCAGTTAGCAGAAAAGAACATCAAGGAATACAAAGTTCAGATCGAGCAGAAAAAAGAAGTTATTGCGCAAACCAAAGAACGTTTATCAGAGCGTGAAAGTCATCTAAAACACAAAAAAGGTGAATTAGATGCTATTATGGCCGAAACTGAAAAGGAAGAGAAGGCACTGATGGACAAATCTGAAGAGTTTGAAAAGCTTATCGAGGAAAGACTGGTTTCCGCTTATAAGCGTATCAGACAGAACGTAAAGAACGGACTTGCAGTTGTAGCTATTGAGCGTGGTGCATCCGGAGGATCTTTCTTTACCATCCCACCTCAGATACAAATGGAAATTGCCGCAAGGAAAAAGATCATTACCGACGAGCATAGCGGAAGGATCCTTGTAGATCCTATCCTTGCTGATGAGGAAAAGGAAAAAATGGAACAATTATTTTCTTCGCTATAAGCAGTCGAAAAGCATAAAAAATAAAAACCCTGACAACATTGTCAGGGTTTTTTATTAATCTGATATCTTAACTAGTTCCAGTATCTTTTCTTCTACCTCTCTGCTGTTCCAATTATCCTCTATTTCCGGGATCTTCATTATCTCATCCATGATCTTTGCCTGACGGTCTCCTATCTGCAAAGCTTCTGAATAAGGCTGATCTGAAAATGTTACCCTGCTGTACACAGGTAACCATTTATCCGGATGTTTTCCGGAAAACCACTTTTCTATCTTCTTTCTCAGCAAAAATTCTTTATCGGCCGTCTTACTGCTCATCTCCACAAAGTTCCTGTAGCTCAGCTCAGCTATCGCATCTGTATTGGGTTTTCTCTGTAATTCGTATTGCCTGAAGATGGTTTCCCAATCGTCTCCGTAAATATCGATCAGATCGTCCAACACACTTATATCTTCAAAGCCAGCATTCATTCCCTGTCCGTAGAACGGAATAATAGCATGGGCAGAATCGCCTACCAGGGCTACTTTATCCCAATAGGTCCAGGGAAAACATTTCATAGTTACCAACGAACTCGTGGGGTTTTTAAAGAAATCCTTCATCAGGTTGGGAATATCCTCCAGGATGATCGGAAAATGCTTTTCAAAGAAGCTTTGTACTTCTTCTTCTGTTTTCAGGCTTTCAAAGGAATTCTCTCCTTCAAAAGGCATAAACAGCGTACAGGTAAAGCTTCCGTCCAGATTAGGCAGGGCAATGAGCATAAACCTTCCCCGTGGCCAGATATGAAGTGAGTTCTTCTCCAGTTTATGGCTTCCATCGGTATTGGGAGGGATTGTCAGCTCTTTATAGCCTGTATCCAGGAATTTCTGGGAATAATCGAAGCGGCTTCTTCTCTGCATCCTGTGACGTACGCGAGAGAAAGCCCCATCGGCACCAAAGATCATATCGTATTGATGGTTTTCCCAGGCCTCTTTAGGTCCGTCGCCCACATGAAGTGTAGCTTCGGGAAGTGTAACATCCCAAACCTTGGACTCAAAAATAAACCGGGCACCTTCCTGCTCAGCCAGGTCGATCATCTTTCTGTTCAGCATACCCCTCGAGGTCGAATAGATTGCTTCGCCTTCCTTTCCGTAAAACTGAAAATACATGGGTTCATCGAGAACATGAATAGCCCTCTTATTCATCGGGATGGCAATTTTTCGGATCTCATCCCCGATTCCAACCCTATCTAAGGCCTTCCAGCCCCGGGTAGAAATAGCCAGGTTGATGGACCTTCCTGAAAATTCTATGTTCCTGATATCGGGTCTTCTGTCGAATATATCTACTTCGTGCCCCCGTTTTCTGAGGTAAACCGCAAGCAGAGAACCAACCAATCCGCTACCTACTATTGCAATTTTTTTAGGTGTATGCATAAGATGTAAAAAAGAGTCTCGCCACGGCGGGAACTGACTGTATCAAAAATAAGAAATTTAAACCAGAAGTAACCGGCATTTTACCCTCTTATTAGGGCAATTTGTACCTTCTTTTGGTTTTCAAAATAGCTTTCGCTTTTGTCTGGGCGTAAACAAAAAAATCATTTTTCGATGTAATGAAATCCAAAGTAAATCGTCTTACCGTATATAAGATAAAGGACAATCCGCATAATGCGTCTATATATTTTCACTACTCGCCCTTTGCTTCACGGCAAAGGGTTTTTTTATGGAACCTTCCGAAAGAGGTATTATCTTATAACTAATTTGTAATTTTAACTTGTTAAAGCGGACTGATATAACATGACGAAAACCTTCACCGAATTTACAACACAGGCAATTCTCAAAATCGGAAATGAGGAATTACTGGAACCCTATTCAAAATCCAGTCAATTAGACCTTTTTACCTTTATCTGGGCTAAAGACGAGCCTATAGAGATCATCGTAGACAGTATCCCGTTTACAGTGCAACCCAATCAAATTATCGCCCTTACCAATATACAGTACTTTAAATATCTGAGTGGTGGTAATGCCACCGTTTACCAATTTAACCGGGAGTTTTACTGCATTAAGGATCACGACAAAGAAGTAAGTTGTGTAGGGATCCTTTTTTACGGGAATTCGGTGATACCTATTATCGATCTCAATAAGGACGAGATAGAGAGTTTCCAGACGCTACACAAAGTTTTTCTGGAGGAACTGGAGACCGCAGACAATATACAGGCAGAAATGCTCAGAATGTTGATGGCCAGGTTTATTATTAAAACCACAAGGATCGTAAAATCCAAGGCAGGCCTGGGGAAAACCTACGATGCCAAAACAGAAACGATCCGGCAGTTTAATTTACTGGTCGATACTCATTATAAAGAATCGCATAACGTGGCTTTCTATGCCGGGAAGATGAACAAATCTCCCAAAACCCTTTCCAACAGTTTTTCGGGTTATGGTAAGAGTCCGTTACAGATCATTCATGACCGCATTATCCTCGAGGCTAAGCGTCTTTTGTTCTATACGGAAAAATCGGCCAAGGAAATTGCATTCGAGCTTGGCTTTGAAGATGCTTCCCATTTCAGCAGGCTATTTAAAAAACATTCGGGCGTATCCCCGGTAGAATTCAAAGGGAGCCTTCAGAAGGAAGCTATTGAGAACTAAAACATTAGAAAGTTTTTTTAACAGGGCAGAAATGATTTTAACATATTGTCGACTAAGTGTTAGAAAAACATTCAAAACAAATGATCATGAAGAAATACTTTCCATTAATTCTAAGAATCGTAGTAGCAGTTATCCTTATTCAGACCCTTCGTTTTAAGTTTACAGCACATCCCGACAGTGTTTTTATTTTCAGTCAGGTAGGTTTGGAACCGGTAGGTAGAATAGGTATTGGTGTTACAGAACTGATCGCAGCCATCTTATTACTTATTCCAAGAACCGTTTGGTTAGGAGCAACTCTGGTAATAGGGATCCTTGCAGGAGCTATTATCATGCACCTTACCTCCATCGGTATTGAGGTTAAAGGAGACGGAGGAACTTTATTCGGAATGGCGATAGGAACCTTTATTATGGGGGCTATCCTTCTCTGGCTATACAGAAAACAAATTCCCGTAATCGGTGAAAAATTGTAAAATATTAGAATAATAATATATATCTTGAGTGCCTTTTGAAATCGAAAGGCACTTTTTTATTTAAAGCTCTATCTTATGTGGAATCTGAAAAATAAAACCGCCCTGGTAACGGGTGGGACTAAAGGCATTGGGAAGGCTACCGTACTGGAGTTCCTGTCGCTTGGAGCCAATGTTATTTTTACGGCCAGAAATGAAAACGATATACAATCTTTTGAAGAAGAATTGCAGAACAGCGGTTTTCAGGCCATGGGTGTTAAAGGTGATGTTTCCAGCAGTGAAGATCAGGACCGGCTTGTAAAAGCTGTAACGGAAAAATATCCTGCTCTGGATATTGTTGTTCACAATGCAGGAATAAATATCAGGAAAGATGCTACGGACTATTCGGAAGATGAATACCGAAAGATCCTCAATATTAACCTGATTGCGCCATTCGAGCTTAACAGGAAGCTCTATCCGCTTCTTTTAAAGGGTAAAAATGTATCTATCATTAATGTTGCATCAGTAGCGGCAAGTCAGGATGTGCGTTCGGGAAGTCCCTATGCCATGGCCAAGGCCGGTCTTTTACAACAGACCCGAAGTCTGGCTGTTGAATGGGCAAAGCACAATATCAGGGTTAATGCAATTTCGCCCTGGTATACCAGGACTCCCCTGGCCGCTCCGGTTTTTGAACAAAAAGAACGTATAGAACACATTATAAACAGAACACCGCTTCAACGGGTTGCTGAAGCAGAAGAAATGGCAAATATCATAGCATTTCTGGCTATGGATCGCTCTTCTTATATTACAGGACAGAATATTGTTGCCGACGGCGGGATCAGTATCAGCGCTTTATAGGCAGTAAAAAATATAAAAACAAGGCCTTTACCTCCCGGTAAGGGCTTTTTTTATTGAGTTTTTCTTCCAAAGGGAAAAATTGACAAGTGGTCGGGAAAAAGATACATTTTCTCAGGCTTGTATTGGTCGCATCTTTGTACCATCAATTTGAAACAAGTAAGATTCAAATTAAAAAATAAAGATCATTAACAATTTTAAAGAAATAAATTATGAGCACATTTAATGTTCCAACAAGAGAAGAAGTAAGCGCAAATAATCAGCAAATTTTTGACAACCTTGAAAAAGGTCTTGGTTTCGTACCAAATATCTACGCTACTTATGCGTATTCTGAAACTGCACTTGAAAACTATTTAAACTTTGCCAACGCA
Organism: Leptobacterium flavescens; assembly: GCF_010671605.1. Lineage (GTDB taxonomy): Bacteria > Bacteroidota > Bacteroidia > Flavobacteriales > Flavobacteriaceae > Leptobacterium > Leptobacterium flavescens. The sequence goes on from NZ_JAABOO010000001.1 coordinate 648,179, forward strand.
AAGACTTCACTTTCTACTAAAGAAAAAGAAGTAGTAAACTTAGCCGTTAGCCAGGTTAACAACTGTGTGTACTGTCTTTCTGCTCATACTGCGATCGGAAAAATGAACGGTTTTACAGATGAGCAAATCCTTGAACTAAGAGGAGGACAAGCTTCATTCGACAACAAACTTGACGCTTTGGCTAAACTAGCTAAAAATGTTACTGAAAACAGAGGAGCAACTGAAGCATCTGTAATCGAGAATTTCTTCAATGCAGGTTACTCTAAAGGAAACCTTGTTGATGTAATTTCATTGGTAGGTGATAAAACTATCAGCAACTACCTGCACAGAACAACTCAGGTTCCTGTTGACTTCCCGGAAGCTCAACCATTGGCACAAACTGTTTAATCAGATTTACGCCGCTTAATTCAATTGACAATTAAATATAAATATCTAAAATTCTAAAATTAAAATGAGAAAATTATTAGTAGTTATCGCTTTTGTATTTGCTTTTGCAAGTAATGTATCTGCACAGGAAATAAAAACTGTTTCCTTAGAACAAACTAAAGGAGAGTTCACTCAGAAACAAATCACTCTTTCCGAAGGAACTTATGTTTTTGAAATTTCTAACACAGGTGTAGGTCACAATGTAGGTTTTGTATTAGCGCCAAAAGGTAAAACTGATCAGGCGAACCACATTAAGAATGCTTATGTAACAAAGCCAGTAGCTACAGGAAAAACCGAGTCTACTAAGAAGGTGACGTTGAAAAAAGGAGAGTATGTTTATTTCTGCCCTCTAAACCCAACCCCTCAATATACATTGATCGTTAAGTAAGAATGTTTTTCATGATTAATGGCAAAAAGCCCTGACAATGTCAGGGCTTTTTTGCTTTTAAATATATTTTTCTCTTTAAGACAGGATACCGTCTACAATTCCGTATTCTACAGATTCCTCCGCTCCCATCCAGTAATCCCGGTCAAAATCTTTCATCACCTTCTCAGCACTTTGTCCGCAGTTCTCCGACAGGATCTTTGCTCCCAGTTCACGGGTCTTTACGATCTCCCGGGCCTGGATCTCAATATTGGATGCCTGTCCTCTGGCTCCGCCACTCGGCTGATGGATCATTACTCTCGCATGAGGGTAGATAAAACGTCTTCCCTTCTTCCCTACAGACAGTAAAATAGATCCCATAGAAGCGGCCAGACCTGTACAAATGGTAGAAACCGGGCTTTTTAAGGATTTAATAGTGTCGTAAATGGCAAAACCCGAAGTTACATATCCTCCCGGGCTGTTTATGATCAACTGTATTTCATCATTACTGACCATATCCAGATACAATAACCTGTCGATAACGTGTTTTGCAGAATCATCATCAACCTGCCCCCAAAGGAACACCTTGCGTTCCTCCAGAAGTTTTTCATCTATTTTATCCTGGATTTTATTTTTTTTGACTTTCATAAGTTCGTATTTGTTTACAAACGAAATATAGAAATTTATTTGATTAAAATATTCACAATATTCCCATAAAATATAAAAAAAGCGTATTTATTTTAACAACAGCAGCTTAATGCTGTATCTTTATTCAAAAATAAATTCTCATGAAAAGAGTAGCAGCCATCTTTGTTTTATCGGTTTTATTTTTCAGCTGTAAAACAGAAACCAAAAACGAAGAAAAAAAGGTAGAAAAAGAACTTACTATCCTGGAAAAAGTAGCGTATGCCCACGGGTATGAGAACTGGAAAAATGTTGAAGAGATCCAATTCTCTTTCAATGTTGATCGCGATTCTTCTCATTTTGAGAGAAACTGGACCTGGAAACCAAAAACCAACGATGTGATCCTGAAAACCGCTCAGGATACCGTTTCCTATAACAGAGCTAATGTTGACAGTCTGACCACCAATGCCGACAGAGGTTTTATAAATGATAAATACTGGTTACTGGCTCCTTTTAACCTGATCTGGGACAAAGGGATTACCCATGAATACACAGAAGAGGCAGAAGCGCCTATCGCCAAGACAACTATGCATAAGTTAACCATCGTTTACAATAATGAAGGTGGGTATACCCCCGGTGATGCTTATGATTTTTACTTCGGAGATGATTACCTTCTAAAGGAATGGGTTTTCAGAAAAGGGAATGCTCCAGAGCCTTCTCTTACCACTACCTGGGAAAACTATGAAGAGCACAACGGATTAAAACTGGCTACGGTTTATAATCGCGAAAGCGGGAACTGGAAACTTTACTTTACCAATATTCAGGTAAAGTAGTTTTACTTTCTTTTTCTGATCATAAATGTGGTGATCATAGCAATCGCCGCAGCAACAAGCAGTGCCGAAAAACTAAGCCGGAGGCTGGATAATTCTGATAAAAACCCTAGAATAACAGGGCCTGACAAAAATCCTATATAGCCAAAACCGGCAACAAAAGATATCCCTTCGGATGAGGAAACTCCGTCTGTCTTTCCTGCCAGGCGGAACAATTCCGGGATAATTACCGAAAAGCCGAGGCCAACCATTCCGAAACCAAATAAGCTAAAATACAATGCTTCGGTAAGGACAAAGCCATATCCCAGCATTGCAATAAGGCAACCCGCTATTATTATTTTGAACGCTCCGTAGTTTTTACTCACCATATCACCCAGAAAACGTCCGGTGGTCATCGTAGCAGAAAAAGCCACAAACCCGAAACCTGCTGTTTTCTCCGAAGAGACCTGTACAATATCCAGCAGATACAGTTTACTCCAGTGCTCTATTGCTCCCTCACTTCCCATAATTATCAGCGCAATGATCATCAAGCCCACCAAAGGTCTCAGTAATTTAAATTGAAAAGGATTCTTTTCCCGTTCCACTTCCCTACTCCGTATTTTGATATAGGCTTTGCATACCAGCAGGTTTGTGAGTACCACAAAAATTGCAGCATAGAGCATATGAATAAAAGGGATCCTGAAATTAAGAATAAGCAAACTCCCTATTCCAGCTCCCAACACTCCTCCTAGGCTGAAAAAACCATGAGATGCCGACATAAAACTAACTTCGTCTTCCTGTTCAATATCAGAAACCAGGGCATTCATAGCAATATCGGTAAATCCGGAAGCGCCGCCGGTCAGAAAAAGGGAAACACATAAAAGAAAGTAGTTGTTTGCAAGTACAGGTAACAGAAATATCAGTGCATAGAACACAACTCCTACAGCGGTAGCCCTTCCTACTCCCGCTTTTGAGATAATACGGGAAGCAAAAGGAATCAGTGTTAATGTTCCCAGAGCAAAGCAAAAAAGAGCTATCCCCAGCTGCCCGTCATCGATTGCCAGTTTGTTTTTGATCTCAGGAATATAAAGTACCCAGGTACCGGTCATAATATTCAGAGAAGCAAAAACCCAGGCCGGAGCAAAATACCGCAGACGGGTAAGTATAAGTTTTAACGCATTCATATAACTATCTGTCGTACAATAAACAAAGTAAAAGATTATCGGGTGGGGATATTAGAGTTATTTATTCCAAGATTAAGACTAATTATTCAAAATTTATGAATTTCTCTCTTTTTTAGGTTAAATTTACCTAAGTGAAACCGGAATTTGAGAAAATAGAGCTTACCGAAGACACTTCTTTTAAACTACGTGTTTTCGATATTCATTCGGATTGTTACAGTGTAGACTGGCATATTCATCCGGAGTATGAGATCGTGTACATTAAAAACGGTCGCGGGAACCTGCAGATCGATAAGTACAATTCCGATTATGAGGACGGGGTATTGCTCTTTCTGGGGCCCAATACTCCGCATATGCCGTTCGGGAATACCGATTTTAAGGATCGGCTGGAAGTAGTGATACAGTTTGGAGAGGATTTTATAAAAGATAAGATCATGCTCTTTCCCGAATTCTCTTGTATCCCTGATCTGATGGAGCGTTCCCGCAGGGGAATTATTTTTCATCCGTCGGTTAAGGAGGAACTTACAGAGTGTTTTGAAGGCCTTAGAACAGCTTCCCATGCAGAAAGGCTTATCGGTTTTTTCGGGATCCTGCACACCCTCTCGAAAAGTACCGCCTTTGAAGCGGTTAAGGAAGAAGATATTATCGCTTCCTATAAACGCAGGGATGCGGAACGAATCAACAAAGCTTTTGAATATGTAAACACTGCCTATCACAAAGAGATCAGTACGGCAGAAATAGCAAAGATCGTCGGGCTGACCACCAATTCGTTTTGCAGGTTATTTAAAAAGACCACTCATAAAACCTTCACCCAGTTTATCAATGAATTCAGGATCAGAAAAGCTGCAGCTTTCTTTGACAAAGGCGGATGCACCGTATCTGAAGTAATGTATAAATGCGGATATAACGACCCCTCCTATTTTACAAAGCAATTCCGGAGGAATAAGGGAGTCTCTCCCTCAGAATATCTAAAAAATCAGGTCAAAGCAATTTAAATTAAAACAAAATGAAAACCGTAATACACAAGGCAGACAGCAGAGGGAACGTAAATTTTGGCTGGCTTCAAAGCAGGCACAGCTTTAGTTTTGGCAACTATTATAATCCGGAAAGAATGAGTTTCGGCTTGTTAAGGGTATTGAATGACGACATCGTGGCACCGGGTATGGGTTTCGGGAAACACCCTCATGATAATATGGAGATCATTTCCATTCCGCTTCACGGCGACCTCGAACATAAAGACAGTCTTGGGAACACTACCGTTATAAAAGAAGGTGATGTACAGGCCATGACTGCCGGTAGTGGTATCTATCATAGTGAGTACAACAAAAACAAAGATAAAGAAGTACGTTTTCTGCAGATCTGGGTATTTCCCAAAGAAAGGGATGTAACTCCTTCCTATGACCAGATCAGCCTACGGGTGGAAGACCGTCATAATAAGTTACAGCAGATCGTATCTCCCGATAAAAACGAGAGCGGGGTAACCATTAATCAGGATGCCTGGTTTCACCTTTCGGAAATCGATAAAGGTGTGGAAATTAAATACGAACTAAAAGGCAGGGATACCGGAGTTTATATTTTTGTCCTTGAAGGTGATCTCAGCATCGATCAGCAGCAACTGAACAAAAGAGATGGAATGGGCATAAGCGGGATCAGTTCCTTACATATCAAGGCAGATACCGACAGTCAGGTATTGCTTATGGAAGTTCCGATGAATTAGTCCGGTGCTTTCCTCTATTTTCCGGAAATTATCCCCTCTTTCAGGATCTGGCCAAAACGATACATATCCTCAAAAGAACAGTAAAAAGGTGCCGGCGCCAGCCGTATTACGTTAGGTTCCCTCCAGTCTGTAATTACGCCTTGCTTCATCAGGTAATCAAAAAGCGGCCTTCCTTCTCCGTGGAGGAAAACTGAAAGCTGACAGGCCCTGTCTGCAGGAGTGATCACTTCAAAACTACTGCTTACCTCCTTATCTATTTCCCGAAGAACGAATTCCAGATAAGCTGTGAGGCGATCTCTTTTCTGAACCAGCGCATCCATTCCTACCTCGTCAAAAAGCTCGAGGGATGCCAGATAAGGTGCAATAGCCATTACAGGGGCATTACTTAATTGCCAGGCCTCTACATTCGGCATAGGATCAAACTCGGGTTCCATTAAAAAGCGCCTTTCTTTATTATGGCCCCACCAGCCTTCAAAGCGCGGGATATCTTTTTTTCCCAGGTGTTTTTCGTGTACAAAAGCCCCGGAAACATTCCCGGGCCCCGAATTCATATATTTATAACTGCACCAGGCAGCAAAATCGACATTCCAGTCGTGAAGTTCCATTTTAATATTTCCGGCAGCATGGGCCAGGTCCCAGCCTACCATAGCTCCGGCCTTATGCCCGGCTTCGGTAACGGTTTTCATGTCAAAAACCTGCCCGTTATAATAATTCACTCCCCCTATGAGTACAAGGGCAAGTTCATCTCCTATTTCTTCAATTTTAGCCAGGATATCTTCGGTTCTCCAGAAATTCTCCCCTTCTCTTTTTTTAACTTCCACGATCGCATCTTTAGGGTCAAATCCGTGAAAACGCACCTGACTGGCTAACATATACTGATCTGAAGGAAACGCTTTCTCTTCACAAAGGATCTTATACCGCTTCCCTTCCGGGCGGTAAAAGGAAACCATAAGCAAATGAAGGTTTACCGTAAGTGTATTCATTACCGTTACTTCTTCGGTCTTTGCCCCTACTACTCTTGACAGGGGTGCAGCCAGACGCTCGTGATAATCCCACCAGGGTTTATCTGCATAAAAATGCCCTTCCACTGCCAGTTCTTTCCAATCCCTCATAATATCGGTTACGAAAGCTTCGGTACGTTTGGGTTGCAGCCCAAGGGAATTACCTGTAAAATAAATAACCTGTTTATCGTTTACTTTTGGAAAGTGAAATTCATCTCTGTATTTGTGTAGTATATCTTCCTGATCCAGTTCTCTGGCAAATTGAAGCGTATTTTGAAATTGCATTCCTTCATTTTTTTTCAAAAATAAGCAATCAAAAATTAAGTAGATTTGCAAAAAATATCACTATGCATTTTTTATCTGAAACTCTTGAAAAATATGTAACCGACCATACGGAAGACGAACCGGAGATCCTCAGGGAACTATCGAGGGAAACTCATTTAAAGGTCCTCAGACCAAGGATGTTAAGCGGTCATTTTCAGGGAAGGGCTCTGAGTATCCTTTCCAAGATCATCTATCCGAAAACAGTATTGGAAATAGGAACCTATACGGGTTATTCTACTATTTGTCTTGCCGAAGGCCTGCAGGCGGGAGGTAAGATCCACACTATAGATATAAATGAAGAGCTTGAAAATATACAGCAGAAATATTTTAAAAAAAGCGGATATGCAGATCAGATCGTTTCGTATGTAGGAGACGCAACTGAGATCATTCCCAACATGGATGCTAAGTTTGACCTGGTATTTATCGACGCCGACAAGCCCAATTATTGTATTTATTTTGATCTGATCATTGAAAAGATGAATCCGGGCGGCGTTATTTTATCGGATAATGTACTATGGAGTGGAAAGGTGATAGAAAAAGATCTAGATCCCAACGATATAAGTGCGCTCACCCTAATAGAATACAATAAAAAGATCAAGGAAGATCCAAGAGTAGAAACCGTACTCTTTCCCATCAGGGACGGACTGACAATAAGCAGGGTTTTATAGGTTCCGCCGGGGTTTTAACCTCTGGAAGAGTTTATAGAAAGTAATCCCTATAAGAGTTCCGGCCAGGGCTCCGGTAAGAATATCGGACGGGTAATGGACCCCTGCATATATCCTGCTAAAACTAAAGAGGAGCGGCCAGAGAAAAAACAGATAGCTCCATTTAAAGTGCTTCCTTATAAACAATATCAAAATTACCGTTACCGTAAAGGAACTGGAGGCATGCCCGGAAAAAAAGCTGTAACTGGAAGGTTCTATAAGAATACGAAGTAAAGTATTGATGGACGGGTCATTGTTAGGCCGTATCCGCATTACAGATTCTTTAATTATTTCCGTAAAGATCAGGTTAAAGGCCAGGGCTCCCAGAACAAATCCCGTAACCAACCAGGCTTCCTTTTTGGGGTAGCTTTTAAGCACGAGGATCAAAAATAACAGAAAAAGAGGCGTCCAGCTGACGCTATTGGTAATGGTTATCCAAAAAGAATCGTAAGTATCCGCTCCTAACCCGTTGAGATATAAAAGAAGGTCTCTATCGTATTCAAGAAGCTTATCTATCATTAAAATTTACGTTTTATCGGCCCCGTAAAATCGTCAATTTCATCTTTAACTTTGTTTATTTCTTCGTTAATCTCTTTGGTAATATCGGTATCTATCCCTTGTTTTTCAGCACTTTTCTGTATCTCGTATTTTATTTCATTGGTTGCATCTTTCAACTGCCGCATTCCTTTCCCTAGGCCCCTGGCAATTTCAGGGATCTTATCGGCTCCAAACACCATAACTACGATAAAAAGTATAAAAACTATTTCCGCACCACTAATGAATAAAAACATAACTATTCAAATTACTCTATACAAAACTACATAAAAAAACCGACCATTTGGCCGGTTTTTAAAAAGTCTCTTACTGTCTTGCCTTATTATTTTCATGCCTAGGCTTTCTTTCCTCTCTAGGCGGTCTTGGCAACAATGCTTTTCTCGATACTTTTTCCTTTCTGGTCTTAGGATCAACACCGAAGTATTTTACTTCCATAACGTCTCCGATGTTCACAACATCGGTTACATTATTGGTGCGTTCCCATGCCAGTTCGGAAATATGTAGCAGTACTTCGTTTCCTGGTGCATCTACATATTCTACCACTGCTCCGAAATCAAGTAATTTGATCACTTTTACGGTGTAAGTACTACCTCTTTCCGGTTTAAAGGTGATGGCATCGATCTTTTTAAGAACCATTTCAATTCCTTCCGGATCCGTACCAAGGATCTCAACAACTCCCTGCTCATCCACTTCTTCGATAACGATAGTGGTATTGGAAGCTTTCTGAAGTTCCTGGATCACTTTTCCACCAGGACCGATAAGAGCTCCGATAAAGTCACCCGGAATTGTTCTTGTAATGATCTTAGGTGCGTGTGGTTTAACTTCGGCTGCAGGTTCTGAAATAGTATCTGTCAGCTTTTCAAGAATATGAAGGCGGCCTTCTTTAGCCTGATTTAACGCATTTACAAGGATCTCATAAGACAATCCTTTTATTTTAATATCCATCTGGCAGGCAGTAATACCTTCGGCAGTACCGGTTACTTTAAAGTCCATATCTCCCAGGTGATCTTCATCTCCGAGGATATCAGACAATACTGCGTACTTTCCTGTTTCAGGATCTGAGATCAATCCCATGGCAATACCGGAAACTGGTTTTTTAAGTTGTACCCCTGCATCCATAAGGGCCATAGTTCCGGAACAAACAGTAGCCATAGAAGAAGAACCGTTAGATTCCAATACTTCAGATACTACTCTTACGGTATAAGGGCAGTCTTCCGGGATCATTCCCTTAAGTGCTCTTTGTGCCAGGTTTCCGTGCCCTACTTCCCTACGTGAAGTTCCTCTTAAAGGGCGTGCTTCTCCTGTAGAGAACGGAGGAAAGTTATAGTGAAGATAAAACTTCTCTTCTCCCTGTTCTGTCGGAAGGTCAATAACATTGGCCTCACGGGAAGTTCCCAGTGTTACCGTAGCAAGTGCCTGAGTTTCCCCACGTGTAAAGATAGACGAACCATGTGTTGATGGCAGATAATCTACCTCACACCAGATAGGACGTATATCTGTGGTCTTTCTTCCATCCAGACGAACTCCTTCGTTCAATACGAGGTCACGTACGGCTTCTTTATGTGCTTTTCCAAAATATTTGGAGATCAGATCGCCATCCTCCTCAATTTCTTCTTCAGAGAACATTGCTTCCACCTCTTCTTTTACCTTGGCAAAAGCTTCACCACGCTCCTGCTTAGAGCTGGCCTCTTTAGCTATGTCGTAGCATTTCTGATAAGCAGCATCATGGATCTTTTGCTGCATATCTTCATCAGATTTCTCCTCTTCGTACTCGCGTGTTTCTTTCTTTCCAACTGCTTCAGCCAATCTTACCTGAGCAGCACACTGAGCTTTAATAGCTTCGTGAGCCACCTTGATAGCATCTGCCATTTCTTCTTCGGAAACTTCTTTCATCTCTCCTTCTACCATGGCAACGGAATCTTCAGAAGCACCAACCATCAGGTCTATATCTGCTTCTGCCAGTTGAGTTCTGCTCGGGTTAACGATGTATTCTCCGTTAACTCTGGCAACCCTTACCTCAGAGATAGGGTATTCAAAAGGAATATCGGATAACTGAATAGCTGCAGATGCGGCTAAACCGGCCAATGCATCGGGCATTACGTTATCGTCATGAGACATCAACTGTATCATCACCTGAGTTTCGGCGTGATAATCTTTAGGGAACAATGGTCTTAGTACCCTGTCTACCAATCTCATGGTTAGAATCTCTTCATTACTCGGTCTGGCTTCTCTTTTAAAGAATCCGCCTGGGAAACGACCTGCAGCAGCAAATTTCTCTCTGTAATCTACTGTTAAGGGTAAAAAGTCTATTCCTGGGCTTGCAGACCTTGCAGATACTACAGTTGCCAGTAACATGGCATCACCCATACGCACAACAACAGAACCATCTGCCTGTTTTGCGAGCTTTCCTGTTTCCAGGGAGATCGTTCTTCCGTCTCCCAAATCAATAATTTCTTGTTTTACTTCAGGAATCATAAATTTTTTTAATTAATTAAACAATGGGCGTTGTGTTGTTGTAGTTGTTGTGTTCCCCAATGAAAAACTAATTTTACAGCTTTTTATAATTGAAGCTTCTTGCTTCTTTATTTGTATTGATACTGAGCTTACCTCAGCAAAACTCTCCGGGAATGATCCTTTTGAGTATATTGTATTAATAAAAAAAGAGGCACGAAGCCTCTTTCTTTTACTTTCTTAACTTTAATTCTTTAACGATAGCTCGGTATCTCTCAATGTCTTTCTTCTTTAAATAGTTCAAAAGACTTCTTCTCTTACCTACAAGCTTTACCAGCGAACGCTCCGTGTTAAAATCTTTGCGGTTCTTTTTAAGATGCTCCGTTAAGTGGTTAATTCTGTGCGTGAACAATGCGATCTGTCCTTCAGCAGAACCGGTGTCCTTCTCTGAACTACCGTGTTTTTTGAAAATTTCTTCTTTAACTTCTTTTGTTAAATACATGCCAATATTATTTAAATGATTTTTATGTACCTGATAGTTTTTCTATCAAGGCGCAAATATAGACATATTTTTACAATCGGGCAGCATTACATCTTTTTTTCTTACCGAATTAAACCTTTTATTCTCAGGTCAGTCTTAAGCTATATAACATAAAACCATAAGATTATGAAAAACTATCTCAAAAAGCTGGCAGCGTTAAGCATTATTGGTTTAGGAGTGCTTAGCTGTGACAGTGAACAGGCCGATGTGATCGAAGTACAGGAAAGCAGCATCTCGGTAGAGGAAATTCAATTAAGTGATGAGGCCGACCTCATCTCTGAAGAAGTTACCAATATCGTTGAAGATGTATATGCTTCGGATGAAATTTCGGCTTTATCACGAGGTCCTTACAATTCGGATTACCTTCCGGACTGTGTGACCATTACTACTGTGGTTACCGATACTACAGTAGAAAAAACGATCGAGTTTGAAGACGGATGTGAACTTCCGAACGGGAATGTTGTAAGCGGAACCATTAAACTGAGCTATGCCAGGGACATGGAACTTATGACAAAGACCCTGAATTTCTCATTGGAAAATTTTGTTTTTAACGATGTAAGCATTGAAGGATCTTCATCTATCATTCGTACCCGCTCCAACGGAAACGGAAATCCTCAGTCTGAGGCTACTGCCAATTTTGAAGCCGAATGGCCTGACGGAACTTCTGCAAGCTTCTCCGGAACCCGCACCAGGGAATGGATAGAAGGCTACGGAACAGGTTTCTGGGGAGACAATGTTTTCCTGATCACAGGAAACAGGACCTTTACCAACAGGGAAGGTACTACTTACAGTAAGGAAATACTGGTTCCTCTAAGACGTGAACTTGCATGCAGGTTTATCGTTAGTGGGGTACTGGAAATTTCGAGAGGGGATGTTACGGCAACTCTGGATTTTGGTGACGGTACTTGCGACAGCAAAGGTATCCTGACCAATGCGGACGGAGAATCCCAGGAGATCAATCTCAGAAGATTCAGATAATAAGTAGGGTAATTATTATAAAGAAATCCCGAGTCGGTTTAATTAAAAACCGCTCGGGATTTTGATCAATGTTACCCCTAAGATTCTGAAATCAATTTAGGATCAGAGCTACCCCCGTATACTCATCTTCTAAATTTTCTATGCGTTGAAATCCCAGGAATTAACATCTTAAGTTTCGATTAATAGCCGATTTTCCCGTAATGAGGTTATTGTTGACACGCATAGAATTCTTTTTAATTTTTATCGGGATCTGAGAACAACTTTATCCCGTCTTTGCTAATATTTAGAGTTTTAACATCGATTTCGATCTCTCCTTCAATATCTTCTCTGACTATTTCAGGTCGGGAAATATCCGGATTATACCAGCCCGATCCTTTTGCTCTTATCTTCATCGTTCCGTCTACTCCTATCTTTTCTACTACTGCCTCTCCCTTAAAAAAGGTAAATACTCCCCTAACACCTTCCTTTACGAACTGAGTAGAGAGTGTTGCATACCCATCTTCGGAATAATTTAACGGAAAGGATCCTGAGATCTCTTCCATACGGGCCTCCTCTCCGTGCAGGGTAAAGGAAACATTCATATCGGGCGTCACTCCCCTGATCACTCCCATTACTTCAGGGTTCTCAGTAAACCAGTCCAGGTAAACTGCTCCGTTGGGGTTAAAGTAATCTATCAGGAACCTGTCTGTACTGCAACTAAGTCCTTCCATTTTAAACTCCACAGTTCCCAACCGGGCACAGTTATTTGAGCTTTCCTCGTCTTCTACTATTTCCCGGTACGTTATAATATCTTCTGCTCTGCTTTCTCTCAATAATTGTTTACAACTCCAAAGAGAAAAAACAGCAAATAAGATGATCGTATATTTCAGATAATTTATCATTTCAGCATCTTATTTTATGATATTCTAAAGCATTCCGGAAAAGTTGTTTGTGAAGATCGGAGGGCTGTAACAATATAATTAAGAGCGTATGATTGTATGCATTCCAAATTTAACCATGAACTCCGTCTGTTCGGGCCCGGAATGTATCATTGGTCAAAAAAACTGTACAAATTGCATTTGAATAACAGCTGTTTTCCCCGTTGCAGGTTATAATCAAGTCCGGTTATTCCATACATTCTTTTATACCTTTTACACCTTATTTTGAACCTTTAGCTATAAAAAAGTTATCTTTAACATTCTATAAATGTCCTTATTATGATCCGTGCCATTATCATAGATGATGAGGAAAAAGCCATAAAAAGCCTGGCCTGGGAACTGGAAAGTTTCTGCAAGGATGTGGAAGTGGTAAAATACTTTACAGACCCCGGTGAAGCTATTGGTTTTCTGGAAAACCAGGATATAGACTGTGTATTCCTGGATATAGAAATGCCTAAAATGGACGGACTTCAATTCCTGAACCGCTTCCCGGAAAGGAATTTTTTAGTGGTTATTACCACTGCTTACGATCATTATGCCATCAACGCACTAAAGCAGCACGTTTTCGATTATCTCCTGAAACCTATCGATTCTGACGATCTGATAAAGACCATTGATAAAGTGTCCAAACACTTGCTGAAGAACAATCTGAAGGACAGTCTGGAGGAAAGGCTCAAAAGCATGCTCAATCAACAGGTAATCGAGAAAAAAATAAGTTTTAATGTAGACGGAAAGATCATCTTTTTACAAACGGGAGAGATCATTTATTGTAAAAGCGATGGTAATTACTGCGATATTTTCCTTGAGAACGGCAAAAAGATCACCATCACTCAAAAACTCAAATACGTGGAAGAAATTCTCCCCGATTCTACTTTTTTAAGGGTACATAATTCCTATGTGGTAAACCTCAACAAGGTAAGAGCCTATGATAAGGGAGAAGGTTATATTACCCTGACCAATCAGAAAAATATTCCCGTTTCAAGACAGCGCAAAGCCACATTCCTTAATAAGCTATAACACGATGAGGATCAAAGAAAATATTATTTGTCTTATTTTTTCCCTTTTTTGTTTCTGCGGATTTTCTCAGCAACCGGAAATAAAACAAATACTCACCGAAAAAGCCGATAGCCTGCTTAAGATCAGGCCGGTTAATTACAACGATATTAATCAGACTTTCAGAAGGTATCAGAGAGATTCTTCAAACCTGCGTTTCCTGGCAGACTATTTTGCAGAAAACAAATATGCGGCCGGAGAGAGTTACGCTTTAAACCATCTGGGAGTACACAACAGGAATGTTTCTCAATACCAAAAGGCTATTGAGTTGCATAAAAAGGCCATTGAAAAGGCACAAGAAGGCAAGAGTGTTGAGCTCGAGATCCTCAATTACAATATGCTGGGAGTGGTATACCGAAGATTGGATGCCCTCAGAACGGCATTGGACAATCATTACGAAGCACTGAGCCTGGCAGAAAATATCCCCAACCCAAGTATGTCGGTCAAAAGAAGTCTTGCAGTCTCGTCCAATAGTATCGGAAATATTTATTTAAGCCTGAAGCAATACGAGCTGGCCATAGAGCAATTCTCAAAATCGCTTGAAATAGAAACATCCATAGACAATAAACTCGGGTTGGCCATTAACTATCACAATACAGGTGCAGCCAAAGAGTATCTCGGAAGAATGGATGAAGCTCTGGAAGATTATCAGAAATCTCTGTTGTACAACCTGCAGATCAACTCAAAACTGGGAGAAGTGATCTGTAAGAACAGCATCGGGCAGATCTATATCAAGCAAAAGAATTTTGTGGAGGCCGAAAAACTTATCCAGTCTTCTCTCAGTATTGCCAAAACCCTGAAAGATGCTTTTCATCTGGCCGGGGTGTATATTAACCTGGGATGGGTACAGACAGAACTAAAGCAATACGAAGAAGCCGAAAAGAACCTGATGGAAGGCCTTGCCATTAGTGAGGAACACGATTTTACCAGCAGCATTTCGGAAGCTTACCGACTGTTGTCGGCACTGCATGAGGTAAGAGGAAGGTTTCCTCAGGCGCTCGAATATCACAAAAAATACCAGGCGTTTAATGAGGAAATAGCCAATGAAAAAAATTCCCAGTATGTAAACGACCTCATTATAAAATACGATGCCGAAAAGAAAAATACTCAGATAAAACTTCTGGCTCAGGAGAACGAGATCGTAAAACTTAAATACAGGAGAAATCAGAGTGTCTGGATCGTTAGCCTTATCGTTACATCGCTTATGGCTATCCTGCTCTATATCCTTTACAGGCAACGCATGCTGAAAAAGGAGAAAAGGATACTTACCCTGCAGCAAAAAATGCTCAGCAGTCAGATGAATCCGCATTTTATCTTTAATTCTCTCAACTCCATCAAACTTTATATCATAAATAATGAAAAGGAGAATGCGGTTTATTATCTGAATAAATTCTCAAAACTGATAAGGCTTATACTTTCTAATTCCAATAAACAGGAGGCCTCCCTGGCGGAAGAGCTGGAATTTCTAAAGCTCTATGTCGATATAGAGAACATTCGGTTTGACAACCAACTGAATTTTGAAATATCTGTAGAAGCCGATACCGATATCAACCTCATCAAGATCCCGCCCCTGGTATTGCAACCCTTTATTGAGAATGCCATTTGGCATGGCCTCTCATCTAAAGAAGGTGAAAAAAATATTCACTTATTCATCAAGTCGGATGAAAAGGATTATATAACTATTTCCGTAGTAGATAATGGAATAGGGAGAGAAAAGGCACAGCAGATCAAAGCTTCTAAAATTGTCAAGGACGAGTCTGTGGGGGTTATGCTTTCCATCAGCAGGTTACAACATTTCTCGAATAACCTCAATCACAAAGCAGCCTTGCTATTCAATGATCTTTTCGACAAGCAAAAAGGCCCCTCAGGTACAGAAGTTATTATAAAACTCCCCTTAACGTAATGCGCTAGGCGATATGCAAAGTGCATAAAAAAATCCCGGGTGTATTGACGGCATTCAGCAACCCGGGATTTTGAATTCTATTTTTTTATCCTAAGCCCTTAACCGCTGATTCAGGATAAGGTCCAGATAATGGTTTACCTTGTCCTTCAGGTCTCTTCTGTGAGTGATAAAATCCAGGAACCCGTGCTCCAACAGGAATTCGGAAGTTTGAAAATCCTCAGGAAGGTCTTTTCCGGTAGTATCTTTTACTACCCTCGGACCTGCAAAACCGATAAGTGCTCCCGGTTCTCCGATATTAATATCTCCCAGCATGGCGTATGATGCCGTTGTTCCTCCGGTAGTCGGATCGGTACAAAGAGAGATATAAGGAATATTGGCTTCTGCCAGTTGCGCAAGTTTAGCCGATGTTTTAGCAAGCTGCATTAACGACAGTGCTGCTTCCATCATTCTGGCACCTCCCGATTTGGAGATCATTAAAAAAGGGATCTTTTTTTCTATAGAATGATCTATAGCTCTGGCGATCTTTTCTCCTACCACACTTCCCATAGATCCTCCGATAAAAGAAAAATCCATACATGCCACAACCAGGTTCTTTCCTTTGGATTTACCTACGGCAGTACGGACAGCATCTTTTAATCCGGTTTTGGCCTTAGCATCTTTCAGCCTGTCCACATACTTCTTGGTGTCTTCAAAACGCAAGGGGTCCTTAGAGGTAAGGTTAGGATGCAATTCCTTAAACTTATTGTCATCAAACAGGATCTCGAAATATTCCTTACTTCCGATCCTTACGTGATAATCGTCCTCCGGACTTACATAAAAGTTTTTAGCCAGTTCCTCCGACTCAACAATCTTACCCGTTGGTGATTTATACCACAATCCTTTCGGGGTATCTTTCTTTTCTTCTGTGGAAGTCTGAATTCCTTTTTCTTTTCTTTTAAACCAAGCCATTATTTTGATTTCAGGTTATTACAAATAAACAGATTTTCATCTGTTTGTCAATACATTCTTTATGATTTTGAATTTGACTAGAGCGTATTTACGTTGTTAAGATCTTCGAAGGCTTTCTTAAGGCGCTCTATAAAAGTAGCTTCACCCAGTCTTAGCCATTTTCTCGGATCGTAGTATTTTTTATTAGGTTGATCTTCTCCTTCAGGATTTCCAATCTGAGACATCAGGTAATCTTTACTACCCAGCATATAATCTCTTATCCCTTCCATAAAGGCATACTGAAGATCGGTATCTATATTCATTTTGATCACCCCATAGCCTATTGCTTCGCGAATTTCTTCGAGAGTAGATCCCGATCCGCCGTGAAAGACAAAATCTATATGATTAGGTCCCACTCCGTATTTTTCAGAGATATATTCTTGGGAATTCTTAAGGATCTTAGGAGTTAATTTCACATTTCCGGGTTTGTAAACCCCGTGAACATTTCCAAAAGCAGCAGCAACGGTAAACTGATCACTTACCTTGCTCAATTCTTCATAAGCATAGGCTACTTCTTCCGGTTGTGTGTAAAGTTTGGAATCGTCTACATCGGTATTATCAACTCCGTCTTCTTCTCCTCCGGTAATACCCAATTCGATTTCCAGGGTCATCCCCATCTTGCTCATTCTCTCCAGATACTTTTTACATATCTCGATATTCTCTTCTATAGGTTCTTCGGAGAGATCTATCATATGAGAACTATACAGAGGCTTTCCTGTTTCCTTAAAGTGTTCCTCACTGGCATCCAGTAATCCGTCTATCCAGGGAAGTAGTTTTTTAGCACAGTGATCTGTATGAAGAATAACAGTAGCTCCGTATTCCTTTGCAAGCTGATGAATGTGTTTTGCACCTGCAACAGCACCTGCAACAGCAGCACGCTGATCTTCGTTAGACAGTCCTTTACCTGCATTAAACTGGGCTCCCCCATTTGAAAACTGTATGATTACCGGAGAATTTAAGGTGGCGGCCGTTTCTAAAACTCCGTTAATACTACTGGATCCAACTACGTTTACAGCTGGTAATGCAAAACCTTTGCTTTTAGCATATGCAAAGATCTCCTGTACTTCTCTTCCGGTGGCTACACCGGGTTTAATGTTATGATTCATATTTTCTAAGTTAGTTAGAGGCTACAAAAGTAATAAATTTATAAAGCTTAAAAAGGATAATTTATACCGATATTATATACGGCATTTCTAAAATTAAATTCTCTGAACCATCTTCTTCCCGCAGGATTCGCCGGATTATGGGTTTTAAAGCCCACATCGAACCTCAGTACAAAGAAATTAAAATCGTATCTGAGACCGAAACCGGTACCCAGTGCCAGTTCTCCCAGCGATCGGAAGTCATCAAAAGTAGCCTGCTCGTTCTCCACATCATCCAGGGCATTCCAGATATTCCCCGCATCGGCAAATAAAGCTCCTTTAAAACTTCCGAAAACATTAAAGCGGTATTCGAGATTAAAGGCAATTTTTAAGTTCGCCTCATTAAAATCGTTAATATTATCGGTTGTTCCGGGTCCCAGGGTGTAGACTTCCCAGGCCCTGTTATCATTAGATCCTCCTCCAAAGTAACTCTGAGAGAAAGGAATGTTGTCTGCATTTCCGAAAGGAACGGCAAAGCCGAAGAAACTCCTGAATGCCAGCACGTCATTTCCCAGATCCCAGTATTTTATATAATCGATCTCCGTCTTAACATATTGAGAGTATCGCACCCCGAAAACCAGGTTATTGCCTTCATCATCTTTATTAAAATCGATAATCCTGGCAATTCCCGATAACAGATTTCCTGCCGATTCGAGTTTTATCCTGAACTGAGAAAAACTATTATCATCAAAGCCTTGCCTGTTGTTCCGGGTATGAGTGAAACTTGAGGCAAAGATCAGGTTGTCTGCGGTAAGACGTCGCTGAAGCTCATCGATACTTCTTACTTCCCTGAAATCATCTGAGTCCTGAGGTACTCCCGGAACCTGATTACTGAGAACATCACTTATAAACTGATCTGCTTCCGTAGGAATGACAAGATCATCGCCCGCAGGATAGCCAACCTCTCTCGCGATCCGGTTCAGGCGGTTAAAAGTATTGTCGTATACATTAAAGAAGTTGTCAATGTTTACATTTCGTATAAATTCGAGATTTACCAGTTCCAGGGTATTTCTCTTAAAGGCGTTAGGGCGCCAGTTATAGCTAAGGATATTATTAAAACTCTGCCTGTCCAGACCTATATTGTTCTGAAAACTGGTTCCTATGGAGATCCTGGTTTCCGGTAACATATATTTCGGGATGAGTTTATCGGTATTTAACGGAAAGAATATCCTTGGAAAATTCAATCTTATATCCCCACCCACTTCCGAAATATTAAAAAGCTGGTTCTCCGTTTCTCCCGTAAGGTCTGAAGAGGAACCTAAGGACCCTCTGACTGCAAACTCCAAAGTTTCCGCTCCCTTAAAGACATTTCTGGTAATAAGGGAGGTACTGAAAGATATTCCGAAATCCTGGATATTCGAATGCGAAACATCGGTATCGAATCCGAGAGAGAATTTAGGCCGGGGGGATAAATAAATATTGGCACTCAACTGATTGTCCGTGCTATCAACATAAGTATAATTGATGTTGGGATATTTAAAAGTACGAAGGTTACTTATCTGCTGGGTGGTCAGCGACCTGTCTGATTCCTTATAGACGTCTCCCGGATTGATGGCCACCACATCGGTAAGGGCCTTGGGTTTATACTTCAGCTCATCCTTATAATAGATCCGGTAATTATCGTAATCTACATAATTAAGGGTATCCCGTCCTTCACTAAAGATATTCACCTTTTTAACGGTATGCACCTTATATTCTATTTCCTTTAAGCTATCCCCGTCCCGTTCGTAAAAATTATCGATCTCCAGCTCTACCGGCATTAAAAAATCTTTGTTTGCCGCAACCGTATCTCTTTCAATATTAAAATTGATGGAGGTATTGGGTTGAAACCTGTAGATCCCGGAATTAGCAAAAATATTGGCCAGTCGTGTACGCTCGGCCTCAAAATTAACTCTCCTGAACCGATTCCCCTGTTTTATAAAGGAACCATCTTTATGAAGCTGATAAATAGAGTCCAGTTCTTTGGAGGCAATATTAGAGCTAATGGTATCGAGGTAATACGCATTTCCTTTTTCAACAAAATAATTTACCTGCGCTCTTTTGGCTTTTTTTCCGACCGTATCTATACTGTAATGCGCCTTGTTATTAAAATAGCCTTCAAAATTAAAATACTGCTGTAAACGCTGCGTAGATTTAAGGGTCCTTCCCCTGTCTATAATTACCGGGGCTTCCCCTGTTCTTTTCAACCAGTTACTAAAACCTTTTTTATACCGGCCCAGTTCATTCACCTGCTTTTCCGAATAACGTCTGTTTAAACGCGCTCTTCGCTTAGGATTACGGTCCAGCCAAGCATTATAAGTACTATCGGGGTTTTCTTCCGCCAGGTTATAGATATGCAATCGCAACGGAATACTTAAAACAGAAGTATTGGGCTGTTGAAGTAAGAGATTTGAGATCACCTCATCGTTCTCCTTCTTATCGTCTATGGTAATTGTATTTTTCGTCAATAATAACTCACCATCTTTAACTCTTTTTACCGCATTACATGATGATAAAAGAAGGATTATTAAGAATACAGTTATTTTTGCAGAAAAATTTCTCAAGTCGTCTTACGGATTTCGAGTCAAAAATACATTATTTGTATGGTTAGCAAAAACCAAATCAAGCTTATAACGAGCTTACAGCAAAAAAAGTACCGAAATAAACACGGATTGTTTGTAGCGGAGGGGCCTAAGGTGGTAAATGAGTTCCTGAATTCAGGACTGAAACTCCACAGCGCCTTTGTTACTGAGGCTTCGGTCTTCGAAGATCAAAATATTGACTATCAGTTAATTTCGGAAAATGAGCTGAAAAAAATTAGTTTTTTAAGTACTCCCAACAAAGTTCTGGCTCTTTTCAGCATCCCGCAGGCAAAGGAAATACAGACCGACGATCTTATTCTGGCCCTGGACGATATCAGGGATCCGGGAAATCTGGGAACCATTATCCGCTTATGCGATTGGTTTGGTTTGAAGGAACTGGTATGCAGTACCGCCACCGTAGATTGTTTTAATCCGAAAACCGTGCAGGCAAGTATGGGATCATTAGCAAGGATAAATATCAGCTATACCGATCTTGAGAATTTTGTTCGGACCACTCCCCTTCCCACTTTTGCTGCCAATATGAACGGTACGAATGTATACAAGGCAAAACTCCCTAAATCGGGTATCCTAGTCATGGGGAATGAAGCAAACGGAATATCTCCTGCCCTGGAAGAACTGGTAAAGCATCAGATCACCATCCCGAGATTCGGAGATATACAGAAAACAGAAAGCCTTAACGTAGCTACCGCTACTGCTATCCTTTTAAGTGAATTCAGAAAATTGCTCTGATCTTATTCGAAAGTAAAATTGATAAAAACCCCGCGGCTGAAAATACTATTGAGGTTTCCTGTCCATGGGCTGTTCGGATCGGCATCGGGTACCAATTCATCACTAAATGCAAAGACACCTCTTATAGAAGGTGAGAACTTAAAGTAGAAAAGATAGAAATCTATTCCGAAACCTATTTCATAGTAGTAGGTAGAGCGCTTGGTCCTGAAAGTCCCGTTACTGTTATCGTCCGGACTGTCCTCATTACTCCCCAGGTTAATGGAAGTTGATACCCCTCCCACTATATAGGGTTTAAAATTCCCCAGGCGTTTGGTACTTATTTTAAGTAAAAGCGGAAAATGAATATAGGTAGATCTTACTTCTCTTAAAAAGTCGCGTTCCTCGGAGAATCCGGGAAATCCAAGATTCCTTTGTGTATAATACAGACCGGGTTCCAGGCGAAGATCGAAATGATCGCTCAATCTGAGGTTTCCTATCAGCCCCACATTAAAACCTATACTTTTAGCCACCTGAATATCGCCGGTATTCTCATTGGCATCAAACTTAAAATCGTATTGATTGAAACCAAGGAAGTACCCCCAGTGAACTCTTTGTTTATCGAAGTTCTCCAGGTTAATAATAGGGTTCTCATTAAATTGCGCATGATTCTTCTGAACCAATAAAAGGCTAATGAGGGCTAAAAGAAACAGTTTCTTCATACAATTATTTTGATGCTACATAAATGGAGGCCACCCCAAAAGTCTGAGGCTTATCTTCCACATTTATAAACCCGATTTTGCGCAAAATATTGTTGAAGTTTTCACCATATGGAAAAATGGATGCTGATTCCGATAAATATTTGTAGGCGGAACGGTCTTTGGAGAAGATCTTTCCGATGGTTGGTAATATCCAGTTACAATATGCCTTATACCCCTGTTTAAAGGGAGTTTTTGTCGGTACCGAAGTTTCCAGCACCACAAATAACCCACCCGGTTTAAGTACTCTGTATATCTCGCCCAGCCCTTTCTCAAGGTTTTCAAAATTCCGTACTCCGAAGGCAACGGTTATGGCATCAAAAGATTCGTCATCAAACGGAAGTTGCTCACTGTCGCCAATGATCATTTTTACAGTATCACTAAGGCCCGCAGAAGCTACTTTTTGCTTTCCTACTTCCAGCATTCCTGGAGAGATATCCAGACCGGTAATATTTCCTGCCTCCGTATTATTGGCAATATTAATGGCAAGATCTCCCGTTCCGGTAGCAATGTCAAGAACCGAATCGGCTCCGGCCTCCTTAATAAGCTGTACTACTTTTTTTCTCCATTTTACATCTATCCCAAAAGAAATAACCCGGTTTAAACCGTCATAATTCTCCGATATGGTATCAAACATACGGGTAACCTGTTCTTTCTTCCCCAATTCCGAATCCTTATATGGAGTAACCTTTTTTGACATCTAAAAAATTTTTGGCAAAGATACTATAATGTACCATTTATTACAGCTTTCGTTTTATCTTCTCGTTCTGAGACAGGAATAATTTAATTTTGCCCTATATTTGTATTCGGAAATATCTTATTTTTTTCATGAAAATAATAATTGCAGGTGCCGGTGAGGTGGGATTTCATTTAGCAAAACTTCTTTCTTATGAATCCCAGGATATCATTCTCATAGACACAGATAAGGAAAGCCTGGGCTACGCAGATACTCATTTAGATATTAAAGTATTAAAGGGAGATGCCACTTCTGTAAGTATTCTGAAGGAGGCCAATGTTGCTAATTCCGATCTGGTTATCGGGGTTACTTCTTCCGAAACTACCAATATCACTCTTTGTCTCCTGGCAAAGCAACTGGGATGTAAAAGAACCATTGCACGTATCTCCAATACAGAATTTATCGATAAGAAAGAGGAGATCCGTTTTGCAGATCTGGGAATTGATGAACTTATCTCTCCCGAAGAGCTTGCAGCCGAAGAGATCCAGTTATTATTAGATCAGTCTGCCTTTAACGACAGTTATGAATTCGAGAACGGAGCCCTAATTATGGTGGGGACTTCCCTTCAGCGAACCGCGCCTTTTGTCGGGAAATCTGTAAAAGATGCAGCCAGTATTTTTCCGGAATTACATTTTGTACCTATTGCTATTCAACGATTCGGAACTCAATACACGCTTATTCCCAGAGGAGATACCATCTTTAAGGAAGGAGATCAGGCTTATTTTGTAACCTCTAAGGAAGGAGTGGACGAACTTTATAAGCTTATTGGTAAAACCAGGGAAGAGATCAAGGATGTTATGATCCTTGGCGGGAGTAAGATCGGGTTTAAAGCTACCCGTGACCTTTGCTGCAATAAGTTTAAGGTTAAGCTTATAGAGATTAACAGGAACAAGGCTTTCGATCTTGCCGATGAACTTCCGAATGCACTGATCATCAATGGAGACGGGCGTAATGTAGAACTGCTGGAAGAAGAGAATATAGAAGAAATGGATGCCTTTATTGCGGTAACCGGAAATTCAGAAACCAATATCATGTCATGCCTGGTAGCCAAATCGAAGAATATAAAAAAGACCATAGCCCTGGTGGAGAATATGGACTATTTTCAACTGTCCCACTCCATTGGTATTGATACACTCATAAACAAAAAGCTACTGGCGGCGAACAATATATTCAGGCATATCAGAAAAGGAGAAGTAGTGGCTCTTACCCGCCTGAATAATCTGAATGCTGAGATCCTGGAGTTTATCGTTAAGCCGTCATCAGCAGTAACAGGCAAGAAAATAAAAAATATCGATTTCCCCAGATCGGCTATTATCGGTGGGGTTATACGAGACAACGTAGGGATCATTGCCCTGGGTGATTTTGAAATTAGGGCCGGCGATCGTGTGGTTGTCTGCAGCCTTCCCCGCTCTATCTCAAAAGTTGAAAAATTATTCCTCTAAGACCTCATGAAACTTAACACCAAAATCATTTTTCATATCATGGGGCTTTTGCTCCTCTTTAACGGGGGGTTTATGCTGATCTCAGCTCTGATCAGCGGGATCTATAAAGACGGAGTGACCTTCGATATCTTTCTGGCAGGGATCACAACTATTTTTTCCGGGATCCTGCTTATGTTCGTAACCCGGGACCATAAAAGAGAGGTAAAGAAAAAAGAAGGATATATCATTGTTACCTTCGGATGGCTGATCATGTCATTATCCGGTACCCTCCCCTATATTTTTTCGGACAGTATTCCCGATCTGACCAATGCTTTTTTTGAGACCATGTCGGGTTATACCACCACGGGAGCTTCCATTCTTAACGATATTGAATCCCTTCCCGAAGGGATATTGTTTTGGAGGAGTACCACACACTGGATTGGCGGGATGGGGATCATTGTACTTGCCATTGCCATTTTACCACTTCTGGGAATCGGAGGAATGCAGCTGTTTACTGCAGAAGCTCCCGGACCCAGTGCAGATAAGCTTCACCCCAGAATTACGGATACGGCTAAAAGATTATGGCTCATCTATTTCGGTTATACGGCTGCAGAGACCATTCTGCTGAAAATTGCAGGAATGTCTTTTTTCGATGCTATAAACCATTCGATGGCCACGCTTTCTACCGGAGGTTTTTCTACAAAGAATGCCAGTGTAGCCTATTGGAATGACAACCCGGCCATTCAATATATCATTATCGTATTTATGTTCCTTGCGGGAAGTAACTTTATTCTGAGTTATTTTGCTTTTAAAGGCAAAGTTCAGAAAGTCCTGAGGGATGATGAATTTAAATTTTACTTTCGCGGAATAGCTGCTTTTACGGTTATTGCCGCCGTATTTATCTTTTTTCAGGCCAATGTACCTGTTTCAGATTACCACCCAATGGTACTCGGTAAATTTGAGAGCGCCGTACGCCACGCCCTGTTTCAGGTGGTAGCTATTACAACTACCACAGGTTTTGTTACCGCCGATTTTACCGCCTGGACCCCTTTGCTAACCGTTCTCTTTTTCGGGATCATGTTTATGGGAGGTTCGGCCGGATCTACAGCCGGAGGTGTTAAAGTTGTAAGGCATATGCTTATGATTAGGAACGGTCTGCTCGAATTTAAAAGGACCTTGCATCCGAATGCGGTTATCCCTGTACGTTATAACAACAAATCGGTTTCCGGAGAGATCGTATATACTATCCTGGCCTTTTTTATCCTGTATATGCTGATGTTTATCATCGGGGCTTTGGTTCTTGGTTTTCTGGGACTGGATTTTGAATCGGCTATCGGAGGAGCAGCATCTTCTATTGGAAATGTAGGGCCTGCCCTCGGAGATCTAGGGCCTCTCGACAACTATAACTCACTGCCTTCTGCCGGAAAATGGTGGTGTTCATTCTTAATGCTTATCGGAAGGCTGGAATTATTTACCGTACTTATCTTGTTAACTCCTTATTTCTGGAAAAAATCCTGATATATAAAAAGGAGAAGACCCTGACATTTATTGCCAGGGCCTGTAATTAACATGAAACACCCCTATAAAAAGTTTAGCTTTTATTAAAAGTTAGAGCCTATATTTCCCTGTCCGATCAGGTTAGCAAGGTTCTGTGTACTTTCGTGAACGTTGATGTAACCGTCAAAATCCAATAACTGCTCATAGTTGATAGGAGTTCCGTCATTTAATGCATTTACGGAAGTACGGCTTAGTCCGTTATCGCCATTTACATCCGTAAGGCTGATTACGATAGGGCCTGTTGTAATCGCATCATTCATATGAATATGAGATGGGCTCAATACACCAGGAATAGTGTTCTCTAACTGAAGCGTTACCAAAGTATATCCGTTGTTACGTTGTGCAAAAGTTGCTGTTCCGGAAATAGCAGGATTATCAATACTGTTTAGCGGGTAAACGATGGACTCTCCTGTTAAGGCATTTTGTCCTATATCTCCCTGTCCGATTAAGTTAGCAAGGTTCTGCGCACTTTCGTGAACGTTGATGTAACCATTAAAATCCAATAGCTGCTCGTAGTTGATAGGAGTTCCGTCATTTAAAGCGTTTACTGAAGTACGGCTTAATCCGTTATCACCGTTTACATCCGTAAGGCTGATCACGATCTCTCCACCTTCAGCAGCAGTATTCATATGAATATGTGAAGGACTTAATACGCCTGGAATAGTGTTCTCTAACTGAAGTGTTACCAAAGTATATCCGTTGTTACGCTGTGCAAAAGTTGCAACACCTGAAATAGCTGGGTTATCCACACTGTTTAGTGGGTATTCGACAGATTCTCCGGTTAAGGCATTTTGTCCTATATCTCCCTGTCCGATAAGATTAGCAAGATTCTGCGCACTTTCGTGAACATTGATGTAACCATTAAAATCCAATAGTTGCTCGTAGTTGATAGGAGTTCCATCATTTAAAGCGTTTACTGAAGTACGGCTTAATCCGTTATCCCCGTTTACATCGGTAAGACTGATCACGATCTCTCCACCTTCAGCAGCAGTATTCATATGAATATGTGAAGGGCTTAATACGCCTGGAATAGTGTTCTCTAACTGAAGCGTTACCAAAGTATATCCGTTATTACGTTGTGCAAAAGTTGCAACACCTGAGATAGAAGGATTATCCACACTATTTAGTGGGTATTCGATAGATTCTCCGGTTAAGGCATTCTGTCCTATGTCTCCCTGTCCGATCAGGTTAGCAAGATTCTGTGCACTTTCGTGAACATTGATGTAACCATTAAAATCCAATAGTTGCTCGTAATTGATAGGAGTTCCGTCATTCAATGCATTTACAGAAGTACGGCTTAATCCGTTATCCCCATTTACATCGGTAAGACTGATTACGATATCTCCACCTTCGGCAGCAGTATTCATATGAATGTGTGAAGGACTTAATACGCCTGGAATAGTGTTTTCAAGCTGAAGTGTTACCAAAGTATATCCGTTGTTACGTTGTGCAAAGGTTGCAACACCTGAAATAGCAGGATTATCAACGCTGTTTAACGGGTATTCGATAGATTCTCCAGTTAAGGCATTTTGTCCTATATCTCCCTGTCCGATAAGGTTAGCAAGGTTTTCTGTACTTTCGTGAACGTTGATGTAACCGTTAAAGTCCAATAGTTGCTCATAGTTGATAGGAGTTCCGTCATTCAACTCTCTAACAGAGGTACGGCTTAATCCGTTATCCCCGTTTACATCGGTAAGACTGATCACGATATCCCCACCTTCGGCAGCAGTATTCATATGAATATGAGAAGGACTCAATACACCTGGAATCGTGTTTTCTAACTGAAGTGTTACCAGCGTATTTCCATTGTTACGCTCTGCAAAGGTTGCAACACCTGAGATAGCAGGGTTGTCAACACTGTTAAGCGGGTACTCAATAAATTCTCCGGTTAAAGCATTCTGTCCTACATCTCCCTGAGCTATTAGAGTAGCCAGGTTTTCTTCACTTTCATGAACATTGATGTAACCGTTAAAGTTCAGAATTTCTTCATAAGTAACAGGCGTCCCGTCATCTAAAGTTGTAAACGTGGTTGTACTATAACCCGAATCTCCGTCTACAGATTCAAGAGAAATTACAATATCTCCGCCTTCTGCTGCAGTACCCATATGAATATGAGCCGGACTGATTACCCCTTCTATCGTATTGGTAAGTGCCAGTCTTACAGTTACGGAATTATCGTCGTTTTCCAGGAAAGTAGCGGTTCCGTAAATTCTTTCGTTACTTACAGATCCAAGCTGGAAGACACCGGCTTCTCCGGTAGGTACAGGATCTGCTGTATCCTCTAATTCAGGTTCCGGTTCGGTCAGTATTTCTTCATCATCATTACTACAGTTGGTTAAGCTCAGAGACAGTACCATGATAAGGCTTAGGAACATACCCCTTTTTAGTTTTAATTTTTTCATAACATTAATTTTTTTTTACGTCAGCACTTACGAGGAATAAATTCTATCAGTTTTAAAAAATCAATATTGCTGTTAGGAGAGGTATTCTTAAAAATCGGTCGATCCTTGCTATTTATTGATGGATTTTCATAAAAATTTAAAAATATTTTAATTCAATTGAGAGTTTGTGTAAAAGATCAAATATTTTTTAAGACTTAACATTTTGTTGGTTTTAACACTTTTTAACAAAAAAACCGGAAGTATCGACTTCCGGTTTCTCATTATAAATGTTTTTGATCTTCGTATTAAAGTACTGTTTTGATCCTCCTGATCGCTTCTCTAAGCTCTTCTTCAGAGGCTGCATAGGAGATCCTGATACAGTTCGGGTTTCCGAATGCTTCTCCGGTAACCGTGGCTACATTTGCTTCTTCCAGTAAATACATAGAAAAGTCTGAAGCATTTTCTATTTTCTTCCCGTTCAGGCTTTTTCCGAAGAAAGAAGAAATATCAGGAAAAATATAGAATGCGCCTTCAGGAAGGTTCAGTTTAAAGCCTTCTATCTCTCCAAGAAGCTGAAGTACCATATCCCTTCGTTTATGGAATTCATCTATCATGTACTGGATCTTACTTTTCGGAGCTTCTAATGCAGCAATGGTAGCGCGTTGTCCTATGGCATTGGCTCCACTGGTAATTTGTCCCTGTATCTTATTACAGGCCCTGGCAATCCACGCGGGAGCTCCGATATATCCGATACGCCATCCGGTCATTGCAAATGCTTTGGACACCCCATTAACGGTAACCGTCCTGTCGTACATTCCGTCTATAGCCGCAATGCTCACATGGCCGTCCGCAAAATTAATATGCTCGTAGATCTCATCGGAAACCACATAGATATTCGGGTGTTTCTTAAGCACCTCAGCTAAGGCCTCCAGTTCCTCTTTACTGTAAACAGAACCACTTGGGTTGCAAGGAGAGCTATACCAAAGCATTTTTGTTTTTGGTGTAATCGCTGCTTCCAGCTGCTCCGGAGTCATCTTAAAATCGTTTTCAATAGAAGTCGGTACTTCTACCGGTACTCCTTCAGCTATTTTAACGATATCCGAATAACTCACCCAGTAAGGTGCGGGTAATATAACTTCATCGCCCGGATTGATCATTACCATAGCCACATTGGCCAGGGATTGTTTGGCTCCTGTAGATACTACGATCTGGTCTGCCTTATAATCAAGTCCGTTATCTCTTTTAAACTTATGAATGATGGCCTCTTTCAAGTCGCCGTATCCGTCTACCGGAGGATAACTGCTATAGTTATCATGAATAGCCTGAATGGCTGCTTCTTTTATAAATTCGGGAATATTAAAATCGGGCTCTCCTAAACTAAGTCCGATAATATCTTTTCCCTGCCCTCTTAATTCTCTGGCTTTTGCGGCCATAGCAAGAGTGGCCGAAGTAGACATGTTTACAATCCTTTCAGATAATTGATCATTCATTTTGGTTGATTAATTAATAGTTTACGAAAACTGAATTGCCGGTTTTCTTCCCAATTCCTTTAGATGTTTAAAATGTGAGGCTATTGCTTTTCTTGTTGTCTTATATTCATTATAAGGCAAATTGAATTCCTTAGCCGTTTCCTTCACAATTTTAGAGATTTTCGTATAGTGAATATGACTGATATTCGGGAAAATATGATGTTCAACCTGATGATTTAATCCCCCGGTAAACCAGTTTACAACCTTGTTTTTGGTAGAGAAATTCACCGTGGTAAACAACTGGTGAACCGCCCAGGTATTCTTCATTGTACCTGTTTCGTCCGGGATCATCGTATCTACTTCCTCAACCACATGTGCCAATTGAAATACGACGCTCAAAATTAATCCTGCCGTATAATGCATTGCAAAAAATCCTATTAAGATCTTCCACCATGCGATATCAAGGAAAACCATGGGTATTACTATCCAGATTGATATATAAATAAGTTTTGTTACGATCAATAAACTCCACTCTTTGGCCGGATTCGGGAATTTCCCATAAGAGAGTTTTCTCTTGAGGTATCCTCTCATCTGCTTGAAATCTGTGGTTATTGCCCAGTTAATGGTCAACAAGCCATATAGCAGAACCGAGTAGAAATGTTGAAACCTGTGAAAACGGTACCATTTTGCATGCCTTGAAAAGCGCATAACCCTACCCGCATCAAGATCTTCATCATGACCGTGAATATTTGTATAGGTATGGTGCAACACATTGTGCTGTACTTTCCAGTTGTATACATTTCCTGCCAGGATATAGATACTGGCTCCCATTAATCTGTTGATCCAAGGTTTGGATGAATAGGAACCGTGATTTCCATCGTGCATAACGTTCATTCCCACTCCTGC
This sequence comes from Leptobacterium flavescens, assembly GCF_010671605.1. Taxonomy (GTDB): domain Bacteria; phylum Bacteroidota; class Bacteroidia; order Flavobacteriales; family Flavobacteriaceae; genus Leptobacterium; species Leptobacterium flavescens. The sequence goes on from NZ_JAABOO010000001.1 coordinate 678,371, forward strand.
CATTCCAACACCAATAATTACCGTAAACAGTAATTTGATCCATTCATTTACATCAAGGGTAAGGATTAAAAAATAGGGAGTAAGGAAAATGGAAAACATTACAATCGTTTTCAGATATAGTTTCCAGTTTCCGGTTTTCTTTATTTTATTTTCTTTAAAATACGCATTTACTCTTTGGTTAAGCGTCTTGAAGAATTGGGCTGTATCTCTTCTAGAGAATCTTATAGTTGTGTCAGACATATATTTTTTCTCTTTTTATAACTTAAAATTTATTTCCCGCCAAAGGTACATATTTATACTATCATGGCTCTGTTAAGATCTATTAAATATTCAATAAGTGCTTAAAAAGATTACTTTTGTCAAAAATAACGCAGGTTAATGGAAGAAATTATAAGATATTTCCCTTTTCTCAGCCAGGATCAGCAGGAAAAATTTGCAAAACTGGAGTCTCTTTACACAGAATGGAACTCTAAGATCAATGTAATTTCCCGCAAGGACATTGACCAGTTATACCTCAGACATGTACTTCATTCACTGGGCGTTGCAAAAGTTGTCGATTTTCTTCCGGGCTCTTCCATCCTGGATGTGGGAACCGGAGGTGGTTTCCCCGGAATCCCTTTAGCCATCCTGTTTCCGGAAAGTCGTTTTTACCTGATAGACGCCATCGGAAAAAAGATAAAAGTAGTTAATGAAGTGGCTGAAGCCCTGGAACTGAAGAATGTAAAAGCAGAACATATACGTGCGGAAAAGGTAAAGGAATCTTTCGATTTTATCGTGAGCAGAGCGGTGACCAATATGCCCGATTTTGTAAAATGGGTGCGTAAAAAAATAAAAAAAGAATCTCGTCACGATATCAGAAACGGAATTCTTTATCTAAAGGGAGGCGATCTGGATGAAGAATTGAAAAGTTTTGTAAATGCGCAGCAATTTAAGCTTTCCGACCATTTTGAAGATGAGTTCTTTGAAACCAAGAAAGTAGTATACCTTCCGTTAAAGTACCGGCCTTAAATTTAGAGTATCTCCTCTTTCAGATATCCGTTACTTATCAATTCGCCTTTGGAGTTCAGTGCATGTCATTTATCCGATGCAGCTATAAGAATGGTATCGTTTAGCTGGTATTCAGTACAGAGCTCTTTCATTTTTTTGTAAAAAGCATTCCGGTAATACGCAGGCATTTCATTGCTATACTTAAAAAATTTATGGTACCTGGCTTCGAGTTCCGGATAGTGTTTTTTAATAGCCCTTAGCATTAAAGTTTTGCTATCGGCTTTGTCATTTCCGTACAATCCCAGCGTTGCCGGCAGCACATATTTAACATCGAGCGCCCTGAAAGTTGAAAAGAGTTTATGGAGTTGTTCCGTAGTATCGGAAATATATGGCAATAAAGGCATTAAACTTATCCCGGTAAAGAAACCTTCCTTCAGGGTTTTTTCTACGGCTTTTAGCCTTTTGGAGGGTCGGGTTGCGCCCGACTCAAATATTTTAGCCACTTCGTCCTCCAGGGTAGAAAAGGAGAAAGATATCAACACCCCACCCTTTAATTTCCCGTTTAGATCTGCAGGGAGGATGGCTCTCTTGTCTATCTCATGAAGGATATCGAAATCCCGCTCCAGAAGATCGGATTTGGTAATAATATGTACCGGAAACCTGTGTTTTGCGATCACCTGAAGCGCCTTTCTGGTAAGCTGGTATTTTTCCTCTACCTGAAGATACGGATCCGTAGCCGATGAGAGTACTATAAATCCGTATTCTCCTTTCTTAGCACGATTAGCCAACTGCCGGTCCAGCAGGTCTATGGCATTTATCTTAACAGACAGGCTTTTTTCAAGGTTGGTTCCGTATTTACTTCCGCGGATATAGCAATAAAGGCAGTTAAAGGAACAACTGCTATACAGGTTTACCGTATAATTATCTAAAAACCAGGAATCCCTTTTTTTGGCTTTGTTTAAAATAGATTTAACTTCTATTTCTATTGACATATTCGTAACGCTCCAGGCCGATCCTTACCTTGGTCCTGAACCAGCTGGATACTACTCTTTTATTTTGAATTTCTTTCTGGTAGGTTTCAATAATATCCGGGTGAAACTTTGCCGTAGTTTTGGCGGCCCACCCTATTCCCTGCCTTATTTGCTGGTCTTTCCTGTTTGCCATGGAAAGAAGGATCTCAAAAACAGGTTTTACCTCCTCTTTTCCGAGTCCCTTTTTTATTGCGTAATGACAGGCAGGCCCTAATGATCTTACCACCCAGTTGTTTTCATGAACGGATAAGCGTTTTAGCTCCAGCAGTGTCCGGTAAGGTTCGTTTAAAAGGGAATAGCCGAAAACGCGTTCCCCTATAATATCGCACACATACCATTCAGCTCCCTGAATAATGTATTCTGTGGCTTTTTCTATGGATTCTTCAAAATGATTAGGAAGTCTCTTCTGGAGGATGATCCCGATAATTACGTTCCCGCCAATGGTTCCGAGTGCTGCTATCTGGTCGCAGAAGGGAATTTGCTGATCTTCCGGCAGGTTCTCAAAAAAAGTAGTTCCGCAAAACTCCAGTAACGGAAACTTTACCTTATGCTGCAACAAATAAGAATTGAGAGTATCTACACAGCACTGCAAGCTGTTATTCTCATTATAAGCCTGAAAACATTTCCTGACTTCCTCTGTAATCTCTCCTTTTCTTGTAATTATTCTCATCTAAACTAAATCAGCACATAGGTTTCTTTTCGTCGTCTTTTACTTTCAGGGTTCAAAGAAGCAAAAAATTAAATCCTCTCCCTCCCAAAATTTCTTTAAAATTCCGATGCCCAAACGTAAAATTTACATAAAAATAGATCGGGAAAACCCTGATCTCAGAATCTGTATTCGGGTAAGGATACTTTTTGCAACAGGATAAGAGCATCAAACTTCTTGGATAAGTTCATCGTATTTTTCTTGTATAAATTGATAAACGTATCATTTACAATTATATCCTCAAAAAGCCATTCGCTACCGCTATAAGCTTGTTCCGGAACCGGAAGGTAATGAGCAAACCCACTGAGGGACTGTATGATATGTTTTATATCCAAACGATCGGAATCCGGTGGTGAAAGCGTTTCTTCCCTCCTGAAATTATCTGCAGACACACCGCTTCCGGCAAAAACACCGATAGCATAGATCTCGTCTTTAAACTCGTCTTTCAGCAATTCTCCCATGACGAGCTCCACCTGGTTAAATTTTGAAATATGAAAATTATGGGCCACGATAATCACCTTCTTTCCCGGGTATATATTTTTCAGCAGCCAATTGATATTTTCGTACATCTGAGTATCTCTGGCCGCCCATCTTTTACTCCAATCTCCATCTGATTTAAACTGAAGCATATAATCCAGAAAAGCGATCCTGTTCATCAAGGTCTTTCTTATCAGTTTGGCTTCTTTTGAGTTTTCCGTTCCGTTTCCCAGTATATTATAGAGGTCGTTGTAATCGCTTCTCAAAGCACTTACTTCTCCTTTAATATCATCATAAGTGGTTTTTCTGTTCCTCAAAAGGCTCGCTGCCTTTCCATATCTGTTTTCCAGGTTTAAAAAACGATCTGTGTTTTCCAGGTTCTTCAGCAGAAAGACCGACAGGGCTTCCTCAAACCCCTTTCCGGTTCGCTGAACATCAAAGCCGGCTATCTCCAGGTTCTCGGCCTTCACATATTGCATCAGAAGGTCAAACTCCCGGGTAATCCAGGGTCCCATAAGTCGTGAGGTAATATGCCTGGAATTCAAATGGTCTTTTTGAAGGTTTGGTGCTATGAGTTCTCCCAGTCCCGATTCAAATAATATTACATCGAACCCCAATTTTTTATGGAGTTTTTGAATAAGACTGTACCGGAGGTCGAATACTTCCCTGGATCCGTGGTTAAATTCCCCTATGGAAACAATGCGCTTGTCTTTTACTTTTTCGAGTAGCAGATCCCATTTACTGTTTTCAAAATTACTGTCGCTATCAATTAAGGCAGAAGCATCATTGATAAATTTCCTTTGTTCTTCACTTAGCTTTTGAGCCGAGGTAAGGGTAGAAAAAAGCAGAAGGATCAAATTTAATTTTAGTCTCATTTCAGTATTTTTTAACCGTCCTAAATATTTTGTTGAACATCAATAGGAAAACACACTAACGAACGTATTTACGACCATTTCAAACCTGTGGTTTTATTCTGTCATATCCTGTCCGTACGAACACTTTTTAAAGATACTTAAAAACATTATGACAATCAACCGTTTAGCCCGAGATTAGCCGTAAAACAAAAAAAGCCTGTCAGTAACACTAACAGGCTTCCTATTAAAATTTCATTTTATTTATCCTAAGAAGGGATATCTGTAATCTGTCGGACTTACAAAAGTTTCTTTAATAAGTCTCGGAGACACCCAACGTAACAGGTTCTGTGCAGAACCAGCCTTATCATTGGTTCCTGAAGCTCTTGCTCCTCCAAAAGGCTGTTGTCCTACTACTGCTCCCGTAGGTTTATCGTTGATGTAGAAATTCCCCGCACAGTTCTCAAGTGCTTTAGTTGCTTCATCTATAGCATAACGATCTGTAGAGAATACAGCACCGGTTAAAGCATATTCCGAAGTACCATCTACCATTTTTAAAGTCTCAGACCATTTGTCATCCTCATAAACATACAAGGTAACTACAGGTCCGAATAACTCGGTAGTCATCGTTTTATATTGAGGATCGGTAGTAAGGATCACGGTAGGCTCTATAAAATAACCTTTTGATTTATCGTAATTCCCTCCGGCTACGATCTCTGCATCATTATCTGCTTTAGCCTGATCAATATAACTCGATAGCTTATCAAAAGACCCCTCGTGAATAACAGCAGTAATAAAATTACTCATATCTTCAGGAGATCCTGGCTTGTTAAAGGATGTGATATCTTCTTTTACATATTCTATCACTTCATTTGCAATAGATTTAGGAAGGTACACACGGGAAGCCGCACTACATTTTTGTCCCTGGAACTCAAAAGCACCACGGGTAATCCCTGTAGCTACCTGCTTGGCATTCGCAGAAGGGTGTGCAACGATAAAATCTTTTCCTCCGGTCTCTCCTACGATTCGCGGATATGTTTTATAGTTGTGAATATTGTTTCCAATTTTTTTCCAGAGCTCCTTAAATACGAAAGTAGATCCCGTAAAGTGGATTCCTGAAAAATCAGGACTTGCCAAAACAGTATCGGTAATCATTACCGGATCTCCGTAAACCACATTGATCACGCCATCCGGAAGTCCTGCTTCCTTGAATACATCAACGATTACCTTGGCAGAGAATATCTGGCTGTCACTAGGTTTCCACACTACCACATTCCCCATCATTGCAGCACTGGCCGGAAGGTTTCCTGCAATAGCCGTAAAGTTAAACGGGGTAATGGCATATACAAATCCTTCTAACGGACGATATTCCACCCTGTTCCAGATCCCTTCGGCAGAATCGGGTTGCTCCTCATAGATCTGCGACATAAATTCTACATTAAATCTAAGGAAGTCTATTAATTCGCAAGCAGCATCAATTTCTGCCTGATGAATGGTTTTCGACTGTGCGATCATAGTTGCCGCATTGATCTTTGCCCTGTAAGGACCGGCAATTAATTCTGCTGCTTTTAAGAATATAGCTGCTCTCTGTTCCCAGGTCAGGGCTGCCCATTCGTTTCTGGCCTCCAATGATGTGGAAATAGCTTTTTCCACATGAGACTTTTCAGCCAGGTGATATGTTCCTACCACATGCTTATGATCATGCGGAGGGGACATAGTCCTGGTGTTATTGGTTTTGATTTCCTCACTCCCAATATATAATGGTACATCTACATTTCCTTCGAAATACGATTTGTATTGTTTTAAGACTTGCTCTCTTTCCGGTGTTCCTGGAGCATACGATTTAACCGGCTCATTTACAGCCGCAGGAACGTGAAAAAAACCTTTTCCCATAATAGAAATTGTGTTTTGAATTAATTTTTGCCAAAGGTAATAAATACGAAATCGTTATAGAAGTTAAATTCTATCTAAAAATAATATTTAATTGATTGCGAAAGGAGCGCAAAGTTTAAAAGTAGGAATGGTTACTTTAAAACGCTTTGTAGAAGTAAAATTCACCATATGGTAATGCCCTTTCATAGAACCTATGGGCGAACTGAGCAGGCATCCGGAACTATAGGTATGTGATTCCCCCGGTTTAAGTACAGGTTTCTTACCGATAACCCCTTCCCCTTCTATATTTTCCACATCATTCAGGGAATCGTAGATCTTCCAGTGTCTGGTGGTTAACTGCACGGAATCCTTACTCTGATTCTCAATGGTGATCTGATAGCCGAAGGCAAAATGCATCCTGTAGTTTTTGAAGAAAGTTCCTTCAAAACTGGTTTCTACAGATATTTTTATGCCTTTGGTAACTTGTTGAACCATAATTCCAATTGCAGAATAATGCTTTTTTTAAGAATTTTTCAAAATGCTATTTCCTCAAAATGAGGAGCTAAAGCCCAAAAATACAAATTTAATTGATGTAATAAATCAGCGTTGGTCATAAAATCTGCCAAAGACCTAAAAAGCAGTTGATCTGCCTTCTTTTTCCCTAAACAACTAGTTGGAAATATTTACAGAACTCGCACTTCCGATCCCAATGACACTGTCATAACGGTCACCAAAATTCCGGTAATAAACTATAACCGTATAATTGTTTTCAGTTTGATAGTGATTTCCTGAGATCCGGTTATAATCTATCTCACCATTTTCATTTACCACAACAAATTTATAATTGTAGAACCCCTGTTTGAGCAACATAGTGGTTTCCAGAAGTCCGGTCTCAACATTGAGTTTAAGCTCATTTTCCTCGTTGAGTTCGAAATTATTGAACTTCCCGAAAACATATACTTTGTCCAGTCCGATGCTGTTATCGTACTCCAGGCTAAAATGTACCTGAGCGTAATCCGCTTCGGTATCATTATCCTCTCCCTCCAGAGTTCTGACCACAAAATCTCCGTTAACATCCGGGTTAAAGGTATACTGAAAGTCAGATCTGTTCTTTGCGGTATACAGGTAATGGTTGTACAGATCGTCCAGCTCTACACTGAACACCCCGTTACTGGCGGTCCTGATCTCTTTATTGTCATAGAACAAAAACTCATTTCCACCGTCAAAGGAAGTTTCCTTATCGTATTTGTAAATAAGCTGATTTCCCGAAAAGAATTGAGGGCGAACCCCGGTGATGGCTCCCGGCCAGTAATGGTTTTGTAAAATAGCCACCTTAACTTCTTTCTGCGGGTTTACCAGCTGAAAACCACTGCTGTTTATAGTAAACTGCACTACCTGCTTACTGTAAATTGTATTCAGGTCTCTGGAGCGTTTGAGATACGCCCCTACATTTACCGCATCCCTGTAAATAACGAATCTCCGGGAAAACTGAAGCTCATCACTGCTGTTGTATATCTTGAGGACATAATTCCCGGTTAGCTTCAGGCGTGTCAGGCTATTCGGAAAACTCAGCTGGTAATTCGAATATGGCTGAAGTGTATTATAGGAATTCTGGTAGTTCTGTATCCTTTGGTTATCCAATCCGTTCAGGTATTGCATTTTTGAAAGATTGGAAGGGGTCCAGTCGTAATTACAATGCACGATCTTATAATAGTAATCTGCTTCGGATGCCGTAATATCATCAAAAGAAAGCGTAAAACTCTCCCCTATTTTAACGATGGGAAAAAGATCGCCTTCATTCGCACTTTTAAAGACAATAGACCGGATATGATCGGGCGGGCTTATCTCATATTCTACCTGCGCATTCAGCACGGTAGCAAAGCACAGAAAAACAAATATTAAGCATTTCAGGGTCTTTATCATATCACATGTATTACGACCTCAAAGATAAACAAAATGTATGCCGAAACGAGATACACTTGCAGAGAAGGTTTTTAAAACTCAAAAATCACTATTTAGAATTATTATAAATAAAATTTAAGTGATTATCTTGCCTTTCAGTTCACTATTTTAATTAGTAAATTTGCACGAATTTTTAGTTAATTTTACAAAGATCCAAGACATATGTCAAACGACATCCGAATTAAGAAGGGGCTGGATATTAAATTGATTGGTGAGGCAGAAAAGACTACTACAGAAGCAGTACCAAGTAATATCTACGCTATCAGACTCTCTGATTTTCACAGTATTACCCCTAAAATGCTTTTAAAGGTTGGTGACAAAGTTAAAGCCGGACAGGCACTTTTTTACAACAAAGCTAACGAAGATATGTTTTTCGTATCTCCGGTGAGTGGGGAGATCGTGGAAATAGAAAGAGGCGCAAGAAGAAAGATCCTGACCATTAGAATTCAGGCAGATAAGGAACAGACTTATGCAAATCAGAGTGCATTCGACTTAAATAATGCCGATGGAGAGGCAGTAAAAAAATATTTATTAAGCGCGGGTTGCTGGCCGTTTATCAAGCAACGTCCGTACGATGTCATTGCTAATCCGGATAACAAGCCCAAGGCTATTTTTATCTCAGGTTATGCAAGTGCTCCTTTGGCTGCAGATTACGACTATGTACTTGAAGGCAAAGAGAAAGAATTACAGACCGCTATTAATGCGATCTCCAAATTAACAGATGGGAAAATACATGTTTCCGTATCTAAAAAATCTTCTTCTCCCCTGGCAAGCCTGGAGAATGTGAGCCTTCACAGGATCTCCGGACCTCATCCGGCAGGAAATGTAGGTACTCTTATTTCTAAAGTAGATCCGATTAACAAAGGAGAAGTGGTATGGATTCTTAATCCGCAGGACCTGATAATCATCGGAGAGCTTATCCTTACCGGAAAGTTCAATGCAGAGAGAAAAGTAGCTTTGGTAGGTTCATCGGTAAAATCTCCGAAATACTACACCACCAAGATAGGAGCTGAGATCTCTACTTTCCTTTACGATGCAGGTGTAAAAGACAATAACATCAGGGTAATCAGTGGTAATGTCCTTACCGGAACCAAGGTAGATCCGGATGGTTATCTTGGATATTACAACAATACGGTTACCGTTATTCCGGAAGGAAATGATTACGATTTCTTCGGATGGAACAAACCTGTGTTTAATAAACTATCGACAACAAGAGCATTAACCTTTTCATGGTTATTCCCAAATAAAAAATACGATCTGAACACCAATACCAACGGTGAACACAGAGCTTTTGTGGTGACCGGTAATTACGAAGAGGTATTCCCTCTCGATATTTATCCGTTACAACTTCTAAAAGCTACAATGGTAAAAGACCTGGATCAGATGGAGCAATTAGGAATGTACGAAGTTGCACCGGAAGATTTTGCACTTACCGAGTTTGTTTGTGTTTCCAAGCAACCTCATCAGCAGATCATAAGGGAAGGACTAGACTTAATGTATAAAGAAATAGGATAACACTATGGGCTTAAAGAATAATTTACATAAACTCAAAGAAAAGTATGAAGGCACCAAAATGGCGCCTGCATTTAATGCCATACATACATTTTTATACATGCCCAATGAAACTACGCATTCCGGAGGGCATATCAGAATGGCAGACGATTTAAAAAGGACCATGAACATAGTTATTATGGCCCTTGTACCTTGTTTGATTTTCGGGATGTTCAATGCCGGTTATCAACACTACCTTGCTATCGGAGAGGAAGTACCTTTCCTTTCGGGAGCGGCCTTTATGATTGGAGTAACTAAAATTTTACCGCTGGTTATCGTATCCTACGGGGTTGGTCTGGCGATAGAATTTGTTTTTGCCATGATCAAAGGACATGAGGTAGAAGAGGGTTACCTGGTATCAGGGATGCTTATACCACTTATAGTTCCTGTAGATATTCCGTTATGGATGCTTGCAGTTGCTGTTGCTTTTGGTGTGGTTATCGGAAAGGAAGTTTTCGGAGGTACAGGAATGAATATCCTGAACCCTGCTCTTACAGTAAGAGCATTTCTTTTCTTTGCCTATCCAACATGGATGAGTGGTGATAAAGTATGGGTACACGGAGCAGTAGAAAGAGCCAATCAGCTTGCAAACGGTGAGAACGTAGATGCAATTTCCGGAGAAACCATTCTTGGAAACCTTGCTCAGAACAACGCCCCGGGTTATGACCTGGCGGATATGTTCTACGGGTTTATTCCGGGTTCTGTAGGAGAAACTTCTACCTTGCTGATATTGCTGGCAGGACTCTTCCTGATCTTTACCAAAATCGGTAGCTGGAGGATCATGTTATCTGCTGTACTGGGTGCAATTGTTATGGGACTCATCTTTAACGGTGCTGTTGATGCCGGATGGGTTTCCGAATCGAGTAAGTTTTACGGGTTGATGAGTACCACTTTCTGGCACCACCTTATCATAGGAGGTTTTGCTTTCGGAGTTGTATTCATGGCGACAGACCCCGTAACTGCTTCACAAACCAATAGAGGGAAATGGATATACGGATTCCTGATCGGATTTATTTCGATCCTTATCAGGGTATTTAACCCGGCATATCCTGAGGGTGTAATGTTAGCTATATTATTAATGAACGTATTTGCGCCGACTATCGATCATTACGTAATACAAGCCAACGTAAAAAGAAGAATGAAACGTTTAAAAGTTAAAACCGCTTAAATTGGTATGAATACGGAAAAGAACAGTTACACGGTACTCTTTGCCATCGGAATGGTGGCAGTAGTGGGTTCTCTGCTGGCTTTTGTAGCAGGCTCCCTTAAGCCCAATATCGAGGAAAATGAACGCCTTGAAAAGCAACAAAACATCCTGTACGCTATGGGAATCAATGAAAATGGCGAGGACGCAGGAGGTGTAAATTTTATATCTACGGATAAAGTTTCAGATGAATTCAGCAAGTTCATCAAACAGCAGCTCGTAATTCAGGGAGATGACGTAACCGAAGACGATCAGGCCTATCTGATAGATATCAAAAAAGAAGAAGCTTTAGCAAAAGCAGATGATTACGAAAGACGTCTTCCATTGTTTATAGGAGAAAAAGACGGAAGTACTTTTTATATAGTACCCATGAGAGGTAAAGGTTTATGGGATGCGATCTGGGGATATATTGCCTTGAACGACGAAATGGTTGTTCAGGGAGCATATTTCGACCATGCCGGAGAAACTCCCGGACTGGGAGCCAATATCAAGGAGCGCTTCTTTATGGACGATTTTATAGGAGAACACGTTTATGACGGAACTGCTTTTAAGGGAATTGAAGTAGCAAAAGGAAATGCAGACCCGCTTAACAAAGATAAAACCGATAACGAAGTAGATGCTATTGCAGGAGCTACTATTACCGGAAACGGAGTAGCTGCCATGATCAAAAAGGACCTTAGAATGTATCTACCTTATTTTAATTCATTAAAAAAATAAGAAATGGGAATATTATCAAAAAAAGACAGTAAACTTATATTAGATCCGTTAGCAGATAATAACCCAATTACGATACAGGTACTGGGAATCTGTTCTGCCCTTGCAATTACTGCCGAGTTAAAGGCTTCTATTGTAATGACTATTTCAGTACTATTTGTACTGGGAGTGGGTAATGTGGTAGTTTCCTTAATGAGAAATATCATCCCTCCAAAGATCAGGATCATTGTTCAGCTTGTAGTCGTTGCAGCTTTGGTGATCATTGTAGACCAGGTTCTGAAGGCTTTTGCTTATGAATTGAGTAAGACCCTTTCGGTTTTTGTCGGTCTGATCATTACAAACTGTATTATCATGGGACGTTTTGAGGCTTTTGCCCTGGGTAACGGTCCCTGGAAATCTTTCCTGGATGGAATTGGAAATGCCCTTGGATACGGAGTTATCCTTATTATCGTAGGTTTTTTCAGAGAGTTATTGGGATCAGGAACACTTTTGGGTATTCAGGTACTTGGAGATCCTATTGCCAAGACCGGGCTTTACGCTCTTGGATATGAGAACAACGGATTTATGCTGTTATCGCCTATGGCTTTGATTACAGTAGGGATCATTATCTGGGTACAGCGTTCAAGAAACAAGACTTTAATTGAAGAAAATTAAAATTAGGGGAACGGCTTTATGCCGTGAACTGAAACGAAAAAAATTATGGAACATATAGAGTTATTTTTCAAATCGATTTTCATAGACAACATGGTATTTGCCACCTTCCTTGGAATGTGTTCTTACCTTGCTGTTTCCAAAAAAGTATCTACAGCCGTAGGTCTGGGTGCTGCCGTTATTTTTGTAATGGCCATTACCGTTCCTTTTAACTGGCTGCTGGATCAATATATCCTTAGAGACGGAGCTCTGGCCTGGTTAGGACCTGAATATGCATCCTACGACCTGAGTTTCCTTTCTTTTATCCTGTTTATTGCCACTATTGCCACTATGGTACAGCTGGTAGAAATTATCGTGGAGAAGTTCTCTCCTTCCCTATATAACTCACTGGGGATATTTCTTCCGCTGATTGCGGTAAACTGTGCAATTCTTGGAGGTTCTCTCTTTATGCAATCCAGAGAGATCCCAAGTTTAGGACTTGCTTTTAACTACGGGGTTAGTTCAGGGATCGGATGGTTCCTTGCTATTCTTGCTATCGCAGCTATCAGGGAGAAGATCAGATATTCCAATGTACCGGCTCCATTAAGAGGTTTGGGTATTACATTTATCATTACCGGTTTAATGGCTATCGGATTCATGAGTTTCGGTGGAATGTTAACAGGTGGAGATGAAGCAGCTCAGGAATCTCAGCGTGAAGCTAAAGTAGAGATTAAGAAAGAGGAAGCACCTAAGAATTTGATATCTGAAAATACAAAAGAAATAAACCAATAGTATGATATTAGCAGCAAGTACAACAGGAACTATTGTAGCAACCGTCATTGCCTTTTTAGTGATCACACTTCTATTGGTAGGACTGCTATTATTTGTAAAACAAAAACTATCTCCATCAGGGCCGGTTAAAATTACTATCAACGGAGAGAAAGTAGTTGAAGTGGCTTCGGGTAATTCTCTATTATCTACTCTTGGAGGTGAAAAAATATTTTTACCATCTGCCTGTGGTGGTGGTGGAACCTGTATCCAGTGTGAGTGTCACGTAAATTCTGGTGGTGGAGAAGCTTTACCAACAGAAACTCCTCACTTTACAAGGAAAGAGTTACAGTCCGGTGCCCGTCTGGCATGTCAGGTAAAAGTTAAACAGGATATGGATATTTCCATTCCTGAAGAAGTATTCGGGATCAAGAAATGGGAAGCTACCGTAGTAAGAAATTACAATGTAGCATCCTTTATTAAAGAATTCGTGGTAGAGATTCCCGAAGATATGGATTATAAAGCAGGAGGATATATTCAGATCGAGATCCCTGAATGTGAGATCAAGTATTCTGATATCGATATCACTGCTCACCCGGAAGAGCATGAAACTCCGGATAAATTCCAGACAGAATGGGATAAATTCGGACTATGGCCGTTGGTAATGAAGAATACGGAAACCGTAGAACGTGCTTACTCTATGGCCTCTTATCCTGCAGAAGGAAGAGAGATCATGCTAAACGTACGTATTGCCACTCCGCCATGGGACCGATCTAAAAATGCATGGATGGATGTAAATCCAGGGGTAGCATCTTCTTATATTTTCTCAAGAAAACCGGGAGATAAAGTTACTATTTCAGGACCTTACGGAGAATTCTTTATCAACCCTTCGGAAGCAGAAATGCTTTATGTTGGAGGTGGAGCCGGAATGGCACCGATGCGTTCGCATTTATATCACTTATTCAAAACTCTTCAGACAGGGCGTAAAGTTACTTTCTGGTACGGAGGTCGTTCCAAGAGAGAATTGTTCTACCTGGAGCACTTCTATGAGCTTGAAAGGAACTTCCCTAACTTTAAGTTTTACCTGGCACTGTCTGAACCGTTACCGGAAGATAACTGGACGGTAAGAGAGAGCCTGGATAGTGAAGGTGACGGATTCGTAGGTTTTGTTCACCAATGTGTGATAGACAACTACCTGAATCACCATGACGCACCGGAAGATATAGAACTATACTTCTGTGGACCACCATTAATGAACCAGGCCGTTCAGAAAATGGGAGAAGATTTTGGTATTCCTGATGAGAATATCAGATTTGATGACTTTGGAGGATAATTTCCTTACAGATATATTTAAAAGGTCGGGTTTTTAACCTGACCTTTTTTTATACTATTTTTGCAGGGCTATGGAAACACTGACAGAACAGGAATTACATTATCTGGTAATGAATATTGCGGGCAAAGAATTACAAAAAGCGGGCTTCGAGTTCCTTTCTGTAAACAGCAAACTCAAAAAAGATCCGCAATTTGTGTGCTTAAAGGAAAAAAAATTGCATTTCGTAGTGGTAAAAGCGGTATCACATCCTAATGATCCCACTCAATACGATACAATTTATATGGAAACCATAAAAGAACACGCATTAAAGTTCAACGCCAGAGCCTATTATGTCGGTGTCGGGATCAGTAATGCCGAAGACCCTTTAAAGCCTGTATACAAAAATGAAAAATATGTGGTCAGATATAGTGGACTTATCGAAATCTAAATTCTTTAGCAGGGGATTGCTTCTTATATCCCTTTTTCTCTTTATCTCCTGTAAAAAGGAAACTTCGCCCCCTAAAACATCTTCTTTTATTGTCACCACAGGTTTTGCTCTGGGCACTTCCTATAGTATAAAGTATGAAAAAGCAGATGGAATCACCGATCTTCAGAAGGAGATCGAAGATATCATCAGCAAGATCAACAAATCTATGTCTACCTATATCCCTACTTCAGATATCTCCAGGGTTAACAAAGGAGATTCTACTGTAGTGATCGACTCCTATTTCCGGGAAGTATTCTTAAAATCGAGAGAAATATGGGAAAAGACAGACGGAAGCTTCGACCCTACCGTCGGAAGCCTGGTCAATGCATGGGGATTTGGCCCTGGGGAAGAACTGCCTAATATATCGCCGGAACAGGTAGACAGCATTATGGAATATGTAGGCTTTGACAAACTAAAGCTTACGCAAGATCAGAAGATCCGGAAGAAACACCCGGAGATCTATATAGATTTTAATGCTGTAGCCAAGGGGTATACCATCGATCTGATAGGAAGATTGTTTGACGATCACAACATAGAGAACTACCTGATAGAACTGGGAGGTGAAATACTGACCAAAGGCAGAAATACAGAGCTCGGGAAAGACTGGATCCTGGGGATAGATGATCCGCGTCAGGAATCGACAAATCAACGAGATCTGCTAACTACCATCCGGTTAAAAAACCAGGCAATGGCTACATCGGGTAATTACCGTAAGTTCAGGATAGACCCTGAAACCGGTGAAAAATACGTTCACACCGTTAATCCCAAGACAGGTTACACTCAAAAAAGCAATGTATTAAGTGTTTCGGTAGTAGCATCTACCTGTATGGAAGCAGATGCTTATGCTACGGCTTTTATGGCTATGGAACTGGAAAAAACCAAGGCCCTGCTTACGGCCCTTCACAATATTGAAGTTTATATTATCCTGGCCGGTGAAGGCGATACGGTAAAAACCTTTGCCACAGAAGGTTTTACTTCTCTTTTGACGGATTGATCTCTTTTAGTAATCGTTTTTTATAGGTATTGGGAGTTATTCCGATAAAGACAGTGTGCAGTTTAACTGGAATACTCGCGATAAGGGTCATTAAAATTATTTGGTACAAATCGGGAGGATCTCTCCTTTTGCCAGGCGATAATTGTCTATTTCGCTCTCCGAAAGCGTAGCAGTATAATCAACCTCGTTTACTTTAAAACCTATGCTTCTCAGTTTGTCGAAATAGTCCCTTCCGTAAATACGGACATGGTCATACTGACCGAAGACTCTGGCTCTTTCGGCCGGATCGGTTATAGAATCGTCCTCAAAAGTAGTTTCTCTGTTCAGGTCCTGCGGAATCTGGAATATTCCGGTTCCGCCGGGCTTTAGGATCCTCAGTAATTCCTGCATTGCTTTGGTATCATCGGGGATATGCTCCAATACGTGATTGCAAAAGATAATATCAAACTCATTATCCTTAAAAGGAAGGTTGCAAATATCTGCTTTTACATCCGCCAGGGGCGAATTGAGGTCTGTAGTAATATAATCGAGGTTCTTTTGCTTTCTGAATCGCTTGTAAAAAGCCTGTTCGGGAGCAAAATGCAATACCTTTTTCGGGCTGTTAAAAAAATCGGTCTCATTTCTCAGGTACAGCCACAGAAGCCTGTGCCTTTCTAAGGAAAGTGTGCTTGGCGATAAGACATTATCTCTTGGGTATTCATATCCGTAGGGTAGAAAACTACGGAACTTTTTATTATCGATCGGATCTGTATACCGGTTTCCTCTCAGGAAAAAACTGATAAGCGGGCGTACCAGAAAACTAATTCTGATCAGTAAAGGCCTCGGTATCCTGTTCAGGAAAAATTTAAACAGTTTTTTCATCTGAAAACTGAACTGAGAATTGATTAGGATGCAGCCACTTTCTGTCTGAACTCATCCTCTTCATTACTTTCAATCCCCAAAGCTTCGTAAACATATTTAAAAGTGGAAAGTAATTCGGGTTTTCCGTTAACGATGGCCACATCATGTTCGAAATGAGCACTTGGCTTCCCGTCTGCAGTTAGGATGGTCCATCCGTCTCTGAGTTGTTTGATACGGTGGGTTCCGAGGTTGATCATAGGTTCGATAGCTACTACCATTCCTTCGACGAACTTTTTACCTCTGCCTCTTCTTCCGTAATTAGGCATTTCCGGATCTTCATGCATTTTTCTTCCCAGGCCATGGCCTACCAGTTCTCTTACCACTCCGTATCCTCTGCTCTCACAGTATTGCTGAATGGCGTATCCTACATCTCCCACACGGTTACCGGCTCTGAATTCCCGGATCCCTACATAAAGTGATTCCTTGGTGGTTTTTAAAAGTTCTTTGGTTTCTGCTGCTACCTCCCCTACTTCAAAAGTATAGGCGTGATCTCCGTAAAAACCATTTTTAAGTGCTCCGCAATCTATAGAAATAATATCGCCTTCCTCCAGGGGAGTATCATTCGGAATGCCGTGAACTACCTGTGCATTCGGACTCATACACAGGGTATTTGGAAAATCGTATAATCCAAGAAATCCGGGCTCTGCCCCGTGATCCCTGATAAACTCTTCTGCAATTTTATCGAGCTGTAACGTAGTTACTCCGGGTTTAACCTCGGCAGCAAGCACGCCCAGCGTCTTTGAAACAATTAATGCGCTTTCACGCATTAATTCTATCTCTTCTAGTGTTTTAATCTTAATCATACGCTGCAAAGGTAAACATTCCTTTTTATTTTATCCGATCAGGCTTTTGCGGGTCATCTCGGAAGGTTGCTCTACTCCCAGCAACTGCAAAACAGTAGGTGCAATATCTCCCAGTATCCCGTCTTTAATACTCTTAATATCCTTATCTACCAGGATCAAAGGTACCGGATTGGTCGTATGTGCCGTATTAGGACTCCCATCTGGATTGATCATGGTATCGCAATTCCCGTGGTCGGCAATGATGATAGAAGTATAATCGTTTTCCAAAGCAGTATTAACTACTTTAGCAGTACATTCATCTACCACTTCACAAGCTTTAACAGCTGCTTCCATAATACCCGTATGCCCTACCATATCCGGATTGGCAAAATTCAGGCATACAAAATCAACTTCCCCTTTCTCCAGTTCCGGAACAATAGCATCCCTGATATCATAGGCACTCATTTCGGGCTGAAGATCATAGGTCGCCACCTTTGGAGAAGGACAAAGGATCCTTTCCTCCCCTTCGAAGGGTTCTTCCCTTCCTCCGTTAAAAAAGAAGGTAACGTGCGGATATTTTTCCGTTTCCGCTATACGGATCTGCTTTTTTCCCGCCCCGGCAAGTACTTCGCCCAGGGTCTTTTCAATATTATCTTTATCATAAACCACCTCAACTCCCTTAAAAGTCTCATCGTAGTTGGTCATGGTTACATAGTACAACTCCAGTTTCTTCATTCCAAATTCCGGAAAGTCCTGCTGGCTCAATACCTGGGTAAGCTGTCTTCCCCGGTCTGTTCTGAAATTAAAGAAGATGATCACATCCCCTTCCTCAACCACAGCTACCGCTTTTCCGTCTTCCTGAACAACTATCGGTTTAATGAACTCGTCGGTAATTCCTTCTGCATAACTTTCCTTTATCGCCTCTACCGGTCTTTCGGTGGCCTTACCTTCTCCCTTAACCAGAAGATCATAAGCCAGTTTTACCCGTTCCCAGCGTTTATCCCTGTCCATAGCGTAGTACCTCCCGATCACAGAAGCCAGGCGGGCATTGCTCGACTCGAGATATGCTTCCAGATCTTTAATAAAGCCTTCACCACTTTGCGGGTCTACATCCCTTCCGTCTGTAAAAGCATGAATATAGCTCTGTTCCACACCAAAGTCATCTGCCGCCTTAATTAATCCTTTAAGATGATCTATATGAGAATGTACTCCCCCGTTACTCAGTAAGCCAAGGAAATGTACTTTTTTGCCATTGTTCTTTGCATAGGAAAAGGCATCTGTAAGCGTCTTTTCGTCTTTAAGTGTGTCTTTTTCCACAGCAAGATTGATCTTAGCTAGATCCTGATAAACGATCCTTCCTGCTCCCAGGTTCATATGTCCCACTTCGCTATTTCCCATCTGCCCTTCCGGTAAACCGACATTCATTCCGTCGGTAAGAAGATTGGCATTAGGATATACCCCGTAAAGAGAATCCATAAAGGGTGTGTTTGCGCGATCTATAGCAGATATTTCCGGATCTGGAGATTTTCCCCAGCCGTCCAGGATAAGCAGTATTACTTTCTTGTTCATCGGTCGTTTTTTTCAAAACGCAAAGATACTAATTAGGCCGAAGCGGAGGTATTTCCTGTTTTCTTTTATCATTTTGACAAAAAAGCGGCTTGTTTCTTGAAAAGTATGCGATTTAGGGCCTTTTCAAAGGGCTAATTTTAACATATCGGGGCAATAAGCGTTAAATTTTTGTTATTTAGGCCCTCAATCTGTTACAGATTTAAAATCTCGTCGTCACTTAGATACACCATCATGTAAACATTCATTAATCAATTAATCTTCATTCATCATGAAAAAAACTGTTTTTCTTTTAGCAATTGCGTTTGCCGCCGTGAGTTTTTCCGCGCGGGCAAACACTGAAATGTCACCTATCCATAGTGAAGGTACTGAAATTACCACCGATGTTGGCATCAATGCATTTTGCATGGCCATAGCGAAAGGTGATATGGAAACTGTTAAAAAATTAATTGAACAGGGAGAAAATGTAAATAAGAAATCCCGCGGAATGACACCTGCCATGTGGGCAGCCCGTTATAACCGTGTGGAGATCCTAAAGCTTCTCATCGATAAGGGAGCGAATTTACATTTGAGATCTAATCAGGGGTTCAAAGCCCTGAAGTACGCCGAAGCCGCTGGAGCAAAAGAGGCGATGCAAGTCATCAAAAATGCTCTGAATACCTAAAAAAAACAAGCTAGTGAAAAAACAAAACCCCGCAAATTGCGGGGTTTTTACTTTTTAAACACTTTAAATTAAAAAAACGGAAAACCTGTCATTACTCTATATACAAATGCATACAATACAATACTGATACAGGCAAAGCACAGCCAACTCATTGGTTTGAGTATAGCTACAGCCGGGCCACCTATCCCCTTAAATGCATCTACATAAAGCTCTTTAAATAGTAAAAATATTCTCATATGCTATTAATTATTATTAGTTAAACATGAAAAGCCTAATTATTTAACCATAATAATAAGGAAGTGAAATATCGGCAGGATACGGGGCTGCAATAATTAGGGGCTGTAACTAATAGCTAAGAAATATAAGGTGGTGAATTGGGGGAATTAACAGGATACAAATTTAGCAATTCCCCATACGGGATTATATAAAAAAGGATGAAACACTAAAAATTATAGATTAGTGGTATTAAAAAGCAGAAAATTCTTCCGAAATAACGTTTAGCGCCCTCTGTATTTGATAATGGCTTCCCTGATCTTCTGGATCCTGTTTTCGGGATCGGGATGTGTACTTTTGAACTCCGGCACCCTGTTAGGGCCCGCAGCTGCTTTCAGGATCTTCATTACACCAATAAGCTCTTCGGGGTTATAACCTGCCTTTAGCATAAAGAGCACGCCCAGTTCATCGCTTTCCAGCTCATCTCCCCTTCCGTTTTTAAGGAGGGTGTTCTGTCCTATTCCGTTTACCAGTCCCCCTGCATCGGCTCCTACCGAAGCTCCCATAGAAACTGTTTTCCAGAAATTGGTCTCTGCTATCCGTTCTGCCGAATGCCTTCCTATAACGTGGCCTATCTCATGCCCGAGTACTCCTGCCAGCTGACTCTCATTTTCCAGTTTGGAATACAATGCCATGGTAATAAAGATCTGTCCCCCGGGAAGTGCAAAGGCATTTATGGTCCTGTCATCAGCCAGAAGGTGAAAGTCATAGCGATACGGGGTTTCTCTGGCAATACTGTTCTGTACCAGTTTATTCCCGACCGCATCAACAATTGCCTGAAGGCGGTCATCCGGATGAAGGCCACCGTGCTGAGCCGCCATTTGAGGGGCGCTCTGAAGGCCAATGGCAATTTCCTGATCTGAGGTAATATCAATATTCTGGACCCTCCCCGTATAGGGATTTTCCTGTTTATTACTGCACTTTCTAACAAATGCAAAGGCTATAATAGCTAAACCTATAAGTAATCTTATCTTTAAATTACCTCTTCTCATGAGTCTGTTTGATTGGTCTGTTTAAAATTACAAAAACTTTGTTTTTATCTGTTCAGAATTTTTATCGCTTATTTCAAAGCAATTCCGGATTAATGTCCAGAACATTCTCCCGTCGGTATCTGTCTATAAAATCATCGCTTAAATGTTCTTTCCCCAGGAGTTCATTTTTAATAAGCATTTCTTTAATATCTATTTTCCGGTATTCTTTGAGCATAGGCCCGGAAAGCGGTTTATAGCTATAATGCCAGGGTTCGTATTTAAACCCTTTTCTGTTTCCGTTATCGGTATAGACCAGGTAAAAGCCAAAGCTTTCCGAATGCTTATCCATCCATTCCTTAAACTTGCAAAAAGGTCCGTTTCCGTGAAATTTATCCGGGATCAGGACATCTCCTTCATGTTTTCCTCTGGCATCTATAATATCCATATCGGTACCCCAATGATGCCTGGATGTCCCGGGTATGGTAGAATATTCAATGATCTTTTCAATACTTTTTACCGGGGAAAGACCTTCTTCCGTATACTTTTTGTACTTGCGCTCATAAATAGCCTTCTGCCGGAAAAAATCTCTGTAACCCGATACAACTTCCATATCGATATTCTCTTTTTGTGCAGCTGCTTTCATTTTCACAAAAGCGTCATAGACTTCCTTTCTTACCTGAAAGCCGTCTCCATAGAGCCCGGGAGTCCCTTTTCCAATGAGTTCTTCTTCGGTAAACTGTTGCATGGCAAATAGTTGTTGAGGTAAAAGATTAATGAGCAGGGTGCCTGCCGAACTGTATTTTATAAATTTCCTTCGCTTCATTCCGATTCCTTATGAATATTACACAATAAATCTCTTTTGTTGAAAACGGATCTTTTGTAATAATCACATAAAATTAAGTTTATTTTTGCAAACAAAATTTAGCATGAGTTTCGTTTTTAAACAAATCCCTCAGGAGGAAATTGAAATTATCCTCCCCCTGGTCCAGAAGCTGACCAATTACAAATATCCTGACGAACTTTTACTGGGAAGGATCAGGGAAATGGCGGGCCAGAATTACGAATGCGTTGGTATTTATGACGGAGATAAGCTTATAGGTTGCAGTGGGCTTTGGTTTATGACCAGGCATTATGCGGGAAAAAGTGTAGAGGCAGATCATGTTTATATAGAAGAAGATTACAGAAGTAAGGGGCTGGGAAAGAAGTTTTTTCAGTGGATCTATGAATACGCCAAAAACAAGGGCTGTGAAGCAGTAGAGCTTAACACTTACGTAAATAATCATCCTTCGCATAAATTCTATTACAATGAGGGGTTTGCCATCTACGGCTACCATTTTTTCAAAAAACTTTAATCCTGCTCTTTCCTAAGTATGAAAGGCTTGCACTTTTATGCTTTTAAAATAGGGGTTAATATTTTCAGAAAATAAGAAATATTGTATATTTGCGCCACTATGCGGGAGTAGCTCAGTTGGTAGAGCGTCAGCCTTCCAAGCTGAATGTCGCGAGTTCGAACCTCGTCTCCCGCTCAAAAACAAAATCCCGGCAGTTATACCGGGATTTTTTTATATCATATTTTTATTTGTTCTCCGGCCGGGACCTCAAAAGCCTCTTCTCCCGCTTTAAAAATCCGGGCCGGCAGCTTGCCTTTAAGCACAATCTCATCTCCGTCTACCCTGAGCCAGCTTCCTTCTCTCAGACCAATAACAACAGTATCGTTAAACTTGTGAAACTCTTTAATTCGTGTTTCCCTGGTCTCTCCCATATGAGTACTTCCTTCTATCGGGTCGAGATAATGTGGGTTGATATTAAAAGGAACCAGCCCCAGGGTTTTAAAACTGGGCGGGTAAATTATAGGCATATCATTAGTTGTCTGCATCGTCTGGCCCGTAATATTCGACCCCGCACTTGTGCCGAGATACAGAAGCCCGTTTAAAACCCGCTCCCTCAGTACCTCCATCAGTCCGTTTTTATACAGTTGCGATACCAGTAAAAAGGTATTTCCTCCCCCTGTAAAAACCGCATCGGCCTCTTGTATGGCTTTTACGGGATCTTGAAAAGTATGAAGCCCTATCACTTCTTTTTGCATCTCTTTAAATGCCTTTGCCGCTGTGGCTGTATAATCGTCATGAGAAATTCCGCCGGGCCTTGCGTACGGAATGAATACTATGGTTTTTGTATTTTCAAAAAAGGAAAATAGTTCTTCCTTTATATATTCGAGATACTCACTTCCGTGTACTGTGGAAGTACTGGCAATAATTATTTTCTTCATTAAATCGGATTTTTCGTAAATTTAAGTATTGTTGCTATTTAACAAAAGTTTAATTAGACTCCATTTTTTTATATGATAAACTTGTAATTTCTTTATGCTATGAAAAACATTCTAACCACTCTGCTGTTACTTTTTATTACAACTTCTGTACTTTCCCAGGAGGACGGACGGGTCCTTTTAAGAGGTCAGGTTCTTTACAGGAATAACTTTGTTCAAAATGAGAACGTTGTAAATATAAATACCGAAAAAGCTACTATTACCAATAAGGACGGTGAATTTGCGATCTTCGTAAAGGCGGGAGACGAACTTGTTTTTTCTGCAGTAAATTACAAGATCAAATCGGTAATTATAGACGATAAGATCCTGAAAAATAATCGTCTTGTGGTTGAAGTGAATGAGAAGGTCACTCAGCTGGAAGAGGTGGTTGTAACTCCTGAAAACGAAAAGAAATTCCTTGAACTTAAAAACGAGGAATTCAAACAATATGATTACGAATCCGATCCAAGTACTCCTACCATCAATGACGCTATACCGGTAGCTGAAAGAGGGTTACAGAATGGCCTGAATTTTGTGAACATTTTCAAAGCTATTTTTAAATCCAAAAAGGAAGAAACAACAGAACAGAGAGAGATCAGGATGAGTGAAGTATTAAGGCAGATCTATGAAGATGAGTTTTTTGTAGGGAACCTGAAGATACCATCGGAAAAAATTGAGGACTTCCTCTATTTCTGTGACAGTAAGATGCCGGCTCAGTCACTTCTAAAAAAAGATAATGAGTTCCAGCTTATTGATTTCCTTGTAAATCAGAGTGAAGCATATCTCAAAATAATTAATTCTGAAGAATAAGACTTTTACATATTTTCTTTTTTTCTTATCGTTTACAAGCTTTTCTCAAAGTTTGGTATCTACCCGTATCAGGGGAAAAATCGAAAACACGGATAACGATGTAGAGGGAGTGCATATCATTAACAGGCAAAGCCGTTATTCCACTATTTCCGATAAAGAAGGTTTTTTTGAAATACCCGTCAGGGAAGGTGATATTTTGGTATTTTCCGCAGTTCAATACGAAGTCCAGTCTTTTACAATAAGCCGGGAGGATATCGAAAAAAAATCGGTTTCCATTACCTTAAAAGCCAGGATCACCCAGCTTAATGAGGTTACTCTGACTCCGTACAATCTGACAGGAGATCTGACCAGAGATGCAACAGGGATCTCGATTAAAGATCTGATCACGGCCTCATCGCTGGATCTGCCCAATGCAAACGTCAAAAAAAAGACACAAACAGAAAGAAGGTTATATGAAGCGGCCGGGCAACCTTATCTTTACATAGGTTTTGGTTTCAGTTTTAATATACACCGCCTGTTAAACGATATTTCAGGGAGAACAAAGACTTTAAGAAAAAGACTCGGGATCGAAAACGCAGAAAAATTAAATCAGCATTTCAGAAACAACTTTAATTCGGCATTTATTATCAGTGAATTAAAGATACCTTCGGAAAGAATTGATGAGTTTGTTTATTTCTGTGCAGCAGATACTTCTTTTGCTTCGCTGGCCAAAGGGAAAAACAAGATAAAACTTCTGGAGTTTGCCATGAAAAAGAGTGAAGAATACAGAAAGTATAACAATTTGAATTCTACTGAAGAATGAGACAGCTTCTACTGGCCATATTGTGTTTCCCGCTCTTTCTTCAGGGGCAGGATCAGAAAGTACTGATCGACGGAAAGATCCTGAATACATCTCCAGATCTGGAAGGGATACACGTACTTAACATTACCGCCCTTACCGGTACAATTACTAAAAAGGACGGAAGTTTCCAGATCTTCGGAAAGCTTGGGGATACTCTGGTCATTTCATCCGTACAATACGAAACTCACAGAATACCGCTTAACGAAGAGATCATCAGGAAAAAAAGCCTGGAAGTTTTATTATATGCCAAAGTCAATAAACTGGATGAAGTAGTGGTAAAGCCACATAATTTATCCGGTAACTTATCCAGAGACCTCGGCAATGTGGAAACCGAAGGAAAAGTGGTGCGGCCGTCACGTCTGGGGCTACCCAATATATACGTAAAACCCAAAACACAAACCGAACGCAGGTTATACGAGGCCAAGAGCGGTGGTGGGATCCTTCCTTTAAACCCCATTATTAATGCCATTTCGGGGCGTACCAAACGCCTCAAGCAACAGCTGGCTATTGAGAGAAAAGAAAAGGAACTCACCAAAACCAAAGAGGAATTTAATCCCACCATTTACAGTGAATATCTGAAAATACCGGAAGACAGGCTGGACGATTTTATCTATTTCTGTGCTGTGGATGACACTTTTGTTATTCTTCAGCAAAGAGATGACAGTATCCTTATGCTGGAGTACCTCAGAAAAAAGAGTGAGGAATACAGGCAAATAAACAAATTAGACTGATTTAACACAGCTTGAAAACACTTTCTTTCCGGATTGGAATACTTTTTGTTTAACTTTGAAATCACAAAATGACAAAACTGAGATCACAAATGGTTTTCACTAAAAAAACTATGGGCAAAAGACTTCTGAAAAGCGGGGGATTAATACTCACATTATTCCTTGTTTTTTCCTTTGCTTCCATGCATAAATTCTACCTGAGTGTTTCTGAAGTCAATTATTCCGAAAAGGATAAAGCCATTCAGATCCTGAGCAGGATATTTATAGATGATCTGGAAGATGTACTGGAAGAACGCTATGAGATAGAGCCCGGTTTGCACACCGACAGAGAACTGGAGGATATAGACCGTTATATTGCACGATATTTAAAAGGAAGGATCCTGGTAAAGATCAACGGAGAAGAAACCCCTTTTAACTTTTTAGGGAAGGAATACGACAATGATGTAATTAAATGTTATATCGAAATCCCCGATGTTGAGATGGAAGATCTCAACAGCCTTGAAATTGAGAACACTGTCTTGTTCGAACTCTTCGAAGAACAACAGAATATTGTTCATTTCAAGATAAAAAAACCACACCGGAGTTTCATCCTTATCAAGGAAAATGCTAAAGGATTGTTAAACTTTTAGCTGGCAAATAAATTGAATTAAAAAATATTTAATTTTCGAGATTGAAATCAATTAAACTTATTATGAATCGATTAAAGTATTACGCACTGTCTGTGTTGTTTTTATCGGCGTCCGTACTTGTTGCTCAGGAGCAGGAAAAAAAGGAACGAGAAGGAGGTCATATAAACAACAACAGATTTAAACAATTGTATGAGGAATTCTCTACTCCTAACATGTTCAGAACGGCTTCCGGTGCTCCCGGACCTGCTTACTACCAGCAACAAGCCGATTACAAAATGGACATTGAACTAGATGACAAAAATCAGAAGTTATACGGAGAGGAAGTTATTACTTATACTAACAATTCTCCTGATGTACTTGAATTTCTATGGGTACAACTAGATCAGAATGTAAGATCTAAGGATACTAAATCTGCTTTGAGAAACGGACAGTCTATTCCTGCCGCTGATCAGGTTGGCGGATTTACTTCCAGATATCTTAAGGAGCCTTTCGACGGTGGTTTTAACATCCAGTATGTTAAAGACAGCAACGGAAGAGATCTTCCTTATACGATTAATCAAACCATGATGCGTATAGATATCCCACAGCCTTTAAAAAGCGGGGAAAAAGTATCTTTCTCTATCAAGTGGTGGTATAATATCAACAACCACGTACAGGGAAGAGGGCGTTCAGGTTATGAGTTTTTCCCTGAAGACGGGAATCGCGCTTATGTTATAGCACAATTCTTTCCAAGAATGGCTGTTTACAGTGATGTTGAAGGATGGCAAAACCATCAGTTCTGGGGGAATGGTGAATTTGCCCTTCCTTTCGGGGATTATGAGGTAAACATTACTGTACCTGCAGATCACATCTTAGACGGAACAGGAGTACTTACCAACAGAAAAGAAGTATTCTCCAAAGAGATGATGAAGCGTTATGAGAAGGCTAAAAGATCTTATGACAAGCCGGTACTTATCGTTACTCAGGAAGAAGCAGAAAAGGCTGAGAAGTCTTTTTCAAATAAAAAGAAAACCTGGAAGCTTAAAGCTACCAACGTTCGTGATTTCGGTTTTGCTACTTCCCGTAAGTTCATCTGGGATATGCAGGCTGTTAAAATAGGCGAAAAAGACGTAATGGCAGTATCGCTTTACCCTAAAGAAGGAAACCCTCTTTGGGAAGAGTATTCTACAAAAGCAGTTGCACATACATTAAAGTCTTATTCCGATCATACATTTGATTACCCTTATCACAAAGCTATTTCGGTTCACGCAAGAAATCAGGGGATGGAATATCCAATGATCTGCTGGAACTACGGAAGACCAAATAAAGATGGTACTTACTCTCAAAGGGTAAAATACGGAATGATAAGTGTGATCATTCACGAAGTAGGTCACAATTTCTTCCCTATGATCGTAAATTCTGATGAGCGTCAGTGGGGATGGATGGATGAAGGTCTTGATACCTTTATGCAATACATTGCCGAGCAGGAATTCGGAGAAGCGTTCCCGGAAGCTGTTGCAGACCAGGAAAACAAAAAATACCCTTCAAGAAGAGGAGAGCCTTCTAAGATAACACGTTATATGAGCGGAGATCAGTCTTTCATTTCTCCTATCATGTCTAACCCTGAAAATGTTTATCAGCTGGGAGCTAACGCTTATGGTAAGCCGGCTACTGCTTTGAATATTTTAAGAGAGACCGTAATGGGACGTGAGTTATTCGATCACGCTTTCAAAACATACGCTCAGCGTTGGAAGTTCAAGCATCCTACTCCTGAAGATTTCTTCAGAACTATGGAAGATGCCTCTGCAGTAGACCTTGACTGGTTCTGGAGAGGATGGTTCTACTCTACCGAATACGTTGATATAGGAGTAAAAGAAGTGAAGAAATTCCACGTTTCTTCCAAGCCTAATCAGCAGGTAAAGCAGGTAATGAAGCAAAGAGGAATTACCGAAGCAGATCTTCCACCATTAGTATACCTGGTAGAAGAAGGAAGTGAAGACTATAACGAGAGCCTTAAAGGAAAATCTCCAGTAGAAACTTCAACTACTTTAAAAGATTACTTATTCGATAACTTCTCTGCAGAGGAAAGAGCAAACTTAAAGACTCCTAAGTATTTTTACGAGGTGACCTTCGAAAAGCCGGGAGGAATTCCAATGCCATTGATCGTTGAGTACAACTATAAAGATGGTAGTACTGAAAGAGTAACTTATCCACCGGAGATCTGGAGAAAGAACGATGCTGAAGTTAAGAGAGTGATCGCTTCTGAAAAAGAGCTTGCAGGAATTGTTATCGATCCTCAGCAGGAAACTGCAGATATCGATACCAGCAATAATGCATGGCCTAAGAAAGAAGGTAAAAGCGACTTCGATAAATTTAAGGAAAAGGTTAAAGGAAAATAATCCTTCAACCCAAAAGATAAATTTGATTTTAGGAAGCCCTGACGATAAATGTCAGGGCTTTTTCTATACGTAAAAAACCGGAAAAATCCGGTTTTTTTGTATCTGATTTTTTATATACCTTATCTCTCCAAAACTTAACAACAACCTTATTTTCAATATATTATGAATTCGCTTCTTCATACTTCCCTGTCCAGGCGTTTTTATTTTTTTCTCGTTTGCCTGATATCCATTATCTCTCTGGGTAAATACATTGCCATCGATTCTTTTATCGACATTCCGGAAAAGATCTTTCTTCCCGAGAACACATGGGCTCTTAGTATTTTCTATGATCATAAAGAAGTATATCCCAATTTCGGATATGTATATTTTGCCGTGGATTTTCTATTCGCTTTTTCCATATTCTGGTTTATTCCGGCCCTGTACAGGAAAGTGTTCCACCAGGGAAAAATGAGCGATTTTAAAATATACCGACGCCTGCTTTTACTTCCGCTTGTTTATTTACTTGCCGATATAACGGAAGGCATCTTTAACCTCGTTCTCATTTCTACGGAAGGAATGGGATCCGGGATATTTTCATCTGCCCCGCTCTCTGCTATTGCCGGAGTTAAAATAGGTGCTTTACTGCTAAGTATCCTATACGGTCTTTATTTGTATTTAAGAGATATAGAAGCCGACCGGGTTATAGATGAAGTCAGAAACAATACAACACTCAGTAAAATAAAAGACACCTTACGTTCTGTATTGAGCGGGAATTATGCTACGATCCTTATTTCTCTCATTGTTTTTTACCTGATCCTTAAGAATAATCAGGGAAATACCCTTCTGCTGGAACTTGTATTGAGCCCTTTTAATATGCTCCTGGGTTTTATTCCGCTTCTGATCCTTTTATCCCTGATGACACTCGTAAACTCCTATTATATGAGTTTCGGGTTCTACAGTAAGATCAAGGAAAATAACCCCATAGCCGAACGAAAATATTTTAACTGGAATACACTTGATCAGCAGGAAGCAACGGCTACAAGGGCCACCCAGGGAAACATTAAAAGATATCTGACCATCACTTATTTTATGATGGCCACGGTTTTACTTTTAAACCTGATCTGTCAGCGGTTCGATACCTCCAACCTGTCCTGGATCGTCTATCTGCTTTCTGTTTCTATAGTTTATGCCATAGGCCGCTATGTATGGAAGGTGAATAAAAAATTAAAGCAACTCGATGTCGTAAGCGAAATAGAATTTATGAAAAGCTTTTCCAATAAAGCCCTGATCTCTGCTATTCTGATGACAAGCGGCCTGATCCTCTATATTGTTCTCTCGCTTATCGATCAGTTTAAGTTTCCGACCCCGAAGATCGTCAGTCTGGTAGCTTTCTTTACCGGAGCCTCCTTTTTAATGGCCCATATTATCCTAATAAGAAGGAGTACCCGTAAGTTTAACTATGCTCCCATTCAGTTTATAAAAAGATGGATGGCTAACGACGGGAACCTTATCCGGACACAAAAATTCCTCGGTATCCTTGTCCTCCTGGTATCACTTTACCAGTTTTTTTACAATACCGACCTCTTCTTCGATCATATCAAGTCTATCAATATGATCCTGATCTATGTATTTCTAGGTTTCTGGCTGTTGTTCGTTACCACATCCAGTATGGTTTTTGCCATAGATCAGAACAAAAAGAAAACCATTGCTTTTGTAAACCTGATCGTGATCATAATACTGGGGCTTTTTCTCCGCTCCCTGGCCTTTGAGAATCAGTATTTCACTACCAAACTGGTGCCTGTATCGGCTTCAGCTCCCGAAACGGAGCAGGGAATTTCCCTGAAAACATACCTGGAAGAAAGACTTGCCAGCAGAAAAGGAGAATTCTTTTATTTGGTAGCTAATGAAGGAGGAGGCTTGCGCGCCAACTACTGGACATTATTGATCCTTCATAAACTGGAAGAAGAATCCAGGAAGAACGGTTCGGGCTTTTACGACAATATCCTGGCAACCAGTGGTGCTTCCGGTGGAAGTATAGGGCAATCACTTTACAATCTGATGCAGGCTGATAATTCATACATTATTAAACAGGAAATCATTGACAAGATCGGGAACCGGGATCATCTCTCCAGCGATCTTTTCAGTCTTTGCTTCAGGCGTCCTATTACCTCTCTTATTCCGGTAGATCTGTCTGAAAACAATGGGATAAAAACGATAAGAGGCGATTATTACGCTTCGAGAAAATATACCCGAATGGTGCTGGGTGAAGAATCTCCGTTATATTCTAAATCCACAGAAAACTCCTTTAAAAACTTCTGGAATGAAGCTTATACAAATAATCAAAAGCAATATCCGCTAACCATTATTAACAGTGCCCATGTGGAATACGGGACCGAAGGAGTGGGATCTCCCCTGTTTGAAGACGAGAATGAAAAGATCTTTAATGGTTCTGTCTCCTATCTCGGAATAGATTATAAAGGCAATGATTGGTCTACTTCCTTTATAGATGCGGCTTTCCTTGCCAACCGATTCCCGCTTATCAGCTCTCCGGCTATTATTCCAACTAAAGGTCATTTTATGGATGCCGGTGTATTCGATAATTACGGGATCTCCAGTTTGCTCGACCTGATCTGGTATGTTCAGAAAAAAGCCAATGAAAACGGCGATGACAGCTGGAAAAACATCTGGGCCCAGCTAAAAGGCCGCTTAAAACTGATCGTTATTGCTAACGGAAGGGAAACCTATATCAAAAACAAATACGGCGACCTGAAAACAGATCAAGGTGGCAGATTGTATAAATCCAGTAATCTGAATGGTAGTTTCGGGGCAGCTGTCTCTACTTCTGCAGTCAAGGAATACCTGACCAGAGTGGGAGAAAAAATGACCTCCGATGAGGACGTCGATTATATTTTCAGAGATATCATTTTTATTGACCTTCCCTATTTACTAAAGGGAGGCCGTAAAGACATTCAGCAAACGCTAAGGATACAGCTCCGGAATTCCGGGCTTGAAAAACTGGTAGAGGATGAAAATGATGCTATTCTCAACTATTTTGAAAAAGCAGGCTACGATTACGATATTTACCTTGATCCGCCGCTAGGCCGGTCTTTAAGCAGGCCGGTGGCAAATTATATGAAAATAGCGGCAGATTATGTCCTGCAGCAAAAAAGTAAGGATATATTTGATTAAATTAGCTTAAAAAAGTGCTCAGATATCTTCTTTTTCTGCTTCTCCCCTTCCAATTGTTATCTCAAAACCGCTATCAGGACAGGGTATATGATGCTGTAGACTCTTCAACTTATGAATATGCAGTCAAGGATAAGGAATCTCTTAAATTGGATCTATATCAGCCTTCGGGAGATACTTTAAGTCAAAGACCGGTTATGGTATTTATACATGGCGGAGGATTTTCTATCGGGGCCAGAGATGAAGCGGAAATGGTGCGTCTTTCCAGAAATGCGGCACAAAGAGGGTATGTGGTGGCATCTATTTCCTACCGGCTTACCCGAAAAGGAAAAGGTTTTGGCTGCACCACCCCTTCCGAAGATAAAATAAAGGCTTTTAAAGATGCGGGAGAAGATCTTCTGGACGCTCTTTGCTTTCTGGACGACCATCAGGAGGATTTTAAGATCAATATGGAGCAGCTTATTCTGGGAGGCAGTAGCGCGGGTGCAGAGGCGATGCTAAGTGTAGCCTATAACAAAGAACTCTTCTTCAAAGGAGAAGAAAAATACAATTCTATAAAACCGGCTGCAGTTGCCGGGCTGGCAGGAGCTGTTCTCGATATAGACCTCATCACCGAACAAAATGCAGTTCCGGGCATCTTTTTTCACGGAACAAAGGACCCTTTGGTTCCGTATGGCAGTGCTTCGCATCATTATTGCTCTGACGAAAAACCAGGTTTTTTGATCCTCCACGGGTCCAAAACCCTTGCCGGGCGGCTCAAGGAGCTCGATTCCAGTTTTTTCCTGTACTCCGTCAAAGATGCGGGTCACGATATTTTTGAGATCACGGATAAACAGCTCCAGTTAATATTTGATTTTATGCATACTGTAGTGATCAAAGGAGAAAGCCTTCAATCGGAAGTTACAGAATAGCCTGAATATATATTGGTTGTTGACAATTCATAAAGGCAGGAAAAACCTGCCCTTATTCTGGTATTTATATTAAAAAGCGAAATCGCATACTCCGGATCTGCACTCTAAAAGAAAGAGGCTTTCTGCCGTGGGATCGCAACAATCGCTGTCGTTTTCACAAAAACTTCCTACCAGAGAAAGATCACTGGCTCCAACGATGAGTTTTTGCTGCTTTTTACCGAGTTGCTTAACGCCTTTCAGTTTTAAAAAATTGTCAAACATAATTTTAGATTATAATAGTTTATTACTCCCCGAACTTTTATAGACACACGAGGTTTATGTCTATTCCTGCAAGAATTTTTTAAATATTTTTTTACACCTGTGATCACAGGTATAATGTCGGAGGGCTATAATCGGGTAAGCGGCTGTTACTGCATTCTTTACATAAAAATATAGAGGTGATTTTTTAAAAACAATTATTTAAAGTTTGCTTAACATTTTTCCTTTGGTTGAAAAATATTTTTTCCTTTTTGTAACATTTTGGTAACCTCTTACGTATAATCATGTGCAGTAGCAATTAATAAAAAATACAGGAGAAAGAATAAATGAGACAGCTCAAAATCACGAAGCAGGTAACTAACAGAGAAACTGCTTCCCTTGACAAATACCTTCAGGAAATTGGTAAAGTTGATTTGATTACTGCCGACGAAGAGGTAGAATTAGCTCAGCGTATAAAAGCCGGTGACCAGCGTGCTTTGGAAAAACTGACAAAGGCAAACCTGCGTTTTGTTGTTTCCGTTGCAAAGCAGTATCAGAATCAAGGTCTTACCTTACCCGATCTTATTAATGAGGGTAACTTAGGACTTATTAAGGCTGCACAACGTTTTGATGAGACACGTGGTTTTAAATTCATTTCATATGCTGTATGGTGGATCAGACAGTCCATTCTACAGGCACTGGCAGAGCAATCGCGTATTGTAAGACTACCGCTTAACAAGATCGGTTCTATTAATAAGATCAATAAGACCTATGCCTTTTTAGAGCAAGCGCATGAGCGTGTTCCTTCTGCGGAAGAAATTGCGAAGGAGCTGGATATGACAGTGAATGACGTAAAAGAGTCCATGAAAAATTCAGGACGCCACGTTTCTATGGATGCTCCCCTGGTAGAAGGTGAAGATTCCAATCTTTACGATGTATTGAGAAGTGGAGAATCTCCAAATCCGGATAAGGATCTGTTACACGAATCCTTACGTACCGAGATTGAGCGTGCACTGGAAACACTTACACCGCGTGAAGCAGATGTGATCCGTTTGTATTTCGGATTAGGAGATCAGCACCCGATGACCCTTGAGGAAATAGGTGAAACCTTCGATCTTACACGTGAGCGTGTACGTCAGATAAAAGAAAAAGCAATCAGAAGATTAAAACATACTTCTAGAAGCAAGATATTAAAAACATACCTCGGTTAAACGCTACAACAGTTTATCATAACTGTTCGTTTTTTGATTGATGAATGACCCCGGCTGATTACCGGGGTTTTTTCTTTTTATTTGGTTACTTTTGCACCATCAAAATAACACAACACAATGAGTACTAAGTTAATTGCACCTTCTGTCCTGGCAGCAGACTTTGCCAATCTACAGAGAGATATTGAAATGGTTAACAAAAGTGAAGCCGATTGGTTCCATATAGATATTATGGACGGGGTATTTGTACCCAATATTTCCTTCGGAATGCCGGTTCTGGATGCCATCAACAGGCATGCAAAAAAGACCATCGACGTTCACCTGATGATCGTTGATCCCGACAGGTATATTAAAACCTTTGCTTCTCTCGGAGCCGATGTATTAACCGTTCATTACGAAGCGTGTACGCATCTGCACCGTACTTTACAGGCTATCAAGGCCGAGGGAATGAAAGCCGGAGTAGCGTTAAATCCGCATACAAACGTGGCTTTACTGAAAGATATCATCCAGGATATCGACTTAGTATGCATTATGAGTGTAAACCCCGGGTTTGGAGGGCAGTCCTTTATAAAAAACACCTATAGCAAAATACGCGAGTTAAAAGCTATTATCAAGGAACGTAATGCTTCTACCCTTATCGAAATAGACGGAGGGGTAACTTCTAAAAATGCCAAACAATTGGTAGATGAAGGCGCAGATGTTCTGGTAGCAGGAAGTTTTGTTTTTAGAAGTGACAACCCGACAAGCACCATTGCCGAATTAAAAAATATTGTTGGATAAATGAAAGCTTTTGATATTATTATCATTGGAGGAGGCCCTATAGGTATTGCCTGTGCGCTGGAAGCCAAGAAAAAGAACCTGAATTACCTGATCATTGAAAAGGGATGCATTGCCAATTCTCTTTTTAACTATCCGGTTAATATGCAGTTCTTCTCTACTTCCGAAAAGCTGGAAATAGACAATATTCCTTTTATCAGTAAGGAAAACAAACCCAGAAGAGCCGAGGCACTTGAATACTACAGAAGGATCGTGACCTCCAATGATCTTAATATCCATCTTTTTGAAAAGGTTGAGAGCCTTTCGAAAGCTGATGGTAGCTTCCGGATCGGGACCACAAAAGGAGATTATACTGCCGAAAATGTGATCGTCGCTACCGGATTTTACGATATTCCCAACAAAATAAATATTCCGGGAGAAGAACTCCCAAAAGTATCTCATTACTATAAAGACCCGCATTATTACGCAAGTCAGAAAGTAGCAGTTGTGGGGGCAAGTAACTCTGCTGTCGATGCCGCTCTGGAATGCTACAGAAAAGGAGCCGAAGTAACCATGATCGTCAGAGGTCCTGAAATAGGAAGGCGTGTAAAATACTGGGTACGGCCCGATATTGAGAACAGGATCGCCGAAGGAAGTGTAAAAGCTTATTTCAACACTCAACTTTCCGAAGTACGGGAAAATGAACTGGTAATTACGACTCCCGAAGGAAAGAAGGTTATCGAAAACGATTATGTTCTGGCCCTTACCGGTTATGAACCTAATTTTAATTTTCTGAGAAAGATCGGGGTACAACTCTCCGATGACGAAAAATTACTTCCGCAGTACGACGAAGAGACCATGGAATCTAATGTTCCCAACCTTTATCTGGCAGGAGTGATCTGCGGAGGAATGGAAACTCATAAGTGGTTTATCGAGAATTCAAGGATACATGCCAAAATCATTATCGATGCCATCCTTCAGAAAGAACACGCTTAAGCTTTTAGGAACTCATAATTGAGCATTCGCTTAAGGGTTTTATACAAAACCGGTAATTCTTTTTTAAATACTTCCGGAGTTTCCACATAATGCTCCAGGCATACCGCAAAAAACTCATAGATATTGGTATATGCGTATTCTCTCAGGTAAGAAGAATTCTTAAGCCGCTCTCTGTATGCTTCCCTGTTCAGTAATTGCCGCATCTTAAAAATACCATTGGAAAAAAGAATTGAGCTGGTATCCCGGAACCGCATGCTACTGTAATTAAGTGCATGAGCAAATTCGTGTATTCCGAGGTTCATATTGTCATTTTCCAACAGATATCCCTTCATAAAATCCTCCCAGGAAAAAACAATGATCTTCATAGCCGGATTGAACTCTCCTATATGATATTGATCGTTGATCTGGGAATAATAGGAAGAAGGGTACACAATGATCTTCTTTACCGATCTGATCCTGTATCTTCTCATTCCAAAAGTGATCATCACTGCGGTTCCCGATATCAGCAGTTCCATTTCCCTGCTAACTTTTATCGGATTCATCCCGATAAAGGTCTTATGTTCGGCAAAACGGATCAGCCTGTGCTCAAAAAGACGTTTTTTCCTTGGGGATAGACTCCGGTAAAACAGATTGTTCTCTTCTACATATTTAAGTTCATCCGGGGGGAGTTTTTTGAGAAAAACAGCAGTATTTACGATCAGAGGTCTGTTATATATACGTGCATACAGAATCTCCAGGACACTGAAAACCAGGAAAGCAGTCAGCAAAAATGCCAGGATAATTATTATATACATCGCTATCGTCATACCTCTCAACAAGGTAGTAAAACTTAGCGGTTAATCCATAAAGTTTTATTCTCTAATCCCTGAATACCCCTTCCAATTCGCTATTCCGTTCTAAAATTCAACGCAGTATCTCCGGTAAAGGTGTTCCGTTGGAACCGCTTGGTAACTGGAGGTTGAGCAACATAGCCAGGCTGGGAGATATATCGGTAACACTTACTTTTCTCACCGATTCTCCTTTAGGGATACCTGCACCAAACCAAAGCAGGGGTACATGAGTGTCATAGGCGTAACCCGAGCCATGGGTAGTTCCTTTTACCTCATTTATTTTAAGTTCCGGGTTTGAGCTCTGAATAAAACCAGGGTCAAAAACCAGGATCAGATCGCCTGATCTCTTAGGGTGATATCCGTTCTGCACCATTTCTTTTGATCCTTTTCTGTATTCCTGGCTTCGCAGATCGGATGTGGTAACTACCATATTAACTCCCTCCTGATCTGTTAAAAAAGCCGCTATTTCCTTCTGCAGGTCCTCCATCTGCAGTTTGCCAGCAGAGATCAGTTCTCTGTTCAGGTAAAGGTGTTCACCATCAAAATGCTGTATCCATGGATTTTCACCGTATTTGGTATTGAGGTATTTCTCAAGAGAATCCTTGTAATTATTGATCCTTGCTATGCCGGTGGGTAGTTTGTGTTTATACAAATAGGAAGCCACGGGAATAGCAGCGTGGTCTGCAGTTAGAAACAAGGTGTACTCCCCTTTCCCGACTTCTTCGTCCAGGAAACTCAGAAGTTTTTCAATATCCCGGTCAAGTCTCAGGTAAACATCCTGTAATTCTACCGATTCCAGTCCGAAAGTATGTCCTACAACATCGGGTACAGAATAGCTGATGTTCAGCATATCGGTTATTTTATCATCGCCCATTTTTTCATTTTTCACAGCTTCCATGGCAAAATCGGTAACCAGGGTATTCCCATAGGGCGAAACCCAGATAAGCTGGTATTCGACCTTTAGTTTCCTGTATTCCTTCCTTATTTCCTTAAAATTATAGGGGAATACCGGTTTCTCTTTCCCTCTCAGGGTGCGTTCAAACGTACTGTCGTCTTCCCCGCTTTCGGTATAGGTTTCCAGCGGATAGAGGGTATTCCAGTTGGTGTTTAAATACTCATCCTGTTTCTTCTGCCGGTTAAAATCGCTTACCCATTGAGGCAGGTGATCCATATAATAAGAACTGCTGACAAAATAACCCGGACTGGACTGAAAATCATGCCAGTAAGATCCGTTAGCCGTATGCCCTCCGGGTAAGATAGCTCCCCGGTCTTTAAGCGATACACTAATTACTTTGGAAGCAAAATTCGTTCGCATACGCAATTGATCGGAAATAGTGGGGGTCATTAGTTTTTTTGGCGACCTTCCCCTTGTATTCTCCTGTTGAGAACCGACAATTACTACCGTACTGTCTTCTACATTACTGACTTCCCTGTTCAGTTTCCTGTCAAACCAGCTGTTTCCTATTATTCCGTGTACGGAGGGTGTTGTTCCCGTATAGACCGAAGCATGGCCGGAGGCAGTCACGGTAGGAATATGATTGTAATGTGCATTCTTATAATTAAAGCCTTCCTTTAAAATTCTTTTAAAGCCCCCTTCCGAGAACTTATCCTCATATTTATAGAGCTGATCAAAACGCATCTGATCTACTACGATCCCGACAACCAGTTTTGGTTTTTCAGATGTGTTCTCCTGACCGAACACTATAATACTATTTATAAAAAGAGCTGCTGTAATCCATATAATTTTATTCATTTTAATAGGGTTTTATTCTTTGTTTAATTTTACTTTGAGGACATGCACTTCGTAAAGTTTCTCCATCGGAAACAGGTGTTTTTTCATTGGTTAGGATGTTTAAGCCTAAATTACCCTCTCTCAGGGCTCAGAAGATCTTTTTTCTTCCAAACAACCGGTTTTTTATGCAAAACGGGCCAATTTATCCGATACGGCGTTTTTACATAAGAAATCATCCCTTTCACATAAATTCCCTCTCTAAACTGGAATTCAAGCCCCAAAAGGCATAGATTTGTTTAAATGAAGCTTAAAAGTGTTTGGTTCCATATCGGGTTCTGGATTATTTATACAGCCACATTTACGATAGTGGAGGCCAGTTATAAGGGAAAGTACACGGAGGCTCTTACCTTTGAGCTTATCAATCTGCCCATGAGGCTTATCGTAGTTTATTTTAATTACTTCATTTTACTCCCCCGCTTACTCCTTCAGGGAAAGACCGTAAAATATTTCGGCATCACTTTCCTTACCCTTATTGTAGCAGGTTTTATACAGCGTATCTTTAATTATTATACCCTGAGCTTTTTAAATCCGGGCTTGCCCGATAACGGGATCTGGATCTTTTATAAATTTCTTCAGGCATCGGTCATTATTGCATCTCCCCTGATCTTTATCATCGGGATCTCGGCAATATGGAAGGTCTCCGAACTACAGAAACGCGCAAAGAATCTTGAAAATGAAAAGCTGCAATCGGAATTGAAATACCTGAAGTCTCAGATCAATCCGCATTTCCTGTTTAACACTCTGAACAACATTTACGGCCTGTCTCTCGACAATTCGAAAAAAGTACCTGGCCTTATATTAAAACTATCCGATTTTTTAAGCTTTTCCCTTTATGAAAGCAATCAGAAATTTATCCCCTTAACCAAGGAGATCGCCCTGATAAATGATTTTATCGAACTGGAAAAATCGCGTTTTGAGGACAGGGTTGAAGTTAATTTTTCTGTTTCCGAAGAGATCGGGTCTGTTGACGTTCCTCCCCTGATCTTTATTCCATTTGTGGAAAATGCCTTTAAACACAGCCTCAAGAATGAAACCGGGGTTGCCAGGATCGATATAAGCCTTAAAAAGGAGGGGCAGGATCTCCTGTTCAATATCAGGAACAGTAAACCCAACACTCCGGTTGAAGAAACGGTGAAGCATGGAATAGGGCTGGAAAATATAAAACGCCGATTAAATATTATTTTTGAGGAAGGCTACGAATTGAAGATCACCGATGAGGAATCTCAATACGGAGTTCTTTTAAAAATCTATCTGAGATCATGAAATACAGCTGCATTATTGTAGATGATGAACAAACAGCCAGGAATATCTTAAAAAGATATGTCTCAGAAACTCCTTTACTCAATCTGAAGGCGGAGTGTAAAAATGCTATTGAAGCAATCGAGTACCTTCAGAAAAACCCGGTAGACATTGTTTTTCTCGATAT
The DNA here is from genome assembly GCF_010671605.1 of Leptobacterium flavescens. Taxonomy (GTDB): domain Bacteria; phylum Bacteroidota; class Bacteroidia; order Flavobacteriales; family Flavobacteriaceae; genus Leptobacterium; species Leptobacterium flavescens. The sequence goes on from NZ_JAABOO010000001.1 coordinate 718,085, forward strand.
TGAAATGCCCAAACTCTCCGGGCTGAACCTGGCTAGGATCATTGAAAGTAATATCCAGGTTATTTTTACTACTGCACACCGGGAATTTGCCGTGGAAGGCTTCGATCTGAATGCCACCGATTATCTGCTAAAACCGTTTTCACTGGATCGTTTTCTGACCGCTGTAAAACGGGCTATCGAAAAACAAAAACCTTCACAGAACGAAGAAAATCAGGCTACAGATCATATGTATTTTAAGGTGGACAAGAAAATGGTAAAAATAATGTTCAGCGCCATCCTGTACATTGAAGGCCTCGGGAACTACCTCAAAATACACACTGCTGAAAATGCCTTTATCATCTATGATAAAATGAGCTCGCTTGAGGAGCTTCTTCATAAACATAAATTCAGAAGGATCCATAAATCCTATATCGTCAACACCGGAAAAATAAACGCCTATACCAAAGAATTTGTAGAAATAGGCAGAAAACAGCTTCCGGTCAGTTCTACTTACCGCGACCGTTTTATGAACTCCTTTTAGGAAAAACAAGAGCCCGGGACATCGCCTTGAGTTTTTTGGCTTGTTAATTGCTCTCCATATCTCAATTATGGCACTTTTAACGATTTAATGCCTGATATTGAGCAATCATTGGTAATTTTATATTAAGCACTATATGAAATGAAAAAATTAGTTTATCTCCTTCTATTCTTATCTCAGCTGCTTGCAGCCCAGGATGAAAAAATCTATCATTTTGACGGAAGCGGTATTGTTGAGGGAAAAGTTTCGGACGAAGTAGCAAGAGCCAATAAAAACCATCTTAACTCTTTGATGAAAAAGGCAAGTTTAGACGGTTATACCAGATTTGTGGTTCCAGCACTTGACGCTTATTTTGAAACTGCAAATACCTTTGCCATTACTTTTCCTGCATACAGGGGGATCACCGTACCGAAAGGGATGCATCTGGAATTATCGGAAGACACCCATCTGAGAACACAGCCTAATCCCTATCCAAAAACCTGCCTGATAGGAATGGTCAATGATAATTCGAGTATAAGCGGAGGGCATTTATACGGCGACAGGGATGAGCATGATTATTCGTATCGCCAGAAGTGGCCCACTCACGAATGGGGAAATATCATGGAGATCTTTGCCGTTAAAAATATAAGAGTGGAGAATGTTCGTTTTTATAATGCTACAGGCGATGGGATACATATTTACAGTAAAGGCTTCTATTTTTATTCTCAGAAAGAAAGCACCAAAAGCAAATATATCCCGACTAAAAATGTACTTATCAAGGGATGTACCTTCGATGCTTCGAGGCGAAATCAGATATCTATTACCGACGGGCATGGTATTATTGTTGAAAACAACACCTTCCTGCGTTCGGGGGTGGATACCGAATTTTCCAGGGGAACACTCCCCAGGTATGCCATAGATGTGGAAGCCCAGCGTAGCGCAGATAAGAACGGTAAACTGATAGAATATCAGAAAGCCACGAATGTCATAATCCGGAATAATACCGAAAAAGGAGGTGCCAGAGGAGCCTTTCTAGCCTATGTATGCGATACCATTTCCATACACGATAATAAAACCGAGAACGATATAAGTTCTACCTACGCCACCAACGTTAAGATAAGCAACAATGTTATAAAAGCCCCGGGAGAAAGACGAAGAGGATCGGGTATCGGCATAGGAACTCCCAATACCAGGAGAGTTTACGGAATAGAGGTTTCCGGTAATACTATTGAAAACTACGAAGTGGGTATTACAGCTTATAATCGCAAACTTACTATCTCCAATAATACGGTCAATAATTTTAGATACAACGGTGTTTTCCTGAAAGAAGCAGAAGAAGCTAAAATTCATGGAAATACCTTTAACTCTGTCGAATTGGGGTCTACCGGACTCTTTATGCATGAGACCACCGGTTCGGAAGTAGATATCTACAATAATATTATGAACGTCAGGGGAAATCCCGTCAAGTTCGTGGGAGTGAATAAACAGGGAGCTAACAGCCCCAATTCCATTCGGGTGTATAAAAATAAATTCAACACTCCCCTCTCTCCTATTGTCAGTAATTCGAACGGTATATCTTTAAAAGAAGGAAAATAGATCCTTTTCTTTTATAGCTTATTCAGGTGAGTATTTTGTTAATCTACTATACAATTAGTAGAATTACTATTTTTTTAGTAGATTTGAGATCTTTAAAACAACTCATATGATAACAACAAGACAATCTGCGTTCAGGAATCGTTTTTTTACTGCTCTTTTTCTTATGGTCGTACTGGCCTTTTCCAGCCTAAATGCTCAAAACCAGGATCAGGACAACAGGCCGGCAGAGTATCAGGGTGAAAAGGATATGAGCTGGGCAATAGCCCATTATATGGTATATCCGGAAGAAGAGAAAGACACTAACCGTGGTGGAATTGTAGACGTATCGTGGACAGTGACCAAAAAAGGAAAAGTAAAAAACGTAAAGGTGGCATTAAACCGGAGTAAGAAATTCTCGGAAATAGCCATTGCCCGAAAGAAGCTGGGAAACAAAGATGTTCTTGAGGTCAATCAGGCTGTTATAGACAATCTTATCCGAAGTGTGGAAATGCTTAATTTCAGTCCGGCCCGCAAAAATGGAAAAACTGTAAAATCTGTAATTTCAACTTCAGTAGAATTTATTTTAATAGATTAGATCCTTATATGAAAACTTCCAATCTTTATTCCTCCCTGTTTTCTCTGGGCCTTTCGATAAGCCTTGTTCTTTTTTCTTCTTCCTGCAAGGGTCAGAAAGAAACAGAGATCAATAAATACGGGAAATTCCTTTCCGAGATCCATCAACGGGGACAATTCAATGGCAATGTACTGGTGGTAGAGAACGGCAAAATTGCCTTTCAGGGAGCTTACGGCCTGAGTAATACGGACCCTGCAGATTCATTAAACCTTCATTCGGTATTCCGTCTGGGGTCAGTCAGTAAACAATTCACGGCTATGGCCATCATGATCCTGAAGGAAGAAGGAAAGCTTAAATACGATCAGGACCTCAGCGATTTCATCCCGGAATTACCATACAAAAACATCAATATCCGGCATTTGTTGAATCACACCTCAGGTTTACCCGATTATACCAGGCTAATGGCAGAAAACTGGAAACCTGAGTTAGAAGAAGATGATCCCGAAAGGTTTATTTCCGGCAACGAAGACATTATTAAGATGCTGGCCGAAAAAAAGCCAGAAATATATTTTCGTCCGGGTGAGCAATGGCAATACAGCAATACAGGCTACGTCCTTCTGGCCTCCGTGGTTTCAAGAGCTTCGGGCCTGCCCTTTGAGCAATTCCTAAAAGAATACATCTTCAAACCTATTGCTATGAACAGCACTGTAGTCTATGATTATGTTCCGGGCAAGGATCCTTCCATGCCGCTAAGGGTTTATGGTTACCGCAAGGAGTTAAGCGGAGAGCTGGTACCGAACGACTGCCATTTTTTAAATCCGGCACAGGGAGATGGCGGGATTTATTCCACCCTGGGAGATATGTATAAATGGGATCAGGCGCTATATACCGACAAACTCGTTCCTCAAAGTACATTGCAGGAGGCATTTACTCCCGGAAAACTTAATGACGGAAGCAATACCAACTACGGTTTTGGTTGGTTTATCCCTAACACAGCTTCCGGTAAAAAAGTGGTAGATCATACTGGAGGATGGGTCGGTTTCGTGACCTATATTTACCGTGAAACAGAAGAAAACAACTGTATAGTGATCCTCACGAATAATTCCAGCAGCTATTTTGGCGGGGCAATGTTCCCCCTGAGAAATATCCTGGATGGTAAGCCCTATACTATTCCGAAACTACAGATCAGTGAAGCTATCGGGCAGTCCGTACTTAACGAAGGGATAGATAAGGCCAAAGAAGAATATCGAAGGCTAAAATCCGAATTTCCGGACGATTATATTTTCAGGGAAAACCAGTTGGACAGGTTGGGGGATCAGCTTTTGCAGATGAACAAACCTGAGGAAGCAGTTGAGATCCTTCGTCTTAATGTGGAAGAATATCCCGGGTCTGCCAGGGCATTAAACGGATATGGTGATGGTCTTCTCAGCGTAGGTGATACCCTGACGGCCCTTCAGAAATACAAAAAAGCCCTGACCATAGATTCAAGCCTGACCGGTCTGAAAGAAAAAATAAATACCATTGAAGAGCATTTTGCCGGGAAGGAGAAATAAGTAATTCCCGTAATTTTAAAAGGCCCGGAAAACCCGGGCCCAGCAATCAACTTGCTACTAATCAATAAAAAAGAATTATTACACCCTATTGAATTTCTTCACAATAGAAGCCTTTGGAGTTCAGTAATACCTCAATCTCGGGAGCGATGTCTTTCAATGCTTCCACTCTCAGGATATTATCGCAGTCCTCAAAATCAAAATCTACGGCTTCTATTTCAGCAAAAACCGATAAAAGTTGCCTGATCACATATTCCTTGCTCAGATCCAGATCGGTTTTAAATACGAGTACTTCGTAAACAAAATCTACTTCCACCATTCTGTATATTCGGTTCCTAATTTATCTATAACTACAGGCTCTCCAATCTCCGGGCTGACTACCGGGATTTCAAGTTCCTTTGCTTTTTTAATGACCCTGTCCACAGGCTCCGTCCACGGATGAAAAGCCAGTTTAAAGGCTCCCCAGTGTATGGGCATGATATACTTTGCCTTTACATCTGCACCGGCCTGAGCCGTTTCTTCCGGGAACATATGCACGTCAGGCCAGAGTTCATTGTATTGTCCGCATTCCATCATTGCAAAATCAAAAGGACCGTACTTATCTCCTATTTCCTTAAAATGAGGGCCATATCCGCTGTCTCCGCTAAAAAAGATCTTTTCGTCAGCAGATTCGATGATCCAGGAACTCCAAAGCGTACTTTCCCGGGTATTGAATTTCCTTCCCGAAAAATGCCGGGCCGGGGTACATCTGAAGATCAGATCGCCATAACCGGTTTCTTCCCACCAGTCCAGTTCTATAATACGTTCCTCCTCTATTCCCCATTCTTTCAGATGTGTTCCTACCCCCAATGGAGTATAAAACATATTCACCTTGTCCTTTAGCTTTTTAATGGATCCGTAATCCAGATGATCATAATGATCGTGCGAAATGATCACCGCATCGATCTCGGGCAGTTTTTCCACGGCAATAGGAAGTTCCGAACTAAACCGTTTTGTCCCCAATAAGGGATGCGGAGCCGGAACGCTGCCAAACATCGGATCTATAAGTATATTCTTTTGATCCATCTGAAGTAAAAAAGCCGAGTGCCCAAACCATATCAATCTCGTCCCTTCTTCATATTCAGCAATACTGAGGGAATCGATCTTTTTAACTGCAATGTCCCTTTCCGGAACCGTTCCGGGTTCCTTTCTGAAAAACTTGACAGCAGAAGATGCCATATCCCTGAAGCTCATATCGAGCCTTATTTCCTTATCATTAACGAATTTCCCATCCTTGTAATTGGCAGATCTGGCAAAAACAGCCTGTTGCTCCCTGGAGATATCTCCACCGAATTGCGGGCTTAGATTAACGAAAGCCAGATATCCAACTATCAATATTCCTACTAACAAACCTAATGTTATCAACATACGCTTTATATATTTTAAAATTTTCCTGATCACGATTTGTAAATCCTTTATTTAGGCATTACAGCATTTTTGAGCATATTGGCAAAAGATCTTTTTGACATCAATCTGCGCATCCTCATGGTCATTTTTGCATCCTTCCCGACAAGGTTCTTATTGGGGGTTTTTGATGTTGTACATCTGTAGATCAGATCTGCAACATCCTGCGGATTTCCATAGCCGAATGGTTTTGGAGGTTTCGCCAATATGGCTTCGAAATTTTCCTTAAACCTTTCTCTTTGTGTATCCAGGTCTGCCTTTTTATTTCCTTCTGCAAAGCTCATCGCATTTCCGAAGCCTGTTTTAAAAGCTCCCGGAGCAACTGTCTTTACATCGATCCCGAATTGTTCCAATTCGAACTTCAGGGATTCCGAAAGGCCTTCTACAGCAAACTTGGAAGCATTGTATAAAGAGAGCATAGGCATCCCAACCGAACCCGCCAGAGACGTAACATTTACGATCGTTCCGGAATTCTGGCGTCGCATCTGAGGCAGAACCTCCCTGATAGTATTTACCACTCCGGTAAAATTAGTATCCATTTGCTTCTTCACATCTTCCTCGCTGGCTTCTTCCAGGTATCCAATCGCACCGAAACCGGCATTATTGATCAGGGCATCAATGCTTCCGAATTCCTTTAAACCTTCCTGTATCGCCTGTTGAATTGTTGTACTATCGGTCACGTCCAGGCGTGTTACTAGTACATTGCTCAAAGCGTTGAGTTCGGTCTCTTTTTCCGGGGAACGCATGGTAGCAATCACATTCCAGCCTTCCTGTTGAAACTTCCGGGCGGTAAGTCTTCCAAAACCCGAAGATGCACCTGTAATTAAAACTGTCTTTTTCATAATTTGCTCTTATAAATGAATTTTTATTCGTTTTTAAATTAAAAATTTTTAGCTTTTTATCGCATCCCAAAGCATAGAGAACATGGTATCGGCATTTTCTTCATTCAGTTCCATTTGCTTATTCAGGATCAATACCACCGATTCATTCAGCATGGCCGTCATGATGGCTTTTAGAATACTGTTGTCTACTTCCTTTAACAGCCCTTGTTCCTTACCTTCCTGGAACAGAAGAGTCCCTATATCATGGAGTTTAAGGTCTCCTTTTACAGTCATCTCTTCACAGTAAGGCGATTGCTTCACCTGATCTATAAAAGCTTTCTCCTTAAAGTTGTTAATGCTGAAATTAAGCCACTGCAGCCATATTTTTTTAAGCTTTAGTTTATAGGGTAGCTCCGTATTGAGTTGCCCCAGGCTCAGATCTGCTTGTTCTCCTATCAATTCCGAGAAAATAGAGAGTATCAGGTCTTCCTTATTCTTGAAATAGATATATAATGTTGCGGGAGATAGTCCGACTTTCCGCGCCAGACTTGCCATTTTCACACCTGCTATCCCCTTTTCATACACAATATCCAGGGTGTGTTTTATAATATCCTTTCGCTTATTCTCGTCTTTAACTCTCACTGCGCAAAGATATAAATAAAAATGAATAAATATTCACTTTTAAAAATATTTTAAGAAAAAAACGACTCAAAAAAAGCGGACACACCGGTTCCATCCAGTATATCCGCCCGTTGTAAGCGCTATGACTATCCCTGCATTAATTCCTTCTTCCCATTGACGGATGCCATAACTTACCGCTGTCTCCCTTTACGGGGATAAACTTCAATCGAGGATAAAAAAGAGCGGTATCATCTACATTTTCGCCTTTAAGAAACCGAATAATAGTGGGGATGGCCTTCGGGTGGGTCATAACCTGCTCGTGTCCGGCATTACTTATAATAATATGACTGCTGTTGGAATAACCCCATCTCACTTCTTCTGCCTGGTAGGGAGGCGTATTAAAATCCAAAGTCCCGCTCATAAACAAGGTACGGGTATCGGTGATCAGCGGAGCCCGGAACTCCTCTCCTGAATCCGGAGAAGGCCATCCCAGTTCCAGCCTGGGATTAACCACAGTGGTAAACAGGCTTTTCTTCTTTTCTTCGGCAATACGTTGTAACCTGCTGGCTGTGGAGCCTGAAGCAGCATCCATTGTTGCTGACATTCCCTGAACACCAAAGAAATTCCTGATCCTTTTCTGAACAAACCACCTTAAAAGAGAATAATCTCCCTGATCTATACTATACAGTAAGCGTGGAAAAACAGGAATATCACTGGCATCACCAATATCAAATCTCAGGATCAGGTTGAGGCCGTAGGGTCCGATATTTATTTTCATAGGTGCATTACCGATCGGAGAGTTTACTTCCAGTTTTGCCGGTTCTTTTTTAAGTTTTGCGATCACTCTTTTGTACAGAGCGATCAGATCGGGAACATCTCCGCTTACATTGGGATCCTGCTTGGCCAGTGCAGCGATCTTGCGAAACTGTGTATCCATTGTTGAGGGAAGTTTAAAGGTGTGGTTAGGCCCTTCCACTCCGATCAGGACCGCATTCTCCACATGCTTTCCGTAATACTTTATATAGGCCTGGCCTAAATGGGTCCCATAGCTAAAACCCAGCAGGGAGATCTTGTCATATCCTAATGCTTTCCGCAAAGCATCGATATCCGTGGCATTTTCGGTGGTCGTATATCCTTCCAGATCTACCCCTCTCTTTTTAAAATCGGCCAGTGCTTTGCGTCCCATAGCCTCATAATGTTTGCGGGCAATCGCTTCATCTACCATAACGTCTTCTGGTACGGCTTCCCTCCACAGGTAAACAACACGTTGAGTTCCTGCTCCGGTTCCCCTCTGGTCCAAAAGGATCACATCTCCCAGCTCCAGGAAATGTAACCAGCTCTCCAGATAATTGGCATCGCTTGCCTGCCAGGTACTGCTGGAACCAGGGCCGCCCGCCAGATAGATCATCGGGGTCTGTGGGTTAGGGTTTGTACTTTTTAAACGGACAAAGTGAACATTTATATCTTCCGAGTTGGGATTAGCCCTGTTCTCAGGAACTTTCAAACTTCCGACTTCCGCCTTTACAGTTCGTCCAGAAGCACTTCTAAAACTTTTTTCCTCTTTTTCCAAGCCATCGGCCAGAGTTTGCGCCAATGAAAATTGTATGGTCAGGAATAGACACAAATAACATAATAACTGTCTCATAATAATTGGTTTTTTCACTAATTTATATGTAAATCCAATACCGATTCCGGATTGAAGACAGAGGAAGAAAAACCAATGCCAAATAGCCCTGTTTGTCCTCCAAATAAAATTCGTGGGGCTAAAAAGGCAATTCGTGGGTTGAACAGGCCAATTCGGCTATCCCGAAAATCCGCGTTATTTTTTTGCTTATTTTTCCTCTGTAATGGAAGTAGAAAACAATTTTCTGGACCGGATACTTCAGAATCGTGTTCTTGGGCACATATTATTCTGGGCTTTTGTATTATTCAGCGCTCCTTTTACTTCGGACGGGAGTTTAAGCGGAGCCGGAGACGCATTTCTCTACAGGGCGGTGGCCCTGCCTTCTAAAATGGCAGCTACATACCTGCTTGCCTATTACCAGATCCCAAGGCTTTTTCAAAAAAAGAAATATATACAGTTTATCATAAGTTTTGCGATAAGTACTTTGGTCTTCTGTATTATCTATCGCTATAATAATATTCACATAGCCGAGGCTCTGGCAGGTTCACCGGAACCCAGGGAATCTCTGGGGCAAATAATCAGGCAATTAGATTTTACCATTTCCAGTTACTTTTTCAGGGTTTATTTCTTTGGCTTTATTTTTATTTTTATAAAAATGGTAAAAGCCAGAAATCTTGAAAAAAGGGAAATGGAGATCTTACAAAAAGAAAAAGCAACAACGGAACTCAACTTTTTAAAGGCACAGATACACCCTCATTTCCTTTTTAATACGCTTAATAACCTTTATGCTCTCACCCTGAACAAATCGGACAAGGCTCCCGATGTAGTGGCCAAACTTTCGGAGATCCTCGATTATATGCTCTATCAGTGCAAGGAGGATAAGGTTCTGATCGGAAAAGAAGTGGAGTTATTAGAACATTATATCGACCTTGAAAAACTGAGATACGGGAAACGGCTTCACCTGGATTTTAAATACGATATTGAGGACCAGCAGCTTTTGATCGCCCCTCTTATCCTGATCTCCATAGTAGAAAATGCGTTTAAACACGGGGTTAGCGGAACCATACAACAGGCTGTCATCCAGGTTATCCTGGAGGCAAAAAAAGATCAGTTGTATTTCAGGGTCTATAATTCGAAGTCGGATATTGAGCATAGCGATGAGATGAATTATAAGGAAGGGATCGGGGTTAAGAATGTAAAGCGACAATTAGAACTGATCTATCCGGGTCAGTATGAGTGGAAAGTTCAGGAGAATAAAAAATCATATGAAGTAAATCTATGGATACAAGTGTAAACAAAAAGGTTAATTGTCTGGTAGTTGACGATGAGCCCTTAGCTGCAGATTTACTGGAGAAACACATTGAAAAATTCTCCCAGCTGAAGCTGGTTGCAAGTTGCTGGAATGCCATTGAAGCCTTTGAAATATTAAAGAAAGAACCCATAGACCTTATTTTTCTGGATATTCAGATGCCCGGTCTGACGGGGATAGAATTTCTACGCTCCCTTAAAAATCCTCCGAGTGTTATTTTTACAACGGCTTATCGCGATTATGCGGTGGAAAGCTATGAACTGGATGTTGTGGACTATCTTCTTAAACCCATTACCATTGACCGCTTTTTTAAGTCCATCAATAAATACCTTTATAAAGTCGGAAGCCCTCCGGATACGACAGTATATCTAAAAAATACGGAAACGGAAGAAGATCTTTTTATTTATGTGAATACCAACCGCAAATACGTAAAGATCCGTTTTGAAGAAGTTTTGTTTGTTGAAAGCCTGAAAGATTATGTTTGTATCCATACCCGGGAACAGGATATTTCTACAAAGGACAAGATCAGTGAGTTTGAGAAAAAGCTGCCTGAGTACTTTTTAAGGGTTCATCGCTCCTATATCATCAACACCAAAAAGATCAGTGCATATACGGCACATGACATTGAGATTAATGACAGAGAGATCCCCATCGGTATTTCCTATAAAAAAGAGGTAATGGCATTTCTACAGCAGAAATAAATGTCTTTTTCTCCTATATCTGCTTTTTGATCCATGTTAAGATCTCATCCATAGCAATAGGTGAAAAAGATTGCTTAATAGATTCATATTCATTGGGCAAACCTGTTTTGCATTCCTGAAACAAGTGATTTAAACCGGATATTTCCTTTATCGCAATATCTTCATTACCTCCACGTTTTAGCGCTTCCTCAATGGCTGTCAGATTCTCTTTTGGCAACACCTGAAGATCTTTTGCTCCATTCAATGCCAACACGGGGCACTTTACCTTTTCCAATGCTTTGGAAGGGTCATATCTGAGATAATATATTATCCACGGACTTAAGATCCTTTCCACCTGCAGATCTACATATTCTTTTTCGGTCATTCCTTCCGGCTTGTCAGGATCTCCTTTTGATATTTCACTCACATAATTTGTCATTCGCTGTTTTAATACCTCCGGATCGGTATTATTCTTAACAATACTGAATGCTTTTTCATTTAGTTCCCTGATCTTTTGAATATCGGATTCTGCAACTCCCGAAGCTTTGGCAATTGCCATTTGTTGCGATAATAAAACATGATCTCCGGGTAATCCTGGTCCGGCCAGTAATACAATAAATGAAATGTTTTTCTCTTTACCGGCTACCATAGGAGCGATAATACCTCCCTCGCTATGTCCGATCAAACCGATCTTATTCCTGTCGATCTCCTTTCGTGTTTGAAGGTATTTTACAGCATAGCTCACATCTTCGGACAGGTCTTTTGTAGTGGCTGCTTCATAGTCTCCGGTAGAAGCTGCCACTCCCCTTTTATCATATCGCAATACAGCTATTCCACTCCTGGTAAGATAGTCCGACAATACTAAAAAAGGTTTATGTCCGGGAAATTCTTCATCTCTGTTCTGGCGTCCGTTACCGCTGATCAATACCACTGCCGGAAATACGCCTTCTTTTTCGGGTAAGGTTAATGTTCCCGCAAGTGTAATACCGCCTTCATCATTTTTAAATGTCACTTCCTCAGAGTGATAAGGATAAGGTTTAACAGGTTCCTGCGCGAAAACAAATACACAAACGAAAATAAAAAGGATTGTAGCGGTTATATTTTTCATGGATTAAGATTATAGTTGATCTCTCTATCCATTAGGACGAGTCGTTCAATCTTTTGTTACAACAACATCCATGAGTAATCGGTTATCATGCTTATTTTCAGTTAATTTCTGTTATTCCGGTTCTTTATTGCTTAGGACATTTTTACTCCAATCCGGTTTTTTTACTTCTGCGCTCCAAAAGAACAGTATCTCTCCAGACCCCATTCATTTTCCCGATCTTTTCGCGATAGCCCACCGTTCTGAATCCCAGTTTTTCATGTATTCTTAAACTTGCTTTGTTTTCCGGAAAGATCCCGGCCTGAAGTGTCCATATTCCGTTTCTCTCGCTTTGATCGATAAGTTTTTCCAGCAACTTTGTTCCGATCTTCTGTCCGTAGAAATCTGCAGCGATATATACGCTTACCTCAGCAACTCCGCCATAAACACAGCGGCCTGAAACGGGAGATAAAGCAGCCCATCCGGCTATTCCGTTATCATTTTCGGCGATGATCCTGCATTCTTTTAAATGCCCATTGTTCCAGTCGGTCCAGGAAGGTATTTCCAGTTCAAAAGTAGCATCTCCCGTATCGATTCCCTCTTTGTAGATCTTTGCTACTTCACTCCAGTCTTTTTCTGTTAGATCGCGGTAATTCACAGATTTGAAAATTGATATTATTTACTGATAAAACTACAAAAGCTTAATTCATTCTCTTTACTTCAGCTCAAAAACAGAGGTTTAAAGACACAGTAAAGAATAAAGATCCCCATTATTGCCGCTGATATGGAATAAAACACAATATTCCTTATAGCAAAGGGTATTGCCCACTGTCCGAATTTATGATGCCATGTCCATGGGGTTAAAATAAGCACTATGGTAGTGGCCAGAACGATCCATCCGAAAAATTTAAAGATCACCGGGTACAACATATCTGCAGAATAATAAAGGACGGAGCCTCCTACAATCAGTCGTAGCAATTGTTCCAGGTAATGAGCTCTGGCCGAGCTTGCAAAAGAACTGAGGAATTTAACTGCTACGCCCTTACTTACCAGGGTCAGGACAAATAAACTGATAAGGTATATTCCGAAAATGGCTGTAATGGTTGCTGTTAGTAACTTCATTTTAAAATAGTGTTGAACAAGCCTGCTAATGCTTCTTCTGTTTTTTATATGACGATAAGAACCTCAAAAGGTTCAAAGGCACCTACCTATTGGTAGTACAATTTTGATTTAAGTAACAGTTTTGACTTAAAATTCATTTATAAATATCGATCATTTAACCTCTATCTCATCAACAAATATCCATGACGGATTTCCTTTCCCCGGATGCCATTCCGGGCATTCTCCGAGGTTTGCAGCATATATTCTCAGGTATCTTATGGGTTCATCTCCCTTCAGTTTTATTGAATGTTTGTATAAATAAGCATCTCTGCTTTCGGATGGTATTTCCAGGGTACTATTGTTTTCTGTTTTAAAGTTCTTCCCATCAGCAGAACCGGAAACTTTCACCTGAACAGGCAGAAAAACCCAGCTTCTGATATCTTCCAGAAAACCGATCTCCATGCCTTCCGGCCTTTGTTCTTCTCCCAAATCGATAATAACATCCAGATCGTTACCATAAAATCCCTGCCATGTACCATCTTTGATATCCGTACTCCCCTGAACTCCATCTACCAAAGCAAAACTGCTTCCCCCTGTATATTTAGGATTAAATGCCGTTCTGTATTCAGGACGTTTCAATTCTGTTTTGCTGAACTCCCTAACCGATATCCTGCTACTGTCATTTTCAGCATATACAATTGCAGACAATTTAATATCATCATTAAACACTACAGCTCCGTTGTACTTCAGGGAGTTCCTGTCCGGTTTGGTTCCGTCAATCGTATAATAGATATCCCCTTCGGAGGAAGACATTATTTTAATTGAATCTCCTTTATTCAGGAGCTTTTCATCAGGTAAAAAACCAGGAGCCCTCAGGAAATTATTGGTATTTATCTTATAGAGTATTTTTTTATCGGCTTTAAGAACTGCCCTATCGTATGTCAGTAATCCGTTAGCTTCTGTCTCAACATCGGTCAGCTGGGTATATACAGCTGCACCGAGCCCCTTTTTTTCGAAACTCCATACCGTATCGTAATAGTTTTCATATCTGCGGATGAACTCTTCCTTATTCGGCAGATTTTCATAGCCCCAATTACCTTCTTTTAACCAGATATGATCTTCAATAGCCAGGCCTATCCCCCCAAATTCTCCTAAAACGAATACCCGGTTCTCTCCAGCATCCTCAAGCACAGGTTCCGGATAATGATGGATATCGAGAACATCTCCTATTCCGTGATCTACCCAACCACTCGCATTATTGATAAGGCGGGTGGAATCGAGTTTACTCACAAAATCCACAGTTTCCCCTGTTTTATACTGTCCCCATCCTTCATTGAAAGGGATCCACATTACGATGGACGGGTGATTATAAAAGCTTCCGATCATACTCCCCAGCTCCTTTCTGAACTGCTTTTCCGATTCCGGGCTTCTTTCTATTTCTAATTCATTTTGCCCGGTTGCCCGGTCTCCGCTTGGCATATCCTGCCATACGAGTACCCCCAGTTTATCACACCAGTAATAAAAACGGGAAGATTCTACTTTTACATGTTTACGCAGCATATTGAAACCCAGGTCTTTCACCATCTCTATTTCATTTTTCATTGCTTTATCTGTAGGCGGTGTATACAAACCATCGGGCCAGTATCCCTGATCCAGAACTCCATTCTGGAAATAAGGCTTGTTATTTAAAAAGATCCTTTCCTGTCCGTCTGCCGTTTTTTCTATGTGTATTTTACGCATTCCGAAATAACTGTCAACTTTATCAATAACAGCCCGGTCTTTTAACAATTCTACCTGTAAGTCGTATAAATTAGGTGTTTCGGGGCTCCACAATTCAATATCTGTTATCGGAAGGACTACAGAAGTTTCAAACGGAACCAAAAAAGTATACATTTCCTGTTTGGAATTCTTAGTTGTTATCCTAAGTTCAGTTCCTTCGGTATTACCATCAGCATTTATAAGAAGGGTAGCAGTCTGATTGTCTATATCCGGAACGATCTTAAAGGAAGTAAAACGGATTTTAGGAACAGCCTCCATCCAAACTGTCTGCCAAATCCCGCTAACAGGGGTGTAAAATATCTTTTCCGGTTCCAAGACCTGTTTCCCTCTCGGCTGCCATGAACTATCGGTCGGGTCTTTCACTATCAGTTCCAGTTTATTTTCTCCTTCTTTCAGGAAGTTCGTAATGTTAAAAGAAAAAGGATCGTAGCCCCCTTTATGATCTCCTACCATTTTACTATTTACATATAACTCTGATTCCCAGTCTACCGCCCCAAAGTGAAGAATGACCTCTTCCTTTTTCCAGGGTGCCGGAATATTAAAAGAGGTGCTGTATTTCAGGCTCTGATCGGGTTTTAATATTTTTTGTACCCCGGATAAATAAGATTCCATTGGATAGGGCACCAGAATATCTCCTTCATCAACCGTATTTCCATCAGGATCCAGCACACTGAATTGCCAAATCCCATTTAAAGATCTCCATTCTTCCCTTTTAAACTGGGGTCTGGGATATTCCGGCCAGGGGTGCTGCAGATCCACATCGCCTGCCCATCGGGTTAATAACGAGGTTTTCTCTATCTGACTATCATTCGTACAAGCTAAAAGAAATACAAAAAGTAAAAGGCAAATTATACAGCTAATTTTTTTAAAGATCATAGGATGGAATATATCTTTTTCAATATGTGATGGTAATATTATACTTTTTATCTGAGGAGGTCAAATTCCGGATGAGAGTTTTATTTAGCGTCGATTATTTATACCTCGGGTTGATCACGGCATATCTGTATTCATCTACGAGTTTTCCGTTCTTGATAACCGCTTTTTCAAAAACACCTTCAAATTTAAAGCCCGCTTTTTCCAGGACCTTCCGGGAAGCTTTGTTATATTCGAAAACACCGGCAAAAATACGGGTCAGATCCAGTTTATTAAAGCCGTAATCTACCATCAGTCCAATAGCTTTGGTCATATAACCGTGATTCCAATAAGGTTCTCCCAGCCAATAACCGATCTCTGCGCTCTTTTTATAAATATCTTCCTGAAGTACCAGGCCTATGACCCCAATAGGTAAGCCATCAATATCGATCACAAAGGTTATCTGAGGAGCTTCCTGCTGACAACTCTCAATAAATTCAAGAGCATCTTTTGCATCATAAGGGTACGGGATCATATCCCGAAGATTGTCCAATATATTCCGGTTGTTGAGTAGTTCTGCCATCTGTTCGGCATCCGTTTCCTGAAATTTTCTGAGCTGCATTGAAATTTATGATTTATATAACTCCTTTATAAAGATAAAATAAAGAATCTTACAAATCAGCATTTTAGGGTTTTCACTACCTCTTCTGCTATTCATTTTTAAAAATAGTGATACATTTGTAACAGAATGAGAAACAAAAGGTCGACATTATCATTTGTACTTCTGGGAGCATTTTTAATAATGCTTTTCCATAATGTTGTACCTCATATTCATCATTTGCATTCATCTTCGGAGGTGGTTTCTGCCGAAACGGAACATCACCATCATTGCGATGATGACCACTATCATTCCAATCAGGATCACCATCATTCCGACCTGGATCATCACCATTCCGACCATCAGGAAACCGGAGATACAGAACAAAACACTTTTTTATCTTTTTTCTCAAGCCATCATTCGCATACAGCACATGTTCATGAGCAGAATGTTATTGTTTCCAACACGGTAAAACGGGCAGATAAAAAGATCGATACCAAGACTGTTATCCGTGATATTGGTTTTAGCCTCGCTGAGATCAAGATCGATTTCCCGGATTCCGGATTTGATGACCAGCAACAGTTATACAAAAAGCTTCATTTAAATCTCAATCCCTTACGGGGCCCGCCTTCTTTAGGATAATCAGGAACATTATATGTTAAGCAATTATGATAACAGCGGAAAACTGTTATCAGCGAATTGATCCATCCTAAAATCAAGATCACATGTATAAAAAAACAGCGTTCGCTTTATGCGTATGCCTATGGTCATATATCTCTTTTGCACAGACCAGTGGTATAAAAGGAATATTGCAGCAAATCGAACAAAACAACAGTGAGTTAAAGGCCCTAAGGGAATATATAAAAGGCCAAAAACTCCAATTAAAAAGTAGTAATAACCTGCCTGACCCGCAGTTAGGAGCTTATTATTTGCCTTTCGGCGAGCACACTACCAGCGATTATACGGAGTTCCAGCTGAGTCAGTCCTTTGAATTCCCCACAGTTTACGGGCTTCGAAATAAATTGATAGACAGGCAAAAAGACGGATTAACTCTGGAGTACGAATCCAAAAGGCAGAAAATCCTCATGGAGGCTGAACAAAACCTGTTGGAGGTCATAGCTCTGAATAAACGAAATGCCCTTGAGCTTAACAGGCTTAAACAGGCAAAAACCGTTTTTGAACAAAGCAAAGAGTTATTCAACAAGGGCCAAACCGGGATTCTGGAATTGAATAAGGCCAAAGTGGCCTGGATGCAATTGCAGTTTGTCGTGCAACAAACGGAGGTCCAAAAACGAAACAAGTTGCTAAAGCTTAAAAGTCTGAACGGAGGAAAAGAGCTGGTCGTACTGGAAAGTAGCTTTACAGAGGATCTGGATCTCCCGCAAAAAGAGAGTATCTGGAGAGACAGGTTATCCGGCGATCCGGAGCTCCGGTATTTCAGGCAGGAGGAAGCCATAGCAGAACAGAAGTTAAAACTTGCGAGGAATAAATTATTACCCGATCTGAGCCTGGGATACAATTATCAGGGCGTTTCAGGTAACAATTATTCCGGTTTTTACGGAGGCCTGAGTATTCCGTTATGGAATAACCGAAACAAGGTCAAATCGGCTAAATCCCAATTGAGTTTTCGTCAATCCAATACCAATGTGCAAACGCAGATAGTATACACCTCTTTTGAAGAGCAATTCAACAACTATCAGGCATTGCTTAAAAAGTATTTGGAATATCAGGCGACCCTGGAAGGATTAGACAACGAATCCCTTCTTTTCAAGGCCTATAAACTGGGAGAGATCTCCTTTACCGAATATTATATAGAGTTGCAGTTCTTTCACGAAGCATACGATAGCATGCTGGAAATGGAAAAGCAATTGTATCAGTTAAAAGCAACTATTTTAAAACATCAATTATAAACCCTTAAAAAATAATCAATATGAAATTTTCAAATATAATCCTGGCATTCGCATTAATCGCACTTGTATCCTGCAAAAACAAAAAACAGGAAAATGATCACGGCCATCCACATGCCGAAGGTGAAGCAACACACAGTCATGAGCACGATGAGAGCCATCAGCAGGAAAGTTTTGTCGTAGACAGTAATTCAACAAAATCACACGAAGAGTCGCATCACTCTCATGATGACAATACCCACGCCCATGATGATGGAAGTGTACACGAAAATCATACGGATACTCATGGCGACAGTTACTCCGACCTTGCAGTGCTTACCGTAAATAAGATCTCATTCGGAAAAGATGGTTATACGGCAGAATTGAGCAACGATGAAGGAGTTACCTTCAGGATGACGGTAAGCATTCCCAATTTGGAAGATAAATATAAGAAGCTGAATGTGGGCGATAAAGTTAAGGTAAAGGGCGACTATGAAGGGGAAAACCCAACAGTAATCACCCCTGAAAGCATAATGGTAATAGAACAAAACAAAGAATAGATGAAGTATTTAGTAATGATATTGGCCGGACTGTTCTTGTCCTGCCATTCTCAGGGAGGATCGGGTCACGCTCATGATGCAGCAGGAAACCATATCCAGGAAACGACGGAGATCCCCAGATTGGATCATACTATCTGGACCGGTAAGACCGAATTGTTTGTTGAATTCCCCGCGTTGATCACCGGAAAACAGAGTCGTTTTGCAGCGCATTTTACAGTTCTGGACAAACATCAGGCTGTGAGAGAGGGAAGTGTAACGGTAAGCCTGATAAAAGGAAATAGCGGGATCCGGCAAACGGTTGATGCTCCTTCTTCACCAGGTATTTTCTCTCCGGTACTGCAACCGGAAGCTGCAGGGACCTATCAATTGGTTTTCGATCTGAAAACAAATGGTTATTCAGACAGGATCGTCATTGACGATGTAGAGGTTTATTCCAGTGAAGAGGAAGCGATAAAATCATTGGGCACAGGAGCTGAAGATGATGGAAGCATTAGTTTTTTAAAGGAACAGGCCTGGAAAATGGAGTTCCAGACCGATAAAGCCATCATAAAGGAGGTTTATGAATCCATTCCCACTTCCGGTACCTGGCAGGTAGCTCCGGGCGATTATCATAGTTCAGTAGCTACTGCCGGAGGGAAAGTGCAGTTTGTGATAAGGAATTTGACCTCCGGAAGGCAGGTGAGGAAAGGTGAAGTGATCATGGCTATCAGTGGCAGTGGGTTATCAACAAAAAACCTCAATGCAGAAGTTCAGAAGGCGAAAGCTGTCTTTGATCAGGCTCAGGCCGAATACAACCGGAAAAAAGAGCTTTACGAAGCGCAAATAACACCTAAATCCGAGTGGGAACAGGTAGAGCAAAAATACCTGATAGCAAAAGAAAACTATCAAAGCCTGTCAAAGAATTATTCTGGCCGGGGAAAACAAATAACCGCTCCTTTTAGCGGATATATAAAATCGATCTCCGTGAAAAACGGCGATTTTGTCTCGGAAGGAGATGAACTTTTTGTCCTTACCGATTCACGATCGAGTGTACTTGAAGTTCAGGTAAGTTCCCAATATGCAAATGCACTTCGGAACATTCAGAACATCTGGTATCAGACAGAAAATAATATCTGGTCCAATCTTCAACAAAACAAAGGCTCTGTCCTCTCGGTAGAAAAAACGGTATCGGCCCAAAAGCCGATGCTATCAGTTTTTGCCCGGGTAAACGAAGCGGTCAATATGCCTGAGGGAAGTTTTACCGAGGTCAATATCGCTGTGGGGAAACCCGAAGCAGGAGTTGTCATCCCCGTTTCCGCATTGCTGGAAGATTACGGTAATTATTCTGTTATCGTGCAGCTGTCGGGAGAAAGTTTTGAAAGGCGAAATATAATTCCCGGAAGGAGAAACGGCAATGAGGTAGAGATCAAAAAGGGATTAAACGCTGATGAAGTGGTGGTTACCAGAGGTGCTTATCAGGTAAAAATGGCATCGATGTCCGGTCAGGCTCCGGCTCACGGGCATGCCCACTAAAAATTAAAGACCATGTTAAATAAAATATTATCCTTATCCCTTCAAAACCGGTTAATGGTTCTCCTGGCCGCGGTCTTATTCAGTGCGGCCGGTCTATACATTGCCCGAAACATGAATGTGGATGTTTTTCCCGATCTTACGGCTCCCACCGTAACCATTATTACGGAAGCGCATGGGATGGAATCTGAAGAAGTAGAGAAATTAGTGACTTATCAGTTGGAAACAGCCATGAACGGCTCACCCAATGTGAGGCGTATCCGCTCCTCCTCTGCAGCCGGCGTTTCCATCGTATGGATAGAGTTCGAATGGGGAACCGATATTTACCGGGCACGACAAATCGTGAGTGAGCGTATTCCTATAGTCCGGGAAAACCTGCCTTCAGGAGTTGGGACTCCCACTTTAGCTCCGATTTCTTCTATTATGGGAGAAATTATGCTGTTGGGGGTTACTTCGGACAGCCTTTCTCCCATGGAATTGCGAACCCTTTCGGACTGGACTATCCGCCCCAGAATAAAATCTATCGGCGGTATTGCCAATGTTATCGTGATAGGGGGCGATTATAAACAGTACCAGGTACTGGTGCATCCCGAAAAGCTGAAGTATTACAATGTGAGCCTGGAAGAGGTTCTTGAAAAAGTACGCCAAAGCAATATCAATGCTCCTGGCGGGATCCTGAATGAATACGGTAGTCAATACATTATTAAGGGGAACGGAAGGGTCCGTGCCCTTTCAGATCTGGAGGAAGCTGTTTTAAAACAGCAAAACGGGCAAACGATCAAAATAAAAGATGTAGCCAGCGTTCAGATAGGTGCCTCAGATAAAATAGGTGATGGTTCCCTAAATGCTTCTCCTGCAGTGATCCTTACCATTTCCAAACAGCCTGATGTGAACACCCTGGAATTGACAGAACACCTGGATGAAGCGATTGCCGATCTGAACAAAACGCTGCCGGAAAGCGTGGAATTAAAGAGCCATATTTTCAGGCAGGCAAACTTTATTGAGGCCTCCATAAATAACCTGCAACGCACCTTACTGGAAGGGGCATTTTTTGTAGTTATTATCTTATTTATCTTTCTGATGAACTGGCGTACCACGATCATCTCGCTTTTGGCAATACCCATTTCCCTTTTGGTATCGATCATCGTTCTTAAGGTGTTGGGATATACCATAAACACAATGAGTCTTGGAGGTATGGCTATTGCTATCGGAGCACTGGTAGATGATGCCATTATAGATGTAGAAAACGTATTTAAACGGCTGCGTGAGAATATCCGGAAGCCGAAAGAAATGCGCCTGCCTCTGCTCGAGGTGGTAAAGGAAGCATCTATAGAGATCAGAAGTTCCATTATTATTGCCACCCTTATTATCATTGTTTCTTTTATACCCCTCTTCTTCCTGAGTGGAATGGAAGGCAGGTTGTTACAACCTCTGGGAATTGCATTTATCACCTCGGTACTTACCTCTTTATTTGTAGCGGTAACAGTTACTCCTGTTTTATGTTCTTATCTGCTCAGGAGCGAGAAGCTACTGTCTAAACAGGCCGAAGGAACCAAAGTGGAGCAATGGCTGCAAAAGCAATACGCTTCTATCCTGGAAAAAGCGTTAAGTATTCCCAAATGGATCATTGGTTCCACCCTTGTAGGTTTTGTGGTAAGCCTGATCTTCCTTACACAACTGGGAAGGAGCTTTTTACCGGAATTCAATGAAGGTTCCCTGGTAATCAGTGCTGTTGGTGTACCCGGAATGTCGTTGGAAGAAAGTAATAAGAACGGAAAGCTGATAGAAGAGTTGTTACTGGAGATGCCGGAAGTAGATGTGGTAACCCGAAGGACCGGACGAGCAGAGCTGGATGAGCATGCTCAGGGCGTTAATGCCGCCGAAATTGATGTTCCTTTCCGTCTGGAGGGGAAAAGCAAGGAAGAGTTCTTTGAGGAAGTACGTAACCGCCTGAGTATTGTTCCGGGAGTGAATATTACCCTGGGGCAACCCATAGGCCATAGAATAGATCATATGCTTTCGGGAACCAGGGCGAACATTGCAATTAAGATCTTTGGAGATGACCTGCAGAGGCTTTTTGAAATAGGAAAAAGTATAGAAAGCAATGTCAGAAACGTCGAAGGTATAGCCGATGTAGCAGTAGATCAGCAAATTGAAGTCCCACAAATACGAATTACACCCAGGCGGCAGATGTTGGCTGCTTATGGTATGACCGTCGGGGAATTAATGGAACAGCTGGATATTGCCTTTGCCGGGGAAAAGGCAGGTGATATTTATGAAGGCCAGCAATATTACGATCTTATAGTACGTTTTCAGCAGGCTTATCGAAATACGCAAAAGGGCCTTAAAGCTACCCTGGTCTCCATTCCGAATGGCAATAAGGTAGCGTTGAGTGAACTGGCAACCATTGCCTCGGTTAGCAGCCCGAATACCATCAGTCGTGAGAATGTAAAGCGCAAAATTGTCGTGGCGGCTAATGTACAGGGACGGGATTTACGGAGTGTGGTGACCGAGATCCAACAGAACGTAAATACGGATATCCATTTACCCGAAGGTTACAGAATAGAATATGGCGGTCAGTTTGAAAGTGAAGAAAAAGCTTCTCAACTGCTACTTATCACTGCGGTTTTAGCTATTCTGGTTATTCTCCTATTGCTGTATTACGAATTCAGGAATATAAAGCTATCACTAATTGTATTACTCAATCTACCCCTGGCCCTTATCGGAGGGATACTGATCGTGTATTTTACTTCAGGGATCATCAATATAGCGGCTACCATTGGTTTTATCAGTTTATTCGGTATTGCCACACGAAACGGTATTTTATTGGTATCGCGGTATGAAGATCTGAAACAGGAAGGTTTTAAAGGTTTCGAGCTATTGAAAAAAGGAGCTTTAGATCGCTTAAATCCGATTTTGATGACTGCCTTTACTACAGGACTGGCCCTGATCCCTCTGGCTTTAAAAGGCGGGGAAGCAGGTAATGAAATACAGAGTCCGATGGCTATTGTGATCCTGGGAGGCCTGTTATCGGCAACCCTATTGAATCTGGTAGTTATTCCCTGTGTATACGAGCTGGCAATGAATCCGGCTAAGAAAACAGATAACTAATATCAATTGCTAAAGGTGGAGGGCTATAAGCGTTTTATAGCTTTCCGCTGATGGCGATGGACAATTAGCAGTGAACAATTAACAATAAACAAATTCCAAACTTGAACCCTCCAGTCTTAGGTATGGAATAACACCAATTTACTTTTGTTTACCGGTTATCAGGTATTCACGTAAAGTGTTTATCAACTTCATTCCATTATTGCTATTGGTAAAAACTGCAAATCCAACTTTTCCATTGTCATAAAAATCGAATTGGCACTGGAAATCACCATTATTCCCTCCATGTCCAAAAGCTCTTCCAACCGGTGAATCCCATTGGTAAATCCCAAGCCCGAAATATTCTTTTGAACCTAATCCTGAGATCTTCTCTTTCGGAACCGGTATAAACAGTGAGAAAAACTGCTTATATGATTCTGAGTTTAGACCTTTCCTGTTGGAGAGTGCCAGTATAAAATTAGAAAATGCCAATGGTTCGGTATACATACTATAAGACATTCCGGGTTGTTCAGGTAATGTAGATAGTAATGTATGATCGTTCTTGTGTCCGAAGGATATTTGTTGTGCTTCCAATTGATCTTTAGAGAAAAATGTCTTTCTCATCTTTAAAGGTTGTAATAATTCTTCCTGCAATACTTCTTCAATTTTTTTATCTGTCACAGCTTCTACAACCCGTTGCAGATATTCAAATCCTTCTCCGGAATATCCATATTCAGTTCCTGGAGTGAATATGATCCGTTTTCCGTGGTTCGGAAACCCGCTTCGATGTGAAAGAACATGTCTTGCAGTCATTAACTTGTATCTTTCATCAGTTAACCTGGGAAGAGGCAGATATTCCCATAAGGGTTTATCGAGATCGATCAAATTCTTTTCAGCTAATCTTAATACGGTAAATGCAAATACCGGTTTAGTTATGGATGCAGCTTCAAACAGTGTTTCCTGTGTAACAGGTTCCCGTGTATAGTTATTTCTATAACCGTATGCTTTATTCAAAATGATCTTATTGTCCTTTATCAGCACCAGGCTAAGTCCGGGTACGCGATAGTGATCCATAAGGTCCGTTATCACATGATCAAATTTCTCAATTTGGTCGGAATTCATGCTAAATAAAGCCCCTTCCTCATTCTTAAAATCGGGGAAGGTTTTTTCTTTGATCTCAATCAAAAACGGTTTGTTCTTAGCTCTCTTCCTGTTTTTAATAACTGTAAACTTTTCATTATCAATCCTAATACTTTGGCCATTAGAATTCAGATAAGGTTGAGAAGCATGAATTCTATATGAACCGATAGGAAGTTCCGTTTTAAAACGACCCAGGGAATCCACCGGGATATCCATCCATAATTCGGGTTTCTCAACAGAAGAAGCCCTGATAAATTTTACTTGCTTTTTCAGGGGCTCGTTTCTTGCAACGACCTGTCCGGATATTTCATTAAGGACTCCATCTTCAGGCATTAGAATAACATCTCCCAGAGAACCGGGTTCAAGGAATTTCGGATCACCTTTCCCCCATGCCAAAAATGACAGCTGATTTTTAGCCTGGTCCTCATCAACATCTATGATATTATGATCGATACCAATAGAACGATTCGGATAAATTTGACCCTCCAATCTAATCGACCACTCATAAATCGTTTTGTTTTGAACTCGTTTGGAGGTAACTTTTACATTATCCCAATTGGCATTTCTTACCAGGGGGTCCCAGCTAAGATCCGGTAAAAACGAAGTTTTCAGATCCTGGCTAAAAAGATAGGTTTTAATACCCGAACCGTTTTGAGAGTGGCTAAAATCAATATAAAGTATATGGTTGTCGTGTGATGCCCAGCTGGCATTGGCAGTGGTATCTCTTATATGTGAATCATCATAAACTTCCAGGGCAAAATACAGGGATTGCTCATCCAGGTTATAAGCCGTACGGAAAAAAGCTTTGATATCTTTTTCATTTTTTGGGGCGCTATTCCCATACACCAGTTTTATGGGATATCGGGTTGTGTTCTTTGGCCAATCATTTAATTCTCCATCTACGTTTATTGTTTTTACAGGATAGGCAAAAGCAATGGAGCCGTTATGACCATGGACAGATTGGAAATAAGTCAATGTCAAAACAAAACTTATAACTAAGGATTTCATATCAATTTTTTAAAGAGAGACAATCCTTTTTCTGAAATGTTACAGTTCTATGCCTAAAGGTCTGGAAGAAAGAGGATATTTAGATTTTGCTTGAAGTAACATTAGACGATGAGCAATGAACAATTAGCAGTGAGCAATGAACAAATTCCAAACTCCAAATTCCAAGCTCCAAATTCCAATTTACCATATAATTATTTGTGTCTAATTTTTAATCCACTCAATATCTAATACATCACGTAATTTATTAAGGCTTTCTTTTGATAGAAATTTAAACGCAATTTCAATAAAAATATATCTTATCATAAAGATCTGCGCGATCACAACTAAAATAAAAATCGGGGAAAAATCTTCTTCTCCGAAAAAAGTAATTGCAAAAAACCCAATAACAGGAAAGAAAAGAAAAACACTCAATAGAATTCTAAATACTTTGTGGATTTCCACTTTTACATAGCCATTAGCAGAATTAATTTCCCCTGTCATAACACAAAAAGCTCCTCTTCCAATAACAGAAGAAATTATTTTAAATTGATTCCCGTTTATCATACCCCGAAAAGATTTATCTGTGTATTGAGAAGTTAATTTTTCAGATTTCTCTGTTCTTCGGACTAAGCGATCCAATGTCGCATTTTGGTCTCCAATCAATTTAAAAGTTTGTTCTTTAGTTGGGAAAATGTTCATATGATAGATTAGCTATAATCGTAGTATAAATCCAAATATAAGAAACAAACATTACAGCTGAATATCAATCCCAATAAATCAACAATCGTAAATCTAAAATCGTTAATCGTGCTTCTCAACGAGCCTGTATCGAGCGCCCGCGTGCCGCAAAAGCTTTAGCGGAGGAGCAAGTCGAGATACTCGAAGTAACATTAGACAATGAGCAGTGAGCAATAAACAAATTCCAAGCTCTAAATTCCAAAAAAAGAGGCAAAACTACCGGTAATGCACAGGATTACTCGCTTCGCGAGTGTTCCTTTATGCTCCGTAGTCTAAATGAAAAGTCACAGATCTTCGATCTGCTAACTTTTTTATTTTCACTTCGATTCCTGAGCACGCTCAAATCTCGTTCAAATAAAAAAGCTCACAATATTTGTGAGCTTTTCATTCTTAAGTGACCCCGGCAGGATTCAAACCTGCAACCCTCAGAGCCGAAATCTGATGCGCTATTCAGTTGCGCCACGGGGCCTTAATATCAATTTAACTTAATTTCTGTTTAACAATAGTAGAAATAGTCTTTCCGTCTGCCTTTCCGGCCAGTTCCTTAGAAGCCATTCCCATTACTTTTCCCATATCTTTCATGCTGGAAGCTCCGGTCTTTTCAATGATCGATGCAACCACTCCTGCAATTTCCTCTTCACTTAACTGCTCGGGTAAAAACTTTTCAATAACTGCAGCCTGAGCTACCTCGGGTTCTGCCAGATCTGCTCTCCCCTGCTCTGTAAAGATCGCTGCGCTGTCTTTACGCTGTTTTACCAGCTTCTGAAGTATTTTGATCTCTTCGTCTTCACTGAGTTCTTCCTTGGCTCCGCTTTCGGTCTTAGCTAAAAGGATAGCAGATTTAACCGCTCTGAGCGCCTCTAAAGCAATCGTGTCTTTAGATCTCATTGCAGCTTTCATCTCTTCCATTATTTTAGTTTGCAGACTCATTTTTTACTTAAGTATTTGTTTCGGAATGCGAAGATAAAAAATAACCCGGAATCTGTGCATAGATTCCGGGTAAAATCATAGGTCATAGTAGGCTAAGCGATCTGATATCGTTAGTCTACATTGTCATGCAGAAATGAATTATTGGATCTTAACTGAGATTCGTCATTGCTATCCTTGCTCACAGATAATCGGGACGAATCGTTTTCTTCGGTTCTGTCTTCCAATTCTATTCCCATTCTTTTATAAGCAGGTTGCTTCTCTATCTCATCAATTCTCGAAATATTGTTCTGGAATTTATAATTGAATTCCTTTAATTTCCTTCTTCTTTCGGCAGCTCTCATCTTTAAAGAATCTTCAATTGAGCTGTTCATAGGATCGATCTCGGCCTGTTCTTTTTCAGGTGCTTCTTCTACGGTTTTCTTTTCAAAAACCATTTCTTCCTCAATAACTTCCGGCTTTTGCTGCTCCGGCCTGGCATTGGCCAGTTTATTCTCTACCTCCATATAATCATCCAGACTGTACCTGGTTTCTCCTTCATCTGAAACTTCGGTTACCGGAATGATCTCTACATGGTCTTTTACTTCATAATCCTTCACATCGTCGGTAAGGTCGAACATCACCACATTCTCCTCTTCTTTCTCTTCCTCCGAATTGATCGGCAAGTCGAAAGACAATGTGATCTGCTGATCATCCTCTGCAAGTTCCGGTTCAACTTCCTCCGGCTCCACCACTTCAATATTCTTCAACTGAGGAGTAGTATCTATAATTACAAAATCTTCTTCCTCTGCTTTTACTTCCTCATACACTACATTTATGTCTTTTATCAGTTTGGAAGTGGGGATCAGGTTTAACTCTGCATCCTCATCAACCAAAGTATGTCTGATAACCGGCTCCTTAGGCTCCGGCTTCTTCTCTTCCTTCGGAAGCTCCAGTGTTGAGAAAGATGCCTTGGGAGAAAGATCCTGTACGGCCTTTTGCTCATCCTCCAGAGTATGAATGATCTTTTTAGCTTCTGTATTTACAATTTCGTGTTGTTGCTCTGCATTGAACCCTGTAGCTATTACCGTTACCGAAATAGCATCTCCGAGGTTTTCATCCTCTCCCACACCCATGATGATATTGGCTCCGTGACCTGCTTCAGCCTGGATATGATCGTTGATCTCTCCGATCTCATCAATGGTGATCTCTTCCGATCCGGATACGATAAGCAAGAGTACATTCTTAGCCCCGGTAATTTTATTGTCGTTTAACAGGGGAGAATCCAACGCCTTCATGATAGCGTCCTGTGCCCTGCTACCTCCGGATGCAGATGCCGATCCCATGATAGCGGTTCCGCTATTGGCAAGTACGGTTTTAGCATCCCTAAGGTCAATATTCTGAGTGTAGTGATGGGTAATTACTTCTGCTATCCCTCGTGATGCAGTGGATAATACTTCATCAGCTTTAGAGAAACCGGCCTTGAACCCTAAGTTACCGTATACTTCTCTAAGCTTATTATTATTAATTACTATCAGTGAATCTACATGTTTTCTCAGATTCTCAATACCTTTCTGTGCCTGTTCGTTACGCATTTTCCCTTCAAACTGAAAGGGCATAGTAACGATCCCAACCGTCAGGATATCGAGGTCTTTTGCCATTTTTGCAATAATCGGCGCAGCTCCAGTACCGGTTCCACCACCCATTCCGGCAGTGATAAATATCATTTTGGTATTGGTGTCGAGCATGGCCTTTATTTCTTCCATACTCTCTATGGCAGACTGCTCTCCCACATCTGGGTTAGCTCCCGCTCCAAGTCCTTCGGTAAGGGATACTCCCAACTGGATCCTGTTGGGGATAGGGCTGTTCTCGAGGGCCTGTGAATCCGTATTACAGATCACAAAATCCACTCCTTTAATTCCTTGCTGGAACATGTGATTAATAGCATTACTTCCTCCACCACCAACTCCGATAACTTTTATAACGTTACTCTGGTTCTTCGGCAAGTCGAATGCAATGTCCCCGAAATCTGTGTTGTCACTCATGAATATCTTTTTTGGGTTCTGTCTTATTTTGTCTTAATCTGTTTGTTTATTTCCGCCAATGGCAATTTGTCAAAATGTGCTATTGTTCGTTCTCTATCAGTTATTCGGCGTTATCAAGGAAATCCTTGAGCTTTTCCGACCATTTTTCAAAAATCGATTTGCGCTCTTTTTTAGGGAGCGTGGCCTGGGTTTCTGTTATTGGTTGTTCATCTTCAAGCAATTCTTCTTCCTGCTGAGCACTTTCGGCCGGACTTCCGTATTTATGCTGCTTCTGAATGGCATTCATTACCAATCCCACAGCTGTAGCGTAAAGCGGACTTGCGGTTTCCGAATCGGAATCGCCTGCCAGATGCTCATTCGGATATCCTATTCTCGTATCCATTCCGGTAATGTATTCCACCAGTTGCTTGAGGTGCTTTAACTGGCTTCCCCCTCCGGTAAGGACTATTCCGGCAATAAGCTTCTTTTT
This sequence comes from Leptobacterium flavescens, assembly GCF_010671605.1. Classification (GTDB taxonomy): domain Bacteria; phylum Bacteroidota; class Bacteroidia; order Flavobacteriales; family Flavobacteriaceae; genus Leptobacterium; species Leptobacterium flavescens. Next base: position 747,519 of record NZ_JAABOO010000001.1, read on the forward strand.
CTGATCTTCATGCCCGTAATTCTTGATCTCCACATAAACCTGTTCTATGATCTCCACCACTCTGGCGTGAATGATCTTTGAAAGGTTCTTTAAGGTGATCTCTTTGGGTTCCCTTCCTCTTAATCCGGGGATGGAAACAATCTCGTTATCCTTATTTTCTCCCGGCCATGCGGAACCAAATTTTATTTTAAGCAATTCTGCCTGTTTCTCTATGATAGAGCAGCCTTCCTTGATATCTTCGGTAATTACATTTCCTCCAAACGGAATTACCGCCGTATGGCGGATGATCCCATCTTTAAAAATGGCAAGGTCTGTAGTACCTCCCCCTATATCTATCAGGGCTACACCTGCTTCTTTTTCTTCCTGGCTCAGTACTGCATTTGCCGATGCAAGAGGTTCCAGTGTTATTCCCGCAAGGTCCAGTCCGGAACTCTTAACACATCTTCCGATATTTCTGATGGATGATACCTGTCCGACAACCACGTGAAAATTCGCTTCCAAACGGCCTCCGTACATCCCAATGGGCTCTTTGATCTCTGCCTGCCCGTCAATTTTGTATTCCTGAGGGAGTACATGAATGATCTCCTCTCCGGGTAGCATCACCAGCTTATAAACCTGGTTGCACAATTGTTCCACATCGTCATCACTGATCACCTCGTCTGAGTTGGGTCTGGTGATATAATCGCTGTGTTGCAGGCTTCGAATGTGCTGCCCTGCAATTCCCACTACTACATCTTCTATCTTCAGGCCGGAAACAGCTTCTGCCTCCTGCACAGCCTGCTGAATAGATTGTATGGTCTGAGTAATATTATTAACCACTCCCCTGTGTACACCGAGGCTTTTGGATTTTCCTATTCCCAGGATCTCGATCTTCCCATACTCATTCTGCTTGCCGACCATGGCCACGATCTTGGTGGTACCGATATCTAACCCTATTGCATATTTACTCTGTTCCATAAACTTACTTTTTAGTGCACACTACCTGGTTATTATATTGTAAATTCACTACACTATAGGTATTTAGTGTTTTATCTTTTCGTGCCTTTTGATAAAATGCTTTAAAGTTCCTAAACTTACGCTCTAATTGTTCTGTATTACCAAGCAACACTAAAAAATCATCTACTCGTAATTTTAATTCAAATTTACCCCCTCGTTTATGTATACCGATGATATTCCTGTTGAGGAAATCATCTTCATAAACATATTTAGCCAATTTATAGGTCTCAGCTAAGTTTTCTTTGTTAACAGCTCCTGTGATCAATGGAACTCTGGCTGAAAAAACAGGTGACAAAGGCATCCATTTCCCTTCCGAATCCAGATAAAAAGGATCGCTTGTTCCTACCCTGGCGATAGGCTCTCTTTGCTTTATTTTTGCCTCAAGTTGCCCATTTATAGTGTAATACACCTGAGCTTCACGGATCATTTGATTTCTATTGAGTACATCTTCCAGCCTATTCAAAGCTAAATTTTCTTTGGCTACGTTCGTAATGGTGTCTTCATTTTGTATTAACAATTTATTAACCATGGGGTAGGTTATAAATTGATTCTCTCCTTCAACAAATTCTATATTTACTTTTGATAATTTCTTATTATCATTTCTTCCATTGGTAAATGAAAAAAGTGCAATCACCAAAAGGATCCCTCCAAAGATCTTTATGTAATTCATGTTAATTTTCATCCAGCAATGCATTTTTAATTTTGTCCACTTCCACTCCGATATCTCCGGCTCCCATGGTTAAAACCACTTCGGCGTCGGTATGCTTTACAGCTTCTATAAGCTCTTCTTTGGAGAGCAGGCGAACTTTCCTGTTTTCCATTTTATCCATTAACCAGGAAGAATTCACCCCTTCTATGGGTTCTTCTCTGGCAGGATAGATCTCCAGCAGTATCACTTCATCAAAACGCGATAACTGCCTGGCAAAACCATCTGCAAAATCCCGGGTCCTGCTAAACAGATGGGGCTGAAAAACAGCCAGCACCTTTTTTCCGGGATACATTTCTTTAACTGCATTGTACACGGCCTCAATTTCTGTAGGGTGATGCGCATAATCATCAATAAAGACCAGTTTATCTGTCCTTATCTGATAAGAAAAGCGTCTTTTCACTCCTTTAAATGTAGCTAGCGCTTTGGCGAGGCGGTCAGGCGGGGAGCCCATTTGGACCGCCATCGCAAAAGCTACTAATGAGTTTAACAAGTTATGCTGCCCTGGCTTGTTAAACTGTACACCCCGAATCGACTCCTTGGGTGTCTCCACATCAAAAACGTAGGTCGCATTTTTGATCTTCAAATTCTTTATACAGTAATCGGAACCGTCTTCAATTCCGTACGTAATTCCATCTATAGGGAGCCCCTTCCTTACAAAAAGGGTTCCGTTGGGTTTCAATCGTTTTGTAAATTCCCTGAAAGATTCATCCAGAGCCGATTTTTCACCATAAATATCCAGGTGATCGGCATCCATGGAGGTTATACAGGCAATATCCGGCGATAACTGCAGGAAGGACCTGTCGTATTCATCCGCTTCTACCACGGTAACCTCTTTTCCGCTGATCAGGAAATTGCTGTTAAAATCCTCTGATATCCCTCCCAGGAAAGCCGTAAGAGGCGTGCCTGTTTCATTCAGGATATGTGCGAGGATAGAAGAGGTAGTTGTTTTTCCATGAGTTCCTGCCACTGCAAGGCAGAAGGAATCCCTGGTGATCATTCCCAGAACCTGGGATCTCTTGTACACATCAAACCCTTGTTCCTTAAAATAATTGTACTCTCTGTGATCTGCAGGAATTGCGGGAGTGTACACTATAAGTGTTCCCTCCTTATCCCTGAATACCTGCGGGATCCTGTCTATCGCATCTTCATAATGAATATCTATCCCGGTATTCTGCAAACCTTTTGTAATATCTGATGCTGTCCGGTCATAACCGGCAACATCTTTATTGATGAATTTAAAATAGCGCGCCAGTGCCGACATACCTATGCCGCCAATACCGATAAAATAAATTCTATTTACACTATTTAAATTCATTGTAATAATTTCTCAATTTCGTTTGCTATCTGTTTTGTAGCTTCCGGCAATGCCAGTTTTTTTATATTCTCTCCCAGTTCTTTCTGCAAGGGTTCCGAATTCACGATATTCATAAAAGTGGCCTCGAATTCCTCATCTATGTTTTTTTCCTTTACCAGGACGGCTGCCTTCTCGTTTACGATCGCTTCTGCATTCTTGGTCTGATGGTCTTCTGCAACATTGGGAGAAGGGATAAACACCACCGGCTTCCCAACAATACACAGTTCCGATACCGACCCTGCTCCTGCCCTGGATACGATAATATCTGCAGCAGCGTAAGCCAGGTCCATCCTGTTGAGGAACTGAAATACACTTACATTGTCCTTATTGTATTTTTTATATTCCTCATAATAGAGTTTTCCGCACTGCCAGATAACTTCTATATTGTTTTCCCTGAAAAAATCCAGCCTGCTTTCCACCGCCTGATTAATTCTTCTGGCTCCCAGGCTTCCTCCCATTACCAGGAGTGTTTTTTTAGTCCTGTCAAGCTTAAAATGCTCTTTGGCTTCCTCTGTTTTAGAGCTGATCTCCAGCAGGTCTTCCCGCACGGGATTTCCTGTTTTTACAATCTTTTCTGCAGGAAAAAACCGCTCCAGGCCATCATAGGCCACACATATTTTTTGTGCTTTAGCCGCCAGCATTTTATTGGTGATGCCCGGAAAGGAATTCTGCTCCTGAATTACACAGGGGATCCTTTTAACAGAAGCCATCTTCATTAACGGGCCGCTTGCATAACCTCCGGTACCGATCACCACATCCGGTTTTTCTCTTTTTATGATCTTATTCGCTTTCCATAAACTGCTGATCAGCTTAAATGGAAAGGAAAGGTTCTTTGTTGTCAGTTTTCTTTGTATCCCCGATATCCACAGTCCTTCTATCCTGTATCCGGCCTGGGGAACTTTCTCCATTTCCATTCTTCCTTTAGCTCCCACAAAGAGAAAGGAAGCTTCCGGGTAACGGGATCTCAACTCATTTGCAATAGCAATTGCAGGATAGATATGACCTCCTGTTCCTCCTCCGGACAATATGAATTTATAGTTGCTCACTTAATACTTCAAGCGGGTTTAATTCTTCTTCTGTTTTTCTTACTCTCTTTTGTGTCGTTCCTTCTTCAGGCGGGGTTCCTCCATCATCTTCATTTTCCACCGCCTCCTGTCGTTTGGCACTTACACTTAAAATGATCCCCAATGCCAGGCAGGTCATCCATATAGAGGTTCCTCCGCTACTTATTAAGGGGAGGGTCTGACCGGTTACCGGGAATAATTCTACTGCTACCGCCATATTGATCAGGGCCTGAAAAACAATGGGCAGGCCTACGCCAATGACCACGAGTTTCCCGAAGACGGTTCCCGCCTTATGGGCCACAATAACAATCCTGAACAGGAGCAGCATATAAATAAATATGAGTACAAAAGCGCCGATCAATCCGTATTCCTCTACAATAATGGCGTAGATAAAATCGGAAGAACTCTGAGGCAGGAAGTTTTTCATCACACTTTTTCCTGCTCCTTTTCCGACTACTCCGCCGGTAGCGATGGCGATCTTTGCTTTTTCTATCTGATAATCTGATTCCGTATCTTCTTTATCGGCAAAATTCTCTATCCTGCTTATCCAGGTATCCACCCTGTTCGGGAAAAGATCCGGAAATGCCTTAGCCGTGAGAACAAACATGGTTAATCCCAATATTCCTACCCCGACAATGCTTCCGAGATATTTTATCGGATATCCTCCCAGGAAACACAGCATGAGCACCATAAAGAAGATGATAGCCGTGGTTGAAAAGTTAGCCGGTAATATCAACATTAACACCAGGAATACCGGTATCCACAGTGGGAGAATGGTTTCTTTAAAGCTTACCGTTTTATCTTTTATTTTAGACAGGTACCTGGCCACATAAATCAGAAGTACTACCGAAGCCAGCGTAGAAGTCTGGAAAGTTACTCCCACAAAAGGCAGGCGTATCCAGCGACTGGCATTGGCCCCTCCTATCGTTGTTCCCTGTGCCAGGGTATACAACAACAAAAAGAGAACTACCGGCATGGCTATAATAGACAGCCCTCTAAAATATCTGTAGGGTATCTTGTGCACCGCGTAAATAATGGTAAAACCGAGAAATAACAGCATTCCGTGCTTAAGGAGGTACCCCATGGTGGTTCCGCTGCCAACGACGTAAACCAGATTGGTACTCGCACTATAAACAGGTAAAAAGGAAAACAATGCCAAAAGGGCCACTACTGCCCAGATAGCCTTATCTCCTTTTATATTTCTGAAAATGCTGCTCATTTATACTTTTTCTCTATTCTTATAACTTTCGTATTTCCTCCTTGAATTGTCTTCCGCGGTCTTCGTAATCCTCAAAGAGGTCGAAACTCGCACAGGCCGGAGACAGAAGCACTGTATCTCCTCTTTCTGCAAATTTGTAAGCCATTTTAACGGCTCCTTCCATGCTGGATGTTTCTGCAATGATATCGACTATATTCCCGAAGGATTCGATGATCTTTGAGTTGTCCAGCCCCAGGCATATTACTGCTTTTACTTTTTCTCTTACCAGAGGTAAAAGCGGGCCATAATCATTCCCTTTATCCTGCCCCCCAACGATCCAAACAGTTGGAGTGGTCATACTTTCCAAAGCATAATATGTGGCATTCACATTGGTTGCTTTGGAGTCGTTAATGTACTGCACATTAAAAATCTTCAGCACTTTTTCAAGTCGATGCTCCACCCCGTGAAAGCTCTCCAGGCTCCTGCGAATGGTTTGCTTTCTGATGTTAATAAGGTGTGCGGCAGTAGATGCTGCCATAGCATTCTTAATGTTGTGCTTGCCTTCTAATGCTAATGTCTTTGTTGGCATAGTTAATTGTTCGTTAGCGATGTTTAATATTATATTTCCCTCTTTTAAGTACGCTCCGTTTTCTATCTTTTTCTCGATGGAAAAAGGCAATAATTTCGATTTTACGGGATGGTCTTCAAGCCATTGGGTTATTACCCGGTCATCTGCATCATAAATGAGGTAATCTTCCTCGGTCTGATTCATAGCGATCCTGAATTTGGATGCGATATAATTCTCAAACTTATTATCATACCTGTCCAGATGATCGGGAGTAATATTGGTAATGATGGCAATGTGCGGTTTGAAATCTACGATTCCATCCAACTGAAAACTACTGATCTCCAGCACATAGTTCTTATGGTTGTTTTCCGCTACCATTTGCGCAAAACTGTCGCCGATATTCCCTGCCATTCCCACGTCTACTCCATCCTGACTTATCAGGTAGTGGGTAAGCATAGTGGTAGTGGTTTTCCCGTTACTTCCGGTAATTCCGATGATCACAGCCTTTGTAAATGCGGATGCAAATTCGATCTCCGATATGACCGGAATTCCTTTCTCCCTTAGCTTTATTACCAAAGGAACAGTATCGGGTATCCCCGGGCTTTTCATAACCAGGTCAGCATTCAGGATCCTACTCTCCGTATGCTGATTTTCTTCCCATTCAATCTCATTATTTTTAAGAACGTCTTTATAATTTTCTTTGATAATTCCTCTGTCTGAAACAAAAACCTCAAATTTTTCTTTCTTCCCCAGGATAGCAGTTCCTACCCCGCTTTCACCCGCTCCGAGAATTACCAGTCGTTTTTTTATTTTTGATTGACGACTCACGATTGACGATTTCTCATTGTTTTAATTGAAGCCACCATTATTGACAATAATTCGTTCGCTTCTACCTTTAACCTTTCTATTTCCTTTCTTTCGATCATACATCTTACATCAACAATCGTAAATCAACAATCATAAATCGTATATCTATTATCTCAATTTCAATGTCACTATAGTTGCAATTGCAAGCATGATCCCTATAATCCAGAACCTGGTCACTATCTTACTTTCGTGATATCCTTTCTTTTGATAGTGATGATGCAATGGCGACATCAGGAATATCCTTCTTCCTTCTCCGAATTTCTTCCTGGTATATTTAAAATAGCTCACTTGCAGCATGACCGACAGTACTTCTGCCATAAAGACTCCGCATAATACCGGGATAAGTAGCTCCTTTCGTACCGCGATAGCAATAACCGCTATGATCCCGCCAATCGTCAAGCTTCCCGTATCTCCCATAAAAACCTGTGCGGGATAGGTGTTATACCAGAGGAAACCTACCAGGCTCCCTACAAATGCAGCTATATAAACTGTTATTTCACCCACTCTGGGGATATACATGATATTCAGGTAATCGGAAAATATTATATTACCCGATACCCAGGCAAATATCCCCAGAGTAAGTACTATAATGGCCGAAGAGCCCGCGGCGAGGCCATCTATCCCATCGGTTAAATTAGCTCCATTGGAAACAGCAGTTACAATAAAAATGACCAGGGGAATAAAAATGAGCCATGCATAATCCTTGGCATCCTTACTGATCCAGGAGATCAGATCGGCATAATCAAATTCGTTATTCTTTACAAAGGGAATCGTAGTCTTAGTTGACTTTTCCTCCGATTTAAATTCTCTTTCCGCCGGGCCATTCACAATGATCTCCTGCTGAGTAACCGGATTCGTCAATTCTTCCCTGACAGTTACCTCGGGATGAAAATACAGGGTAGCACCAACAATTACTCCGAGGCCAACCTGACCCAGTACTTTAAATTTCCCTTGCAGACCGGCTTTATCCTTTTTAAATATTTTGATATAATCGTCTATAAATCCGATAATCCCCATCCAAACCGTGGTAATTATCAACAGAATAGTATAAATATTGTCTAACCTGGCTACGAGTAACACAGGAATTAGTGTTGAGAGGATTATAATAAGTCCTCCCATGGTAGGAGTACCGGCTTTTTCATTTTGCCCCTCCAGCCCAAGATCTCTTACCGTTTCTCCAACCTGTTTTTTTCTCAGAAAAAGGATGATCCTCTTTCCGTAAATAGTAGAAATAAGCAATGACAGAATAATGGCCATAGCCGCCCTGAAGGAGATAAACTGAAACAGTCCCGCCCCCGGTATCTGATAATGCTTTTCTAAATATTCAAACAAATAATATAACATCTAGTTGGTTTTAGTTCCGGAAATTGATTCCCGGATTGGTTTTGTTATTTCTTCAGTTGGTTTAAAAATTCTCTAACTATTTTAAAATCATCAAAATCCTTTCGCTTTCCCTTAACTTCCTGGTAGGTCTCATGACCTTTCCCGGCAATCAGGATAATATCTTTGTTTCCCGCTAACTGACAGGCTGTTTTTATAGCCTGTTTCCTGTCGGTGATCGACATGGTCTTTTTAAAATTCTGAGGTTCTACGCCGCCTTCCATCTCTTCGATAATAACTTCCGGATCCTCACTCCTGGGGTTATCGGAAGTAAAAATTGCTTTTGTACTCAGACTGGAAGCAATGTTTGCCATTAAGGGACGCTTTGTCTTATCGCGATCTCCCCCGCATCCTACCACGGTAATTAGCTCTTCGTTCCCTGTTCTGATATTATTAATGGTATTCAGGACATTTTTCAAGGCATCCGGTGTGTGTGCGTAATCGACAATAGCCGTGATCAGCGTATCCGAAATAAAATACTGGAACCTCCCGTCCACACTCTCCAATTCGCTGATATGCCTTAGTGTTTCCATCTTTTCCAAACCAAGCAGGTCTGCAGTAGCATAAACAGACAACAGGTTATACGCATTGAATACTCCTATCAGTTTAGACCACATTTCGTTATCATCCAGCTTCAGCAGAAGTCCGGTAAATTGGTTTTCCAGGACATTTGCCTTGTAATCGGCATAGGTTTTCAGGGCATAAGTGTGTTTTTTGGCCCTAGTATTCTGTATCATTACCAGCCCGTTCTTATCATCTGCATTAACAAGTGCAAAAGCGTCTTTAGGCAGCTGGTCAAAAAATATTTTCTTTACATCCCTGTATTCGGCAAAACTTTTATGATAATCCAGGTGATCGTGACTGAGATTGGTAAAAATGCCTCCGGCAAAGCGGAGTCCTTCCGTTCTCTTCTGATGTATCCCGTGAGAGCTCACTTCCATAAAACAGAACTCTACCCCCGCATCATTCATCATTTTCAGGTATTTGTTGATGGTAAGCGAGTCCGGAGTGGTATGCGTGGCTTTGTACTCCTTATCATCTACCAGGATCTTTACGGTAGATAAAAGCCCCACCTTATAACCTGCTTTTTTAAACAACTGATACAGCAAAGAGGTAATAGTTGTTTTCCCATTGGTTCCGGTCACCCCGATCAATTTGAGGTTTGCAGAAGGGTTTTCATAATAGTTAGCCGCCATATGTGCCAAAGCACTCTGCGTTTCTTTTACCTCCACATAGGTAACCCCGTTAACGATCTGTTCCGGTAATTTTTCACAGATCACAGCTATAGCGCCTGCATTTATTGCTTTTTCAATAAAATCATGCCCGTCTACCACAGTTCCCCTGATCGCAACAAAAACATCATTCAGGCTCACCGATCTCGAATCGAAATGAATTTCATTCACAGAAACCAGGGTGCTCCCGGTTACCGAGTTGATGTTTACCTTATATAATATGTCCTTTAGCATTGTCATGATAACTTCAATACAATGGTTGCGTTCGATTCTATTTTTTTACCTGGCTGAAGGGATTGTTCCTTCACTTTTCCGTTACCGTTAACTTTTACCCTAAGCCCCATATTTTCCAGGAGAGAAATGGCATCCATCCCGCTCATCCCTTTAACATTAGGGATCACCGTATAATTTTTCTGGGCCTTAGCGTAATAGGCTTTATAATTTTCTTCCAGCTTCTCTTCAACAGTATCCACTTCATCTACCGTATCGATCAGCGGGGAGTTGGTGTATATTTTTTGTGCTACAGCCTTAAAAACAGGCCCGGAAACATCTGCTCCGTAATATCCTTTCTTTTTGTCCGGTTCATGGATCACCACGATACAGGAGTACTTTGGGTTTTCCGCCGGAAAATAGCCGGCAAAAGTAGATATATACTGTAGTTTATTCTCTTTGGAAGCATAGTCCTTCTGACAGGTTCCTGTCTTCCCCGCCATTGAAAAATTAGGGGAATAAAGGTCATGTCCTGTCCCGTGTTTTTTCTCCACTACATTCCTCATCATCTGCTTCACTTTACCTATAGTGCTTTTGGAACAGATAGAAGGGTTAATGACCTCTCTGTCGAACTTCATGATCGTTTTATTCCATTCCTTAACCTCTTTGATAAGCCTGGGCTTTACCATTTCGCCATCGTTGGCTATCGCATTGTAAAAAGTAAGTGTCTGTAGGGGGGTAAGAGACACTTCGTAACCATAAGCCATCCACTGGAGAGAGATACCACTCCACCCTTTTTTATTTGGGTGCGGGATGTAGGGGTTTCCCTCTCCTATAATAGGTAAGTCTAATTTTTTATTCAGCCCCATATTGTAAAGGCGGTTTACAAATTTTTCGGGGTTCTTTTTGTAAAAACTATCGATCATTTTTACTACCCCGGTATTGGAGGAGACCTCAAAGGCCTTTGATGCTGTTATTTTCCCGTAACCCCTTCTGTTGGAATCACGCACTTTATATTTTTTAAAGAAAGTAAGTACACCGTTTCCGGTATCTACAATATCACTGGTATCTATTACTTTATCTTCCAGAGCAGCCACCATGGTCATCAGCTTAAAAGTCGAACCGGGCTCATGAGATTCTCCCACGGCATAATTCAGGCGCTCGTAATAATTACCTTCCTTGTTCACACCCAGATTAGAGATTGCTTTTATCTCTCCGGTCTTAACCTCCATCACCACTACCGTACCGTGGTCTGCCTCATATTTCTGCAACTGCTCCATTAACGCGTGATGCGCTATATCCTGGATATTGATATCTATGGTAGAGATCACATCATAACCGTCTTTAGGCTCTACCTCATTATCTCCACTGATAGGTTTCCACTGTCCTTTGGCGATCTTTTGCTTTAATCGCTTTCCTTCCCTTCCTCTGAGGTATTGTCCGAAAGCGCCTTCCAGGCCAACTCTGGTTACATATCCGTTTTCATCAAATCGCTCATAACCCACACTTCGTTCGGCTATTTTCCCTAAAGGATGCTCTCTTACCGTGCGCTGTTCCACAATAATCCCACCTTTATAAGGCCCCATACTAAAGAGCGGAAAGGATTTGATCTTTGTATATTCTGAGTATCCCAGGTTCCTGCGGATAAGGAGATATCTGTTTCTTGTGTTTCTTGCCTTTCGTAAAGTATTCTGATAGAAAGAAGAAGGCTTATCAAACATCATCGACAGGGAGTCGGATAATGCCTTAAGATTCTTTTCGAAGTTCTTCTTGCTGGGTGCCACGGCATCAAAACGTATATCGTAACGCGTTACCGAAGTGGCCAGTAAACTCCCGTCATCGGAATACAGATTTCCGCGATTGGGTTGTATCGTAAAGTTTTTGATTGTTCTCTCCTTGGCGAGTTCTTTGTATTTATCGCCTTCGGCCATCTGGATATAAACGAGCTTCCCGACTACCGCAAGAGCGAACAAAAACATACATCCCGCAACAAAATACAATCTGTTTAATATGTTTTTCTCCTGTATTGGCATAGCCTTATTTACTCGATATTTTTATTTTTTTAGGCGGGACCACTGACGGAGACAATCCTTTCTCCTTCAGGCTTTCCGTTACGGTGGATTCCAGTTTTAATTTCTGGAGTTCCGACCTGGTATCTACAAACTCACTCCGCAGTTCCTGAACATCTTCATTGAGTTCTGCAATCCCTATCACTTTTTTATCAATGCTATGGGCACTTGCGATCATGAGGACAGCCAATGAAGACACAAAAAGAATAAAACGCCAGTTCTTGATCGAATCATCACTGATCAAAAACCTACCCTTTAATATTCCGATTATACTCTCTCTCATAATTTTTCTGCTATCCTTAATTTTGCGCTTCTGGCCCTGTTATTAATTTCAATTTCTTCTTTAGAAGGAACTATCAGATTTCCGATCTTCTTAAAAGGAACATCTACGTTTCCAAAAAAATCCTTTTCCGGTTGCCCTTCAAACATTCCATCCCTGATAAATCGTTTTACCAATCTATCCTCCAGGGAGTGATAGCTAATCAGACTAAGTCTTCCGCCTTTATTAAGCAGATCTGGGGTCTGTAATAAAAACTCTTTCAGTACGGCTATCTCCTGATTAACTTCAATCCGGATAGCCTGGTAGATCTGGGCAAGAACCTTATGCTCTTTAAACTTTGGGAGAAAACGCGCTATAACTTCCTTGAGCTGCTCAGACGTTTTGATCGGTCGTTCTCTTGCCTCCACAATACGTCTTGCAATCGCTCCGGCGTTTCTCAACTCTCCATACAAACTCAGCACGCGCTTCAGATCTTCTTCTTCATATTCATTCACCACATGATAAGCGGAAAGCTCACTTTTCTGGTTCATTCTCATATCCAGATCGGCTTCAAAACGGGTTGAAAACCCTCTGTCTGCCACATCAAACTGATGAGAGGACACTCCGAAATCACCAAGGATCCCATCTACCTTTTTTATGCCATAGAACTTTAAATATCTTTTTATGAACCTGAAATTTTCAGGTATCAGTGTAAAACGATCATCATCAATTGCATTTGCCTGCGCATCTTCATCCTGATCAAAAGCGATCAACCTTCCTTCGTCTCCCAGCCTGCTTAAAATTTCTCTGGAATGCCCTCCTCCACCAAAAGTCACATCAACATACACCCCATCCTCTTTAACCGCCAGGCCATCTACGGTTTCCTTTAACAATACCGGATTATGGTAACTCGATCTCATCATCACCTCCCATTACTTCTTCAGCCAGATCGGCAAAATCAACAGTTGCATCATCGATTGCCTGCTCGTACTTGGTCTTATCCCAAACCTCAATAATGTTTATGGCAGACGACAAGACTATTTCCTTGGTGATGTCTGCAAAACCGATCAGGTCTTTCGGGATCAGCAATCTTCCGGTTGTATCCACCTCTACAACTTTAACCCCCGCAGTAAAGCGCCTGATAAAGTCGTTGTTCTTCTTCTTAAAGCGATTCAGCTTGTTTACTTTCTGCATCAGGGCGTTCCACTCATCCATCGGATACAATTCGAGGCAGGGCTGAAAAACAGCACGCTTCAACACAAATCCTTTTTGGAGGATCGGTGTCAGCTGATTTTTCAGAGCCACGGGAATCATTACCCTCCCTTTGGCATCTGCTTTACACTCATATGTCCCGATGAAATTGTTCATGGATCCTAATACACAATTCTCTTTAATTTTCAAATATATGGAAATATTTACCACATTTTACCACATTTTACCACTTTGTTGATAAGTTTTAGCATTTCTCGGATAAAATGCATAAAAGACAGTGATTTTCAGCCTGTTAAAAAGTGGATTATTGGAGTTAAGAAAATTCTGTTTTACCCGACTAAATGGGCTTTAAGACGGTATTTTATAAAAATGAATTATATAATAATGAAATGCCTATATTTGTTTTTTTTAGAACTAGAACTAACCGTTAATGGTACACAACATAAAGAAGGAAAGTAAATTCAGTTATCTGGAAATGGGAGAAGGCACACCTATGATCATTCTTCATGGTCTAATGGGTGGTTTAAGTAACTTTGACGGAGTAACAAGCTACTTTTCCGAAAGGAATTACAAGGTGCTCATCCCCGAATTACCTATCTACACAATGTCACTGCTTAAGACCAATGTCAAAAGCTTTGCAAAATACCTCGAACAGTTTATTGAATTCAAAGAACTGGACGAAGTAATTCTACTTGGAAACTCACTCGGAGGTCATATAGGTCTTCTTCATACCAAACTTTTTTCAGAAAAGGTTAAAGCCCTAGTTATTACAGGGAGTTCCGGCCTTTATGAAAGCGCCATGGGAAGCAGTTATCCGAGGCGCGGAGATTATGAAGTGATCAAAAAGAAGGCCCAGGATGTGTTTTACAATCCTGAAATGGCTACCAAGGAAATAGTAGATGAAGTTTATGCTACGGTAAACGACCGTAACAAACTGATAAAAACGCTGGCTATTGCCAAAAGTGCTATCCGGCATAATATGGCAAAAGACCTGCCTTCCATGAATACTCCTACCTGCATTATCTGGGGAAAGAACGATACGGTTACTCCTCCGAATGTTGCAGAGGAATTTCACAGTTTACTACCGGATTCTGATCTTTACTGGATTGATGAATGCGGGCATGCTCCTATGATGGAACATCCGGAGACCTTTAATACTCTTCTGGATGCCTGGTTGAAGAAGCGGGATTTCTAAAAATTCGCCTATGATCATAAAATCGGCAGAATTCATTATCAGTAATTCTGATGTGGGCAAATGCCCCAAGGAACCTATTCCGGAATACGCGTTTATAGGGCGTTCCAATGTGGGAAAATCTTCCCTGATCAATATGCTGACCAACAGAAAGAGCCTTGCAAAGACCTCGGGCAGGCCTGGAAAGACCCAGCTTATCAATCATTTTAAAATAAACAACCAATGGTTTCTGGTGGATTTGCCGGGATACGGATACGCCAGGGTTTCTAAAAAAGAGAAAAAAACCTTCCAGAAATTTATCACCTCCTATTTTGAAAAGAGAAAGCAACTGGTTTCTGCCTTTGTATTGATTGATATACGCCTTGAACCTCAGAAGATAGATATGGAATTTATGGAGTGGCTGGGAGAAAACCAGATCCCCTTTTCCATTGTTTTTACCAAGGCCGACAAACTAAAACCCGGAGCTATTACTAATAATGCAGCGGCTTATGAAGCAGAAATGCTTAAGGTTTGGGAAGAGATGCCGAATTACTTCATCACTTCTTCTTCAAAAGGAACAGGAAAAGAAGAACTATTAAAATATATAGATCAGATCAACAAGGAGCTTAAAAATCAATGATTTTTTGTCCTTTTTTCCAGGAGTTCCATTAGTTCTTCTGCTGTTTTCAGTTGATTGATCTCATCCGCAGAAACAAAAGGCTCAAGTCCGTCAGCATTTTCCTTTAAAATTACAGGATAAGGGAATTGCATCTCAGTTTGCGATTTGTATTGCTTCTCAAACTCGTCTATATGAAGGAATTCCATTTGGAGTCCGGAGTTTTTCCTGAAGTTTTTCCATTCAGAACGCTCCCTGAACACGCCGAAAGTAATATCGCATAAATTACACTGATAGGTTTTCGGACTCAGTACTTTGTGAGCAGCATCCAGGTAGGCGTTCCACCTTCCTGAATTGGCGTTGTATACAAAAATAAGCTTGGACTCCATGAATCAAAGGTCGATATTTCAGTTCCCGGCTTACATTCTTCTCCGTACCAGTAGCGCTGAGATCAGTCTTTCTTCAGCTCCAGTTTCTCTGCAAAATAATCGCAGAAATCCTTCATAGTAGCCGTCATTTTTTCATCCTGAGTGGCTCTGTAAAAGGTATCGCTCATGGTAACCAGTGTCTGATGGAAGAAAAGTTTCATCTCATCTACCGGCATATCTTTGGTCCAAAGATCAATACGAAGGGTTTCCTGTTGCTTGCTATCCCAAATAGACAGGAGAAGTGCCTTGGCCTCTTCATCATTTACTCCGCCGTCCTGGGCAGACCATCTCAGTTTTTCAGGAACGCGATTCTCATCGAGCTCTACTGTAAGTTTTATATCGGAAGTATGTGTTTTTGACATTACTTTTTCGGTTTGAATTTAGAGTTATTGTAGATCTCCTCTTCGGGAGTTCTCAATAATTCCTGCAAAGATACGTCATTATTCTCCATATATGCACGTACAATCTGCCAACCGATGTATTGCCCGAGCTGTCCCGGGGATTCCGTATCCAGTTCCAGGTAAAATTTAGAGAAAGGTGCCGGATTTATAAACCTGTCCTGCAATTTACTATCCGTAGAAAAGATGAGGTTACGCTCCACAAAATAACGCCATATCTCACTTTCATTACCTACCGCCCAATCGTATTCTTCCTGGGTATAACCTATTTTTTGTGCATCTGTCTTAAAAGGGATAAGTACATCCTTCAGGTAGAGTTCTTTCCCGTACAGGATCATCCACGACAAAAAGGTACGGCTTCTCGGAAAGGAGATCACCGATTTGGCAAAAGCGGAAACCGCATCGGATACTATCATTTCTCTCTCGAAATTCTTGCGAAGATAATTCTGTATCCCCTCATAGAATTTATGATCCTTCCCCAGATAAGTATCCAGAGAAACCAGCATCAGGCTATCTGTATAAATTACTTTATTTCTGTAATCCACGTCAGAGGTCAGGGTAATTACTTTAGGAGTATTAAATTCCGGAAAATAATAGCGCAGGTGCTGAAAGAGCGACCTTAACTCTACTTCCTGCTCCCCGAGGTCGGGGAATTCTCTGGCTATTTCGTGATTGATCTCCAGTTGCAGGGTATCTTTCATCTGAGCAAGCCAAACACTATCGGCATACTGCTGAGGAAAAAGGTAAGGATACTTAGCCTTAAGCCCGCCGAGGTCGTTTTCGGAAGAAGATGCAAAAGCAAGATCAAAACGATCTACTTCTACTTCCAGCGGAATTTCGGCGATTTCCTTTTCAACCTTATTCTGTTTTTCACAAGCCGATACAAGAACCGCCAGGAGAATGAATCCGATATATTTTCTCATTGTTTTTTCTAGCTTAAACGTCAATATGTTTCAATAATTTTATGAATAGCTTATTTTTGCGAGACAAAATTAAACTTTAGATCATAAATCCCGCACTATGAAAACCGAAAAAGTCATAGATCATATCGTAGAATGGTTAAAGAATTATGCTGCCAACGCCAGAGTTAAGGGTTTTGTTATTGGCGTTTCCGGCGGAATTGACTCGGCAGTGACCTCTACTTTATGTGCCAGGACGGGATTACCCACACTTTGTCTTGAAATGCCGATCCACCAGGCCGAAAGTCAGGTTACGCGAGCAGTCCACCACATAAACTGGTTGAAGGAAAATTATCGCAATGTCAGTGGGCAAAATGTAAACCTTACTCCGGTTTTTGATTCTATGGTTAACAGTTTTCCCGCAGTTGAGAAGGAAGAAGACCGTTTTATGGCTTTGGCAAACACGCGGGCCCGATTACGTATGACCACTCTTTATTATTTTGCCGCTTTAAACGGGTATCTGGTTGCAGGAACAGGGAACAAAGTAGAGGATTTCGGGGTTGGTTTTTACACAAAATACGGAGACGGAGGAGTGGACCTCAGCCCTATCGCAGACCTCTTAAAGTCTGAAGTATACGCAATTGCAAAAGAAATGGGAGTTATAGAATCTATCCGGACAGCGCCTCCTACCGACGGGCTTTGGGGAGACGATCGCACCGATGAAGATCAGATCGGAGCCACCTATCCGGAGCTGGAATGGGCAATGAAAATGGTGGAAAAAGGAAAGAAAATTGAAGACTTTTCCGGCAGAGAAAAAGAGGTTTTATCCATTTATTTGAAGTTCAATACAGCCAATCAACATAAAATGCTTCCGATTCCGGTTTGCGTTATTCCCGATAGTCTAAAAATGTAAACATCAGAACGAAAATTCGCAAAGTTCTTGTTGAAACCTCATTTTTTATTTATTTTTACATACCCTTAACCCTCAAACCTAATAGAATATATTACTATCTGGCAGTAGTATGGCCTATTATGTGATGGTTTTTATTAATTTAAAAACTAACTCTAAACCATTTTATTATGATTAAAGTTCTAGTAGCTGATAGTCACCCGATAGTACAGGCCGGAATTGCTTCCGTCCTTAGCGGCTTTAAAGATATCCAGATTTCGGGCACTGTAGGCACAACAACAGAGCTATTTGAATATTTGTCTAAAAAGAAGCCAAATATTGTAATGCTCGAGATGGACATTCCGGAAGTAAACGGAATTACTGCACTTCGCAAGCTGAAAAAAGAATATCCGGACGTTAAAGTATTAATGTACAGTGCACAACCTGAAGATGTGTATGCATTGAGTACATTAAGAGCCGGAGCTTCGGGATACCTATCCAAAGGAGGCGATACATCGCTTATTGCTGAGGCCATTACTAAAATTTATAATGGAGGCGTATTTATCACGAATGAGTTGGCCCAACGTTTAGCTGTTGACGAAAGCACCAACAAACCTCGTCGATTCTTTAGAAAGCTATCGACTCGTGAAATTGAGGTTTTAAAGCTTTTAGCTGCAGGAAAACGCAACAAGCACGTTGCTGAAGAGTTGAATCTAAATGAGAAGACCGTAAGTACTTACAAAGCCAGATTGATGAGAAAACTTAATGTTGACAATTTAGTAGATATGCTTCAGCAAGCTAAAGCATTGGAATTGTTGCAATAGTCTTATAAAACTCTGTTGAGTTTTGTAGATAACAACTTTTTTAATTGATGGTAATTCATGATCTCCTCAAGGATTTCATGATTATTACCATCTTTTTTTTCGAGGGTCCTCTGTCTGAGATCACTCACCCTTTTATCGATCAGAAAACACCGCAGATTAAGAATCGTCTCTCCAACCAGCTGAGCCACCGATTCTGCTTTATCCTTTACGTAGATATCCTTTCCTTCCCAATCGCTCAGATCGTACTTCTCCTCTTCCATCAATATTGAGGTAACTTCCTTAGAGAGTTCAGAATCCAGGCCGTTTATATAACTTTCTATAACAAAGCTATCGTCTTCGTTCAGTTTTGAGATCAATCCGTAATAAACCGTCCTGAAATTCTCGTTAGACAGCTCTATTTCGTCCTGTTGCAGGTCCAGGTAGAGTTTTTCAAAAACCCTTGCTTTGTGAAGTTCAGGCTCCAGCACTAATTCTCCTTCTTCGTTTTCCTTAAGCAGCAGATCTTCAAATTCCTCCGTCCTGTTTCCGTACAGCAACAGTATTTCAATGATCTTGCGTTCGAGTTGATATTGAACATCTATTTTTTCGACAGCTTGTTCCTTTTTAACAACCTCAAAAGCTTTCCGCTCTTTTTTGAACTTCTTATTGGCTTCTGCTACATTCTTTTTCCCCAGCTGGGCCAATGTATTAAAAAGTACTTCCTCCGAAATATCCATAATACGGGAACATTCCTGTACGTAGACCTCACGTTGAATTCGATCGGGAATTTTGGAAATACTCTGAACGATATCTCTGATCGTTTCGGCCTTCTTTATAGGGTCGTTCTGAGCTTCTTCTACCAGGAGAGAAGCTTTAAACTGTATAAAATCCTTTGCATTTTCCTGGAGATAAAGCACCAGGTCTTCATATGCATTTTTCTTGGCAAAACTATCGGGGTCCTCCCCTTCCGGGAACGTACATACTTTTACGTTCATTCCCTGCTCCAGAATAAGGTCTATCCCCCTTAGCGAAGCCCTTAATCCGGCTGCATCACCGTCAAAAAGCACGGTTATATTTTTCGTAAGACGGTTGATCAGGCGTATTTGTTCAGGGGTAAGTGCTGTTCCACTGGAAGCCACCACATTCTCAATTCCCCGCTGATGAAACTGTATCACATCGGTATAACCTTCAACCAGGTAGCAATTATCTTCCTTGGCGATACTTTGTTTGGCGTGATATATTCCGTAAAGAACCTTACTCTTATGGTAAATATCACTTTCCGGGGAGTTAAGATATTTGGCTGCTTTTTTATCATTAACCAGGATCCTTCCCCCGAAACCAAGTACCCGTCCGCTCATAGATTGGATGGGGAACATTACCCTTCCCTTAAAACGGTCAAACTGCTTGTTTTCCTTAATGATACTAAGGCCGGTCCTGCCTAAAAAGTCAAGGCTGTATCCTTTATCAAGAGCTTCTTTGGTAAAGGCCTCCCATTCGTCCAGAGAGTATCCCAATCCGAATTTCCGGATCGTATCGTCTGTAAATCCTCTTTCCTTAAAATAACTCAGACCTATGGCTTTTCCTTTTTCCGAGTTCCAGAGGATATCTTCAAAATACTTCTGGGCAAAATCAGAAACGAGATACATACTTTCCCTGTCATTCGCCTGCTGTTTCTGCTCTTCATTCTGCTCGGTCTCCTCTATTTCTATATTGTACTTTTTGGCCAGGTAGCGAATCGCCTCGGGATAGGTAAAATGTTCATGCTCCATAAGAAAAGCAACTACATTCCCTCCTTTTCCGCTACTAAAATCCTTCCAGATCTGTTTTACCGGGGAAACCATAAAACTGGGAGTACGCTCATCGGTAAAAGGGCTTAATCCCTTAAAATTGGAGCCCGATTTTTTTAACTGCACAAAATCGCCTATCACTTCTTCTAAACGAGCGCTTTCAAATACTTTATCTATGGTTGATTTTGAGATCAATCGGTTTCATTTAATGGAAGAAGTAAAAATAGTTATTTTTGGTTTATTACATACAAGGTCAAAAAAAAGATTCCCGCGACCCTAAGGGCCAGGCAGGAATCATAAGAATACAAACATTCAGCAAAAATATGATGGATCTTGTTTACTAGTCGAGGTCAAATCTCAATCCGAGTGAAATATTTCGTTGTTCCGGCTGATCGTCATTAAACAGAGGGTTCAGATCGTATTTAGCGTACAAACCTGTCGATCCCCAACCTAGGTATGCGCTCAGACCATATACGAGATTATTGATGTTGAAATCGCCTTTTATCTTTTCTTTTACGCGCTCTCCGTTATTTCTGTATTTAAGTTTCTGACGGGAACCTATATTAAAGCCTCCGTAACCTCCGATTCCAATTTTAAAATGCCTGCGTGTGGAATAGCGAACATAGTCTTCTCTTTCCCATTTTCTGGAAGGTCCGAATTCGAAATGTACCGGTACCACCAGGTTGGTAATCCTGAGTTTGGACTTATCGAGGTCGAAATCGAAATCTTCAAGGGTCGTTTGTCCGTTTTCATCTACAAAGATCCTGTTTCCGGTAGGTTTCAGGTTATTGGTCTGAAAAGAAAACCCGTATTTCAGGCGAAGGAAATTGGTGTTTTTAAAGACCCTTGTCTTCCAGGCCCAGCCCAGTTCCAGAAATCTGGAACCTCCGAAACGATAATCGGAATCGTTGATCGAAACACCATCCTGGATAGTATTATTAAAACCTACGGCCAGGACAAGATCTGAAGTAGTACGCCGGTCGTATTTGTATTTTCGTTTTTTATACCCGTTGCTGTTTATTTCGAATAAGTTCCCAAACTTTAAAACGCTTCCCGATTTATCGTATTCCTCTATGACCTCATACTTTTTGTTACGTTCCAGGAGGGCAATTTTATTGTCTACGATGGCAATCCGGTTTTCTATATTAAGCGCGTGTTTTTTGGCCGCTTCTGCCTTCAGTCGTTTTGCTTCCTCTTCGGTGATCTCTTTTCTATCCAGCCTTTTTTCGATAGCTATCACGATCTCTTTCAGAGCATTTTTTTCCTGGGTAACAATATATTCTTTTTCTTTCTCCAGTAACCGGATCTCCGCTTCGTAATCGAAAAGGGTTTGAGCCTTTAAGTTTGAAGTATAGCAAGCAATCACTGCAAGCGCAATGTAGTAAATAATTATTCTCATAACTTGTTCGTTTTTTCTACTTATTAAGTGTTTGAATAAATAGTGAAATTTGATTTTGATTAATGATTTCTTTCTGCAACAGCCGTTTTGGTCTTTTTGAAACCGTTCCTGATGGCTTCAAAAACCCGGTCCTTAAAGGATCTGTATAATTCATCTTCTACGTCTAGAAGAAGGGCTGTAGCATCTATTTTTCCGGATTTATATATAGATGTTCTCTGAGAGTCTATTTCTTTTTGAGCCTCTGCCAGGAGGCTTTCAATATATTCATCGCTTACCTCCTTATCTTTCTTTTGCAAATCGGCAATTTTACTTACCACTTCCGCGATCTTATTTTCAATAAGCTGCTCCTCTGTTATCTTTAAAGGGATTGCTTTTTCCCGTGGAGCTACCTCAGCCTTTGTTTCTGCTTCGGCTATTTCCTCCGCCAAAAGCGTTACAGGGGCATCAGGTATCATATTTGTCTGGGCTGCTGTTTCCGGTTCCTGTACTTTTTTCCGGCTTACCGGCTCTTTCTTATCTTCCGTAACAGCTATTCTTGTTTCCTGTTGTTCCTGCTCCTCCGGTACAGGGGTTATTTCCTTCTGAAGAACTTCTTTCTCATCAACTTTATCCTCCACCACTTGTATTTGCAGTTCTTCTGTTTTTCCGCTTCCTGTCTGATAACTAAAAATAACGATCAGCCCTACAAAGCACGCGGCAATTGCCCAGTAAAACGGTCGGAAATTACGTTTGCCATTTTTTTTATCCAGCTCTTCCCTAATGGACATCCAGGCCTTGTCTGAAGGAATTATTTTCCTGTCGGACAGCTTCTCCTTCATCTGATTTTCTAAATTATTTGGTGCCATTTTTTCTGGTGTTTAGTTTTAATAAATTCTCTTTCAGCATTTTTCTGGCCTTGAATAGTTGCGATTTTGAAGTCCCTTCTGAGATTTGCAGCATTTCGGCAATCTCATGATGTTTATATCCCTCTATCGCATACATTACAAAAACAACTCTATAACCTTCGGGCAATGCATCTATCAGGCTTTGGATCTCATCAACCCCTATGGCAATATCTATATCGCTCTCCGTTGTGTATTGATCTTCGTTTATTTCTTCGGCATATCCAAAAACATTTTTCCCTCTCAGGAAAGAGATACATTCCCTGATCATTATTTTACGTATCCAGCCTTCAAAACTCCCTTCGTTCTTAAAACTCCCGATCTTGGTAAAGACCTTTAAAAAAGCTGAGACCATGACGTCTTCCGCATAATGAATATCGTTGATGTACTGTCTGCAAACACTCAACATCTTTGGTGAATACATCGAATACAGGCGGTGTTGCGCCTCACGGTCATTGCGTAACGCTTTTTTTATTAGCTGCGATTCGTTTTTGTATAGTTGAATTACCTTCAAAAGCACTTGATTAGGTTTTCTATTTATAAAGACGCAAATATCTTGCTAAAGGTTGCCCGGAAATAAAAAAAGAATGAAAAAAATATATATTCCATTCTTTTTAAAGAGCAATTCTTATTCTATTTGTTACGCTTTTCAGCCTATTTTTTCCTGTCTATCACGTAGTTAACCATCAGTTCTAAAGATGATTTGTAAGCAGAATCGGGATATGCGGCCAGCAGATTAAGGGCCTCTTTCTGGAATTCTTTCATCTTCTGTTCGGCATATTCCAGGCCGCCGTGGTCTTTTACAAAGGCAATAACCTCCTTCACCCTTTTCTTATTCTTATTGTGGTTTTTGATGGAATTGATGAGCCAGCTTTTTTCTTTTTCGGAAACGGTGTTCAGGGTATGGATAAGGGGAAGTGTCATTTTCTGTTCCTTGATATCAATTCCTGTGGGTTTTCCTATCCTGGCATCTCCGTAATCGAATAAGTCATCTTTTATCTGGAACGCCATTCCGATCAGTTCTCCGAACTTCCTCATTTTTTCGGTATCATCGGTTTCGGGGCTCACCGAACAGGCTCCCAGGGCACAACAGGAAGCAATAAGTGTAGCTGTTTTTTGCCTGATTATTTCATAATATACATCTTCGGTAATATCCAGGCGCCTTGCTTTCTCAATTTGAAGTAATTCTCCTTCGCTCATTTCGCGAACCGCTACAGAAATAATCTTCAGAAGGTCGAAATCGCCATTATCTATGGAGAGTAAAAGTCCCTTAGACAACAGATAATCCCCGACCAGTACTGCAATCTTATTTTTCCAGAGCGCATTTATGGAGAAGAATCCCCGTCTCCGGTTACTGTCATCAACCACATCATCATGTACCAGTGTAGCCGTATGTATCAATTCGATCACCGAAGCTCCTCTGTAGGTCCGGTCATTCACTTTTCCCCCCGAAACCATTTTGGCAACCAGAAATACAAACATAGGGCGCATCTGCTTCCCTTTCCTGTTAACAATGTAATGGGTTATACGATTGAGAAGTGCTACCTTGGAAGACATGGATTCATAGAACTTTTTCTCAAAAAGTTCCATTTCATCATGGATGGGTTCTTTAATCTGTTCTACAATCTTCACAGTCGGAGACTGATTTAAAAATATTCAGCACAAACCTACTAAAAAAAGGTGTTATTTAAGAGACTGATATCAAGTTTTATTTGCCAATTGTCCACAGGCTGCATCAATATCCTTTCCTCTCGATCTTCTTACGGTTACCACAATACCATTCTGTTCCAGCATTCTGACGTAAGTATTGACGGCTTCGTCTTCTGCCTGACGAAATTCTCCATCTTCTATCGGGTTGTATTCTATAAGGTTTACTTTGGAAGGGGCGAATTTGCAAAAGTTGATCAAAGCTTCTATATCTTCCACCTTATCGTTTATTCCTTTCCACACCACATATTCGTAGGTAATCCGGCTTTTGGTCTTTGCATACCAGTACTCCAGTGCTTCTCTCAGATCTGATAAAGGAAAGTGCTCGTTAAAAGGCATAATAGAAGTTCTGGTACTCTCTACAGCTGAGTGCAGAGATACTGCCAGCTTGAACTTCACCTGGTCATCGGCCAGTTTTTTTATCATTTTGGGAACGCCCGAGGTAGAAACCGTAATTCTTCTGGGTGACATTCCAAGACCTTCGCTGGAGGTAATCTTATCTATGGCCTTCAGTACATTATTGTAATTCATAAGAGGTTCTCCCATCCCCATAAAAACAATATTGCTGAGCGGCCGGTTAAAATAAAGTCTGCTTTCTCTGTCTATGGCTACCACCTGATCGTATATCTCATCCGGATTCAGGTTTCTCATCCGCTTAAGGCGGGCAGTGGCGCAAAACCTGCAATCCAGGCTACATCCCACCTGACTGGAAACACAAGCGGTAGTTCTTGTTGATGTAGGGATCAGTACAGATTCTACAATGAGATTATCATGCAAACGCACCGCATTTTTAATGGTCCCGTCATTACTTCGCTGCATCTTATCGACCTTAATATGATTGATCACAAAATGCTCCTCCAGCATGGTTCGGGTCTGTTTGGAGATATTGGTCATAGCATCAAAGGAATGTGCCCCTTTGTTCCAGAGCCATTCATAAACTTGATTTCCACGGAAGGCCTTATCTCCATTTGTTTCGAAAAACTGACGGAGTTCTTCCTTGCTAAGTGCCCTGATATCTTTTTTGACCGTTTGCATGCTGCAAAAATAGACAGAATTTAATTATTATATCTAAAAATAAAGCCCTGCAAAATGCAGAGCTTTTATATATTGTTCCTTTGGTTTTACAGGATCAGCATTGCGTCTCCGTAAGAGTAAAACTGGTATTTTTCCTTGATAGCCTGCTGATAGGCTTCTTTAATCAGATCGTGACCGGTAAATGCAGAAACCATCATCAACAAAGTAGATTTTGGTGTATGGAAGTTAGTTACCATACAATCTGCAATACTGAAATCGTAAGGAGGGAATATAAATTTGTTAGTCCAGCCTTCGTACGGATTCAACGTCTTCTCTGAAGAAACCGAACTTTCCAAAGCCCTCATTACCGTGGTTCCAACGGCACACACTCTGCGTTTCTTTTCTTTCGCCCCGTTTACGGTTTCACAGGCACTCGTGCTGATAGACAATTCCTCGCTATCCATTTTGTGCTTGGAAAGGTCTTCCACCTCTACCGGGCTAAAAGTTCCCAAACCAACATGTAGAGTGATCTCTGCAAAATTAATTCCGTTAATCTCAAGACGCTTCAATAAATGCTTAGAGAAGTGCAAACCTGCCGTCGGAGCAGCTACCGCCCCTTCGTACTTGGCATAAATGGTCTGATAACGATCTTCATCTTCCGGTTCTACATCTCTTTTTATATATTTTGGAAGCGGAGTTTCTCCCAGGTCTTTTAATTTTCTTCTGAATTCTTCATAAGATCCGTCATAAAGAAAACGAAGTGTTCTTCCTCTGGAAGTTGTATTATCAATTACCTCAGCAACCAGACTTTCATCATCTCCGAAATACAATTTGTTTCCGATCCTTATTTTACGGGCAGGATCCACAAGTACATCCCAAAGGCGTTGTTCTGCATTGAGTTCTCTCAGAAGAAATACCTCAATACGCGCCCCGGTTTTTTCCTTGTTCCCGAATAAACGGGCCGGAAATACCTTTGTATTATTCAACACCATCACATCACCTTCATCAAAATAATTGATAAGATCTTTAAAATATTTATGTTCAATGGTCTGCTCTTTTCTGTTGATTACCATTAAACGAGCCTCGTCTCTGTTTTCTGAAGGATACTCTGCTAAAAGATCTTTTGGAAGGTCAAAATTAAAGTGAGATAATTTCATGAATTGTAATTTGTTTTTTTAAATAAGGCGCAAATATACAATCTGACCATAGGGGTTGTCAAGTAAATAAGTGATTATTTGCGAATTATAATTCGGGAATTAAAGTTCTTCGTTCTCAATCCCCAGTTGTTCAAGATCTTTCCAGAAATCCGGGTAGGATTTAGACACCACTCCCGCATCGTTAATAATAAGGGGAATCCTCAATGCAAGGGGGGCAAAAGCCATTGCCATCCGGTGATCGTGATAGGTATCTATAGCAATATTTTCATTGATCTTTCCGGAAGCTTTTAAACTTAAACTATGATCGGTGACCTCTATCTCCGCTCCTAATTTTGAAAGTTCTGTCTTCAGGGCTTCCAGCCTATCGGTTTCTTTGATCTTTAAGGTATGTAATCCTGTTAAATGACAGGCTATTCCAAGTCCGAAACAACTTACTACAATAGTCTGGGCTATATCGGGTGAGCTTACCAGGTCGAGTTCCAGGGTATCGGAAATAACGGCCTCTTTATTTTTGGTGAGTACTACGCTATTCTCTTCAAAACGGGTGGTAACCCCCAATTTTGTATAGATCCCGGCCAGGGCACTGTCTCCCTGGAGGCTATCCTCTCTGTAGCTTGATAATTCTATGCGTGCCGTATCGGAAAGCGCTGCCAGGCTATAGAAATAAGAAGCTGAACTCCAATCAGATTCTACTACCATGGTCTTTGCTTCTGCATTCTCTGCAGGATACACCCTTATCGTATTTCCGTTAAAATCCGATTTAACTCCCAACTGAGAAAGCAGGTTCAGGGTCATTAAAAGATAAGGCCTGGAAGTGATCTCACCCTGCAGGTCAAGGGTCATTCCTTTGGAAAGACGCGGAGCGATCAATAAGAGAGAGGACAAATACTGACTACTTACATTTGCGCTCATGCTCACTTCATTCCTGTCCAGTTTTTTTCCTTTTATCAGTAATGGAGGATAGCCTTCATTTTCCTGATAAGTGATATCGGCACCCAATTGCCTCAGGGCATCCACTAAGATCTTAATGGGACGTTCCTTCATTCTTTGTGAACCGGTCAATACCACTTCTCTTCCCTCCTGAACCGCAAAATAAGACGTAAGAAAACGCATGGCGGTTCCCGCATGGTGAATATCCACCGTTGCATTTCCTTTGGTTTCGAGTGCTTTTCTCATCAGAACCGAATCATCCGAATTGGAAACATTCTCTATGCTTATTTCCGGATATAGGGCCTGAAGTAAAAGCAGGCGGTTACTCTCGCTTTTGGAACCGGTTATTCTGACGGTCTGATCGATATGATCTGAGGTGGATTTGAGCTTGAGGTTCACTGTAATTTTTTTCTAATTAATCAGGTGTTTAAAAAGCACATTCCCGTATTTTACGGGAATGCATAACAAATATATGTACAATATTGATAGCTATTTTAATTTTTCATTATTATGATGCCTGTCGTGGTCTCTTTTTGCCTTTTTGTTCATTTTTTTGTCAAAAGCATCCTGTAGATCTATTCCGGTCTGATTGGCCAGGCAGAGAACAACAAATACCACATCGGCCAGTTCCTCTCCCAGGTCTTTTTCCTTATCACTTTCCTTCTCGCTCTGCTCTCCGTAACGACGGGCAATAATCCGGGCTACTTCTCCCACCTCCTCAGTAAGTTGTGCCATATTGGTCAATTCGTTAAAATAACGTACTCCGTGTTCCTTTATCCAATTATCGACCTCCAGTTGTGCATTTTTGATGTCCATCAAACTAAATTTTCTTCAAAACTACACCTTCTATTTGTTTTTTTACCCATTGGTCATAGAATTCTTTGAGTTCGGAATAGTATGCAGCAGCAATAAGAGGTTTGGTTATAGAAATAGAAGAGACCAGTCTTATCGCCCCTTCTGAACGAACAATATTATAGCTGAAATTCCCCATGTTCTCGGGAAGGGCCATTGCAACTTTTTCAGGTACCGATTCTATTTCATATCCGTCGGGGATCTTTATGTTCATCATATATCTCGACTCCCATGGAAAACCAAAATCCACCGGGTAGGTTCTGTTCTCCGATTTCAGCGGACTTTCCTTATCTGCAAAGTAAAACATCGGTTTAAAATACAGCTTATCACCAACAGACTCTACCTCATCTTCCTTGTAAAACTCATAGGTTTCCAGCAAGGGTTTAATCAGGTCCTTTTCATTTTTTACAGAATAGCCTGATATCTCAATTCCGTTGTATTTCTTTTCGAGCTCTTCCAAATAACTTTCCGTATCGGCCCCGGTATATTTTTCCCTGAAGAACATTGCATAATGATTGGTATGCTGTACCCTGAGTTTTCCCTGAATAGAACCACTCGGGTCTATTTCGGCACTCATTTGAGTTACTGTTACCGACTTTTTTTTCGGGATCATATTCAGCGACACAGCTTTTCCCTCATTGGAGATCATTCTTCCGTGCCAGTTCAGAGCCCTGAACGGTAAAACATCGGGTGCGCTATACTTTCCCGTGGCATCCAGCAAAACTCTCTTTCCATTAAGCTGAACAGCAGCTACTACATAGTTAAACCCTTCCAAGGTAGGGTAAACCGGAATAACATAATTTCTTGTACTTACCAGAACGGGATATACTTCCACTCCGGCATATTTAAGCATTGCGATCAGTGTCAGATTGATCTCTGCCGAGCTCCCTACTCCGTTTTTATAAGACGTCCTGAGATTTTCTCTGGCGTATTTCCCATAACGGCCATTCCATTTCATTTTGTTTTTCACAAACTGATAGATCCTGTCTGTTCTGTCTTTATCACTTGGAAAGTCCTTTATCAGTTCATCTATATCTTCCTTAAAGTAATTCGTTCTAAGCAGTTGCTTTCCGAAAAAATCTGAATCATAAATGGTTTTCACCACCTCCGTCCAGGTATTTGAGTAATTTTTTATACCACTGTTGGGAAATTGAGAACTGGACAACTCATAAGTGATCGAATGGCGGTAATTTTCAATATTATTGGTATACGGTTCTTCTTTTAAAGCAGGAACATCATTTGCTTCATAAACACTTACCTTTTCTTCAAGGGTCACAGTACCGGTCCGGGTAACATCAGAGCTCGTTCCGTAACTGTTAGACTGGCTGAAACTTATACTGAAGGTCCTCTTTTTCAGAAAATCTTCCGGCCGTATCGAATGTCCTCCTTTGGCTATTCTTTTAAACACAAAATAAGGCGGTACCTTAACGGTTGCCGTTACCCGCTTAACAGGGATATCTTCCTGAAAAACTATATCTTCAATTTCCCAGAAAGGAGATGTTTTTATGTATTTCCATTCGATAACCGAGCCTACCGTTGCTGCCGGAGCTGCAATTATTTTTTCTTTGAAGTTTTCATTTATTTCTTTCTCCAATATATTTTCCCTGGCTATTTTGGTTCTATCGACTTTCCCATCAACCAGGTTAAATACATTTCCTTCTATCTTCTTAACAACCTCTTGATTTACTCCTTTTTCGTAGAAACTGATCTTTTTGGTTGCATAATCCAAGCCCGATTTATTTAGTATTTTAATACGCTCATGAATTTCATCTACTATTATCCAGCCTTCTTCAGCATTATAATCAAAATAGGTAAGCCTGTCTTTAAGCAAATAAACAGCACTCGCCGTAGTATCCTTTTCATAAGTCTGGACAGCCAGGTCTTCTTTGGTTATTTTTCCAAATTTTACCGTTTGAGCATTCAGATTAAGAGTGGTAACAAATAAAAAGGCCAGTAAAATACGGTAACGCATAGCATTTTTTTTGAGAGTTAAATGTAATTTTTGTGCTTTAATAAGTAATAAGGGCCTTTTTCAAGACCCTTATTTATACAGTTATTAAATTTTCTTTAAAACAACTTTTTCGGTTTGCTTTTTTACCAGCTGGTTATAGAACTCCTTCAAAGCTTCATAATGTGTCGGAGGGATCACCGGAGCATTTATATTTACAGATACTATAGCTCTGATCTTATCTCCTGCACCTACAACATTATATTTAAAGACTCCCATATTCTCCGGTAAGGCAATGGCCATTTTTTCCGGGATGGATTCGATCTCATAACCTTCCGGCACCTGGATATTGATCATATACTTATCTTCCCACGGAAATCCGAAATCTACAGGATATTCGCGCTTATCAAGTTTAAACGGACTTTCATTCTGAGAAAGGTAAAACAAAGGTGAGAAGTATAACTTATCGCCGGTAATCTGCACCTGGTCTTCCTTAAGTATATCATATGTCTCAATAATGGGTTTTTGCATTTCTGCCATGTTCTTTACGGAATAATTGGAAAGTTCAAAATCGTATTCCTTCTCCATCTCATCCAGAAGATCTTCCTCATTATTCTTGGTATAATTATCCCTGAAGAGCATAGCATTATGGTTGGTATATTGTTCCCTGCATTTTCCTTCTATCGTTCCATCTGCCTTAAGGTTTATATTCATCTGCACCACATCCATTGCCTTCTTATCAGGTGTGAGTTTCATAAAACCTGAGTTTCCGTTCTTCTGGATCATCCTTCCCGACCAGTTTAGTACACGATATGGTAACACATTCGGTACACTGTGCTTTTCGGTTGCATCCATCAACATATATTTTCCGTCAATATTCACAGATGCAATTACATAATTAAAGCCCTCACGGGTTGGAAAAATAGAAACTCCATGATTCCTGGTACTCACCAGTACAGGGTTAGCATCCAGGTTGGCATATCTCAGCATAGCTATTAACATAAGGTTGATCTCGGCTACATTTCCTTTGCCATCCTTATAAGCTTTCCTCACTCCTTTGTCTACATATTTCCCCATATAACCGTCCCAGGTCATTTTATTCTTCACAAAATCGAAGATCATCATCGCTTTTGCATTCGGATCTGAAGTTCCTGAAACCAGCTGATCTACATCTTTATCAAAATAGCCGTCCTTTTGTAATTCAGCTCCAAAAGCCGGGCTCTTGTAAATAGTTTCTGTTACCTTTTCCCAATTACTGGTATAATTCTCTACCGGAGAATTAGGGAAATTGGTAAAGGCAAGTTCATATTTCACTGCCGACTGATAATTCCGGATATTATTTACATAAGGTTCTCTTTTCAGAGCAGGAACATTATTCATTTCAAAATTAGTGATACTGGTAACGTACTCCACTTCTCTTGGAACACTCTGCGTTCTTTGTGGTGCCTTATTTGAAGCAGTTTTATATGTATCCGTCCATCTTATTTTTCCGGTTCCCCTGGACGTAACCGGTCTGAGGGTAAGGAAACCTTTTACCTTTGGGTTAAAGCTATAATACTCAGGGATCTCTAACCTGACCTTTTCCTTTTTGATAGGAATAAGGAACTGAAAAGGGATCTCGTCAATATTACTGCTATAAGGAGAGGTAATAGTATATTTATAATCGATTACCGAACCTTCCTTAACATTCGGGAAAGTAAATTTGGTTTCATTTCTGTACTTGGACAATTCTGATTCGAAGATCCCGTCTTTTTTAAGTTTGGTATCCTCTGCCTCCCCATCTACCAGGTTATAGGTATAACCTTTTATACCGGATATTGTTTCTTTTACATTTCCGTTTTTGTAGACCCTTACCCTTTGGGTACCGTAATCCAATCCATCCTTGCTGTAGATCTTTATACGTTCGTGTACCTCGGTAATTAATTCAAATCCCTGACTGGGTGTATACCTGTAAAAGATCTTCAGATTCCTGAAAAGATATGCTGCTTCAGCAGTTGAGTCCTGAGGATATACCTTTTCTTCCAATTCTTCTACGGATACTTTTCCAAATTTAATATCCTGAGCTTTGGCAATTCCCAGGCTGAGGAAAAACAGGAGTAATAGACTTTTTTTAAACATTTTGTTGGTTATTTTAGTTTGTACTTGGTTATTCTTTTTTCGGTGTCAGGACCAGTTTCAGATTATCTCCTTTTGCCACTTCTCTTCTGAAATTCCTGTAGGCATTGTAATCTTCACTGGGATAACGGCCTTTTTTAACTGCCAGCTTTCTCTTGTACAACAGTTTGTTGTCTTCCAGGCGCTGGATCTCTACTTCATAGGTTCCGAATTTATTCTGAATACGTATCGGGTTTGGGAGTAACTCTACCATATAGGAAGCCGGAAGAGTTACCTTGTATTCGTCCTCATCCAGATATCCTCTGGAAACCTCAAATAACTGTTTTCTGTTCCTGTAACGGGAAGGAACCCCATTATTTACATTAAAAGGGTTTACCTGGAGTAATATATCTCCATCCTGCGTACTGATGGCATAGGAAGAGGCTTTTACTTTAA
Source organism: Leptobacterium flavescens (assembly GCF_010671605.1). Lineage (GTDB taxonomy): Bacteria > Bacteroidota > Bacteroidia > Flavobacteriales > Flavobacteriaceae > Leptobacterium > Leptobacterium flavescens. The sequence continues at coordinate 780,066 of NZ_JAABOO010000001.1, forward strand.
CTGATTCATAAAACTGTACAGCTTCCTTATTATTGAGTAACTGCAGATCGCTGATCTTGACATTATTGATATTACCCCAGTAGCGCTTATAAAATTCTTCCCTTTCATCTTCAGAATATCTGGAAAGGCCAGTATATCTGTCATCATACTGTATTCCTTCGGTAATGATCTTAACCTCCCCTTCGATGGCCCCGTCTTCTTTAAGCGTATAGGATGCTTTAGTTACCATTTTATTCTCATCATCCAGATAGGCTCTTGTATGTTTAATTTTCCCTCCTTCCGGAGTGATTACCAATACATCCCTGTCGTCTGTAAAATCTCCCAAAAACCCGAATGGCAGTACCTGGCTCGTACATTCCAGCCAGATGTCGTCCTCGCCGTTGGGAATATTCAGGATCACGTGATTTCCCTGCATAGAAGCAAAATCGGATTCCATACTCCTTTTATTACTTCCTGCCCATACCACACTGTAATAGGCATCGATACCCTGCGATTTCAGTAAGGCTTTGGTATAGTTGGTCAAACCTTTACAATCTCCGTATTTTACCTTATCCACTTCCTGAGCATCAATTGGCATCCATCCTCCAATTCCCAGTTGTACACTAATGTATCTCGTATTGTCTTGAACGTATTCGTAGATCTTCTTTGCTTTTTTTATGGGATCATCAATTCCCTCTACCAGTTGGCTTACCTTAGACACGGTTTCCTGCGGCAAAACATCCCTATCTGTAAGGAGTTTATCGTACTGCCATTTTCCGAAAGATTCCCAGTCGGATGCGGTGCCATCCACGCCTTCCAAATGAAAATTGTTCAGGCCTACAAACAGCATTGGTTCTGTTTCATAATAAGCAGGGCTTAGTTCTTCTCTCTTCCTGGCATTTACATTATTTATTTCATAATAAAGACTGTTATCCGTTTTTTTGGAGATAATGTCATAGCCTTCAAAATTCTTTTCCTTGATCCGGTGTTTGAGTTCTTCCGGGTGTTCGAGGTTATAGGTACTCTTTTCCGTACTCGTCATATATCTGTCAAGCGGTCTCCATGAAGGCAGGAAGGCGGTATTTATCATATCTGCAACGCAAATAAAGTCTATGGTATAAGGATACTCACTCGGGGTGTATTCGAGGTGTTTTATACGGGAATCGCTGTACAAAGTTCCTCCGCTAATGGCACTTTCATCGAGAAAATCATTTTTTCTCAGTTTTTTTATTTCCTTTCCGGAAGCATTAAGGACAACAGCTTCCAGCTTTTTGATCCTAACATTAGGATCGTAATGGATATAAGCTTTTAAAGCGTTACTTCCTTTTTCATTTAAAACAGTTACCACTCTTCTTTCGGTGACAGTCATTCTGGAGGTCGATCCTATTTGGATATCCACCTCACTTAGCCTGATAACGGCATTTGCTCTTTTGGTCAATCCTTCCGGGATGGAGGAAACGGAATAATCGGATTGTGCTTGAGTGTAGAATGAAGTAAATACAAATAAAAGGGTGATAGATAAGGCCTTTAACTTCATTTTTAACGATTCTTTAATAAGACAAATATATTAAAACCTTGCCAAAAAGAAAGAATTTTCGTCTATTTAACAAAAAGCCCGATGAAGGGTTATTCTCTGTTTTGAGAGTCGATAATGATGGTTACCGGGCCGTCGTTTAGCAGCTCTACTTTCATATCAGCTCCGAACTCGCCTGCGCCTACATCTCTCCCCAAATCCTGCTTAAATCTTTGAAGGAAAGATTGGTACAAAGGGATCGCAACTTCCGGTTTAGCGGCTTTTATATAGGAAGGGCGGTTTCCTTTTTTTGTAGAAGCGTGAAGTGTAAACTGACTCACGACAATGGCATCGCCTTCGGTTTCGACCAGGGATCTGTTCATTACTCCGTTTTCGTCGGCAAAGATCCTTAATCGGCTTATTTTACCGCTAAGCCATTGGATATCCTCATCCGTATCCCTGTCTTCTATTCCCAACAGGACCAGTACGCCTGTTTTTATGGAAGCTACCTTGCTCCCCTCTATGGTTACACTTGCCTTTGAAACTCTCTGAATAACTGCACGCATAAATTGTATTGATCTGAACGGTTAATCCTCTCCGTAAATATCTGTTCTGTAATTCTCTTCCTCCCCTTCCAATATCTGAAGATAGCTCTTGTACCTGCTCCAGGCGATCTCATCATTTTCGAGAGCTTCCTTAACCGCACATTTAGGCTCATCGGTATGGAGGCAATTATTGAATTTACACTGATCTTTTATAGCAAAAAACTCGGGAAAATAATCGCCGAGCTCATCTTTATCTATATCAACGATCCCAAACCCTTTAATTCCAGGAGTGTCAATGATCCTTGCCCCAAAATCCAGTTCGAACATTTCTGCAAAAGTAGTGGTATGTTGCCCTTGTCTATGCTGTTCGGAGATCTCTGCTGTCCGGAGATCGAGTTGGGGTTCAATAGCGTTGATAAGTGTTGATTTCCCCACTCCCGAATGTCCGGCAAACATGTTTACCTTACCCTTCATACTCTCCTTTACCTTATCTACATTTTTTCCTGTATGGGCAGAAATACCGATACATTCATAGCCTATTTCCCTGTAAATGGCTGCCAGGTATTTTATTTCCAACAGCTCGTCCTCGTTATAAGTATCTACCTTATTAAAAAGAAGAACGGTTTTTATCCCATAAGCCTCGGCTGTAACAAGAAAACGGTCAATAAAGGTGGTAAATGTCGGTGGGTTATTAAGTGTCACCATCAGGAACACCTGATCTATATTAGCCGCAATGATATGGGTTCTCTTAGACAGGTTAACCGATTTCCGGATAATGTAGTTTCTCCGGTCGTGAATATTATTAATAATGCCTATGGTTTCATCGCCTCTGGTCTCCAGTTCAAAATCAACCACATCGCCAACAGCAACCGGATTGGTACTCTTTATTCCCTGGATCCTGAACTTCCCCTTGATCCTGCTTTCAAATACCTTTCCGTCCTCTGTTTTGATGGTATACCAGCTTCCGGTAGATTTATAAACAATTCCCTGCATTATCCTCGCTTTGGCATTATAATTGCTAATTTAGCCTTCAAATAAACAATTTAATTAATTATAAACACATTAAAACTTCAGATTTATGAAAAAACTTTTTTTAGCCGGTATTCTAACCCTTATCTGTACTTCCGGTTTATTCGCTCAACAATACGAATACAAGATCATTACAAGTGTGGAATCTATCGTTCCAAACGGACTTGGAAGGTCGCGTATTGTTTCTGTAGATGAAGAAAGGGATTATAAAGAATTCACTTCACAAAGAACCGAGGAAGACGATACAAGAAATAAATCTAAGAGAGGGGATATTCGTGTTAAAAATTTCGAAGAAACCAAATTACTGAACTTCTACAACCTTGGAGGTATCCGCTTCCAGAATATCGCTGCTAACGATGCGGTAATCACTTCTAAGATCAACACTATGATAGAAGAGGGCTGGGATCTGGCTTTTGTTACCAGTGCTGTGGAAAGTGAAGGCGGTAAAGGTGACGGAAAAGGAATTTTTATCACCCGCTATATTTTTAAAAGAGCAAAGTAATCAATAGCTGAAATATAAAAAAAGCCCTGACAATCGTCAGGGCTTTTTATTATGCGTTAATTATTTTCTCCTGATGATTAATGGATTCCTGGTGGATCGCCTTGAATATTCTTAAGACAAATTCTTCACTCAATCCTCTCTCATCTCCTTCCAGGATCATTTTTCCAAGGATCTCGTTCCATCTTTTACTCTGAAGGACCGCTACATTTTTCTTCTTTTTCAAACCTCCGATTTCATCGGCAATTCTCATGCGCTTCCCAAGAGTATCTATGATCTGATTGTCTATTACATCGATCTGCGCTCTTAAATTCCCCAGTTTCAGGTTATACTCTTCTGCCTCATCATTTTCCTTACGTATTCTCAGGTCCTGCATGATCTGTATAAGTGTTGCCGGGGTAACCTGCTGAGCTGCATCACTCCAGGCATTATCAGGGTCGAAATGAGTTTCCACCATCAGCCCGTCATAATTAAGATCCAGTGCTGTCTGACATACGTCGAATACCATATCTCTTTTCCCGGTAATATGGGAAGGATCACAGATCAACGGAAGGTCCGGGAATCTGTTTTGCAGTTCGATCGGCAGTTGCCATTCCGGAATATTCCTGTACTTGGTTTTTTCGTAAGTAGAAAAACCTCTGTGAATAACTCCCAGTTTTTTGATATCGGCTTTATGAAGACGTTCTACTGCACCCAACCATAGCGGAAGGTCGGGGTTTACCGGATTCTTTACCAGAACAACCTTATCGGTTCCCTGCAGTGAATCGGCTATTTCCTGAACGATAAACGGACTAACGGTACTTCTGGCTCCTATCCACAGAATATCTACATCATGCTCTATTGCAAGTTGTACATGTGTGGGGTTTGCCACTTCCGTTGCTGTAAGCATTCCGGTTTCTTCCTTTGCCTTCTGAAGCCATTTAAGTCCTATAGCTCCTACTCCCTCAAACATTCCCGGCCTGGTACGCGGTTTCCATATTCCGGCTCTGAATACCGTAGCATCACTGTCTTTTAACTGATGTGCGATATTCAATACCTGATCTTCTGTTTCGGCGCTACAAGGCCCTGCAATTACCAAAGGGTGTGGCAATCCGAAATCATCCAGCCAGTTCCTCAATTCTTTCTTATTATCCATAACGTTAACTTTTTTAGGTTGTCTTAATTATTATTCCGTTTAATATTTCTTTTATTCGGTTAGTATTTTCCATCCTTTCATAAATGGCATTAAAATTATCTTCTTCCATCAATTTTTTAAACTCTTCAAGGTTAGCAATATACTCATCCAGGGTTTCGATAACATTTACTTTATTCTGCTCAAAAATAGGCGTCCACATATCCGGGGAGCTTTTTGCAAGGCGAACCGTACTTTCAAATCCACTTCCCGCCATGTCAAAAATATCCCGTTCATTTCTTTCTTTTTCAATAACTGTCTTTCCTAACATAAAAGAGCTAATATGTGACAGATGAGATACATAAGCTATATGTTTGTCGTGAGAAACAGGGTCCATATAACGGATACGCATGCCCAATTCACTGAAAATAGCCAATGCTCTTTCCTGTAATCTGAAAGCGGTCTTTTCTACCTCACATATAATATTGGTCTTTCCTTTAAAAAGATCTCTTATTGCAGCCTGCGGTCCTGAAAACTCGGTACCTGCAATGGGGTGAGCAGCCATAAAATTCCTTCGTTTAGGATGATTTGCCACCGCTTCACAGATAAGTTTTTTAGTCGATCCGGTATCGATGACCAGGCAATCGTCTTTTACCCTGTCTAAAATATCTCCCAATTGGTTTACCAGGGCATTCACCGGAATGGAAACGATAACAAGATCGGCAGTTCCAAGGTCGTTCAGGTCTGCTTTCTTATCAATGATACCCAACTCAAGGGCGTGGTCCAGATGATCCTCATTATGGTCTATTCCGTACACCGTAGTGCCTTCTTCCATATACTTCAGGTCCAGCATCATCGATCCTCCAATAAGTCCCAATCCGATTACAAATACGTTATTCATAGCTTTCAGCTTAAATCTACAATCTTTACTATTTTATTTTTCTCAAAGGAAAAAATGCTTCTCCCTTCCAATTTTATTTCACTTCCTGCTTTCAGGTCTTCGGAAACAGTCATAGCGAGTACAGCACTGTATTGAACTTCCACATTAACTTTTTCGCTTTCGTGTTCTATCGATACAATTTCCTGCTTCCTGCTGCTAAATACGTCAACCATTTTTTCAGCCTGCTCCCTGAACTCCTCTTTGTTTTTTAGTTCCAGATTAAGATCTCCATTCAGATAATTCTCAAAGACCACCTCTTTATCCAAATGTTCGAGCATCCCATCTATATCAAAGCTGTTATAGGCATTGATATATGATCTTATCATATGTTCTCTTTCCCCTGCGCTACTCATCTTTAAACCTGCTTATGGCTTCTTTTATCCTATCTTCGTTCACACAGAGCGAAAACCTTATATATCCTTCTCCCATAGAACCGAAAACTGTTCCGGGCGTTATAAAAATGTCTTTCTTATACAGCACCTCATCTATAAATTGTTCTGCGGAAGGGATATCGGACGGAAGTTTTGCCCATACAAACATCCCGGCTGCATCTTTATCATAGGAACATCCTAGCATATCCGCCAGTTGATGAATGAGTTTTCTTCTTCTACCGTATATTTCATCCAGGTTGGTAAACCATTCTTTTCCGCTTTTAAGGGCGACAACAGCCCCTTTCTGTATCCCGTAGAACATACCGCTGTCCATATTGCTTTTCACTTTCAGGACAGAGCTTATATTCTCCGGACTTCCCATAAGCATGCCTACTCTCCATCCGGCCATATTAAAGGTTTTACTAAGAGAGTTTAACTCCAAGCCAACCTTTTTGGCCTTATCGTTTACAAATAAAGTAGCCGGTGTATCATTGAGCACAAAACTATAGGGGTTATCATTAACCAAAAGGATCTCATGCTTTTCTGCAAAATCTATCAGTTTTGAAAAAAAGCGGGCATCGGCCTTTGCCCCGGTAGGCATATGCGGATAATTGATCCACATTAATTTTACCGCAGAGAGATCTTCCTTTTCCAGTGCTTCCAGATCAGGTAACCATCCCTGGTCTTCGGAGAGCATATAGTAACGGGGCTCCGCTCCTACCAATCTGCTTACCGAGCTATAGGTGGGATATCCGGGGTCCGGGATCAGGACCTGGTCGCCTTCATTCAGGAAAGCCATACTTATATGCATTATCCCCTCCTTAGATCCCATAAGCGGAAGGATCTCTGATGAAGGATCGAATCGGGCATTGAAATTCTCCGAATAAAAATCGGCCATTGCTTCCCGCAGCGCAGGTATCCCCTGGTAACTCTGATATTGATGAGCAACGCCTTCATGCAGCGAAGCGGTCAGGGCCTCAATCACTTCTTCAGATGGGGGTAGATCCGGGCTTCCGATCCCCATATTTATAACGGGTCTTCCCTTAGCTACCAATTCTCTTACTTCTCTTAATTTCCTGGAGAAGTAGTATTCTTCCACCGTATGCAAACGCTCTGCAACTGCGATCATATCTTTGCATTTTTATATTCGCCCAACACCTTAAAATCGTGCGCCATAATCTCTAAAATGGATTTGGCTTTGTCGTAATCTTCATAATCATTGAAAGTCACATCAACAAAAAAGGAGTACATCCAGGGAGTTTCAATAATAGGAAGCGACTGTATTTTGGTTAGATTGAGTTTACAATCGCTCATTACATTTAACACCGTGGCCAGGCTCCCTCTTTTGTGATCCAGTTCGAATTTTAAGGAAGCTTTATTGATCTCTTCCTTCTTTAATACCGAATTGCTGGTCTGAACAATGATAAAACGTGTCGAGTTGTTATTAATAGTCTGTATTTCCGGGGCCAGGATATCCAGTTCATATAAACGGGCTGCCGTTTTGCTGGCTATCGCCCCAATATTTTTGAGCTGTTCTCCGTGTATCTTTTTAGCAGTTTCTGCCGTATCTACCGATTCCACCAGTTTAATGTGAGGGTATTTTCTGAAAAACTCCTTACACTGAAGCAGGGCCATCGGATGAGAATGCACTTCCTCTATCTCATTTACATCCTGTCCGCCAAGAGCCATGAAATTATGGTGAATCTGTAAATAATATTCTCCGATAATATGAAGCTCATGATTATCAACCAATGCGTAATTCGGAATAATGGACCCGGCAATGGAATTCTCAATAGCCATTATTCCCATATCGGCCTCCCTGGTCAGTAATCTATCTACCAGGCTGTCAAAAGACAGGCATTCACTAACCGCTATATCATTATTAAAATATTCTTCGGCTACCTGATGATGGAAAGACCCTTTTATTCCCTGTATGGCTACTTTTGTTTGCATTAATTTTGGTCATAAAAAAAGTCCCGATAAATTCGGGACCTTTATATTATTGTTAATCACAACTATTTATAACAGTCCCTACCCTCTTTTAAAAAAATAAAAGAAGAAATAGTAGCTGTTCCAGTTGTAAATAGTTGTACTCATGTATTCTCTGAATTACGATGCTAATGTAGCTATTAATTTCAAATAAAAAACAGCTTTTTTAATTTTTTTTGAATTCCCTTAAAAACACCGTCTTTTTTCCGATTTTAAAAATAAAAATGCCTGTTTATTGGAAAAAATTAATTCGTATCCCTCTATATGCCAATATCTTGCTATTCACTTTCTACGGATAGGACTGGAATACGGAAAGGATAAATCGTAAATTCGCAAGAAATCGTACTTTTTATACAAAAGCATTGATTAGATTTCGGGTCAGGATCCCTGCTTCACTCAAATAGGTTATGGTTAAACTGGAAAATTCGACAAATAAAGAAGCTTTCTCCCAAAAACAAATGGGGAATAAGATCCTCTACACCCGGCATCTTCAGGACGATTCCGTAAAGTATCGATCGACTTACACTCTTAAATATCTGGTTAAGGGACATAAATGCTACGAGATAAACAATAAACAGCTCAGAGTAAAGAAAGGGCAATACCTGCTTATTAATAATGATCAGATCATTTCCTCCTATGCCTATAAAGGAGCAGAAGGCATATCTCTTTTTCTCTCTTCGGAATTGGTAAAGGACATCTATGAATCCTATAGAAAAGAAACCGAAAATCCCGATGATTTTCGTTTTTATGAGCTTGCCTTTCCAAGGGTTAATGATGCAATAGGAAATTCTCTTGCTGCACTCTATCATTCCCGGACGAACGGAACGGCAGATAAAATTGCCGTGGAAAATGAGTTTTTGCATCTGACCGAACAACTCGTGATACAGCAACTTGAGATCCTTCACAAAGGAAAATCTGCTAAAGTTTCAAAGGAGGTTACCAATGAAAATTTGCTGAAATATGTTCTCCTGGCCCGGGAATTCATTCATGATAATCTGACTGAACGCATTTATCTGGACGATATAAGCAGAAATGTAGGTTTAAGCAAATTTCACCTGCATCGGAATTTTAAACATTTTACAGGTTGCTCTCCTCTTGAATACCTGACTTACTACCGTATAGAAAATGCCAAGGCAAAACTGAAATATAGTGACGAGCCTATTAAAGACATTGCCTGGTCCTGCGGTTTTGAGAATATACATTACTTCCCGGTCATCTTTAAAAAACATACGGGTTATACACCTTCACAGTACAGGAAGGAAGATGGTTGTTAGTTGTTGGTTGTTGGTTGTTAGTTGTTAGTTGTTAGTTGTTAGTTGTTAGTTGTTAGTTGTTAGAAATATGGAAATTATTTTCGTTTTTGGTTTATAGCTAAAACAGGCCTTATAGTTTCAAATCTTTATAAAAATTGCATTCCAAATAAAATACGTTTATTTTCGTTTTTGAGAAAAACAAGCGTATGTCAATCAAGGTAGATCAGGTAACAAAAAAGTACGGAGAGCAAAAAGCTTTAAACGGGATCTCTTTTGAGATCGGAAAGGGAGAGATTGTTGGTTTTCTGGGTCCTAATGGTGCCGGAAAATCCACGATGATGAAGATCCTGACTACTTATATCACTGCCGATGAAGGTTCTTCTTCGGTAAATGAACACGACGTGGTTTCTTCTAAAAAAGCAGTGCAGAAAAGCATAGGCTATTTACCGGAACACAATCCTCTTTACCTGGAAATGTATATCAGGGAGTATCTTCGCTTTAATGCAGATATTTACAAGGTTAAAAAGGAAAGGATAGAAGAAGTCATTCAGCTTACCGGCCTGACATCCGAAGCTCATAAAAAGATAGGACAGCTTTCCAAAGGTTACCGGCAGCGTGTAGGCCTGGCCACAGCACTTCTTCACAATCCCAGTGTACTGGTTCTGGATGAGCCTACTACCGGACTTGATCCCAATCAGCTGGTGGAAATACGGGAACTGATCAAAAACGTGGGGAAGGAAAAAACCGTACTCCTGTCTACTCATATCATGCAGGAGGTCGAAGCTATCTGCGACAGGGTAATCGTCATTAACAAAGGAGAGATCGTAGCCGATAAAACGCTTTCCGAACTAAGAGGCGACGGAGGCCAGATCATAGAAGTAGAATTCGATTACAGGGTAGAGACCGTTTTGCTGGAAGGATTGAATTCGGTTAGTTCTGTAGTGAACAGGGAAGGCTTTATATATGAGCTGAGTTTTTCTACGGACAAGGATATGCGTCCGGTAGTTTTTGATTTTGCCCATGATAACGGCCTGAAGATCCTTCAGCTTAACCGCAAAAATAAAAACCTGGAAAGTCTTTTCAGGGAGCTAACTTCTCAGAAGGGCTGATCTTATCTAAAACAGCATCGATTATCTTATCGATCTCTTTTTCTATTCCGGGATTGGTAACATTGGTAAGTAAGGAAAACACCATATTCTGGTCTGGATATACCCTGAAAACAGCATAACCTCCTATTCCGTTACCAGTGTGACCGTAATACGGCCTGTTTTTCTGATCAAAACTTACTTCCCAACCCAGGCCGTAATAAGTAGAGTTGTTATTTACCATTTGAGCCGTTGTAAACTGAGATGCGATCTCCACAGGTAGAAACTCCCCTTTTAAATAAGCATTCCCAAGCCTGGCCACATCTTCCGAGGTCGATAAAAAGCCTCCTCCCGCGAGTTTGAAGTAATTATTAACCTTAGCAGCCCGTCTAAACCTCCGTTTTCCTCTTTTTGAGTAGTAAGTAGTTTTAAAAGGGATACTGTCGTTGTTCTCATCCGGAAAAGTGTGGGTCATTTCCAGCGGAAGCAAGACCTTTTCATTCACAAAGTTTGCATAGGGCACTCCTGTTGCTTCCTGAATAGCCAGGGAGATAAGCACCCAGTCATAGCTGTTATAGGCATAATCTGTTCCGGGTTCGAAAAGCAGAGGGTCTTCCTCAAACAAGGCCACTCCTTCTCTTATGGACAGTTCCTTTTTATTAAAAAACTCCCGCCCTTTATAAGTCCTTATCCCCGCCAGGTGTCCTCCCAACTGCCGAAGCGTAATATCGTATTTCTTCCTGGGAAAGTAGGGAACATAATCGTAAATGGAAGAATCCAGGTCTATCTTTTTTTCCTCAACCGCCTTGGCAAGGGCCGTAGCCGATAAAGGTTTGGATACACTGGCAATCCTGAATATGGTTTGCTGCGGATCTATCGGAATTTCTTTTTCCAGGTCTGCATAACCATAACCCTTTTGCCAGATAGTCTGCTGATCTCTGGTAACCGTTACCGCAATTCCGGGTATTCTCTTTTTTCTAAGTAAGCGGTTAATGATGCGTTCCGCTTTTTTTACTTCTTTTGGAGTCTCATTGATGGAATCCTGCGGAAAAACCGAGCTGACAAATGAAAAAAAACTTAGCACTAGAATGAGTTTATTTTTAATGTTCATTAATTCCTGAAAATTAATCGTCCTTTATAATGTTCTGTTACATCTACCTCATCCGGATCGTTAAATATAATTACATCTCCAGAACTGAAAAGATCTCCACTTATGCTATTGGTCGGAAATAAAAGCATATCATTAGTCCCCCGGTGAAAAACAGTAATATCTGAAGCCTCTAAGTTTTCACCCTCAAACCTGCTGTTCCCGGAAAAGAAGGAAACATTCAGATTTGTAGTACTCCCATCGATAAAAGCGTTAGAAAGATTATTAAACACCACTACAAAAGATTGATTTTCTATTGTAAGATAAAAATTTCCCACGCTCTGTGCATCTTCATTAACATCCTCCGAGATAATCCTAAGGTTTGGAAACCTGAGTACCCCTTCCGATCTGATATCGAATTGTGTGGAACTGCGTATTTCGGTAATATCAGGGGTTGTTACCCTTATGGTGGTCGTTCCGAAATCGCGAACAAAATTACAATCGTTATTATCCGTTAAGATCAGCCTCCCGTCAATGACTTCCACCTCCACATCATTGATAAGGTTTTCACCGGTTTCTACCACTACACTGGTTTCAGCATCTTGCTGTATGATCATGGTTATCCCTGTATTTACCAGGATACGGGAAAACTCAGCAACCTCTCTGTTCTCACTTATAATTCTTCCGGTTGTCTGGAAACAATCGGGTGCGTTCTCACTGTCGCATGTTGCAAAAATTAAAAAAACCGCTATGTAGAAGAATCGTTTCACAATTTTATGTTTACAGGCGTATTCCAATACCAAATTCGACGTTTTCGGCTTTGGCTCCATGTGATTTTAAAGTAAGCGCTCCGTATATTTTTTTACCAAAATAACGTTTTATTCCGGCTCTGAGGTATGTTCTTCCCTCAAAATCAACAGGATAATAGGCATAATAACCAATTTGAGTTAGTACGGAATAACGGTTAATAAAGAGTTCGTGCCCTACGAATACCCCTACCCTTTTAAAATCTTCATCACCTTCAATCCCGTTCTGCGGAAAGGCAATACTCTGAAATTCTATGTGCTCTTTAAGGAAATTAGAAAAGAATATTTCTGTTCCCAGCTGTAAGGAACTTTTCCTATTGATACGTTTATCAGCATAAGCCGAAAAAATATAAAAAGGAAAAACACCGCTATCTATAACATCACTTTCATTCACGCCTGTTCTGAAGGCCAGGTTAAATTTTATGGGCTCCGTAAATTTTTCACGGCTAACCGTATTCAGATATTCAGGTTCTTCCTCTTCCAGGTTATAGGTTACTCCAATATTGAGGGTTATGGAATTAATGCTGGTATTAGGAGCCTTTATATTGGCATTACTATAGTGAATAAATGCCAGCCCGGCCTGCAATCCGAACCGGTCGAATATATTCTCTTTTTTATAATTGAGAAGCGCATACGTACTGCTCAATACCCTGGTCCCGAAAGCGATATTCCTGAAATTATCCACCTTATCATAAGGATTGGTAGTAACTGCCAGTCCCTGCCCTATTCTCAGCATCAGATTCCTGTTCAGGAAATAAAAATTGTAATGAGCATATACTCCGTAGTTCTCTCCGAGGAATTCATTTTTAAGGTTCTGATAAATAAAGGAAGCTCCGTAGTCGGGATAATTGTAATATTGTTCCCAGTCCTTTGCGCCGAAGGTTTTACGGTTCCAACCCAGGATCAATCCTTCCGGATGTCCGGTAATAAGATGCTGGATATCTTCGTTATGCAACGCAATATTGCCGTAGAAATAATTGATATCAAAAGTATTTGCGTATTGCTTTTCCTGGGAAAAACAAAGCGAAACACTTGTTAAACTTAGGGTAAGAATTATAAATAAAGGCCTCATTGCTAGCGGCAAATGTAGCATTTTTTAAAAAACTTCCTTTGCAATCGCTTTAATATTGTCGGCTTTTCCCATAGAATAATAATGAAGAACGGGCACGCCTTTAAGCACCAGTTCCTTACTCTGAGCCACACACCATTCGATACCAACCTGTCTTACTTCCTTGTTGTCCTTGCATTTGATTACCGCATTGATAAGCTCATCCGGGAGATCCACATTAAAACGATGTGGAATAAGATTAAGCTGTTTTTTAGTGGCTATAGGTTTTAGTCCCGGAATTATGGGAACCGTTATTCCTGCCTTTCTGCATTTATCGACAAAACGGAAAAAGCTGTCATTATTAAAGAACATCTGTGTGACTATATAAGAAGCTCCGGCCTCGATTTTCTTTTTTAGAAAATGAATATCACTATCCAGACTGGGGGCTTCTACATGTTTTTCCGGATAACCGGCCACTCCGATACAAAAATCGGTTTTAGCCGTATTTTGCGTGTCTTCATCCAGGTATTCCCCTTTATTCAGGGAAACGATCTGTTTTACCAGATCGCTTGCATAGGGATGTCCGTCCTTTTCCGGTTTGAAATAAGTTTCACTTTTTACGGCATCTCCCCTGAGGGCAACCACATTGTCTATTCCCAGGAAATTCAGATCGATCAGGAAGTTTTCGGTATCCTCTTTTGTAAATCCACCACAAAGAATATGAGGTACAGCATCTACTCCGTATCTATTCTGGATCGCTGCACAAATACCTACGGTTCCCGGACGTTTCCTTACTACTTTTTTCTGAAGAAGTCCGTTTTCCATTTCCTTATACACATATTCTTCTCTGTGATAAGTTACATCAATAAAGGGAGGTTTAAACTCCATCAAAGGATCGATCCCATCAAAAATAGATTGGATATTCTGCCCTTTTAGAGGGGGAAGGATCTCAAAAGAAAACAATGCCTTTCCGTTGGCTTTCCCTATATGTTCTATTACTTTCATTCGTTTATATTTCTTGCTTTTTTAGTTGTTAGTTGCTGGTTGTTGGTTGTTGGTTGTTAGTTGTTAGTTGTTGGTTGTTGGTTGTTGGTTGTTGGTTTAAATTTTTCTATAATAGTTTATAAAACCATTAAGTAATTTTTTACATAGTTCAATGGATTCCATAATCTTCTCAAATTCTTCCTGTTCTACAAATTTTTGGTCCTTCGAAAGATATAATTGTGTTTCCAACTCGTACAATGAGCCTCTTGAAATATGCAAGAAATGGATAGTTTCCTTCGATGTCTGTCTTCCGCATCCCTCAGCTATGTTGGAAGGCACAGAGATAGCGCTTCTTCTTATTTGATTTATCAAACCGGAAAGCTCACTCTTTGGAAAAAACTTGGTTATTTCATAAACCTTATTAGTTAATTTCCTCGATTCTTTCCAAACATCAAGATCAACATACATCATAACACAATTCTCTTAAATTCACTATCAACCATAAACTATCAACTAACAACCATATACCTCAATACTTTGTACTTAATACTCATTACTCTCAGACCTCAGAAGCCAGATTCGGATTTAGCCATTTACGTGCTTCATCAACTGAAATACCTCTTCTACCGGCATAATCCTTTAACTGATCTTCCTTTATTTTTCCCAATCCGAAATACTTACTATCCGGATGTCCGAGATAATAACCCGATACCGATGCTGCCGGCCACATGGCCAGGCTTTCGGTTAATCTGACCCCTATCTTCTCTTCTACCTCCAGCAGTTTCCAGATCGTATTTTTCTCGAGATGGTCCGGGCAAGCGGGATATCCGGGCGCCGGGCGAATACCTGTATAGGATTCTTTTATCAGTTCCTGATTACTCAATTCTTCTGCGCTGGCATATCCCCAATGTTCTTTCCGTACCCTTTCGTGTAAATATTCTGCAAAAGCCTCCGCAAACCTGTCGGCAAGAGCTTTTACCATAATAGAATTATAATCGTCGTGCTCTGCTTCGAATTTTGCAGCGAGTTCATCGGTCCCAAAACCGGTCGTTACACAGAAACAGCCTATATAATCGTCTTTTCCCGATTCCTTTGGTGCAATATAATCTGCCAGGGCAATATTGGGTTTTCCCTGGTGCTTTTTAAGTTGCTGACGAAGGGTCAGGAAAGTATCGCTAACTTCTTTGCGAGAGTCATCTGTATATATTTCAATATCATCACCAACGGCATTGGCCGGAAATAATCCGAATACCGCTTTGGCGGTGAGCAGTTTTTCGTCTACGATCTTTTTTAAAAGCACCCTGGCATCCTCAAACAAACTGGTAGCCTGCTCTCCGATTATTTCATCTTTCAGGATCTGAGGGTATCTCCCATGCAGGTCCCAGCTCCTAAAAAAGGGGCTCCAATCTATATAATCTTCCAAAACTTTCAGATCCAGGTCCTCAATAAGCTGAACTCCCGGCTGGCCGGGTTTAACTGCCTGATAGTTATTCCAGTCTAACTGAAGTTTATTATTCCTCGCCTCTTCAATCGGCAGATACTCTTTTTGTTTCCCTCTGGAGAGGAATTGTTCCCTGAATTTATCGTATTCCTCGCGGATCACTTCCTTAAAAGAGTCATTGTTCTCCTGCATAAGATTCCCCACCACAGTAACGGCCCGGGACGCATCATTCACGTGCATTACGGCATCCGAATAGTTGGGTGCGATCTTTACAGCCGTATGTGCCCTGGAAGTTGTTGCTCCCCCGATCAGGAGCGGGATATCCAGTTCCTTCTTTTCCATTTCCCTGGCCAGGTATACCATCTCATCCAGGGAAGGTGTAATAAGTCCGCTAAGACCTATAACATCGACTTTTTCTTCTACCGCAGTCTGAATGATCTTCTCCGGAGGAACCATTACTCCGAGGTCTACGATCTCGTAATTGTTACATCCGAGTACCACTCCGACAATATTTTTTCCTATATCGTGAACATCTCCCTTTACTGTGGCCAATAAAATCTTTCCGGCCATTTCTCTTTTACCGTCTTTTTCTTCTTCGATAAAAGGCAGGAGATAAGCCACAGCTTTTTTCATTACCCTGGCGGATTTTACCACCTGGGGCAGGAACATCTTTCCGCTGCCGAAAAGGTCTCCCACTACATTCATTCCGGCCATTAAATGGCCTTCAATAACCTGAATAGGCCTTTCTACCGACTGTCTCGCTTCCTCAACATCGGTTTCGATGAATTCGTCTATTCCTTTTACCAGGGCATGAGTGATCCTTTCCTGTAAAGGGTCGTTCCTCCATTCCTGGTTTTGTTTTTCCGCGGTTTTATTATTGCCTTTTACCGTCTCTGCAAAGCTGAGAAGGCGTTCCGTAGCATCTTCCCTTCTGTTGAGCAATACATCTTCTACATGTTCCAGCAGGTCTTTAGGGATATCATCATATACTTCCAGCATCTGCGGGTTAACGATCCCCATGGTCATTCCGTGTTGAATGGCATGGTAAAGAAAAGCGGAATGCATGGCTTCACGCACCGTATTATTACCCCTGAAAGAAAAAGAAACATTACTTACTCCCCCGCTCACATTTGCATGCGGCAGATTTTCACGTATCCATTTGGTTGCCCTGAAGAAATCCAATGCATTATTTACGTGTTCTTCCATTCCCGTAGCCACGGGGAAAATATTGGGGTCGAAAATGATATCCTCGGGCGGGAATTTTACCTGATCGACAAGAATTCTGTAAGAGCGTTCGCAGATCTCGATGCGTCTTTCATAATTATCTGCCTGCCCGACCTCATCAAAGGCCATTACAATAACCGCTGCTCCGTATCGCTTTATCAGGGTAGCTTGTTTGATAAACTCCTCTTCTCCTCCTTTAAGGCTGATAGAGTTCACCACACATTTTCCCTGAGCTACCTGAAGTCCGGCTTCAATGATCTCCCATTTGGAACTATCGATCATGATAGGAACCCTGCAAATATCGGGTTCGGAAGCAACCAGATTCATAAAGGTCGTCATAGCGTGAACCCCATCTATCATTCCCTCATCCATATTGATATCGATGATCTGGGCTCCCCCTTCTACCTGCGCTCTGGCTACATCTAGGGCTTCATCGTATTTCTCTTCCTTTATCAGCCTCAGGAATTTCCTTGAGCCGGTAACATTCGTCCTTTCCCCTACATTAATAAAATTACTCTCTGGTGTTACCACAAGGGGTTCCAGTCCGGAGAGTCGCAGGTATTTTTTATTATTGAGTGACATTTGTGTTTTTTAGCGGTTGTTTGTTAGTGGTTGTTGGTTGTTAGTTGTTTGTTAATGGTTGTTGGTTGTTTGTTTTTTGTTCCATTACTTCTCGACTTGCCCTTCCGATTTCCACATGTCGCCATAGCTTTAGCGGAGGCACAAGCTTCAGTGGCACGCGGGCGCTCGAAGTGACATTTTCTTTTACGTTGTCAATGACAGGTTTTATTCATCTGTAACTTTATCCAAGATCTTTCTGGGTTCGTATTTTGCTGCCGCTTCTGCAATGAGGCGGATATGATCCGGGGTGGTTCCGCAGCAACCACCAATAATATTCATTAATCCGTCTTTTAAATACTCTTCTATTTGTGCCTGCATTTGCTCTGGGGTTTCGTCATATTCACCAAAGGCATTTGGTAAACCTGCATTCGGGTGTGCCGATGTATAAAAATCGGTTTTGCTGGAAAGCCTTTGTAAATAGGGCTTCAGCTGATCGGCTCCCAAAGCGCAGTTAAAACCAACACTTAACAAAGGAAGATGAGATACGGAAATTAAAAAGGCTTCTACCGTCTGACCCGACAGTGTCCTTCCGGAGGCATCGGTAATCGTACCACTTACCATCACCGGAATATCTACCTGACGTTCGTCCTTTACCTCCTGAATAGCAAAAAGTGCTGCCTTGGCATTCAGGGTATCGAATATAGTCTCTACCAGCAGGATATCGGACCCTCCGTCCAGGAGTGCCTCTACCTGTTCTTTATAGGCTACCCTGAGTTCTTCAAAGCTGATAGCCCTGTATCCGGGGTCGTTTACATCAGGGGACATACTGGCCGTTTTATTGGTTGGGCCTATGGAACCTGCTACAAAACGCGGTTTCTCCGGCTCTTTTGCGGTAAACTCATCGGCTACTTCTCTGGCCAGCCTGGCAGATTCGTAATTCAGTTCGTATACCAGATCTTCCATTTCATAGTCGGCCATAGCAATGGTAGTACCGGAAAAGGTATTGGTCTCTACAATATCGGCACCGGCCTCAAAGTATTTGGCATGTACCTCTTTAATTGCTTCCGGTTGTGTTAAGGACAGGAGGTCGTTGTTTCCCTTAAGAGGGATATGAAAATCCCTGAACCGCTCTCCCCGGAAATCTTCTTCGGAAAAATTATACTGCTGAAGCATGGTACCCATTGCTCCGTCGAGTACCAGGATCCTTTTCTCTATTTCCTTCCAGATCTTATTCATTTTACATATTAAATTTTAGCTGCGTTAGGGATGGAAGCGGCATCCTTTTGCAAAAAGATACAGCGAACAGCCCGACGCTGAATTTATTTCAGGGGAACGCCCTAAAAATAAAACTGTCAAGAAATGATAGAGGAATAAACAAAAAGATAAAAATCTATTGTCGTCATCTGTCCACATTGTGGTAGAATGTAGCACCTTCTCTGTACAGAACGGAGGGTTGCTAAGGTTTCAACGGGTCTATTCCCTTCACCTTTCTTGATAACACAGTAAGTACGTTATTTGAACTTGAGTACAAATAACGGTATTATATTTATTTTAAACAATACTTTTAACGACTTCCTTTTTAGCCGCTTTTACGGTTCCGTCGAAACCTTGTACCCCACCAACAGTAGTATATTTCATAACATACTTCTTACCCGGGTTGATACGCTGATAAGCCGACTGGCACATGATGGCCGCTTCGTGGAAACCGGAAAGTATTAATTTTAGTTTTCCGGGATAGGTATTCACATCTCCAATAGCGTAAATACCAGGGATATTAGTGGCATAATCATAGGAATTATCCACTTTAATGGCGTTTTTCTCGATCTCCAGCCCCCAATTTGCAATTGGCCCCAGTTTTGGGGAAAGTCCGAAAAGAGGAATAAAATTATCGGCTTCTCTCTGGATCTCTTCTCCTGAATTGTACTTAATAGTTACACCTTCCAGGTTGTCGTTTCCGTACAGGCCTTTTACTTCTGCCTCGGTAACGAGTTCTATTTTTCCAAGTTTGGAAAGTTCTGATACTTTTTCGACAGAATCCAAAGCTCCCCTGAATTCATTTCTTCTGTGTACCAGGGTTACTTCTGCAGCTACATCGGCCAGATAAATAGACCAGTCGAGGGCAGAATCTCCACCTCCGGCAATGATCACCTTCTTATCTCTGTAAACTTCAGGATCTCTGATAATATAGGCTACACCTTTATCTTCGAAGTCGGCGATATTTGGAATAGGGGGTTTTCTGGGCTCAAAAGAACCTAAACCACCTGCAATAGCTACTACAGGAGCGTGGTGCTGAGTTCCTTTATTCGTTGTTACGATAAAAGTACCATCGTCCAGCTTTTCGATCGTTTCCGCACGTTCGCCCAGGGTAAATCCGGGTTCGAAAGGTTTGATCTGCTCCATAAGGTTATTTACCAGATCGCCTGCCAATATCTCCGGGAATGCCGGGATATCATAGATCGGTTTTTTGGGATAGATCTCCGAACACTGCCCTCCGGGTTGCGGTAAGGCATCGATTAAATGCGTTTTTAACTTTAATAATCCTGCTTCAAAAACCGTGAATAATCCGGTTGGTCCTGCTCCTATTATCAATATATCTGTCTTGATCATTTTTTCCAGTATTGAATGATTATTTCTTCTTTAGTTTTGATTTATTATTTGATCAGGTCTTGTGTTACCCGATTCATTTCTTCTACTTTTTCCTCAAAATCGCCTTTCAGTGTTTTTCTGTACTGATTTAAATTCTGTACTAGCTGATTAATATCATCCGGGATGACTTCTTCAAAAAACTGACGCAGGCGTTTAGCTATCGTTGGCGATTTTCCGTTGGTGGAGATCGCTACTTTTACATTGCCTTTGGAAACGATCCCTCCCAGGTAAAAATCGCAGTACTCGGGAGTATCGGCTACATTTACCAGGATATTGCGTTCTTTGGATTCGCGATATATCTGTTTGTTCACTTCCAGATCGTCCGTAGCCGCAATGACCATTTGTTTCCCATTAAGATCCTCTTTCTCATAGGCCTTTTTAAGCAGGGCTACATTTGTGTGTTTTGCAGCAAGTGCCTTTAATTCATCTAAAAAGCGGGTTGCCACTACCAAAACTTTGGCGTTCGGACTACTTTTCAGCATGAAAGACAGTTTTTCAAGGCCTACATTCCCTCCCCCGACGATCAAAACGTCGAGTTGATGGACCTTTAAAAAAATTGGATATAATTCGTTTCTTTCCATAGCCTGCATTTTCTCTGCTTAGCGGGATACAGCAATAAGTTCGCCGTAAAATTCCTTTAGTTTATGACTTTCCCTTACCACTTCGCCAATAACGATAATGGCAGGAGAAGACAACTGTTTTTCCTCTACTACTGCTTCTATGGAGTTGATGACACCGATCCCGAGTTTTTCATTCTCGGTGGTTCCGTTCTGAATAATGGCGATCGGACATTCTCCTTTTCCTTCCTGCTGAAAGATGGATACTATCTGCGACAACTTGCTCATTCCCATCAGGATAACTACCGTTGCTGTAGATTGTGCTGCCAGAAATACGTCATTGGAAAGTTTTCTTTCGGAAGTTGTTCCGGTAACCACCCAGAAACTCTCGGCCACCTTTCTTTTGGTCAGCGAAATACCCTGATAGGCCGGTACCGCCATAGAAGACGAAATTCCGGGAACTACTTCTGTTGATATTCCAAAACCTTCTACATAATCGATCTCTTCCGTTCCCCTTCCGAAAATAAAAGGATCTCCTCCTTTAAGCCGTACAACGTGTCCGCTTTCGAAGGCATTGGAAACTATAAGCTGATTGATCTCTTCCTGAGAATAGGCGTGATAGCCTTTGCGTTTTCCAACGAATATCTTTTTGGCCTTTTTAGGCACATATTCGAGGAGTTTTCTATTGATGAGCGCATCATAGAGAACCACATCGGCTTCTGCAAGTGCTTTGGCTCCTTTTATAGTAAGCAGATCGGGATCTCCCGGACCTGCCCCTACTAATGTTAATCTGGGGTTATTATGATGTTGCATGCTCTAATTCGTTTTTTCTGTGTGCGTCTATCTTCTGATAAAAACGCTCTGCCTGATTTAAATACTCGTTTGCAAAAGCCTCTGTCGGCTCTTCACTTTTGATCTGGTATACCAGTTCTGCAAATGATCCGGATAACTCAACGATCCCTTCATTCACGAATATTTCATCAAACTGTTTTATGATCCCGGCCTGGGTATTTGTTTTCTTACCTTCGGCCACTAAAAGTGCTTTAGCCGTATTTACCAGGGAAGTATAGGAATGATAGATACTATCTGCCCATTTTTCCTGCTTTAATGCTTCTTTGGCACTGTCTATTTTTTCTTCACTTTCAAATAAAAGGGTAGCAACCAGGTCGATAACCACTCCGGCACATTCTCCTACTCCTACCGCTTTGATATAAGGTTTGCTGTGTCCCCAATCTATAAAATCGTCTTCCGTAAGATTTTCGGTATCTCCCAGAGGTTTTAATAGCTCGTAGAAATACTTCTCTCCCTTCTCATCGTAATAATCAAGGAAGGAGATCTGTCCTGCGTTAGCGATATAATCATTTAAAATCGTTCTCAGTGCTTCAGGTCCTCTTTTACTCGGTACCTTGATCACTTTATCGGCAAATCTACCCTGACCGTTACCTAATACACCTCCTCCTAAAAGGATCTGTAAGGCCGGAGCCACCAGCTTACCGGATTTGATAGACATTCCCTGGAACCCGATATGCGCCATATTATGCTGGCCACAGGCGTTCATACATCCACTGATCTTGATAGTAACATCTTTGTTATCTATAAAGGCGGGATATTCTGCTTTAAGAACATCTTCCAGTTTATCTGCAATTCCCGTACTACTGGCAATTCCCAGGTTACAGGTATCTGTTCCGGGGCATGCTGTGATATCGAGAATGGTATTGTATCCTTTATCTGTAAAACCAAGGGCTGTTAAAGCCTCGTAGAAAAACGGCAATAACTCTTCCTTCACATAAGGGATCAGGATATCCTGACGCAGTGAAAGTCTAAGCTCATTTGCTGCGTATTTTTTGGCTAATGCTGCCAACGCTCTGGCTTTATCCGTATAAAAATCTCCAAGTTTTACCTTGATCCCGATAGCTACAAAACCTTGTTGCTTCTGTGGAATAACATTTGTCTTTTTCCAGGCTTCATAGGTTTCCTGATCTTTAATAGTAACCTGAGGCACATCTATTTTCCCCAACTGCTCCAGATTAGCTTCAAAACCTGTAGTATCTATAGGGTAAGATTGATGTGAAAGGGCTTTTTGCTCTTCCTCTACCAATTGAAGGAAAGCTTCCAGGCCTATATCCTTGATGAGGAATTTCATTCTGGCCTTTAAACGTCTGGCTCTTTCTCCGTTCCTGTCGAAAATACGAAGTACCCCTTCGGTAAAAGGAATGATCTTATCTTCTTCCAGGAATTCATAAGCAACATCGGCATGACGGGGTTGAGACCCCAGACCACCACCTAACATTACTTTAAATCCGCGTTTCCCGTCCTTGATCTTAGCAATAAAACCAAGGTCGTGTATATAACTCAGTGCGGTGTCCTTTTCATCTGATGAAAAAGATATCTTGAATTTTCTTCCCATTTCCTGGTTTACAGGGTTTCTGAGGAAGAATTTAAACATAGCATCAGCATAAGGAGAAACATCAAAAGGCTCTTCCCTGTCTATTCCGGCAGTTTCACTGGCAGTAATATTTCGTACTGTATTCCCGCAGGCCTCACGCAGTGTTACATCATCTCGTTCTAACTGGGCCCAAAGCTCAGGAGTTCTGTCCAGGCTTACATAATGTATCTGGATATCCTGACGGGTGGTAATATGCAAACGCCCCGTTGAGAATTCATCTGAAACATCCGATATTCTAAGAAGCTGATCCCCGGTTAATTTCCCGTAGGGTATCTTGATACGGATCATCTGAACCCCTTCCTGGCGCTGGCCGTATACACCTCTTGCCAGACGAAGGCTTCTGAATCTTTCCTCGTCTATTTTACCCTCATTAAATAAGCGGATCTTCTTTTCTAATTCGATAATATCTTTCTCAACTATCGGATTTTCAATTTCTGTTCTGAAGCTTTGCATAATAATCTAGTTAATCTATAGATTTATAGTATTTTGACGCTAAAGTAAACTTTTAATAACATATACACCCTATGTTTTATCAAATTTTAACTAATTAAGGCCTGATTGAGATCATTTATAACATCGTCCGTATGTTCCAGACCAACAGATACTCTTACCAAACCATCGGTAATGCTGACCTGAAGCCTGTCTTCTTCGGAAAGTTTGCTATGTGTAGTGGAAGCCGGGTGAGTAACAATAGTTTTTGTATCCCCCAGATTTGCTGATAGAGAGCAGAGTTTAATACTGTTTAAAAACTTCCTTCCGGCCTCTATTCCTCCTTTAATTTCAAAGGCCACGATATTCCCACCGAGCTTCATTTGCTTTTTGGCAACCTCGTATTGAGGATGGGATTTCAGGAAGGGGTATTTTACCCAATTTACAGAAGGGTGAGCCTCCAGGAATTCTGCTACTTTTAAGGCATTCTCGCAATGTCTTTCTACTCTTATCGCCAGGGTTTCCAAACTTTTGGAAAGCACCCAGGCATTAAAAGGAGACAGTGCCGGTCCTGTGTTTCGCGAAAAGAGATAGATCTCCCGAACAAGATCGGATCTTCCTACGGTAACACCTCCGAGTACTCTTCCCTGACCATCTATTAATTTGGTAGCCGAATGTACAACCAGGTCGGCACCCAGTTTGATCGGATTCTGTAAATAAGGAGTGGCGAAACAGTTGTCTACAATAAAAATAAGATTATGCTTTTTGGCAATTTTTCCAAGCAGTTCCAGGTCCAGGATATCCACTCCGGGATTGGTCGGAGATTCGGCATAGATAACCTTGGTTTCCGGACGGATCAGTTTTTCTATTTCCGCTTCACTGGCATCTACCTTAAAATATGTGGTCTCTATATTCCACTTGGGCAGATATTTAGTAAAGAGCGTATGGGTAGATCCGAAAACCGCCCTGGCAGAAAGGATGTGATCACCGCTATCCAAAAGTGCTGCAAAGGTCGAGAAAACCGCTGCCATTCCCGTGGCAAAGGCATATCCGCTTTCGGCTCCTTCCATTTTACAGATCTTGTCTACAAATTCGGAAGTATTCGGGTTGGTAAAACGGCTATAGATATTCCTGATCTTCTCTTCCGTAAAAGACGCCCTCATATCTTCGGCATCTTCAAATACAAAACTGGAGGTTAAATAGAGCGGACTGGAATGCTCTAAAAAGTCTGTCCGCTCCAAATGTGTTCTTATTGCTTCTGTTTCAAATTGTTTACTCATAATTGTTTTCCGTTTAGAATCACATCAAATGTGATACTGATATTTTTATCAAGTGATTTGGAAACCGAACAATATTTGTCAAAACTCAATTGTGCGGCTCTTTTTGCTTTTTCTTCTGTGATATTTCCTTCCAGAAAGACTTTGGTGTGAATACCGGTAAAAGGAGTGGCATCTTCTATTTTCTCTCTCTGTCCTTCTGTTTCTACGTGATAAGAGGTGATCTCCTGCCTTTGTTTTTTAAGGATGGATACGATATCTATCCCGCTGCAACCTGCAACTCCCATCAACAGGATCTCCATTGGGCTTGCTCCTTTAACTTCTCCTTCAGCCTTACTTTTATTATCGATCAGTACTTTGTGTCCGTTTTCATTTTTTACTTCGAAAAGAAAGTCGTCGTCGATTCTGTCTAAATATATTTTCATGTCTAAAATTTTAAATGTTTATAATCGGTACAAGGTAGTAAGATGTCTTTAAAAAGAAGCTGATTTAAGTTACCTTCCTGCCTCCGTGCCTCAAATTTTATATTATTTGTTATTTTTTTCCGCCAATCTTAAGATATCACCGAAGACTCCCCGGGCGGTTACCTGTGCTCCTGCACCTGCTCCCTGTATGACCAGGGGTTGTTCTCCATAGGATTCGGTATATATCTCGAAAATTGAGTCGGAGCCCTTTACCTGTCCTAACGCACTGTCTCCCGGAACCGATTCCAGTTTTACTTCCAGCAACCCGCCATCCTCTCTGGAAAGGTCTCCCGAAAGATCCCCAACATATCGTAACACATGATTGCTTTCCTGTTTTTCTTTTATCTCATGATATACATCATCGAGTTCATCTATTCTGGATAAAAATTCTGTTACTTCTCCATTTCGCAAATTTTCCGGGATCAGATTGTGGATACTGATATCGCCAAACTCGCTTATCAGGTCGAGTTCCCTGGCAAGGATCAGCAATTTTCGTCCCACATCATTTCCACAAAGGTCCTCTCTGGGGTCGGGCTCCGTATACCCCCTGGAGATAGCATTTTCCAGCACCTCACTAAAGCTGATATCTTCTACCGAGAAAGTATTGAACAAATAACTTAAAGAGCCTGAAAACACCCCTTTTATACGGGTAATATTCTCTCCCGAAAGATGAAGGAGCTTGATCGTATCTATCAGAGGTAAGCCCGCTCCCACATTGGTCTCATACAGATATTCCTTCTGATTCAATCGCAATTGCTCTCTCAGGTCTTTATAAAATCCGTAATCTATGGTATTTCCTATTTTATTTGCCGAAACCAGATCGAATCCGTTCTCAATCAGATCGGTGTAGTGATAAACAAAATCCTCGCTGGCGGTAACATCTACCGCTATCAGATTTTCCAGGTGATGCTTTTTAGTATAGCTGATAATATCTTCCAGGCCGTAATTAATCGCCTTTTTATCAAAATCGGCGGTCCAGTTCTCGGAAATACCGTCCTTATTCAGCAATACTTTTTTTGAATTGGAGATCGCAAAAATGTTCAGGTCAATATTTTTTCTTCTCAATACTTTTTCCCTGCTTTCATTGATCTGTTCTATCAGCGTCCCTCCGATCAGGCCTTTCCCGAAAACGGCAATATTAACACGCTTGGATATTCCGAAGATCTCTCCGTGAATAACATTTACGGTTTTTCTCAGATCCTTCTTGTGGATCACCAGGCAGACATTCTTTCCCGAAAGGGTATTGTTGATCAATATGGGTTCGATATCGTTCTTTACCAAAGAATAGAAAGCATTGTGAAAGGTCTTCAGGTCCTGCCCTACGGTAGAGATAATTACCACTTCATTGTTAAAAGTTATACCGTGAACATCCTTTTTCTCTATATCGCTTTCAAACTCCTGCTCCAGGGTTTCCTTTGCCCGAGCCGCATCTGCTGTTTTAATAATAAAGCCTATGGCGCGTTCCGAAGATCCCTGGGAAATAATATTAACACTAATGTTCTCTCTTGACAGGGAATTAAAGATACGGGCATCTATCCCCACTTTTCCCAGCAGTCCCTGCCCTTCAAAATTAACCAGGGTCACATCATTAATTACATTGATAGATTTTATCCCCTTCCCGTTATTTTCTGAGGAGATAAGTGTTCCTTCATTCTCCGGATTAAAGGTATTCAGTATCCTTAGCGGAATATTTTTCTCAATTAAGGGAACGATCGTCTTTGCATGCAGGATAGATGCGCCAAAATTAGCCAGCTCATTGGCTTCCTGAAAACTCAGATGGGTGATCTTTTTTGCATTGTGCACCCATTCCGGATTGGCGGTGTAAATCCCGTTTACATGCGTATAATTCTGAAACTCCTCCGCATCCAGGTAGTTGGCAAGCAGAGAAGCCGTATAATTACTTCCGTTCCTTCCAAGAGTAGTTGTTTCCCCTTCCTGATCGGAAGCGATAAAACCGGTGACTACTGCTATCGCTCCAGCTTCCAGTTTTTTAAAGTGATCCCTGATATTCTTGCGAGAGACAGCTTCAAAAGGCTGAGCATCTCCGTGGTTCTTATTGGTGATGATCAGTTTCCTGGTATCGGTCAACTCGGCTTTGAGTCCGTTTTCTTTCAAAAGGATCGTTACCACCTTAACCGATAGCAATTCACCCTGAGAAAGTACTTTGTCTTTTACCTTATTACTGTAATCCCCTAGTAACTGAACCCCTTCAAAAATGCGTTCCAACAGGTCGAATTCCTCTTCCAGACAGATATTGTCACAAGGGTCTAGCTGATACTCCTTGAACGCCCTGAATTCCTCACTAAAGCTTTTTCCGTTTTTAGCCAGTTCCAGGATGTTTTCCAGTCTGTCGGTACTATCGCCCCTGGCAGATAGCACCACTACCACCTGTTCTCCGCTTTGGTGTTTGTT
The DNA here is from genome assembly GCF_010671605.1 of Leptobacterium flavescens. Taxonomy (GTDB): domain Bacteria; phylum Bacteroidota; class Bacteroidia; order Flavobacteriales; family Flavobacteriaceae; genus Leptobacterium; species Leptobacterium flavescens. The sequence continues at coordinate 807,762 of NZ_JAABOO010000001.1, forward strand.
CTTCAGGATACTGATCACCTGTTTTAATCCGTCTCCATTAGCAAGGGATTTTCCCCCGAACTTAATGATCTTCATTTCTAGTTTTTTATTAGTTCTGTATCAAATACATCCGACAACAGCTCGGACAGTTGTTTAAATTCTATTAAAAATGCATCGTGCCCGTGAACAGACTCGATAACGCTGTAATACACATTCTTTTTTAGCTGAGAGAGCGCCAGGAAAGCTGCCTTATTCTCTTCTGCCGTAAAAAACAGATCGGAATCTACCGCAACGATATATATGTTCGATTTTATACGGGAGGCTACTTCCAGAAAACTTCCCCCGTCTTTGGTAATATCTATAGTTGCCAGCAACTGATTCAACAGTTTATAGGAGGCCAGCTCAAATCGCTCCTCTAGTTTTTTTCCGTGATGGAGCAACCAGCTTTCCACATTATACATATTCAGCTCTGAATTCAGGCTTCTTCCGAATTTCTCTTTAAAAGATTCGGGAGTACGATAGCAGAGCATTGCATGTAAACGGGCATCGTGAACCGGATTGGAAGAGTTAAGCAGGATCTGCTCCTGAATCCTGCAATTTGCGATCAGCCAGTCTGTCGATTTCCAGTCGGATGCCACAGGAATGAGGTTTTCTATCAGATCGGGATAAAGAGCTGCCATTTCCCAAGCTATTCCCCCGCCGACCGAACCTCCGATCACCGCAAAGAGCGAATCGATATTTAACTGTTTAAGCCCCAGGGCAAATATTTCTGCAATATCCCGGGCCGTAAAATCTTTATAACTTTCAATCAGGAAATTATCGTATCCGTTACCCGGAACGTTAAAGGCGATGACCGTATAGTTTTCGGTATCTATTAGTTTGTTGGCTCCTACAAGTTCTTTCCACCATCCGAACCGGCCGGTCACCTCGGAGTTTCCGGTCAGGGCGTGATTCACCAAAACCACGGGAGCTGTCCCCAGTTCCCTGCCATAAACATGGTAGGAAAGGGGTATACTGATATAAACCACACCACTGTGTGTTTTAAAATCTGTTATTTCTAAATGTTGAAGTTCGCTTTTCATCACAATCACTATTTAAAATCGATTGTTATCAGAAAAGCATTTACGGGAAGTAAATTACACTGTGTTATCTTTCCAAAAAATGGTAGAATGTAGCACCTTCTTTATAGAATAAAGGGTTGCTAAGGCTTCGACGGGTCTATTCCCTCTGCCTTTCTTAATAACAATCAAAATGTATCAGAACTTTTGAAGCTGCAAATTAATACAATAATTTTTTACCTCACAAGTGTTTTTATATTAATTAAATATTAAATGCTTCTTTCACCTTATCTACATAGTCCAGTTTTTCCCATGTAAATAACTCCACTTCTTTCTCCACTCTTCCACTGTACGGAGAATCAAAAACCTTGGTTACCATCCTTGGTTCTTTCCCCATATGCCCATAAGCTGCAGATTCCTGGTAAATAGGGTTACGCAACTTAAGGCGTTCCTCTATGGCAAAAGGTCTCATATCGAAGATCTTTGCTACTCTATCTGCAATTTCTCCGTCGTTCATATCCACTTTGGCAGTTCCGTAAGTATCTATAAATATAGATGTAGGCTCTACCACCCCGATCGCATAACTCACCTGTACCAATACCTCATCGGCTATACCGGCAGCTACAAGGTTTTTGGCAATATGACGGGAAGCATAAGCAGCACTTCTGTCTACCTTACTCGGATCTTTTCCACTAAAAGCACCACCTCCGTGGGCTCCTTTACCACCATAGGTATCTACGATGATCTTTCTTCCGGTTAATCCGGTATCTCCGTGAGGACCTCCAATTACAAACTTTCCGGTTGGATTGATGTGATAATTGATCTTATCGTTAAACAATTCCTGAACATAGGCAGGAAGTTTAGCAATAACCCTCGGCATAAGGATCTCAATAATATCTTTTTTGATCTTAGCCAGCATTACATCATCATCGGCATCAAAAGGATCATGCTGCGTAGAAACCACAATAGTATCTATCCTCTGCGGAGTATTGTCATCACTGTATTCTATAGTTACCTGCGATTTAGCATCCGGTCTCAGGTATTTGATCTCGTTATCTTCTCTTCTCAGAGCTGCCAGTTCCTGCAGGATCTTATGAGAAATATCTAAAGCAAGAGGCATATAGTTAGCAGTTTCCTTAGTTGCATAACCAAACATCATTCCCTGATCTCCTGCACCCTGTTCTTCTCTGCTTTCACGATCTACACCCTGGTTAATATCCTGAGATTGTTCGTGTATAAGAGAGACTACTCCACAGGAATCCCCGCTAAACTGATACTCTCCCTTGGTATATCCAATGGTATTGATCACTTCACGGGCAATATGCTGCACATCCAAATAGGTCTTACTCTTCACCTCTCCGGCCAGTACCACCTGTCCTGTGGTAACCAGGGTCTCACATGCTACTTTACTCTGTGCATCAAACGCTAAAAAGTTATCTAATAATGCGTCACTTATCTGGTCTGCCACTTTATCCGGATGTCCTTCACTTACAGATTCGGATGTAAACAAATATGCCATTTATCTTAAAAAAATTAAATATTCAACAATTAGGTAGATTTGACGATGGGACTTAAAGAAGTTTACACTGCTTTAGCATTTTATTCAGGTTGAGTCCTCCTCAACCACAGAGGTTGCAATCAGTCAAATCTTTCCTCTCAATTTTAACTCTGCAAATGTAAAAAAATGTTTTGTTTTGGAGTACCCTTTAACAAATGTTTTCCTTTTTAATACTATCGGAATATATTTTGTTGAATTCTTAGCAGCCGGAGCCAACCGAATTAAATTATAATTATCTTGTGCTAATTATTTTTTAATCCGTTAATCAAATGTCAAAGTTTAAGTTATTAGCAGCATTAATTTTTGCAATACCTCTACTTGCAATTGCTCAAGATAAGAAATCAACTAAATGGGATATTTCCAATCCCGAAGGGAACTGGAACTTCAAAGATGTTCCCCTTAACACCAACGAAGGTACCTGGATGAATCTGGATGTAAGTCCGGATGGAAAACAGATCGTTTTCGATCTTTTAGGGGATATCTTTATTATGCCGGTTACCGGCGGAAAGGCGAAAGTCCTTCGTCAGGGACTTCCTTTTGAAGTACAACCCAAATTCAGTCCGGACGGTTCTAAAATTTCCTTTACCAGCGACGCCGGTGGTGGAGATAATATCTGGATCATGAATACAGACGGTTCTAATGCAAAGCAATTGACAAAAGAGAACTTCAGGCTTTTGAATAATGCAGTCTGGGCAGCAGATGGAAATGCCATTATTGCCCGTAAGCACTTTACTTCTCAGCGTTCTCTGGGAGCGGGAGAAATGTGGATGTATCACCTGGGAGGCAGCCAGGGGATCAAACTGACCAAAAGAAGGAACGATCAGCAGGATGTAAACGATCCAAGTGCTTCACTTGACGGAAAGTATTTGTACTATGCAGAAGATGTATATCCGGGAGGATTCTTCCAATATAACAAGGATCCCAACAAGCAGATTTACACTATAAGACGATATGATTTTAAAACCGGACAGAACTCTACCATAACAGGAGGTCCGGGAGGTGCAGCCAGGCCTGTTGTTTCCAGGGATGGAAAAAAACTGGCTTTTATAAAAAGAGTACGTACCAAATCGGTATTGTTTATTCACGACCTGGAAACAGGTGAGGAATGGCCGGTTTATGATACATTGAATAAGGATCAGCAGGAAGCCTGGGCTATTTTCGGAGTATATCCTCATTTTAGCTGGATGCCAAATAATGAAGAACTGGTATTCTGGTCGGGAGGAAAGATCCACAAGGTAAATATCAACACTCAGGCGGTTAGCAATATTCCTTTTGAAGTAAACACTACTATAAAGATTGCCGATGTCGTTAAATTTGACAATCCGGTATGGCAGGACAAGCAAATTGCAAAGATGATCAGACATTCCGTAACCTCTCCGGATGGGAAAACACTGGTCTTTAATGCTCTTGGGCATCTGTGGAAAAAGAGATTACCTAACGGAAAGCCACAGCGTATAACTTCGGCAAGTGATTTTGAATCGGAGCCAAGTTTCTCTCCCGACGGAAAAGATATCTTATTCGTAAGCTGGAATGATGAAGAATTAGGTGCAATTCACAAAGTCTCACTTTCCGGTGGGAACGCAGTAAAACTCACATCTGAAAAAGGTATTTACAGGACACCGGTCTATTCTGCAGACGGAAAGACCATCGTTTATGTAAAAGAATCCGGGAATAACGATCAGGGAAGAATATTCACCAAAAAATCCGGGATCTATACCATGTCTTCTTCCGGAGCAGATATCAAAAAAGTTACCAGTGAAGGGGCTTTTCCAAGTTTCAGTGCTGATGGAAAACGTATTTTTTATCAGACAGGCGGATATTATTTCGGGAACCTCACCAAAAGCCTTAACAGTGTAAACAGGGATGGAAAAGACAAACGCGTACATATAAAATCTAAATATGCCAACCGACTTGTACCGAGTCCGGATAACAAATGGATCGCTTTTTCATTATTACACAAGGTATATCTGGCACCCCTGGTAATTACCGGGCAAACCATAGACCTTGACAACAACAGTAAAATACTTCCTATTGCACAGGTAGCTAAGGATGCAGGGATCAGTCTGCACTGGTCTGCCAACAGCAAAAAGATCCACTGGACCTTGGGAGATGAATACTTTACGAATACCGTTTCGGACCGCTTTAATTTTAATGACGGGCAACCCAAGGAATTGCCGGCTATTACCGAAAAAGGTGTGAAGGTCAATCTGGAATATAAAACAGATAAGCCTGATGGGCGTATTGCTTTTACGGGAGCCAGGATCATTACTATGGAAGGCGATGAAGTTATCGAAAACGGAACCATCGTGATCAATCAGAATAAAATAGAAGCCATCGGAAAGGCTTCCGAAGTTAATGTTCCTTCCAATGCCAAAGTATACGATGTAAGCGGAAAGACCATTATGCCCGGAATTGTTGATGCTCATGCTCATATCGGGGCTTTCCGTTACGGACTGAGCACGCAAAAACACTGGCAGTTTTACGCTAATCTGGCGTTCGGAGTTACTACGGCTCATGACCCTTCGGCCAATACCGAAAGCGTTTTTGCCCTGGCAGAGCTTCAGAAGAGCGGAAATACGGCCGGACCAAGGTTATATTCTACCGGTTTTATCCTCTACGGAGCTGACGGCGATTTTAAAGCCGTGATAAACAATCTGGACGATGCCAGGTCTGCTATCAGACGTACCAAGGCCTTCGGAGCACAATCTGTAAAAAGTTATAACCAGCCCAGAAGAGAGCAACGCCAGCAGGTACTGCAGGCAGCAAGAGAATTGGGAATTAATGTAGTTCCCGAGGGAGGATCTACCTTCTATACCAATATGTCGATGATCATGGACGGGCACACAGGAATAGAGCACAATATCCCTGTGGCGCCGCTTTACAAGGATGTTATCACTCTCTGGGGGAACAGTAAAACCGGTTATACTCCTACCCTTATCGTTAATTATGCAGGAATGAGCGGAGAATATTACTGGTATCAGACAAGCAATGTCTGGGAAAACGAAAAACTCCTGAAGTACACACCAAGAAGTATTATTGATGCCAGATCCAGGCACAGGACTATGGTTCCGCTGGAAGAATATGAGAACGGACATATCCTGACCTCCAAAATGGTTAAGAAATTAAGTGATGCCGGTGTAAAGGCAAATCTTGGGGCTCACGGACAGCTGCAAGGCCTGGGAGCACATTGGGAACTGTGGATGCTTCAGCAGGGAGGTATGTCCAACATGGAAGCCCTTCGCGCAGCTACCATTAACGGAGCAGATTATATAGGTGCGGGGAAAGAGATCGGATCCTTAAAAGCAGGAAAACTGGCCGATCTTATTGTATTGGATAAAAATCCGCTTGAGAATATTCAGAATACGAATAGCGTAAAATACACTATGGTTAACGGACGACTTTACGATACGGAAACCATGGATGAAATAGGTAACGAACCTAAAAAACGAAGCAAGTTTTACTGGGAGAACAACAAATATAATGCATCATTCCCATGGCACGAGCAAACACAGAGCTTTACCGCTCCGCACTGTAGCTGTGATGCTGCCAGACATTAATAAAAGAATAAAATGAAGATCAGGAAATTCTATATTCCCGCATTGCTTTTGCTTCTCGGTTGCGGACAGGAAACTAAAACGGAGGTTGATCTTTTGATCAGCAATATCAATATAGTGGATGCTGAGAATGCAGAGATCAAAGCTTCTCGAAACATAGGAATAATAGGCGATTCCATCGCTTATATTGATGACAGTACACGAGAATTCAATGCCAAAGAACGCATTGACGGCAGTGGCAAATATCTTATCCCCGGGCTCTGGGACAATCACGTTCATTTTAGAGGAGGGGACAGCCTTATACAGGCCAATAAGAATTTCCTGAAATTATTTATAGCAAACGGTATTACCGGGGTAAGAGATGCAGGGGGAGATCTGACCCCTGCTGTTCTCTCCTGGCAAAGCGATATTGCCAAAGGAGATCTCACAGGACCGGTAATTTTTACCTCAGGCCCGAAATTAGATGGCCCCAACCCAACCTGGGCGGGATCTCTGGAAGTTGAAAGCGCAGAAGAGATCAACAAGGCTATTGATTCGCTGGAATCCCTGAATGTGGATTTTATAAAGATCTACGACAGCAGGATCTCGCGAGACGCCTATCTGAATATTCTAAAGGAAGCTAAAAAACGTCATATAACCACTTCAGGGCATATGCCATTTACCGTATTACTGGAGGAAGCAGTGGAAAACGGTATAGGTTCTATCGAGCATCTTTACTATGTTTTAAAGGGTTGCTCTACCCGTGAAAAAGAGATCACCGATGCGGTAATAAAAGGAGAAATGGGTTTCTGGGATTCTTTTGAGGCTTTAATGGCCAGCTACGATCCTGAAACAGCTGCTCAGGCTTTTGCCCGTCTTAAGGAAAACAACACTCATGTGGTTCCTACTTTGCATATCGGAAGGATACTGAGTTATCTGGATGAAGACGATCATCAGAATGACGAATACCTCGGCTATATACATCCGGGTATAATTAAAACCTATGAAGGACGGATTAGAAGGGCTTTAAATGCCAGTCCCGAAGCAGTGGAAAGACGCAAAAGGCTTCAGCAGATGTTTATTGACCTGGTTCCAAGGCTTCATTCTGCCGGGGTAAAAATACTTGCAGGATCAGACTGCGGGGCTTTTAACTCCTATGTCTATCCGGGTGTTTCACTTCACGGAGAGCTGGAAGAAATGGTAAAAGCCGGACTGACCCCTGCACAGGCATTGATGACCTCTACCTATAACGGTGCTGGTTTTCTGGGGAAGGATGCACAATACGGACAAACCAAAACCGGGAAAAAAGCAGATCTTTTGATCCTTGAGGCTAATCCTCTGGAAGATATAAAAAACACAAGGGCCATTGAGTATGTAATTCTGGGTGGGCAGACTTTGGACAAAAATGAGCTTGAGGAAATGACCTCATCCCTGGAAAAAGCAAACAAATAGGCTGCCGCGGGTAAACATTTATGGCTTTTCCCGACCAAAGCTCTAACAACCCGATAGCTCATGCTATTTTCTAACGAACTACATCATGTCTGAAAACAGAAAAGGATTTGATATTCTCCACGACGGATCCGTTAACAAATCTACCGGTTTTACCAACAAGGAAAGAGATGCCCTGGGTTTAAGGGGGCTCTTACCACATGCGGTATCAACTCAGGAATTACAGGAAAAAAGAATGCTTGCAAGTATGCGCCGCAAGGCATACGATATTGAGCGCTATATTTTTCTGTCTACCCTGCAGGACCGGAATGAGAAGTTGTTTTACCAAATGGTCATAAACAACATTGAGGAGATCATGCCCTTGATCTATACCCCTACTGTAGGGCAGGCGTGTAAAGAATTCTCTCATATTTTCAGACATTCCAAAGGATTTTATATCACCCCGGAAGACAAAGGCAATATCAGGAATATTCTGGATAACTGGCCGGAAAAAGATATCCGTGCCATTGTGGTAACAGACGGGCAGCGAATTTTAGGGCTTGGCGACCTGGGAGCCAACGGGATGGGGATCCCGATCGGGAAACTGGCACTGTATTCGGCCTGTGCAGGGATCCTGCCACATCAGTGTTTACCCGTTATGCTGGATGTAGGAACGAACAATGAAGAAATTTTAAATGATATCCTTTATCTGGGATACCCGCATAAGCGAATAGAAGGCGATGATTATTTTGAGCTGGTAGAGGAATTTGTCATGGCGGTTCAGGATAAATATCCGAGGGCACTTATTCAGTTTGAGGATTTCCTCACACCAAATGCTTATGCCCTTCTCAATAAATACAAGGAAAGAGTACTTTGTTTTAACGATGATATCCAGGGAACGGCAGCTGTTACACTTTCGGGTGTCTATGCATCTACCCGCATTACCAAAAAGAAATTTTCGGATCTGAAGATCATGTTCCTCGGGGCCGGATCTGCAGCAACCGGAATTGCAGATCTGATGGTAGCTGCCTTCGAAGCAGAAGGCCTTTCCAATAAGGAAGCTCGTGAAAAGCTTTGGTTTGTAGATCTCAACGGACTGGTAGTAAACGGCAGGACCGATCTTATGCCGCATAACCTTCCATATGCACATGATCATGAATCCCTGAATTTCCTGGATGCTATAGACAGTATCCAGCCGGACGTGCTTATCGGGGCAACCGGAGCACCCGGTACTTTTACCAAAGAAGTTATAGAAAAAATGAGCGCTATTAATGAGCGCCCCGTAATATTTGCTTTGTCCAACCCTACTTCAAGGGCCGAATGTACAGCAGAACAGGCATATGAATGGAGTAAGGGAAAAGCGGTATTTACCAGCGGGAGTCCGTTTGATCCTGTAGATTATCACGGGCAGCTTTTCAGACCCGGACAGGGAAATAATGCATATATTTTTCCGGGAATAGGCCTGGGAGCAATCTGCTGTAATGCAAGTACCATTAATGATCCTATGTTCCTGACTGCCGCAAGAACGCTAGCAGACCTGGTGGAGGAAGAGGATATTGCACACGGTACTTTATACCCGCCCCTTAATGAAATACGAAATGCATCGCTGGAAATTGCGGTAGCTGTTGCCGAAAAAGCCTATGAAATGGGATTGGCAAGAGATGAGAGACCGCAGGACCTGAAGAAGGTCATAGCAGACTATATGTACGATCCCAGCTATTAATAAAAAACACAAAAAGGCATAACCAACCAATGAAAGCAATTATTTACGAAGAATTCGGAGGAGAGATAAAAGTAAAAGATGTTCCCTATCCTGAGCTCAATGACGAAAGCGTGATCATAAAAGTCATGGCTACCGGGATCTGCAGAAGTGACTGGCACGGATGGATGGGTCATGATAAAGATATTGTACTTCCTCATGTTCCGGGGCATGAACTTGCCGGTATTGTGGAAGAAACCGGAAAACTCGTTAGTAATTTCAAAAAAGGCGACAGGGTAACCCTGCCTTTTGTATGTGGTTGCGGGCATTGTCATGAATGTCATACCGGGAATCAGCAGGTTTGCGAAAATCAGTTTCAACCCGGCTTTACCGCCTGGGGATCCTTTGCCGAATATGTAGCTATTGATTATGCCGACCTGAACCTGGTTAAAATTCCGGATGCTATGTCTTTTGAAACCGCGGCGAGCCTGGGTTGCAGATTTGTAACTTCGTTCAGGGCCATTGTAAAACAAGGTGCACTGGCTCCGGGAGAATGGGTGGCCGTTCACGGATGCGGAGGTGTCGGGCTTTCTGCCATTATGATCGCCGAGGCTATGGGTGCAAAAGTGATTGCTGTTGATATCTCGGATGAAAAACTGGATTTTGCCAAAACGGTAGGAGCACATGAGGTGGTAAATGCACAAACAACACCGGATGTGGTCAATGCGATTAAATCCATTACCGATGGAGGAGCACATGTTTCAGTTGATGCCCTCGGGAGCAAGGCAACCTGTCATAACTCTATTTCCTGCCTGAGGATCAGAGGGAGGCACGTGCAGGTGGGCCTAATGGCCGGAACCGAGAGTTCCCCGGAGATCCCCATGGGAAAGGTAATAGCTCATGAGCTGGAAATTAAAGGGAGTCACGGAATGCAGGCATATGAATATCCTTCCATGCTGAATATGATAGAAAGCGGAAAACTCCAACCCCAGAAATTAATCGGGAAAACCATTAACTTAGAGAAAGGGGTTGAAGTATTGAAAAATTTGAATCATTTTAAAGGTACCGGAGTTACTGTCATTAACGATTTCAGCTAATCTTTTCCCTCTAAAATTGCTAGAGTTAAAGATTGTATTTAACAATCAACATTAAAATTCGCGGTTGAACAAAAAACCGGGTCGTAGTACTGAAATTTTCATTAAAACTATCCTGATTTATGTCATCTACATCAAGTAGATTAGTTCCCTGAATTTTAAATTCCCATTTACTTCCTTCTTTCTGATAATAGAGATTTGCCGAAAGAAAGGAATACTCATTCTGAATAGTATCGTCATCATTGGTATAATTGTAGTAATTCCATTCGGCATCCAGAGTAAAGGACTTTAAAAAGTTAAGCTCGAAATTCACAAAAGGACGATCGGTAAAGAACTTACTTATTACCCCGCCATTATCGTAATCATTAATGATACGGTTATAACCCACCTCAAAATTGAATCCTTTTTTGAAATTCGTTTCTATACTACTCCTGTAATTCTGAGTAAAGCTTGTCGATTCCCTGTTTTCTCCGTTAACAATATTATTCAGGTTGCTTTGAGATAAACTGGCATTGGTATTTATTTTAAACTTCCTGAAATTCTTGGAAAAGCGTCCATTCGCGCTATAGACCTCATCTACAAAATTGCTGTTAATAGGAGCAGATACCTGATTAATGGCTACGATCTCGGTATTGTTCTTAATAGCATCTACACGTCTTGTATAATTTAAGGAGCCGACAATATTGACATAACTGAACAGGTTGAAGTTAAAATAACTCAGGTTGTAGTTATGGAAAATAGCATTCTCTATATTCCTGTTCCCTCTGAAAAGGCGGTTGTAGTTGTTAAAGATCAAACCTTCTGCAAAGTTGTTGATATCCGTATAGTCTGCTGTCATCCGATAGTTAAAACGAATGGTTTCACTCTGCCCTAACTGTGCAATTGCAAAGAGGTCGGGTAAAAGCAGGATATCATTCTGATCGGTTTCCAGCCCCAGTTGATCACTCTTCGTTGTATAACTATGGAGGGTTGCTCCCGGGGTGAACGTAAATATGCCCGTTTTGAATTTATAGTGCAATCCGAAGAAAAGATCGGTAAAATAAAAAGTTACATCATTGTTCAGTTCCTCCTCGTCAAAACTCAGTTCCTGTTCGTTATCGAGTAGCTGGAAAATAGAGGAATTAAAATCCTGTTTGCTAAGTGTACTCCCGATGCTGAAGTTCAGATTGCTTTTATTATTGATCACATAGTAGTAATCGACCTTGGCGTCCAGTTTGTTACTCACCACATTTCTCTCCTGATTAATGTCGAAAGCACTCTGATTGAGATCTACCGGAAGGATCCCGACAAAAGGTTGCTGCTGTACAATGGCATTGTAAAAAGGGTCTTCATCCTGATAGAGATACTGTACCTGAGCTGCAAATATATTTTTATCGTTCAGCGTATAGTAAATATTGGCATTCTGATTAACGGATACCGGTTTATTTTCCTTGGATTCGATGATAGGGTTGATCACATCTTCAAAAACCGAAAGGGCTGTAGCAAATTCGCTCTCATCCGATATTTTGATCAGGGCGTCATAATCGAGCTGAAAATTATTATGCGGTTTGAACACCGAGCTCAGTTTGAGCATCCCGAGCTGGCTTCTCTGATCACTATCGCTGGTATTGGTTTCCGTAACATTGGTCTGTATAAAACGGCGAATGGAAGTCTCTACAAAATTGGTCTTGTTATCACTTAAAATGCTAAATCCGCTTATGTCCCATTTTGAGGAAATTTCATGACTGAAATTTGCTGCAAAGAAGCCTGTTTCAATCTCATTGGCCCGGTTATTCTGTGCCACGGCAAAACCCAAACCGCTATCGCTGATATTGAATGAGGTTCCTCCGTTACGGTTAAAATTCCTGAAGCCTCCGGTGAAATTAAAGTAATCCCGCCGGGTAAAGGGTACCTCTCCTATATTATTAAAATCGGTAATAATATTGATGCTCGTCTTCGGGCTGTAGTAAAAGAGCTTTGGATGGGCAAGGTAGCGCGTTTGTTCGCCATCACCTATCCCCGCGGTCACTTCCCCAAACCAAAACTTTTTCTTTCCTTCCTTCAATTTAATATTGATGGCAATATTGTCCTGATCGTTCCCGAGGCCTCTCAGCTGGGATATCTCGTTGTAATTCTTAAGTACTTCTACTTTGTTTACGGCATCTGCCGGGATGTTTCTGGTAGCCAGTTTGGAATCGCCGTCAAAAAAATCCTTCCCTTCCACCATAACCTTACTTACCGTCTTACCTTCTACCTCTATCTCACCATCATCGGTCACCTCCACTCCGGGTAATTTTTTAAGTACATCTCCGAGTTTCTTTTCCCTTCCGTTAGTAAATGCATCCGCAGCATACACGATGGTATCTCCTTTAACGGTAACCGGGATATCGGATACCAGTTCTACCCCCTCAAGCTCATTGGTAAGAGGTTTCAGAACAAAATCCATTGTTATATCCTCACTGTTCGCCCCAATCTTCAATTCTTTGGATTGAGGAGCAAACCCCAGAAAACTTATTTTTAAAATATAGTCTGCATTAACCGGAAGGACAAGCTGATACCTTCCTTCTTTACTGGTAATAGAATAGGTTTCTATTTTTCCTGTGGCCTTTATAGTTGCAAGTACATTGGCCAGTTCCAGCGGATTTCCAATACTGTCCTTTACCGTTCCGTTGACCTTGACATTCTGAGCATTAGTAAAAAACGAAAACAGAAATACAAGCGGAATGAATAATCCTTTTAGTTTCATGAATAAAATACTGTTACAATTAACCCCTTAAAATCTTCTTCCGTTACCTCTTCTGTTCCCACGTCCGAAACGCTCTCTCATCTCTTCAATACGTTCCTTTACGATCTCGGCATATTCTTCCCGGCTCACTTCCTTTCCTTTGGAGGGAGTTTCGATCTCCACTTTGTCTTTAGGGTTAAGAACGATCCTGGTACAGAGGATGGTAGTGCGGCCCGCGCTGACTTCCAGGATCAGGCCGGGAAGCCCCCAGTAATTCCCCGGTCCGTGACCGATCGGGATCTGAGGGGTATACCAGGCGGTGATTGTTTCCTCTTCAGGGATGTTTATTGTTATTTCATCATTATTGCTTGCAGTTGCTGTAGAATCTTTTTCATTCTGTTCTCTTTCCCGGCCATCGCGGCCAAATCTTCGGCCCCTAAAACCAAAATCTTCTATTTTACGAACGGCAGTAGCCTTAAATACAGCATAATCTCCTATCATTTTACTTTCGTTCTCCAGTTTCCATTCCAGTTTTTCAAGACCGTCCTTAATAAGGAACTTTTTTCCTGAGATCTCACTTTCCTGGGCATAGACATCTTCTGAGATATTCTTATATACATCTCCGGAGCCTCCAAGTCCCCCGCTTGCGAAAAAACCAAAGCGACCTCCCCTGCCACGACCTCCGGGGCCGGCAGTCGGAGCATCCAGTTTTTCTTCTTCTTCATACACAGATGCACTTCCGTTAAAAGAAAGGAAATACACTTTTTCCAGCTGGCTTCTCATGCGCTCTGCGATTTGCTTACGCTGTTGTTCACTAAAACGGTTCCCGCCAAAATTCGGGTCTAAAGTTGTCTTGCTCTGATAGGTAACAATTCCCTGAAAGTCTTGTGCATTCAACCAAAGACCACTCAGGAGAAAAAAGACCGGAACGGCCATTTTGTTAAAAAGAAATCTCATTAAATTGATGTTTTAGATCGGTTACATAGCCTTTAGACTACGGGAAACACAAAAGGTTTAACAGGCCCTTCTTTTTAACAAAAAAAAGCACCCCGACAGGTGCTTTTCAAATGATTAAAATATATGAGATCTTCGACTACAAATCGTATTTGATCCCAAATACCACGTATCTGGGCTGGACAAAATACTGATTTGTACTGATGAGAAAATCCGAAAAAGAATCACGGTTAATGGAAACCGTATTTAAAAGATTGGTTCCCGAAACCTTAAACTCCCATTTACTTCCTTCCTTCTGATAGAAAAGAGAAGCATTCAGGAAATCATAGGAATTATTAGTGTCGTTATTCCTGTTTATATAATCGGTGTAGACATAATCTGCAGTAAACAGAAAGTGCTTCAGGAAACCAACTTCCACATTTGCAAAAGGCGCATTGGTAATGAACCTGGAATCTGTCTGGCTCCCTTCATAGTTATTGATGGTTTTGTCAAATCCGATCTCAAAATTAGGGGCATCCCTGAAATTGGTCTCAAATGAAAGCCTGTAATTCTGTGTAAAACTCGTATTTGTATTTGCCAATCCGTTTATAGTGTTGTTAATACTGCTATACGACAGGTTTCCGGTGAGTTTTGTTTTAAACCATACAAAACGTTTTTCAAAAGAAGCATTTGCAGATAGCACATCGTTCACATCGCCGGAATTAATAGGAGAAAGTACCTGATTGATCCCGTTAAAGACCACCGTATTATTGATCCCGTCTATAGTTTTGGTATAGGTCAGGGTCCCGAAAATATTAGTGAAATTAAAGGAGTTAAAATTGGTGTATCTCAATACAAATCTGTGAAATAACTGATTTTCCAGGTTCCTGTTCCCATCGAATAAAGTATTGTAACTGGAAATAACCGTTCCCAAAACAATATTATTAACATCGGTAAACTCTGCATTAACAGAATAGTTAAGGGTCAGGGACTCTGATTTCCTGATCGAGTACCTAGCAAATAAGCTAGGAGTGACCAGGGTTTTGGACAGTTTATTTTCATTCCCCTGCTGTGTATCCGTAGTATTATAGAAATGGACATTTGCTCCGGGGCTCACAACAAATGATCCGAATTTAACTTTATAGCGCAGTCCGAAGTATATATCGGAGAAATTGTAATCCGCATCGTTAAGAAATCCACCTCCAAGTTCATTCTCATCTCCCGTGCCCGATTCTCTTTGACGAATATTGGATACCAGTTTCTGATTGCTTAGGCTGCTCCCCGCAATAAAATTGATGTGATTCTTTTTGTTCAATACATAGTAGTAATTAAAGGACGCATCAAATTTATTGGTAAGGATCTCCTTGTTTTGCAAGAGGTTATAGACGTTATCATCTATTAAAGGTAGTCCTCCGTTAAAAGGCACTTCTGAGGTGATCAGGTTATAAAACGGATCCTGTTCCTTGTACAGATGCTGAGCCTGGAACGAGAATACGTTTTTGGCATCCTTTGCATAAAAAGCATCAAAACTCTGATTGATGGAGAACGGCTGTTGCTCACTATTTGATTGTATACTGTTCTGCACTCCTGCAAAATCGGAGAGCCTGTTATTGGCTTGTGCTATTTCCGACTTTTTCAGGAAAGCATTATAACTGATATCTAGCTTTTTGCTTGGCGTATATTTTCCGGTGAACTTAAACAAACCCGATTTGTTTTCCTGGTTGATGTTGGATTCCAGGACCTCCAGGTTGTTGTCGTCTTCATTACGAAGGTAAGTCCTTAAAGTTGAGGACCGGAGATCGGTATCTATATCAGATCCGATCAGGAAGCCTGAAAACTGCCATTTCTTATTTGGGTTCAGGTTAAAATTCAGGGCTCCGAAATTGGAGATGATCTCTTCTGCCCTGTTGTCCTGAAGCAGGGAAAGGCCTATATCGTCTGAGGATACCCGGAACGAAGAGCCCGATCTTCCCGCCAGGTTGCTAAAACCACCGCTAAACCTAAAGTAATCCTGTAATGTAAAAGCCTGTTCCCCAATATTATTAGCATCTGCAATAAGGTTGAGGCTCTTCTTAGGACTGTAATAGAAAACATTGGCATGACCGAAATAACGCTCGTCATGACCTATACTTGCAGCCAGGTCTCCGAAAACAATATTCTTTTTCCCGTCCTTTAATTTAATATTAAGTGCCAGAGATTCCTCGTTATTAAGTCCGCGTGTCGGTTCAACTTCATTAAAATCCTGCAGGACCTCTACTTTATCGACTGCATCGGCGGGAATGTTTTTGGTAGCCAGTTTAGTATCGCCATCGAAAAACTTCTTTCCTTCTACCAATACTTTGTCTACCTTTTTACCCTGTACTTTTACATCGCCGTTCTTATCCACTTCAAATCCCGGGAGTTTCTCCAGAACATTCTTTAATTTTTTCTCTTTCCCGTTGGTAAAGGCATCTGCCTTATACACGATAGTATCTCCTCTGACCGATATGGGCAATTCCTGTACAACTTCTACCTCATCCAGGGCATTTACATCCTTAAAAAGGACGATTTCCTTAAAAATTTTCTCCCTGCTATCTCCTATGACCAGGTCTTCTTCTTTGGTCTTGTATCCGAGGTAGCTTACTTTGAGCTTATAGGTTTTATTATTGGGCAGGGAAAGGGCAAAACGGCCGCTTTCGTCCGTAATGGCATAGGACTGAATACTCTGGTCTTCCGGATTCAGAGCCAGGACATTGGCCAGTTCCAGGGGAGCGTTCAGGGAATCCTTCACTACACCTTCTACTCTAACATTCTGAGCGTTGATCTTAGAGCAAAGGATACCCAGCCCCAGGAAAAGGGTAATATAAAACTGTTTCATTTTTTGAATTGATTTTTTAAGCGTTTCTCTTTAAATAAGCCTTTTTAATTCCAGGCTTATTTCTTCGATCTTTCCGTTTTTTCTTTTGATTTTTAGCAGCACAGTTGTATTTGCAGCATTGTTTAAAATGTCCCGATAAGTCCGGAGTGTCCCGGAAGTGTTATTTATAGAAATGACCTCATCTCCCGGCAGTATTCCCGCTTCATCCGCTTCCGAGCCCGGATTGATCCCGTCCACAACAACAGCATCATTTTTCCGAACAAGCGAGAATCCGCTTCTGGGAAATGAGAAATCATCCTTATAAAAACGATTAGGTTTCAGGTACATTTTTTTATGCTTGTAATCGATGACCATATTAAATCTTCGGAGCACAACACTTCCCAGGATCCCCATAACTCCTTTTTGGCCCGTAACCCCTGTTTTGGATGAAGCGATATCGATAGGCATTTCCCCGAATTCAAATCCGTTAAACTCCATTTTCCGGATAGCGGCCCTGGAAAAGGAGGTCGAAGAATTTAAAGTTTGTGCCCTGTTACTGATATAATTCCCAACTTCTTCCAAAATATTATTTTCTTCCGCGAAAGGTGTATTCATCAAAAAGCTCAGTCGCGCTCCGGTATCTACATACACCTTTCCGGAAAAACTTTTTCCGTTCTTAAGGCCCAAGGAAATATCCAGCATCGGGATGGGAACTCCGTTAAATTCAAAATCTATCTCCTTATAACTTTCCAGGTCTCTAACCTGTTTAACATCATCATACAGGGTAATGGTCTTTGCTTCATAATCTATCTGTGTATAGTACTTAAGAAGCAGATCATTTCCGATGATGCCGTGAATATCTACCGGGGAACGGCGGGATAGTGCCCGAAGATCCGTAAGGATAAGATTGACATTTTCTAAACTTGTACTTCCAATTTCAAGGGATTGAGACAGGGCAACTTCATAGGATGCTGAACCGGAAGCTCCCGTTGCCTGCGTTGATGTGTTTCCTTTAACATTTAATCTCTTTGCAGTAGTTGCATCGAACACAGTGGAAGAAGCCCCGGTATCAAATACGAAATTCAACTCTTCTTTCTGTTCGTTCACCTTAACCTTTATGTAGATCGTTCCCTGGTTCTCCTCAAAAGGAATGACCTCCGTCTGAGCCCGGATCAGAAAATGAAAAAGGCTTAAAATTATTATAGAAATTACCCTGACCATAAATTATCCCCCTATTTTAATTTGAATGCTTTGTCCGTTTCCTTTCTTTCTTCCTCCTCCGTAGATCTTAGACATTTCCTCTGCCTTTTTTCTCATTACTTCGTTGAACTCTTCCTGAGTTACTTTTTTCCCTTTTTTGGGTTCAATGATCTCGATCTTTTCCTTAGGGTTCATCACAATTTTGTTGCAGATCATGACAGAGTTTCCGTCATTTATCTCCAGGATAAGTCCCGGTAACCCCCAATGCCTCTCCGGGCCGTGAGATACAGGTATCTGCGGCGTGTACCAGGCGGTAGTTACTATCGTTTCCTTTACGGTCTTTTCTTCTTCCTCTGCATCGTTGAAATTAAGCTGCCTGCGCTCTACCTCTCTTTCGAAGGTTGCCTTATAACAAGTGTAATTACCTATCTGCTTGGTCTCATTTTCCAGTTTCCACTCCACTTTCTGAAGGGAATCCTTGATCAGGAATTGCTTGCTGAAAGATTCTCTCTGATTGGTATAGGTTTTTGCCCTGGTATCTTTGTACAGAACATCATTTCCGCTTCCACCTGCTCCGAAAGCTACAATTCTGACTCCACCGCCGGCAGAACTACTGGCATCGCCGAGACTTTCCACTTCCTTGTAAGTAGATGCGGTTTTATTAAAATTAAGTACATATTCCTTCTCAAACTGTCTTTTGAGTATAGCATTGAGCTGCTCCTGTTGTATACTGGTAGCCGATGTGCTGTCCAGTTTAATTTCAACCTTTCTCTTGGTCTTGTAATAAGCCGTACCCTGCAATTCCTGAGCATTCAGATTCAGCCCTGTTATCAGAAATGCAATTGTCAAGATTTTAAAAGTGCTATTCATTTTATTTGGTATTAAGTTTATTGTACATTCTTTTTATTTTCCTCTGCTGGTTTTTAGCTCTCTTTACCAGTTTATCCAGATCTTTTGTTTTTCCCTTGACCGAAAATTGAATATTCCCGTCATATTTGGCTTTATCGTCTTTTTTAAAGTTCAATATGGTTATCAGTTGTATTTCATCTTCTTCTTTATTTCCATCAAAAACACTTATCACATCATCCCAATCGATATTTTCCAGATCTTCCATAGAGGTGGCTTCAATTTTTAATGATCTTACGGTATTGGAACCGGTTGTTTTAGCCGATTGCAGTGTGTTTTCAGTAGTAAAGCTATTCTGCGCCGGAAGGGCAGCAGATAAAAAAAGAGATGTTAGAAGTATAAAGTATTTCATTTTACAATAGAGTTTAAGTGATTTTCTTTTACAAAAGTGGGTTAGTTTTTTACGTCTTTCGGTTAACGAGTGTTAACGTGTGTTAAGCGGTTCTTTATAAACTATTTATTGTTATTACATTTGACATGTGAAAAACAGGAACCGTTATTTGATTATCAATTTTATCATAGTCACCATTGTGGCTACTATTGCTATTCAGGTATACTGGAACATTAAAAATTATGAGATCAATAAACAACAATTGATCAATGAGGTGCAAACTGCTCTGGATAATGGAGTGGAAATATATTATGCAGATCTGGCCAAGACAGATATAATTGCTTTTGTAGATACGGAAAGAGATAATGATTCCACCTATACTGTCGACCGGGCAAAAAGGTTTATTGGCCGGGTAATAAAAAGCCCTGAGTTTTTCAGTTTAGATTCTATCAGTGTCGGAACCAAAGCCGATACTATTTTTGTTGATCCGGGAGACACCCTCCAGTTTACACAGCGGTTTGATCTGAACGATTCAAATCATGTACATGCCAGCGAAATAAGTCCTCAACGTATTACCGGACTTTCCGTATTCAGGGGACAGCAAAGAGTAGACAGTATTAATCGCAGTACCATAAGATCTCTGGCTAACAAGATCATTATTTCCGTTACCCGCGATTCGATTGCCTTTAACGCACTGACCAAAGCGATCAATTCTGAACTAAAGAGGAAGGATATCGATCTGAATTACGCCCTGGGACATTATAAAAGAGATTCTACTATTATCGATTCCTTTAACAATGTGAACGATGCTAAATTTAAACTCTACGCTTTTTCAAAATCCACTTATCTACCCAGGGGAGAACAACTGAAAATAGCCTTTTCCAACTTAAGTCTGATCGCCTTGAAGCGTGGGTTGACCGGCATTCTTCTGTCTTTTCTCCTGTCGGCAAGTATAATTGCATGCATGCTTTATTTACTGAGGGTGATCAACCGGCAGAAACAACTGGCAGAGATCAAGAACGATCTTATCAGCAATATTACCCACGAGTTCAAAACACCTATCACTACGGTCAGTACCGCCCTGGAGGGAATTGAGAATTTTAACAGTGAGAATGATAAGGAGAAAACGAAAAAATACCTCAGCATTTCCAATCAGCAGCTGAAAAAGCTGCACCTTATGGTAGAAAAACTCCTGGAAACAGCTACACTGGACAGTGATAAATTATTGCTTAACAAAGAACCTCTGGATATTGTAGATATGTTGCAGAGCCTGACTGATAAACATCGGATGATCTCTCCGGAGAAATACTTATCTTTTAAATCCAATATAGAAACACATATTATTCAGGCCGATCATTTTCACCTGGAAAATGCAGTTTCCAACCTGATTGATAACGCAGTTAAGTACGGAGGAGAAAGTATAGATATTAACCTGAATTCAGTACTGGATTCTGTTGAGATCACCATTGCAGACAACGGAGAAGGGATCGATAAAAACCATCGAGAAAAGATCTTCGATAAATTTTACAGGATCCCTACGGGCAACAGGCATGATGTAAAAGGTTTTGGTATTGGTCTGTACTACACCAGAAAGATCGTCGAAAAACACGGAGGGGCTATTCAGCTGGTTCCCGACACCAAATACACCATCTTTAAAATACGTTTGTACAATGGGGCAAAACACTAAAATTCTCCTTGCGGAAGATGAAATAGCATTGGGGCAGATCGTAAAGGAAAGCCTGGAGACCAGGGATTTTGAGGTCTTGTTCTGTCGGAACGGAGAAGAGGCTTACGAAACTTTCCTGAAAGAAAAGCCCGAGCTTCTGGTGCTGGATGTAATGATGCCTAAGAAAGATGGGTTTACCCTTGCCCAGGAGGTACGTAAGATAGACCCTAAGACCCCCATTATTTTCCTGACCGCAAAATCACAGACCAAAGACGTGGTAGACGGTTTTAATCACGGGGGGAACGATTATCTTAAAAAGCCTTTCAGCATGGAAGAGCTTATCGTTAGGATAAACGCTCTTCTGGGGCGTATTAAATTGTCTTCGGATGTAGAGAATATTAAGATAGGGAAATACACTTTTAACTATCCCAAACAATCATTACTGGCGGAAGGAGATACGCAATTACTCACACATCGCGAGGCACAGCTACTGTTTCATTTAAGCGAAAAGCGAAATGAGATCCTGGATCGTTCCGTTATACTGAAGGAACTCTGGGGAGATGATGACTTTTTCAGCGCCAGGAGTATGGATGTCTTTATTACCAAACTACGCAAGAAACTAAATAAAGATGAGAATATCCAGATAATAAATGTGAGGGGTTACGGTTATAAACTGATCTGCTGATCCTGATTTGTTTTCTGTTTTAATTTTATCACCGAAAAACTACTGTACAACGATTTTTTTTCAGTGCACTTCATATTTATAAAGAAGATCTTCTTCTAAAAGAGGAGAACTTGTATATTTACAATTGCTAAAAAACCACTTCAACAACAATCAAAGAAAAGTAAAAAATGCACGTAGCAATTGCTGGAAATATCGGCGCCGGAAAAACTACATTGACCAAATTATTATCAAAACACTTTAAATGGGAAGCTCATTATGAGGATGTTGTAGACAATCCTTACCTCGATGACTTTTATACCCAGATGGAAAGATGGAGTTTTAACTTGCAGATTTACTTTTTAAACAGCCGTTTCAGGCAGGTATTACAGATAAGACAAAGTGGAAAAAAAATAATTCAGGACAGGACTATTTATGAAGATGCTCATATTTTTGCGCCTAACCTCCACTCTATGGGTCTTATGACCAATAGGGATTTCAGTAACTATACTTCCCTTTTCGAATTGATGGAAAGCCTGGTTCAGGCTCCGGATCTGCTGATATATCTGAGGAGTTCTATTCCGAATCTGGTAAATCAGATCCACAAAAGAGGGCGGGAATATGAGAATTCTATCTCTATAGATTATCTAAGCAGGCTGAATGAACGCTATGAGGCCTGGATCCAGAATTACGATAAGGGAAAACTTCTTATCGTTGATGTAGATCATCTTAATTTTGTGGACAGTCCCGAAGATCTGGGAAGTGTCATCAACAGGATTGATGCCGAGCTACACGGACTTTTTTAAAAACTCCCGTATTCACAAACTGTAAGGTATTCTCTGAATTCTACCGGAGTTATTCCGTGATCATTATAAAATTAAGCAGATACATCATTATAAATCGATGGAAGCGGAGTATTGCTTCATCATTATGATCATTCAACGGTATTTTCCTTCTCTCCGCTTGCTTCAGGTTCAAGAACAGCGGTCTGGCCGGATAACAATTTCCATCCGTCCTTTCTTTTTATCAGCATTCCGGATTCTATAAGAGAAACAGGGAACACCTCATCATCCGTGCTTATCATTTCTCCGCCAACGATCCCGGTAAAACTAGCCAGCACTGAGGAAAGAGGATATATTTCAAGCTTTTCCCAATGAAAATTCACTGAACTGTAAGAAGGAGCATTAGATCTGAGGATGGTGGCCACAGAATCATATGACAATGCCGAGCGATATGCCGGAGGTACCCAGTAAAAATCTTCCGAATCATCCAGGTAATCAAACTCTGCTGTCAGCCCACCTTTGGAAATTGCTTTGTGATAATCATCAAACATGGAATGTATTTCGGCTTTTATCCTTTCTTTTTCCTCTGTACTCAGTTCTTTCTCCAGACATCCAACACAGATCAGGATCAAAAAGAACATCAAATAACATAATCTTTTCATAGGATGATATTTATTGGTTTATCGTATATCCACTAAGGTTTTATTCCTTTTCCAGCTTTTGGTAGACGGCATGCCCGAAGGGAACGTATTTTTCGTCCCTAAAGACATAGTCCTTTACCTCTACCTTGTTATCCGAAACTATACTGTATTCGGTCTTGCCCTTTTCGGTACTGCCATCATCCCCCCAATAGATAAGCATTTTATCTGCCTGCCTGTTTCCTTTTAAAGGGAGCATGACCCCTCTGGAGTCCAGCCAGTATCCCTTTACTTCTTCTTTCAGCGTATAAAAAGCTTTCGCCTTCATTTCCCGAACAGTTCCTTCTCCGGTTTTAAATTTATTCTTGAAATCGAGGGTCATAAACTTCCCTTCCAGTTCTGTTTTCCAGTTCATATAAAAGCTGGCTTCCGTTCCGAATAAATTCCCTTCTCCCTTCCATTCTCCTTTGATCTTCTCAAAAAAACCGGAGGTCTCCTGCCCTGACATACACAGAGGCAGTAAAAAGAGGATTAACAAAAATCTATATACTTGTTTCATTTTTTAATTGGTCTTTTTATTAACACCTTATAAGTTAATAAAATTAGCTGTATTACGGATAAACAAATTACGCATTTGATAAACATAAAGTATTGTAAGAAACCGAAAAGGAAAATTAGTAGGGGTGCAGAATATATAATCCTTGTTTTTAACAGCTATATCAAGGGATACCTCAGGAATCCTTAATAATTAATTAAACTTTTGATTACACAGAGTTATAACAAATTTTTCAATTTTGCGAGACATTTCATAATCCCTATTAGTTTTTGTCGACTAGATTTTGAAATGCAAGGGCTACCCTTCCGGGGTAGCCTTATTTATTTGGTTGTAAATGTAATAAGATTGGAATGACTTAAAAATAATATTTACGAAACCTTTTCTTAACATTACAATTAGTTCTTTGCAGCGACAAAAACTAATAACGATTATGAGTATCAAAAAAACAATTGCTGTTGTCGCGATTTTTGTTTCCTGTTTTAGCTATGGACAGGAAATTACTAACACAAAATTTGGAAAAGGAATCTTAAATCTGGTAGCAAAAGACAGTTCATGGAGTCTTAAGTTTGCTGCGAGAGCTCAGGTTTTATCTACTACTGAGTGGGATATTAATGACGGGGATTTTGGTTCAGCCGAAAACAATTTTTCAATAAGAAGAGCCCGTTTAAAATTCGGCGGTTTTGCCTTCTCTCCAAAACTAACCTATAAAATAGAATTAGGCCTTTCTAACAGAGATGTTTCCGGAGCTTCGGAATTTAACAGAAATACTCCGAGGATCATACTGGATGCTGTTGTAAAATGGAATTTCTATGAGAATTTCACATTATGGGCCGGGCAAACCAAATTGCCGGGAAACAGAGAAAGGGTAATTTCTTCCGGGAATCTGCAATTTGTAGATCGTTCCCTTCTTAACAGCAGGTTCAACATAGACCGGGACCTCGGAATTCAATTAAGGCATCATTTTAATATTACAGATAATATAATAGTAAGAGAAGCAATTGCTATTTCTCAGGGAGAAGGAAGAAATGTAACCGAAGGAAACCTGGGAGGGCATCAATATACGGCAAGAGTAGAGCTTCTGCCATTTGGTGAGTTTACCAAGGGAGGAGATTATTCTTCCAGCAGTGACCTGGACAGAGAGCCTAAACCTAAACTGGCTCTCGGAGCAGTTTATGATTTTAACGATAATGCCGTAAGAAGCAGAAGTAACCTGGGAGGTATTTTATTGGATTTCGGGAACGGAGAGTTCTTCGAAACAGATATTAAAACCTTCTTTTTAGATGCCATATTCAAATACAGAGGTTTCTCTTTTTCGGGAGAATATGCTCACAGAGATGCTTCGGAGCCTATAGTTGTTGATCTTAACGGAGATCCTACGGGCGATTTTGTAGAAGTAGGAGATGCTTTAAGTCTTCAGTCAGGTTATCTGTTTAAAAACAACTGGGAGATCGCCGGAAGATATACTTTCATAGATTATGACCAGGATATTACAGGAAGAGAATTACAAGAACAATATACGCTTGGTGTATCCAAGTATATAGTTGGACATAAGTTAAAAGTACAGTCAGACATCAGTTACACTACTGTCGCAGGCGACGGAAGCGGACTGATGTATCGTTTACAATTTGATATTCATTTCTAATCATAGAATTAACAAATAACAATACCGTAACATTTGACTGGGATTAGATTATAATATTTGCACACTTAAAATAAATACAAAATGGATAATATTTACCTTTTAATGATCGTTGCCCTGGCGGTTCTTGCAATAGCAGACCTTGTTGTAGGAGTGAGTAATGATGCGGTGAATTTCTTGAATTCTGCAATTGGTTCTAAAGCTATTTCATTTAGAACAATAATGATTGTTGCCAGTATTGGTATTGCTGTGGGAGCTATTTTCTCCAGCGGACTGATGGAGGTAGCAAGGAAGGGGATCTTTAATCCCGGAGAGTTTTATTTTGATGAGATCATGATCATTTTTATGGCGGTGATGATCACGGATATTCTCTTACTGGATTTCTTTAATACCGTTGGGATGCCTACATCTACCACAGTTTCCATTGTTTTCGAATTATTGGGAGCTGCTGTATGTGTTGCCCTGTTGAAGATCGGTACGGATCCGACGGAAGACTTTTCTTCCTTAATTAAATACATCAACACAGAAAAGGCTATCCAGATCATTTCAGGGATATTGTTATCTGTAGGTGTAGCGTTCTCTGTCGGAGCGATTGTACAATACATTTCCCGTTTGCTATTGTCATTTAATTTTGAGAAAAAAGCAAAATGGGTAGGTGCAGTATTTGGTGGCCTTGCACTAACGGCCATCGTATACTTCATTTTCATGAAAGGTATCAAGGGAACCAACTATGCTAAATCTATTGTAGATACACTTTACAGTGGTTCTGCTGAAGGTTTACTGGATTGGGCCAATACATATTTTAATGCAGCTTACGAATCTGTAAAAGAACTCGCTGCTGCTAAAAAAGATTTGTTTAAGATAACAGAAGACGGAGCTACAGCTCAGGTACATTTAACCTTAAGAGGACTTCTTGAGACTTACGTTTTACCTATCGTGGCAGTAAGTTTTGTTTTCTGGTCCTTATTATCTTATGTTCTTATCAAATTCTTTAAGACAAATATCTACAAGATCATCATTATTGTAGGAACCTTTGCTTTGGCACTGGCTTTTGCAGGGAATGACCTTGTAAACTTTATCGGGGTACCGATCGCAGCATGGCAGTCTTTTGAGGCCTGGTCTGCTTCCGGAGTTCCGGCTACAGAATTTGCGATGGATGTCCTTGGAAAGAAAGTAGAAACTCCTACGGCTCTATTATTAGTTGCAGGACTGGTTATGGTACTTACCCTATGGTTCTCCAGTAAAGCTAAAAATGTAGTTAAAACAGAGATCGATCTTTCAAATCAGGATTCGACCAAAGAGCGTTTTAAGCCTAACTTTATCTCCAGAGGTCTTGTTAGAGGGGTTATTCTGATGTCCAAAGGGATCTCATTTATATTACCTAAGTCAGCTCAGGCGAGAATTGAAAAGCAATTCGAGAAGCCTGTGATCAATCTGCCTAAGGATAAAAAATACGAATTACCGGCTTTCGATATGGTAAGGGCTGCGGTTAACCTGATGGTTGCCGGGGTACTGATCTCTATCGCAACTTCATATAAATTACCATTATCCACTACTTATGTAACTTTTATGGTGGCTATGGGTACCTCTTTGGCTGACAGAGCCTGGGGAAGTGAAAGTGCCGTATATCGAGTAGCAGGTGTACTAAATGTGATTGGAGGATGGTTCCTTACAGCTCTTATAGCATTTGTAGGTGCTGCTACGGTTGCCGCTCTGATACACATCAAAACGGATCTGATGACAGGAATCCTGTTGTTACTTGCTGTACTATTATTGGTTAGAAACTACATTAACCACAATAAGAAGCAAAAACAAATAAAAGCGGAAGACAGTCTTAGACAAACCGAAAGCGATAATATTCAGGGAGTAATCGAGGAAAGTGCCGATAATATTTCCAGCGTTGTAAACCGAAGCAACAAGATCTATTCGAACACTATCAACGGTCTGGCAAAGCAAGACCTGGTAAGGCTTAAAAAGAGTAGAAAAGGGATTATCAAACTCAACGAAGAGATCGATGAATTAAGAGATAATATCTTCTACTTCATCAAAAACCTTGATGAGACCAGCGTTGGTGTGAGTAAGTTCTATATCCTTATCCTCGGATATCTTCAGGATATGACCCAATCTCTTGAATATATAGCCAAGGTGAGTCACAAACACGTTAACAATAACCACAAAGCACTTCGATTCAATCAGATCAAAGAACTTAAGGAAATTGAAAATCAGCTGAGTACTTTGTTTAATAAGATAAAAACTTCTTTCGACTCGAGAAATTTCGATGAAATAAGTAATTTACTGGAAGAGAAGCAGGATCTGCTGGCTCAGGTAGAACAGAAAATAGGGAAACAGATCGAACGTACACGTACGGTAGAATCCAGCCCTAAGAATACTACACTGTATTTCAGCCTTCTTCTGGAAAGTAAAGATCTTATAGAAGCTACCATGAAACTACTTGAAGAGTACGATCTGGAAAGCAAAAAAGAGAATTAAAAACCGAACCCGGTTTCCATATAAAGCCGTATGAAAGATTTCATACGGCTTTTTTTATATCCATACTTAATACAGCTGGTATTAATTCCCCATTTCACGAAACAGTTTCCCTTGCTGCTAATATTTAGCTCCAGAATAATCATTCAGAACTATCCCGGGCAAAACATTGCTCATTCTTATACCAGGAAATAGCACATCTTAAACAAGCACGGTAAATACCTCTTTCCATACTCTATACGGAGGCGTTTTATGAAAGATATCCGGATCAGTGGAGGATGGAGTTGTTTAAAAAATTACAGAGCCGTTAAGACCCTGTTTCAGTTGTCTTAAACCTGATCTCCGCTTGTAAAAACAAAAAGCCACGCATAAAGCGTGGCTTTTTTATAAGGATAAGTAAAAGCTTCTTAATTCTCCTGAAACTTTACTTTTTTGATCACTTTTTTCACTTCTTTTCCTTCAGCAGCTTTGTCGGCTTCTTTTTCGATTGCTTCCAATTCTGCTTTTATTTCGGCTTCCGTTCCTTCAAGAACTTTCTCTTCGGTAACTTCTTCACCGTTTATGATAGTTGTTGTAGTAATTACAGCTTTTGCAAGGTCTTTGTCATTGGAAAGCTTTACTTCTACCTTAACATCTTCCTTATGAGCAACACCGCTTTCAACATGACCTCCTAAAAGAGGAGCAATCACTAATCCGACAAGACAGGTAAGTTTAATAAGGATATTCATAGAAGGCCCTGAAGTATCTTTAAACGGATCTCCAACAGTATCTCCGGTAACCGCAGCTTTATGTGCATCAGAACCTTTATAGGTCATTTCTCCGTTGATCTCTACTCCTGCTTCAAAAGATTTTTTAGCATTATCCCATGCTCCACCGGCATTATTCTGGAAAATAGCCCACATAACCCCTGAAACACATACTCCGGCCATATAACCACCAAGAGGTTCAGCACCAAATAACAATCCGATAAGAACCGGAGTGATAATGGTGATAAGACCTGGTAATATCATTTCTTTTAAAGCCGCTTTGGTAGAAATATCAACACACTTTGCATATTCCGGTGTTCCGGTACCTTCCATAATTCCTGGAATATCCCTGAATTGCCTTCTTACTTCCTGTACCATTTCCATTGCCGCCTTACCAACAGATTTCATTGCAAGGGCAGAGAATACTACAGGTATCATCCCACCTACAAACAGCATGGCAAGAACATCGGCTTTAAAGATGTTGATCCCGTCAATTCCGGTAAAGGTTACATATGCAGCAAATAAAGCCAGTGCAGTTAATGCTGCAGAAGCAATTGCAAAACCTTTTCCAACTGCTGCAGTGGTATTACCAACAGAATCAAGAATATCTGTACGCTCACGTACTTCTTCAGGAAGTTCACTCATTTCGGCAACTCCTCCCGCGTTATCCGCGATAGGTCCGAAAGCATCGATAGCCAACTGCATTGCTGTTGTTGCCATCATTGCCGAAGCCGCCAGAGCAACTCCGTAAAAACCTGCAAGGGCATAAGATCCGAAGATCGCCGCTGCAAAGAGGATCACAGACAGGAAAGTAGATTTCATTCCCACTGCAAGTCCTGCAATAATATTGGTTGCAGCTCCAGTTGAGCTGTTCTGTACGATATCAAGTACGGGTTTCTTTCCAAGACTGGTGTAATAAGCAGTTACCACAGAAATTAAAGCTCCTACCGTAAGTCCTATTACCGCAGACCAGAAAACATTCATAGAAGAAACTTCTCTAAGTCCTTCCCCGAAGAAATTCATTTCCATGGTAGCAGGAAGCATCCACTGGATCAGGAAGTAACTCGCTATTAAAGTAAGTCCTATTGAAACCCAGTTTCCAAGATCTAACGCCTTTTGAACCTGTGCTTCTTTAGCTTCATTACTGTTTATCTTAACAAGGAAAGTTCCGATGATAGAAGCAAGTACTCCAACTCCCGCTATCACAACAGGAAGAAGAATAGGCCCCATATTACTGAATGCATCCGTGAACTGTCCGTTAGAAGACATATCCCTGATCACATAATTTCCAAGTACCATTGCAGCCAGTACGGTTGCAACATAACTTCCGAAGAGGTCAGCTCCCATTCCGGCAACATCACCTACGTTATCTCCAACATTATCTGCTATGGTAGCAGGGTTACGGGGATCATCTTCAGGAATTCCCGCTTCCACCTTACCAACAAGGTCAGCTCCAACATCGGCAGCTTTTGTATAAATACCTCCACCCACACGGGCAAATAAGGCAATAGATTCTGCACCTAGAGAGAATCCGGCCAATGCTTCCAGTACTACGGTCATTTCATTGTAGAAAGAAGCCTCACCGGTAACAAACATCTTAACGAAGATCATGAAAAGCAAGCTCAAACCTAAAACAGCCAGACCGGCAACACCCAATCCCATTACCGTTCCTCCTCCAAAAGATACTTTTAACGCCTGCGGTAAGCTGGTTTTTGCAGCTTCAGCAGTACGGGCATTCGCCTCGGTAGCAATACGCATTCCTATATTTCCCGCCAAAGCAGAAAAGATAGCACCAAGAATAAAGGCTCCGATAATTATAATATGCGTTGTGGGTACGATAAAAGAAATAGCCCCTAAAGCTATAGAAGCAATAACAACGAATATGGCCAAAAGCCTGTATTCTGCGGCTAGAAACGCCAGAGCCCCTTCTTTTATACTCTTTGAGATTGATTGCATTTTTTCACTCCCCGGAGCTTGTTTTTTTACCCATCCCATTTTGATGACCATAAAAACAAGTCCTAATATTGCCAGTACCACCGGCACGAAAATCATATTCGATTCCATATGTAGTAGATTTGTAATTTGCGGTCGTAAAAGTAATAAAATCAGGGAGAAATAAAAAAGGGAATATTCATTAGCGAATATTCCCTTTTCCTATATTATTTTCAAGCTTTATCCGATACTGAACAAACCTTCTTTTTTATCCTGCAGATCTGCAAAACGATCTACACACTTCTCGATAATTTCTCTTGCTACTTCAAGGCTTCCCCATCCTTCTACATCTACCTTTTTATGTTCAAGGTCTTTGTACACCTGGAAGAAATGCTCTATTTCCTGTTTCAGGTGAGGGTTAAGATCGGAAAGATCGTTGATCTTATTCCACATCGGGTCGCTTACAGGAACGCAGATGATCTTCTCATCCGGACCTTTCTCATCCGCCATATGGAATACCCCGATCGGTTTAACTTCCATCACACAACCCGGGAATGTCGGTTCCGTAACCAGGACCAAAACATCGAGCGGATCTCCATCCAATGCCAGTGTTTCCGGAATAAAACCGTAATCGGCAGGATAATGCATGGAAGAAAAGATCATACGGTCATATCGTATTTTCTTTAATTCGAAATCGTATTCGTATTTGTTTCTGCTTCCTTTCGGAATCTCTATAAGGACGTCAAATGACTTTAATTTAGCTGCACTCATAATTCATATACATTTAAAAGGGGCGCAAAAGTAAGGAAGAAGTCAGTAAACGACAACAATTACCAGGTTAAGTTTAAGTAAAATTAAAAGAAAAAACCGAAAGCTCCGGTTACACTGAATCTTCTGGCATCCGGAAGGTCCAGATAATTCCCCCTGAAATTAAAATCGATCCTGAAAACTTTAAAGATATTACCGATCCCGAAGGAATACTCCCAGTATATCTGATCTGAAGGTGCTCTTAAAGTTATATTCGTCGGTGAGCTCAGTAAGCGGTTTTGCTCCGACAGATCTCCC
Source organism: Leptobacterium flavescens (assembly GCF_010671605.1). Taxonomy (GTDB): domain Bacteria; phylum Bacteroidota; class Bacteroidia; order Flavobacteriales; family Flavobacteriaceae; genus Leptobacterium; species Leptobacterium flavescens. Next base: position 839,193 of record NZ_JAABOO010000001.1, read on the forward strand.
CAAACACCTCGTACTCCTACCAGTTCTCTCAGGTTAAGCTTTCTGAGGAAAGGGATCCTCGAAAACAATCGCCCGCCAAAATTCTGCTCCAGATGGACCGAAACATAGGTATCTGTAACGAACTCGTAAAAGTCCAGGTTAGGAAAGGTATTGAATATAGAGAATAAGGTTTGATTTCCGGGTACCGGACTCAACAGGGCCAGCGGTACTTCACCAAATGTCTTTCCTGCTTCTACAGTAGTCAGGAAGCGTCCCAAACCACCAATTTGAGTAGGTTTACGGTAGAACAACTGTACCTTTTTAAAATCGAAGTCACTCTCCAGGAATCCATCTATTCCCAGGCTGTAATTAATAAAAAAGCGGGAATAATCATCATTTACATCATTTCGTTCCACTCCGTAACCCAATGTTTTTCTTTTAGGAGTGATCTCCAGAGAGAAATTAAGGGCAAATTGTTTTACCTGTGATGAGATCCCTGTCGGCGATTCGGGATCAATATAGTCCAGGCTGAACTCTTCAGGAAAAGCAGATCGCAGGGTTCTGTATGAAGCTCCTGTTTTAAAGATCACATTCCTTAGAGGTTCAAATTCCAGAGCGGCCGTGGTCAGGTTAATATTCGTAAGGGTATTGTTTGCCCCGGCCGTAAATAACGCCGAAGAAGCAAAACTCCTTCCGAGTACATCATTTGTAGCGGTAAGGCTCACTCCTATTTGCTCTACATCCCTTCGGTTTCCTGCAGAGAGGATGATCCTGTTCTTACGGTCGAGGAGCCATTTTCCGGAGATCCCGTATTTGAATTTTTTGTCCTTAAAACCATAAGCAGTATATCCTTCCAGTCGCCAGAGGTCATTCTGTCCGCGATACGTTCTTCCTCCCGCACGTATTCGGAGTCCTTCTACTTCGTTGGTACCGAAAGTAGAGAAAACAGGTCCGAAATCGAGGTTCAGTTTATCGATCTCGTAATAGCCGGTAGCCAGAACGGATCCTATACTGTAAAGGCGCTTGAATTTAGGCACCGTAAGGAGGGTATCTACCAGTTTATAGATACCTTCTTCGTCCTTATTGAGTTTTTCCAGGCGGTTTTTAGCCCAGAAATCATCGCCCCTGTTATAAATACGTTCGTCATAAGGGTCTACTTCCTTCTCATAAAAACTCCCGGGTCTTTCTTCATCAAACTGATAATTATCGTATACGGTGGTACGTTTTCCGTAGATTCCCCTGGATTTCTCCTTTTTGTTCAGACTGAAATCACTCAGCATATAATCGCGCTTCAGGAGGAACACGGAATCGTTCAACACATCAAACTCCTGCTCTATATAAATTTCCTTTACCCAGTTGATATTGGCACTTTTGGTAACGGCCATATTGATCTCCTTAATGGCAAAAGTGGTATCGTTTACCCAAAAATCACCCTTAAAAGTAAGTTCGTTCTTTCTTCTGGGGTAATAGATAATATTGTAACACCATTTGTTATCTATAAAAGCCGTATCCGCAAGTACATAGTTGTACACATCTATCCCTCCTCTGGACAGGGGGCTCACAAAGCTTTTATCGAAAAATTTCAGGTAATTATTGTAAATATCGTAATCGGCATAGAGGTCCTGAACAAAGGCAATAATACTCTGATTACTACTAAAACCGGAGTTCTTGTTCCCTATAAGTTCTTCCTTCAGCCTTTTGGATTTATTATCTCCATACACCTTGGAAAAGGCCTCATTGATAAATATGGGCAAGTAAGTCTTCCCCGTTACACTGGAGGTATCCAGTTCTTCAAAAACAAATTCCAGTCCCTTAAATAATTTACTGTTCATTAAGGCACTGTCTATAGTATTGAGATCGAATTCTATTTTCTCGTACTTATCGTATTCGTACTGTTTAAATTTATTGATCCCGTTTTCCCGTTTTTTTGCCCAGATCTTTCTCAGGATATCTATGGCCGGATTGTTCTTTTTGGATTGCCTCCCCGAATAGATCACCACCTCATCAAGCTGTTCCCCTTCCTGGAGAACGATCCTGAGGTCATAATTCACTTTTTCCTTTAATTCTATCTCTCTGGTGGCATAGCCGACAAAAGAAACGATTATTGTGGAATAAGTTTTTTCCGATTCTATATAAAAACGGCCATTATCATTGGTGATGGTTCCTTCTGTTGAGTTCTTAAAGAGAATATTGGCAAATGGTACTGGTTTACCGTCTTCATCTACAACTATACCCCCTACTTTAGTTTGGGACCAGGCTGAAACACAACAAAATACAAAAAAGAGTACCCCTAAAACCTTTTTCATGTCATAAAAATAAAAAACTTCACTAATTAATTAGTGAAGTTTATATAACGCTTTAATTATGATTTTATTTGTATAAAACTTTTTTTACCGCTTTGATCACATCTTCGTGGTTAGGTAACCACTCGGCCAGTAATACCGGTGAATACGGCGCAGGTGTATCTGCGGTATTGATCTTAACTATCGGAGCATCAAGGTAATCGAATGCCTGCGATTGCACCTGATAAGTGATCTCTGTAGCAACATTTCCAAACGGCCAGGCTTCTTCAAGAATTACCAGTCTGTTTGTTTTCTTTACCGAATTGAGGATAGCATCGTGATCCATAGGACGAACGGTCCTTAAATCGATGATCTCACAGCTTATTCCTTCTTTTTCCAGCTCATCTGCAGCTGTATAAGCTTCTTTAATGATCTTACCGAAAGATACGATGGTAACATCTGTACCTTCTCTCTTTATATCGGCTACACCGATCGGGATGGAATATTCTCCTTCCGGCACTTCTCCCTTATCTCCGTACATCTGCTCCGATTCCATAAAAATTACCGGATCATCATCTCTGATGGCAGATTTAAGCAATCCTTTGGCATCATACGGATTGGAAGGTACTACCACTTTCAGACCCGGACAGTTGGCATACCAGTTCTCGAATGCCTGAGAGTGCGTTGCCGCTAACTGACCTGCGGAAGCGGAAGGTCCCCTGAAAACAATAGGGATATTGATCTGTCCTCCACTCATCTGGCGCATCTTAGCCGCGTTGTTTATGATCTGATCAATCCCCACAAGGGCAAAATTAAAAGTCATAAATTCTATGATAGGGCGGTTACCATTCATTGCAGATCCCACTCCTATCCCGGCAAAACCCAGCTCGGAGATCGGGGTATCTATAACTCTCTTGGCACCGAACTCATCCAACATACCTTTAGAAGCTTTATAAGCACCGTTGTATTCTGCTACTTCTTCCCCCATTAAATAAATGGATTCATCACGGCGCATTTCTTCACTCATAGCCTCTGCTACAGCTTCTCTGAATTGTATTGTTCTCATGTACGTATGATTATTATAATATCAAAAACTAGTTCTTTTTAGATCGAAAAGCAAATGTAATAATAAATAGAAAACTTTATTCATCGAAATTTAATAAAATATACTATGCATGCATAGTATATTTTGTAAATTATCAGTATCTTCGTCGACATATTTTTTAAAAACATAATAAAATCTCATAGATATGAAAATATTAGTGTGTATTAGTCATGTTCCTGATACAACATCTAAGATCAATTTTACGGAAGGAGACACAAAATTTGACACAAACGGTGTGCAATTTGTGATTAATCCGAATGACGAATTTGGTCTGACCAGAGCCATGTGGTTCAAGGAAAAGCAGGGGGCGAATGTAACCGTGGTTAACGTAGGAGGACCGGAAACGGAGCCTACTTTAAGAAAGGCCCTTGCCATTGGTGCTGATGAAGCGATTAGAGTAAATGCCGAGGCTACCGATGGAGCTTTTGTTGCAAAGCAATTAGCCAAAGTTGCACAAGACGGAGGATACGACCTGATCATTGCAGGGAGAGAATCTATCGATTATAACGGGGGAATGGTTCCCGGAATGTTAGCTACCCTTACCGATGCAAATTTTGTTAATACCTGTATCGGACTTGAAGTAGAAGGAAATGAAGCTACTGCAGTAAGAGAAATTGACGGAGGTAAAGAAACTATTCAAACCTCACTTCCTCTTGTGATCGGGGGACAGAAAGGACTTGTAGAAGAAAGCGATCTGAGGATCCCGAATATGAGAGGTATTATGATGGCCAGAAAGAAACAATTGACCATTGTGGAGCCTGCGGATGCTTCTAATGAGACCAAAGCCGTTAAATTTGAGAAACCTGCTCCTAAAGGTGCTGTTAAACTGGTTTCTCCCGATAATCTGGATGAGCTTGTAAGCCTGCTTCACAACGAGGCTAAAGTCATTTAATCTAAGCTCAGGAAATAACAATATTAAAAAAGTAAAGACATGTCTGTTCTAGTATATACGGAATCTGAAAACGGAAGATTCAAAAAAACTGCCTTCGAAGTTGCTTCTTATGCCAGAGAGCTGGCAAATCAGCTGGGAACTTCAGTTACAGCAGTAAGTATCAATGCCGAAAACACAGCCGAACTGGCTTCGTACGGTGTAGATAAAGTATTGGCCGTTAAGAATGACCAGTTAAATGAATTTAATGCCAAGGCCTATGCAAACGCTTTAAAACAAGCTGCTCAGCAGGAAAATGCCGGAGCTGTTGTTTTAAGTTCAAGTGCCGACAGCAAATATATAGCACCTATACTCTCTGTATACCTGAATGCAGGTTACGCTTCCAATGTGGTAGCACTTCCGGAGAGCACTGCTCCTTTCCAGGTAAAGAGAACTGCTTTTACCAATAAGGCTTTTAATGTTACGGAGATCACTACCGATATTAAGCTGATCGGACTTTCCAAAAACTCTTTCGGATTAAGAGAAAACAGTGCTTCAGCAACAGAAGAAGCTTTCACACCTCAGCTGGATGCCGGTTCTTCTACCAAGGTAAGTGCCGTAGATAAAGCTTCAGGAAAAGTGACGATTGCAGATGCAGAGATCGTTGTTTCCGGAGGAAGAGGTTTAAAAGGCCCTGAGAACTGGGGAATGATCGAAGATCTGGCAGAAACCCTTGGAGCAGCCACTGCCTGTTCAAAGCCGGTTTCCGACCTGGGATGGAGACCTCATAGCGAACACGTTGGACAAACCGGAAAGCCTGTAGCATCTAACCTTTATATTGCGGTAGGTATTTCAGGAGCTATTCAGCATTTAGCAGGGATCAACGCTTCAAAAGTAAAAGTTGTTATTAACAGCGATCCGGAAGCTCCATTCTTTAAAGCAGCCGATTACGGTGTAGTTGGAGACGCATTTGAAGTCGTGCCGAAGTTGATAGAAAAATTAAAGGAATTTAAAGCACAAAACGCATAATTTTTGTTAAATTGTGCCCGGTAAGGGCTGTCTAAAGTTGGGATATCCCCATTTTTAGACGGCCTTTTTTGGTTTTGAAAGATCATATGAGTTTAGTTCGATTAAATATAAAAGGAATATCCTATAGTCAGACGCAAAACGGAGCCTATGCCCTGATACTAAATGAAGTAGACGGCGAAAGAAAACTCCCGATTGTCATAGGTGCGTTTGAAGCTCAATCTATTGCCATTGCTCTTGAAAAAGAAATAAGGCCTCCCCGGCCACTCACTCATGACCTGTTTAAGAATTTTGCCGACAGGTTTGATATCGTTGTAAAACAGGTGATCATACACAAACTTGTGGATGGTGTTTTTTATTCCAGTATCATTTGTGAGCGCGATAAAATTGAAGAAATACTGGATGCGAGGACCAGTGATGCCATTGCCCTTGCATTGCGTTTTAACGCTCCCATCTTTACCTATAAGACCATACTTGACAAAGCGGGTATCTATCTCAAATTCTCCAATAAGGATGAGGACGAGGATGAAGAAAAGGAAGAAAGCATTGTTGTAGACGAGCTCCTTGCCGAAACCGGTGATGCAGACACTTCTAAATCCAAGCCCAAAGAAAATTACAAGTCCTATACCCTTCAGGAGTTATACAATATGCTCGACGGGGCCGTTGCCAATGAAGATTATGAAAAAGCCGCCGAGATAAGAGATGAGATCTCAAAAAGGGGAACGAAATAACTTCTATATGAAAAAATACTTTTTCAGTTTATTCACATTACTTATTACAATTTGCACTCTTTCCGCTCAGGAAATTGAAAAAGAATGGCAGTTTGAAGACATTCAGAACGAAAAGCAGGAATCCCTGTTTGCTATTTCCGAAAGCGATGTGCTATCGTTAAAAGAAGGTGAATTCCAGTATCAGTTGCAGGCAAAAGACAATTTAAAAGCCTCCGGAAATTATCTGGTTCAGGGCAAACTCCTTGTTTTTTACTATCAGCAACCAAAAGATACGGTTCGTTTTTACAATATCACCGAAAAAACAGATTCTACCCTGGTTTTTAAGGAAAATGGGGTGCTATATTCATTCAGAGACCCCTCCTTTAAGGATCAGGCAGTCATAAACAGTGCTGATACTGATAAAAATGAAGTTATACCCAATCAGGGATTTTCTGCAAAGAGCCTTATGAGAGGGCTTTTAGGGATGCTTTCTTTAATTATCATTGCATTCCTGTTTAGCAGTAATAGAAAAGCCATTAACTGGAAAACCGTATCTATCGGTTTGGGAGCTCAATTATTACTTGCTTTCGGAGTCTTAAAGGTTTCTTTTATTCAGGCAGGATTCGAGTTCGTGGGACAGTTATTCGTTAAAGTTCTCGATTTTACAAGGGCCGGTAGTGAGTTTTTGCTTGGCGGGATGATGGATGTCAATACCTATGGATTTATTTTTCTTTTCCAGGTACTTCCTACCATCATATTCTTTTCTGCGCTTACTTCGGTGCTTTTCTATATGGGCATTATTCAGGTAATCGTGCGCGGGATGGCATGGGCACTGACCAAATTACTGGGTATTTCAGGAGCTGAAAGTCTATCGGTAGCCGGAAATATCTTTCTGGGACAGACTGAAGCCCCACTGATGATCAAGGCTTATCTGGAAAAAATGACCCGCTCCGAGATCCTTCTGGTTATGATCGGGGGGATGGCCACGGTAGCCGGAGGAGTACTGGCTGCTTATATCGGTTTTCTCGGAGGAGATGATCCTGTATTAAAATTACAATTCGCGAAACACCTCTTGGCAGCATCCGTAATGGCTGCCCCGGGAGCTATCGTGATTTCCAAAATACTTTATCCGCAACAACAAAAAATTGATTCGACCATAGAGGTCACTCAGGACAAGATCGGTTCCAATATCCTGGATGCCATTGCCAACGGTACTACTGAAGGGCTTAAACTGGCAGCCAATGTTGGTGCTATGCTTCTGGTATTTATCGCCTTTATTGCCATGATCAACTATGGCTTTTCAACTCTTGGAAGAGTAGGAGGCCTGAATGATACAATTGCAGCAAATACACCCTATGCCGGTTTATCGCTGGAATTTGTTTTGGGTTATGTCTTCTCTCCTTTTATGTGGCTTATCGGTGTAGCCAAGGAAGACATGGCATTAATGGGTCAGTTACTCGGAATAAAACTGGCAGCAAGTGAGTTTGTCGGATATATTCAGCTGGCCGAATTAAAAAATCCGGCCAATGTTGTGCATTTTACTTATCAGAAATCCGTGATCATGGCCACCTATATGCTTTGTGGTTTTGCAAATTTTGCATCTATCGGGATACAGATAGGCGGGATCGGCTCTCTGGCACCCGGTCAGAGGAAAACGCTTTCCGAATTCGGAATGAAAGCCGTTCTGGGAGGTACACTGGCCTCACTCCTATCGGCTACGATTGCAGGAATGATCATCGGTTAAACGTTAATAACATTTTAATAAAATACAATTGCCTCTCCCTATTGGAGAGGCACTTTTTTTTATTTTAGTTCCGACATAAAGCAATTGACTAATGAAGCAGTATCACGATCTATTAAAGCACGTCCTGGAGCACGGAAATGAGAAAGGCGACCGTACCGGTACCGGAACCAAAAGCGTGTTCGGTTACCAGATGCGTTTCGACCTGAGCGAAGGTTTTCCGATGGTAACCACTAAAAAATTGCATTTAAAATCCATTATTTACGAATTACTCTGGTTTTTAAAGGGAGATACCAATGTTAAATACCTTCAGGAAAACGGAGTGCGTATATGGAATGAATGGGCCGATGAGAATGGAGATCTCGGGCCGGTTTACGGACATCAGTGGCGCAACTGGAACGGGGATGAGATAGATCAGATAAAAGAAGTTATCGAATCTCTGAAAAACAACCCCGACAGCAGAAGAATGCTTGTTTCTGCATGGAACCCAAGTGTACTTCCGGATACTTCCGTGTCCTTTTCGGAAAATGTGGCTAACGGAAAAGCCGCTCTTCCTCCCTGTCATGCTTTTTTCCAGTTTTACGTAGCTGACGGGAAACTCTCCTGTCAATTATATCAGAGAAGCGCAGATATATTTCTCGGTGTACCTTTTAATATTGCTTCCTACTCACTGTTTACCATGATGATAGCACAGGTTTGCGGATATCAACCGGGAGATTTTATCCATACCTTCGGGGATGCGCATATTTATTCCAATCATATGGAGCAGGTAGAGCTGCAATTATCACGGGAACCCCGTCCGCTTCCAAAGATGGAGATCAATCCCGAAATAGATGATATTTTCGGCTTTTCTTTCGAAGATTTCAAACTGGTAAATTACGATCCGCACCCGCATATCAAAGGCCTTGTAGCCATCTAAAACCGCAGTTGATTTAACATCCCTTTAACCCTGATCCACTGTAGGAATAGATAAAAATACGTATCTTTAATGTCTATGCATCTTGATTAGATATTGCTATGATAATTACCGATACGATTTCAACTTTTTTTACCGAAACCAGACAGAGAACAGAAGATATCTGCGCTCCCCTGGAAATAGAAGACTATGTCGTCCAACCGGTTGTGGATGTATCCCCGCCCAAATGGCATTTGGGACACACCACCTGGTTTTTCGAAGAATTTATATTAAAAACATACCTGCCCGGCTACCAGATCTTTGACGAAGATTTTGCTTTTGTATTTAACAGCTACTACGAAACTGTCGGAAAACGGGTAGTACGAGCCAATCGCGGAAATCTGTCCCGGCCAAGCGTCAACAAAGTATACGAATACAGAAAACATGTAACCGGAGCAATGGAACAACTGCTCTCAGGAGAAGTTTCCAAGGAATTACACGACCTGGTGGAGATAGGTATTCACCACGAAAAGCAGCATCAGGAACTATTGCTTACCGATATTAAATACATATTGGGAAATAATCCCCTGCTTCCGGTATATTCGGAAAATTTTGAAGAAAATCCGTCACAGGATTATACTCAGGACTGGATCCGTATTCCTGCCGGGATCTATGAAATAGGGCATGAAGGCAGTGAGTTCTGTTACGACAATGAACTGGGAAGACATAAAGTATACCTTCAGGATTACGAAATATCCAATAAACTTGTCACCAATGGCGAATACCTCGAATTCATTAATTCGGGGGGCTATCAGACGTTTCACTTATGGCATGCCGAAGCCTGGGATTGGGTAAATCAGGAACAACGTAAAGCTCCGCTGTATTGGCATGAAATAGACGGAGAGTGGTACCGGTATAGCCTGAGAGGACTTAAAAAGATAGATCTTAAAGCTCCTGTTACCCATATTTCCTATTATGAAGCATTTGCCTATGCTCAATGGAAAGGTTACAGATTACCCACAGAATTCGAATGGGAAATTGCTCAACCCTTTTTTAAATGGGGAGATCGATGGGAATGGACCGAAAGCGCATACCTTCCCTATCCGAACTATACCAAGGCAGATGGTGCCCTGGGCGAATACAACGGAAAATTCATGGTAAACCAGAAGGTTTTAAGAGGAGGCTCTGTAGCCACTCCGAATAAACATACGAGGCATACCTATCGCAATTTTTTTCACCCTAATCTACAATGGCAATTTACCGGGTTAAGGTTAGCCCGGTCATAACGACAAACTTTTTATGAAAACCGAAACAACCGTCTCTTTTGAGACGAAATTTGAAGAAGAAGTATTTGAAGGCTTAACAGCTTTTCCGAAGTTTTTGTCTTCGAAATACTTTTATGATAAAAAAGGAGATAAACTTTTTCAGGATATTATGGCACTTCCTGAATACTATCTCACCAATTGTGAATTCGATATTTTATCGGAACACACAGAAGCCATAGCCAGAACCTTTAACAGCCCTAACGGTTTTGATCTGATCGAATTGGGTGCAGGCGATGGTAAAAAAACCAAGATCCTTCTGCGTCACCTCTCAGAGAACAATTACGATTTTAATTTTTTACCGATAGATATCAGTCAGAACGTCCTGGATGAGTTAAAAACATCTTTGGAGAAGGAACTCCCCAATGTAGAGGTTCGCCCTCAGCAGGGTACTTATTTTGAAGTCCTTGAGAGACTGGCGGAATACAAGGAGCGTAAAAAAGTAATTATGGTGCTGGGCTCCAATATCGGAAACCTTCTTCATCCGCAGGCTATCCTGTTCTTAAAGAATATCAGGGAATCCATGGTGGAAGGGGATCTTCTTTTTATGGGGTTTGACCAGAAGAAAGACCCGCAGACCATCCTGGATGCCTATAACGATAAAACCGGGGTTACAGCAGCTTTTAATAAAAATATCCTGGTGAGGATCAACAGAGAAATGCAAGCGGATTTTGATCCGGATAATTTCCTTCACTGGGAGACTTATGATCCTGAAACAGGGACCGCTAAAAGTTTCCTGGTTGCCAAAAAGGAACAGAGCGTTTTTATCGGCACACTGGGCTTAAAGGTGCATTTCAAGCAATGGGAGACCATTCATACCGAGATCTCACAGAAATACGACGATGATGTGGTAGAATGGCTTGCAAAAGAAGCCGGGCTGCAGATAGACGGTCAGTTTACAGACAACAAAGAATATTACAAGAATTATATATTCACTAAATCTTAAAAAAAAGAAAAATACTATGAAAGCTATATGGAATGATACGGTAATTGCAGAAAGTAATGAAACAGTGGTAGTGGAAAACAACCATTATTTCCCTGCAGATTCGATCAAAAAGGAATTCTTTAAAGAAAGTAACACCCATACCAATTGTCCGTGGAAAGGAGTAGCTTCTTACTATACTCTAGATGTAAACGGCAAGGAAAATCAGGATGCAGCCTGGTATTATCCTGAAGTAAGTGAATTGGCCAAATCCATTAAAGGCTATGTTGCCTTCTGGAAAGGTGTTACCGTAACAGAATAAATATGTCACTGATCAACAAAACACAAAACAAATTTCATCATCTGTCTCAATTCCTGGCAGCTTTCAGCAACAGCTATTTGCCCAAGGCAGATGATGACAGTCAGTCCAATCTGGGATGGTCTGTTTCCAAAAGTGCAGTTATTTCCAGGGAAATAGAAGGGGTTCATCTCGAACTCAGTTATAAAGACCTCCACCTCAGGGTAATTAAAGGAGAGCAGGCAGAAGAAACCGATATCCTCGGTTTAGGCAGAGAGCAGCTGGATTCGTGGATAAGGGAAAAGATTAGTGGTTTTGGCCTGGATGCCAGCCGTTTTAATTACGAACTCGGATTTACCATAGATACAGATTTTGACAGCTTTATCAGTCTTGACAACGAAGAAGAGAAGAGTATTGAAGAGCTCAGCCTGTACAGAAACCTTTCTCAGCTAGCCCTCGAAGATACAGCAGCTAAAAGTACGGCTGCCACCGATATCAGGATCTGGCCGCATCATTTTGATACGGGAATGCTTATCGATCTGAGTGAAGAAAGAGATTTTGGCACCGGCCTGGGTCTTGGTTATGCCATAGCCGATTCGGTTAATGATACTCCCTATTACTATGTATATGGCTGGGGTAAGAATTCAGCCAATATAAATTATGGCGAACTTCCCGGGCTAAGTTCGGGTACGTGGAAAAACGGCGACTGGAAAGGGGCCTTGCTTCCCGCAAGCGAATGCTCAAATCCTGAAAAACTCAAAGATTTTTATGGGGAAGCAAGCGCAATCTTAACCAACAAATTAAAATAATTAAACCTCCACAACCGCATTTTCGGTTCCGGCGTAGTCATTCCACTGAAAACGATCGGCGGTTTCATCGTTTACATAGTTTCCATCAATAATATAGCGGAACTCATAGGCATTCCCCTTAGGCAGGTCGAATGTTCCCTTGAAGTTCCCGTTCTTAAGTTTTTTAAGGATACTGCTTTCCTGGCTCCAGTCGTTAAAATCTCCTACAACCACTACTCTCTCAGCTTCTGCTGCCGGAACGGTAAAAGTAACTTTACACACCGGCTTGGATTTTAGATATTTTTTTTGAATTGCCATGGTATTTATGTTTTGTTTCGTTTCTGATTAGATATCAAAAAAACACATAAATAACCTCATAAACAACTGATTAGAAAAGAATTATCATATCGTCAAAATAAGCTCTTTAAAATTTATTTTTGACAAAAAGCAGGGGGTCAAAATATCAAATTCACAAGCCTCAGATCAGCTTCTAAGTGCCAGGCATATCTTGCTGATATCTTTTTCCGAATTAAAAAAATGAAAACTCAAACGGATCCCATTTCCCCGTTGGGAGCATATAATATCCTGCGATCTCAGATGCTTAAAAAGTCGGTCATCTCCCTTAATATTAAAAATACTCGAATGCTCTTTTCTGCGGATAACCCGGTCTTCCAGCAGTCCCAGTTCGGAAAATGCCTGCCTGGCCTTATCCGACAATTCCCTGATCCTGGCCTGGATCCTTTCTATTCCTATCTCTTCAAGGAATTCCAGCGAGAATTTAAGGCTTCCGAAGTTAAGTGTATCCAGATGGCCGGGTTCAAAAAAGCGCATCAGGTGCTGTTGTTCCTTACTAAAACTTCCGTTTTGCTCTGTTTTTTGAAAGGCATCAGCGTAGATCTTCCCTATACTGTTCTGATTAAAAAGCATAAACCCGTTCCCATAACCGGCCAATAGCCATTTATAGGCACTGGCCCCCAGTACATCGATTCCCGAATTCTCAAAATCAAAAGCCTGAGTTCCGCAAAACTGCGTCCCGTCTGCAATGATCATAAGATCCGGATATTTGGTCTTTAACGCCTTGATGAAGTCCAGGTCTATTTTTATTCCGTTGATATATTGCACCAGGCTCAAAGCGAGCACATGGGGTTGTTCCTTTTTTACGGCCTCCTCAATATTCTGCTCCAGGTTTTCATCAATATCAACATAGCAAATCTCAAAATCCCTGTCCTCAACTGCCAGGTTTACCGACGGGTAATCATTTTTTAGCAGCAGTACTTTTTTCTTTTTCCCTATCCCTTCCAGAACGGTATTGAACCCAAAGGAAAAATTAGGCACCAGGGAAACATTTGCAGGTCGGCAATTAAAAAAACGGCCTACCGTATTCCTGATCTCTTCCAGGAACAGATGGTGTTCATCCCTGAACAGGCTTCCCTTGATGAGGAAATCGAGATCGTGCTCCTGTCGCCAATCCACCAGCTGGTCATACATCAGGCCCGAAGCCGCGATATTAGCATAAACATATTGAGATAAAACCGGGAATTCCTTGGGAAAATTATCTGCCATAAGAGATCTGTTAGCAATTTCAAGTTTAGTAGGCGAAAAATATAAATTTTAAGGCAACTATTACTGTTTTTTAGTCTTAAATACACAAGCCGATCAAAAATAAATTTACGTAGATTTGCTTTAGACAGATATCAGGCTATGTTTTCTAAAAATAAAAATATTCCGGAGATAGACAGAGAGCAACATGAGCTTCTGGAAGACGCCAATAAGCGTATTCTTCAGAAAAAGCGGCTCTATTATCATTTTGTTGTTTTTCTGATCGGAAGTGTCTTTCTTGTTATCATTAACAAGATCCTGAAATACGGAGAGGAATACAACTGGTTTGTATGGGCCATCACCTTATGGGCCTTTCTCTTTGCCTTTCATTTGTTTAATGTTTATGTGACCCATAAATTCCTCGGAAAGGAATGGGAGAGGAAACAAAGAGAGAAACTGGTAGCAAAACAAAAGGAAAAAATAGCAAAACTTCAGAGGGAGATCGAACAGGAATTCCCCGCTGTGGAAATTAAAAAAAAAGATCAGGAACAATGATTACAATGATAGCTGCAGCAGCAGAGAACGATGCACTTGGAAAGGACAACGACCTCGTTTGGCATTTACCGGACGATTTTAAACGATTTAAGGATCTGACCACAGGGCATCATATTATTATGGGTAGGAAAACCTTCGAAACCTTCCCGAAATTACTCCCCAATCGTACTCATATCATCATTACCAGGAAAAAAGATTATACAGCAGAAGGTTGTATTGTAGTTCATTCTATGGAAGAGGCCTTAAACAAGGTAGTTAATGACGATCAACCTTATATTATCGGCGGGGGAGAAATTTATAAACTGGGACTTCCCTATGCAGATAAGATAGAACTCACCCGGGTACACGGCGATTTCGACGCCGATGCTTTTTTCCCTGAAGTAGATCCGGCAGATTGGGAGCTGGTAGAAGAAGAACATCACCCTGCAGACGACAGGCACCAATGCAGTTTTACTTATCTTACTTATCTGAGAAAACGCAAATAATATCTGGTTTTGATCTCCAAAGCACTAAACGAGCATCTGGAATCGGTTCTTGGAGAAAAGATCATCTCCGTCAACCCTCTAAGTGGCGGCGATATTAATGAGGTATACCGGCTGGGAACAGCTTCGGAAGATTATGTTGTAAAACTCAATAAAAGTAACCTCCTACCGGGGCTTTTCCGTTATGAGAAACAAGGCCTTGAAGCTATTGAAGCTACAAAAAGTCTCAGAACTCCCAGGCCCGTTGCTACAGGTGATTTTGACGGATCTTCTTTTTTACTTTTAAGTTATATAGAACCCGGAAATGCCAACCGGTTCAGCTGGGAAAATTTCGGCTCCCTCCTGGCACAAATGCACAGGAATACATTTGATGAATTCGGTTTTTTCAGCGATAATTACATCGGTAGCTTACCTCAGCAAAACACCGGTTGTTCTTCTGCTGTTGAATTCCATATCTCTCAGCGTTTGGAACCTCAGATAAAACTGGCAGGAAAAAAAGGCTATGTGTTTAAGGATACAGATGTTTTTTACCGGGAACTGGAAAATCAGATCCCGGAAGAACCTCCGGCCCTGATCCACGGAGACCTGTGGAGCGGGAATTATTTAATAGATAAGAATGGAGAACCTTGTCTGATAGATCCGGCTGTCTCCTATTCGCACAGGGAAGCCGATATTGCGATGATGCGCTTGTTTGGCGGGTTTCCGCAGCAGGTGTTCGATACTTATCACGAACATTACAATCTGGAAAAAGGGTGGCAGGAACGATCCGATATCTGGCAGTTATACTATTTACTGGTGCATTTAAACCTGTTCGGCGCTTCTTATTTACCGGCGGTTTCAGCCATCATTAAAAAGTACGCTTCTTAAAAATCTTTATATTCCGCATAAAAACGATCACTGTCATCCTGTATAAAGGATTCGAGAAGATCCTTATCTAAATTGCTGTAGAAATAGTGAGATGTTTTCTGTTTTGATACATTGAGGAGTTTAAACTTTTCGAGAATAGCTCTTGTCTGCCGGGCCACTGCCTCTCCCGAATCGATAATTTTTACCGAAGCAGGTACCATCTCCTTAATTGCGGGGATCAGGTAGGGATAATGCGTACATCCCAATACCAGATGGTCTATATTCTCTTCCAGCATGGGATCGAGGTATCTTTTTAACAGAGATCTCATTTCATCGCTGTGTATTTTGCCCTCCTCTATAAGATTTACCAGGCCTTCTCCCACCTGCTCCACAACGTGAATGCCGTCGTTATAAAGATTGGTTGTATGGTGAAATAAAGAACTGCTCAGGGTTCCTCTTGTTGCCAGCACTCCCACGGCTTTTGTTTTGGTCTGAAGTGCTGCCGGTTTAATGGCCGGTTCTATCCCGATAAAAGGAATGTCATATTTTTTTCTGAGAAAATCTATAGATATGGTAGTAGCGGTATTACAGGCAACCACAATGATCTTACAACCTCTGTCAAGAAGAAAATCCGTATTCTTTACACTCAGATCAATAACTTCCTGTTGAGTCTTTTCACCGTAGGGTGCATTTTTGCTGTCTGCAAGATAAATGGTCGATTCATTCGGAAGAAGTTTATTGATCTCCTTCCAGATTGAGGTCCCCCCTACTCCCGAATCAAAAATACCAATAGCCTGTTCGCTCATTTGTGACAAATCTACACAATTTTAACTATATCCCATCCGGTTTTTTAAGAAGGATCTGTGCTGTCATTTTTCCTGCAACTTTTGGAAAAGTAAACAAAAGCCGTACTTATAAGCAGCTAAAACCATATGTTTTTGTATTGTAATATTTTAGATAATGAAATGTAGTTTACAAAAGAAAATTATTATCACTTATTGTACGGATTTACCCACTTATTTTTATATTTTAGACAAAAGAAAAAGAATTTATTAATCCTTAGGTTAGGTTAATTACCATGGAACACAAAAAAGAGCTGGAAGAAAAATTAAATGAGATCAGTGGCATATTACAAAAGGAATTCAAAACCGAAAAAGATGTAGGCGTTCTAGCCGGTATTTCGGGGATTGCCTTGTTTCATTTTTACTATTCAAAATATCTGGATATAGACACACAGGCAGATATCGGGATCAATATTCTGGAAGAAATAATTGAAAGGATCAACAACGGGTATCAGTTTCCAACATTTTGCTCGGGAATTGCCGGTGCCGGATGGGTATTCGAGCATTTACTGGAGGAAGATTTTATGGATTCTGAGAACGATGAACTCCTAGCAGATCTCGATGAATACCTGTTATCTGTGATGTCTTACGATATGCAAAGAGGGCAATACGATTTTCTGCATGCAGGAGTAGGTTATGCCTTTTACTTTCTGAAACGTTACAGGAATACCCGTAGTGACGAGCTTAAACAGAGATATAGAGAATACCTTAACAAAATGGTTGCCGACCTTGAAGCCACTTCTCAGAAGGATGAAAATGGCTTAAAGTGGGAAGCTGTACTCGACAGAGATACGGGGCAACGCGGCTTTAACCTCAGCCTTTCTCATGGGATGTCCAGTATTATTATTTTTCTTTCAAAACTATATGAATTTGACGAATTCAAGAGTTCTACAGAACCCTTGTTGAAAGGAGCCATACAATATATCAGGAGTAAAGAATTAAAAGGCAATGATCTTTACAGTCTTTACCCCAGTTGGGTAACCGAAGAAAATAACGATCGAAGAAGCAGGCTCGCCTGGTGTTACGGTGACCTGGGAATAGGTTTGGCTTTTTGGCGCGCATCTGCTGTTCTTAAAGATGAGGAGTTAAGAGGAAAAGCTTTAAATATTCTCAGGCATGGAGCCAATAGAAGAAAGAACGAAGAAACAGGCATCAGGGATGCAGGTATCTGCCATGGCTCTTACGGAAATGCTCAGATATTTAATCGTATCTATAAGGAAACCGGGGAGGAAACTTTTAGGGAAGCCACCTATTACTGGATAGATCACGGTTTAAAAATGGCTATATATGAAGACGGAAACGCCGGCTATAAGCAGTGGAACGGAATGGATGAAGATTGGGTAAACCGATTGTCATTACTGGAAGGTGTGGCAGGTATCGGACTTACCATTATCGACTATCTGGCCGATTTCGAATCGCATTGGGACGAGTGCCTGATGATCAGTTAATTGACTTTCCAACCAGTTTTACAAAAACATTAGAATGAAAACCCATCAAAACCCTTATAAGAATTTTCCAAATTTTGTATTGCGTACTCCTCTGCTTCCCCTCAGCTTTTTTGAGGAATTAACGGCAGAAGATGTTATCAGCGACAAAAGGATCAAAGAGGTCTTTAAGGACCCATTGGTAAAAGAAGCCATATTCCTGGCATCGCCCTCCCTCTATTCGGAAGCCGTTAAATGGGCGGAAGAAGACCGAAAAGACGATAAACTAAAGTACTCCATACTAAAGTACATTGCGAGAATGTCATCGCGTTGTACTCCTTTCGGGCTTTTTGCAGGTTGTGCACTCGGAAAGATAGATGAAGAAACAAATATAGAGCTGGACGATCCGGCAACCAACCGCAGGCATACCCGCCTCGATATGAATTATCTGGTGGCGCTTTCTCAGGACCTTACCCGGAACAAGAGTATAAAAGAACAATTACTGTTCGTACCTAATTCCAGTATTTACCGAACCGGAAATCAACTTCGCTATATAGAATACAAGTATTTCAACAGCAGAAGACATCATCATATTGTAGCTGTGGATCACTCGGATTACCTCCAGCTTATTCTCGATAAAGCAGCTAACGGAGCTTATTTAAAGGATCTGGCAAATGCCCTGGTAGACGATGAGATCAGTATTGAGGAAGCAACCGAATTCATTGAAGAACTGGTAGACAGCCAGCTTCTGATAAGTGAACTGGAACCTTCGGTTTCCGGCCCTGAATTCCTGGAGCAGATCCTGGGAGTACTGAAGAAATTAAAGGGTACGGAGAAACTCGTTACTTTTTTAACGGAAGCCGATAAGAAAATAGAGGAGATCGACAATAAAATAGGGAATCCTTCAACTTCCTATACTGATCTGGGAGAATATTTAAAGGAGATCGAGACTACTTTCGAACTGAAATTTCTTTTCCAGACGGATATGGAGCTCAATTATAAAAAAAATACGCTCGATCCATCGATAGCCGAATCTGTGAGAAAAGGGATCTCCCTCCTGAATAAGATATCACCTCCTCCAAGGGAGACTATGTTAGGAAAATTCAAGGAGGCTTTTTACGAACGATATGAGGAACGCGAAGTCCTTCTTGCCAATGCCCTGGATATTGAGATCGGGGTGGGTTATAAGCAAAATCAGGGAAGCGGTGATGTAAGTCCGCTGGTAGACGATCTGGTCATACCGAGAAGGGCGGCAAAAAACGCATCTTCCGAAATATCCTGGAACTCTTTTCATTCTATGTTCCAGAAAAAGCTGATAGACGCTTATAAAAATGATGCGTATTCTATTGTATTAAAAGATGAGGATTTCAAGAATTTTGAACAAGGCTGGGACGATCTTCCGGATACGCTTTCGGCAATGATAGAAGTAGTTCAGGTAGATGGTGAGCAGAAAATACGCTTCTCCGGCTCGGGAGGCTCCAGTGCCGCTAATTTACTCGGACGTTTTTGCCACGGAGATGAAGCCCTCAGAAAATATACACAGTCTATTATTGATGTGGAAGCAGAGATAAATTCTGATAAAATACTTGCGGAGATCGTGCATTTACCGGAATCGAGAGTTGGAAACATCTTAATGCGCCCTTCATTCCGTCCGTATGAGATCCCCTATCTGGCAAAATCCATTCTGGATGAGGAACAACAGCTTAACCTGGACGACCTGATGGTATCTGTTAAAGCCAACAGAAGGATCGTACTCCGGTCTAAAAAGAACAATAAGGAAGTGGTTCCTCACCTGACCAATGCTCATAATTACTCTGCCAATTCCCTGCCTATCTATCATTTTCTTGCAGATATGCAAACACAGGGAATACGTAGCGGTATCGGTTTTAATACGGGTCCGTTATCAGGAGATATGGAATTTATCCCGAGGATTGAGTACAACGATCTTATTCTTCAGGAGGCTCTCTGGAATATCAATAAAAAGGATATGGAACCGCTGCACAAAGCTTCGGGAGATAATGAAGAGTTGAAAAAAGCATTAAAAGACTTTAGAGAAAGCCGAAGAATACCACCTATGGTCATGCTTACCGACGGAGACAATGAGCTGCTGATCAATTTTGACAACCTCAGCTCGGCAAGGATGCTCCTGGAAACAGTGAAAAAGAGGCCTTCTTTCAGGATCACAGAGTTCCTTTTCGACAAAAACAGCCTGGTTAAAGGTAATAAGGGTTACTACACCAACCAGATCGTATTGTCCTTTTATAACGAGAATAAATTGTCTGACCGTAAAACAGAAAAGCAGAATGGAAAATAAAACACAAAGAAGTTTTATCATTGGAGATAAATGGCTTTACTACAAACTGTATACGGGGCCAAAAACAGCAGATATGATCCTTACCGAGATCGTAAATCCGGTAGCAACAGAACTGATCAAACAAGGAGCCATCGATCAATGGTTCTTTATACGTTACGCCGATCCCAAGCATCATTTAAGGGTGCGTTTTCACTATAACGACCCCTCCAGGGTTGCCGAGATCATCAACGCACTACATATACCCTTCAGGAGTTTTATTGAAGAAGACCTGTTGTGGAAGATACAGCTGGACACTTATCAGCGTGAGCTGGAGCGTTACGGGGATAATACCATTGAACAAGCGGAGGAATTATTCTTTCACGACAGTAAGATGATTGCCGATTTTATAGACCTTATAGAAGGAGATGAAGGAGAAGAGATACGATGGTTATTCGGCTTACGGGCCATTGATAACTTACTCGACAGTTTTGAATATTCGGAAGAAGGAAAACTGGAACTCCTCGACAACCTCAAAACCGGATTCGGAATGGAATTCGGAATGTCCAGGCCTTTGAAAAAACAACTGGATAACAAATACAGGAATGCAAGAGGCAAAATAAGCGAATTCCTGGTATTCGAAAGAGAAAACAATCCCGATTTTGCTCCTGTTCTGGATGTTCTGGATGAAAAATCTGCCAATACCAAAGCCGTAGCCAAAGCAATTTTGAAACACAGAGATGAAGGCACTCTAAAAATGGAACTCAACAGCCTTATGGGAAGTTATATCCATATGCTGATGAACCGTTTGTTCAAATCCAATAACAGGCTTCACGAAATGGTTTGTTACGATTTCCTGTTCAGGTATTATAAATCCGAATGGGCCAGGAAAAAGTACCAGAAACAAAAAGACAGCCCCGTTCATGGGTGATGTCAGTAAAATATTGATAAGAACTACCAAATCCATTGTCGTCAGGAATATCGATTCGATCATATACCTGAAGGCAGAAGGGAGTTACAGTTCCGTATATTTTGCAAAAGGCGAAAGTTTACTGGTAAGCAAGAATTTATCGCAAATTCATCTTCCTGAAGCCAATTTTTTCAGAATACACTCTTCAGTTATTATTAATATCTCCCATATCAAAAGAGTGGAGGATAATTGGGTTTTCCTCAGTGATGAAAGCAGATTCCCCATTGCAAAACGCAGAAAGAAAAGCTTTTTGTTAGCTCTGAGCGACAGCTTCCTCAATTTATAGTATTCAAATATACCGAATAATCGTACGGTTAATTGTTAAATAATACCACTTATAAAGTAATCCGTAATAATTAATTTTTCAATCCTTTTTTGAGTTAATTTTAGGTGATGTATTATTTTCTGTATCATCATTTATATACAGAAGATCATCGGCAGATCTGTTTTTTAAGAATTAGATCTTTCACTTTTCGTTAGCCCTCCCATCAATATGTCATAGACATGTTCGGTTATTGTATTTAAAAATAACCGGCTGTTTTGTGGTTTTGAATTATTAACCCAATTAATATAGATTATTATGAAAAAAAAGAAGCTTAATGCAAAGTTAGCGCTAAAGAAAAACGTTATTTCAAAATTGGATACCGGAAAGCTCACAGGAGGTAATGGAGAAATTTCCACCACTCCGCAATGTATCCTTACCGGTCCGCTGGAAGGCTGTGAAGTTACCTGTAACTGTAATACCGAAGGATGTAACAACTCTAATGGTTGCGGTGATCCGACGAATCAGACACAGCAGATCATTACATGTCTGGTACCATGTAATTAAGCAATAGAATTACCTATCTGGCCGGGTTGTGATCTTCACATCCCGGTTTTTTTGTCACTAAATCTAAAAGTTGTGATAATAGTTAGCGGTTAAGGACACTTCTTAGCTGATAGAAGATACGCTGAAGTACGGTAAGTTCTTCCAGGACTATTTCTGCAGCTCCCTGCATTTCCTGCCGGAACTCTATTTCCTTTTCATAACTGGTAACTAGGCTGTTTATATCCACATAAATGGTATACTGAGCCTGTTCCTCCCCTTGTTTAGGAACATCGGAAATATTAACCACAGTACCTTCAAGACTTCCCCATTCCTGGTGAGGGTAATTATCCAGTTTTATGATCACCCGCTGATCCAGCTTCAGTTTCCCGGAATTCTGGATCGGAACACTTAACTTTCCAACCAGTTTTTCATAATTATTGGGCACAATGGTAAACAGTATTTCTCCGGTCCTGATATTCTGATTTTTATTCCAAACATCAAAGATGGTGATCTTCCCGTCTATTGGGCTTTTTAAGATATAAGCACGTTCCCAATCCAGGATCCCGTTGCTCAGGTTCTGGTATGCTTTTTCCAGTTCCTGCCGGTTATTATTGGTAGATTCCTCTCCCTGGATCTCCGATCTTGTCAGGGCACTGCGATTTCCCGCAATACTGATCCTTGTATTTGAAATGGTGGTTTTCAGGCTTTCATACTGAGACTCATCTGCCAAAAAAGATCTTTGTGCGTCCTCGTATTCTGCCTTTGAGACAACCCCTTTATTAAAAAGCTTTTCCTGACGATCAAGATCATTTTTAGAAAGGTTCAGTTGTTCTCTGAAATTCTCCAGCTGATTCTGCTGTTTCTCCAACTGATCCTGCTGCTCCCTGATTTGCCTGGTAATAGCCTGAGATTCTCTTTTATTGGGCTGTTGCAGATTGTATTGTATGTAGTTCTGATATTCGGTCAGAAAATTGTTATAAGCCAGCTGAACTGGCCCCAGTCCCAGGAAAGTGGGAAACTCACTTCTCAAAGAATCCAGATCGAAGATATCCGGTACAAAAAAATCTACTTTCTCCTTTAGCGCCAGTTTTTTCTTCAGATAGTAGATATCATCAAAATTGGCAGTATTCTCAATTTCGGCCAGGATCTCATTTTCCTTTACCAACTGATTGGCCTCCACAAAAACATTGGTCATTCTTCCGCTTGACTTGGCATCAAGATAAACCGGAGGGTTCTCTGTTGTGATCACGATCCTGGAAGGCAGAATATCGTTATAACTGATCAGGGCCGCTCCCACGAATACCAGGGCGATAATAATAAACACCACAGTTATCCCCCAACGGATCACCCAATTGGGTGCCTGGCCAAGTATTTCCTTTACCTGGCTGGAGCGTTCGTCCAGTTCGTCGATCTTTCTTTTTTTCTTTACTTCTTCTGCCATTTTAATTCCCTAATTCCAATTGATTCTTAACAAGGGTATAATAGGCGCCCTTTTTAGCCGTGAGCTCGGTATGTGAACCTCGTTCTATGATCTTACCCTTATCCAGTACAATGATCTGATCTGCGTTCTTAACTGTACTCAAACGGTGTGCAACTACCACCACCGTCTTGCCTTTATAGAACTCCTGGAGGTTTTCCATGATCACTTTTTCGTTATTGGCATCCAGGGCACTGGTCGCCTCATCAAAAAAGATATATTTAGGATCCTTATACACAGATCTCGCAATAAAAATACGCTGTTGCTGCCCCCCGCTTATATTCACTCCACTACTTCCGATCTTGGTATTAAAGCCCGAAGGAAGTTCTTCTATAAACTCTTCAATATTGGCTACATTCACTGCATGAAGCAGGCGCTCCTTATCTACAATTCCCTCAGAATCGGATTCGGTAATATTACGTGAGATCGTATCTCCGAAGAGAAAACCGTCCTGCATTACAGAACCACAGGCTTTTCTCCACATTCCTGTACTCAGATTGTTTAATTTCATACTCCCCACATTAATACTTCCCTCCGTAGGATCGTAGAATTTAAGCAATAGCTTGATGAGCGTGGTTTTTCCACTTCCGCTGGCCCCGACAATTGCCGTTACTTTTCCTTCCGGAATATCAAAATCCACATCTTCAAGAACCCAGGGAGAGCTTGCACCACCGTACCTGAAACTCAGGTTCCTTATTTTAATAGTTTTATCTGTGGGTAACTCTCTGATATAATCTTCTTTTTTATCCTCTTCATCCTCTTTTAAATGGATCTCCGCCAGACGCTCAAGACTTATTTTGGCGTCCTGTCCGGTCTGAATAAAGGATATAAAATTATTGATCGGTAAATTCAGCTGCCCGATAATATATTGTACCGACAGCATCATCCCCAGTGTCAGCTCTCCGTCAATTACAGATTTTGCTGCTATAAAAGTGATCAGGATATTTTTAAGTTCGTTTAGGAACTGTCCCCCCGTATTCTGGGTCTGAGAAAGTGCAAGCCCTTTAATGGAGATCTTGAACAAACGCACCTGTATAGCTTCCCACTCCCATCTTCTTCTTCTTTCCGAACCGTTGAGTTTTATCTCCTGCATTCCCGATATAAGCTGATACAGGCTACTCTGGTTATCGGAGGACTGATCGAATCGCTTATAGTCCAGCTCGGCCCTTTTCTTTAAAAACAGAAGGGTCCATCCTATATAGGCGGTAGAACCAATAAAGAACAGCACAAAGATCGTAAGATTGTAATACGCCAGTATGGCTCCGAAGATCACAAAATTAAACGCAGAAAAAAGCGTATTCAGGGTTGTAGACGACAAAAAGCTCTGTATCCTGTTATGATCATAGATACGCTGAATGATATCTCCTGTATTCTTTGAGTCGAAAAAAGCGATCGGTAGCCGCATTAATTTGATAAGGAAATCCGATATCAGGTTAATATTGATCCTACTGGTCATATGCAGGAGGATCCACCCTCGTATCAGTTCTACGGTCGTGCTCGATATAAAAAGTGTTAGCTGTGCAACGAGGATCAGATAAACAAAATTGATGTTCTGGTAATTAATACCATAATCTACCACTGCCTGGGTGAGGAAGGGGAAGATAAGCTGAAGCAAACTCCCTACAACGAGTCCGAGAACAAGTTGAAGGATATATCGTTTATAAGGTTTAAAATACCAGAACAGGAATTTAAACCCGTATTCCTTCTTTTCGGTTTTATCATTCTCATAAAAATCGGGAGTAGGTTCCAGCAACAGTAGGTAACCTTCGGCTTCTTCAGGATCGGCATTCTTTCCTATCCATCCTTTAATAAAATCTTCTTTGCTGTATTTTACAAGTCCGTGAGCCGGGTCTGCCACATAAACCGAATCCTTCTTAATTTCGTGTACTACTACAAAATGCCGCTGCCTCCAGTGCGCTATACACGGTAGGGGCACTTCTTCTTCCAGCGTTTTATAGTTTACGCTTACCGCCAGGGTGTGAAAACCTATATCTTCGGCAGCTTCGGCAATTCCCCCAAGCGACACTCCTTCTCTGGTGATATTCGATTTTTTCCGGAGGACATCCACGGGAACGGATCGCCCGTGAAATTTAGTTACCATCCTAAGACATGTTGGTCCGCAATCCATCTGATCCAACTGTTTATAAAATGGGAACTTTCTTAATTTCATAGGAATAATTTAGCTATAAAAATATCATATTTATTTTAAAATCCGAGTAGATTCTTATATAATAATTTCATCCGTTTTATTCTGAATATCACCTGTTTTCAATCCATAAAAAAAACCCACCATAGTGGTGGGTTTTCCGTAATTTTTATGCTTTTCTTATTAGAATCCAAGTTCCTTTTTAACATCTGCCATAAGGTCTTTCCCATCGGCAAGTATTACTCCCGATCCCTGAGTAGTATCAAGGACATACTGGAAGCCCTGAGCTCTTGCTACTTTCTGAATAGCTTCTCTCGCTTTGTTAAAAATAGGCTCTAAAAGCTCTAATTGCTTTTTCTGTAATTCCTGTGCTGCAGCTTGCTCTGCCTGACGGATATTTAATTCCAATTGCTGAACCTCCTGAGCTCTTTTTTCGTTCTCTTCTTTAGTTTTCGATTGAGCTTCATTCTGATACTGCTTAAACTTATTCTGAAGTTCCTTTCCGGAATTCTCCAAATCAGTTCTATATGTTTGCTCCAACTTGGAAATCTCAGCTCTCGCTGCTTTTGTTTCAGGCATATCATTCACTAATTGTTGCACGTTAATATGTGCAATCTTGCTTTGCGCATTTACATAACTAGTAGCTCCAACAACTAATGCAAAAGCAATTACGAACGTTTTAATCTGTTTCATGGTTTCTAAAATAATTGTTTATGTTTAAGTGTTATTTTTAAAGTATTAATTATCATTTTTCTTTTCGCTCCCGTTCTCCTTCTCTTTGTTCTCTTTTTCTTTTTTCTTTTTCTCTCTGGCTTCCTGCGCAGCTTTCTTTCTCGCTTCGCGCTCCGCTAACAATTTCTTTCTTCTCTCTTCATAGGCCTTTTTAAGCTCTTCTCTTTCCTTTAATTTCTGTTGTCTTCTTGCTTCAAGGTCTTTCGCCTTCTGGTCTCTTCTTTCATCGGCAGCTTTTTGTCTCGCTTCTACTTCCGGATTCGGTACCGCCTCGAATTTATCTTTTTCACTGGCCGCTTTTGAACGTGCTTTTCGCTCGTCCTGCTTCCTCACAACGTTAATACGCCTTAAAACCAGCTCGCTAATATCGTATTTTTTATCGGAATATAGCATAACTACGTCGGCAGATTTATCAAAAATAAAATCATACTTCCTTCCTGAAGCTATTTCCCGCACCGCATTGAATACCTGATCCTGTATCGGTTGTACCAAAAGTCTTCTCTGTATTACCAGATCTCCCTCGGGTCCGAAACGATCCTGTTGATATTTAAGCATTTCCTTTTCGAGGATCTCAATATCCTCTTCTTTTTCCTGAATAAGCTCTTTGGTCAATAAAACCTTTTCTGCATTCAGGTCTTTCTTCATTTGCTCTACTTTACTCTTCTTCTGCTCTATCTCAATTTTCCATTTCTGGACCTTAGCATTAAGCTGTTCGTTTGCTTCCTGATATTCCGGTACATTCTCCAGGATGTACTCCATATCAATATAACCGATCCTTACACCTCTCTGGGCCTGGACAGATAAAGCAAAGAAAGTCAACAATAATAAAAGAACCTTAGTTTTCATAAGCGGTTGATTTAAGTATAGAAAATATCATGCCAAAAATTAAAATTGTTGCCCGATGATAAAATGGGTTTCCCATCCGTTTGCACCGGTTCTACCCGGAAGTGCATCAAATCCATATCCAAAATCAATACCTAATAAACCAAATGCAGGCATAAAGATTCGAATACCAAATCCGGCAGATCTATTTAATCTAAACGGATTAAAATCCCTAAAATTGTCAAAAGCCGCTCCTCCTTCTAAAAAGGCCAGCCCGTAAATGGATGCCGCCGGTTTTAGAGTAAGGGGATATCTCAGTTCTAAAGAAAATTTATTGTAGATGGACTGCCCGTCCTGGCTAAGGGTCCCATCGTCATTTAAAGTGGTAATTGATTGGTTCGGATATCCTCGAAGCGCTATGTTCTCACGCCCGTCCAGGGTAAAGTTCCCCAGACCGTCTCCTCCAAGGAAGAAACGCTCAAAAGGTACTAATCCTCTATCGTTATTATAGGCTCCTAAAAAGCCGAATTCTCCGGAAGTTTGT
Source organism: Leptobacterium flavescens (assembly GCF_010671605.1). GTDB lineage: Bacteria > Bacteroidota > Bacteroidia > Flavobacteriales > Flavobacteriaceae > Leptobacterium > Leptobacterium flavescens. Next base: position 866,606 of record NZ_JAABOO010000001.1, read on the forward strand.
AATACCAGCTTATCGTAAATAGTGGTATACCATTTTCCACTGAATTTAATCTTATAAAATTCCAGCCAGTTAAATCGTTCCTGGTCTATCTTTCCTTCATCCGGTATCGGATCCAGACCGGTTTCCGAGATCGGTCTTCCGTCAGCACCGATCACTCTTCCCTGTGCATCCTGTAACTGGAATTCCGGTTGGTTCTCCAGATCGGCATAATCTACTCCGTTAAATAAGGAATAAGGGAAAGTTACTTTTGCGCTTAAGGAGAATTCAGATCCCCATGTTGGATAGATCGGGTTTCTACTCAACTCTCTACGGCTAAGTGCAATGGTATATGAAAGGTTATTTGAGAATCCGTTCGGGAAGGTGAACAGATTGGTGTTAAAGTTTCTCAGGTCATAATTCTGAAAAGCAAGAGCGTGCGATAAAGTGAAAAAGTTATCCGGAACTGTTAACCTTTTCGCCAGTCCAAGTGTAATTCCCGAAATAATGAATCTCTGGTCCCTGTCTACATCTCTACTCAGGATATCAAATCTGAACTGTGTTGTTCTCGATAAGGAGATAGAGAACTGTACCGGTTTTTTACCTCCTAACCATGGTTCGGAAAAGGAGAAACTATAGGTCTGGAAAGTTCTACTTGCCTGTAAACGAAGTGCCAGTCTCTGACCGTCTCCCGTTGGAATCGGTTTGTATGCTTCTTTCTTAAAAATATCCTTTATAGCAAAGTTACTGAACGATAATCCTAGGGTTCCGATGAATCCACCTCCACCAAAACCTCCCTGGAGCTCTACCTGACTGGATCCTTTTTCTACCAGACTGTATTCTATATCTACGGTCCCCGCATTCGGATCCGGGTTTTGAATATCGGGAGTGATCGCTTCCGGATCGAAGAATCCTAATTGTCCCAGTTCACGAATGGTTCTGATCACATTATCCTTACTGTACAACTGCCCGGGTCTTACTCTCATTTCACGATAAATAACGCGGTCGTTGGTCTTGTCGTTCCCCTTAACTGTAACATTATTAATATAGGCAGGTTTCCCTTCAATGATCCTTACCTCAAAATCTATGGTGTCGTTTTCGGCAGAAACCTCAACCGTATTGATCCTTGAGAACAGATAACCGTTATTCTGATACAGGTTGGTTACATCCAGTGCATCCGGTTTGGTAGGATCGGCAACACGTTCCTTTAATAATACTCCATTATAAGTATCTCCTTCATCTATCCCTAAAATACTTTTAAGTTGCTCGTCGGTATAAGCCGTGTTTCCGATAAAATCTATATTACCGAAATAATATTTTCTTCCTTCCTCCACATCAATATTAATATCGATGGTATTGCTTTCATTATTAAAAGCAACCGTATCCGAAATGATCCTGGCATCCCTGAATCCTTTTTCTTTATAGGCATCGATAATAGTAGAAAGGTCGGTTTGATAATCTTCGTCTATGAATTTGGATTTTTTCCAGAATCTCAGAGGGAATTTCTTTTTGGTATTCTTCATCGCCTTACGCAACCTCTTACCTTTTAGCTGTTCATTTCCGTTAAATGTAATGGATCTGACTTTTACTTTTTCTCCCCTGTCTATATTAACCAGAAGTTTTAAGGAATTGGTCTCGGCGGTATCTACAGCCGTCACCAGATTTACCTTGGCATTTAAATAGCCTTGTTTTTTGTATTTGTTAACCAGGTAGTTTTTGGTATTGGTCAAAAAACTCTCGGTTAGTTTCTTTCCTTTTTTAAGATCGGTTTCCTTAACGATCTCATCAACCCTTTTATTTTTAATTCCGGCTATCTTAACCTCGGATAAAGTTGGAAGTTCCTGAATATTCAGTTCCAGGAAAATCTTATCTCCTTCTATTTTGGTAATATAAACGTTGATGTCGCTAAAGAGTTCAAGCCCCCATAGATTTTTAATAACCTTACTGATCTCCTCTCCGGGAACGGTAATGGGTTGCCCCACTCTTAAACGGGTATAGGTAATTACCGTATTCTCATTATAACTTTTGATTCCGGTAACTTTTATTCCTCCGAGGATGTATTTTTTGCCCTTGTCAAAGGAAGTTTCCTGGGCGATTATTGAATAGTTACAAAAAATAAATAAAAGTAGTACACTAAAATATCTCCCAAACATGATATTCTTAGTTAAGTTGTTCGCTTGTTTTTCCAAATCTCCTTTCTCTATTTTGATAATTTATTATGGCATCGTGTAAATCTTTCTTTCTAAAATCGGGCCAAAGTATGTCCGTAAAATACAATTCTGCATAAGCAATCTGCCATAATAAAAAATTACTTATTCTATGCTCACCACTGGTTCTGATAAGCAGGTCTACGTCGGGCAAATCATACGTGTAAAGATGTGCATTTATAATTGATTCGTCAATATTTTCTAAAGAAATTATATTATTTTTAACTTTGGTACAGAGCTCGATAAAGGTGTTTTTCAATTCCTCTCTGGCCCCGTAGCTAAGCGCTATGGTGAGGGTCATCTGAGAATTGTCCTTTGTCTTCTCTATCACCTCTTTGAGCTCGGTTCGCGCATTAGCAGGTAGCGCTTCGAGGTTTCCGATACTATTAAGTCGAATATTGTTATCGTGAAGTGTTTTCATCTCCTTTCTAAGGGAGGTGATCAATAATTTCATCAGTGTTTCCACTTCCAGTTTAGGACGTTTCCAGTTCTCTGTAGAAAAGGCGTAAAGTGTTAAATTTTTAACACCGAGTTCCGCGCAACCTTCAACTACCTCTCTCACAGATTTAGCACCGTTCTCGTGGCCAAATACGCGAAGTTTCCCTCTTAATTTAGCCCACCGGCCATTACCATCCATGATGATAGCTATATGTCTCGGAAGTTTTTTTCTATTAATCAGGTCTTTCCTGTCCATTATTATTATTCCTTATCATTCAAAGCAATAATAACAGGGTTTTTTACCAAAAGTGTAGGTGATCGTAATTCCTGAGAACACATACCAGTCATCGGTGTTCAGACCTCCAAATCTAAACTGAGTCGTAGCCGCATCTCTCGGATTACTTCCATCCAGGTTATCGGTAAAGGTGTATCTTGCTCCAACCTCTGCCCCTATTATTATACGTTGTCCAAGTTTCCCCTTAATTCCAAGGGTCATAGGAATTGCAAATGTATTACGATTTCCGTTACCAATCGCAACTCCGTTATCAAAAAACAGTTCACTGGAATTAAAATAAGACAATCCGCCATATAAATAGGGGGTGATCGGCTTACTGAAATTGTGAAGGTTAAATTCTAAAAAATTAAACTCAAGCCCCACAGACAGCTCTCTCACCGTATTCCTGAATTCAAATCCTCTCTGGTTTCTCGCTCTGATATCAGAATCTGCGTCATCGCCAACAATATCTGAAACCGTAAAACTAGCTCTCCAGGAATACCGACTGCTCTTATTCCATTTGTATAATACTCCGAATGCAAGTTGATTAGGATTAATATGATTCGTGGCTCCAATGTCGCCAACATAATTACTTCCTCCTAAAAATACTCCTAATTCGTGTGTCTGAGCCTTGCTCAAACCCATTCCTGTCAAAAGAAAAAGTATTAAAACTATTTTTCTCATAAAACTTAAAGTTTGCAAATATAACAATTCTGATTGCTCACGGGCAATTTGAAACAAAAACGATGTGATTGATAAACTTTATTTGAAGCTTTTTATTGCCTAGTTGCGTTTGTCTTCCCCCCAAAGAAGTTTTTTTCTGAGGGTTTTAAAGAAACTTTCAGATTTTAATTCCACCATTCTGATGGTAAAAGGAGCTTTTTTAATAGTCAGTTCGGTTTCGTTGGTTACAGTGGCAATTCTGGAGTCCAAAGATACCAGGTATCTATCCTCTCTTCCCGAAACCCTGAGCTTTATGATCGTATCATCCGGAATAACCAACGGCCTCGCATTCAGGTTATGCGGCGCAATAGGTGTTAAGACAACACTGGAAGTATCCGGAGTTATAACCGGCCCTCCGCAGCTTAGTGAATAACCGGTAGAACCTGTTGGAGTAGCTGCTATAAGTCCGTCAGCCCAATAAGAGGTCAGATATTCCCCGTTCAGATAGGTACTTACCGTGATCATGGAAGTAGTATTCTTTCTGCTTACCGCAATTTCATTCAGGGCAAAATTTAATTCGTTCAGTTCGGAAACCCTGGGATAGGTCTGTACCTGCAACAAGCTGCGCTCTATAACTTCGTATTCTTTATTGACAATACTTTTTACCGCTTCCGTTATTTCCTCCTTCTGAATGGTTGCAAGAAACCCCAATCTTCCGGTATTGATCCCCAATACGGGAATTCCCAGACTCCTTATATATAAAATGGTCCTCAGCATGGTTCCGTCTCCCCCGATACTGAAGAAAAGATCGAAAGAGCTATCGAGGTCTTCGTAAGATGTAAAAGTCTGATAGGTTTTATTGAGTGGCATCTCCTCCTTTATCATAGCAAGATAATGCTCCTCAAAGTAAACATCGATCCGATATTTATTTAATTCGTCAAGCAGCGTTTTAACGTACTCATCCGATCCTGCCTGATAAAACTGTCCATAAATACCGATTTTCATCTGCTTAAATTTTAATTAGGTTGAATTTTAAGGATCAGATATCCAGAAATCTTTTCAGATAATCAGAACGTTCCTTCAGGTCTTCTATATAAAGGTCGTCCTCATTTCCGGAAACAACATTATAATTATAACGCCTGAAAGACTGGATAACGGCATTAAGCCCTACATTACCTATTTTAAGGGTCAGCTGAACAATATCATCTCTGCTGTCTGATATAAAAGCCCCCAGTAATTTCCCGTTATTGCTTTCCACTATCTGCGAAAGCTCACTAAAAGAATAGTCCTTATGTCCTTTTTCAACGATCAGTATTCCCCCGGGTTCATTCAAAAAAGGAGTTTCGTTAAAAAAGGTAATGATATCCATTAACTCGTAATAACCCACATAATTATTATTCTTGTCGATCACCGGCATTATATTGGCATTGTTCCTCGCAAAAGCCTCCAATACTTCCAGCCAGTTAGTTCCTTTCCTGACAAAAAAAGTATCCAATGCATATTTGTAATCCACAATACTTTTTTCCTCATCAAAAGAATAAGTATCATCCTCCGAGATATTTCCAAGCAGATAATCATTTTCCAGTACCGGAATATGGGTATAGGTCCATTCACTGAACTGCTCTCTCACCTTAACAACTGTATCTAAAGGTGTTAAGGGTGTCATCTCGAATCTTATGTAGGAGTTAATTTTTATCATAGTCAAATCTTCGGCAAATTAATTAATTTATATGATAAATTCAGATGCCTACTTTGTATTTTTGTTTACGAATTATCATTTTATGATTTTGTTATGACAAAACTCAGTGTTAATATAAATAAAATCGCAACATTGCGAAATTCCAGGGGTGGTAATGTTCCCGATCTGCTCAAATCTGCCATAGATATTCAGGATTTCGGAGCAGAAGGTATTACCATTCACCCCAGGCCTGACGAAAGGCATATACGCTACCAGGATGCACGGGACCTTAAAGCCGTTGTTCATACCGAATTTAATATTGAAGGGAATCCTATCAAAAAGTTTATCGATCTCGTACTGGAAGTTAAACCCACACAGGTAACCCTGGTACCCGATGCAGTAGATGCCATAACCTCTAATGCGGGCTGGGATACCGTAAAAAACAGGGACTTTCTTAAGGAAGTGATCTCAGAATTCAAAAGAAATGGGATCCGCACCTCCATTTTTGTCGATCCGGTAATCGGAATGATAGAAGGAGCTGCTTTAACGGGAACAGATCGGATTGAGCTTTATACCGAAGAATTTGCAAAGGAATACGCCAACGGGAATCCGGGAGGCATAACTCCCTATGCGGATGCGGCCAGGAAGGCTACAGAATTCGGACTTGGTATTAATGCCGGTCACGACCTTAGCCTGGATAATATCAAATTCTTTAAAGAAAATATTCCGGAACTTCTGGAAGTATCTATAGGGCACGCCCTAATTGCAGAATCCCTCTACCTGGGGCTGGAAAATGTCATCAATATGTATCTAAACAAACTTAGCTAATGGATCTTTTACATTCCAGGATTGTAGGCGAAGGCACTCCCCTGTTAATTCTGCATGGTTTTTTGGGAATGTCCGATAACTGGAAAACACTGGCTAATTATTACGCCAAAGAAAATATTCAGGTACACCTGATAGATCAACGAAATCACGGGCGCAGTTTCCATTCGGATGAGTTCTCTTATGAACTTACGGCAGAAGACCTTCTTCATTATTGCAATCATCATCAACTGAATAATGTTAACATTATAGGACATTCGATGGGTGGAAAAACCGCGATGCTCTTTGCAGTTCGCAACCCGGAGAAAGTTGCCCGCTTACTGGTAGCAGATATTGCGCCCAGGTATTATCCGGTGCATCACCAGACGATATTACAAGGGTTAAACGCCATCAATTTTAACGAGGTTAAAAGCCGGGGAGCCGCAGATGAAGTCCTTTCAAAATATATTCCCGAGATCGGAGTAAGGCAGTTTCTACTGAAAAATCTTTACTGGAAAAGCAAGGAAGAACTGGCTTATAGATTTAATCTGCCCGCACTGACAAAAAATATCGAAAACATAGGAGTTGCCCTTCCCGAAGGTAGCAATTTTGAAGGGCCTACCCTCTTTTTAAGGGGAAGTAAATCCGATTATATTTCAGATGAGGACCTTCACCTTATAAAAGAGCATTTCCCGCAGGCAGATCTGGACGATATAGAAAATGCGGGACATTGGTTACACGCAGAAAACCCAAAGCAGTTTTTTGAAAGATCCCTTCGTTTTTTGCAGGCATAGAACCGCTTGTGGGGAGGCAGCTTTAGAATAACTGCCGGGGATGTACTTTTTTAAACTATTTTTAGTTCTAAATAAAACAAACAGATAATTAGCTGATCATGACACAAAGGCTTCTTTTTTTGATAATCACTATTGTTTTTGGTCATTTTTCCTATGCCGGAGGATACAGGATAGCATTGCAGGGACAGAAACAACTGGCCATGGGGCATACGGGAGTTGCAGTAATTAACAGTTCGGAACTTATCTTTTACAATCCGGGCGGACTTGCATTTATCGACACTCAGTTTACAGCAAGTATAGGGGCCAATGCTATTTTTTCGGATATTAATTATCAGGATGAAGCTCTTGGTATCTTTACCGGAGCCGAAAATAAGACCAGCTTCCCTTTTTCAGGCTATGCCGCTTATAAATTAAATGATTGGGCCAGTGTTGGTCTCGGTATTTATACTCCTTACGGAAGTCAGGTTGCCTATCCCAGAGACTGGGCCGGTTCTCACCTGGTAAATTCCATAGAGCTCGTTTCCGTTTTTATTCAGCCAACCTTGTCTATCAAACTCAACAGTAAGATGAGTATCGGAGGAGGGCCTATTTTTTCACTTTCTGGAGTAAATTTCAACAGGAATCTGGACCGGAGTACCACCGATGAGAACGGTAACCGCAGTAATGTTACCATAGACCAGGGCGGGATCACGGCCTGGGGATATAATATAGGAATGTTCTTCAAACCGAACGAAAAGATCGGAGTTGGGGTTAATTACAGATCGGAGATCAGGGTAAAGGCCGAGGACGGAACAGCAGATTTCAGAAACCTCCCCGCAACTTTACCGGGAAATTTCGACAATGTTACTTTTAATGCTACCCTTCCGTTACCTGCGGAGCTTACCGTGGGAATGTCATATCAATTCAATGAAAAATGGCTGGTGGCTTTTGATATCAACAGGACTTTCTGGAGTGCCTACGAGTCTCTGGATATATTTTTCAGCAACGGAATAACATCTATAAATCCGAGAAATTATCAGAATACCACCAACTATCGTTTAGGGCTTCAATATGTAGCCAATGACAAGTTTACACTCAGGGGAGGGTACTATTTTGATGAATCCCCTATCCTGAACGGTTTCTTTTCTCCGGAAACACCGCGGTCGGATTCCAATAACTTTACAGCCGGGATCACCCTGAACATCAGTTCCAGACTTGCCATAGACGCCTCTGTTCTCTACAGTTATTTTGAGGAAGTTAATGCTTCTTACGATTTTTATCAGGAAAACGGACAGACTATTCCTTTCGAAGGTTTTTACACCAACAGTTCCTTTGTTCCTGGCTTAGGCCTTACCTATAATTTTTAAAAAACGGGATCTTTTAGAGATGACATAAAAAGCGAGTCCTGAAAAAGTAGGATTTCAGGACTCGCTTGTTGAAAATTCTAAATATTATGAAGATAGTTTCGTGATTTGGGGTTCTTAACTATCAGAATAATATTCTTAATGTTTTGTTGCTATTTGTCATTTTATTTAACACTTCAAACATACCAGCTTTTAGCCTTCTGACGAAATTTTTGTTGTGTAATGGTCAAAAGTTGTTGTGAAAAGCTATTTATTGTAGATTTATCGAAATTTGAATGCATTTTATCGGGAAAATCCCGGTTCAGGGGCCTTTTTGGCTTCCTTTCTCCTAACAACTAAACCAATAAAACATGAATTACATTCTTAAAATATTGCTTTCGGCCATCGTAGTGGTGGTTTTATCACAGGTCCTCCCCGGTGTTTATGTAGATACTTACTGGACTGCTGTTATTGTAGCGGTGGTGCTCAGTATTTTAAATGTGCTTGTAAAACCTGTTTTAATCCTCTTCACCCTCCCGGTTACCATAATGACCCTCGGTTTATTTCTGCTTATCATTAATGCACTGATCATTATTCTTGCCGATAAACTCATTCGGGGTTTTGATGTGGACGGGCTTCTCTGGGCCCTAATTTTTAGCTTATTATTATCGCTTTTTCAATCCGTTCTCTACTCCCTCCTTAAAGAGGATAAGAAACATTAACATAAGCTTTGAATTTCAATAGATTAAAAACTTGGTAGGCTTGTAAAAATATACTAATTTTGCGAGCCTAAATTTTTAGGCTACTAAATAATTTTTTTTAAAGGATGGATATAACCAGAGAGCACATTGATGATTTAAATGCGATCGTGAAGGTTGCAATTACCAAGGATGATTACAAAGAAAAAGTTGCAGAGATTTTAAACGATTACCGTAAGAAAGCAAATATCCCGGGCTTTAGAAAAGGACACGTTCCTATGGGCTTGGTAAAAAAGCAATACGGAAGAGCTGTACTTGTAGATGAAGTGAACAAATTACTTCAGGATGCACTCAACAAATATTTAACCGAAGAAAAGCTGGATGTTCTTGGAAATCCACTGCCAAAACCTCAGGATGATTTTAACTGGGAAGCAGAAGATTTCTCTTTTGAATTCGAGCTTGGGCTGTCGCCTGTTTTTGAGGTGAAGTTAAAAGGAAAAAAAGCCATCACCCACTACCAGATCACTGCAGATGATAAAATGATCAACGATCAGGTTGAGAATATCAGAAAGCAATACGGAAAAATTATCTCTAAAGATACCGTTGAGGAAGGTGATGAACTGACAGGTACATTCACCAATGAAGAAAAAGAGATAGAGAACAAGACTACTTTTTCTTTAGATAAGATCAAGGGAAAAAGAAACCTGGATAAATTCAAGGCACTTAAGGCCGGAGACAGTGTGGTTTTAAAGACAAAATCACTGGTTAATGACAACCACGACCTTATAGGACTTCTTAAAGTAAGCCATGACGATGCTCATGATCTTGATATAGAGGTGAACTTTACTTTGGAAGAAGTAAACACAAGAGAACTGGCTGAGCTTAATCAGGATCTTTTCGATAAATTGTTCCCTGGCGGAGCGGTTGCAAGCGAAGAAGATCTTAAAGCAAAGATCAAGGAAGATGCTGAAAAGCAATTTGTTCAGCAATCGGATCAGAAATTATTGAACGACGTTACCGAGTATCTTGTAGAAAACACCAAATTCGACCTTCCTTCTGCCTTTTTGAAGAAATGGATACAGAATACGGGTGAAAAGCCACTTAGTGACGAAGAAGCAAATGAAGAATACGAAAAGTCTGAAAAAGGTCTTAGATATCAGTTAATTGAGGGAAAGATCATTAAAGATAACGATCTTCAGGTAAGTTTTGATGAACTAAAGGAGTTTGCAAAAGGATTTATCAAATTACAGATGGCTCAGTTCGGACAAACTAATCCTTCAGATGAAGATGTAGAGAATATTGTAGGCAGAGTTTTGTCTAATCAGGAAGAGGTAAAAAGACTATCCGAGCAATTAATGAGTCAAAAATTAGTTTCTTTATATAAGGAAGAAGCAAATTTAAAGACTAAGGAAGTATCCTATGAAGACTTTGTAAAAGAGGTCTACGGATAAGCTCGTAAAAAATAAATACCTATATTTAAGGCGTTAATTTTTTACTTTTAACGCCTTTTTTTTAAAAATTTTGTAAAAACCTATGGACTACGGAAAAGAGTTTAAAAAATACGCTACTGCGCATCATGGTATTAACAGTATGTATTACGATAAGATCGTAAGTAGTATGACCCCATATATTATCGAAGAACGTCAGCTTAACGTTGCTCAGATGGACGTTTTTTCCCGTTTAATGATGGATAGGATCATTTTTATGGGAACAGGCATCGACGATCAGATTGCCAACATTATCCAGGCACAGTTACTTTTCCTTGAAAGTGTAGATGCCTCAAAAGATATCCAGATATATATTAATTCGCCGGGAGGTAGCGTATATGCAGGTTTAGGCATTTACGACACCATGCAGTTTATCAAGCCGGATGTGGCTACGATCTGTACCGGGATTGCCGCATCTATGGCAGCCGTACTCCTATGTGCCGGTGAAAAAGGAAAACGAAGCGGACTGACCCACTCCAGAGTGATGATTCACCAGCCACTGGGTGGAGCTCAGGGACAAGCCAGTGATATTGAAATTACTGCAAGAGAAATATTAAAACTAAAAGACGAATTATACGAGATCATTGCATCGCATTCAGGTCAGACCTTTAAGAAAGTACATGAAGACAGTGACAGAGACTACTGGATGAAGGCAAATGAGGCCAAAGAATACGGTATGATCGATGAAATTCTGGTAAGAAGTTAAGCGTATTTTCGTCTAAGTTAGAAGTATATAAAACTAAGATTATGGCAAAGGAAGATTTAGAATGTTCGTTTTGCGGAAGAAAAAAACCCGAAACCAACTTACTGATCGCCGGTTTGGACGCGCATATTTGCGATCGTTGTATTGAGCAGGCGCACGGAATTGTCCTTGAAGAATCAAGACAATCCAAAACGGGAGAACTTTCTTCTGAACTCGTTTTAAAGAAACCTTTAGAGATCAAGTCTTTTCTGGACCAGTTTATTATCGGACAGGATGTGACCAAGAAAGTAATGTCTGTAGCGGTATACAATCACTACAAGAGATTACTGCAGGTTAGTAACGACGAGACAGAGATCCAGAAGAGTAATATAGTTATGGTAGGTCAGACCGGTACCGGAAAGACCTTAATGGCAAAGACCATTGCTAAAATGCTCAATGTTCCCCTGGCTATTGTAGATGCAACCGTACTTACGGAAGCCGGTTATGTAGGAGAAGATGTAGAAAGTATCCTTACCCGTCTTCTGCAGGCTGCAGATTACAATCTTGAAAAAGCCGAAAGAGGGATCGTATTTATAGATGAGATCGATAAGATTGCGCGTAAAAGCGATAATCCTTCCATTACCCGTGACGTTTCCGGGGAAGGTGTTCAGCAGGCCCTTCTTAAATTACTGGAAGGAACCGTGGTAAATGTTCCGCCTAAAGGAGGGAGAAAACACCCGGATCAGAAATTTATAGAGGTAAATACCGAAAACATACTCTTCATTGCCGGAGGTGCTTTTGACGGGATCGAAAAGATCATTACCCGCCGCCTGAACATGCAGGCCGTTGGTTACAGCGCTTCTAAAAATGAAGACGGAATAGACAATTCCAACCTTCTACAATATATCATTCCTAAGGACCTGAAAGAATTCGGACTTATTCCTGAGATCATCGGGCGACTTCCGGTTCTTACACATATGGATCCACTGGATGCAAAAACACTCAGAGCCATTCTTACGGAGCCAAGAAATGCTATCATTAAGCAATACATCAAGCTCTTCGCTATGGATGATATTAAATTCACCATTACCGATGATGCACTGGAGTATATTGTAGAAAAAGCTATAGAATACAAACTGGGAGCCAGAGGTTTGCGCTCGCTTTGCGAAGCCATCCTTACCGACGCCATGTTCGAACTGCCAAGTACGGGAGACGAAGAACTGGTAGTTTCGAGAGGTTATGCCGAAGAGAAGCTCTCCAAAACAACAATAAAGAAACTCAAAGCAGTTTCATGAAGAAAAAAGGCCTGATAAACATCAGGCCTTTTTTATATCGTTTGCTTGCAATTGATCTGCAACATCTCGTCCAGATAATCCCTGGTATTTGAAAGCCGCGGCACCTTGTGCTGTCCTCCCAGTTTTCCTTTTGCTTTTAGCCAGTCGTGAAACAATCCTTTTCTGGCCATCTGAATTTTGGGCTCGTTCAAGGTCATATTATTATAGCGCTTGGCTTCATAATCCGAATTCAAAGATTTAAGCGCATCATCCAGGGCCTGGGTAAAGCCCGAAAGGTCTTTCGGAGGTTTGCGGAATTCTATCAGCCATTCGTGTGCCCCTTTCTCTTTTCCCCGCATAAAAACGGGAGCGGCCGTATAATCGGTTATTTCGCTCTGCGTAAGCGTACACGCCTTTTTAAGGGCTTCTTCTGCGTTTTCAATGATCAGTTCTTCACCAAAGGCATTGATATGATGCTTGGTCCTTCCGGTAACTTTAATCCGATACGGATTCGTAGAGGTAAAGCGCACTGTATCTCCAATACAGTAACGCCACAAACCGGCATTGGTCGTAATAACTACCGCATAGTTCTTATCCTTTTCCACTTCCCAGAGGGGAATCGCCTTCTGATTCTCTTCTCCATAGCTATCCATAGGGATGAATTCGTAGAAAATACCGTAATCCAGCATCAGCAATAACTCATCGGAATCATTTCTGTCCTGGATGGCAAAAAAGCCTTCCGATGCATTGTATATCTCGTAATATTTAAAAGACGAAGATGGCAGAAGCTTTTTGTATTGTTCCTTATAGGGGTTGAAATTAACACCTCCGTGAAAATATACTTCCAGGTTTTCCCAAACCTCAAAGAGGCTTTCTTTTCCGGTCTCTTCCAGTACTTTATTGAGCAATACCAGCATCCATGAAGGTACTCCGGCCATACTGGTCACATTTTCCTGGATCGTTTCATCAACAATAGCCTGTAATTTGGTTTCCCATTCACTCATCAGCGACACCCTGTTACTCGGGGTACTGCTCATTTCTGCCCAGAAAGGCAGATTATCTATGATGATTGCAGACAGGTCTCCGAAAAAGGTATCATTGTCTTCATATAATTCCTTGCTTCCTCCAAGGCGAAGGCTCTTTCCTCTGAACAGCTTGGAATCTTCATTATTGTTAAAGTAAAAAGACAACATATCCTTTCCTGCCTTAAAATGGCAATCTTCCAGTGCTTCACTGCTCACAGGTATAAACTTACTCTTGGCATTGGTCGTCCCGCTGCTTTTAGCAAACCATTTAATAGGCGTTGGCCAGAATACATTCTGCTCTCCCCTCCTGGCCCTCTCTATCAGGGGTTCCATTTCTTCATATCTGTGTACGGGGATGCGTTCTCTGAAGATCTCGTAGTTGCGGATAGTGCTGAATTCATGGTCTTTACCGAAAACCGTATACTGAGAAGTACTCAGCAGCTGATTTAGAAGTTCCATTTGCACTTCCTCCGGATATTTCAAAAAAAGCTCGATCTGATGGATCCTCTTTTTAAGAAGCCAGGAAGCAATAGAATTAAATAACGGTATTGGCATATTTACACTATCTTTAAGCACTAAAATAGAAAAACTTTTACTATGTACGAAGGGGTGTTAACAAAAATGAAAACAGAGTTTTCAAGTCCCATCCAATATTACCTCGATATGGGAAGCGATTTTATTAATATGAACCAGCTTTTAGACCGCCGGATACATATTAAATTCCTGAGGTTCGAATGCCTTAACTGCCACCTGGAGCGCCCTATATACCGTCAGGGCTTTTGTAAAAGTTGTTTTTTCGATATTCCCCAGGCAGCAGACTGGATCATGAGACCGGAGCTCAGTACGGCACATTTGGGTAAGGAAGACCGCGACCTGGAGTACGAAAAAAAAATGCAGTTGCAGCCACATATCGTGTATCTGGCCAATTCCAGCAATGTAAAAGTAGGGGTAACCCGTAAAAACCAGGTGCCTACCCGTTGGATCGATCAGGGAGCCCATGAAGCTATAGAAATTGCCGAAGTCCCTAACCGATACCTGGCTGGGATTACCGAAGTTGCTTTAAAAGATCATATCTCTGATAAGACCAACTGGCGAAAAATGCTTACCAATTCGGTAGAAGATGCAGATCTCAATGCGGAAAAGGAACGACTGGCTCCTTATATTCCTGAGGAAGCAAAACCTTATTATCTGGAGAATAAGACCACAGAAACCCATCTGGAGTTTCCCGTAAACCAATATCCCGAAAAAGTTAAAAGCCTTAACCTGGACAAAACCCCGGAATACAGCGGGGTCTTAAAAGGAGTAAAAGGGCAATACCTCATCTTCGAAGACAATACCGTATTCAATATACGTGCTAATGAAGGTTATGTGGTAGGGATTGATGTGGATTGATCTAAAGGAATGTTGAGTGTGAAATGTTGAATGTTGATTGGAATATTCCTTTGGTTAATGCCTAACTGCCAATAACAAAATTATCTCCTTTAGAAAAAAACAAGAAGAAGTATAAAAAACCACCTCACCCGTTGGGCACCCCTCCTTTTCCTTCGACTGCGCTCAGGATGACAGAAGGGGATTTTTTATATGTATCAGACTTAAAATTCCTTCCCTTTTAAAGGATTTTGGATTGACGATTGGAGGTTGAAGAGAGTTTCTGTAAAAAGGAATTGTCCCCTTGAGGATTTCGTTCTCCCCTGGAGGGGAGAAAACAAGAGGGATATACGAACCACCCTACCAGACTATAAGCAGGTATAGTCTCTCCTTTTCCTTCGACTGCGCTCAGGATGACAGGAGAGGAATTTTTTATATATACCAGACTTAAAATTCCTTCCCTTTTGAAGGGAAGGTGGCTTTAACGCAGTTAAAGACGGAAGGGTTATTTCTTTTGACTTGACGCAAGAGTCAAGGTTACTATATTACCCCATTCTCCCGGTGGGAGAAGGTCAGCCTACCGACAGGTAGGTTAGGATGAGGGACAACCCTCACCTTAGTCCTCTCCCAGCGGGAGAGGAGATAAATATACCCAAACAAGAACTTTCTTTAAAAAAAAGGAAAATAAGATTTCCGATAATACAAATTGTCCCCTTGAGGGGACTTTAGGGGTGTAAAAAATGACAGCTGTGTGTTTGGTTTTATCCTAAAAACAACCGGATAAACTGTATCGCGGCAATGGCAATAAGCAATATTCCGATAAACTTATTTACAGTTTTGGAGATATTGGCAAATTTGTTCTTAATAAGCATACTGCTTTTACCGTACAGATAAAGGGTAAGTACTTTTCCCAGGTATACTCCCGCAAAGAAGAGAAAAACCAGGGTAAGCGAATCACTCATCGTAAGGCTGTAATTGTTCCGGTTAAGGAATTCTATCACAAAGATCCAGTATAAAAGCACCGGCGGATTGATCAATCCAAGGATAAACCCGCTCAGATATTTGGAATTAAAAGCACTTTTTTTCTGCTCGGAAACTTCCTTTTGTTTTTTCAGGAGCATAAAAACCCCAAAACACAATACCAGTACCGTAAGCGTGATCTGTAACCAGTCGTTGGTACTGATAAACCCGGTAACGGCCATACTGCAATGCAGTGCATAGAACGAAAGAATGATCTCTGCAAAGCCGGCTGCAAAGGCAATTTTCATTGCCGTATTCATATTTTCTTTAATCGTGGTATTGATCACCGAAATATTTACCGTTCCTAACGGTAAGGCTCCGAAGAAAGTAGCTATGATCCCAATGAAAAAATAAATTAGCAGACTCATGCCAGATAAGTCGACGCTTTTTATAAGACATTACAGTTTTCCTATTGAGTACTGTCCTTTTTTTTCTTCTTTTTCTTAAAGAGGCTGTTTATTAGTTTTCCTGCGGTATCTTTAACCGGATCTGCATTTTTAGTTGAATCTTTTGCAGTAGAATCTTTTTTCGCTCCCAGCAGATTGCTTAATGCACCTTTTCCTTTATCCAACAGTTTATCTTTTTGTCTGTCAGCCAGTTGTTTTGTGAGATTGCCTACAGCCTGCTTAAGATCGGTATTGACCTTGGGGCTGGTAATATTCCCGGAAATATTTGCGGTAACCGGGACAGTGATGTTTTTCGCATCATCGCCACTCAGGTCCGCCAGTAAACCCGATGCTTCTTTCCCCAGGTATTTGGCAGGCACCTGAAAAGTAGCGTTATATCCCAGGGTCTTGTCAAAACCATGACTCCCGGAAACTTCTATACCGATATCGTTATATTTCAGGTTGAAAGGCTTTACACTTACTTTTCCGTTCTCAAAAGAGATGGAGGTCTTAAGTTTTTCAAGGTTTAATTTCTTCAGGTCTATAAAATTCAGATTGCTGTTCAGTAATGAAAGCGCCTGTGAATTCTCCGGGTTAACAGAGGAAGCCAGGATCTCGGCCAAAGCATCCCCACTCACCGTTGCCAGGTTAGGAGTAAAATCATTGTTCAGGTTCCCGGAAAGCGAAAGTTCTGTATTAAGTTTTCCCTGCAGGGCTTTTGCAATAGGCGAAAGTGCCTGAAACAGCTCCAGATTGGTAAAAGACTGAGCTATATCAAAAGCTTTGATGGCCAGGTCCATTTTAAAGGTCGGGGTTTCCGTTTTAGTGGAAACATTTCCGTTTAAAGCCACATTCCCGTCAAAAAGATCGGAAGTAACATTCTGAAGAGATGCTTTTTCATCTTTAATGACTAGTTTCCCCTTTACATTTTTTAAGGTGAGGTTATCGTAGATCACATTTTCAGCATCCGCCTCTACCGTACAATCCAGAAAGGAAGGGATCTTTATCTGTTCTTCCTGTTTTTCCTCGCTTCCGTTCTCGCCTTCTACGGTTTCAGCTACCATAAAATCATTGATCGAAAAAGTATTTGACTTTACGGAAAAATTCCCTTCAACGTTTTCCTTATTAAAGAGAAATCCGAGTAAATTATGGATAACTCCGTTTGCTTTCAGATCGGTTTGCCCTGTTTTTGCGTCAAATTCATTCAAGCGTACCGTATCAGGATCGAAATTTACAGATGCGGTCTTTATAGCTATAGGGTTGGCCATTTCTTCCGAACTGTATTCAAAATCCGAAAGTGCCAGATTTCCACTGTTCCTGGTGTTCTCATATTGCCCTTTCTCTATGGAATTCATATCAAAATCGGTAGTGATATCTGTATTGAGTATTCCTTTTAGGGGAGCATCCAGTTTCATAGGGTATGCTTCCGACAAATGTCCCAGGTTCAGGGTTCCGTCCAGATGTGCGTTTACTATTGGATTTTCAACCAGGTTACTCAGTTTTGCTTTGGCATTAAAACTGTCTTCATCAATTTTAAAGGACAGTTTTTTAATATCTACATAGGTATCATTGCTGATTCCGGTGGTATTTGCCACCCTGGTATCTATATGGATATTCCTCACCGACTTGGGAAGGTCGGGATATTTGAACATAGCATTGGTAGAAGACACAGATACATCGAAGGTCGGAATATGGGTATCGTCTATAATTCCTTTCAACATACCCTCCACTTTAAAATCGCCTTCGGTCGTTACATTATCCAGATTTCCCGAATAGGTTTCAGGGATGACCGCCAGAAAGTTTTTAAATTCCGAAGAAGGGGTTTTAAAACTGATATCGATCTCCTGATTCTCTTCATTTACTTTTACAAAGCCGTCAAACACCAATGGCAGTTGATTGATAAGAGCTTCATTCTTTAAAAAAGTATAGGTGTTGTTTTCCAGATCTATCCCCAGCACGGCGTCCAGTTTAATACGGTGCTTATTCAGGTAATTTACACTGTCCAGCATAAGGGAAAAATTCGCTTCCGTTTCCGTATCCAGTTCGGACTTAGCCAGTGAAAGATCTCCGTTCCCTTTATGATTGAACTCGTCGATATGCAGAGCCATCTTACTACTGTTATCTACATAATGGATCCGGCTGTTGCTTATAATATATTGCTGAAGCGAAAAGCTGAAGTTATCACCTTGCCCGCTTTCTGTTTTCTTTTCTCCTCCTTCGGATTCTTTTCCGATATCGTAATTGGCATTTCCATCAGCATCCACCAGAATATTTACGAGGGCTCCGTCTACTGTAAAACTTTTTACTTTTATGGCCTGTCCTTTTCCTTTAAAAAGTTCTTTCACCGACATTTTTAACCCAATATCATTGGCAGCAAACAGGGTGTCTCCCTCAAAAGGCGCATAATTTACAAGCGACAATTTTTGAAGGCGGACGGTAGCATTCGGGAAGCCACTCAGCAGGCTGATATCTGCATCTTCAAAATCAAATTTTGCATTCAGGCTTTCATTAACCGAATCTTTGATCATTGCAATGATCTTATCCTTAAATATAAGCGGAGCGGCAAAGAGTGTTCCTATTCCCAAAACCAGAATAATAAGAAGGATCTTTACAGGTTTTTTTATTTTTTTCATCGTTTGCTTTTCTAATATGGTAACCTAAAATTTCACCGGAAATAATTTTAAATACTTCCGTTTAAAAGAGAACGCCAAAAACAACTGATATTGCTTTAATCGAGTTGAATTTCTTCACCTGCTTTCAGCTTGAAGCGTCTCCTCAGTATATATACGAACAAATACAGCAGGGGCGTATCTATAATGGCTATAAAAACTTTAAAAAGAAAGCCGCTGACCAACAAGCCGTAGAATAAACTCCAGGGTAATACCTCAAAAACACAGAGTAAGAGCACCACGGTAAAGGTGTCTATAAACTGCGAGCTAAAAGTGGAAAAATTATTTCGCAGCCATAAATGTTTCCCGGAAGTATAATTCTTCCAGAAGTGATAGATCCTGATATCGATAAACTGCGCAAACAAATAGGCCATCATGGATGCCAGGACGGCTATGGGTGATAAGGCAAAAACCTTGGAAAAAAGATCATCTTTAATAGGCGAGCTTGAAAGTGCCGGAACCGCATCGGCCAGAAGAATGATCCCCATAGAAAAAAAGGAAGCGAATATTCCCGCCACCACAATCTGATTTGCCTTTTTCTTCCCGAAGATCTCCGAGATCAGGTCTGTGATCAGGAAGGTAATAGGATAAGGTAGAATACCCACCGATACCTCAAATAAGGAAGCTCCGAATACCTTGATATCTCCGAAGGGATACCAATAGAAGAATTTCTGAAAAATAAGGTTGGATACAACCAAGGAAGTTATGAACAGTGCGCCGAGGTATAAGTACACCTTGTACGCCAGTTTCTTATCTTTCTGTGTCATACAATTTATTTAATAGTAATCTCAAAAGGAAGTCTTGCCTGTACTCCCTTTTGTGCAGATAGTTTTTTAATCGTTTTTATGATCTCATATGCCTCTGCTCCTATTTCTTCTTCTATGATCTCTTGTTTACTTTTCGCAAAGGGGAAGCCCGAAAGGTTATTGAGAATATCATCCAGGCTCTTTTCTATTTTCGGGTAATTCTCCACCTTATAATTATCTATTTCAGCAATTTCGGCTGCTCTTTCCAAAGCAAGGTCTATACCTCCCAATTCATCTACAAGTCCGAGTTTAAGCGCATCAACACCACTCCATACTCTTCCCTGCGCAATGTTATCCACTTCTGCTATGCTCATATTTCTTCCGTCGGCCACTCTCTTTAAAAAGGTCTGATAAGTTTCTTCTATTCCCTGCTGCATAAACTCTTCAAAATCTTCCGACAGGGGTTCAAAAAGACTATAACCCTGAGATTGTTCGTTTGTTCCTACCTGTTCAGCATTGATCCCCAGTTTATCGGTAAGCCCCTTCAGGTTGGGAATCGTGGCAAATACTCCTATAGATCCGGTAATAGTGGTGGGTTCTGCAATGATCCTGTCGGCATTACAAGCTATGTAATAACCTCCTGAAGCCGCATAATTACTCATAGAAACTATGACCGGCTTGTCTTTTCTGGTGCGTTCTATTTCTCTCCAGATCAATTCGGAAGTAAGGGCACTTCCTCCCGGCGAATTTACACGAAGCACGATAGCTTTTACCTTATCGTCTTCCCTGGCTTCCTTAATTGCCTTGATCATCACTCCCTGCCCTATGGTAAATTCATCGCCTTTTCCGTAAATAATTGTTCCCTGAGCATAGATCACCGCTATTCTGTTAGTGCCGCTCCCGGCTCTGGAAGCAATAGATTTATAATCGGTAAGTTTTACAGTTTCCAACTCATCTCCGTCATCTTCCCCCAAAGCCCTGGCAAGTGCATCGTCATATTCATCTTTATAGGCTATAGCATCTATCAACCCTGACTTTAATGCATATTGAGGGTTTCTTCCTCCCAACGTATCGGCTATCCTGTTCAGGTCCTCCACCGAAAGGGATCGGCTTTCTGAAACATCAGACAGCATTTCTCCCCAAAGCGAATGCAATAGTTCGCTTATCTGCTCGCGATTGGCTTCACTCATTTCATTCTCAAGATAAGGTTCTACGGCACTCTTGTATTTTCCATGACGTATCACCTCCATCTTAACTCCGGATTTTTCCTGAAAGTCCTTATAGAACATCACTTCGGAGGAAAGCCCCCTGAAATCCATTTCTCCCACGGGGTTGAGGAAGATAGAATCTGCCACGGAATTGAGGTAATAATCTTTCTGTAGATAAAAATCGCTGTAGGCATATACAAATTTGCCCGACTTTTTAAATTCAAGCAAGGCATTACGAATAGCTTCGGTCTGTCCGAAACCTGCAAAAGTAAAGCTATTCCTGATGCTAATTCCCTTTATTCTGTCATCTCCGGCTGCCTTACTTATTGAGTTCAGGATATCTTCCAACCCCAATACATTTTCTCTTAGTCCTAAAGCTACTTCAAGAGGGTCCGGTTCAGGGGCAAAATCTACAATAGGAATATTTAAGTTTAATTCCAGAACGGAATTATTTTTTACCATTACCCGTTCTTCTCCCGAACTTCCAACCAGGGAAATAAAGAGGATGAAAATAAAGAACAGAAGGCCAAAGGCAATAAGTACTCCAAGAATGGTAGATAGTATATTTTTTAAAAAATTCATTTAGGTAATTGTTAATTTACTAGTTTCCTTTTCAAGCATGTCGCTGTTGAAGATAGTTTTATTTTTTTAGCCGTGCAAAACTTATCAACAATAGCAAACAAAGATAATTGTTTGTCCATTTCTTTTATTTACTTTGCTTGTCTATTATGAAAAATTTAAGACGGACGTATATATCGCTGGGCAGTAATCTGGGAGACAAACTGGCTCATTTAAAAAATGCAGTACAACTACTCTCCGAAAAAGCAGGAAACATCGTTTCCTGTTCTACTGTTTATCAGACACCTGCGTGGGGTTTTGAGGGTGATGATTTCTATAATGCATGCTTATCTCTTAACACCGAACTCACACCGGAAGCATTGCTTTCGGTTATCCTGGAGATCGAAACCTCCCTCGGGAGACTGCGTTCGGACAGTAAGGAATATACTCCGAGGACCATAGATATAGATATTCTGTTCTATGAGGATGAGATCATAGATAAAAAAGACCTGAAAGTCCCCCACCCTCATTTACATAAGCGAAAATTTGTGCTGGCTCCGCTTTCGGAGATCGCTCCTGGAAAAATACATCCGCAAATGCAAAAAACCATCGGTCAGTTGCTGGATGAATGTGAGGACGATGCCGAAATAACAAAAGCCGAACTGAGTATCTGGAAAACGGGAAAAGGCGATTTTTCCAGGTTTAATTTTATTGCGATTGAAGGAAATATCGGAGCGGGAAAAACCACTCTTGCCACCAAAATCGCCAACGATTTTAACGGGAAACTCATCCTGGAACGTTTTGCGGACAATCCTTTTCTTCCGAAGTTCTATGAAGACCGCCAGCGATACGCTTTTCCCCTGGAAATGTCATTTCTCGCCGACCGCTATCAGCAGTTCTCCGATGACACTTCACAATTCGATCTGTTCAGGGATTTTATGGTAAGCGACTATGATATTTTTAAATCGCTCATCTTTGCCAAGGTAACCCTTCAGGAAGAAGAATTTAAGCTGTACAGGAAGGTTTTTAATTTTATGTATAAGGAAGTGAGAAAACCGGATCTCTACGTCTATCTCTATCAGAACACGGCCCGCTTACTGGAAAATATTAAAAGGAGAGGAAGGGATTACGAGCAGAATATTCCCGGGGAATACCTGGAAGAGATACAACATGGGTATTTTGATTTTATAAAAACCCAAACCGACCTGAACGTATTAGTACTGGATATCTCTGACATGGACTTTGTAAAGAGCAGTACAGACTATCAGGAGATCATCGACAAAATCACGGATTTTTCCGACTAAATGCCAAAATTGACACTTTTTTAAGAAAATCTTTGCAATTCTTAAAAAGGTTTGTTTAATTAGCTCTGCTCAAAACGAGAAACTAGCTAACTTTACTTAATATATCAACACCGGGGTTCAATGCTTATTGAACCTCTTTTTTTATGCCGAAATTTTATTAAAAAGGTCCCAGAGAACCACCCCCGCGCTTACCGAAATATTAAGAGAATGCTTGGTTCCGTATTGGGGGATCTCAATTACGTTATGGCAGGCATCGACCACTTCCTGGGCTACACCTTTTACCTCGTTTCCGAAGACTACCGCATATTTGCTGCCCTTTTCTGTCTTAAAATCATTTAGCATCTGCGATCTTTCGGCCTGTTCTACGGCCAGGGTCTGTACTCCTTCTTTCTTTAATTCCTCTATGAGTGCCAGGGTATCTTCGCGGTATTCCCAGTTAACCGTATCCGTAGCTCCCAGTGCTGTTTTATGAATATCTTTATGCGGAGGGGTAGCGGTAATTCCGCAGAGATAGATCTTCTCAATCAGAAAAGCATCCGAAGTCCTGAATACGGATCCAATATTGTTAAGACTCCTGATATTGTCCAGAACGACAATGATGGGAGTCTTAGCTGCATTTTTAAATTCGTCTGTACTCAGGCGATTTAACTCGCTATTCTTAAGTTTTCGCATATTTTCCTGTTCTTATGATCGCTCTGCCGCAGTTTTAAACATATCGTTTATTTTATGAACAAATATGTTTAAGTTGTAAGAAGAAACTTTTAAAAATATTAAATTCGCAATTCACCTTTTTTTGCAAAAATAATCTAATAAAAGAAACTCTTGGGATCAAAAAGTAAAAAGGAAACTCCTTTAATGAAGCAGTATAATCAGATCAAGGCAAAATACCCTGATGCCCTGCTACTTTTCAGAGTTGGAGATTTCTATGAAACTTTCGGTGAAGATGCGGTAAAAACCGCTAAAATACTGGGAATCATCCTAACTAAAAGAGGAGCTGGAAGCGAGAGCGAAACAGAACTTGCAGGCTTCCCTCATCATTCGCTGAACACATATCTACCAAAACTGGTAAAAGCCGGAGAACGGGTAGCTATTTGCGATCAGCTGGAAGATCCCAAACTCACCAAAAAAATCGTAAAAAGAGGAGTAACCGAGCTGGTAACCCCGGGAGTTGCACTAAACGATGATATTCTTCATTCCAAAAGCAATAATTTTCTTTCTGCCCTTCATTTTGGCAAGAAACAATTAGGGATCTCCTTCCTGGATATTTCCACAGGTGAGTTTTTGCTTGCCCAGGGCGATGAAGAACATATTGACAAATTGCTTCAGAATTTCGGCCCGAGTGAGATCCTTATCCCCAAGAACAGGAAAAGCGATTTTCAGCAGAAATTCGGAAAAGAACATCATATTTTCCCCCTGGAAGACTGGGTTTTTAAAGATGATTATTGTTTTGAACTCCTTACCGGGCACTTTAAGACCAGTTCCTTAAAAGGTTTTGGAGTGGAAAACCTGAATGAAGGTATTATTGCTGCGGGAGCAGCCCTTCATTATATTTCGGAAACACAACATCACAGATTACAACACATAACTTCATTACAGCGCATTGCGCAGGAAGAATACGTCTGGATGGACCGTTTTACCATCAGGAACCTGGAGCTGTATCATTCGAATGCACTAAATGCGGTAACTCTTCTCGATATTATAGACAGGACCATTTCTCCTATGGGAGGTCGTTTACTAAAGCGATGGCTGGCCCTCCCGCTTAAAAATGCAGATCGCATACGGGAACGGCACGAAGTGGTAGCTCATTTGCTCAAAGAAGGAGAACTGCAACAAAAGATAAGGAATCATATTAAGCAGATAGGAGATATCGAACGCCTGATCTCCAAAGTGGCTACCGCTAAGATCAATCCGCGGGAAGTCGTACAGTTAAAAAATTCCCTGGAGGCCATTGTTCCCATAAAGGCGATGATCGCCTCTTCCAAAAGTGCATCCCTTGCTGCATTGGGTAACCGATTGGACAATTGCGACAGTTTACGGGAACGCATTAAGGAAATGCTCAATGAAGAGGCCCCGGTAAATATCCTGAAAGGAAATACTATTGCCGATGGTTTTTCAACAGAACTGGACGAACTGAGAAAACTTGCTTTTTCAGGCAAGGACTATCTCGATAAAATGCTGGAGCGGGAAACTGAGCGTACCGGGATCCCTTCTTTAAAAATTGCTAATAACAATGTTTTCGGCTACTATATAGAAGTACGGAATACGCATAAAGACAAAGTACCCGAAGAGTGGATACGCAAGCAAACCCTGGTAAATGCAGAACGCTATATTACCGAGGAGCTTAAAGAGTACGAAGCCAAAATACTGGGGGCCGAAGAAAAGATACTTCAGCTCGAACAGCAGTTGTTCTCCCAATTGGTGGAATGGTTAAGCGGATTTATTTCCACCGTACAGACCAATGCCCATTTAATTGCGCAACTCGATTGTTTAAGCGGATTTGCACAGCTGGCAAAAGACAATAATTATACACAGCCTGAAATTGACGATTCCTTTGAACTCGATATTAAGAACGGGCGTCATCCGGTCATCGAAAAACAGTTACCGATCGGGGAAGCTTATATTGCCAATGATGTTTTCCTGGATAAGGAGAAACAGCAGATCATCATGATCACCGGACCCAATATGAGTGGTAAATCGGCTATTCTGAGGCAGACCGCCCTCATCGTACTTCTCTCCCAGATGGGAAGCTTTGTACCTGCAAATGAAGCCAGGATAGGCTTGGTAGATAAGATATTTACCCGTGTGGGGGCCAGTGATAATATTTCTATGGGTGAATCTACTTTTATGGTAGAGATGAACGAGACGGCCTCCATTCTGAACAATATTTCGGAGCGTAGCCTGATCCTGCTGGATGAGATCGGAAGAGGAACCAGTACCTATGACGGGATCTCCATTGCCTGGGCAATTTCGGAATATTTACACGAGCATCCTTCCAGAGCTAAAACCCTTTTTGCCACTCACTATCACGAGCTGAATGAGATGACGGAAAGCTTTAAGCGGATCAGGAATTACAATGTTTCGATCAAGGAACTTAAGGACAATGTTCTTTTTTTAAGAAAGCTTGTTCCGGGTGGAAGTGAGCACAGTTTCGGGATCCATGTGGCTAAAATGGCCGGGATGCCGCAGCAGGTGATCCACAAAGCGAATAAGATCCTTAAAAAACTGGAGAAATCGCATTCGGGAGAGGAATTATCCGATAGTTTAAAATCGGTGCAGGACGAAATGCAACTTAGCTTTTTTAACCTGGACGATCCGTTGCTGGAAGAGATCAAAGAAGAGATATTACATACCGATATCGACACTCTGACTCCGGTCGAAGCCTTAATGAAACTGAACGAGATAAAGCGTATGCTTGTCAAAAAGAAATAGAGGCTGATTGGAAATCAAAGGCTTATTTATTTTTTCCTTCTTTTTACTAAAAATCCTTTGGTATTAACAGAAATGTATTAAATTTGCATCCGCAATAAAGCTATTGCAACGCTCATAAAAATACGCGAAAATAGCTCAGCTGGTAGAGCGCAACCTTGCCAAGGTTGAGGTCGCGGGTTCGAGCCCCGTTTTTCGCTCAAGATAAATACTGATGATCATTTCATCAGTTTTTTTATAAGTCCGATGCTCGAGTGGTGGAATTGGTAGACACGTTGGACTTAAAATCCAATGGCCTGAAAGGCCGTGCGGGTTCAAGTCCCGCCTCGAGTACAGATAAGAAAAAGCACATACAATTGTATGTGCTTTTTTTGTTTCCGCAGGTGCATGCAAGCTTGCTTGTAAAGCGCCGAAGGAAACAAAAAAAGTCAGACACCGTAAGGTGGATGAGCTTTTTCTTTCAAAATGACAAGGCGGGACTCGCGGAACGAATGTGAAGCAATTCCCGGTTTTCAAAAGACCGGAGGAAACAAAAAAACCAGACACCCTAAGGTGGATGGGCTTTTTCTTTCAAAATGACAAGGCGGGACTCGCTGAACCTGACAAAGGAAGGCGAAAGCAATTCCTGATTTATTTTTACTTTTGAATTCCCTGTTCATTTTTGTCTTGACACAAAAACGAACCAAAAAAGTCAAGGCTGATTTTAAATTCCTTGAAATACTACAAAGCTTTTACTGCCGCGCAGCCCAGGCCGTTTTTGCTTCGCAAAATACTTTTTGGACAGCTTCCATCTCCCTTCTGTAAAATCTTTTTGATTTCTGACGGAATTAAAAATAGGCCGGCTTCCGGAATAGTAGAAAAGCTACCCTAAGCTGATGCTATCCCGATAGCTATCGGGATGTGACTAGTATCAAGCATCTACCTACTTCTTTATTATTCCAATAACTACTAGAATCGCAACGTTATAATGCATTGTAAGTTCTAAATTTGGCCCCAGAAACATTCTGGAGCCAGGCATTGTAATTCCGGCTAAAGTCTTTTAAAACCTTTTCGATAAAAAAGCGTGTTGCCCTTTTCAGACTCTTTAACAAATCCCGTTTTTTCTAAAACTCTTATAGAACCAGAATTTTGTCGCTCGACACCTCCTGAAATGGAATTGATAATCTCAAGTTTGTTACAATAATTTACCAGGCCCCTTATAAATTCGGTTCCCAGGCCTTTGTCCCAAACGCCTTCAGATAACAAGTACCCAAATCGCACGTCCAGTTTTTCCGTCTCTGTTTCAGATATAGAGAGAAAACAAAATCCAACAATGGTGTTTGACATTCGAAGATTAAGGAAACAACTCTCGCTATCTCTATCTTTAATCCAATTGTTGATGTCCTCGTTATAAGAGAGGTTCTGCCATCCGTCGGGTAAATATTTTGTAACCTTTGGAGTCAATATATTTTTTACAACATCAACAAAATGATCATCTTTTATATTATCAACCGTGAGGCGATCTGTCCTGAAATTGTGAATGCCTGACTGGAATGTTTCTTTTTTCATAGTGTTTTAATGTCTCCAGTTCTCTTCAATTATTTGATGGGTTATTGCGGCAGCAACTTCACTACCTTCAGCAACCGAACTCGCTACACCACTCCATCCCGTTCTGGCGTCACCGATAATGTAGAACCCCTTGACATCTGTTTCCTTATTCTCATCAACTTTATAGGTTTCTATCCCAAAATACCCTTCTTCGGTTGGAATATTTAGTTTTCTGGCAAAATCAACACTCTCGGTCGATTTTGTATCAGCTATAAAGCCACCCTCCCGCTCTATAGCGGTATGATCGGTAAAAACAACTTGCTTTAAATGCCCGTCTGTAGATACGAGCTCTTTGATCTTTTTGTCAACTATTTCAATTCCGTTTAGCTTCAGATTCTTAATTAATCCGGTGTCTGTAACTTTATCACCATTGGTAAACACTATAATGTCTTTAGACCAATGAGCGATGGTCTTTGAAAACATAGGGCCAAATTGTGCATCACCAAATACGCCAAGCTTTTTATCAGCCATTTCAAATCCGTCGCAAAACGGGCAAGGGTATACCGATGTTCCATAAACCTCAGACAGCCCATTAATTTCCAATAAACGTATGTTGTCTTTATATCCGGTTGCAAGAATCACCCTTCTCGATCTATAACTACCGGAATTTGTTTTGATAAGGAACCCATCGGTGGTTTTTTCTACACTTAGGGCCTTTTCTTTTTTGTATGTTACCGAAGGATATTTCTCCAACTGCTTTTTAGCAATTGAGAATATTTCAGAAGGGTGTTTGCCATCTTGTGTAAGAAACCCATGAGAGTGGGTTGTAACAAGGTTGCGGGCTTTCTCGGTATTCAGAATAATAGTGTTGATCCTGCTTCTTCCTAAAACCAGAGCAGCGCTCATACCGGCCGGACCACCTCCTATAATTACTACATCCCTGGTGCTACTACTTAGTTCATTCATATTTTTAAGATTGCATTTGATGTGATTGATACTTTCAAACCTAATAAGGTTCCTGTTGATATAAGAACACCGTTTTTAATGAATGTTCTTCGGTTCATGTCAATTAATGTTTACTATTTCATCCTGAACAATCCCATTAATAAAAGAGCTCCAGGCCATATCCATAATTGTAATACGCTCAATGTCATCATCTATGGTTATTGATGTAATTGCTGCTTGTATTGTTGAGAAGTAAAAGTTCTCCACCCATTTAAGGGTTGTTTCAGATGAAAAAAATCCTTGAGAAAAAAGTGTTTTTAAAACATTTCTAAAGAGTTTCATCATCTCTGTGTAATCTTTAGACGTTTCAGTCATACTATCGGACGATGTGTAAAATGAATATAAAAACTGGAATTTGAGACCGCTGTTTACATCGCTGTAAAACATAGCTTTGAGTTGTTTTTCTGGTTGCTTATGCGATGCGATACAGTTTCTGGTACTTTGGTAACATATTGTACAAGCGTATTGAGCAATTTCATCGAGTAAACCGGATTTCCCATTAAAATAACGGTGAAGTGTTCTTCTGTTTAAACCTATGGAAGTAGCAATTTCTTCCATTGAAGCATTAGGGTTTTTAGTCAAAATTTGAATGCCGGCCTCTATGATCTTTAATTTGGTGTTTTTTGATTTTGTCTCACTCATGTGACAAAGATATAAAAATGTCTCTATAATGAGACATTTTTAATTTTTATTTATAAATCTGATTGGATGATGTAGTTATTAAGAGGCAGCAAAAATATTCTGGCACCAGGCATTGTAATTCCTGATTCTATTTTTTACTTTTTTGTTTTCCTTGTTCCTAAGCCGACGCTAGTCTGCGACTAGTGTCAAGCATCTGATTACTTCTTTAATTCCAATGACAACCAGAATCACGACGTTATAATGCATTGTAAGCTCTAAATTTGGCACCAGAAACATTCTGGAACCAGGTTGTAATTCCCGATATTATTCAGAATTCATATCCGATATGGATCCCTCCGAACCATCTGAATTCTTTTCCGATCAGGCTACCTAAAACAGGACCTGTATGCAAACCCTTTTTACCTATTTTAATATTGAGCTCTCCTTCAAAATAGGCAGATACCTCCAGTTCGTGTTCGGAATCGGGAAGGGCGAAACTAGGGCCGACATTCAGGGTAAGTAACGGCCATGGTTTATGACTCAGTAAAAATGCTAATTCATCTCCTACCCTTCCCTCTTCTTCAAAAACAAAAGAATATCCCAATCCGAGAGCCCAATAATGATCTAACCAATATGTCAGGTGAATTTCCGTAGAGGGATCTACATTTCCGGAATCAGGTTCATGGATCAACGTTTCCGATATTACCAGTTCTAATCCGGCGCCACCAGTGTGTTTTTCCTCTTTTTCCGTTATATGCTTATTGTCAAAACCTTCATTAACGACCTCCTCTTCTAAATGAGGATCTGATCTGTGGTCGTTATTTTTATAGGCACTCCGACAGGAGGTACTGAGTATTATGGTCAATAAAAGAATGCCCGGAATAATACTTCTTTTCTGTTTTTTTATTTGTAGGCTTACAGGATCCATAAACATCTTGATTTCGTTTTTATCAACTCCAAACCTAATTAAAAACAGCGCCTTCCCCTTGGACATTTTTCCCGTTCATCATTACAACCTAAAACAGAAAACGGAGGTATCCCTGTAATTAACGAACTTCAATTGTATATAACCAATCAATTATTTTTTTCTTTTCATTCTCGGTCAGTTTAGCTTCAGGGTGCATAATAGTATAGGAAGCCAAAGGCATTTTATCTTCATTCAATTCGGTAACTATCCGTGATAAATTTGCTCTTTTATCTCTGTAATCCATTCTCCTCCATTTGGAGAAATTGAGATGTGATTTAGCCTCTTTAATATGATTATCCACATACCAGGAAGCCGGTGCGATATGATCATACCAATAATAATCGGTATAATCGGAATGACAGCTATAGCAGGAATTTTTAATGAGTTCGGCAATATTTTCCGGTGCTTTTTCATTTCTTAAAAAATCATTATACAGCGATTTTTTCTGAACGTTTTTGCCGGGTCTGTAGAATTGGATTCCGATCAATACAATTATAGAAAGAACAGTAATTATTCTCCTTCTTTCCTTAAAAAATGAAGTTTTACCTCTGTTAACCATTTTATCATTTTTGTTTTATCATTATTTGACAATTCTGCTTTCGGATGAAGCATCCTGTATTTCTGCGGGGGCATTTTATCCGTCATTATATCAAAAGGGATCGCAGAGAACATGATCTCCTTATCAATCGGAGTCAGGTTTTTCCATTCTGAAAAGTTAAGGCTGAAAACTCCCTTCTTTATATTATTATCGACATACCAGGAAAGCGGAGCAATATTATCGAACCAGCTGTAATTTGTATTGTTTGAGTGACAATCATAACATGCTTTTTTATACAATAAAGCAATTTCCGAAGGCGCTTTTTCAGCCAACAGGAAATCGTTTTTATTTACAGCAGATTGTAAATTCTTAGCCGGCCGGTACAACTGCATCAAACCAAACAATATTATGCAGACAACAATAGGTTTATACCTTAATCTCATAGAAACAAAAGCTTTACAAACCAGATTGAAAATACCCGGTTTTGTATTTAATGTCGACGCCCTTGCAGGAACCTATCTCAAGCTTCTTCGTTGCAATTTGATTTAAAATCCGTTGCTTTTTTCGGTTATATTGAAGGGAAAAAGAGAGGTTTGGGTTAATAAAATAAAGATTCAACGCTCTACAAGACAGCAG
The DNA here is from genome assembly GCF_010671605.1 of Leptobacterium flavescens. GTDB lineage: Bacteria > Bacteroidota > Bacteroidia > Flavobacteriales > Flavobacteriaceae > Leptobacterium > Leptobacterium flavescens. The sequence continues at coordinate 897,907 of NZ_JAABOO010000001.1, forward strand.
TTTACGTTTTGACATTCTTTTTAGGAAATATCTGTTCTCAGATAGAATACTAACAATATTTTTTTAGCCGATATAGTAAAATCTACAATTTATAAGGAATAAAATACATTTATTTTGAACCTGGTTTGACTGAATTTTGTAATCGTAAACTTTTAACGATCAATAAGGTTGGTTTGGGCAGGTTTACAAACAGTAATATCATAAACAAAACAATAAAAGAATGTACGATACAATAGAACAAAAATTACTACACATTCACAGTCTACTCGCAAAAGGTGAATTTATCGAAGCTATGGATACTTATCTCCACGACGATGTAGAGTTAAGAGAAGCGAACGAAGCGCCTAAAAAAGGAAAAGCATTTTGCATTGATTTTGAAGAAGATTTTATCAATAATAGTTTAGCAGAGTTTATTGGATATGAAGTAGGTAATTATGCCGTAAACGGCAATCATTCCTACTATGATGCTATTATGACCCTAAAACTTAAAGACGGTTCATTAATGGTATCTGAGCAAATAGTTGCGACAGAGTGGAAGGATGGGAAAATATATCGTGAAAGGTATTATCACGCTTAATATTTTGCTGTTGAATTGTGATTAAAAAGTGTGCTGCTTTATGGCACACTTTTTTTTGCAATTGAACGATTTCTTTTCCACAAACAATAGATTTCGATAGTGCTTCCTTTACAGAATTGAAAAGCATTTAATCAAAAACAATCGTTTGAATGCCAGTATTTTAAAATCCTGCTCTTTATATAATTACATCATTCTCTATCTTGATAAATAACACAATAGGGCGGCCATATGTTAAAAAAGTATTAGTTTTGTTAAAATTTTCACAATGAATTTTTACTTCGCCAATCAGCTAAAGGAAAGTATTCTTAACCTGACGGATTTTAATTGTGCTTCATCTCAGGAACTGTTAAAGAAGAACAATCGATACAAGATCATCTGGGCTAAAGACAAAGGTGCTATCTTAACGGTGGATGGGTATACGATCGAATTAAAAAAGGATCAGGTTATTTTCTGTACTCCGCTTAATGTAATAGAGATTGCTCTGGGACAGAAAGGGATCATGTCTATCGTTTTTAACCGGGAATTCTACTGTATCAGAGATCATGATGAAGAAGTTTCATGTAATGGGTTTTTATTTTTCGGATCTTCGGAACCTCCCGTCATAACACTTAGCGGCAGGGAGCAGAAAAGTTACAGAGCCTTATATCACTTATTTGAAGAAGAATTTGAAGTGCAGGATCATATTCAGGGTGAGATGCTGATGGTTTTATTAAAAAGATTATTAATATTATCTACAAGGCTCATCAGGCAGCGTAATAAAACCCTGGAGCTTGCCAATGATAAGGCAGATATTATCAGGCACTATAATATTCTGGTAGAAAAACATTTCAGGGAAAAACATCTGGTTTCCGATTATGCATTCATGTTAAATAAAACTCCAAAAAACTTATCCAATCTGTTTGCAAAATACAGTGAAAAAACGGCTCTTGCCATTATTAATGAACGTATCCTCCTGGAAGCAAAACGCCTGTTACTGTTTTCTTCAAAGACCTCATCGGAGATCGCTTACGAATTAGGGTATAAGGAACCGGGTCATTTTACCAAGTTCTTTAAAAAGCAATCAGGCTTCACCCCCATTGAATTCAAAAAAAACAAGCACAACTACCACGCATAGAGGAAAATGTATAATTAAAGCAGAACAATCTACATTTCACAGCGCTTGTTCATAGAATAGTTTTGTAGTGTATCAAAACACTATGAAGGATATGGACAAGTTTCAAAAAATAAATTTTCAAAATTTCCCGGGCACCCCGGTTAATCTTTCATTTGACACCTTCTACAGTATAATCCTGGTAGAGCATTACGGAGATCTGTTCATTAATTTTGAACGCCATGTATTGAATGGTCATCATCTTATATTTCTATGTCCGGAAGAAGTACTGGGAATCAGTAATTATGTCTCTCTTCGCCTGATAAGTTTTGCAGTCGGGCCCGATATAGTTAAAGACAAAAGTTTCGTATATAATTTTGGAAATACTAAAAAACAATTTCAGGTAAAACCCTCTCATGAAGAAGAGGTCATGTTACTTTTCAATGAATTGGAGGAGGCCTGTCTGCGTATAGATCTTAAGCGTGTAACAGAATCGCTGAACACTCTTCTGGATTTTAATCTCTGTTCTTCCAAAGGAATGGATATGCAGGATCTCATGTTGGCATTTCAGTTTAACGGCCTGGTGCATTTGTATTACAAAACACATCACAGGATGCAATTTTATGCAGAAAAACTGATCACTCCACCCAAATATTTAACGGAAAAGTTTCATGCTCTGGGGTTGATCTCACCTCACGGGCTTATCAAGAAAAGGATACTTACTGAAGTTAAACGTCAATTATTATATACGGATAAGGCGATTAAAATAATCTGCTTTGATATTGGCTTTAATGACCCTGCCTATTTCACAAGGTTCTTCAGGAAAAACACCGGAATGAGCCCGGTAGGCTTTAGGGAACACCACAAAGTCACGTGTTAAAAAAAAGAAAAAAGTCCAATTGAAGTAGTATAGCAAACAATAAATTTGAGTGATGTCGAAAAATGTATTAGGTCATTTCCTGTCATTACTAAAGTCCGGAAAATTAGTGGATTTAGTATCTAAATACTACGATGACAACGTAGAAGTGGTGCTTAACAAACACATATGGATAGGGAGGAAAGATATGGGAATAAGCCTACTGGGCCAAACATTAAATTATATGCAGATCCTGCAATTCAGGATAGAAGATGTACGATGCGTAAAAGACAGCCTCAGCTACAAGGTTTACTCGGTATTCAGAAATGATGAGAACAGAATATATTTCATTGAACATCACATAGAAAACAAGTGGAAAAACGATCTTATTTACGAACATAATCACCTAATAATTAATTATTAAACATTGCGGTAATGAAAAACAATTTTTATAAAATATTAATACTAACGGGACTGTTGTCTTTTACTTCCTGTAAGAATGCTAACAAGAGTAACAAAGAGTACAAAAACCCCACTTTTTTTAGCATAAACGAAGGGCAGCTTACCAGGCCAACGGATTACAGGAGTTGGGTATATGTAGGAAGTCCGCTTACGCCTAATGACCTGAATAACGGAAAAGCCGCTTTCCCGGAATTCCACAACGTCTATATAGATCCGGTAAGTTATGAGCACTGGAAGGAAAAAGGAGAGTGGAGAGAAGGTACCATCCTGGTCAAGGAACTGGTTAGCGTAGGAACAAAATCTGCTGCCAGTGGTAATGGCTATTTTATGGGTGAGTTCATAGGCCTGGAAGCAACTGTTAAAAGCAAAGAGCATTTCCCTCATGAGCCTGGAAACTGGGCATATTTTAGCTTTACCAATCCTGAAGGCGATTTAAAATCCGATGCACGGGCATTTGAGACCAATCAATGTAATTCCTGTCACGAAGCCAATGCTGGAGATGATTTTGTGTTTACACAGCATTATCCCGTTCTGGCGGTTGCCAATTCTGTTGGTAAGGATGTTATTCCGGAGAACGATCCGGAGAGAACCGCAAGCTCACCGCCGAGCATCTGGGACCCTACGGCACCAACCCCGGAAAATCTGGATATCGGGATCCCGTTGGACAAATCTGAGCTTTTTGCCTATTTATCATCTAAAAAATACCGGAGCTTCAAAACTCAGGAAAAAGAAAAGCATCCTTCCGCAGGACCGCATACAAAGATCGGTCTTCCCGTAAAAGTATTTATGAATGATATAATTGCCGGTTCTCTGGATGCTAATAATGCAGAACACCCAATGGGATCCACCATTGTAAAAGAAATGTTCAATGCAGATGGAGATCTTGCGGGTTGGGCCGTGATGGCCAAAACCCAGGAAAAAACGGCAGAAGGTAATGGATGGTTCTGGTATGAGGTTACCAGCGTTGAAGATGAGAATTCCATAGCTGCCATGGGTAACGGTGTAATAGGCTGTATAAGCTGTCACAATATAGCGAGCAAGGATATGGTCAGAACAGCTTATCCTCTTAAATAAGCAAGGAAAAAAGAAAATAAAAACAAGTGTTTAAATTAAAAATAGAAAATTATGAAAAATAAATTTTTAGGATTATTGGTGCCTTTGGTATTGGTATTCTCATTAGTGTCTTTTAACGCATTCGACAGGGATGAGGAAGAATATCAACAAGCATCGTTTTTCAAGATCGATTCAAAAGGAGAATTGGTACGTCCGACCAATTACAGAAGTTGGGTATACGTGGGAAGCCCGTTAACTCCTAACGATCTGAACAATGGAAAAGCTGCCTTTCCCGAATTCCACAATGTTTATATAGACCCCGTAAGTTATAAGCATTACAAGAAAACCGGGAAATGGAGAGATGGTACCATTTTAATTAAGGAATTGGTTAGCGTTGGAGGTAAAGCTGCTGCCAGTGGAAATGGTTATTTTATGGGAGATTTTATTGGACTCGAGGCAACTATCAAGAGTAAAAAGCATTTTTCCAAAGAACCTGGTAATTGGGCTTATTTCAGCTTTACAAATCCGAAAGGTGGAACCCTGGCCAACACCAGTAAGCCGTTTGAGACCACGCAATGTAATTCCTGTCACAATGCAAATGCTGCGGATGATTTTGTTTTCACACAACATTATCCGGTTCTAAGAGCTGCGAAAAATGTAGGAGAAAATACCGTTCCGGAAAATTCAGGTAAACGCTAATTCCAGAAATATACGTTTCATCGTAACAAGTCTTATTTAATTACAATTGAGTTTTTTACTTTTTCGGCATGGGGATTTATTTAATTTATGCTCTAAATAGTCTCCATGCCTTTTTTTCAAGAAATCCAGAACTTATCAGGCTATGAAAAAATTAAAACAGAGATGGGATATCGAGTCTAATTTTCAATTAATCGTGATCCTACTGGTATTTGCAATAAACGGTTCTTTATCTGTCATGTTAGTTAAGCCTATCATTAATTTTATCGGCATATCCGAAAGCACCACCAGTGCATTTATTTTCTGGCCCGTAAGGATCCTTTTAATGTTTATCGTTTATCAGGTTCTATTAATAATTGTCGGAACACTTTTCGGGCAACACAAATTCTTCTGGAAGATGGAGAAAAAAATGCTAATGAGGATCGGATTCAGAAAGGTCCTGGAAAAAGCTTAGCATTTGTATCCGGATATTCCCGTCAGTAAGCAAATAAACAGCCCTCCGATTACAAACAAACATATACAAGTAAATTATTAATTAAAATCCATGTTATGAAAAAAGTAGTTTTAATCTTGACTGTTATCCTGATCTTCGGTTTTACTACCCGGGAGGAAACAAACAACAATCCTAATACCGCAATTGTCAATTCCACTATTGCAGAAGAGATTGATGCTTTTAATAGCATTATCAATAAAAAACTGGAGACGGCAGAAGAATTAGAAAATCGTGCATCCCTGTTGTTTAAAAAAGACAGTAATTCGAAAGAGGGACAGTCTTTACTTCGCGAAGCACAACTTCAAAGGACCATGACCTTAAAATACAAGGCGGCAATTGCCTGCAGGTTGAATTTTAACGGTGGAAACTAAGGTTCTAAACTGATGCTATCCCGATAGCTATCGGGATGTGACTAGCATCTGAAGCTGGCGCTATCCCGATAGTTATCGGGATGTGACTAGCGTTAAACACTTATCTGCTTCAAATCTGGTACCAGAAACATTCTGGCACCAGGCATTGGGAAACATTCCGGAGCCAGGCATTATAAGTCAGGTAAAATCATTCTTCAAAACCTGATCTTCATCATATTTTTTGAGTTGTGATTGATCTATCTTTAATAGACAATCATAAAACATTTAGAGATGAAAAAAAGAACCCCTGTTTCCGCAATTATGAGTACCGACCTGGTAACACTCAATCATACAGACGACCTGGTAACCGCTGAAAAGTTATTTAAAGAAAAGAAGATCCGCCATATTCCCGTAGTAAGCGGCGATCAAATAAGCGGGATCCTCAGTTATACCGATCTGTTGAGGATCAGTTTTGCCGATGCGGTAGATGAAGATGAAAGTGAGGTAGACACCATTGTTTACAATATGTTTACCATTGAGCAGGTGATGGCCAAAAAGCTAATGAGCGTATCCTCGAATACCACCATTAAAGAAGTGGCCGAGATCCTGGCAACCCACGAGTTTCACGCTCTGCCTGTGGTTGATGAAGGTAAACTGGTAGGAATCGTTACTACTACCGACCTTATCAACTATCTCTTACAGCAGTTCTAAAAATAGCATAGTAAACAAAAAGCCGGAGAAAATCTCCGGCTTTTAAACTAATAACAATCCATGGCAAGCTGCCCTTTATCCTCAAAATAACTCAGGGGCTTTTGCAGTTCTTCTTCCGCAACATTTTCCAGGAGATCTAAAACACTACGTTGCATGGTCAGTGAACCGCAGATCATTATAACTCCTCCCCTTTCCAGGCTTTGGACAACTTGTTTTTTATTCTGACTCAATATATCCTGTACATATTCCTTTTTTCCTTCCCGGGATAAAGCCAAATGATAAGCAGAAATACGACTCTGATCATATGCTTTTTCCAGATAGGGCCTGTAGATATCAAAGGAGTTTTCAGTACGCCCGCCCCAGTAAAGTTGTACCGGCACCTTGTTTTTATTTTCATTTAACATCCCAAGAAAAGGGGCAATCCCCGTACCATTAGAAATAAGGAGCACTTCAGGAGCATTTTTCGGGAAATGAAAATCAGGATTCCTGCTTATTCCCGCCCTGATCTTTTGATTGATGGCAAGTTCACTCAAATAGGAAGAACATTTACCCAAAGCGTGCTTTTTGACACTCAGAAATATAGTATCTCCGATCCGGGCAATCGAATACTGCCTTTCCTTTTCCTCTCCCGGAGGGGTAATATTTATAAGGTCTCCCGATTGGAAAACGGTTCTCTTTCGAACCCGTAACTGAAGTAGGAATGTGTCATCAGCATTTAATTCGCTGTTCTCAACAACCTTAAAGGGTTGCTTCCCGTTTTTCTTTTTTGAAATTGAAGGAAGTTCCGGTTCAATTTCCGTTCGGCTATATGTACTCCAGTCCTTTACCCAGTTTTTAAAGGCAGATTCGGACTGATCGTTAATCTTCATCAATGGCATTACAGACCGGAATTCCGGGTGTCCCTGCAGGAGCCCATCCACTTTTATTGCGAAGCGGCAATAATTGGGGTATGAAGTAGAACCAAAACCTACCACCGAAAATTGCAGTGTATTTACAGGCTTGATCTCGGCAAACCTTTTCTCAAAAAGTCGGGCGTTAGCCGGGGCATCTCCATCTCCGTAGGTAGCAGTAAAAACGATCAGGTGTTTTGCCTTTGCATAGGTGCTATAATCGTTAAGTGAGGAAAGAAAAACCTTTTTACCCGCCCGGACCAGTGCCTTGTAAAATACCTTTGCAAAGGCATAGGTGTTTCCGGTTTCCGAGCCGATCAAAAGAATATATTCACATTCATCTTTATCCCATTCGGGAAGAACAGCTTTGGTTTTTCGTCTTCGTTTTAGTGTCATTGCAAAGCCCGTGTATATAAAAAACAATATACTGGCACTGGCAATAAGCAGGATCAGAGACCACAGGATACTCCCCTCTCCCGTATGCAGCAATAAGCTCCATCGCGAAGCCAGCTGTACAAAAGGATAGGGTATTTCACTCAATATCTCTCCCGTATATTGATGCACCAATAGCTCCCGGTCTTTGAGTGCCAGCTCGTAGTAATCTTCAGGGGCTTCGGAGAAAGGAAATACCAGCTTACGGACCTCTTTCAGAGAAAGCGAGCTAAAGATCTCAGGTCCTGACCCGGATGAAGTTTCAGCTATTTTTTTGTTTACAGCATCCCAATCGTGCTCTATTCGTGCCTCGGGTAAGAGAGAGAATTTCTCAGCAGAAAGATACACTCCGGTTACGGTAATAATAAGAAGCGGGATCAGCATCCATCTCCCCAGGATCACATGATAGCGTTCTCCGAAACTGCTTTCCTGGACTCTCGTAAACCACTTTTTAATTCCTCCCTGTCTTTTGGCAATAAGTATAATTCCTGTAACGGCAATCAGGCATAATAACAGGGAAACAAGTCCAACAAAAAAACGCCCTGTACTTTTTAGGAATAAGGACCGGTGCAGGCTGGTCATAAAACTAAAAAAGGGCGTTTTCTTTTGAACACTGCCGAGTTTTTCGGCAGTGTTCGGATGTATATAAATGGTTTCACTATTCCCCTCATCCGTAATGACCGAAGCTTTTACAAAATCATCGGTTGTTACTTCCAGTTCCAGTACTTCCTCATAGGTTTTATTTAAGGCATCCATGGTCTCCGAAAGCGTAATGTTCCGGATATCTGCCACATCATAGGGTTGCACGGCTTGTGAAATAGGCTCAAAAGCCAGTATTACTCCGCTAACAGATGCAATTATTAAAAACAATGAAGATATCAGTGCCAGTAAAAAATGGCTGTACCTCCAGATGGAGAGGGTCATAAGCTATTTATTGGGGTATCATTCTTATATATCGGATAAAACCTTTTCCGTCTATTTTTGCTTTCACATTCTCCGAAGTAAGTTCGAACTGAACATCATCTGCATAATATTCCTGATCTTCCACAGCCGTTTCGAACCGGATACTGTAACCCGCATCTATCTTATCATTCGGTATTTTAATAACACTTACCGTACGTTCTCCTCCGGCAATGGTCTCTCCGGAAATAGCATCAATATCGGGGCGGCGTTTCCCGTAAAACTTCCACCATTCGGTGATATCACTATACCACTCTTTATCTTTGCCCTGAACATAGAGGGTCTCTTCATATTCTCCTTCGGGGTTCATCAGGGAAATAACTACATAAGCTCCTTCCCCGGAATAGTTAACCATCTGGATCAGGCATTTTACATTGGTAGTTTCTGTGGGTTTGGCAAAAGCCATCAACATTATTACAGCAAGAATGGCTATTGGAAATAATTTAAAAATAGATCGCATGTTATCGCAAAAAGTTTAGTTCGACATTTTGTTTTTGGAGCAGCTCATTTTCTCTGGCCAGGTCTAATACCGTTTCATCAAAATCGGTTTTCAATTTTTTATTCGCTCCTTTTTCAAGCAGGAATTTCAGGATCTCCGTATCTGTAGCCTTCATAGCTGCAAGATGTAAGGGAGTAATACCTTCCTTATTTTTCAGGTTGATGGGAATATTAAACTGAGCCACTTCTTTTAACAGGGCCATATTATTCTCCTTTACCGCCAGGTGCCAGAGGGTATTTCCTTTAGACTGCGCTTCGGTAAAATCGAGACCGGCATCCTGAAGCATTTTCAACTTCTGTTCAAATGGCTTTGTATTCCTCTCATTAAAGGAGTTCAGCAGATAATAAGCCAGGCTATTACCCTCAGTATCCTTCGCCTTTATATCTGCACCTTTCTTAAGCATGAATTGTGCAACTTCTGCTGTATTTCGCCTTAACGCCAGCATAAGAGCGGTTTGCCCTTCTTTATTCTTTGTATTGATATCTGTAATATATTCGGACAAAAAGGATATGCTCTTAAGATCGTTACGGCTGGCGGCATTGAGGAAAGCCGTATTTCCATTCATATCCGGCTGGTTTACATCTACTCCCTTATCTATGAAGTAAGCAAATATTTTCAGGTCTTTGTTTCTATAGGCCAACGCATGAAGAGGCGTAAAGCCTTTATCTGTGGTTATATTCGGTTCTAATCCCAAAGCTTCAAGGTATTTATAGGTTTCTAAAGTATTGGCGCTGTTTCGGGTTCCCTGGCTGGCAAAAATAAAAGCATTAGCTCCCTCTTTGGTAAGCGATCTGTAATCCACTCCTTTTTTAACAAGCAGGTCCAGCAATTCTGTATTTCCTTTTTTGGCGGCATAGTTAAAAATACCGTTACCGTTATTATCCTTGCTGTGAAGATCAATTCCCTTTGTTACGAAGTAGTCGATCAGCGAATCGTCCTTCAGGAAAGGAGCTAGGAGTAAAAGTGCATTTGCTCCGTCGTGATTGGTTTCTGTTTTCGGATCGGATCCGTGAGAAATACAAAAATTGTAAAGCGCAGTATTCAACTGTCCGGTAACCGCTGTAAAGTTGAGCAGGGAATAGCCATGGCTATCGATCAGACCTGTCTTTGCGCCCTTACTCACCAGGTATTTCATCATTTCCAGATTGTTACGGTATGCAGCCCAAAAAATATAGGTACGTCCGTCGTGGGTACGTTTATTCACCCCATTACCTTTTTGCTCCAACAGGTATTTAACAGTGACATTATCTGTTTTTTCGATCAATGCCCAGGAAACTGCATCGAAAGCATTCGAATTTAATTCGGAAGGGTCGTTCCCGGCGGCAATATCTTTTTCTACCTGGGAGACAGAAGGGTTTGCTTTCCAGTAATCACGGGACAAAAACACATTTTGAGCCCCGGCTTTAACAGATACAAAACATATTGCTAAAGCGATTAGATAATATAATCTTTTCATCTTATGGTTTTTTTACGAAGGATTCGATAATAGAATTGATATCGGCTTCCGCCTGATAATCCTCCGAAAAAAGATGTTTGTAAAGCACTTTGTTATCCACCTTATTTTCCAGAGACAGATTTCTTTTACGTCCGAATACCTCATCCCATTTAGCGCGTACCATAGCCCATTTTGCCTGATGTTCCTTCCACCAGTCGGCAGCTGCCTTGCATCGGCTGTCATCTACTCTTCTATAGATATTGTATCCTTTTTCCCTGGCGATTACGATGTCTTCTTTCCCATCTTCTCTAAGGACCTTACCATTATCCTGATCATGAACCCAACCAGCTCCGGTTATCTCATGACGATTTCCTCTTAAGGTTACATTATAATCACTGCGGGTAGTGTATTCACGACGAGGAAGCGGAGCATCCGTAGTATTCTCCCAATAGCTTTTTCCATCTACATGTACCCAGGTAGCTGAACCTTCGTAACGCGGACTGTCATCTACCTGATATACTTTTTGGGTCCACTGCCCCTTAACTTCTTTCTCCGGTTTCTGAATATACTGCCACTTATTATCTCCATTATACATATAAAAGTCCTGGTTTTCGTATAACCAGTCCTGTCTCCAGTGTTTTACAATATAAGGTTTGGATGGCTTTCCAACCTGCAACAGGTGCTGAATGGATATCTTGTTTCTCTCATCTACTACCAATTGTGCCCATTCAAGACCTTTATCGGTTTTGGTCTTTGAAGGTTTATAAAGAGAATCCTTAGAGTAATTAAAGGTCTCTGCAAAATTGAAAGTAACTTCAAAACAGCCGCACATTTCCTTGATAGCGTTGGCATCTTGTTTCTTCTTACTCTGGGCGTTTACTGAACACGTCACTAAAAACATAAATAGGGTATAGATTGTTGTTCTCATTAATGATGATTTTGATTTTAAAAGTTCGGGTCAAAAATAGTTATTTTTATTTATTCTAAATAAGAATAATTTATATATTTGCCGCTATTAAGAATCATTCTAAACAATATGAATCACAACAACCTGATCTTAAGCATTTTATGTTTTTCAATTTTTACAACATCAATTCAAGCCCAAAACGGAAGCAAACCTATTAATGAATCAAAAACAGATACAACAGGCCTTACACAGCTAAGTGAAGTTATCCTTACCGCCACCAGAACAAAGCGACAACTTTCTTCTCTCCCATTACCTGCGCAAATCGTTACTAAAAAGGAGATCAGGAGTATAAATTCGGTACGTCTGACCGATATTTTAAATGAGCAAACCGGACTTATAACGGTTCCGGATTTCGGAGGAGGTGAGGGAGTTCAATTACAAGGACTGGACAGTCAATATACCTTAATACTTATAGACGGGGTACCTCTTGTGGGTAGATCTGCAGGAACTCTGGACCTGAGCCCTCTGACAGCCGGGAATATCAAACAAATAGAAATAGTAAAAGGTGCTTCTTCCAGCTTATACGGGAGTGAAGCCCTCGGTGGAGTGATCAATATTATTACGGAAGATCCCGAAGAAGGTTTCAGAGGGAATATCGGTCATCGAACCAGTAGTTTTAACGCTCAGGACCTGAGTACCGAGCTTAATTTTAAAAAGAAGAAGTTCGGTATCAATGCTTTTTTTAACCGGTTCAGTAGTGACGGATACGACCTTCTGGACAATGATGTACTCAATACTGTAGAACCTTTTAGCAATTACACCTTAAATGCGAAAGTATCCTACGACTTTACCGAAAACACCAAACTATTGCTTTCCGGGCGTTATTACGCCCAGGAACAGGACAATATAGCCTCGGAAGATCTGCAGGGTGAGAGCAGTATTAACGAATGGAATGCACATCTGAAATTCGATCACAGATTTAATGATAAATGGAGTACCTATTTCGAATTCTATTCCACCCAATACAAAGCAGAAGAGTTCCTTAACGACAATACCGGCAGCAGGTTTTCGGAAAGCGATTTCGATCAGCGGTTTTTACGCCCTGAAATCCGCGCTTCCTTTAGCCCCAACAAAAAGAACACACTGGTAGCAGGAGCAGGTCTGACCCATGAAACTCTGGACAGGACCGATTTCTTTGAGCAGCCCGAATTCAATTCGCCATATATCTACGCTCAGTACGATGCGTACCCTCTGGAAAAATTAAATGTTATTCTCGGGTTCCGCTATGACGACCACAGTGAATACAAATCGCAATTCAGTCCCAAAGCCGCTTTCCGATATGAACTTACCGATGAGCTGGCCGTAAAGGGGTCTGTGGGTTACGGATTTAAAGCCCCTGATTTCAGGCAGCTTTATTTCGATTTTACCAATGCCACTGTGGGATATACGGTCCTGGGATACAACGCCGTGTCAAGTCAGTTAACGGAGCTGGCCAATCAGGGACAGCTAACCCCCGAAACCGTTAACAATCTGCCTTCGATCATTGCACAATTTGACGATGCCCTGAGGCCGGAAAGCTCTATCAGTTACAATTTCGGTTTTGACTACAAACCTACCTCCGCATTAAGTTTAAATGTCAACCTTTTCAGAAACGATATCGACAATCTGATCGATACCCGGGTAATTGCCCGAAAAACCAATGGCCAGAATGTCTTTAGTTATACCAATGTAGACCAGGTATACACTCAGGGAGTTGAATTCAACACCAAATGGAAAGCTACAGCCCAGCTTACTGTTTCGGGAGGTTATCAGTTACTTTTTGCAAAGGACAAGGAAGCCGAAGATGCCTTTGAGAACGGCGAGGTCTTTGCCCGTGAGAATCCGGCTTCTCCTTCCTTCCAGCTGGAAAAAGGAGATTATTTCGGGCTGTTCAACAGGTCGAGGCATATGGCCAATTTCAAGATATTCTACACGCTTCCCAAATGGAAAATGAATACCAATCTGCGCGCCACCTACCGAAGTAAATACGGTCTGTTCGATTCTAACGGGAATACCTACCTGGACGATTTCGATTCTTTTGTAGACGGCTATAGTATCTGGGATTTTGCTATCAACAAAACCTTTTATGACAACTATCAACTGGGTTTTGGGGTAGATAATCTTTTCAACTTCACCGACCCGCAGAACATCAGCAATATAGCGGGACGCATTTTATACGGAAAACTAAATATTAAATTCTAATTATATCATTATGAGAACATCTAAATTTTTAATTCTAATGGCAATTACTGCCGGATTCATTTCATGTAGCAGCGATGATGACGGGCCAGATTTACAACCGGTACAATCTCAAACCGTGAGTAACCTTCACGCACCGCAGCAAGGCGGACAGGGGCAACCTGTCTCGGGAGAGTTCAGCAAGTTTGATTTCGACACAGGTCAGGCTACTACCAGTGATACGGACTGGGATATTGCTTTCAGGGGAACCACAATTATCGTTAACGGAGGTGTTTCTCAGGGAACCACCGATGAGCCCGGTAGAACATCAGAAGCAGCAGCCTATATTGCCACAGGAACCATGGAAAGTATAACTTCTGTAGACACCGGCCTTTTTACTCAGGATTCCGCTTCGGAATTAGCCATTCCTTCGGGAAGTGATAACGGATGGTACAACTATTCAGGGCCACCAAATTTTCTGATCACTCCATTGGCCGGTAAAATATTGGTATTCCGAACAAGTGAAGGTCGCTACGCCAAAGTCGAGATCTTAAGCTACTACAAAGATGCTCCTGCCAATCCGGATGCAACGACAAACGAATCCCGCTATTACACTTTTAACTTTGTGTATCAGCCCAATAATAATGTAACCGATTTTTAGCCCCGATCATTTTAAAGCCTGTTTAGTGTGTTAAGAGCCGGAGATGATCTCCGGCTTTTTTATTTTTCTTTAAATATTCCATCCCGAAATTGCAGGTCAATTTATTATCTTCACGATCGAATAAAAGACAATGGTCTTATATTCTCTCAACCGAACCTAAAACAAGTAAATCAAACCAATGAAACAGAGAACATTCCTGTTATTTATCTTAAGCCTTATTATCTTTTCCTCGACCTCCATTGCTCAGAACAGTACCGATATCGTCATAGGAAAAAAACTGACTATCAAATCGGAGGTGCTAAATTCAGACAGAGAGATCCGCATCTACCTTCCGGAATCTTACAACTACAATAATTACACAAAATATCCGGTGCTTTACCTTCTGGACGGAAGGAAGTTTTTTCATCCTTTTACCGGAGCGGTGGCACAGTTGAGCAGCGACGCCAGTCCGCAGATCCCCGAAATGATCGTTGTGGGAATAACGAGCCAGGACCGGGTACGGGATTCTTCTCCTACCAATTCCCTGATCGGGTATACCGGTAAAGAAGAAAGAGGCCTGGAAGTAAGTGGCGGAGCCGACAATTTCCTGCGTTTTATCCGGGAAGAACTCATCCCTTATATAGACAGTAATTACAAGACAAATTCCTATCGTATGCTGGCGGGATATTCTTTTACGGGCCTTCCGGTCCTGCATTCGCTCTTTACGCATCCTGAAAACTTTAATTCCTATCTGGTAATCGATTTCAGTGCCTGGTGGGACAATGAAGTAAGCCTGAAAAATGCATCAGCCTTTCTAAAGGACTACAAAGGGCCGAAAAAAGATGTATTTATGGCAACCGTAGACCGTGTACTAAACACTGTATACACAGAAAAACAAAATCCGGGATGGACATTTATACAGGAATTCGAGCGCAATCGTCCGGAACAAATAGGTTTTGGATATAAAAAATTCGGATACAAGCAGGAAAATCACCATTCCATGCCCCTGGTTTCCTTTATTGAAGGATTAAAATATATTTTCAGGGGGTATATGATCAACTATGATGAAATGTATACAGACCCTTCACGTATTAAGCCTAAGTTCGAAAAACTATCAGAGCGGTTAGGTTACGATACTTTCTTAAGTGAAGGCCTGGTTAGTTTTTTCGGATATCAGTTCCTTTATGCACATCCCGATATAGAGAAGGCTATTTTTTATTTTAATTACAATACCGAAAACTATCCGATGTCATCCAGTGCCTGGAGTAATCTGGCAAGAGCTTATAATGTAAAAGGCGATAAAAAGAAGGCTCTTGAATACTATCAAAAAGCTGTAGCGTTGAATCCGAAAAATACGGAAGCACAGAAGCAATTAGACATATTGAAGAAATAAAAGGGGTTTACTCGAAATCCAGTAATAAAGAAGCCTCCAGTAATTGATGAAGTGCATCGATCTTGGTGTAGATCTTATTAAAGAAATAATTCCTTTCCTTCTCTCCGGAAGTATTGAGGAGTTTAGACTGTTGCAATTGCTTTTTTAAGCTGCCTTCCGCCTGCCGGCAGGTATGGGAATCGCTTGTAGAATAGTATGAAAGGATCGAAAAAGGAATAAAAAGCAACTGTCCGTAAGGATGATTCACCAGTACATTATTATTCATCAGGAGTAATTCGTTATAGTACAATTGATAATCTTCCCGGTTTGCGTTTACCTTATTCTCCATTTCCCGAATGAGTTTCTTCAGGCTTTTGCAAAGTGCCAGTGCATTTTCTGTAGAAATCTGCCCTGCAGCATGATAAAAATGTATCTGCTTAAGCGTAGAATTTACGGTGGTAATGTCCCATATTTCGGTAATAGCAACCTTTTTATACAACTCACCAAGCTTCATAGCCGCTTCTGTTAACGCCTTTCCCGGTTTAAACTCCTCAAAGCCCTTTCTGGAAAAGCCGGGGCTCAGTAATTTTAGCCAGACATAAAGTTTAAACTTTCCTAAAAGGTCATTATTAACAGTATAAAACAAAGGAATATCCTTTGCAGAATACAAAACGCTGCACCCTTCCTTTTTAAGGATGGGCTCAAGAGACTGGCAGGAGTTAATAAAATACTCTTCCAGTTCCTGCTCATTATTGATCGGCTTTGTTTTTTCTACTGCCACATAGCGGGTATCGGTAACCTCAAAAAGACGATCCAGGGAAATATCAAAATGCCGTGCCAGTAGTACACTCTCTTCCAGAGAAAACTTGCTTTTCAGG
Organism: Leptobacterium flavescens; assembly: GCF_010671605.1. GTDB lineage: Bacteria > Bacteroidota > Bacteroidia > Flavobacteriales > Flavobacteriaceae > Leptobacterium > Leptobacterium flavescens. The sequence continues at coordinate 914,425 of NZ_JAABOO010000001.1, forward strand.
CTACTTCTCCTGTGTGCTGCATCGTAACTTATATCAAGTGCCCCAGCAATAGCTTCGATCAGAGAGGCATCATCTGCTATTTTTTTACGGATCAGGGAAAGTAATTGAGTTTGATACATAGTTTAAAAATACAGTTATTTGTGATTTTCACAAAAATTAATCAATGAAATTGTATTTAAGTTTTATTGAAATGTGATTATAACAATAAGTTTGAGCTTTAATGATTAAAAAATCCATTATGAAACAGTTCATTCTTATCTTTTTGGCAACTCTGATGAGTTTTCAGACCCAGGCCCAGGTACAGCAGGAGGAAAAGCGGAAGTTCATCACCCCCATCTGGCTTAGTCATAGCAGTAATACTGATATTTTAGGGCTTTCATTGGGTTTCTATCCCAAAGCATGGGTGAAGGATTTTAAAAATACCAGAACTTTTGGTCTGCGTACAGAGATCTTTGTCTTTTCTCCTCTTTACTTCTTAGCACCCAGAAGCCCTCTCTCAAGAACAGATGAGCAATACGATCTTCTGATCAACAATAAGGAGGTTTCAGAACAGATATACGGGATTAATATTTCTACCGGAACCTTCGATATTATCGATTCCTATGGCATTTCCATTACGGGAATTATTCATTACAGCCGCAAAAACAACGGGATCTCCATTGCAGGATTAGGTAATGTTATAGAAAGAGCCAACGGACTTATCATCGGTACAGCAGGGAATGAGGTTTATAAAGGTAACGGGCTCATGATTGCCGGGATGGGGAATGAGGTCAAACATTTTAACGGGATACAGATCGGTGGGACAAACGATATCATAGCTTACGGCAGGGGAATTCAGATAGGCATCTACAATAAAGCCAAAAACTTTAAAGGCCTGCAAATCGGCTTGTGGAATGAAAACGATAAACGCTCCTTCCCTATTATCAACTGGTAATTCACTTGTTACTTTAATCCGTAATCCAAAGGAAGGAGGTCTCCCGTGCGTTTGGCTCCCATATCTCCTGAAAAGGAAACGGCATCGGGCGGATAAAAATTTCCGTAATCATCAATAAAATAATACTTGTATTTCGGAAAAATAGCAGATTGCCTGCTCTTCTTATACAGAACATTCAGTTTAAGGGGCAGGCTTACTTTTTTCATCCCCAGGCTATCGCTTACGCGGAAATAGTTTTCCGGCCGAATGGAGAAACTGCCCTTAAACAGTACAAACTTCTCAGTTTCCCATTCCTGCCTGGCTGCTGTTCTCATGAGGTGAAGGGAAGAACCCAGATACACTTTCTCTCTTCTTTTTTCATACTTCGCGACCCCTTCCTGTTTATCAATAAAAAAACTGGTTCCCAGGTAAAAGGTTTGATGCACTTCCTGAGGATCCAGGCTTCTGGAAAAGTAGGTGACCGCACAATCGCTCAGCCGGAACCTGAGTTCATATCCCAGGTATGAGTTTTTAATTATAATCGCTTCATCCGCACTGGCGATGAGTTGTTTTTTGGAGACATCGTAGGCCAGGTGGATGGCATCTTCATTTAATATTTCGCAACCTCTTCCGGCTCTGGTATTTCCGAGGAACTGCTCTTTGAATGCCTTTAATTTCTGAGCCCTGGAAAAGGGGTCAGCCCTAAGCACTACTTCTTTCAGGGATACTGCTTTCGGCTTCATCCCTACTTTAATATCTTTTTGATCCCAGACAGATTCCAGGAAAACATCATTATAGCCCACATAACTGACTATCAAGGGCGAGGTGATCTTTTTCTCCAGTTCCAGTGTAAACCTCCCTTCCTCATTTGTGATCGTTCCTATAGTAGTGCCATCAAAATACACGGAAGCTCCCAGTAAAGGTTCTTTGGTTACATTGTCAAACACATATCCGCTTACGGTTTGAGCAAAAGAAGTAAAAACACTAAACAGTAAAAGAAAAAAAGCAGTTCTATTCATTTTTGGTTTCCTCTTATATTTTTATCCTAAGGTTTTGAATTATTTTAGCATCCACCCAGTAGATATCTCCTCTTCTGGTAAAGAAAAAGTATTTTCCGTCATGAGATAATCCCGGAGCGAATTCTCCCCCGGTAGTGTTTATCTCGCTTCCCATATTTTTAGCTTTTGTCCAGCTGCCGTCTTCATTTTTAAAGCTGATATACAGATCAGAACCGCCCATGCCTCCGGGTCTCCTTGAAGAAAAAATCACATAACTTTCATCCGGTGCGATCAGAGGATCGTAATCTCTGTGCTCCGAATTAACCGAATCGCCCAGAGGTATTGCTTTTTGATATTTTCCATTCTTAAATTCAGAATAATAAATATTACTGGAGCGATCTGGGCCTGTAGAAAAGAACAATGTCCCTTTTTTAGAAACCGTCGGGAACCATTCGGCATGAGCGGTATTGACCTCTGCTCCCAGATGGATGGGAGTACCCCATTTTTTACCTTTTCTCTTCACCATCCACAGATCGATATTTCGCAGGATCGAATCTCCTTCTTTTGCAGGCCGGTTGGAACTGTAAAGCAAGGTGGAACCATCGGCTGTTACAAAAGGATCGATCTCCCGGTATTCGCCTTCAATATCTGCCGGCTCCGGTATTGACCACTGGTCTCCTTCTCTTCGGGAAACCATTATGGTTCCTCTGTTATATTTGCGGGATTCCACCGTATAATAGAACTCCTTTCCGTCGGGAGTGAAAGTGGCGCTGTGTGTAAAATCTTCTGTCGAAACTACATTGGGAGCAAATATTTCCGGCTTCAATCCCGGTCTGGTCTGACCTAAAAAATCTCCTTTTAGTTCATAAGTGGGTATTTTACTCTTATCCGCTCCCCTGGAGATCAGAAAAGCTGCAATTTCATCGGATCCCTGACGCATAGCGATCGTTAAAGGCGTATTTCCCCTGTCATTCAGGACATCGACATCGGTCTTTTCATTAACCAGCCGTTTAAGCAGTTTCAGGTTATCTCGAAGAACAGCTCTGTGCAATGAAGAAACTCCTTTGTTTATATCGACATTTGCCCCGATTAATTTATCGATCATTTTATCATTCCCGAATTGCACAGCCACAAACAAAGGAGTATAGCCTTTATCATCGGTCATATTTACATCCATTCCGCGTTCGATCAGAAAATCCATTACCTTTTCCTGCCTGCATGCTATTGCATAATGAGCCAGGCTTCTTCCTATCTTATCTTTTATATGGATATCTGTTGAAGTTAAAAGGGAATCCAGTTGGGTCAGGTTTCCTTCACATACCGCTCTTTGTACGGTTTGTGCATTTATAGAGAGGGAAATTAAAAGGAATAGTAATCCCATTAAAGATCTGAATCTTATCATTTTGTTTGCTTAAATTTTTAGAGGTATTGTTAGTATTGTTCCTGTAACGGTTACTATATCAGTCTTTCACCTGAATAACGATCACTCCGTTCTTACCATCAGATCCGTATTTTATCCAGGCCGCATTTCCTTTTAATACCGAAACACTTACAATTCTATCGGGCTTAAGGTTAAGTATCCTGAAATCTTCTGCAGAGATCTTTCGCTCACCTTTCTTATCTATAAGGACATACAAAGGATTGCTGTTAAGTTTACCGGCATTACCTCTGATCATTATTCTCGGGTTCTCATTAACAGGCACAACAACATCCTTGCTTTTCAGGTCTTCGTCAGTTCTGAGTTCCTTAAGTTTTTCCTGCTGTGAAACCGTGAGTTCATTCTTTATTTTTATCAGCATCTTCAGCTTAAGCTGTTTCAGTTGGTTTTCGAGGTTCACCACTTTTTCCATCTGAGCCAGGGAAGCTTTCTCATCTACTCTGGAAGATTCCAGTTGTTTATTTAAACTGAGTTGCTCTGCATCCAGGTCCCATTTTAAAGAATTGAATTTTACCGTATGCTCATCGTATATCTTCTTTATCGTATTTACCTTTTGCTCGGACAAATTTATCTCCACACGATATTTCAGGACTACATTAGCCGAAAACAGATCTTTCCTGAAAGCATCCTGAGCCATTGCCTGTAGACCAGTGGTCAGAAGTATAATAATTATTAAAAGTTTTTTCATTTTGTTGTTTTTTAATTGATTACCATTCGCCAAGATCATCGATAAGAGCGTCTGACGAAGATTCCCATGAATCTAATGATACTTCTTCCGTAATTAAGGATTCGGTACTCCCCTTTTCTTTCATATAGAGCACGATCTCGATCTTTGAATCTTCCTGATCATCCTGCCCTCCTCTGTTAAGGTAGAGGCTGAACAGGATAAGGAAGGAAGCTGCAATCCCGTAAGGAATAATATACCTGCTTAGCGAACGGCTCTTTCTCCCCTCAGTTCCCTCAAACCCCGGGATCTGCAGCTGCTCGTCTGCTTTTCGCATTTCTGCAAAAAAATCCTTTATTTCCTTATCAGATCTGTTCATTTCTTTTCTTTAAAATGAGCGTTCTCAAGCTGTCTTTACCTCTCTCATAATGCGTCCTTACCGTACCAATATGCAATTTGGTTATCTCTGCTATTTCCGCAAGGGTCATCCCGTGATAAAATGACAATAACAGCACCTGTTGCTGGCGTTCCGGAAGATGAGACAGTAACTTCCTGTAATTAACCTGATCTGCTTCTATCTGTTCTTCAACCACAATATTAAGCCTGTCCAGGCTTTCAAAAGTGCTCTTTTTTTTAATATGGTCGATGGCCGTGAACCGGATCACGGAAAACAACCAGGTCTTAAATGCAGCGCGTTCCTTATAAACGGCTTTTTTTTCAAAGATCTTCAGATAGGTTTGCTGTAATACTTCCTTGGCCTCTTCATAATCGTAATTACAGCACTGACCTGCCCAGATAAAAGCATCCCGGTGGTGTTCTTTTAATAAATGCTCAAGCCTGCTTTTATTCATCTTTGATCATTAGTCTATAAAAATGCCTTTTTATATGACATGAAATTTACTTTTTTTTATTCTTTTTCATATTTATGGTTCAATACCCTATAAATCAAAAACTTTCCTTTTACTGTAACCGGTTTTATTTCTTTTAAATTTTAACAAAAAAGATAAAACCGCCTTCTTTAAAACTTCGTAGATGGGAATGTAGCAAAGTTAACATGCCGTCAGCTATAAAGGAGATCACTAAATGGCAACCGGACGAAACCACCAATGAAACCGGTAGATCAGTTAATTATGATTTCAAAATCGATGAGATGAACTAATGATAGTCAGTTTGTTTTTTTGATTTTTTTGTGGTTGATTAGAAAAAAATGCCTGCAGATTGCAGGCATTTTTATTATACGCTAATAATCTGTCCTCCATTATCTTATCCACACCTACTAAAGACATAGTAGTTGAAAAAAATTTCTTATATTCGAAGAAATCAAACTACTATACTTTATGAATACCATCATCTGTCAGAAAAAAAATATTCTCCTGGGACTGGTTATTCTCCTGTATTTTTCAGTTCAATCACAACCGATAGTCACTCCCGAACTGGAAAACCGCTTGTACCGGAATTTACATGAATATTCAGAAAAGGTCGCTTCCGAAAACATCTATATTCAAACCAGTAAGGATATTTACGAGACCGATGAGGATCTTTGGTTTAAAGCTTATGTATTAGATTCACGAAGCCATGCACCTTCGGGTGAAAATAATACTCTTTTTCTTCAGCTGTTAAATGAGAAGGACAGGAGAATCGTATTCGAGGCAAAATATGAATTGATCGCCGGTTTTTCCAGCGGGCATTTATTTGTCCCCGATACCCTAACGGAGGGCGATTATCTCCTGGCGGCTTATACCGCTTCCTCGGTATTGAGCAAGACCGAAAACATAAGTGCCTTAAAACGCATAAAACTCAAAAAACATATTATTCCTAAAATTGCAATGGAATCTGAGTTCGATCGTCAGTACTACAGGAAAGAAGATCCCATAAAAGTTACTTTACAGCTTTCCGACAGAAACGGAAAGATCCTGCCCGATGCACTTGCCCGCGTATTATTGCTCAGGGATGAAAAGATCATAGACCGTATGCGGACACGCTCGAATGAAGAGGGAGAAATAAGTATAGGATTTTCCTCAAAATATACAGGCCCGAGGCTAAAATTAAAGATTGATGTTTCGGGTGAAAACGGAGAAGAAGAGTTTGAATTAAAAATTCCCTACAAAGACGACAGACAGATCCAGTTCGGGCTCTTTCCCGAAGGTGGGAATACGGTTGCAGGCCTTTCCAACAAAATTGCCTTCAAAGCACTGGGGACGGACGGACAGCCGGTTAAAGTAAAAGGAATACTCTATGAAGAAGGTATTGCAAAGGACAGTCTGAACAGCGTACATAACGGGATGGGAGCCTTTAATTATGTTCCGGAAGCAGATAAGGAATACTATGTGAAAATTTACGACCCTCCGATAGACAGTCTTTTTATATTACCTAAAGCTACAAAGAAGGGGATTGTCATGACCGTAAACCGGCGTACGGAAAAGCGAATACAATTTCGTATATCCAAAACCGAAAACACCAAAGCCAGCAAAGTACATGTAAGAGCTCAGCTCAGAGGTATCAGTTACTGGATGGGATCGGGTACTTTTTCCGAAAACCAGAGTTTTTTCTCTATCCCCCTGGACAAGCTTCCCCAGGGAATTACAGAGGTAACATTATTCAACGATGCCTTCCTTCCTATTGCAGAACGACTCATATACGTAAATCAGGAACAGAAATTATATGTTGAAAATATTGGCTTTTCCCAGGACACCATCCGGGAGAAGAAAAAGATACGGCTAAAGTTCAGGGTCACCGATCAGGACAACAGGCCCGTAAAAGCTCATTTAGGGCTGAGTGTGTACGATCATTTGTTCAAGGATCCCTCCGAACAAAAAAATATCTTTACCCATTATTATCTGTCTTCAGAACTAAAAGGAAAGATACACGACCCTGCGTATTATTTTATTGAAAAAAACCAAAACCGGTGGGAACACCTGGATCTCCTGCTTCTCACTCAGGGATGGAGGAGTTATTACTGGCGGGAGGACTCCCTGCGCGAAGCGGTACAGGATAATCAGAAAGTGGTTTATGAAAATCAGAAAGGGCAGGTTTTTGCCGAGGGCAAGAAAGAGCTTCGGAAACTGGCTCAGAAAGGAGAAATACACCTGCTTTTTACAGGTCATATTATCAGTATTCCAACAGATGCAAACGGAGTGTTCACGCTCCCTGAATATGCACTCAACGTATCTAAGGGGCATCATTTTTTCCTCAAACCGGATCAGAATGAAAATGCACTTATAAAGATCCCGGATCGCTTTGAGCTTATCAATAAATGGGCTTCCGACAAGAAATTTGCATATCCGGAACGCTTTTTGGAAAGTGATCAGGAAAAAGAATCCAGATTTCTTCAGAAGCTCAGCCTGACCAATACCAATTTACTTGACGAGATCGTGGTCAAGGCACATAATCATTCGAGAAATAAGTACAAGGGGCAAGTTTATGAAGGGAATGTTTCCGATTATTTGTGTGCTGAATACAATATCCTGAACTGTGTTAATCACGGGCCGGGTTTTGTGAAACCTGTAGACGGGCAATTCTATAAACTCAATGGCGGGCGGTTAGTTCAATACAAGGCAAAATTTAGCACTGATAATCCGGAGATCCATAATTTTAAATTTATAAAAGGTTATCACCTCAGCAAGAAATTCTACCAGCCCGACTACGACACCGGAGGGGATGGTTTTCCCGATTACAGGAATACCCTTATCTGGGAACCTGATCTTATTACGAATGATGAGGGCATTGCTGAAATAAGCTTTTTTACCTCCAGCAATAAATCGGTTTATCTGGGCCGTGTGGAAGGTGTGGATGGTAATGGCCAGCTGGGAGCAGCAGATTTCAGATTTGTAGTTCATTACTAAAGCTACCTGATCATATAAAAAATGCCTGCTCAGAGCAGGCATTTTTAATTGTTTATGTAATTATCGCGCTTACGGTGTCTGGATTGCTCCTAAAGTATAGAGTTGCTCCAGGTTCGGCGTAGGACTTCCTCCTGCCGGCTCCAGGGTAATTCCGAAAGCTTCGGAACCATCTACATTAGTCAGCGCAAATATCTTATTCTCATCGGTTGCAAAATCCTCAAGTAGTCCGATACTCGTTGGTGTTAACGGGCTTAGTTTTAAGGACCATACCTGATATACCTTTCCTTCCGGAGGATCCGGTAATCCAAGTGCATCTATATAAACCGTATTCTCTCCGTCTTTTATATAAACACTTGCATAAGCCTCAGGATCTACCGTTTGTCCGGCAAGCGGAACTTCCGTACGGTTCTTATCCCTGAGAACAGAAAGCAATTCGCTTGCTTTGTTAAGCGAATAGTTCGTTTCTTCTATCTGCTTTTCCAGTACAGCATTTTTAATCTCTGCAGACTGTACTTCAGATTTCAATTCATTATTTTGGTTAAACATCCAGAATAACCCAACAGCCAAAATAACAGAAGCCGCCCATCCTGTGTATGCAGCCCAATTTGTCCTGCCTTTAGACAGAGGAACAACTTTTCCTCCCTCGTCCTTACTAATAATCCTTCTGATCGATTCGAAAGAAGAACTTATAGTTGTAGGCAGCATAGATTTGGTCAGTACCCTTATGGCTTTTTCGATCTCCTCTACTTCTGCCTTTACTTCCGGATACTGCTGCATCACATCGTATACCTCCTGATTTTCCTTTTCAGAAAGGGCTCCTGCAACATATAGCTCCAAAATACCTGATTCTATGTACTCTTTAATATCCACTATTACCCAATGTCAATTTAGTACGATCTCCCTTAAATTAGAGATGCATTTTCTTAAATGTGTTTTTATAGTCCCCAACGGTGTTTGAATCTCTTCACTCACCTCTTTTTGTGTATAGCCTTTGAAATAAATCAATTCGATAAGGTTTTTACACCTTTCTGTAAGGCTATTTACAAACTTTTTGATACCTATAGCATCTACAGTGCTATCCAGGTTATCATGAGATTCAAATATATCTACGAAAAAAGTTGCGTCTGAGTTTTGCCCGCTCTTCTTAAAATCTTTTGAGCGTGTCTTATCTATAGCAGCATTCCTGGAGATATTGATCAACCAGGTATAGAAACGACCCTTCTTTGGGGAATAACTATCGGAGTTATTCCACACCTTCACAAAAACGTCCTGAAGAATTTCTTCTACGTCTTCCTCATTGCGGACGATATTGTATATGACCGCCTTCATATTGTCGGCGTACATATCATAAAGCTTTTCAAAAGCTTTTATGTCCTTTTGTTGAAACCTTTGTACTAATTCTTCCAATTCCATGTAACTGTAATACAGTTTTTTTTAGCAATTTTTTTAAATGTCACAGAAAAAATAACTTATTCTATAACTGCGGAAGTGACTTCCGAACCACGGTTAATTTTCTTAACAAGCCCTTGTAATACTTTACCTGGGCCTACCTCTGTAAACAGAGAAGCTCCGTCGTTTATCATGTTCTGAACGCTTTGCGTCCACTTGACGGGAGCTGTTAATTGAGAGATGAGATTCTTCTTAATTTCATCTCCGTTCGTAACCGCTTGAGTTGTTACGTTTTGGTATATTGGACAGGTTGGTGGGTTAAAGATAGTATTTTCTATCGCAACTGCCAACTCTTCTCTTGCAGGTTCCATTAAAGGAGAGTGAAATGCTCCCCCAACAGGAAGGACCAACGCCCTTCTGGCCCCTGCTTCTTTTAAGGTTTCGCAGGCAGTATTTATAGCTTCTACCTCTCCCGATATTACCAACTGACCCGGGCAGTTATAATTGGCTGCCACTACTATTCCCGGAGTTTCATTACAGATATTCTCAACAACTTCATCTTCCAGACCAAGAACAGCTGCCATGGTACTGGGCTGTAATTCACAAGCCTTTTGCATGGCCATAGCTCTTTGAGCCACTAATTTTAATCCGTCTTCAAATCCCAGTGTTCCGTTAGCTACCAGCGCAGAGAATTCTCCGAGGGAATGTCCTGCCACCATATCCGGCTTAAAGCTGTCTCCCATTACCTTACTCATGATAACAGAGTGTAAAAAGATAGCGGGTTGTGTTACTTTGGTTTGTTTCAGATCTTCCGGAGTCCCTTCAAACATGGTATCCGTAATATGAAATCCTAAAATATCGTTTGCAGTTTCAAAAAGTTCTTGTGCCAGGGGGAATTTTTCGTAAAGATCGAGTCCCATTCCCACAAATTGCGCGCCCTGACCAGGAAAGATATATGCGTTCATATAGCTAGTTTATTTTGAGCAAAATAACAATTTAATATTAAGTTTTACAACTTAAACCAACCGGAATATTCTACATAATTATCAGCAATTCGGTTAATTTCGTTAGAAATTAATTCCTCGCTAATATCTTTTATTTTTTTAGCCGGAACTCCCGCATAAATACTCCCGGCTTCCACTCTTGTGTTCTTGGTGACCACAGATCCGGCCGCTATAATACTATTGCTTTCAATCACACAATCGTCCATAACGATACTCCCCATTCCGATAAGTACATTGTCCTGAACCGTGCATCCGTGTACAATGGCATTATGCCCAATGGAAACATTGTTCCCGATATTGGTAGGCGACTTTTCATACGTACAGTGAATGACGGCCCCATCCTGCACGTTCACTTTATCTCCCATTTTAATATAATGCACATCCCCTCTTAAAACAGCATTGAACCAGACACTGCACTGGTCTCCCATAACTACATCTCCCACTATGGTTGCATTTTCCGCAATAAAACAATCCGCGCCGAACTGCGGTTCTTTTCCGTTAACTTCTCTTATGATCATTTTCTGTTTCTTATTATTCAAAGTATGACAATAGTTCTTTCTTTTTAGAAGAAGATACCATAAGTTCTTTCCCGTTATTCAGCACCACACTGCCTCCTTTTCCTTTTTTGTATTTGGCAATGGCATTGATATTGACCAGGTAGGATTTATGGATCCTTGCAAATGTAAAATCTGCAAGGGCCTCTTCAAAGTATTTTAACGTCTTACTTACTACCATTTTCCGGTTTTCCAGATAGATCTCGGTATAATTGTCATCGGCTTTGCAATAAATAATATCGTTCACATCCAGTACCTCAAAACCATCGAGCTGAGGAATTGTGATCTTTCCCTGCACGGCATTAACCCTCGGAGACAGGATCTTCTCCTGCAATTCATCTTCCTTCTGCTTGATCTCTGCAACATAGTCTACCGCCTTGATGAGTTCGTCTATAGAAATAGGTTTCATCAAATAATAGGAAGCGTGATTGTTGAGAGCATCAATGGCATAATGATCATAAGCCGTAACAAAAACGGTTTCAAAAGAACGGTCCCCTACCTTATCCAGCAGGTCAAAGGCATTTCCGTAGGGCATCTCCACATCCAGAAAAACAAGATCCAGTTCGTGGTTCCGAATCAGGACCAGGGCATCATCTATATTGGCAGCCTCATCTATCAGGTTGACCGAAGGGCAGTATTTCTGAACATAGTTCCGCAATATCTCCCTGCTGGTAGCTTCATCTTCGACGATTATAGCATTAAGTTTTGTCATTTAGTCTTTCTTTAGGGTTAACATAACTCTGGTTCCCGTACCGTCTCCGTTCAGATCTTCTACATGAACATCTATCCGGTCTTTGTACATATCGTTAAGGATAGCAATCCTCTTTTGAATATTGCTCATTCCCTTGGACTTCTGTTTTTTCTGATTTTCTGTCTTCAGAGCCACCGACTGCTTCCGGCCCACGCCATTATCTTCTACCTCAACTCTCAGATGATCGGCATCAGGTTGAGAAAAGTGTATTTTTAACCATCCTTTATCTTCCTTATACCTCAATCCGTGCCAGATAGCATTTTCTATATAAGGTTGCAGAAGCATGGGAGGGATCTCGAACTGTCCTATTTCTACATTCTCATCGATCTTTATCTCATACTCGAACTTTTCCGCAAAACGGGAATGCTCCAGTTTGGTGTATAATTCTATAAGTTCCAGTTCCCTGCTCAGGGGGATAAAATCTTCTTCGGAATTCTCCAGAACAGACCTCATCAACGTAGAGAACTCACTCAGGTACCTGTTTGCACTGCGTTCATCGCTTTTCGCAATAAAATTGTTTACGGAATTAAGCGCATTAAAAATAAAGTGCGGGTTCATCTGGGAACGCAGCGATTTTAATGCCAGCAGATTATTGGCCAGTTTTTGCTGCTTTGTGGTCCGGTAAAAGAGGAATGCCACCAGGGCAATCATCAGGATCCCAAAGATCAGGGAGTAAATGATAAGTCGTTGTCTTTTGTTATTCTCCTTAATAAGTTCCTGATCTTTTAAGGCCAGGTTGTATTTACTTTCCGATAGTTGCCTGTCTTTTTCCAGGCTGGTGATCCGGTTCTGCTTATTTGCAATATCCCGGCTAAAACGGGTTAGCTGAGAGATCTCTTGCTCCTTTTTAATATACAACTGCTCTACCTGCTCCACATAATCCTCATAGCTTTCCTGGGCTTTTGAGTAATCACCCACTGTTCTGTACGCTTCCGAAAGCTTTCGTGTAGCATCTTTTTTAACGATCAGATCTTCAACCTCATCGGCTTCGGCAATGCTCTCCTGCAGGTAAGGTATGGCTTCCTCATATTTATCCTGAGCTATAAAAGCATTGGCGATCTTGTAGTTGAGTTTTTGGGTGGTAATGGTATCTCCTCGTATTAAGCCTACGGGAGCATTTATCTTTTCTTCCGTATCCGGATTACCATTGTCATCATTTTTTTGATCTTCATCTAAACGAATACTGAATTTAGAAACATTCCCGATATTATCATTTCGCTTTAGTTTCTTCACCTCTTCCAGGGCAGACTTCCTCAGTTCTATCTCTTTATCATATTCACTTTTATCATTATAGAAATCGGCTACCTTATCTTTTTCCTGTATAGACCTAACCGTATTTTCTTTTTGTGCCAGGTTGAGGGAATTACTAAAATAATTCTGAGCGCGCCCTGTTTCATTGGTCCTTGCATATACATCGGCAATTTTCGAATTCAGATCCGTTATTTTGGGAGTTACCAGGTTCTTCTGTGCCAGGTCCAGGGCCTCCTGATAGTTCTTCAGGGCATCTTCAGGCTTATCCAGTTCCTTTAAAGCATCTCCAAGCCCTTCGTGAACCGTTATTTTCTGATAGGAAGATAGTTTTCGCTCATTTTTAAGCGCTTCAAAGATCGTGTTACTCTCTGTGTATTGCTTATTCAGATAATACGCTTTTCCCAATTGTATACGAGCCTCAAGGGATGATCTTGCATCTATGGAACTGAGATAACTGTTAATGGCCAGATCGTATTGTTTCCAGTAAAAATAGATCTCTCCGAGAGTGAAAAAGGAAAGTGACCTTTTCTGAGCTTCTTTGGCATTCCCAAGTACCGACAAGGATCTTTCCACAAAATCCAGACTCTTGCCAATATCCTGTTTTTTAACCGTATTGGCGGAATCCAGGTATTGCCCGTGCTCCTTTTTTATCTGAGCAGCTTTTTCAAGACGCTGGGAGGAAGGAGAGCGATAGCCTTCTACCAGGACATCTATTTCCTCACTGCTTATAATTCTGTAGTATACCGTTTCGAACTCAGGGCTTCTGAAAACGATCTCATCACCTATACTCGCTGTCAGGTTAAATTTCCCCAGGAAATCCGTACGCGTCCTCTGGCCTCCTACCACATACACCTCAACATCGGGAATAGGGGTCCTGTTCTCCTTTCCCTTTACGCTTCCATAAATCCTAAAAACATTGTCCTTATTCTCCTGTGCCGACAAGGAGCCGATAAGGAAAACAAAGAATATATATGTTATTATTTTTTTCAATTCCGATTGTATTAATTGGTTAAACTTACGCACTTTAGGCGGTATTTTAAAACCCTGTTTTTGTTTATCTCTTCAAATAGGGCTAAAAATGAAAGCCGCTCTTCCGTTTAACTCATTGAAAAGTACTTTTCACTCATTCCGGCTTCCGTTAAACTCATTCTGCATTTTTTTTAAAAAAGTTTGCTTCTACTTTAGGCGATATAAACAAAAAAGCATGAACAACATAAAAACAAACTCCTTAGTCTTTCTAATCTGCCTCCTATCATTTGCCGTGAAGGCTCAAAAAAACTTTATCGATCATAACTATATTAATGTTATCGGTAAAGCTGAAATGAAAATAAGTCCGGATGAGATCTATATAGGTATCCTTATTAATGAAAAAGATAAAAAAGGGAAAGTATCTATTGAAGAGCAGGAATCTAAAATGATCGATGGATTTAACTCACTTGGAATCAATACTGCTGAAAAATTAAAGATCAAGGATTTCAACAGTAATTATTACAATCGCTTTTGGAAAAAAAATGACGTATTAAAGAAAAAACAATATGAATTATTACTTCACGATACTAACATATTACAAAAGGTTTTCAGCTTACTTGAAAGATTACAGATATCAAATGCTTCAATTATCAGGATAGATCATTCTCAGATGATCGATTTAAAAGAGAAGATAAAGATCGAGGCTATCAGAGCCGCAAAGAAGAAGGCGGTTTATTTAAGTAGTGCTATCGATCAAACTGTCGGAAAGGCGCTTTTCATAAAAGAGGTTCCTTCCTATAATAGCTCAATAACCAATAATTCAAATGCAGTTTACCGTGAAAGTGCCTTATACGGAAACTCTCAAAATATAATTACAGGAAACTATAATCAGCCAGAATTTAAAAACATTACCATCAATGCAATTGTAGAAGTGAATTTTGAACTTAAATAAAAGAAAATGAAAGCAATGAAAACAATCTTAACCGCATCCCTGGCGATGCTATTAACGGTAAATGTACTGGCTTGTGAAAGCAGTGTGAGAAATGAAAAGGCTTATTTATCTACCAAAGCCATTTACAAACCCGGAAAAAGGTTCATTAAAGTGGCCCTTCTCCTGGATACCAGCAACAGTATGGACGGACTCATCAATCAGGCCAAATCCCAGTTGTGGGACATCGTAAACGAATTGTCTTATGCCCGTTGTGAGCACGAAGCTCCCCGACTGGAGATCGCTCTTTATGAATACGGGAATGACAATCTTCCTTCCGATGAAGGTTATATTAGACAGGTAATAGGTTTTACGGGAGATCTGGATGATATCTCAGAAAAGTTATTCTCCCTTACTACCAACGGAGGGAACGAATTTTGCGGGCAGGTCATAAAAACCTCTCTTAAACAATTGAACTGGGGGAATAATCCCGACGATCTGAAAATGATCTTTATAGCCGGAAACGAGCCTTTTACTCAGGGAAAGATCAATTATAAGGACGCTGCAACAGACGCCCGGGAGAAAGATATTATCGTAAATACCATCTTTTGCGGGAATTACGAGCAGGGAATCAGCGGAATGTGGAAAGACGGAGCTCTTCTGACCCATGGTGATTATATGTCTATAGATCACAACCGAAGATTTGTTCAGATCGTTACTCCTTATGATGATGCTATTTTAAAACTCAATATCCAGCTTAACGGAACTTATGTTCCCTACGGGCAAATGGGGAGGACCAAACTGAGCCAGCAGGCAATACAGGATTCCAATGCCGCATCCATAAACGAAGAAGTGGAGCTTAAGCGTGCCGTGAGTAAAAGTTCGGGGCTTTACAGAAACTCTTCCTGGGATCTGGTAGATGCTGCAAAGGACAAGGACTTTAAATACGATAAATTAAAGGAAAAGGAGCTTCCCTCAGAACTGCAGGGGAAATCCACTGCTCAGATCAAAGCATATGTTCAGCAAAAAGCAGGTAAAAGGGCCAGTATTCAGCAACAAATACAGGAGCTGAACAAAAAGCGTAATCAGTATATAGCTAAAGAAAAGAAAAACAAAGATTCCAACAGCCTGGAAAGCGCCATGATAAAGGCGATCAAAAAGCAAGCGGAAAAGAAAAATTACAGATGGGAATAAAAAAAGAGGTCTTCGGACCTCTTTTCTTTTAATAATTTACTGCCGGACAATTACAATCATACGGTTTACTACCGGCCCCGAGGAAATTAAGCCCCAAGGTGATCTGATGGAATCCTCCGTTATCTATTCTGATATCTCCTGTCTGATAGGAGTATGTATAGGCAAATACAAAGTTTTTATAATTCACTCCGAGAATAGGAGTGATAAGCTGTAGTTTCTGATCGTCCAGTGTACCATTCACATTGAACTGCGCTCCGTCAAAACTTCTTCTGTATGAGAGTCCGCCCCATACTTTTCCGAATTCAACATCTTTATACACTTTGGCATTGATATCAACGGTCTTTTCATTGGTAAACTCGGTAGCCTGAAAGAGGAAAGAAGGTTCGAACTGCCACTCTCCCTTTCCGAAAACATAACCGGCAGAGACCAGATATCTCCTGAGATTGTCAAATTCCTGAGCCGTATACAAATCTCTTCCTGTTCCCAGAGCGTTTTGTACCGTTAAATGAGCATAGAATTCCAGGAAATTATAGGATATTCCGAAATCGACATTAAAATAACTCACACTATTTTTTGTTCCGGTGATGATAGGATCCGGAAAAAAAGAAGTAAAACCCGTTTCATCCAGATTACTCTGAAGAACACCAACACTCAGTCCGAAAGACAATTGATTGATATCGACAACATTTCTGGAGAACAACAAATGGTGGGCATAGGTTAATTTTAATCCTGTTTGCGAATGAAAACCGTTCTCATCATTAAAGATAATAGCTCCGACCCCACTTCTGTCTCCCACGCGGAGGTGCCCATTTAAGGTTTGAAGGTTGGGAGCCCCGTTAACGTCGAACCATTGCTGTCTGGCTGTTAACCTTACTTTACCTCCCTGGCCTACTCCGGCCATGGCAGGGTGGATCAGGTAATAATTATCGGAGAGATAATCAAAATACACCGGAAGTCCTTCCTGAGCAGATATTCTGAATAGCCAAAAGAATGACAAAAGAATAAATAGGATATTTTTCTTCATGCTTATCGTTTTAGGGCAAAGTGTCCTCGCAGCTGTTT
The DNA here is from genome assembly GCF_010671605.1 of Leptobacterium flavescens. GTDB lineage: Bacteria > Bacteroidota > Bacteroidia > Flavobacteriales > Flavobacteriaceae > Leptobacterium > Leptobacterium flavescens. Next base: position 931,382 of record NZ_JAABOO010000001.1, read on the forward strand.
CGACACATCATCTTCCGTATAATTTATTAAGAACCAGTAATCACTTGACGGTAAGGGCTGTCCGTTAAACATTCCGTTCCATCCGTTTCCAGCCGGTTCTATCTGCTTGAGTAACTTTCCATATCTGTCAAATATAAAAATATTTGGGTTACCCAACCTTGTGGCTCCTACAATATTCCAGGTATCGTTAAAACCATCGCCGTTAGGTGTAAAAAACCTGGGGTAATCAATTATAAAAACATCCACCTCAACACTTCCACATCCATTAATATCCCGGATAGTAATCGTATGCGGTCCAGGAGAAACTCTCTCAAAGAAAGGGTCATCCTGAAAAGAACCGCCATCCAGGCTAAACTGATAATCCCCTTCACCAGTAACGTTCACTTCTATACGATTATTTTGTACAAAGGCATTTGTTACCACTTCGGCACTAAAAGTTATAGGGGGTGAAGACCGCCGTACCACCACTTCATCGGTATTACGACAACCGGTACTGTTATTCACCACACTTACCGTATAAGTTCCTGCTGTATTGGCCACCAGGTCAGGATTGTTTTCACCGGCAAGAAGTGTTCCGTCCAGTCGCCATTCAAAACTAAAACCGGAAGCGGGAATACCGGAATTAAGGGTAGGTCTGCTGGTGATCGTTCCGTTGGCATCTACGCAAAGAGCCACGGTATCTCCCAGTTCGGGTTCCGGTAACAAATTCACTACCAGTTCTGCAGTGGTAGTATTAAAACAACCGATCGGAATATTAGTAACCCTTGCATAGATGGTCTGCGGATTGGAAATATTGGTATAAGCACCGTTTATCTCGTTGCTACCGGCTTCCGCATCGCTTTCCGTCAGGTGATAACTCACCCGGTATTGAGAAGGATCCTGATTTCCCCTGATCTCATTGTCGAGTGCAGTAAGATCAAATTGGGCGATGCCGTCATTTTCTCCCAGCTCATCACAAGTCTGTAAAGGTTGCGGCCTGTTAGCTACTGCTCCCTGCTGAACAATAAGTTCAAGTGTTGTGTTATCTGTCCGGAAACAAGAAGTGGTTGTATTCTGAACACGTACAAAAACAATTTGCGGATTACTGATATTGGTATAGGTGTCCGGAAGCGGATTGATCCCCATATCGGCATCATTTTGTGTTAAATAATAGCTCACCTCTACCCCATTCTGATTTCCTGTAATTTCGGCATTTTTAGTAGTGAGATCAAAGGCTGCGAAGCCATCAACTATATCGTCATCACAGATCTCAAGGGGTAGCGGCTGATTTACTGTAGGATTTATATTGACACTTAGCCTGAAGGCCGTAGTGACAAAACAACCGGTGATGTTATTCTCCAGGCGAGCTACTACAGTTTGGGGATTAGATATATTGGTATAATTAGTGGTCAGGGGGTTGGTATCGGCAATAGCATCCGCATCATTACTATGATACGAAACAGTAAAATCAGCCGGGTTGGCACTCCCAAATACTTCGGCGTCCTTTGTACTAAGATCGAAAGTAAAGGTGTCATCGTCATCACAAACTACAAAATCGCTCAGCGGGTTCTGAGGTGGTAGTTCATTAACGTTTAAGGTGAGAGAGCTTATTCCGAAACAGGCGTTTGCATTTTCGACACGCGCAAATACCGTCTGCGGATTCGAGCTATTCGAATAAAGATCGGGTAATCTGTTCTGTTCCAGCTGCGCATCCTGCAAAGTAGCATAATAGGCCACATCGAGACCCGGAGGAGCCGATGTCAGTACCTGGGCATCTGCCAGGGTAAGGTCGAAGGCCACAGAACCATCTCTGTCGTCATCACAAAGTGTCAGGGAAGCATTGGAAACATTGGTAGCCGTCACATCCAAGATAACCTCTACTATCCGCGAACAGGAAGTGGTATTATTAACAACAGAGACAAAAAGTGTCTGTGGGTTTGCCGTATTGGTAAAAGGAGCGGGAGCTTGCGGATTATTTCCGCTTTGAGCATCGGCCAGACTAAGAAAATAAGTAAAGGTAAAATCGGCCGTGTTGCCCCCGCTTATGATATCTATATTGGCTTCATCAAGGTTATAGATCGTAAAACCATCGGGGTTGCCATCTACATCACATTGCAACAAATTTACATTGGTTACATCCGGAAGCGGGTTAACTACCAGGTCAAAATCTGCCACACTCACACAGTCGGAGGCAGTATTTCTCAAACGGACAAAAATGGTTTCGCGATTAGCAGTTGTATTTGTATATATGGCAGGAAGAGGAGAATTTCCGCTTTCCGCATCCGCTCTGCTGCTGTGATAGCTATCGATAACCACATTTGCCTGTCCGTTTATCAGATCGGTATCCCTTAGGCTTAGATCGAATTCAACAAAACCGTTCGTATCATCCCCATCCAGATCATTATCGCATTCTTCAATATCATCAACCTGATTTATTACCGGTGGAATATTCACTATTATATTAAAAGAGGCCGTGGCAAAGCAATTGGGATTTGCATTGTCCTGAAGGCGGACAAATATCTGCTGTACCGGAGCGGTATTATCATAGCCATTATCCGGGAGAGGAGCATTGGCGGTATCTGCATCGGCCTGGGTCAGGTGATAAGTTACCGTTACCCGGGAAGGGTCATTGGTCCCGATAACATCTGAAGTCCTGTCTGACAGATCAAAGCTTGCCACCCCGTCCGGATCGCATTGCTCCAGGTCATCCAGAGCCTGAATGCTAAGCGGTACAGCCGTTACCGTAAAATTGGCAGTAACAAAACAGCTTTGCGTATTATCTGCTACACGGATAAATATCTGTTGGGGGTTCTGAGTATTGGAAAAAGCTGCCGGATCTATTCCTCCCGAATTGGAATCGGCATCGGCCTGGGTCAGGTGATAACTCACCACAAATTGATTGAGATCCTGACTGCCCAGGACCACAGGGGTATTTACACTCAGGTCGAAGATAGCATTGTCATTATTCCCCTCATCGCAGGCTTCCAGATCCTGAGGAGAGTTTTCTATTTGCGGAGGCGTTATGAATTCGATCACTACCTCATCCTCAAAGGAACAGGTCCCTATCAGTTCTCCCTCCACTTTATAGGTTCCGGAAGTTGTTACATTAATAACGGGGTCTGTCTCGTTTACGGCAGGGTTGGTATCGTCGGGAAGAGGTTCAAAAACATTGGTTGTTTCATTTAAAATAAACCAGCTATAGGTGGCTCCGGTTATGGTGGCATCTAAAGTAATTGCCTCTCCGTCACATCCCGGATTTCCAGAAGCTACGGTACGGTCGTCTCCAAGGCTTCCTCCAAGGTTAAAACTTCCTGCTTCCAGGAAAACTGCCGAATCCAGGGCCCCGTCGGACTGGTCTGCAACTACCAATTTAATGGTATATGTCTCTCCCGGAACCACTGTTCCGCTGGCGGTAAGAGCTACGGTCTGACCGTTAAAAGCTATAGCAGAGCTGGCAGCTGTGGGCCCGAAGTTATATCTTTCAAAAAACTGCGGATTCTGAGCAGGGCATCCGGTACTCCCCGGAGCTGTGGGAACCACTCTTCTCCTGATGGTCATGGTAGTAATGGGAATAGTGGTATTGGGAACCACTGCCAGATTCTGGGAATTCCCGCTGGAATCGGTCAGAATAAAGGCAAAAGCATCCGAAAACTGACACTCAAAGTTCTGGTTGTACTCTTCGGAAGCAAAAATAAAATTAAAGCTGATCTGATTTGCCTGAGAGACGAAATCGAAGGACAGGCTGGAAGCATTAAATGTATTTCCCAGTGGCAGGCCTACAATATTTTCCAGGTCGTTGTCTCCTCTCCACAAAGGTGCTCCTCCCGTATCTGTGGGAGCGCTTCCCTCCGATTGAGGGTTTAAATTCGGATCGACCGGATTTCGTGCTCCGGCAAGGCTTGCTCTTCCGGAACTCAGGACTACTCCCCTTTCAAAGGGGAAATTAGAGGTTCCACGCTCAAAAAAGCCTATTCCGTTAATATCGACACCTTGTGCCGGAATTATCCCCGTAGATGCCGTCCAGTTGGATGTGGTGGCACAAGGGCTGTTTATCAGTACTTCTTCTACGAGTTGCTGGGCGGAAAATGAAGTATCATCTACTGTAATTTGTGCATACGTATACGCGCCAAATAACAGATAACAAATCAGAAAATATAATTTCTTCATTATTACAGTTAAGGAGTTAGTTTAGTTTAGTCTCTAATACAATCCTTAAGGAGTGGATTTACCCTACCCTCAAAATATTGGATTTTTCCAACAACAAGGCAAATAAACCGTAATTTCCAGTTATTTTATGATAAATAATTAGAGATAACCAAGTTTTTTAAGAAGAGTATTAAAAAGTAAGCAGTGACATTAACGCTTTAAGGCAAAGTGGCCTTTTAGCTGCTGGATGGCGTTATCCTCCATAAAACTGGCCCTGAACCAGTAATCACCGGCAGGAACCTGATTTCCGTTAAATGTCCCGTCCCATCCTGCAGTATTCTGATCCATCACTTTCAACAGTTTTCCGAATCTGTCGAATATCCTGATCTCCAGTTGAGCTAACGATGCAAAAGCTGAAGTATCCCACAAATCATTGATCCCATCTCCGTTTGGCGTAAAGAATCTCGGGTAATCCATTATAATAACCTCTTCGGAGAGACTTCCGCAGAAAAACTCATCAAAAACGGTAATGGTGTGCCTTCCGGGGGGTATATTCGTAAATACACCGGAAGATTGAGGCTCACTCCCGTCGATTGAAAACAAGTAATTTCCGTTACCGATTACGGTAGCCTTTACTTCATTATTCCCGGAAAAAGGTCTGGAAATCACTTCGGTGCTTAGAGAAACCGGCGGAGAAGATGCTCTTACCCTGGTTGTCCTTACCATTTCACAACCCGAAGTATTGCTGATAACCTTTACCGTATAAAAACCTTCCTTATCGTAGGTATAGAAAGAATTATTAGCTCCGGCTATAATCCTGCTATCCAGGGCTTCCGTTCCTTCATACCATACAAAGGAAAAGTCGGTTTCATTCAGGCCTGTATCTATATCGTTTAACGGAAGGATTGCTGCTCCGTTCCCATCGAGACAGAGATTGTACTCTTCTGCCATGGTCAGGGCAGGGAATTGTAACACTTCTAATTCGAGCGGGAAAATGACCGAACAGCTATTGGCAAAAGCTTCCGCTCTTATATAAATGGTCTGCCTGAAGGTCTGTGTACTGGAAAAAGCATCCGGATTGCTGATACGCCTGGCCGGATCTCCCTGTGCAGCTTCTCCCCTGTCCAGATAATAGTACAGGTTAACACCGCTCAATCCGTTCAGGATATCGGTTTCCCTCTCCCTGAGGTCAAAGACCGCCAGGCCGTCTCCATCCTCATCGCAGAGGCTTAAGGGAGCAGGATTGATATTAATGGTCGGGAATTGATTAACCGACAGGTCTAACTGAGTATATGATTTACATCCGTATTGGGAAACAGCTTCCACAATGATCTGTTGCGGACTGGCTGTATTCCTGTAGCTTTCGGAATTGACAATCGGGTTTCCGGCATTGACATCTGCCTGAGTTTCGTAATAATTAAAGCTCAGACCGGTATTGGTTCCGCTTATCTGTGCGTTCCTGACAGTCAGATCGAACAGGGTTGAAGCACCGCCGTCCGTACTACAGATCTCAATGGCATCGGGAGCGTTAAGAGTTACAGCATCTACAAATTCCACTAAAATATCATCAGATCCGACGCATCCTCCGTTAATATCAAAATCAACCGTGTAAACTCCGGTATCGGTAACTCTTAAACTGGAACCGGTTTCACCGGCTATCACTACTCCGTCCTTCTTCCAGCTGTAGGTAGCCGTACCAAAAACACTGGCCTGAAGATCTACATAATCTCCGTTACAAACAGGATTTCCGTTTGCTATGGAATAATCATCTCCAAGGCTTGCACCTACTATAAAACTACCTCCCTCTATAAAAACCGCAGAATCTAGGTTCCCATCCTGAAAATCGGCAATTACCAGCTTTATGGTATAATTTTCTCCGGGGATCACATCTGCAGAAGCCGTCATCGGAACGGTCTGACCGTTCATACTGATAGAAGAGGTTATGGGGTCGTTATATTTATCAAAGAATTGTTCGTTTTTAGCTTCACAGCCGCCATTACCATTTATTCTGGGGTGTATTTCTGTTACTTTAACGGGAATATCAGTTCCCGGTATAACAGCAAGATTTCGTGAAACTCCCCTGGAATCGGTTAAGATAAAGGCAAATACATCGGAAAACTGACAAGGGTAATTCAGATAATATTCTTCGGAAGCAAAGAGGAAGTTAAAACTCATGCTCGTTGAAAAGGGAACAAAATCGAATTCCAGATAGGTAGCATTCTGCGTAGAAGCCGTTTGTGTTATATTTTCGAGGTCGGAATCGCCATACCAGGCTTCTCCCACTCCATCTCCTGAAAAATTGTCTTCATTCGGCCCTTTAACCTTAACAGCCTTTCCCGTACTAAGCACAATACCGTTTTCGAAAGGGAAATCGCTCGCATTCCTTTCAAAATATCCAATTCCATTAATTCCAACAGAGGTACCCGTTGCGCTCTTGAAGTTAGAAACTGTTGCGCACTGGCTATTAATCAACACGTCCTCAACCAGCTGTTGCGTTGAGTGAGAACCGTCGTTCACAGTAATTTGACAATACAGGTTAACCGTGAAAAAAACGAGTATATAGCACAGTTTTTTCATGTTAAAATTTGGGGTCTGAACATCAAATATATTAAAATGTATCTATATCTTTTCGTAATTTTGTAAAAATTTTTATGACGAATGAGTAAAATTGAGATAAAAATACAGCCAACAAATCACCCGACTATCCTTAAATTCGAGGCAAATTCTTTCCTTACGGAGCATAAAAGTTACGAGTTTAAAAATATAGATGAGGCTAAGAATTCGCCTCTGGCACAGCAGTTATTCTACCTTCCATTTGTAAAAACTGTCTTTATTTCGGGCAATTTCATCGGAATAGAGCGATATAATATCGTAGAATGGGAAGATGTGCAAAATGAGGTGGCAGAACAGATAGAGAGTTATCTGAACAACGGGCAAAAGGCTGTAATTGAAGAAAATGCAGAAGAAAACAAAAAAATACCGGTAACCGTTTATGCCGAAAGTACTCCCAATCCGGGGGTTATGAAGTTTGTAGCCAATAAAAAACTGGTTCCGGCGCCCTATGAATTTAAAAATATAGATGAAGCCCGCCATGCACCTATTGCCCAGGCTTTATTCGGTTTTCCCTTTGTAAAGGAGGTCTTTTTAGATGAGAACTATATTTCGGTAAGCAAATATGATGTGGCCGACTGGACTGAGATCACTATGGAACTGAGGCAGTTTATCAGAGATCATATTGCAGACGGAAAGGAGATCATTTCCGAAGGAGCGGAAGCCAGGAAAGATATTATCGATCAGAAAAGTGAGGCTACGGCTTATGCCGAAAACCTTGACGATACTTCCAAACAGATCATAGATATCCTTGATGAATACGTAAAACCGGCTGTTGCCAGTGACGGAGGGAATATCATGTTCGATTCGTATGACGAAAACAGCAAAACGGTTAAAGTGATCCTTCAGGGAGCGTGTAGCGGCTGTCCTTCTTCTACTTTTACCCTGAAAAACGGGATAGAGAGCATGTTGAAAAACATGTTGAACGAAAAAGTAAATGAAGTAATTGCCATAAACGGCTAAAACGCATCAAAAACATCTTATTTACCCGGTTTTTACGGTTTTATAACTGTGATGAAATTCATCCAGCAGGCAAAGCAGGTTCATCGTAGCGGTGATCAGGTCTTTGGTCTGTAGCAGGAGTTTAAAGTACAGCCTGTTGTTTTTGGGGTTGCTTTGCGCAGAGCGGGACTGATCTATCTGCTTTCCGATAAGACCGGAAATTTGTTCCAAAAGCGTGGTTTTCTCCTCAATAATACTGTGAATACCTTCTAAAGATCCCCCGCCCAAGGACTTTTCTATTTCGGAAAACAATATCTGAAGCTGATCATCTATCTTCCGGAGGTCCCTGATCTGGTTGAATCTGAGGTTTCGCTGTTTGCTTTTCACATGCACATAGCTGTTCTTTACGATATAACCGATTGACTGAACCATATGGTGAATGTAATCGAGAACGGAAATATAGAATTTAATGGTTTCGGCAGAAGTTCCGTCCAGAGAGCGGACAAAATAATAGATCTCCGTTTTCAGTTCATGGACTTCCTCCTCCAGTTTTTTCAGGTCCTTTCTGTTTTTCTTAAGCTGACTTGCATCCTGAAGCCCAATATTTTCCGCAACGCTGCTGTACAGGGCATTGATCTTCTTTATAAGCCCTGAGATCGTATCGGAATTTTCATGAATCAGCTCACGTATGGTCACCAGGTCTATCCTGTTGTATTTTGTAATAGCTTCATTTCTCTTCCTGATTTCCTTCCTGTGCTTTCTGCAGATAAGTACATCAACAAAAATAAGGGTAAGAAAAACTATCATTAAAGAGATCGGGTCAGCGCTAATTTTAATGATCATAAAAGTTTTTATAACGTAATAAGCAAAAATCTATCAATCTCATTAAAAAAAGATTAACTCAATGTAGTCAAATCATTATTTGAGCAGGGTGGTTTTACTTCAATCGGCTGTAAATCCTTTTAAAAGCCGAATAATTAACGTAATTTTATAAGGACTAGTAATTTAAAACGAATCAAAATGGGAGTTCTTAAAGTTATAGAAGTATTATCGAATTCGAACGAAAGCTGGGAAGACGCAACTCAAAAAGCGGTAACACAAGCTTCAAAATCGGTTAAAAATATACGCTCGGTATATGTACAGGACCAAAGTGCTCTGGTAGACGGAGATAAAATAACGGAATATCGCGTAAATGTAAAACTCACCTTCGAGGTTCAGTAAACAACCCCGGGTGATATTTGTAACAAACGTTCCGTTTATACGGGGCGTTTTTTATATTTTTAATGTTCAATTTAGGAGCATGCTAAAAAAATTTCTCTTTATAATCCCCCTTTTAATTCTGTTACTTGGCTGTCAAAGCCCAAAAACAAAGGACATGACACATCAATATACCAACGACCTCATCAATGAAACCAGTCCTTATCTCCTTCAGCATGCTCATAATCCGGTAGACTGGAAACCCTGGAATGATAAGGTCCTTCAACAAGCCAAAGATGAGAACAAACTTATCCTTATCAGTGTAGGTTATGCTGCCTGTCACTGGTGTCATGTAATGGAAAAAGAGAGTTTTGAAGATTCGCTGGTGGCCGATATTATGAACCGGAATTTCATAAATATCAAAGTAGACCGGGAAGAACGCCCGGATGTGGATCAGGTGTATATGAATGCCGTACAATTAATGACAGGGAGTGGCGGATGGCCCATGAATGTGGTAGCCCTGCCGGACGGAAGGCCTTTCTGGGGAGGTACTTATTTCAGAAAAGATGATTGGTTGCGATCTTTAGAACAGATATCTGCTATATACCGGGATTCTCCGGAGAAAGTAATAGAATTTGCTGAAAATCTTGAAAAAGGATTAAAAGGCCTGAACCTGGTGGTACCCAACAGGGAAAAAGCCTCTTTTTCGGCGGAAGAGATCAAACTCAGCGTTGGTGAATGGTCTAAATATTTTGATCATCAAAGAGGCGGATTGAACCGGGCACCAAAATTCATGATGCCCAATAATTACCATTTTCTGATGCGCTACGCCTATCAGGCAGAGAATAGCGACATCATGGAATATGTAAACCGGACGCTTACCCAAATGGCTTACGGAGGGGTATATGATCAGATTGGCGGAGGTTTTTCGCGCTATTCGGTAGATGCCAAATGGCATGTTCCACATTTTGAGAAAATGCTCTATGACAACGGCCAGCTGGTAAGTTTGTATTCCGAAGCTTATCTTATTTCCAAGAATGAGCTCTATAAGGATATCGTTTATGAAACCCTCGATTTCGTTAAAAGAGAATTGACCAATAAGGAAGGAGCCTTCTATTCTTCTCTGGATGCCGACAGCAACAATGAAGAAGGAGAACTGGAAGAAGGGGCTTATTATGTATGGAAAAAGGAAGAGCTGAGCAAATTGCTCAAAGGCGACTTCGAGCTTTTTAAAGACTACTACAACATTAATGATTACGGCTTCTGGGAGCATAATAATTTTGTTCTTATCAGAAGGGATCCTGATAGTGAAATTGCCGGTAAACACGGTATTTCCGAAGAAGATCTGAAAAATAAGGTAAGCAGATGGAAAAAATTATTACTGAAGGAACGGGATAAACGTGATCGCCCGAGATTAGATGATAAAACACTGACTTCCTGGAACGCCTTAATGCTTAAAGGCTATATCAATGCCTATCAGGCTTTCGGGAAAGAGGATTTTCTAAAGACTGCTGTAAAGAATGCCGAATTTTTAGTAAAAAAACAATTGAGAGGAGACGGAGGTCTCAATCATAGCTATAAGGAAGGGAAAAGTACGATAAACGGTTATCTGGAAGATTATGCCAGCGTTATAGATGCTTTTATAAGCCTGTATGAGGTGACTTTAGACGAAAAATGGCTGAATACCTCCAGAGATCTGGCTAATTATTGTTTTGACCACTTTTTTGATGAGGAGAGTGAGATGTTCTTTTTTACTTCGGATGAAGACAGCTCGCTCGTAAGCAGAAGTATTGAAAAGACAGATAATGTGATCCCGGCTTCCAATTCTATTCTCGCCAAAGATCTTTTTAAACTTTCCCATTACTTCGGGAATGAAAAATACAAGCAGGTGTCGGTACAAATGCTGAACAATATGAAGAGTGATATTGCCGAATACGGATCGGGGCATTCCAACTGGCTGGATCTTATGCTGAATATGGCCGGCGATTATTACGAGATTGCCATCACCGGAAAAGAGGCAAAATCCAGGGTCAGGGAGATCAATAAAAACTATGTCCCCAACAAACTTATCGTGGGTAGTGAAAAGGAATCAAAACTCGATTTACTGGAGAATCGTTATGTGGAGGGTGAAACCTTTATTTATGTATGTGTGAACAGTGCCTGTAAGCTCCCTGTAAAAGAAGTTCCCGAAGCGCTGAAACAGCTTCGAAAAAGCCTGAAAACAACCGAATAGCAAATATACTCATGGAAATACTTCAAAAAATACTGATAGGATTCGTGGCCCTCGAACACCTGTACTTTTTGGTGCTGGAAATGTTTCTCTGGACAAAACCTTATGGCCGGAGGGCCTTTGGCCTGCAAAAGGATTTTGCCGAAAGCACAAAGGTGCTGGCTGCAAATCAGGGATTGTACAACGGTTTTCTGGCAGCCGGCCTTATCTGGTCTCTTCTGGAGACCAATATTGCGTTTGCGCAGGCATTACAGTACTTTTTCCTGGCATGTGTGATCATTGCAGGTATTTACGGAGCTTATTCCACTAAAAAGGCAAGGTTATTTTATGTACAATCGGTCCCCGCAATTATAGCCCTGGCGGTCATTCTGATGAATTAAAGGTATATCATCGATTATTTTATCCCTTTAGTGGATAAATTAAAAATTGCCGGGAGGATTTGGCGCTTTAAGCAGCTTTCTGCTGTTATTTGCATTTTGATAAAATAATAAACACTGTTAAAAACAAGAAATTATGGACTTAGAAAAATGGGTGGACAAAGGGATTGAATTCATAGCGGATTTCGGACCTAAGATCATCGGTGCCCTGCTTATATGGATCATCGGATCCTGGGTTATCAAAAAAATGATGAAAGGAATGAGTCACGTCATGAACAAAAACGATTATGACGAAAGCCTAAAGAAATTCCTGATCAGTCTGACAAGCTGGATACTCAAAGTATTGCTTATCCTGGCTGTTCTTGGAACAATGGGAGTTGAGACCACTTCTTTTGCCGCTATTATTGCTGCTGCCGGTCTGGCCATTGGTCTCGCTCTTCAGGGATCGCTGGCAAATTTTGCCGGAGGTGTACTTATCCTGATCTTTAAACCGTTTAAGGTAGGCGATCTTATCGAGGCTCAGGGAGAACTGGGAGTAGTTAAGGAAATCGATATTTTCACTACCAAGCTGAACTCTCCTACCAACAAACTGGTCATTATTCCGAACGGAACCCTTTCCAACGGAAACATCATCAATTATTCTGCCGAGGGTAAACTGAGGGTGGATCTGACCTTCGGAGTAGATTACGGTTCGGATATTAAACTTACCAAAGATGTTTTAATGGAAGTCCTTACAAGTAATCCCAAGGTGCTGAAAGATCCGGCCCCTATGGTTGCAGTATCGGAGCTTGCCGACAGTTCGGTAAACTTTGCGGTACGTCCGTGGGCCAATGTAGCCGATTACTGGGATGTATATTTCGAAACCATTGAAAACGGAAAAGAAGCCCTTGATAAGGCCGGAATCGAAATACCTTACCCACATCAGGTGGAGATCAGAAAGGAAGCTTAAGCTTTCTTCTTTCCTACAATAAAATCTTTAAGATAATAAGGTTCAAAATAAGCGACATCCTCAAAGTCGCTTATTTTGTATTTATGATAAGCCAGTTTATTCATTTCTTTAGCGGAAGGCACCTGTTCTGTCTTGGTAAAACGGGCATTCGGATGCTGAATAACTTCTTTGCATTTTTCGGTACCTGTACCTATAAAATGCACTTCAGATCGTGCTAAAAGATCCGAAAAGGAATCTTCATCAATTATCCTGGCTTCCGTTTCGGTAAGGCGATTGTGATCCTTATCGAAAGAAGCTGTATAGACTTCCATTCTGCGTGCATCCAGCATAGATACAATAGATCCTTTCTCTACCTGCTGCTGATGTGCCAGCGATTCTAAAGTAGGGATAGAAATAAGCGGAATGTCCAGAGAAAAACACAGTCCTTTTGCTGTTGAAACCCCTATACGGAGTCCGGTATAGGAACCGGGGCCTTTACTCACTGCAATTGCATTGAGGTCATTTAAAGAAAAAGAAGCATCTTTCAATGCTTCTTTTATGAACTTATGTAAATTTTCCGAATGTGAGTAATTCGGATTGTTTTCTTCTTTCAGTGCACAAAGTTCTCCGTCTTTTGCAATGCTCACGGAGCAATTTGTGGTAGATGTCTCTATACTTAGAATAATAGCCATAACGGCTACAAATATAAGTTAGTTTAGATCATCAATAGGTATTCCGAAATAGAATTCTAATACTTTTAGTTTAAAAATATAATCAAACTTTGTTCTGATCTCTTCTGCCTGGGCATTTTCCAATCTGGATTGTGCCTGGCTAAAGTCGAAGGAGTTCATCAGCCCTACATTAAAACGCTCTTTGGCATAGTTGTAAGCTTCCGTTCTCGCGATCAGTGTTTTTTGTGCGGCTTCATATGCTTTTAAAGCTGCCTGTGTATCGTTCCATGCCTGGTTAACCGTATTTTCAAGATCGAGTTTATCCTGCTCCAACTGAAGCTGAGCCTTATCTAAAGCAATTTTGCTTCTTTTGATCCTGTTACTTGTATTAAAACCGTTAAAAATCGGAACGTTCAGCTGTACTCCGTAGGATATACCATCAAAAGTGTAAAACTGTTGAATAAGGTCTGCCGGGATCTGATCGGTATAACGAGTATTATAATTAAAGAAACCGTTAAGTGTTGGATAAGAAGCCCCTTTGGATATCTCCAGGTCTTTTTTAGCCAATTCTACATTAGTTTCTGAGAATTTGATGTCATTCCTGAAAGTAACCGCCTTATCAAAGATAGTTCTTGGAGTATTGTTCAGGATAGTACTTGTGGGTACCAAAAAGTTCTCGTTGGCAATATCGAAATTCTCATAATCCTGGATCAATAACAACTGAGCCAATGCTATTTTAGACAGTCTAAGTGCATTTTCAGAATTGATGATCTGTTGTTCCTGAGTAGCCGCAGTTGCTTCGATCTCAAGCAGATCTCCCTTTGGCACTACTCCGGAGCTAACCAATTCTTTGGTCCTGTTAAGGTCCTGCTCCGTTACAGCATACTGAGCCTGAGCTACCACCAGGTTTTCTCTGTTAAAAAGGATCTGCAGATATCCGTTAGCCACTGCCAGTGAAATATCGTCCTTAATATCATCTAAACGGTATTGAGAGGCCACTTTATTAAGTTTTGCCCTTGTTAATTGCTTTAAATTCCTCAAACCGTCAAAAAGGGTCACTCCTGAGCTAATCCCGGCAGATATGGTTGTCTGAACCGTATTTTCAAGAATTCCCGTAGTTGGGTTTGTGGATAGACCGGTACTTGACGACAGCGTAGAATTACCGTTCAGGGATGGGATAAAATTCCCGATGGCATCTAACCTGTCTATATCGATATTTTCCAGGTCTAATTCCGATTGCTTAATGGTGATATTGTGTTCCAGTGCGTATTCAACACATTCCTTTAAAGTCCACTTTTTTTGTTGCGCATTGACAAAGAAAGTTGCCAATAACACAGTAACTAATGTTATTCTAAACCTCATAAGTTGTGATTGTTTCTTATTAATACTTATCGATTAATTATTGGTTATCGGCTGTTTCGTTCTTTACCGGTTCTGTTTTATTCCAAACTTTTACTTTATCTTCTTTTGTAAGACCGGAAACTATTTCTACATTAATCCCATCTGAGATCCCGATCTCTATATCTTTTCTTTCGAACTTCTGATCACCTACCTCTACTTCTACATAAGGCTTATCTGTTTCCTTATCGAACTGAAGTAAAGCTTCCTTAATAACCATGATATCTTCTTTTTTCTCCAATACCAAAGATGCATTAGCACTGTATCCTGCACGGATAAAAAAGTCTTCATCAAGATATACATCACCTTCAATCTTAAACTGAACAGCTCCCTGCTCTTCGTTTCCTTTAGGCGCTACAAACTTTAGCTCGGCATCGAACTCTTTGTTCTGAATAGCACCAAGACTGATCTTAAGAGGCATTCCTATTTTAAGTTTCCCTACTTCTGCTTCGTCTACTTTCCCTTCGAAGATCATTTTTCCAAGATCTGCAATGGTTGCAATGGTAGTACCATCATTAAAGTTATTACTCTGGATTACCTGATCTCCTTCCTTAACAGGGATCTCAAGTACCGTACCTGATACGGTAGCCCTGATATTGGTATTGGCAATGGAAGAACCTCCTGCAGAACCTTCTCTGATAATTCTCAGGTCGCTCTGTGCATTTTCAAGTTCTTGTTTTGCCTGATCGTAAGCAAGCTTGATATTGTTAAAATCCTGACTGGATACTACTCCCCTGTCAAAAAGGGTTTTGTTTCTGTCGTATTCGATCTTGGAGTTGTTCAATGAGATCTGTGCATTTCTCACTCTACCTCTCGCACTGTTCAAAGTTTGTTCGTTAGGAACCACTTTTACTTTGGCGATAAGAGCTCCTGCTTTTACTTTATCTCCTTCTTCCAGGTAGATCTTTTCAATGATACCGGATATCTGTGGTTTAATATTTACCTCATCTTCAGGGATCACCTTTCCTGTAGCTACCGTTTTTTGCTCAATACTTGCTGTAAAAGGCGTTTCGGTCTCATAAACTACAGGGGACTTGGCATTCGATTTGACAAAGTATGCAGCTGCAAATAATCCTCCAATGACAAGGAATGCAATAAAACCGTATTTCAATATTTTTTTCATTCTAATGTATTTTTTTATGGTTGTTTAGTGTATCTATATATTAATTATTCTTCTCTTAATGCGTCTATAGGTTTAATACTTACCGCTCTCTGTGCCGGTATAAGGCCGATGAGTGTTCCCAGGATAACCATGAGGGCAACAGCACCTCCGATATAAACAAGGGGAACCGTCGGGTTTGTATAAGGTATCCCATCACCATTTTGCGTAAAACTGTTTATAATTGCCAGTACAAACGACCCGAAAATAATTCCGATAAACCCGGCTATAAAGGTAAGAAATACAGATTCCAGAATGATCTGGCCTCTAACCTCTCTCGGAGTTGCTCCAAGTGCACGGCGAACTCCAAGTTCTTTGGTACGTTCCTTTACCGATATCAGTAATATATTCCCGATTCCGACCACTCCGGCAATGATGGTAGCAATACCCACGATCAGGGATAAAAAGGTCATCCCTTTGGAAAAGCCCATGATCCTGTTAAAGATCTCTCCCAGGTTAAAAGAACCGAAGGCTCTTTCATCATCGGGGTGAACCCTGTGGTTACTCTTTAGTACCGCCTTTACATCTTCTTCAACCTGTATCACATCGGCATCTGCAAAAGCAGCTATGGAGAACCAATCTACATTCTCTCCGGTATTGTAAAGTTTTTTATAGGTAGTAAACGGGATAAAGATATCACTGTCACTTTCAAAACCTCCGCCAGGTACAAACTTATGTACTCCGACTACCTGAAAGTAAATATCGTCTACCCGAATATATCCTCCTATGGGGTTCTCGTCTTTCTCAAAAAGTTCTTTTTGTGTACGTTCACCAATCACGCATACTTTACGGCCATACTTAATATCCTCATCATTAATAAACCTTCCGCCATCGTATATTTTCTTTGTGGCAATTTTGGTAAACACAGGGAAATCTCCGTAAATACTGTAACTTCCTGTTTTCTGTCCCCTTACTACATTGGCTCCTCCGGAACCTCCGAAAACACCTTTTGCATTTCTCGGGGCTATATACTGAATTTCAGGGATCCTGTTTTGCAGAATTCGCGCATCATCCAGTTTCAACTGAAGTGATCTTCCGGTCTTAAACCCTTCGTAAGGAATACTGGTACTCTGGGCCCAGGCAAACATACTGTTCATGGCCACGGTCTCGAATTCTCTTTCAAATCCGTTATCCAGACCTTTTGCCGAACCTGAGAGGGCAATATAAATGAATATTCCCCAAACTACTCCTACAACTGTAATAACAGTTCTCAGTTTGTTTTTCCGGATCGATCCGAAAATTTCCTGCCAGGTATCTCTGTCAAAAATAAATCTCATAGTATAATACTTTATTCGTCCCTTAATGCCACAATAGGTTTGATCCTTGCGGCCCTTTTAGCCGGAAGATACCCTGCCAATGCACCCGAAACTATAAGGAGTACGGTTGCAAAAATACCGGTTCCTATCTTGATATAGGGATTGGTAATAAAGTAATCTTCCAGTGTTAAATCCAAGGAGCCTAAAACAGCAACTCCTATCATTAATCCTACAAATCCAGCGATCGTAGTTATAAAAACAGATTCTATAATAATCATTCCGATAACAGCTCTTGGAGTAGCTCCCAGGGCTTTACGGATACCCAATTCCTTTGTTCGTTCCTTAACGGTAAACACCATTATGTTACTGATACCTATGATCCCGGCTATAATGGTTCCGAAAGCCACCACCGATACAATGGTCTGAAGCACCCGTGCAAACTGCTGGTTCTGCTTCAACTGATCGGCAACGTTCCTGATAAAAAGAGCGTTCTGATCATCGGGGTGTATATTGTG
The DNA here is from genome assembly GCF_010671605.1 of Leptobacterium flavescens. Lineage (GTDB taxonomy): Bacteria > Bacteroidota > Bacteroidia > Flavobacteriales > Flavobacteriaceae > Leptobacterium > Leptobacterium flavescens. The sequence continues at coordinate 948,790 of NZ_JAABOO010000001.1, forward strand.
TTTATCCTTTAAATATTTTGTCAGTTTACTTTCAAATACCAGGGAACCTGCATGACCTATCTTCGGGTCGAAGGCCAGGATGATCTGGTCTATTTTATCTGTATTTTTTTCTATAAGCTGCCTTGTTGTATAGGGGATATAGATAAATCTTTCCTCATTATCTCCACCATCATCCTGAAAAACACCAATAACCTTAAAGGAGCTCCCTCCTATATCTATATATTTCCCGATAGCATTTCCTCCGCCGGGAAAGAGGTCTTTTTCTACCAAACGTCCTATTACAGCATATTTCGTTCTGTTCTTAATATCTTCTCCGTTAAGATACCTTCCCTTCATGATGATGGTCTTTTCGGCAAACTGATGCGCCGGACCAACCGCTCTGGTTGTATAATTGTTAGACTCATTGTCGTACTTTACCAAAGCACCTCTGGAAATTCTCGGAGTTATATAATCGAGATAAAAGGCGAAATTATCGCTAATTTCTTCCATATCTTCATTTTTAAACTCTATACGTCTGTTGGATTTAAATCCTTTATATGGCATGGATGTACGTCCGGCAAAAAGGAAAAAAGTATTGGTGGCGTCATCCTGGAAAAATTTATCAAAGGTATTGATCAGACCATTTCCGAAACCGTAAAGGGTTACATAGATAAATATCCCCAAGGCTACGGTAAAGCCGGACAAAAAGGTCCTGAGCTTATTTTTCCGAATCGTCTGAAAAATCTCCTGCCAACGATCTCTGCTAAACATATGCTGATGCTCTTACTTGTTCTACTTTCTCATCTTTTTCGATAACACCATCCCTCAGGTGTACAATACGCTTGCACATATGTGCAATATCGGGTTCGTGAGTAACTACCAGAATAGTATTTCCCTGATCGTTGATCTGCTGTATCAGGTCCATTACTTCATAGGAAGTTTTACTGTCCAGTGCTCCCGTAGGCTCATCGGCAAGAAGTACTTTAGGTTCTGCAGCCATAGCTCTTGCTATTGCCACCCTTTGTTTCTGTCCTCCCGAAAGCTCACTCGGCAAATGCCCGGCCCACTCTTTAAGACCTACCTGCTCCAGGTACTTTAAGGCTTTGCGCTGACGCTCCTTTCTTCCTACTTTCTGATAGTACAAAGGAAGGGCTACATTTTCCATAGCCGTTTTATAATTGATCAGATTAAAGGACTGGAAAACAAAACCAAGGAATTTATTCCTGTAATTGGCAGCTTTTGTCTCATTTAAATTCCTGATCTCAACCTTATCCAGGTGATAATCTCCGGAATCTGCCTCATCCAGCATCCCAAGGATATTGAGTAAAGTAGATTTTCCTGAACCCGAAGATCCCATAATGGCTACCAACTCTCCTTCTTTAACCGAAAAATCTATTCCTTTTAGAACATGAAGGGAATTACTTCCCATCTTATAAGATTTGTGAAGATTTTTAATTTCAATCATGGTTAGTTAATTAGATGCAACCTTAAATCATTCCCGATTCTCATTGCATTTATGTTGTGTTAAAAGCTGTTTTTTTATTGTCTTTTGTACATAAGACTACAAGTGCTAAAAAATGTTACAACTTAATTTGTGAAGAAAATGTTAAATAAATAAAAAAAAGAAGTCAATAGCTGCCAAAAACAGGCTGATTATTAACTTCTTCCTTTATGAATAGTTCTGAAAAGATTGTCTAATTCCAGACTTTGATCTTATCGCTTTCGTTTATGCCCGACTTAACTTCAACGAATATTCCGTCGCTCAAACCGAGTTCAACATCTTTTCTTTCGAATTGCTGGTCGCCTGTTTCGATCTCAACATAAGGCTTTTTGGTCTCCGCATCGTATTGTACCAATGCTTCCTTTATTACAAGTACATCATTGGCCCTGGCAAGGATGATAGAAGCATTTGCACTTAGTCCGGCCCGGATAAAAGTAGTATCCTGTTTCTTTAGAGTTCCTTTGATCTCAAACTGAATAGCGCCGTTCTCTGCTTTACCTTTAGGTGCAATATAATCCAGCACTGCATTAAAGGTCTGGTCTTCAATAGCTCCTACTGTTATTTCAAGCGGAAGGCCCTCTTTTATCTTTCCAACTTCCGATTCGTCTACCTTCCCTTCAAAGATCATCTTGTTCACATCTGCCAGGGTGGCTATAGTGGTCCCGTCGTTAAAGGTATTACTCTCAATAACCTGGTTCCCTACTTCTACCGGTACTTCCAATACCATTCCTCCTACTGTAGAACGAATAAGGGTATTTGCAGATTTCCCCAGGCCTCTTGTAGTTCCCGTTCTGATGATATCGTAATTCTGATTGGCAGAATTATAGCTCTGTAAGGCCTGCTGATAACTCACTTCAGCACGCTCCAGATCTACCTTAGAGATCACTCCTCTGTCGAAAAGCCCCTTCTGACGATCATAATTCCGTTTCTGATCGTCCAGGCTGATCTTGGCTGTCTGGATATTATTCTTGGCTGTGTTTAAGGAAGATAAATTGGGTACTACCCTGATCTTTGCAATAAGATCTCCTTCCTTAACCTGATCTCCGCCCTCTATATATATTTCTTCTATAACCCCTGAAATATTCGGTTTTATCAGCACTTCTTCCAAAGGCAGGATACTGCCAACGGCTACCGTCTTTTTAACCACGGTCTGTTTTGCCGGCAGCTCGGTGGTATAGGTTACCGGGTCTTCCGAGTTCTTCTGATATAAATAGTACATGGCAAAGCCAAAAGTTACCACGATCCCTATTAAAATTAAGACGGTTATTAATTTTTTCATTGTATTTAGGTTTTCTTATCTGTCAACTTAATTTATTCTGTTCTTATAGCGTCTACCGGACGAACTTTAATAGCGTTCTGTGCCGGGATCAGTCCTGCAAGCAGACCTGAAACGATCAATATGGTCAAAGCTATGGAAACCACCCCGATATTTACACTCGGATTGGTAAACATATCTACCGGGCCATTGGAATCCAGTGCGTAATTGATCAGGTAAATGACCAGGGAAGCAAAAGCTATTCCGGCCATTCCCGATATGATGGTTAAAAAGATAGACTCCATCAATATCTGTCCTCTAATAGACCAGGGGCTCTCACCAAGCGCCCTTCTTATTCCAATCTCCTTGGTACGTTCCTTAACCACAATAAGCATAATGTTACTTACTCCGATGATCCCCGACAACAAGACGAGGGTACCCACAAAGTAAGCTACCAGGCGTAAGGCTGCAAAAAGCCGCACTATCCTGCTGTAATCTTCAAAGAGATCGAAATGCCCCACTGCTCGGGTATCGTCCGGGTGGATCTTATGATTCTCTTTAACCACTTTAAAAACACTTTCCTTTAAGTCCGAAATAGAGTATTTATCTTCTGCAGTAATAGCCATCCAGCCTACTCTATCTCCCATGTTAAATGCCTGGGAAAAAGCAGTAAAGGGTGTAAATATTTCTTTCTGTGCTTCTTCACTATCACCGTCGGTATTTTTCTTTTTATACACCCCGATCACCAGGAAGCTCACTCCCCGTATTTTGATGTAGGTACCTATCACCTCTTCTTCCTTATCGTAAAGACTTGCCTTTACTCCCTCTCCGATGACAGCCACTTTTCTTTTGTCAATTATATCAGCATAATTAATAAAGCGTCCCTGAACTATATCCATAGGCTCCTGTTGTATGATTTCGGGATAATCGCCATACACATTAAAAGCTCCTGCATTTATTCCCCTTATCACATTATTGGCACCACCAAAACCACCCAGTTGGTTTCTTGGAGAGACAAATCTTAAATGATCTACATTTTGCCTGATCGCTTCAACATCGTCTACCTTAAAATTGTACCGCCTTCCTTTGGGTAAACCTTTATAGGGTTTGGAAACGGTCTGTGTCCACATAAAGATGGTATTGGTAGCTGTATCTCCGAAATCCAGTTTCACCCCGTTCTCAAGACCCTTTCCTGCCGCCAGTAAAATAATAAGGATAAATATTCCCCAGAAAACACCAAAGGCCGTAAGCAGGGTCCTGAACCAGTTTGTGGTCAGTACCTCTAAAATTTCTTTCCAACGGTCTCTGCTAAACATTTTCTGTTTTTTAAGGGTTATTCATCTCTTAAAGCAACTATGGGTTTGATCCTTGCGGCTCTCCATGCCGGGAAAAAGCCTGCAACGGCTCCGGCAAAGATCAGAACGAATACCGTGGTCATAGCCACCTGGAAATTTACAGAAGGGTTTACGATATAATCCACTTCTATATTCGGTCCGAGGAGCTCCAGGAGTCCCATACTGAAAATAAGGCCTCCAAAACCGGAGAAAGCAGTAACAAAAACAGATTCCTGCAGAATCATTCCGATAATCGGCCATGGCTTGGCGCCCAGGGCTTTCCTGATCCCGATCTCCCGGGTTCTTTCTTTTACAATAATTAGCATGATATTACTAACTCCCACTACTCCTGCAATAATGGTACAGATACCCACGAACCAGAAGAAAAGTTTAATATTATCTACCAGGGTGTAATAGCGTTTTGCTTCATCAAGGGCGTTAAAAACGTGAACGGCACCGTTATCATCGGGTGCAACGGTATGGAATTGCTTCAGATAGGTTTCCAGTTCTGCAGAGAACTTATTCGATGCCTGCACTGCCTTTTCAAAGTTTTCTTCGGGTTGCATGGTAAAAGACAAGTTCGCAACCCTGTTCCCTCCGTTAAAAACACGCTGAGCAGTAGTAATGGGAACAAAGACCCTGTTCTCTTCTCTTTCCCCTCCTTCATCGGAATAAACCCCCACTATTTTAAAGTTGATACCTGATAACTGAAGGATCTTATCTATAGGATCTTCTTCCTTAAACAGTTCGTTTTTTACCTTGGTACTAATGACCACCACTTTATTCACCTCCTCCAAATCGCGGTAATTCAGGAACCTTCCCTCTTCCATTTTCTGGTTCTCAATAAACTGATAGTCCGGACTAACTCCCTGTATGCCGTAATTCCCTGATTCTTTTTTGTAATTGATAAGGCCACCTCTGATCCTGAAGATCGATGATTTATATTCCAGCTCCTTATTGTACTTTGTAGTGAGGTAGTCGTAGTTCTCATTATTCATCACTACAAACCTACCCGGGTTAAGACCTTTGTGTTCTTTGGTAGTTACCTGAGTCCAGACCCATATGCGATTGGTTGCATCTGCTTCAAACTCTGCCTGGATCCCATTACGCATCCCCTGGCCAAATCCGAGAAGGATCACCAAAATAAAAATTCCGGAAGCTACAGACAGCCCCGTTAAAAAGGTTCTTAGTTTATTTTTGCGAATAGTGTCGAAAATCTCCTGCCAGCGCTCTATATCAAACATATTTTCAGGCTCAAATTTTAGTTTGTTTATGCTATGCAGCGATAATATTACATCTAATGTTCAATCACTTACATACAATAGACTAAGACATATCTGATTTGTTACAGTTTGGGCCTTAAAATTTTACGCTTTTTTAAGCAGGTGAATTTTTTCTGAGTGCCTTGTAGATAAAATACCCTAATGCCCCTACGAGAATATAGGGAATCGCCATAAGGTAAATGATCCCGTTATTGATACCCTTGGCTGCAGATTGCTCTTCTCCGCTCTCCAATACAGCACGGCACATGGCGCATTGTGCATCCGATGCTTCGGGCAACAGAAAAACAAATAATATTATTACGAAAACAAGCTTTTTCAAAGTCTTAGTTTTTATTTACAAATATACGCTTAATGAACATAATAAGGAGAGATCATCAGATATACCACAACTCCCGTAACCGCTACATATAGCCAGATAGGGAAGGTAATCTTAGCTATCTTCCTGTGTTTATCAAAACGTTTGGACAAAGCCCTTACGTAGGTAATAAGTACCAGCGGAATAATGACTATGGAGAGCAAAATATGAGATATAAGAATAAAGAAATACAGGTACCTCATTACTCCTTCCCCTCCGTATGAAGTAGAATCTGAAGTCATATGATAAGCAACATACATTACCAGAAAGGAGATAGATAAAAGAATACAGGCCTTCATCAGGCGTTCGTGTAAAACTCTTTTTCCATTCTTAATTGCTATAACCGCAAGGACAAGCAACACTGCCGTGATCCCGTTAATGGTAGCGTAAATAGGTGGCAAAAACGATAAAGGTTCTACGTTAGGGATCTTAATTCCGAAAAGCGCTGCTACCACCAGGGGAATAGCTACCGATAAAATCTTAATCCACTTATTGTATTTAGTCTCATCAACGGTTTCTGCCATTTTCTTATTCCTTTAAAAGTTTTGCAATATCTTCTTTCAGCATATCTATACCTTCCTGCTCTATCGCACTGTAATACACGATCGGGTTTCCGAAATCGTCTCTTCTGGATCTGATAAATCCGTTCTTATCTATCAGTGCCACATTCCCGGAATGTTCAAAACCTCCGGGGGCCTGACCATCCTCAGCAGCATAGATATTAAATCCGTAATTAGCCAGATCGTAAATATCTCTTTTTGCTCCGGTAAGCAGGTTCCAGTCTATATTGGTAATCTTATACAGTTCGGCATATTCCTTTAACACGAAAGGTGTATCGTGCTCCGGGTTGATGGAGAAAGAAGCTATTCCGAAATTGTCAAAAGATTTAAACTCTTCCTGTAATTGCACCAGGTTCTTACTCATGATGGGACAAATGGAAGGGCAGGTAGTAAAAAAGAACTCTACCAGATATACCTTTCCTCTGTAATCCTTATCGGTAATAAGGAGACTGTCCTGATTTAAAAATGAGAATTCGGGAACTTTACGTTTTTCATTATTCAGGACTACATATACCAATTCATCTTTATCTATCCGGGCTTCTTCTACCGTAGTTCCGCTTTTGATCCTGTCTATGATACGAGGGATAAAGATTATTCCAAAAATGAGGATCACAAAAGAGACCCAAACATATGTATAATTATTTTTCTTCATTACTTCTCTCTGTACGCATTGTTCTTTTTTAATGCCAGTCTGTATTCCGCTAGAATAATCTTGACATCATCTTCCATTTTATTGTTTATCTCCGACACAGAGGTGGCATCAAAGCCATAAAGGGTCTCATCTCCTTTTCTCCCTCTGAGGTTACGATCCTTATCGATAATAAAAACCCTCGGTGTGCTCAGGTGCTCATCCAGGGCATAATCAGATCCCAGGCTGTTAAACAACGTTTCAATGTCTTCCTTATCCCCGAAAATAAACTTCCAGTTTACCGTATCGGTAAGGTTACTCAATTCTGCTTTCAGCTCCTTTACCTTCTCCTCCTGTCCTTTGGGAAGTACAATAACGAACTGAAAATCCTTGAATTCATAGAAGCGCTTGTATATCTTCTGGTTCAGATTAAAGGCATTTCCTTTTTTAAACTCAACGTTATCGCCAAAAAAACCCAGGATAGTGATCTTATTCTGAAGGGTTACATTTTCACCATCGAGCGAATTAAAATGCGTAACATCCTTAACTCCGATGGTCATGGTGGGAAGTTTAGCAAAATTATTCACTCCCGAAGCAAAGAACAGATATGCTACGATCGGGAGTATAAAAAGAACACCAAGTACAAAAAACTTTTTCACAGTTTCGTTTTATTATCTAATACATCCCCCTCCTGAGGAAACGGGATAAAAAAAGACGGCCTAAACCGTCTTTCTGAATATTGTTATCTATTAAAAGTTCCAGCTCACAAAGCCATCTCTCATGACCTCGTAAATGTAATTTCCTTCTACCAACAAAATAAAGGCAAGGTAAGGGATCAGTATTACGAGAGGTAAAACGATAGACCATGTAAGGCTTCCTTTTTCATCTCTTAAGTGCATAAAGTCCCAGGCAATATAATAAGCCTTTACAATAGTTAAAAATATAAAGATCCAGTTAAGGGCCTTCATCCCGATGATCTTTACATCTAACATTTCAGGTTTATAGATACCAAGAATTACCTCGATAGCTGTTACTAAAGAAAGAAAAACAAGAACTCCCCATATCTTCTGTTCGTTCGATTTGAACTTTAATAAACCTCTGAATATTGCTAATTTATGTGTATCGTGTGCCATTTCTTTTAAAATCTATTATAATTAAACCAGGTAGAAGAAGGTAAATACAAATACCCAAACTAAATCTACAAAGTGCCAGTAAAGTCCAACTTTTTCAACCATTTCATAGTGCCCTCTTTTTTCATAGGTACCTAAAATAACGTTGAAAAAGATAATGGCATTAATTACTACTCCGGAAAATACGTGGAAACCGTGGAATCCTGTAATAAAGAAGAAGAAATCTGCAAACAATCTGCTTCCGTATTCGTTTCTTATCAGGTTAGCTCCTTCAACCACTAAAACGGCATCTTTTATTTTCTTCGCTGATTCCGATCTTGTCAATACGGTCTTTTCACCTTCCTCATTAAGGAATTCGGTTCTGATAAGGATATTATCGTGAGCATTAAATCCTGCTACTACCTCATTTACCGAATAAGATGGCAAGCTACCTTCTTTGGTAAACCACAGCCCGTCTTTTCTTGTATGATGCGCTCTTTCACCGGGAAGTTCCTGTGCGAAATCTGCAATAGCCACACGCTTTCCGGTATCCTGATCTACAAACTGAAGTATTCTACCTCCTTTGGTTTCCAGAGCTCCGTAGTCTCCTTTAATAAAGGTAGCCCACTCCCAGGCCTGAGAACCAACGAACATTGCACCACCAAGAATGGTAAGCAACATATACCAGGCAACTTTTGTTTTTTTCATTTTATGACCTGCATCCACTGCAAGTACCATGGTTACGGAAGACATGATCAATATAAAGGTCATTAAGGCCACATAGATCATCGGCAGCTCTTGTCCGTGTGCAAAAGGGAAGTGAGTAAACACTTCATCTGCAATTGGCCAGGATTCTATGAATTTAAATCTTGAAAACCCATAGGCCACCAAGAATCCTGAGAATGTTAATGCATCGGAAACGATGAAAAACCACATCATCATTTTCCCGTAACTGGCAGCTAGAGGTTTATTTCCTCCGCTCCAAACTTTACCTTCGTTTTCTGTACTTGTAACAGTAGCTTCCATAAAAAGTTGTCTGTTTTTAAAAATTGCCCAAATTTACGCTTTTTTCTTATCTAAAGAAATAGAAAAATAAAATGAGGTAAACCCATAGAAAATCCAGAAAATGCCAAAAAGTTGCACCTAGCTCTAAACCAAGAGTTTTACCTTCGTTATACTTCTCTTTAAAATGATTATAAATTATTACAACTAACACGATTATACCTGCAACAACGTGTGCTATATGCGCTATTGTTATTGCGTATAAAAAGGAAGTTGTAACTGTACTTTGACTTCCTGTAAAATAATATCCGTTCTCGATAATCTGTCCGTATCCCTTAAACTGGAACACAATAAACAGTATTCCCAGCACCAAAGTACTCAACAACAGCAACATTCCATCACGATTTTTCCCTTTCTTAATGGCTTTTTTAGCCAGGTGAATAGTTACACTACTCAGCAAGATGGTAATCGTACTCCATAAGAAAGCACCAGGCAATTCGAAATCCTGAAGCCAGTCGGGCCTGTTCTTACTTACCACATAGGCACTGGTAAGCCCGGCAAACATCATAAGCAGGCTAATTATACCAAACCAAAGCATCATTTTCTTTGCTCTGGCATCTTTTTCATTAAAACTTCCTTGCGTTAAATCCATTCCAGCTTATAAAAATTTATCTATTACGTACACGATCTGCATAAGGGTTATATAGGAAACACTTGCCAGCATTAAATTCCGTGCCGATTTATTATCTCTTTTATTGTATAGTTTAAATGCAAACAGCAACATCCCCAGTCCTAAAAGGAACACGATTATTGCCGCTACTACAGACAACTGCAATCTTCCCGTTAATCCGCTTACCGGAAAAACAGAGATCAGGATCATCCAAATGGTATACATAATGATCTGCAAGGCAGTTGCTTTATCTTTCTTTCCTGTCGGAAGCATATGGAAACCTCCTTTTTTATAATCGTCGTCCAGTACCCATCCGATAGCCCAGAAGTGCGGGAACTGCCAGAAGAACTGTATCATAAAAAGGGTTCCGGGTTCTATACCGAAATCATTGGTAGCTGCTACCCATCCCAGCATAAAGGGAATGGCTCCCGGAAAAGCTCCGGCAAATACCGATAAAGGTGTCTTTGTTTTTAAAGGAGTGTACACACTGGTGTACAGGAAAATTGAAATAGCCCCGAACATAGCTGTTTTAGGATTCACCGTATAAAGTGTAATAATTCCTAAAATGGTAAAAAGAGTAGCAATGATAAAAGCAGTATTCACAGACATCCTTCCTGCCGGAATAGGCCTGTTCTTGGTACGAGTCATCAAAGCATCGAGATCTCTTTCTATGATCTGGTTATAAGCATTGGAAGCTCCTACCATAAAATATCCTCCCAAAGCGAGGAGGCCTAAAATCTTAAAATCTATAGTTTCAGCACCCAGAAGATATCCGGCTAAAGAAGAGAATACAACACTTACCGCCAAACCTGCTTTAGTAATCTGCTTAAAATCTTCAACAACTGAAGCTACGGAATGTGTTTTTGTAGTAGTGCTCAATGCAGTTTTCATCAATCTTTTCTAAATCGAGTGCAAAGATAGGTCACAATAGATTTTTATGCAATGATTTTCAAACAGTTTTGCACAAAGAACTCCTGTTTTGTTAAAATACTTATGCTCAAAATGCGTAATTTTCCATTCGGACGCACGTCCAAGCTAAATATCAAAATTAACGACTATGAAATTTATACACAGAACACTCTCTTTTTTGCTCTTTGTTTGTATTTCTGCCAATGCACAAAACAGAAATGAGATAAAAGTAGAGACCCTCAAACTAACCGATCAGGTTTATATGCTGATTGGCCAGGGAGGAAATGTAGGTATTTATGCCAGTGAGAACGGGCTGATCATGGTAGATGATCAATACCCGCACATGACCCCTAAACTGATGGAAGCTATTAAATCTATCTCAGATAAACCCATTAAATTTCTACTGAACACCCATTGGCACGGAGACCATTCGGGAGGAAATGAAAATTTTAACAAGGGAGATGTAGTGCTTGTTGCTCACGAAAACGTTCGCAAACGTATGAGTACAGAACAGTTTAATAAGGAGTTTAACAGAAAAACACCGGCTTCTCCTGAAGCTGCACTTCCGGAAGTTACTTTTACGGATGATATCACTTTCCATATGGACGGAGAGAATATCATGGTTTTCCACGTACATGACGCGCATACCGACGGAGATGCTATCGTATATTTTGCAGATAACAATGTTCTGCACATGGGGGATACTTATTTCGGAAAGAAATATCCTTTTATCGACATCAGCAGTGGTGGAAGTGTAAACGGAGTTATAGGAGCTATCAAAAAAGCATTGATCGTTGCAAACGACGACACCATCATCATTCCGGGACACGGAGGTCGCTCCAACAAGGCTGAGCTCAGAGCATATCTTACCATGCTGGAAGAGATCAAAGCCAATGTAGAAGCCAGGATTGCAGAAGGTAAATCGGAAGAAGAGATTGGAAAAGATGCTTCTATTACCAAAAAGTACGACGATAAGAATTACGGAGACTGGTTTATCAAATCGGATTTTATGAGGCTGACTTTCTACAGAAGTCTTTCAAAATCCAAATAAAAGATACCATCCATAAAATATAAAGGTCCGGGAGTTCCCGGACTTTTTTTATTGATAATCGTTATACCAGTTAAACAGATCTGTTCTCAGGCCAATATTAAACCAGGTAGTACTGTTCTTAAAGGTTGCTGTCGTTTCTGCGGAAGGATCAAAGTTCCGATAGATAAAGTTCCCGAAAACCTTCAGGTTGGTTGCAGGATTGATCAGGTAACCGATCTGCATATCCGCAAAAAAGGTAGAAGCCTTGTTCCCCTGTAAAAGTTCTATCCCGTTATCGGAAGGCCTGTTATCTTCACTTGTAAATATATTTCCACCAAAGCTGGTAGTATCGCCCTCTATATCGAGCCCCTGCTCTCCATAGATCAGACGGGCCGTCCCGAACCATCGCTTGTAGTTGTAGTTTGCGGTTCCGATAACCTCCCTGAAATTAGCTCCTCTAGGGTGCGCTAAAGGTTGATTATTATGACCGAAATTCAGTCTGATGGTATTATGCGAATAAGTATAAGGCCTTACCTGGTTAAACTCTGCCTGTAGCAGAAGTCCGTCTACCTTAAAGGCGTTGTAATATTTTATTCCCAACTGGATCCCGTATTTATTCCTGAAATTCTGTTCTCTTCCAAAGAAATCATCAATAGAAAGTTCATCCAGGATAAATTGTCCGTAAAGATTTATACGGTCGTTCCACTTAAATTTAGAGCTCAAACCGAGAATGGCATTTCCGGCCCTTGATCCCGTAGCGAATTCTATAAAGCGATAAAAGATCAGCGGGTTGAGATAATTTACATCCAGTCCCCTGTCGTTCGATGTATCCCATACCACAGCTTCATAAAAGCCCAGGTTAAGTTTTTTGGAAACATTCCAGCTCAGATAATGGGTGGCCACATACTTGGTGAGGAAAGCACCGTCTTCTGTGGCTTCCGGCCTTACATCCCTGAGAGACATCCAGGTGTTGGTATATTTTATCTTCCAGAAACTGGTATTGAGTTTCAGAAAGGGGTATGGCGATGCAATATCACTCAGGAAAAGGGAGCGATAACCGTCTCCGATAAAATTCCTGCCATGACCAAACTGCACATTAAAATTTTTACTGGGGCTATAAGAGATATATCCTTCAGCTACCGGGTAATCGAAGGCATCTTCATTAAATTCCTTGGCGATCCCTCTTCCGGGAATGATAGCCGGGTTTCCTCCCGAAGGACGTATACTTCTGGCAAAGTCATTAAAGTAGTTTGCAAACCGGCCCTGGCTTTCGAAAAGAGAGGCCGAAAAGTTAAATTTCTTTCCAAGACCACCCCGCACATACACACCCCGGGTATTATTATAGGTATAATCTACCTCATCACTGTTATCCTTTCCTAACTGCAAATCTGCCACCGGGTCCAGGGTAAACCAGTAGTCCTTCCCCTTTACGGTAACCATATGCTCATCCCACCATTTGCGTCCGAACCAGCTTTTTTTGTTTTTGGAAAGGGATTTATTGTAGGCTTCCAGATCAAAATAATCTGCCACTGCACTGTACACATAAGGCTTGACCGCTGTATGATTATTACTTCCCACCTGGTTAAGTGCTGCATCAAACAGGGCGTAACGCTGGTGAGAAAAAGGAATATTTAATTCACTGGAATATTCATCATTTGCATATTTCTGTCGTTCTTCAACGATCTTTTTAAATTCATCGGAAGCATCCTTTGTAAATTCATCAACTTTCTTTGTCGTCTGAACCAGGGGTTCCGTATTGGCTTCCAACGGTATCTTTAATCGCATGGAAAACTGCATATAGGTAGGTTCTCCGCTATAGGTTGGCGGGCTAATTACCGGAAGTTGTGAAAATACTCTACCGAGTTCATCTTTTAATTCGTTGTATACCGCATCCACATACATTAAACGGAAGGCTCCTTCCTCATTCACTTCAAACAGAAAAGACATTTCTCCGGTATAGGCTTCTTCGGTAACAACAGATGGAATTTTAAAGTTATCGACAAGAAACGCTCTTAAGGTGGTATCAAAACAATCTTTCAGCTCGGAAATGGCTTTGTCTTTACATTCATCAAAAACAGGGTATTTTTCGTAGGTGGCTGAAGATTCCTGAGCCTGAGCACTCAAAACAGCAGAAAAGAAAACAAGAGTGAATAACTTTCGCATGAAATTTCCTATCAATTTATATTATTCCTGAAAGCAAGAGCAATATACAGTTTTTATCAATTATAGATTAACGTATTTTTAAAATAAAAATTCCTGCCGAAGCAGGATTTTTTTTAGTTTCTTATCTGGAAAATTATGGGTTTGGAAAAAATAACCTCCACTTTCCGGTTGTTGTTCCTTCCCGGCTGCATCTGAGGGATGCGTTCCATAACCCGTTTTGCTTCCTTCTCCAGGGCCGGATGTGGCGCCCGTACTTTAATATCGGTAACTTCTCCTTCCTTGTCTATTTTAAACTGTACATCTATACGTTGTCTTCCCGAAAGACCGTAAAGAGATCCTAAAGAAGTATCGAAATGTTTTAAAACAATGCGATTGATCCTTTCGGACATACACGCTATCCTTTCGGAATTCGTAACCACATCTTCACAACCGTCGAAGATGGGAGCAAATTGAACTGCCAGGATATTTACAGGTTCCTCCTCAGGGCCTGCCACTTCAAGTTTGTCCAGGTCCAGGTCTGTTGGAGGTAGATCTTCCGCATTCGTCAATACCGTTTCCATAACCCTTTTATCTTCGTTATCTATAACGTCAAATTTATCGATGGCTTCTACGGGAGGGATCTTTTTCTCCACCTTAGATTCCTCCAGTACCTTCTCCGGTTCCTGGTAAACAGTAAAATCAGGAACGGGGTCTTCATCGATAACATATACTTTTTCATCAGCGAGAGCAACCTCCGGATTCAGATAGGGGAAAGCAGCTTCAAGGGCCAGATATACTGTTAATAAACTCACAATAAGCCCTATTTGAAAATGTAACAAGCCGTTTTTTCGTAAATTAGCGTCATGCTTCTTGCATTTACTTTTCTGCACCTCATTGCCGTGAGGTGCAGCATAATTTTTAGTGTAACCTTTCATAATATATGGTTTTAATGTTAATGTTACGTTAAGCACAAGAAGCATACCAAAAAGAAAAATCCCGCTTAAAAGCGGGATTTTTTATATTATGATTGTAGTATTACTTTTACTGCAATTTAAATGTAATCGGAATACTGAAAGGTACACGTACTGCTCTACCTCTTTGTCTTCCCGGAGTCATTTTAGGAAGTTTTTTAATGATCCTTAAAGCCTCAGCCTCCAGGTTTTTGTCCGGTCCACGCATTCTGATATTCGTGATACTACCGTCCTTATCAATGGTAAACAATACACTTACACGTCCCTGGATCCCAAGTTCCTGAGCAATTTCAGGATATCTGAAGTTCTTACGGATATGCTTCTGCATTTGTTTGTTAAAGCAATCACGCTTATTCTTTGCATTTTCACAACCCGGAAAAACTGGTACATCTTCAATTACTGCAAATGGAACATCAACGTCTTCCTCTTCTTCCACTACTTCAACATCTTCCACCTCAACTATTACTTCATCCTGGTTGGTTTCTGTAGATTCGATAACAGTTTCTTCTACTTCTTCTTCATCTTCAACTACCTCAATTACTTCAGGTGCTGCCGGTGGCGGTGGTGGCGGTGGCGGAGCTTTTAGCTCTGTAATTGGGATTTCCTCATCCAGGTCATCATCAACATTAAGCGCCTGAATATCGTACTCCGTCTTGTCGTATTGCTTCCATTCAATACCACGCCAGGTTACAAATAAGACTAAAGCCAACCCGATAACAAAATAGAGGCCACTATTTTTGGTCAAATCGGCTTTTGGATTTTTCTTAAGTTCCATAATTCAAAATTTTACGATTGCTAATTTAAATATTTATTTATAATAAAAGCAATTAATTTTCCCTTTTTAACGACTTGCTTCTACTCAAAATCCGCTTAATAGCAAATACTGCAAGGAGTATTCCGATTACATTTGCTACTATATCTCTCCAGTCTGCCGTTCTGCCGAAAGGCAGTATACCTTGTAAAGCCTCAATAATCATACCGTAAACAGCAATTATTACAGCAATGACGATCAGGGCTTTATTTTCTCTTTTTTTATCCGTTCCGGAAGGGGAAAAAGAAAAAAACCAGGTCCAGGTCAGGATCAAATAAAAAGCGGCGTGTAAAAGCTTATCGGAGAGTTTGAACTCCAATTTCGGAAGGTCGGAAACAGAAAATAAGCTGAGCACTGTTAATAACAATGTCCAGCTTATTGCAAATATTAAATATAAACGTTGTTTATGCTCCGATAAGTGCTTTATAATCTTCACCGCTTAATAATCCGTCAATTTCAGAAGTATCAGAAATCTTAATCTTGATCATCCATCCGTCACCATAAGGGTCTGAATTTACTTTTTCAGGCTCATCTTCCAGCGATTCATTAAACTCAATGATCTCACCACTAAGAGGAAGGAAAAGGTCGGAAACGGTTTTAACTGCTTCCACTGTTCCGAAAACTTCATCTTTATCAAGAGTCTCGTCTACAGTCTCTACTTCCACATAAACAATATCACCTAATTCGCTCTGTGCAAAATCTGTGATCCCTACAGTGGCTACATCGCCATCAATTTTAATCCACTCGTGGTCTTTAGTATACTTTAATTCAGATGGTATATTCATTATTTACAGAATTAATTAATTGAGAAACAAATGTACTTTTTTAGACTTAGCAAACAAAAAAATTATTTGTCTTAATTCCCAAAATTATAGCGTAATGTAAATCCTGATCTGATGGTCGTTTGAGGGAAGGCCGTAGATATGGCAAACTTGGAAAAAGTATGATCATAAAAGAACAAAGTTGTTAAATTTTTGCTCAGTGCATAATCTGCCGTAAATTTCAATGTCCATATCTTCTGTCCTGCAGTTACCTGGTTGTTTTCGATATCCAGATTCCTGATTACGGTTATATTATCGAGTAATGAAAGATCGGCCTTAAGGTTAAGATCTCCCTTCAGGGTAGTTTTCTTTCCTCCGATATTGGTTCTGAAACGCAGATCCTTGATCCTGTACCCCAGCCCAAAGATATATTCCTTATTGGCTACTTCGGTAAGCAGGTTATTATCGAAACTCAGCGAAAGGGCCCTACCTCTTTTTACTTCGGCCTGAACACTTACTGAATTCTTCATTTCAAAATCTACACGAACCAGCGGATTAAACTGCTCTACCAGGGTTACATTGGTAAAGAGGGTTTCATTGAGGAAATTCCCGGCCTGATCCAGCTGTGTATTTGCAGGAAGGTCTCTGTCGAACTCGAGGTTGGTCCTGAATGCATTTACACTGTAGCTCGCCTTATATCCATGACTTAAAGAGAAACGTCTGAATTTCTTCTTAAACCATTTCAATCTCATTAAGCCTGTATATTTTACCGCCCAGTTCGGGATCGGAATATCCCTGAAAGCTCCTAACTGTACCTTGTCCGGACTCTGCCCGCTATAGGCTGCAAGAAATGCCGGAAGCAATACTGCCTGGTTATTTCTACCATACCCCAGAGGAAATCCGTCATTATCCAGGTTTGCAGGATTGTTGATATCTATTCCGTCCTGAATGGCCAGCCTGTTGGCTATCTCCAGTCGGTTGGCTCTGAACTCGTCGAATGTTACCGATGAGATCTCATCACTCTGTGCAAAAGATGTTCCTATTAATAATGTAGAAATCGAAAAGTCTCCAAAACGATTCCTGAGTAATTCTTCATATTCAAAGGTTCCGTTCCCAAGGTCATTCACTCTGAAATTCTCTGCAATCGAGTTTGAAAACTGCCTGTTGGCATTCAGGTCAATCGTCAGATCCGGGATCGGACTTACATTAGCCGTAATATTCAGGATATCGTTAGATCTCTCCAGATACTGCTCGTTAAATTCCGGGAAGGTGGTCAGGTACCCTCTTCGGGCCGCTTCAAAACGAACATCGGCCTGGCTACCGAAAACAAAACCTGCAGACGGGCGCAGGGTTCCGATAAATCCGATAGATTCCGTATAACCCGGAAGCACCTTTCCGTTATTTTCGGAATAGCTGATATTGATACGTTTTACACTGGTAAGTACGTCTACTACCGTATTAAAGAGTTTAGATGTTTTCTTAAATGCTTTTTGCTGCCCCGGATCGGCACCCGTAGCGGTATTATTATTTCTGCCCAGAACAGAATTTGCTCTTCGTGCGTCTGCCGCAGTTCGCTTGGTTAAACCTATATATTTATAGAATTTATCCATGGTCAGGGACGCATTCAAGGTATGCGTATTTGCATTCTGTATCGTATTCAGGTTCTCTCCTGCAATTTCATTAAGTGCATCTCCTCCTCGTTGCCAGTCGAAATCTCCCGTATACCTGTAACTCGCATTTAAAAAGCTGAGGAAAGGTATTTTATTAAATGGCAATTCGTAATTCACTTCCAGCTGTTGCGTATGCCTGTTAGCTTCTCCGGTGTTGAAGAAGTCATCGTATATCCCGACATCCTGCCTGATAAAGGTCTCCCCGTTCTCATCCTCTCCGAAATAATTCCGTACGATATTGTAGTTGGAAGCGGTAAACCTGAAGTTCAGGGATTTGGTCAGGTTATAGTTGATAGCATACTGCCAGTCGAATAAGAAATTACGCTGCTGAAGGGTTGGAAGCCCCAGCTGATTCCCGGCATCTATTCCCGGCGTGAATACTTCACGGAAACGCTGTTCATTAAAACTACGGGTATAATTGGAATTCACAGAAATACTCGTAGGCAGTAAATTCAAGTTAAGATCCTTGATCCATTGCCAGTAACGCCCTCTAAAAAGGGAATCGCTTTTCTTGAACGGTGCGACCTCTGCCGGTTTAAAATTATAGTTATAGGTAAAACCTGTTCTTACATTCTGATCTTTCAGTTCCTCGATCTCAAAATCGCGGTGATTTACCTCATTATGCGAATAATTAAAGGTAAAATTCTCAATATCGTATACGCGTTCCTTCTGTTCGGGAGCTCTGTTCTTTCTCAGGCCTATTAAGTTAATACTGGTACGCTTGGTATAATCTTCTGCCTGCCTTTTGGTAGCTTCTTTTTCCTGTTCATCGGTTACGGCATCTATCCTGTCGTCCAGCGTAATATCCTGGAAAACCGGATCGAATTCCGGAGTGATCAGTTCTTCGGAAATACTGTAATTAAGAGGGATCTGTACTCCCCATTTCGACGGAAGCAGTTGTCCAAGATTTATATTAGTATTCAGACCGTACTGGATAGCATCTTCCCTGCTTCTTTCGTTAGGTGTCTGCTCCAGGGTCCCGAATCCTATGGTGCTTATCTGTCCGGTAGCCGAAACATTGGCAAAATCGGCAATATTGGCATCCAGGGAAGCAGTAGCTGCCCAACCTCCTTTATTATCTAATTCTGACAAACGCAATTCGTTAAACCAAACTTCTCCGCAAACTTCATTAGTCGTAGCATTTTTAACCCCAACCATAAGAGCCCTTATGTTTCCGAGAGCAGGATTACCCTTTATAGCAAGTCGTAATCTTCCGGTCTCTCTGGGCGCAAATTCATTTACCACATTCAGGTCCTGATCGTAGAATGTCAGATCTGCAAGGGTTCCGTTGGCAATACCTATGGATTTCATTCTCGAAAGCAGTTCAAGAGAAAGGTCCAGGTTATTGATCTCCGGCCATATCTCAGTAGCTGTAGAAGATCCGGGTGGTGTAACCGTCAGCGGAATTTCCACCTGATAGAAGTTATCGTTAAAGTCGGTACCCAGTCGTATGAAACCTACCAGTTCATTATCGGCTACAAAGTTTTCCTGGAAGGATTCGGCGTGCATAAACATCTGCAGTCGCTTGTACTGTCTGATATCGATATTTACATTTTTGAACACCCCTCTGGAATCTTCCGGTTCCAGTTCACAAACCGCAAAGGAAAGCGATTGTTCATTCTGCCTGATAATCGTATTGTTGTTGTTCAGCTGCTCCCTGCGAACTCCCGGAGGCAGTACATATGGAATAGGCTGACGCTGCTCATTCTCCTGAATATTTACCGTGTTGATATCTACAAAAGTATCGTCGTCATTCGGATCATCTTCATCTGTCTGAAGTGTTCTTGTATAAAAACGATAGTCTCCTCTTACCAGGTCCAGCGTAGCAAAACGAAGTACTACATCTTCCTGGAAACCAGTAAGGTACATACGCATAAAGCTGATAGATCTGATATCGGTAATTCCTCCGATCGCATTATCAAATTCACGGATCGGGATCTTAAACTGGATCCATCTTGCATTAACACTCCCGTTATTAGGTGTCGGTACCGTTATCTCCCTGATATCATTTACAAAGCGATCGGTGCGCTGAATATTAGGTCTGATCGGGAGTCTGTATTCAAAATAACTGTTTACCGTATTGGTAGTAAGGTCACGGTCAATATCTTCAACATCGGGTAAGGTAGTAGACCCACGGTCTGTATTGGAAACCGCAACCGGTGAGTTACCATCGGTGTTATTAAAATTAAAATACCTCTGAAGGATATCTCCCTGAGCATCCAGGTAGAACTGATAGTTATCCAATGCGGGATCTTCAGGACTTCCGTTATAGATCGCTGCTTCGGCTGCATCATCCAGACCGTCCAGTCCGATATCCTGTCTCGCCCTGTTCCCTTCATCTGCATCAAAGGCGTATACCAGAGATTGAGTAGATGGTACTCTACCCCATGGCACATCTATGGTTAAAGCTGTTCCCGTTGGGTTATCAGTGATCGGTAATCCGTTCTCGTATTGCTTACGTCCGTCTGTCAGGATATCTTCAGAAATATTTCCGAGGTTAAATACCAACTCTCCTCCTGGTCCGGTTACACCGTCCACATAAGGATCCAGTACCCAGAACTGTATAAATTCTACATTGGACTGCTCGAAATTCGTACTGGTTATAGATCTCATGATCCCTGCCCAGCGCTCGTCAGGCGCAAGTGCCTGGAAATTGTTATTTGTGTTATACGGACCTCTTTGCTCCGGGTAGTACGCAAGGTCTAAAGTATTCTGTACGGTGGTTTGTCCCTGAGGAATATCTACCTGCGGAAAGATCTCATCAATAAATACCCGACGTGTCTGATTGGAAGACACATCATCATCCGAGATCCCCGAAGGACGCTGCGTAGTAAAGAATATCGGGTCTATGGTATACCAGGCAAGTTTAGCCCTTTCGATACCTGTACTCAAACCTATTTCATTATTATCGATAAATTCCAAAGGCGGACTCGCCAGGAACCAGGCCAGGGGCCCTCTTACATCGATAAGGGATTGTGCTCCTTCAAAATCATCCAAATAAGCCGTGGTTTCCCCGTCAAAATCGGCATTCTTGGGAGAACCTGGTAAGAGATATGCAAATTCACCCCTAACCGACAGGTTGGAAGGCACATCCGTATCAATATTCGGAAGTTTGTTGGCAAGTCTCGTCAGGAAAGGAACTTCCGTTGAGAAATTTCCGTTAAATCCAAAGATCGTATTGTTTACCGGCTCTACGCCAAAATTAGCTTTTTGGGTCAGCGGTCTTTCATTAAGATTCAAAATAGTAGCACCCAATGCAAATTTATCGCTGATCTTGTGCTCTACGTTAATTCCCGTAAATCTTCTGGTCTGTTGCCCGAAAATTGCGTTATTCTCTACAGATACTTCGATAGGCGTATTGGAATCCCGAAGCCCCGGATCGAGGATCTGCACGGTTCCCGCCTGATAGTTTACGGTATAGTCTATTCCTTCCTGAAGGACTCTTCCTCCTGCAGTTACTTTAACCGAACCTCTGGGTACATTAAAAGCTCCGATAGGAATTCCTCCGGCGCCTTCCGACTTATATCTTCCTTTTAACTGAAATTTGTTCTGATCACTGTCTTCCAGAGCCGCTGCCTTGGTAAGGGTATACATATTCCTGAATACGTAGCGTTCCTGGTTAGGGTTAAAGGTAGTCGGGTTATCATAATCCCCACCCCCGAGCACATCGAAGAGGAATTCCCCGAAAGGCTCTACCTTGGTAAAGATAATATTCCCGAGTTGTGTATCGACAGTGATCCCCGGGATAAAATCGAAGAATCCGTCTCCCCCGTTCTGCGGATCGTTATATACGTTCAGTCTGTCAAAATTCAGGACATCTATCAGTATTCTTTCATCCAGACCGGCCGGGAAAGTTGCCGGATCCACCGGTGTTAAATAGTTTAAAGGCGAAGGGTCTGTATAAAGGATATTCAATCTGAAATCTTCAGAACTCAACTGAAATGCCCCTGTAGAATAAATATTTTTCATCATCAGATCCCAGATCGGGTCTGAAACATTGGTTATATTACTTTTCAGAAGTTTGGTTACCAGCGTATTATTGATAATAAAGCCAGGGTTATTCGGATCTACCTCGGTAGCTCCCACCCCATCATTGGCAAATTCACCAACCTGGAAAACCTCTCCAGCAAAAGTATACTGGAAAGAAACCGCCAGAACCTCATCGTTGCTCAGTCGCTGACGAAGGGAAATATATCCCAGCTGGGTATTAAGATCGAAATCTCTTCCCTGCTCCAGCTTTCTTGCATTTTCGAGGATGGCATAATCAAAACCCTGATTTACTACCGGGCTTAAACTTCCAAAACCGGCCTGTACACTTGCAATTTCCCTAATGGCAGGCGTCAGCACGGAAGTACCTCCTATTGCAAAGGGATCGTAATCGTTAGCATCGTTTCTCGGCAGTTGGCTTCCGCCGTTAAAAAAACCTGCAGGAGCATTTCCTGTTTGCTGTATCCTGGTCTTATCGGGATCTGCTTCTCCTAAATCCTGGATAGCAACTATATTACGCACGTTTTCGGTCTGCTGCCCTCTGTTGGTCACCCAAACCTCAATACGGGTTATCTGCACCTGGCTTCTTATATATGGATAGCTTTCCAGTGCCTGATCGTACTGATCTCTAAAGAATTGAGAAAGGAAAAAGTGACGGTCTTCGTCATAATCCAATGCCAGTAATTCAAAATCTGTTAATGTTCCTCCACCCTGGGCTACAATGGTCCTGCTCTGAGAACGTTGTTCCGAGAAAACCCCGGTAACAGTGGTCCTACCGAACTGCAATTGTGTTTTTACCCCAAAAAGACTCTGAGCTCCTGTAATAAGGGAGCTGTTAAGAGGTAAACTCACATTACCGATCTCTATTTTCTGAAGGATATCATCTTCGGTAGGTGTATATTCTAATTTAATAAGGTTCTGAAAATCAAAAGTGGCTTCCGTATCATAATTCGCCGTGATAGAAAGCCTTGTTCCGATCTTACCCAGGAGACTCAGACTGATCCGCTGATCGAAATCGAAAGTAAGATTGGTCCTGTTCCTCGGCGACAGTGCCGGATTGTCATTTTTCTGAAGCCGAACTCCCAGATCCATCGCTACCGATCCCTGCGGGATCACTTCAATGGTATTCCCACCGAAAATGGTCTCAAAAAAGCTGGAGTTTACATAAAAATTCGGCAATAAGTTTTTCTGCGCTTCTTCACTACCCTCTTTTTTACCGGAGATCGCATCCAGTTTTTCCTTAAAATACAATCTCATATGCTCCTTATGGACCAATTCTCTGTATTGTTTAGGAGTAAGGATAAGCGGGTGTTTAATATTAAACTCACCAACGGTTTCCGTATAGAAATACAGATCCAAAACAGGGTCATAAGTATATTTTGAAATGATGCTATTCGGGTTCTTAAGCAGGATCTTACCTAAAGAAATACCCGTTTGTACACTATCCTGTGATTGAGAGTTGTTTCCCTCCTGCGCCTGAGTCAGGGAAAAGGATAGAAATGCTGCAACAAAGAAAAATACTCTAACTAAGTATGTTAAATTTGGTGTGTTTTTTTTCAAACTATTTATAAATTTTTAAGCGCGTGTTTAATAATTTCCTCAACACTTAAATCGGGGCCATTTTTAAGGATCCTGTCAATCACCTTTTCGGACTGCTTTTTAGTGAAGCCAAGAACCTCTAATGCTGATAACGCTTCTTCCTTATTTGTATTGCCCTCAGCGGAAGAAACTTCATCAATGTCATAAATTTTAAGAATTTTATCTTTCAGATCGATAATTACCCGTTGCGCGGTCTTTGCCCCTATACCTTTTATAGATTGAATAGCGGCCACATCATTTGCAGCAATAGCATCTCTTACCTGGAGCGGACTCATAGATGACAACATGGTTCTGGCAGTACTAGCACCTATCCCGGAAACGGATATCAACAGGCGAAAGATCTCACGCTCCGATTTCTCGAAGAAACCGAATAGAGTATGCGCATCTTCCCGCACCTGTAAATGTGTGTACAGCCTTATATTTTCATCATTTGATAGTTTCGAAAAAGTATGAAGTGAAATATTGATAAAATAACCAACTCCGTTAGATTCTATGACTACATCCGTTGGATTTTTTTCTACAAGTCTTCCCCGTATGTGTGTAATCATTTCTTAATATAATGTTAATGCTTCAAATGTAACAAAATTATTTACAAATGAAGCATTAATATACGGCGTTAACGTTTAGCTTTTAAAGCTGTGATTTCTGGCGCTTTTCACGCTCCTGTGCATCGAGGACAGCTACGGCCGCCATATTGACGATCTCCTCTACATTAGCACCCAACTGAAGGATGTGAACTGCCTTGTTCATTCCCAGCATAATGGGCCCGATAGAATCTGTCTTGCTCAGCTCTTTCATCAGTTTATAAGTGATATTGGAAGAATCCAGGTTGGGGAAGATCAGGGTATTAACCTGCTTTCCTGCCAGTTTGGAAAAAGGAAATTTACTCTGAAGCATTTCCTTATTCAGTGCAAAATCCGATTGCAATTCACCATCTACATTAATATCCGGGTAATATCTGTGTAAATATTCCACCGCCTCTTTTACTTTGGAAGCTTCCTGTCTTTCGGAAGAACCGAAATTCGCATAAGACAACATTGCAATCACCGGGTTAAATCCGAAAGTCCTGGTAACTGCTGCCGTCATCTGTGCAATTTTAGCCAGTTCCTTGGCCGAAGGGTTAATGTTGATGGAAGTATCTGCCAGGAACATAGGTCCTCTCTCCGTCATCATCAGGTTCATGGTGGCTATCTTGCTCACTCCCGGGGCTTTCCCGACAAGTTCGAGCATAGGTTTTACCACGGTCGGGTAACTCCTGGAATATCCTGAGATCAGGGCATCCGCATCACCTTCATTAACCATCATGGCAGCAAAATAATTCCGCTCTCTTATTTTTTTCTGGGCATCATAGAGGGTAACTCCTTTTCGTTTTCTGGATTCCCAGTATTTTCTTGCGTAGTGATTCTTCTTATCCTCATGCTCGTCTGTTTTCGGATCGATAATAGGGACATCGGCATCAAATTCTATCTCCTCCTTTAGTTCCCGGATCACATCTTCCCGTCCGAGAAGTATTGGAAACCCTATTCCTTCATCGTACACGATCTGTGCAGCCTTCAGGACATCCAGATGATCTGCTTCTGCAAAAACAATGCGTTTAGGGTTGGATTTGGCCCTGTTGTGAAGCAGTCTTACAATTTTATTGTCATTTCCGAGTCTCTGAAGCAATTCTTCTTCATACTGTTCCCAGTCATTGATCGGCTCTGTAGCCACTCCCGATTCTATAGCCGCTTTGGCTACAGCCGGCGGGACTTTAGCAATAAGTCTCGGATCGAAAGGTTTCGGAATAATATAATCTTTACTGAAGGCCAGCCTTGTTTCTCCATAGGCTATATTTACCTGCTCCGGAACGGCTTCCTTAGCTAGTTCTGCCAGTGCCTTTACCGCGGCCATCTTCATTTCTTCATTGATCTTGGTAGCTCTTACATCCAGCGCTCCCCTGAAAATAAAAGGGAAACCAAGTACATTGTTCACCTGGTTAGGATGATCTGATCTTCCTGTTGCCATGATGATATCATCTCTGGTAGCAACCGCAAGGTCATAGGCAATTTCCGGATCGGGATTGGCCATGGCAAAAACGATCGGGTCCTTAGCCATAGATTTCAGCATATCGGGGGTAACGATATCTGCAATGGAAAGACCGATAAAAACATCGGCACCTTTCATCGCTTCCTCCAGGGTATCGATCTTCCTGTCGGTAGCGAATTCCATTTTTTCAGCAGTAAGGTTCTCCCTGTCTTTCCGGATCACTCCCTTACTGTCCAGCATCATAATATTGGCGCCCTTGGCACCGAAAGCTTTGTATAATCTGGTACATGAAACAGCGGCAGCACCTGCCCCGCTGATCACAATTTTTACTTTTTCTATTTTCTTACCTGCAAGTTCCAGCGCATTTAGAAGTGCCGCAGCAGAGATAATAGCAGTTCCGTGCTGATCGTCATGCATTACAGGAATATCGAGTTCTTCCTTTAACCTGCGTTCTATCTCAAAGGCTTCGGGAGCCTTAATATCTTCCAGGTTGATCCCCCCAAAAGTAGGGGCTATAGTCTTTACCGTTTCTATGAACTTGTCCACATCTTTAGTATCCAGTTCAATATCCATTCCGTCTATATCGGCAAAGATCTTAAACAGCAGACTCTTTCCTTCCATAACCGGTTTGGAGGCCTCCGGGCCTATATCTCCCAGGCCAAGGACTGCGGTTCCATTGGTAATAACAGCAACCAGGTTTCCCTTGGTTGTATATTTATAGACATTGCTTTTATCTTTTTCGATCTCTAAACAGGGTTCGGCTACTCCAGGAGAGTAAGCCAATGCAAGGTCGCGTTGAGTAGAATAACGCTTGGTAGGGACTATTTTTATTTTACCGGGGGTGGGTTTTGCATGGTATACCAGCGCTTCGCGTCTTCTGCTCTGTTTACTCATATCTTTTTCATTTTAAAATGAACTTACAAAGGTAAAAGTATTCTTTAATTATCGTGATTTATTTAAAAAGAATATCAGGATCAGCGAGTTCATTTAACTTTTCCCTTAGTTCGGGAGAGAGGATGCTCAATCCGTATTGATAAGAAGCGTTCATCCAGCCAAAGCCGGAAGTGGTAATATAGTCGAATTCTGTGCCCACATTCCCATATTCGGCATATACTTTATGGGTACAGGCGACCACGTCGTATTTTTCGGGGATGGTGCCGTTGTAATCGACAGCATTTACGGTAATCATCCACAACCACCGGTACACCAGTTCTTCGGCTTCCTTTTCGTATCCGTAATTCAGGAGGCCTTTCCAGATGACCATCTGATGCGGGGCCCATCCGTTAGGATAATCCCACTGCCTTTTGGGCAGGTGATCCGGAACATGTGATACCGAAGCTTTGGTCGTAGCCAGTACCCCTCCTCTGGCCTTATAGGAATTCATGAGATGTTCTTTTAGCTTCTCTGCCTGATCCTGGTTGCAGATGCCCGCCCAAAGCGGATAAAAATTGGTGGCCGATTCAAAAAAGGTCTGACGATTGAGTTTAAAGTTATAGTCGTAAAAACACTCTTTGGTCTTATCCCATAAATACACATTGATGAGCCTTTTTCTCGCCGCAGCCATCTCTTTCCAATGTGCAGCGGAATAGGATTTCCCTTCGGTTGTTTGAAAAGTGCCGTCAAAATAAGTGTTTATCAGGTATTCAAAATCGGTTTCATATTTGTAGAGCAGGGCATTCAGGTCTACCGTATTCAGATCTGCACAAACATTATCCAGGCGCCAGGAGGTATCATGTCCGCTTTCCCTCAAGCTTCTGTCGTGTACGAAATACATATCCAGTTCTTCATCTACGATCTCCCTGTTCATATATTTTTGCTGAAACTCTTCCCGGTTCAGTTCGTATTTTCTGGCATATTCTTCCAGAACCTCATCAAAATGCCCTTCTTCTGTTTCCGGCGGGATCCCGATCCCTTCTGCCAGGTATCGGTTAAGGCCGTTTTCGGTAAGGCGTTTTCCGCTAACCATCCACACCGATTCGTATTCCCTGATCGCAATAGTAAGAACTTCGGTAAGCCACTTCAGATCCGTATTCTTTCCGGCTTCACAGACCTCCCGGATAAAGGAAGAAAGAAAAGGCGGCTGGGTACGGGTAAGGTAATAGGAACGATTGGCGTTCAGGATCTTTCCGTAATATTTTATCTGATAACAGAAGTTATCGATCATAGCCTTTGCCAGGTCCTCCCGGTCATCGAGCAGCAAGCCGACAGCTTCAAAATAACTGTCCCATCCGTACATTTCGTTGAAACGCCCTCCGGGTACTACAAAGGGAACTCCTTTTTTCCCTTCGAGTTTTAAAGCGAGTATCCCCGGCTTATTATTGATGGAAAGCACATATTCGGGAGTGATCTTATCGGGAAGGACAGAGATATTGATCTCAGGATATTTCCGTTTGAGTTTATTGTAATATTCAATGGCATGCTCATCTTTTAGAGGTACGTAAATACGCTGTTCCTTCCCTTCTGCCTTTTCATCACCAACAATTTTCATTATCCCGGCTTCGTCAATAGTACGGGTAAGGTCGTCCCAGAAGTAACGCCGTATCATCCTGGAGATACGGTTTGCAGGTTTTTCCTCTATCCGCCTCAGGGGAATGGTAGCGTATTCCTTTCCTTTATTCCTGGCTATTGCCAGTTCCTGTAGCAGGTTAGACAGATAATAAGTTCCTTTTACCGTGTAAAAAGCTCCGTCTTCGGTCTGTAGTTTAAAACGTTTAGGCCCGCGATCTTCTTTGGTGATCTTTTTATCGCCATCGGTATCTTCCTGCCTTAACAGTTTTTGTAAAGTCTCTTCTATATTAAGCCTGAACAGCATTTCTAACAGTAAGTTTCTTCAAAATAAAAAATGAAATTAGCAATAATACCATCGGCACTAATAAATAATAAAAAGCATTTTCAGGGCCCTGAGTCTTAAACAACCAACCCACTATCCTCGATCCGAAAGTACCTCCTAAAGCAGAAAAAACCACAATCAATCCTGTCATCGGGCTATGAAGTCTTTTCGGAAGGGCACTCAGTACTACCGAATTAAGTAAGGGGTAAATAGGAGCAATAAATAAACCTACCAAAGGAAAGGCAAACCCGATCAGCGGAATATCAGAAAAACTCTCTATAGCCCCTACAGTTGCATTAATGGTATTTGGTAATACGAAAATCACATTGAGCATTGCAATAACAGTACATATGCTCACGATCCATATCCAGTTTATTTTCTTTGTGAGCTCTCCGGCCAGCAATCTGCCGATTGCAAGTGATATTGCCAGTACACTTGCCATCATTATGCTTATATTTTCGGGAAGTTCTAATACCCTGTCATTAAAGGAAGGCAGCCAGGACATAATTCCCTGTTCTATCATTACAAACAGAAAAGCACTCATCACAAAAACAATTATAAGTAATCTGGCCATTAATAAAGCCATTTGCCTAAAATCATCTTTCAGGTCGGCTCCCGGTATCTCAGGTTCTTTTTCAAATTTTGTGAATAGCAAAAACAAAAAAGACGCTAAGCTTAAGGCCGCAAGCAACCAATAAACATTTAACCAGGAATCCGGAAGGTTCTCATTATTAAAGGCCGGAAAAAGAAAATAAGCCAAAGCAATTCCGATCATAAAAACACCTTCTATGCTACTCATGAGGCTATTATGTTGTTTCTGGTTTTCGGTTACCATTCCAATCATGGAATAAACAGAAACCTTTATCAATGCAAAGGAAACCCCAACTGTTGCAAACAAGAGTTTAGCAGTATCGAAAGAATTCCCAAAATACATCACAACACAAGCTGCGGTTACCAAAGCCAGGCCAATAAGCATTCCTTTTTTATAACCGATCCTGGGAAGAAAAGAAGCAACAACAAAAGATACTATAGCTATCGGAAGGTCTTTAAACGCTTCCAGAACACTGGCTTCTACTTCATCTACTCCGTAATTCTTCTGAGCTTTCAGAATAACGATCCCTACACTATTTAGCAAAATTGCAAAAACAAAATAATTGAGGTAGAGCGATATTTTTACACTTAGATTTTTCATAAGACATCAAGATTTACGGTTACCAAAAAGCTGTAACAATAATTATCGTCAGAACAAGAAGGATCATAGCCAGGATCCTGTAATTCTTATACCAGGGCATGGCCTTAAGTTCTTCTGTTTCCGATGCAAACATTTCCTTCTTATAAGTATACTCCCTGATCTTTTCTTCCGGAGATGGCTTAGTGAGTAAGCTTACTACCATATGAACCACAATACAAATAGCAAACAATAAAGAAGCCTTAGCAAGGAAGTGCAGATCGTTAATAGCCGGGAACCATCCGAACCATTGCGAGAGGATCATAAAGACAGCCAAAGAAAAACCAAGCAATAAACTGCTAATAGAGCCTGTACCGTTAGCTCTTTTCCAGAAAAGTCCCAAAATAAAGGTCGATACTGCCGGCGGGGAAGTATAGGCAATAACCAGCTGCAGATAGGTCCACAGGGAATCACTTACTTTCTCTATCTGAGGTACCCAAAGAATGGCCAGTAATACCAGGATAGCGGTTGTTAACTGTCCTATTTTAACCAGTTGCTTACTGCTAAGCCCCGGTTTTAACTGCCGAACAAAATCCATGGTCACCAAAGTAGATGCCGAGTTAAAAGTAGCCGATACCGAAGACATCATGGCCGCCATTAATCCTGCAACCACCAGCCCCAGTATTCCCGTAGGCAGAAGCTCAAAGAGCAATACCGGGTAGGTAAGGTTCGGGCAGTCGTTAAGGTTATTACATATTTCTCCATTGGTGAGGCCGTAATTCAGGCCGGAGATATCGAGGTTGTTATACAACAAAAGAGCCAGCACTCCGGGAACCACCATAATAAAGATCACGGGTAACTTAAGAAGACCTGCAAATAAGGCTCCCCATCTTCCGTGATTCAGGTTTTTTGCTCCTAAAACTCTCTGTACCATAAACTGATTATTGGCCCAGAAGTAAAAACCCAGTAAGGGCACTCCCGTTAGCAGTCCCCACCACGGCATAAATTCGTCGTTATTCGGTCGCACCAGACTAAAGACCTCTTCCGAATTCTGAGGGATAAATTTTCCTTCTTCTGCCTTGTTACCAAAATCCACTTCGCCGTTGGCCAGCATTTCGTTAAGATTGTCCATCATGGCCGACCATCCTCCGCCTAGCTGATCAAAGGCAAAATATGTCAGCAGGCAGGAGCCTATGATAAGAAGTACTGCCTGTATTACTTCTGTCTGGATCACGGAATTGAGTCCCCCTGGAATCGTATATGCAGCTGCTGCAACCGCAAGAATGATCAGGATGAGCGTAGAATCGAGTTGAGGGAACAAGAGCGTAAGGACGATCTTACCTACGTAGAGACCAGCGGCTGTATCTACAAGGATATTCCCGATTACCGTAATAAAAGAAAAGTAATATCTCGATCTGCTGTCGTATCTCCTCTCCAGAAATTCAGGCATGGTATACACCCTGGATTTCAGATAAAAGGGGAGGAAAAAAATTGAAAAGAATATTAAAACAACTACTGCAAACCATTCGTAATTGTATACATTAACATTGGTCTGATAAGCATCTGATGCCAGCCCGACCAGGGTAGAACTGGAGATATTTGCTGAAAAAAGCGCTATCCCCACGATGGGCCAGGTCATCGTCCTCCCGCCCAAAAAATAGTCTTCCGAACTACTTCGTTTTGATTTCGATATTCCGTAGATCACGATCCCAATAAGGTATACGGCGATCACGATAATATCGAGATACGATAAATTATCCATTGTTATATTTCGTTTAAGTTAGTTCGGCTTAGAGTGAAAGCGATTGTGTTTTCATCAAAAAAATCAAACCATTAATGAAAAAACCACAAAATTCATATTCAAAAGGCAAGGAAAACTCAAAATTTAATTCGCTTTGTTGACGAATATACATTTTTAATAGATTTAAAAAAAATATTATAGAAAATAGCCTTAATTTTACTGGGAATCCTCCGAAACTAATTTAAACTTATGAAAGTCACCAAACTGAAAGATATTGCCCAGTTACTGGGAATTTCCGTTACTACTGTTTCCAAAGCGCTTAAAGATTACCCCGATATTAGCGAAGAGACCAAGCAGAACGTAAGGGTACTGGCAGAAAAGCTGAACTACAAGCCCAGTTCACTGGCCGTAAATTTCAGGAATAAGGAGACCAAGATCCTCGGTTTGATCATCCCGGAGATCGTGCATTATTTTTTCTCTAACGTTATTGACGGGATCATTAACGAGGCGGAAAAAATGGGATATCTGGTCATTACCCTTCAGTCTAATGAGTCTTTTGAGCTGGAACAAAAACAGATAGAACTTTTACTGGACCAACGGGTAGACGGGATCATTATTTCACTTTCCAATCAGACCAAAACCTTCGATCACCTTAAGAAAGTCATTCGGCAGGAAACTCCTATGGTGATCATAGACAGGATCACGGATGAGATCAACTGTTCCAAGGTGATCATCGATGATGAGAAAGCAGCCTATCAGGCCGTGGAACACCTGATAAAGATCGGGTGTAAAAGGATCGTTCATATTAACGGGCCGCTAATACCTAAAAATTCTATGGACAGGCTTATCGGTTATAAGAAAGCACTGGCCGATTACAATATTCCTTATGATGATTCCCTGGTTTACAGCTGTGAGCAGTTCCACTATCAAGACGGGATAGATGCGGCAAACCAGGCTTTAAAGGATCATAACGATATTGACGGAATCTTTGCCATTACCGATCTTCTGGCCACAGGAGCGATGACAGCTCTGAAAAACCACGGAAAAAGAATCCCGGAAGATGTCTCCGTAATCGGGTTCAGCAACTGGCGTTTATCGGAGCTGATAACCCCTTCCCTCTCCACAGTCGAGCAACCAAACTTTGAAATGGGAAAACAGGCGGTTTCTCTTTTACTCAACGAGATCAAGGCAAGGAAAGAAGAAAAAATGATAGAGAATTTCCTGGTAAAACTCCCCACCAAGCTTATAGAAAGAGCCAGTACAAAACCAACTGTAAAAGCTAATCCTTCTTAAGGAATTGAATATTTCTCTGCAGACCTGAGAATTTGGTTCGTTTTACTGCCGATTTCCGGAATAATTCCCTGAAGACCTCTTCTGTGATCTCCTCCCAGTCTTTCTTAGTCATCGAAAGCAATTCGGGATGAGGATTAAAAAGAGGCTCCTGATGTGCTTTTGAAAAACGATTCCACGGGCACACATCCTGGCAAACATCACAACCGAACATCCAGTTATCGAATTGTCCTTTGTGTTCTGACGGGATCTGTTCTTTTAATTCGATCGTAAAATAGGAGATACATTTACTTCCGTCTACCACATAAGGTTCTGTTATAGCCTGAGTAGGACATGCATCTATACAGGCGGTACAACTACCACAATGATCGGTTACGGGATTGTCATATTCCAGATCGAGATCGACGATCAGTTCTGCGATAAAGAAAAACGACCCCACCTTCTTGGAAAGCACATTGGAATGTTTTCCCATCCAGCCCAGGCCACTTTTTACGGCCCATGCCTTATCGAGGACCGGTGCAGAGTCTACAAAAGCCCTCCCATTCACTTCGCCTATCTCTTCCTGTATAAAGTTAAGCAGTTGTTTCAACTTGTCTTTAATGACAAAATGATAATCCGTACCATAAGCGTATTTTGATATTTTAGGAGCATCAGGGTCTGTTTGCCCGTCTTCTGTATAATAGTTGAGAAGCAGGGAGATCACAGATCTGGAACCTTCTACCAGAAGTGTTGGGTCCAGGCGTTTATCGAAGTGGTTCTCCATATACTTCATCTCGCCCTGCATATTGTTCTTCAGCCAGTTTTCCAGTCGGGGAGCTTCTTCTTCGAGAAAGGCTGCCCTGGAAATACCACAGGACATAAACCCGAGACGCTTGGCCTCAGTCTTTATCATTGTTGTATGCTTGGCTGCCAGGTTCACTTTCAGGCCCTTTTTGTGAATTTCAGTTTTAAATTTAGCGGCTTTAGAGTAACCAGCGGATTTATTTCTATATCTGTCTTCGTTGCTTCCAGCTCGTATTTTTCGACCACCGCCTTAATTGCCAGGACCATTTCGTAGATGGCAAAATTATTCCCGATACACAGTCGGGGTCCGGCACCGAAAGGAAAATAACTTTCCTTGCTCTTTTCCGGGAGTTCGGAGAGGAAACGTTCGGGTTTAAATAGAAGCGGGTCGTCCCAGTACCTGGAACATTGGTGCATTTCAATAAAGGAGATCCCGATAATAGTTCCTTTTTCTATAGTGTAGCCTCCAAAGCTATCGTCCTCAATAGCTACCCTGTCTGTAATCCAGGCCGGTGGATAAAGCCGCATTGCCTCATTGATCACTGCCCTTGCATAGGTGAGTTTATTTACCTGTTCTATGGACGGAAGCTCACTGTTCTGAGCAATCTCATCCTTTAGGTTTTCCAGTTTGTCCTGATGCTTAGCCAGGAGGGCAAAAATAAAGCTCAGTGCATTTGCTGTGGTTTCATGACCCGCCACAAACAAGATAAGGATCTCATCGATAAGCTGATCATTGGTCATAGTGGTTCCATCTTCGTAAGTGGCATAGAGAAGCATATCGAGCAGATCGTCTTCCCTTTTTCCGGAACTCCTTCTTTCTTCTATCAGGCTCAGGATAATCTGCCTGCTTTCGACTGCCAGCTCCAGGTGTTCCTTTTCTTCTCCCTTTAAGCGGAACAACCACCTTTTGTGAGGTTGCCGGATCTCTTTGACAAGGAAATTCTGCAGCTTTTCTATAATGAACTGTAAGCGTTTTAATATTTCTGTCCCGGCGGTAAAATTAAACAGGGATTTAGCAACCACGTGGAAAGCCAGCTCATTCATGATAGGATATACATCCACATAGGTTCCCGTTCGTATTTCCTTTACCTGCTCTTCCACACATTTCTCAATTATGGAAACGAGGTTGATAAGCTTGTTCCTGTGAAAAGCCGGTTGAATAAGGCGACGCTGCTGCAACCAGTAATCGCCATTGGAGGTAAGCAGGCCATAACCAATATATTTGGACAGGAAGCGGGACTGCAATTCGGATTTGTGGTATTTCTTATGGTTCTTCTGCAGAATATGCCGGGCGATCTCTGATTCCCGGGTAAGGATTATTTTCCGTTTCTGAGGTGAAGCCAGAGAAAAGGTCTCTCCGTATGTTTTAAAGAATTCACGGTGAAAAGGAAGCGGATTCCTGGTAATAGCCGAGGTCCTGAAAATAAATTTATGGTAAGGTACTCTGGAGGGGTAAATATATTTCTGCTTCATCATGCGGTCAGCTTTCTTTAACGGAACAGGAAACGGAGTGTTTTGCTATTAAAACAGGCCTCCCTGTGTTCCTCCTTTTATTCTTCCGAGGTGTTTATACGCCAATTCGGTAACTTCCCTTCCTCTGGGAGTCCTTATAATAAAACCCTGTTGTATCAGAAAGGGTTCATACACTTCTTCAATGGTTTCTGCACTTTCGGAAACGGCAGTGGCCAGGGTGGTAATCCCTACCGGGCCTCCTTTAAACTTATCGATAATGGTCATCAGGATCTTATTATCCATTTCATCCAATCCGTGTGCATCCACATTCAGGGCCTTCAAACCGTATTTAGCTATTTCTATATCGATATTTCCATCGCCTTTTATCTGTGCAAAATCGCGAACCCTTCTCAACAATGCATTAGCGATCCTGGGAGTTCCCCTGCTTCTTCCGGCAATCTCAATTGCTGCTTCCATAGAGATGGGTACCCTTAGTATATGCGCACTCCTCTGTACGATGGTCGACAGTAATTCGGTATTGTAATACTGGAGCCTGCTGCTAATACCAAAACGGGCACGCATAGGCGCTGTTAACAGTCCGGAACGCGTAGTTGCTCCCACCAGTGTAAAAGGATTCAGATTTATCTGTACCGTCCTCGCATTCGGGCCGCTCTCTATCATAATATCTATCTTGTAGTCCTCCATGGCAGAGTACAGGTACTCCTCGACAATCGGACTCAGTCTGTGGATCTCATCGATAAAAAGTACATCCCTATCCTCCAGGTTTGTCAGAAGTCCGGCCAGGTCTCCGGGTTTATCCAGTACTGGTCCAGAAGTCACCTTGATCCCTACTCCGAGCTCATTGGCCAGGATATGCGCCAGGGTGGTCTTTCCAAGTCCGGGAGGTCCGTGAAACAAAGTATGATCCAGGGCATCTCCTCTAAGATTGGCGGCTTTAACAAATATCTGAAGGTTCTCCAACACCGATTCCTGTCCGGTGAAATCCTCAAAACTCAGGGGTCTTAAGGCCTTTTCTATATCCAGTTCTTCAGAAGAGTAGTGATCTTTATCCGGGTTCAGGTTCTCGTTCATAAATTAAAAATTCTGCATTGATATCGGTATTGCATCAAGCTACACAAATATACTTAGAAAAAGAAAAGCCCCGACATCTCTGTCAGGGCTTTATATAAAGTTTATTTCAATCTTCTTTAGTGATGTGCTTCCTCTTCACCTTCCTGCAGAGGAATATGCTGAGGCGCAAAATCCTGACCCGGGATCACATACTCACCATCTTCTCTTGTCTTACTGTAATCGTAAGCCCAACGGTGTACGTGAGGTATTGGTCCGTCCCAGTTTCCGTGGATGTGCTCCATTTCTGCAGTCCACTCAAGAGTGTTGGATTTCCATGGGTTCTTAGGACCTCTTTTTCCGTAGAATATACTAGAGATAAAGTTGTAAACGAAGATCAGCTGAGCTGCACCTGCAATAAGTGCAAATATAGTGATCACAACATTCACATCGTTCAACTCATCGAACATTGGGAATGCAGTGTTCTCATAGTAACGTCTCGGAAGACCGGCCATACCGATAAAGTGCATCGGGAAGAAAACTCCGTAGGCACAGATAGCCGTGATCCAGAAGTGAACATAACCGAGGTTCTTGTTCATCATTCTACCCTGGAACATCTTAGGGAACCAGTGATATACTCCGGCGAATAATCCGTAAAGTGCAGAGATACCCATTACCAGGTGGAAGTGAGCCACTACAAAATACGTATCGTGAACGTTAATATCCAGTGTACTGTCTCCAAGGATAATCCCTGTAAGACCACCGGTGATAAATGTTGATACCAGACCTATGGAGAAAAGCATTGCAGGGTTGAGCTGCAGGTTACCTTTCCACAGGGTGGTGATATAGTTAAACGCTTTTACCGCAGACGGGATAGCGATCAATAGTGTTGTAAATGTAAATACAGATCCAAGGAACGGGTTCATTCCGGAAACGAACATGTGGTGACCCCATACGATCGTAGAAAGGAATGCAATTGCAAGGATAGATGCAACCATCGCTCTGTATCCGAAAATAGGCTTACGTGCATTGGTAGCGATTACCTCGGAGGTAATACCTAATGCAGGTAATAATACGATATATACTTCGGGGTGTCCGAGGAACCAGAACAAGTGCTCAAAAAGTACCGGAGAACCTCCCTGGTAGTGAAGCACCTCTCCCTGGATAAATATATCCGAAAGGAAGAAAGATGTTCCGAAACTTCTGTCCATGATCAACAATAATGCAGCCGATAAAAGAACAGGGAAGGAAACAATACCGATAATAGCAGTAATAAAGAACGCCCAGATCGTAAGAGGTAATCTCGTCATAGACATTCCTTTTGTTCTAAGATTAAGAACGGTAACCACATAGTTTAATGATCCTAAAAGCGAAGAAGCAATAAAGATAGCCATAGATACCAGCCACAGCGTCATTCCAGCTCCTGATCCCGCCTGCGCCTGAGGTAAGGCACTTAAAGGAGGATAGATGGTCCATCCGGCAGATGCAGGTCCTGCTTCAACAAATAGTGAGATCACCATAATAAGACTTGACAGGAAGAACAGCCAGTAAGAAACCATGTTAAGGAATCCTGATGCCATATCTCTTGCTCCGATCTGAAGTGGAATAAGAAGGTTACTGAATGTACCACTTAATCCAGCAGTCAACACGAAGAATACCATAATGGTACCGTGAATGGTTACCAGTGCAAGATAAATATCTGCATCCATAACACCGTCAGGTGCCCATTTACCCAATACAGCTTCAAAGATCGGGAAAGATTTCCCCGGCCATGCCAATTGCATTCTGAATAACAAGGACATTGCAATACCAATGAATCCCATGATCAAACCAGTAATCAGATACTGCTTTGAGATCATTTTATGATCCTGGCTGAAGATATATTTAGTGATAAATGTTTCTTTGTGGTGATGATGTCCGTGATCATCGTGTGCGTGATCATCCATATGTGCTGTTGCTGTTGCTGACATAATCTTTATATAAAATTAAATTCTATTATTCGTTTTCCTGGTCTTATTACTATTCTGCTGCAATTGTTTGCTTAAACGTTTGCTGCTCGCTCATCCATTTGTTGAATTCCTCTTCGGTCTCAACAATGATCTTTATCTGCATATTGTAGTGAGATTTTCCACAGATCTTATTACACAATAAGATATAGTCGAATTCCCAAGGCTCCAGACTTTCTTCACCTTTAGCAATAAGCTCTTTGCTCTTCTCTGCCCTGATCTGGTTTGTCCTTAATACCTTATCGGCAATCTTAGGATCCAGTCTCATTTCCTTAGTGGTAATGGTAGGGGTAAAAGAGAACTGAGTAATCATACCCGGAACACAGTTCATCTGCGCACGGAAATGCGGCATATACGCCGAGTGTAATACGTCCTGAGAACGCATTTTAAAGTTTATTTTTCTTCCTACCGGTAAGTGGATCTCGGTAGTGGTTACCACATCGTCCATTCCGTTAGGGTCGGATGCATCGATACCTACAAGGTTCTTTCCGTCGAAGTCCTGAAGAAAACGCACATTGGCATCTCCCAGTACATTATCGGCTCCTCCGTATCTTGCTTTCCAGTTAAACTGCTGTGCGTATAGTTCCACTACCAGCGGATCGTCCTCATCGTTGATATCCATGATATTCGTCCAGGTGTATAATCCGTAAAGGATAAGTCCTGCAAGAACGACCACAGGAATAATGGTCCAGATAAATTCCAGTTTATCGTTATCAGCATAAAATAATGCCTTCTTTCCTTTTTGTCCTCTGTATTTAAATGCGAAATAGTGCAACAATGCCTGAGTAATCGTTTGAACGATAAAGATCAACACCATGGAAATAAACATCAGCTGATCTACGTCCTTTCCGTGTTCCGAAGCAGGTGTTCCCAATACCACATGTCCCCACTTCCAGAATGAATAGATCGTAAGGAGGTAAATGAAAACCAGGAATCCGAACATCAGATATCCGTTTAGGTTGTTGTCTTTGTCGTTTGCTACCTGAGAGTTATCACTTTTTACCTGAGACAATTCAAAGATCTTCGTCATCTGCCAGATGGCTATGCCTACAAGTATGAGAACTATAAGAGTTAATAAAGCAGTCATTATTTATCCTGTTTACTTTTTATAAATTTTTAATTAATAGTGGAAGTGTTTACTTTCTTCAATAAACGGGTTTCTCTTGGCCAGTAATGGCGCTTTTGTCAGAGCCGTAAATACGATGAATATAAACAGTCCAAGGAAGAATAAAATACCTCCGATCTCTGCGATCCCGATAAACCACTGATCTCCCACCGTAGCAGGCATGATCATATTGAATACATCAACATAGTGTCCTAATAATATCACGATCCCTGCCATTACCACAAACCAGTTTACTCGTTTGTAATCGCTGTTCATAAGGATCAGTAATGGGAACACAAAGTTCATCACTAACATTCCGAAGAAAGGTAATTTATAATCTTCAAATCTTGTTACGAAATAGGTTACTTCCTCAGGTATATCTGCATACCAGATAAGCATGAACTGAGAGAACCACAGATAGGTCCAGAAGATGCTTATTGCAAACATAAACTTAGCCAGGTCATGAATATGACTGTCGTTTACATGTTCCAGGTATCCTTTAGCTTTCAGGTAGATGGTAATCATGGCTATTGCAGTAATTCCGGATACGAACATACTTGCAAACACATACCATCCGAAGAGTGTACTAAACCAGTGTGGGTCTACACTCATGATCCAGTCCCATGACATCATAGATTCTGAAACCAGGAAGAAAACAAGGAATCCTGCAGAGATCCTGAAGTTCTTTTTAAAGTAGCTGTCGTCTGCAGCCGTATCCTGAGCGATAGAGAATTTTCTTGAGAACTGTCTGTATGCAACCCATCCTGCAATATAGATAACCGCTCTGATCAAAAAGAAAGGTACATTCAGGTAAGAGGATTTCCCCTGTATTAATTTATCATGAGCCACTACTTCAGGGTCCATCCACACAAAAAGGTGGTTTAAGTGGAAACCTGATAAAAGAAGGATCACAAAAACAATAGCCGCACCGGGTAAAAGGTAAGCAGTAATACCTTCCATCACCCTGAACAGAACAGGAGACCATCCTGCCTGAGATGCACGTTGTATTGCATAGAATGCCAATACACCGAGAGATATCATCATAAAGAAAAATGCAGCTACATAGAGCGCAGCCCAAGGTTTGTTTTTAAGCTGGCTCAGCAAGTGCTCACCATGCTTATCGGCATCTGTCTCACCGTGTGCACCGGCTTCTTCTCCATGGCTGTCTTTTTGTGCATGTGTTTCCTCTGCGTGCTCATCTCCGTGTGCCGGGGTAGCGTGATCTGCTTCCTCTCCGTGTCCACTTCCATGACCACCATGTGAATCGGCAACCATTGCCTTAGCTTCTTCTACTGTAGAAGGCGCTGTAAAAAAACCGTATCCTAATCCAAGAGCACCAACGATCATTAAAATGAAAGCTGCTGTTCTTAATCTATTTGAAAACGTATACATATCCCTGATTCTATCTCTAATTATTTTAATAAATCTGCTCTAAGTTTTTCAACGTACTCGGTCACCTGCCAGCGCTCTTTTTCATTCAGCTGCGCTGCATAAGATCCCATGGAGTTGATCCCGTAGTAGATCACGTGGTAAATACTACCTTCGGTAAGATCCCTGTCCTTATAAGAAGGAACCCCTAATATCTTTTCACGTTCTGTCAAAATTCCTTTTCCATCACCTTTCGTACCATGACAAACTGCACAATAGATATCGTAAAGCTCTTTTCCTACTGCAAGGTTATCATCCGAAGACAATGAATCCAGCGGGCTGATCAGCTCTGCATAAGCAGCAGCTTTACCCTCGATGCTGTTTTCGTATGCATAAGGTATCCATCCCCTTTTAATGGTATTGGCAGGTGGTACCTGTGCTTCCATCCCATTTGCAAATGCATCTGTCTCCGCATAGGTCTCATAACCTACTGCTTCATACATATTGGGGAAATACTGATAATTAGGCTTTGAACTATTAAAGCAAGAGGTCATTAATAAAGCGGCCCCTAAAATAATTCCTATGTTTATATAGCTCTTCATATCTATCATTAATGCTTTTCTGAAATTTTAACTTCTACTGCGCCTGTTCCTTCAAGAAGTGCAGTTACTTCATCTTCGTTACCGTGTACGGCCACCTCCATAAGGAAATGATCATCTGTAGTACGTACATCAGGGTTTTCTGCTTTTTTGAACGGCCATAGTTTACTTCTCATATAAAAGGTAATTACCATTAAGTGAGCTGCAAAAAATACGGTCATCTCAAACATTACCGGTACAAAGGCCGGCATGTTCTGCAGGTAACTAAAGCTGGGTTTACCACCTATATCCTGAGGCCAATCCTGGATCATGATGAAGTTCATCATAACGATCGCCACGGTAAGCCCTAAACATCCGTACATAAAAGATGTGATAGCTATTCTGGTAGGTGCCAGTCCCATTGCCTTATCCAGTCCGTGAACCGGGAACGGGCAATAAATCTCTTCAATGTGATGATGCTCAGCTTTTACCTTTTTCACTGCATCCATCAGGATGTCATCATCGTTATATAATGCTTGTACAACTTTAGTGCTCATACATTAATCATTTTTAGTTTGGTTGTCACTGTTCCCTCCAGCTTTCTGGTATAGAGGCTTTCCAGCTTCTCTAAGTTTCTTAAATCTGTCTCCTGAAGATTTCAGGATCGTTTTTACTTCCGCCTGTGCAATTACAGGGAATGTTCTCGCATATAACAGGAACAATACGAAGAAGAATCCGATAGTTCCAACAAAGATCCCTATATCAACGAAGGTTGGTGAGAACATCGTCCATGAAGACGGAAGGTAATCTCTGTGAAGTGAGGTAACGATAATTACGAAACGCTCAAACCACATTCCTATGTTCACTACGATAGAGATTATGAAAGAGAACATGATACTTGTTCTAAGTTTTTTGAACCACATGAACTGAGGTGAGAACACGTTACAGGTCATCATCGCCCAGTATGCCCACCAGTAAGGTCCTGTAGCCCTGTTAAGGAAGGCGTATTGTTCGTATTCAACTCCTGAATACCATGCGATCACCAACTCGGTAATATATGCACATCCAACAATAGAACCTGTAATCATGATTACAATATTCATAAGTTCTATATGCTGTACCGTGATATAATCTTCAAGGTGACATACTTTACGCATGATAATAAGCAGGGTGTTTACCATTGCAAATCCTGAGAAGATCGCCCCTGCAACGAAGTATGGAGGGAAGATCGTGGTGTGCCATCCCGGGATAACCGAGGTAGCAAAGTCGAAGGATACGATGGTGTGTACAGAAAGTACAAGAGGTGTTGCCAAACCGGCAAGTACAAGAGAAACCTCTTCAAAACGCTGCCAGTCTTTTGCTCTACCTGTCCATCCGAAACTAAGGATGCTATATATTTTCTTTTGAAATGGCTTAACGGCTCTGTCACGTATCATTGCGAAATCAGGCAGAAGACCTGTCCACCAGAATACAAGGGAAACCGACAGATAGGTAGAGATCGCAAATACGTCCCATAAAAGCGGGGAGTTAAAGTTCACCCATAGCGATCCGAACTGGTTTGGAATCGGAAGTACCCAATATCCTAACCATGGACGACCCATGTGAATGATCGGGAATAAACCTGCCTGTACCACCGAGAAGATGGTCATTGCCTCTGCAGAACGGTTAATCGCCATTCTCCATTTTTGACGGAATAAAAGAAGTACCGCAGAGATCAGTGTTCCTGCGTGACCAATACCAACCCACCAAACGAAGTTAGTAATATCCCAGGCCCAACCTACGGTCTTATTTAATCCCCAGGTACCAATTCCCGTAGAAATTGTATAAATGATACAACCCATCCCCCAGAGAAATGCTACTAAAGCGATAGAAAAAACAATCCACCATTGTTTGTTTGCACGCCCTTCTACAGGTGCTGCAATATCTACCGTTACATCGTGATAAGTCTTATCTCCGGTAACTAAGGGTTTACGTATAGGTGCTTCGTAATGCGACGCCATAATCCTTTATATAATTGTTCTTTATTAGATTTATTTATTAAGCTTCATCTGTATTTCTCACTTTAACATGGTAGAATACATTCGGTCTTGTACCGATGTGCTCCAATAAGTGATACATACGCTTATCTTCTTTTAATTCTGCAATTTTACTGTGTGAATCGTTCACATCTCCAAATACCATTGCTCCACTTGAACAAGCTGCAGAACAAGCTGTCTGGAATTCTCCGTCCTTAACCGTTCTTCCTTCTCGTTTTGCATCAAGAATGGTTTTCTGAGTCATCTGGATACACATAGAACATTTCTCCATAACCCCTCTTGAACGAACGTTTACATCAGGGTTCAGTACCATCTTACCAAGATCGTTGTTCATGTGGTAATCGAACTCATCATTGTTGTTGTACAAGAACCAGTTGAAACGACGAACTTTATAAGGACAGTTGTTAGCACAGTAACGGGTACCTACACAACGGTTATACGCCATGTGGTTCTGTCCCTGACGGCTATGTGATGTAGCAGCTACCGGACATACAGTCTCACAAGGAGCGTGATTACAGTGCTGACACATTACCGGCTGGAAGGCAACCTGAGGGTTCTCTGCAGCAACTTCCATTTCTGCAAATCCACCTAAAGTACCTGAATCTCCAAACAGACCGTGAAGACCTTCTTTCTTCTCATTATCTTCTTCGAATGAATCTTCAGAAGAGTAGTATCTGTCGATACGCAACCAGTGCATATCTCTCGATTTTCTCACTTCTGCCTTACCTACTACAGGAACGTTGTTTTCTGCATGACAAGCAATCACACAGGCACCACATCCCGTACAGGCGTTAAGGTCTATAGAAAGGTTAAAATGATGTCCTATACTTCTGTCAAAAGAATCCCAAAGGTCTACAGAAGTAGCAGGCACTTCATTATGATTTAAAGATACCTCCGGAATGACATTCCACTCGTGAGAATCTTTAGTATTAAATATTTCTAATGTAGTTTCTTTAATGATATCACCTCTACCCATTAAGGTATTGTGAAGCTGAACACATGCAAACTCGTGTTCTCCTGAAGCTTTTGCAAGCGTTACTTCCTGAACGTTATTGAAGCCCTGATACAGAGGGTAAGCATTCTTACCGGTCATCATTTCAGACTTCATTCCGGTTGTTTTTCCATAACCGAAAGCAACACCAACAGATCCTACGGCCTGACCAGGCTGAATGATAACTGGAAGGGTAACAGTAACCCCGTTTACAGTTACATCGGCATAGCTTCCGTTAAGACCTCCGTTAGCAACATTTCTGTTGGTAAGCTCAAGTCTGTCAGCATCTGCTCTGGAAACGGTTACGTAGTTATCCCAGGAAACCCTTGTAATAGGATCCGGGAATTCCTGCAGCCAAGGGTTATTCCCCTGCTGACCGTCTCCCATACCTGTTTTAGAGTACAGGCTTAATTCCATTCCACTGGCAGTTGCGTTTGCAAGGCTTCTTAAAGCACTTGCTACTGCAAAGGCAGGCTGTACTTCTTCATCTGCTGTTACAGCAGCTACCGGTGCAACCTCATCTACTTCAGGAGCCGTAGCAACAAATACACCATCGTGCAATGCTTTGTTCCATTCGTTAGTTCCTAAAATAGAAGCTGTCCAGTTTTCTTTTATATAATCGTAATACG
This sequence comes from Leptobacterium flavescens, assembly GCF_010671605.1. Classification (GTDB taxonomy): domain Bacteria; phylum Bacteroidota; class Bacteroidia; order Flavobacteriales; family Flavobacteriaceae; genus Leptobacterium; species Leptobacterium flavescens. Next base: position 993,416 of record NZ_JAABOO010000001.1, read on the forward strand.
TTTTATCGTTTTCTGTCCATTTCAATAAAGCATCCTGAAACTGACGCGTATCGAATAACGGACGGATAGTTGGCTGCATAAGGCTCATATGTCCTTTCTTTAATTCTGCATCACCCCATGATTCCAGGTAGTGAGGCGCAGCAGCCACGTAGTTAGTCAATGTTGATGTCTCATCTTCCTTCATAGAGAAAGCTACAGACAGTTCAACACCCTTAAGACCTTCTACAAATTCAGAAGCATTAGGAAGGGTATATGCAGGGTTAACTCCGGCTGTAATCAGAGCTCCTACTCTTCCGCTGTTCATTTCATTTACAAGGGCAGCTACTTTCTTAGCATTACCCTGACGAAGCATTTTAGGTGCATCCGTATCGAAAGCAGCACTTCCAAGGTTCTTGTTCATTGTCAGCACAAGACCTTGCGCTCCGGCATCCTGAATTCCTGTAACAATAACTCCTTTACTTCCCGCTTTCTTTAATTGTCTTGCTGCAGACTGAACTGCTTCATCAATATGAGAAGGAAGCGTTCCTCCAACAGAAACCCCGTTCACATAACCGTAAAGTTTAGCAAGCGCTACTTTTTGCTGTGAAGGAGTTACAGGTACACGCTTATCAGCATTAGCACCTGACAAACTCATATTGGATTCGAACTGGATGTGTCTTGACATTTTTCCGTGAGAAGGAATACGTCCTTTAGCATATCCGCTGTCATATCCACCTCCCTGCCAGTCGCCAAGGATATCAGCGCCTACAGATACGATCACTTCAGCTTTAGAGAAGTCGTAATCTGCAAATGCACGGGTTCCGTACTGTACTTCAAAAGCATCAAGAGCTGCATCTTCAGAAATAGCATCATATTGAATATGCTCTACATTTCCGAATTTCTCAGCAAACTCTGCTACCAATTTTGAAGTAGACGGGCTGGCAAATGTCTGTGTTAACAGAACGATCTTCTTGGTAGAACCTCTTAGCTCGTTAAGTTTTGCAACCACGGCGCTATCAAGCTCATCCCAGGAAATATATTCTCCGTCTTTTTTAGGCCCCTGAACTCTCAGGCTGTCATATAAAGACAAAACAGATGCCTGAACACGGGCATTTGAACTCCCGAGCACTGATGCATCTGTATTATTTTCAATTTTAATTGGTCGACCTTCTCTGGTTTTTACAAGAATACTTGCAAAATCGTATCCATCGGCGATGGTTGTTGCGTAATAATCTGCAACTCCGGGACGGATCTGTTCCGGCTGAACCACATAAGGGATCGATTTAATTACCGGCCCTTCACAGGCAGCCAAAGAAGCTGCAGCCGTACTAAAACCAACATATTTTAGAAAGTCTCTTCGTGAAGTTGATGAAGATTCCAAATTCTCCTTATCTCCCAAAAACTCATCTACCGGGATCTCTTCAACAAATTCATTCTGCTTTAGCGTCTCAACAATGGAATTGTTCGGATCTAACTCCTCTACACTTTTCCAGTATTTTTTGTTTGATGCCATGTTATATATATAAAATTAGCGCTTTAATTTTTTTAATAGTGACACTTACCACATTCTAATCCACCCATCTGAGCAGCAGTAAGCTTATCTACACCATATTTCTTAGATAATTCTTCGTGAATTTTCTCATAGTACTCGTTTCCTTCCACCTTTACATTGGTTTCTCTATGACAATTCACACACCATCCCATTGTTAAAGGAGAGAACTGATACATAACCTCCATCTCCTCTACAGGACCGTGACATTTCTGACACTCAATACCTGCAACGGTTACGTGCTGTGAGTGGTTGAAGTATGCAAAATCAGGAAGATTGTGAATACGAACCCATTTTACCGGAGAAGATTCTCCTGTATATTGCTGATTAGCATCATCCCAACCTACAGCCTCATATAATTTCTGAATTTCTTTTGTATAGAAGTCTTTTGTGTATCCGTTTGCCAGATCTTCTTCTCCTGTGTATTCCGGAATGCTCTTGTGACAGTTCATACATACATTAAGAGAAGGTATTCCTGAAGTCTTGGAAACTCTTGCAGAAGAGTGACAGTACTTACAGTCGATCTCATTATCTCCGGCATGGATCTTATGCGAGAAGTGAATAGGCTGTACAGGCTTGTATCCCTGATCTACACCTACCTGCATCAGGTAACCGTAAGCAAAATACGCACCCGAAAGCATCAGGAAGATAACAGACACCAAAACAAGGAACTGATTCTGAACGAAAGCCTTCCAGATCGGTAAACGCTTTTCGCCTTCTTCAGTAACCAATTCAACTCCGTTAGCTTCTGCGATCCTTCTAAGTGTTTTGTTCACTAAAAGCAGCATCACTACCAGGATTCCAAAAACCAGCACAAGAGCTGTTAGGATGATCTCGTTAGAGATACCAGAACCCTGAGTTCCTCCTCCAGTTGCCCCAGTAACTTCTTCCCCTGGTGGTGGTGACGGTGGCGGTGCATCCGTATAAGCTAAAATATTATCGATATCCTCATCACTTAACTGAGGAAATGAATTCATCACAGAGGGCTGCCATTCTTCCCATAGGGCAACGGCATCTGCATCTCCGGACTTAATTAAGCCCTGACTGTTTCTGATCCACTTGTACAACCACTCTCTCTCGTATTTTCCTCCAACACCTGCCAATGCCGGTCCCGTTCTCTTTTGATTGAGTTTGTGACAGGCAGCACAGTTAGCGTTAAACAGAGATTTCCCTTTAGCCGGATCAGCAGCTGCTTCCGTTGTTGCAGCCTCAGCCGGAGCTTCAGTTTCTTGAGCAAAAAGAGAGGTTGAAAATGTTAGCAGGACTGCTAAACTTATACCTAGAATTCTTGAAGTTGAATTGCGGTGTTTCACCTTTTTCATATTAAAATATGTATTATCTACCTAATTTGGCACGGTATTTTCAGCGCAATTGATAGCACATATATACCCGTTCCCGTAAATTCGACAGCAAAAATACGACATAGACTCGATTTGCGAAATGTTACAGAAGCGTTAATTTGCAATTTATAACAATTCTAAATAACTTTTTTCGTTTACTAATCAAACTATTAAATTACTTTTGCAATAAATAGTATTCATTATGAGATTTTTAGCAGCAGGAAAGCTTTTAGCACTTTGTATTTTAACAGGTTTTTTCAGTATGAATCTGAAGGCTCAGGACAGCCTGAATATTCAATTAAATCAGGAGAAAAAGGAAGGAGTCATCACCATCGATCAGGATCAGAGGATCGAACGCTTACTCGCCGCCAAAAAAAGAATAAAAAAGGCCTATTTCACCATCCAGATCTACAGCGGAACAGGGCGTACAGGTTTAGAAGGAGCCAAAGAGGCAGAATCCAGCTTTAAGACCCAGTTTTACGGATGGCCCTGTGATATTTCATTTGAAACCCCGAACTACAAGGTTAGAGTTGGGAAATTCAGGACCAGGCTGGAAGCGGATAAATACCTGATGGAAATCAAGAAAAAGTATCCAAGTGCATTTATCCTGATCCCATAGACCGGAAACAAAAAATTCACCTTATAAAACAAAAAGAGCAGCTCGAAGGCTGCTCTTTTTTATTGTAATATAATCTTTCTTATTTCAGTTTCTTCTTAACTGCAACTTCCTGGAAGGCCTCGATAATATCCCCTTCCTTGATATCGTTGTAGTTCTTCACCTGCATACCGCAGTCGTAACCTTTGGAAACTTCCTTAACATCATCTTTAAAACGCTTAAGGGAGGCCAGTTCTCCGGTAAAGATCACCACCCCGTCACGGATAAGTCTGATGCTTGAGTTTCTGAAGATCTTACCATCGGTAACCATACATCCTGCAATCGTACCGATCTTGGAGATCTTAAAGGTTTCTCTGATCTCAGCAGTACCGGTGATCTCTTCCTTCAATTCCGGTGACAACATACCTTCCATCGCATCCTTCAGATCGTTGATCGCATCATAGATGATCGAGTAGTTCCTGATATCTATTTCCTCACGCTCCGCTACCTGACGGGCATTCCCCATCGGGCGAACATTAAATCCGATAATGATCGCATCGGAAGCAGAAGCCAATAACACATCGGATTCTGTAATAGGTCCGACTGCTTTATGGATAATATTGATCTGGATCTCGTCGGTAGAAAGTTTCTGGAAGGAATCTGTCAATGCTTCCACAGATCCATCCACATCACCTTTAAGGATAATATTCAATTCTTTGAAATCTCCAAGTGCTATACGTCTTCCGATCTCATCCAGAGTAATATGTCTTTGTGTACGTACGGATTGCTCACGTTGCAGCTGCGTTCTCTTGGAAGCAATTTGTTTTGCCTCTTTTTCATCTTCGAACACATGGAATTTATCTCCTGCTTGCGGAGCTCCGTCCAGACCTAAGATCGAGATAGGTGTAGAAGGTCCTGCATGTTCAATAGCATTTCCTCTTTCGTCATGCATTGCTTTTACCTTTCCGGAGTTCTTACCGGCAAGTACATAATCTCCAATCTTAAGGGTTCCTGCCTGCACAAGGATCGTAGATACATATCCGCGTCCCTTATCAAGGAATGCTTCTACCACTGTACCCTGAGCATGCTTATCAGGATTTGCCTGAAGCTCCAGTATCTCTGCCTCCAGTAATACTTTTTCGAGAAGTTCTTTTACACCGACTCCGGTCTTAGCGGAAATGTCATGCGACTGGATCTTTCCTCCCCAGTCTTCCACAAGAAGGTTCATTCCGGCAAGAGCTTCTTTAATCTTATCAGGATTAGCCGTTGGCTTATCCACTTTATTTATCGCAAAAACAATAGGAACACCAGCAGCTTGTGCGTGACTTATAGCTTCCTTTGTTTGCGGCATCACATCATCATCGGCAGCAATTACAATAATTGCCATATCGGTAACCTGAGCACCTCTTGCACGCATGGCCGTAAAGGCTTCGTGACCCGGAGTATCCAGGAATGTTATTTTCTGACCATTTTCAAGAGTAACTCCATATGCTCCGATATGCTGTGTAATTCCACCGCTTTCTCCGGCAATTACATTTTCTTTACGGATATAATCGAGCAGGGAAGTTTTTCCGTGGTCTACGTGCCCCATTACTGTAACGATAGGTGCTCTTGGTTGCAGATCTTCCGGCTTATCTTCCTCCTCCTGAATAGCTTCTTCAATATCGGCGGTTACAAACTCTACCTCATAACCAAATTCATCAGCAACAATAGAAAGGGTTTCGGCATCAAGACGCTGGTTCATGGTAACCATGATACCAAGCGACATACAGGCCGATATAATACCCGTTGTCGGCATATTCATCATCGTGGCCACTTCGGCAACGGTAACGAATTCGGTTACCTTCAACACCTTGCTTTCCAGCTCCTGTTGAGCCAGTTCTTCTTCTGTCTTCTGCCTGTGCTGATCTCTTTTATCTCTTCTGTATTTTGCCCCTTTACCTTTTGAGGATTTCCCCTGAAGTTTTTCAAGGGTTTCCCTTACCTGCTTTTGAACTTCTTCTTCTGTAGGCTCTACTTTTGCTACGGCAGGTCTTCTGGTGTTACCACCTCTTTTATTTCGGTCAAATCTTCCCTGACCTTGTCCACCTCCCGGTTTACCTTGTCCGCCTTCATTACTTATCCTTCTTCTTCTCTTTCTCTTATCAGCAGCACCTGTAGATGAAGCATCGGCTTTTTTGGTATCTTTTTTATCCTTGGGCTCTTCTTTTTTCTTTTTAGGCTTCTGGAACTTGGCGAGATCTATTTTCTCTCCGGTCATCTTCGGTCCGCTGAGCTTCTTATACTGAGTGGTCAGTTTTTCCGACTCAACGCTCTCATCATCGACGATAACAGATTCTTTTTTGATCTCTTTTTTGGCAACAGGCTCTTTTTTAACTTCCTTTTTGACCTCTTTTTTCGGCTCGGCAACCTTTGCCTTTACCTCTTTTTTAGGAGCGGGCTTCTCTTCCTTCACCTCTTCAGCCTTCTTTTCAGGAACCACTTCTGTCGTCTCTTCAACCTTAGCAACTTCAGGTTGTTTTTCCTCTTCAACGACTTCCGGCTTCTCTTCTTCTTCGGCTTTCTCTTCTTTATTCAGGTCAATTTTACCAACCGTTTTAGGGCCGGACAGTGTAGCCTTTGCTTTGATGACTTCCTTGCGTTCCTGAGCAATCCTCTTTTGTTCAAGTTCTTTTTCAAGTTCTTGCCTGATAGCCTCTTTTTCCTTTCTTTTCTCCTCCCCTACTTCTTTTGAAGCTACTTTTTTACTCTTGTCCGTCTGGAACTCATCCAAGAGAACATTATACACCTCATTAGTGATCTTGGTCGTGGGTCTTGCATCTATCTCAAATCCTTTAGATGCAAGGTGCTCCACAGCCCTATCTAATGAAATGTTTAATTCCCTTAGCACTTTGTTAAGCCTCATTGTTGCGTTTTCAGCCATAATTACCTATTAAACCTCAAAAATTTTATCTAATTAGTCTTCAAATTCTTCTTTTAGAATCTTGATGACTTCTACAATTGTTTCTTCTTCTAAATCCGTTCTCTTCACCAAATACTTAACATCCTGATCCAGCACACTTCTGGCAGTATCCAGACCGATCTTCTTGAATTCCTCAATGATCCATCCTTCAATTTCATCAGAGAATTCGGTAAGCTCAACATCTTCTTCCACTCCTTCTCTGAATACATCAATTTCGTAACCGGTTAGTTGCCCGGCCAGCCTGATGTTAAATCCGCCTTTTCCGATAGCCTTGGAAACCTCTTCAGGTTTCAGGATCACTTCAGCTCTTTTCTTCTCATCATCTAAAGAGATAGATGTTACTTTTGCCGGACTCAAAGCCCTGCTGATAAAGAGTTGAAGGTTATTTGTATAGTTGATCACATCTATATTCTCATTTCCAAGCTCACGTACGATCCCGTGTATCCTGGATCCTTTCATTCCCACACAAGCTCCTACAGGGTCGATTCTGTCGTCATAAGAATCTACAGCTACCTTAGCCTTTTCTCCAGGGATCCTCACTACTTTCTTAACCGATATCAGACCGTCAAAAACTTCCGGGATCTCCTGTTCGAATAATTTCTCCAGGAAGTCGGGAGCTGTTCTCGACATAATAATGATCGGCTTGTTTCCTTTAAGCTCTACGCTCTCAAGAATACCCCTTACATTTTCTCCTTTTCTGAAGAAATCTGAAGGGATCTGTTTTTCTTTCGGCAATATGATCTCATTTCCTTCATCATCGAGCAAGATAACCGCTTTATGGCGAATATGATGAACCTCTGCCGTATAAATCTCTCCTATAAGGTCTTTAAACTTCTTATATATGGTTGTATTGTCATGCTCGTGAATCTTAGAGATCAGGTTCTGACGTAATGCCAGAATAGCTCTTCTTCCCAGATCGATCAGTTTCACTTCTTCAGACACATCCTCTCCAACTTCAAAATCGGGCTCGATCTTGCGCGCTTCGGTAAGAGATATCTCCTGATTAGGATCCTCTACCTCATCATCTTCAACTACGATCCTGTTTCTCCATATCTCAAGGTCACCCTTGTCCGGATTGATAATGATATCAAAATTATCATCAGAACCATACTTCTTCTTTAGTGCATTTCTAAATACATCTTCCAAAATCGCCATCAGCGTAACACGATCAATGAGTTTATCATCTTTAAACTCTGAGAAAGAATCGATCAATGCAAGATTTTCCATGTCAAATTTTAAATTAAAATATTACCTTCACTCTAGCTTCTACTATATCAGAAAAAGGAATCTCCTTTTCCTTTACTACTGTTATTTTTCCTTTACCAACAGGCTTGGGCTCACGGGCTTTCCACTCCAGTTTCACTCCTTCTTCAGCAACATTTACCAAGGTCCCTTCAAATTTTTCATTTTCCAGGGTCTTTACTTCAAGCTTTCTGCCAACATTCTTGGCATACTGCCTGTTGTGCTTTATGGGCTCTGTTGCTCCGGGCGACATCACTTCGAGGGAAAAATCCTCTTCTTCTCTATCTAAATTGTGTTCTATATGTCGGCTCACCTTAATACAATCGTCTAAAGTAACACCATTATCCCCATCCATTATTACCCTGATCTTATTATCAGAAGAAATCGTAAAATCAATTAAAAAAAGTGATTTATACTCATCAAAAGCCTCATCTAAAAGGGTCTGAACTTTATCTTTAAACGCCATTTTAAGTATGAAAAGAGGGGACTCCCTGTCCCCTCCGAATAAATTAAACATCTTTCAACGCTGCAAATATACAATTATTTAATCAAACAGGAAAGTATATTCTATTGATCAAATTCTTATTAAACAAAAAACCATTTCTTTGAGAAACAGCATTTAAGTTTTCTTTGCGCTTAATAGTTATTTTTTAATCTCTGCTTTTGCCAGCAGGCAGGTTGGGATGAGGGCTCCCCTCACCTTAATCCTCTCCCCAGAGGAGAGGAAATAAATATATCTGAACAAGCTTCCTTAATCTAAAGGAGGTTATTTACAAGAAACTACTGGCTTCTGCCCCAAATACTATTGGCTTTTCTTATCCGGACAGGCTTCTCGCCCTTACCTGATTCCAGAAAACAAAAATTCCCGACAAAAAAGTCAGGAATCTTAATTTACTCTTTGTTGACCTACAAGGACTCCCTTCGGCTCCGCTCAGGACAGGCTTCTCGTCCTACCTGATTGCAGAAAACAAAAATTCCCGACAAAAAAGTCAGGAATCTTAATTTACTCTTTGTTGGCCTACAAGGACTCCCTTCGGCTTCGCTCAGGACAGGCTTCTCGTCCTTACCTGATCCCCGAAAACAAAAATTCCCGACAAAACTGTCAGGAATCTTATTTACTTTCTGTTGGCCTACAAGGACTCCCTTCGGCTTCGCTCAGGACAGGCTTCTCGTCCTTACCTGATCCCCGAAAACAAAAATTCCCGACAAAACTGTCAGGAATCTTATTTACTTTCTGTTGGCCTACAAGGACTCCCTTCGGCTTCGCTCAGGACAGGCTTCTCGTCCTTACCTGATCCCCGAAAACAAAAATTCCCGACAAAACTGTCAGGAATCTTATTTACTTTCTGTTGGCCTACAAGGACTCGAACCTTGAACGACTGAACCAAAATCAGCTGTGTTACCAATTACACCATAGGCCAGGACCATTTTGCGCTATGCCTTTTCGGCAAATGCGAGTGCAAATTTAAGACAAACTTTTATTTGCGCAAATATTTTTTGTTTTTATTTCACCCCAAAACAGTGCGCTTTTAAATTTCAATTTCAATTATTTTGATTCACAGCTATTTAATTTCCGATGACAATCTCCGGAGTGTGAAAATTAATCAGGTGAAGCTCATTCAGATAGCTTTAAACCCCTGTACTTTGTTAAGCTTTCTTGAAAAAAATAATTTCCTTGTATTTTTATTACTAAATTCGCCCAAACATCAGAAAACAATTCAATGTTAGCAGATCAATTTAAGAAATGGAATACCATCACCGGATGGGTAGCTTTTTTTATAGCACTATTGACGTATAGCCTGACGGTTGAACCCACTGCGAGTTTCTGGGATGCAGGAGAGTATATTTCCACCTCAGCAAAACTTCAGGTAGGTCACCCTCCGGGAGCTCCTTTCTTTCAAATGCTTGGTGCCTTTTTTGCGATGTTCGCGCCCGAAGCCGAACTGGTTGCCCGAATGGTAAACTATATGTCGGTATTTTCCAGTGCCTTTACTGTGCTTTTTGTTTTCTGGACCATTACCAATCTCGTTAGGAAATTGATCGGCGGGAGTGAAGAATTCACAAATAACAATGCTATAGCTGTTCTTGGAAGCGGAATGGTAGGTGCGCTGGCACTTACTTTTTCAGACAGTTTCTGGTTTAATGCGGTAGAGACAGAGGTATATGCTATGTCTAGCCTTATCATGTCCCTGCAATTATGGCTCGGGCTACGCTGGATAGATGAAATAGATACGCCCAGAGGGAATCGCTGGCTGGTTCTGATAGCCTTTGTAATTGGACTTACCTTCGGAATCCAGTTTATGGGCTTCCTGGCAATCCCTTCTATCGGACTACTCTATTACTTTAAAAAATACAAGACCGTAACGGTCAAGAATTTTCTCCTGGCAAATATTGCCGTAGTGGCTCTTTTGATGTTTGTTTACAAGTTTTCACTTACCTATGTATTGAAAATATTCAGCTGGGGAGAACTGTTCTTTGTAAACTCGGTCGGACTTCCGTTTAATTCAGGAACCATTATAATCCTTCTTCTTTTTATTGGTCTTTTCTATTACGGATTGAGATATACGCGAAAGAAGAATTTGAATATGGCCAATACGGTTGTATTATGCCTTCTCTTTATGTTTATAGGATTTTCTTCCTGGTTGATGCTACCGATACGTGCAAATGCCAATGTGGTGATCAATGAGAACGATCCGGCAGATGCAAGAGCACTGCTCGCTTATTACAACAGGGAACAATATCCCGGGGTAGACAGTCCTGTTTACGGGAGTATGTATTCTGAAATGTTTGCAGGTCAGGATGAGGACGATCCTTATAAAGATGATAAACCCAAATATGAGCGGGATGAAAAAACCGGCAAATACTTTATCGTTAACAAATACAAAGACGCTTTACCGCAATTCGATAAAAAACACACCGGCCTTATGCCGAGAATGTGGAGTTCGGAACATGCCGAGAACTATATGGCTTTTGTAAAGCCTCTCGATTTCAGGATAAAATCGGACTATCTGCAAAACAATGATCTTCGTGCAGCAGTGAATGAGTTTAAAGCTGATTTTGATTCCGGAAAGAGAGATACCGAAGATTACGTATCCTTCCTGAGACAGTTCGGAGAATATATCGAGGTACAACCGCCATCACTAATGGATAATCTTAAATTCCTGTTTGAATACCAATTCGGTTATATGTACTGGCGATATTTTATGTGGAATTTTGTCGGGAAACAGGATGATATTCAGGGAAAATATGACAACCACGGAAACTGGTTGAGCGGGATAGGTTTTATAGACAGTATGAGGCTGGGACCTCAAAAGAACCTTCCGTCGGATGTAAAGAATAATAAAGGAAGGAACACCTATTACTTCCTGCCTCTTATTCTGGGGCTTATAGGCCTTATTTTCCAATTTAAGAAAGACAGGAAACAATTCTGGGTATTGTTGGTGTTTTTTCTGTTTACAGGACTTGCCATTCAGTTCTACACCAATGTACGACCTTTCGAACCGAGAGAACGGGATTACTCTCTGGTTGGTTCCTTCTACGTCTTCACTCTGTGGATAGGTATAGGGGTTTATGCGCTCTTTGATGAATTTAAAAAGCTATTAAAACCAAAGATCCTGGCACCTGCGGTAAGTGCTATCTGTCTGCTGGCCGTTCCAACAGTAATGGCATATCAGAACTGGGATGATCATGACCGTTCCAATAAATACACGGCTCAATCATTAGCCAAATCCTATCTGGATTCGGTTCAGGAAGATGCAGATGCCATTATTTTCTCTATCGGAGACAACGATACTTTTGCATTGTGGTATGCACAGGAAATAGAGGGCTACCGGACCGATGTAAGAACAATAAACACCAGTCTTTTTGCTACGGACTGGTATATAGATCAGATGAAAAGGCAGGCTTACAGCAGTTCGCCGATCCCTTCGCAGTTAACTCATGACAAATACGCCTGGGGAATCCGGGATGCCATTAAGTTTGAACCTCTGGTTGAAAGCACGTGGAACATTAAAGATTTTATGAACTGGGTGGGTAGTGATGATCCGAAAACCAAATACGCTCATATCGTTAGGCAATTCGGAGGTGATCCTAACAGTCTGCCGGAAGGAGATCAGGAAATGGTATACTTCCCAACCAATAAAGTACGTATTCCGGTTAACAAGGAAAATGTATTAAAAAGCGGACTGGTAAAAGAAAAAGACAGCGCACTCATTGTAGATTATATTGATGTGGAGCTTCCAAGAAGTTATATTACCAAGAACAGATTACTGATGCTCGACATTATTGCCAACAACGACTGGAAACGTCCAATTTATTTTACGGGAGGAAGTTTTGACAAGGCTGAGTATATCTGGATGAAGGATTACCTTCAATTGGATGGCCTGGTATATAAACTGGTACCGATAAAAACACCGATAGAGCGTGGCAATCCTTTTGAAATGGGAAGAATAGACGCCGATCTGATGTATGATGTCGTTATGAAATGGAAATGGGGTAATTCGGGAGATCCGAATATATATCACGATCCGGAGACCCGTAAAAACAGTATTTCCTACAGGAGCAATATGGCCCGACTGGTGGAAGAACTGATCAAGGAAGGAAAGAACAAGAAAGCCGAAGATATCCTGGACCTGGCCATGGAGAAAATGCCGGTAGATAATTTTGGATATTACGTATTCCTGGAGCCTTACGTTGAAGGGTATTACAAGGTAGGCCAAAAGGAAAAAGCCAGAGAGATCTATAAGGATGTTGCTGAGAAGTATCAGGAAAGCCTGAACTACTACAGTCAGTTAGATCTTGACAAACAATACGATCACGTTTCCGATATTATAACCGATGTTGAAAGATACAGAGGTCTACTGGATATTGTGATTGCCAATGATGACGAGACCTTTGGAAGGGATCAGGTAGAGAAATTCAATACCTATCTTAAACAATTCAGTCATTTTTACGACGAATAAGACTCTTTAAAGCAACATATTAGAGGCGTTAAGTTTTTCTTAAAGTGAAACTTAACGCCTTTTTATTGTTATTTTAGTGGAACAACCTAATTCTCTTAAAAATGCCGGAACATCAACTAAAAAAATGGAACACCATTATCGGATGGGTCGTATTCCTGATCGCTTTTGTTACCTATTCCCTTACCGTAGAACCCACTGCCAGTTTCTGGGATTGCAGTGAGTATATAACCACCTCTTCCAAATTACAGGTAGGACACCCTCCGGGGGCTCCCCTCTTTCAGATGATGGGTGCTTTTTTCTCTGTTTTTGCCACAGAAGCAGATCAGATCGCGAAAATGGTAAACTATGTATCGGTAAGTTCGAGTGCTCTTACCATTATGCTGCTGTTCTGGATCATTACCAACCTCCTGAAAAAACTAGCGGTAAAAGACGGGCCGATAACAATATCCAAAGCAGTGGCAATTATAAGCGGTGGACTCACAGGAGCTCTTGCACTGACCTTTTCAGATACTTTCTGGTTCAGTGCGGTGGAAGCCGAAGTATACGCCATGGCCGTTCTTTTTATGGCACTTATGTTCTGGCTGGCTCTTAAATGGATCGATGAAACAGACAGCCCCAGAGCCAACAGATGGTTAATCCTTATTGCCCTGGTAACCGGCCTTTCATTCGGAGTTCATTTTATGGCCTTACTTACCATTCCGGCTATTTTTATGCTTTACTTTTTTAAGACCAGAGGAAAGATCACCATAAAATCCTTCATCCTTGCCAATGCGCTATCGGCAGGGGTTCTTTTATTTATTTTCAAATTAATGATGCCATCGGCATTAAAGTTCTTCGGATATATGGAGGTCTATTTTGTAAACTCTATAGGACTTCCCTTTAATTCCGGGACCATTATAGCCGCTCTGTTACTGATCGGTGCGTTTTATCTGGGATTGCGATATACCCGAAAGAAAGCCTATGTTAATGCCAACACCCTTATCCTGTGTACGGCATTTATTTTTATCGGTTTTTCTTCCTGGTTAATGATCCCCATCAGGGCAAATTCGGGAGTGACCATTAACCTGTTCAATCCTTCTGATGCCCGTCAGTTGCTGGCTTATTACAACCTGGAGCAATATCCTGAAAACCCCTTATTACATGGTCCTTTATATACTGATATGTTTGCAGGTAACGATCCAGATAACCCAAGCAAGGACGATAAGCCCAAATACGAGAGGGATGAAGAAAACGGTAAATACATTATAGTTAACAAATACAAAGATGCTTTACGCGCACCTCATAAGGATCATATGATCTTTTTACCAAGAATGTGGAGTCGGGAACACGCAGAAAATTATATGGCTTTCGGTGGTGCTCCGGCCATTAAGATCAAGCCGGAATACGCTAATCAGGCAGAACTGAGATCGGCAATCAATAAAATGTATTTCGATGTCAGGAACGGCAATATAAGTGAAGAACGTTATATCGGTTTTATTAAGGAATTCAGGGAGTATATCGAGGTAGAACGCCCCAGTCTGATGCAAAACCTGAACTATTTATTCGAATATCAGATCGGTTATATGTACTGGCGTTATTTTATGTGGAATTTTAGCGGAAGACAGGATGATATACAGGGCGAATACAATAATCACGGAAACTGGTTAAGCGGAATTGATCTTATTGACAGTCGGCGCCTGGGTTCTCAGAAGAACCTTCCGTCGGATATTAGGAACAATAAGGCCAGGAACACCTATTATCTGCTACCACTTATACTCGGGCTTTTCGGTTTTGTTTTTCAGCTGAGAAAAGACCCGAAGCGGTTATGGGTCCTGACCAGCCTCTTCCTCTTTACGGGGATCGCCTTAAAACTCTATTTGAATGAACGTCCTTTTGAACCCAGAGAAAGGGATTATGCCCTCGTAGGTTCCTTTTACGTGTTTACTATTTGGATAGGAATAGGAGCTTATATGCTGATCAATGAATTACAAAAGCTATTGTCGTATAGGGTAATGACACCGGTGCTTACCGGAATTGGCCTGTTAACCGTGCCTACCTTAATGGCTTATCAGAACTGGGACGATCACGATCGATCCAATAGGTATACGGCCCAGGCCATGGCCAGATCTTTTTTGGATTCCATACAGGAAAATAAAGGATCCATCCTGTTTACTGCCGGCGATAATGACACCTATGCCCTGTGGTATGCACAGGAAGTCGAAGGTTACAGAAGAGATGTAAAAACCGTTAATTCGAGCAGCCTCCTTTCTGCCGACTGGCATATAGATCAGGTAAAACGAAGGTCATATGAAAGTGAGGGTATCCCCTCTCAACTCACCCACAAACAATACGCATGGGGAGTACGGGATATTATACGCTATGAAGAGCTTACCGATTCTATATGGAGCATTAAGGATTTTATGAACTGGGTTTCGAGTGATGATCCCAAGACGAAATACGGGCATCTGGTTAAACAATTTGGAGGAGACCCTAATGAGCTTGCCGAAAGTGATCAGGATATGGTGTACTATCCCACCAATAAGATCAGGATCCCGGTCAATAAGGAAAATGTGATGAAAAGCGGTATTGTGAAAGAAAAAGACAAACACCTTATTGTCGATTATATAGATATTGAACTTCCTAAAAGCTACCTCACCAAGAACAGATTATTGATGCTGGACATCCTTGCCAATAACGACTGGAAACGACCACTCTATTTTGTAGGCGGCACTTCCGATCCTGCAGAGTATATCTGGTTAAAGGATTACCTGCAGCTGGACGGCCTGGTTTATAAGCTGGTTCCTATAAAAACCCCGGTAGCAGAGAACAGTCCTTTCGATCTCGGGCGTATCGATACGGAACTCATGTACGATACCATTATGAAATGGTCATGGGGTAATTCGGGACATCCCGATGTTTATCACGATCCTCGTACCAGGGTAAATGGCATTACATACCGTAACAGTATGGCGAGGCTGGTTGAAAAGCTTATCGAAGAAGGGAAGAATGAAAAAGCAGTGCATATCATGGATCTGGCCATGGAAAAAATGCCGATTGACCAGTATGGATATTATGTTTTTCTGGAACCGTATATAGAAGGTTATTATCAGGTGGGAGAAAAAGAAAAAGCCAGGAATATCTACCATAAATTAACTCATAAATACAGGGAATACCTCGATTATTACGCAGACCTGGACCTTGAAATGCAATACAGCATGGGCTCTGATATCGTTTCTAAAATAGAGTATTACAGAAACCTCCTGAGTATCATGGCCAAATATGAAGAAGAAAATTTTGCAAGGAAGGAGATCGATCTGTTTAATAATTATCTGGAAAAATTTCTGCATTTTTACAGAAGGGAAAATCAATAAAATAAAAGATCTATGCTATCTGTCCCTGCCAGGACTCCGTGGTTGGTAAAGAAGTTATTTCCTTCCTATATATGGAATAAAGGAAAAGAGGAAAAGTGCATCTATCTCAGCTTTGATGACGGTCCGACACCCGAAATTACCGAATGGGTGTTAAATACTCTCCGGGAGTACAATGCTCAGGCTACTTTTTTCTGCATAGGTAAGAATGTAGAACTATATCCGGAGATCTATAAAAAGATCCTTGATGAAGGGCACAAGACAGGAAACCATACTCAAAACCATCTGAAAGGATGGAAAACCTCAACTTCCGATTATCTGGAAAATATTGCGGAAGCGTCATCTTATATCAGTTCCAATCTCTTCCGCCCTCCTTACGGGCGGATCACTTCTTCTCAGGCGAAGGCCCTTCAAAAACAAGGATACAGTATTATAATGTGGGATGTGCTTGCCAAAGATTGGGATCGTTCGATCTCTCAAGAAAAATGTGCAGAGAATGTCCTGAAAAACGCCAGGGAAGGCAGCATTATAGTTTTTCACGACAGTATAAAAGCCGAAAAGAATATGAAATATGCCTTACGGGCTACACTAGACCATTTCAGCAAAAAAGGTTATTGTTTTAAGGCGTTGGGTTAGTTAGTTGGTGGTTGGTGGTTGCTAGTTGATGGTTGGTGGTTGCTGGTTGATGGTTGTTGGTTCCAAGCTATTAGCTTTTCTCTAAAGCTTCGGACTATAGAGATTATTTGTCATCTCGAGCATCTCGACTTCGCTCGATACAGGCTCGTCGAGAGATGGATTTTGAGATTCGATTGTTCGATTTGGAAATTAGTTGATGAGAATTGAACATTTAGAACTCAACATTCAACATTTCTAATGGCTAATGGCTAATGGCTAATGGCTAATGGCTAATGGCTAATGGCTAATGGCTAATGGCTAATGGCTAAAAATACTAAACGTATTCCTGGAGGAGGCCGATAAGAGTGTTGGCATCCTGCTCTCCGCTTTGGCGCCAGACCATCTCTCCGTTTTTGTAGATCATCAAAGTAGGCAGGCCTTTTACGCGCAATGCTTCGGCCAGTTCCGTATTCTTATCAACATCGATCTTGATCACCTTTGCTTTATCTCCCATCGCCGCCGCCACGTCTCTTAAAACCGCATGCATATTCTTGGCAGCTTCATTCCAATCCGTATAGAAATCCAACAACACGGGAATGCTGATATCTATTAATTCGCCAAACTTTGACATATGTATATAATTTTTAACAAATTAATAGTTCAAATGTAATAAAAAAAGCCTAATAATAGATAAACTCTATCTTTTTAAGAAAAGCTTAATTTATTTTTTCGATATAAAAAGTGGAAGTTCCTGCTGATTCCAAAGTAATCACATTTACATTGTTGTTAGCATCAAAAATATGAATACTGATCTCATCATTAGCGGAGAACTCAAATACATCCGCCAGATGTAAGGACGCCTGATCATGATCCTGGTTGCTCAGCATAATTCCGGTAGAAGAAAAACTCACCGGATTGACAGCTGTTCCATTTATTCTTAGTATTGCTCGTAAACCGGAATCATTATTGCTCCCGCTTTGATTCTCAATACTGATATTATACTGTAATCTGTAACGACCTGTCTCAGTAATTCTTAAAGTTTCATCATTTACTAAAACAAAAAGACCAGTATCATCATTCCAAACCTCATTACCAAAAATCGGCACTTGCAAATTAGATGTAGTTGGAAAATTCAGATCTGTCGTAGTATCCGTATTAGAGAACTTAGCTGAAGAAGGACTACTACTTCCTCCTGTACCCAGACTCACCCAATTCGGACTGGCAGGAGTACCCATATTATAATCGAAAGTATTGGTAGAAGTGTTATATACCAATAATCCCGTAGCAGGGCTGGAAATATTATCCCGCTGGGTTGTATTCATCCTTGGTGCTAATACACCTGAACTGGTTGATGAAATATCTAAGGCTGAAGATGCATCCGGAGTATTGGTTCCAATACCCACCTGAGCGGTTATCGGTTGCAGATTTGAAAAAAGTAAAAACGCGCATACGGCTACGCCTTTACCAAATAGGCTATTTAAATTCATGACTTGGAGGGCTTAACAATTTATTTGGGACAAATATAATGTAGTGCTAAACCTACCGACATAAATAAATCGATAAAACAAAGATTTTCACGGCAAAAAACCACTTTTAACAAAAATTAAAGTGCATTTGACCATGTAAAATGGAAGTATTGAGTATTTAAATAAGCTGATCAATCAGTTATAAAAATACCCGGAAAAAACCTAAAACATTAAATATTATATTCCTATATAAATACTTTTTTAAACAGAATTCTTAATTTATTTTTTCTATCTGAACCGTCGAATTCCTAGTATTCAATGTTGTTAAATTAGCAGTTCCATTCGAAAGATTCGAACCAAAAGCTATAGTAATAACGTCATTGGCACTCAACGTTAGAATTTCACTCATATGTGCACTGGAATTTGCTGTAACTCCAAAAAACAGGTCCAGGTTATTACCGGTTGAAGTAGTTGGGGTTCCCTGCATAACTCCATTTACAAAAATTCCGCCTCTCAGCTGAACGTTTCCATTAAAATATAAATGGAAGGATATTCTATATCTACCCGCCTCCGCAATTTGAATAGAGGTAGTAGATTGAACATTGAAAAGTGTGGTGTCGTCATTCAAAATTAAATTTGAAAAGAGTGGGACATTAGTAACGGTACCAACAGTACCACTAAAATCAATAGTAGTATCAGTACTGTTATATTTTACAGAAAGACTACTCTTAAGCGATACCCATAATGGTGTAGGTGCATCCGCATAATAATATTCGAACGCATCGGTATCTGTGTTAAAAATAATCAGGCCATTTACCGGACCAGGAATAGCATCCCTTTGGGCGGTTGTCAATCTCGGAAATAAAACACCAGCTGTGGTAGAGGTAACATCCAAAGCAGAAGAAGCATCGGGTGTATTGGTTCCTATACCAACCTGAGCCGATACTAACTGTAGGTTAAAAACTAATAAAAACGCGCATACGGCTACGCCTTTACTAAATAGGTTATTTGTAGTCATTGTTGGAGGGCTAAAATGTTATACTTTTCAAATATAGTATGCTCCCTAAGGCTTCCGCCGCATTAATCCGATGAATTACAGATATTTACGTTAAAAAACCATTTAAAATACGGAAATATACGCTAAACATAACGGGAAAACCGTAAAAATAGTATGAAGATTGTTAATTTTAAACGGTCTATAGTCTCAAAATAGTAATTTTATAACAAATGATCACTCCACAATAAATTGAGAAGCTGAAATATTTCCGGTATTCCCATCCGGATTGGTACCCCAGCTAAAGGTAAAATCCTCAAAAGTATCATTAGTATAATACCAGAATTCAAACTTGTGCTTCCCTGCAGACAGGGTAATACTTCCTGTTCTCGGGTTACTTCCATTCTGATCAAACCAGTTATCGATAACCAGCATTCCATCTATGTACAAACTGCTTCCTTCATCGGAGGAAATAGTAAAGTTAAAAGTCCCGGCATTCTGCACTTCATAGGTTCCCATAAAACGCGCTGTAAAACCATCGGTTCCGTTGGTTCTTATAGCACCACCAGCTGCGGCAATGGTCATAGTACCTGTATAAATACCCGAATTGGTTAATTGCGTCATTGTTCTGGGATTATCTATGGCCGGAGAAGTTGATCCAAGATCATTGTCAAAGGAATAGAACTGAAGGCCTGTTATGGCACTACTGCTTTCTGCACCAACCTTCACCCAACTTGCTCCGTTCCAGTAATAAAAGCCGGCATCACTTAACCCCCCGCTACCATCATTGTAAACCAGGGTACTTACAGCCAGGCTTCCGCCATTAGGATTTTGTACGGTAGTTGTATCGGTAAGAGAGCCAAGGGATACTCTTGGAATTAAAAGACCGTTTGACAAACTGTTTATATCTAAAGCAGCTTCCGGTGATGTAGTGCCAATTCCCACCTGTGCATGGAGGTCTTGGAACACGGCCAAACAGCTGAATAGGCAAATAGCTATAATTTTTGATAGAAGTTTATTGATGTACATTGTTGGAGGGCTATTTAGTATTAAGAAACTCTGTTGAATTATATAAGGATTGATCTACTGTTCTATAGTAAACTGAGAAGCTGCAATAACTCCTGTATTCCCATCGGGATTTGTTCCCCACTGAAAAGAAAAAGAGTTAGCTCCGCTGTTCTCGTAATACCAGAATTCAAAACGATGCTTCCCCGCGGCCAGGTTTATCGTATTATTTCTGGTAGTACTGCTCTGGTCGAACCAGCTTTCTACTATAAGCATATCATCAATGTATAGGCGGCTTCCGTCATCTGAAGTCAGCGAAAAAGTAAAATCCCCGCTGTTCTGAACCTGATAAACGCCTCTGAAATATACTATGAATCCTTCGCCATTCCCGCTCGGGTCGGTAGTACCAAAAGATGTAGTAGCAAGATCCCCCGAATAGAATCCGGAAAGATCAGGAGTTGCTAATTCTCTCGGATTATCTATATCGGGCTGAGCCGTATTTGCAATATCAAAAGAGAAGAATTGCATTCCGGAGATACTTCCGTCACCGTTACTCCTAAGCAGGCTCCACTGAGCGCCATCCCAGTAATAGAATCCCGATTGACCCAAGCCACCGGTTCCGTCGTTATATACCAATGTACTTACTGCCAGGCTTCCTCCATTAGGGTTCTGTACCGTGGTTGTATCGGTTAATGAACTTAATGAAACTCTGGGAATAAGTAATCCGTTAGAAGTGTTGGTAATATCCAGTACGCCTTCGGGAGTATTGGTCCCTATACCTACCTGGGCGTGAATTTTTGGAAGGTTAAAAAATAAAAAGCATACAGCTAGCGCTATACAACTTTTTAAAAGTTTGGTTGTTTTCATTTATTGGAGGGCGTTTAGGTTGTTGCAAATATAGCATATAGATAAGGTTAAATTTCAATTTTTATTATACTTTTTAAACAAAATTTAACATTTATTTACCTATTAATGCCATAATCCTAATCTCCCAATTATCGATATGCCTGATAGATTATTACCACACTGTCTGCGAAAGAATTCACGTTTAAGGTAAAGCCGTCATCATTAAAAGATGTCAGGGATGCTGATGTAATTCCCAGGGAGTTTCCATTTTGATTACTGTATCGAATCCCGATACAATTAGTACTGGAAGCGTATCTGGAAATATCATTAATCGAGTTTCCGGAACCACCACCGTAAATAACCTGCTGATCAATACTTCCGCTATCGTCTCTTGCATATCCTTTCATATATCCATAAGCGTTGGCAATCCCGCTATCATTATTACTGGTTCCGTTATCCGAATTCAGGTCGTAATTCTCTACATTGGCATAAGCTGTAAAGCTGATACTTTTAGGTTTAAAAGGAAGTCCAGCAATTGTCAGGTTACCACTGGCTGTAATCCTGGCCTTACCAATATAGGTTTGCTGCGTTTCCTGACCGAGTTTTTCCCAGGAAGTTCCATTCCAGTAATAGAATCCTTTATCTGTTAAAGAACCATTCCCGTCATTGTACACCAAAGTACTTTCTTCAGGAGTTTCTCCTTCCGGACTTTGAACGGTTACTGTATCGGTTAAAGAATTCAGGGAAACTCTCGGAAGTAATATTCCCTGATTGGGACTGTTAATATCCAGTGCTGCTTTGGGGGCTGATGTACCGATCCCTACCTGGGCATTTAAGTTCTCAGAGATGCTGATTATCAGAAGGATCAGTAGTACTTTATAGATTGATATTTTCATTGTTAGGGGACTTTAAATTATACTCCAAAATTAGCTCCCGGGCTAAGATTTCTACTTTTAGATTCGCTAGAAAAGCAGTAAGTTTCGATGAATCGACAGGTTAATACGATAAACGTTTTTAATTGCTACGGGAATCCCGTAAAAAATCGGGCTTAAATAATAAAGATTTTAGCTGATCAGGAATTATTAAAAAAAATATTTCCCTGTTTCATTCAGATAAAAAAAGTTGAATTTCTGTTAAAAAGAGATTCAATTGTAAGGTTTTCTGAAAGTCATGAAAGCATACGTTTAAAAAAGCTTAATTTTTTATAAATCAGCCAATTAATCAGCAATGAAAGTAGGTGAAAAGCTTTCACATGGAGAAAGTATCCTCATTTTAAGATACGTTTAACCATAATTTGGGGAAGGTTTAAACCTACATTTATTATAAAAAGATTATTTACTCTCATTTTCAAATATTCTATATACTAAGGAGAATTTATATAATATTAACACAGCTGTTTTTAATTCTTAATAAACTATTTCTTAACTTGAAGTATGCAAAACGCCCCTGCTAAACTCAAATTCGAAACATATTAAACTTAGATTGCGCCCCCCATAATTGGATAATTAAATTTTATTAAATTATGGAACAGAAGAATGTGTACATCGCCAAAATCAAGTCAATTTTTCCTCAGACCTATGATGCCGTTTATTTCGCCGATAAGGTATATCCTTCGAAAAGATATGGGGAAAGGACCAACACATTAGCGACCCGATTAGCCAGTACATTTGGAGTGGATAACCGCCCCAGTGTTCTGGATTTTGATGTGTATCCGGAAATTAAACTTAAGAACGAGAACGATCACCCGAAAATGTGGGGGACTACGATCGTAAATGAACTGACTCAGGAAATCGATAAAGACGAGATCGGAATGTTTTGCCTGAGCTATAATGCATCTTATCACACAGATATTTTACCAAACCTGGCTTGCCAGATAGCAATTAATTCAGGGCTCGAAGACCTGGATGCAACGGAAGAGCTACCGTATTACGGTTGTGCAGCCGGGGTATACTCTTTAAATCAGGCTGTAAGGTATTGCCAGGCTTTCGACAGGCCTGCCATTGTATTTGTCTTCGATCAGTGTACAATTAAGATGAAACAACTCGATCCGGATGACAAGGATTTCAATAAGATCCTTGTATCTAATCTTTTGTTTAATGACGGAGGTATCGGGTTATTAGTAGTTCCCGAACGTCTGAAGGATAAATTCGATCATCCTGTAATGAAAGTTAATGATATATATAAATATCATACTCCGGGGCATCTTATTAAGATGACCGATGGGAAATTTATTATGGACAGTCAGTTAAAGAATGTAGTTCCCAAACTGGTTTCTGAAAAACTTATCAAACCAATCCTGGAAAGGAACGATCTGGAAATTGAAGATATAGACGAATGGTCCATTCACCAAGGAGGAACTAAAGTCATCAAGCAGTTTTCAAGAGATGATCATTTAGGCCTTGATGAAGAAAAACTAACGCCTTCCATAGAGCAATTTCACAAATACGGTAACACCAGTGCTTCCAGTTGTTTATACGTTCTGGAGCGTTTCTTTAATTCCAAGCAGGCCGATACAACCGCTACCGGTTCAAAAGGCCTCCTGGTAGGTTTTGGCGCCGGTTACTACCTGGCTGCTTTATTTTACGAATGGAGTTGATCCATTCCTTAAAGTGTTAAATAAATAAAGGCCTTTGCAAATAACAAGGGCCTTTATTTTTATCAATTATACTATAATAAAACGGACAATTGTCCTTGTATTATCTTATACTCAGGTTAAGTGAGAATACCGTTAATTGTGAACTTCCTCCGGAGCCTGTAAGGCGTTGTGCCCATATTTCAATATAATCATTCGGGTCAAGGTCTACCGTACCTACAATGGCCAAACTGTTAATATCTGCTGTATTGTTTACACGCATTAAAGTATTGGTTTCGACCAGTTCATCAGTTCCGTTCTTTACAATTAAAAAAGCATAAAAATTACCGAAATCATTTCCCCTTACCGATAAAGATGCGTTTACTTGAAAGGTCCTTCTTTCCCGGCCTTCATACCGCAATCTGTTATCTTGCGGAGAACTCACCCTAAACAGGTTTACCGCAGTAGTATTATTTGCTCCTGAATTCCCTTCCAGGTTAAATGCTCCTGCTGCTGCAGGTACGTTTTGTACAAATCCTGTTACGATATCACCGTTATAATAAATATTCCCGGACGAAGCAAAATCATTTTCTATCGGAAGACCATTACAGTTAACATCCCATTGTGTACTGAAATTATATCCGGTTGCTGCAGTAGTATAACCGTTTACAAAATCTCCCGCTCCGGAAAAAGTACTACTCTGAAGTGTACCCGTATCATTTACCGTAGGGTCACTGCTTACATCTATTCCGATCTCTCCGGAATCAACAACAAAGAATCCTCCAATCTGTGTGATAAGGTCAAAGGTACCTGTAAAGGTTTCCATGGTTCCCCCATTATTATTCAGCCACCCCAGGTTATTCAACAGAAGTGTTCCTATATTATTAAAGGTAATTCCATCAGTAAAAAAAGCATATTGGACAATAGACATAAAGGTTAATGATCCCCCATCGATGGTTCCCACCGTACCTGATCCACCTCCGGAAAATACAGATCCCTGTACAATAACACGTTCCGCAGCCGTCAATGTCAGGTTAAAAATACTACCTCCCGGTGCTGCTACAGTAAGGCTTCGTATAGAGATACCTGTTGTTCCCTCAAAAACCGTCCCTCCTATTCTCAATAAAACGTCTTCCCCTACATCATTCCCTCTTAAGTAAGCGTTATTAGCGTCTATAGGTGCTGCCAAAGTAATGGTTCCGTTTATTTCGTACAAGGTGTTTTCATCCAGAAGATATTTAATTCCACCTCCGGCGGTTAATTCATCGGCCAAGTCAGCTGCCGACTTTACGATCTTGTAATTAGATCTTTTATCAGAATCCTTGATAATCTCCACCCATGAACTTCCACTGTAAAAGTAAAATGAGCTGGTATCGGTATCGTAAACCATCAGACCGGAAGCAGGAGAACTTATGGCAGCTCGTTCTGCCGTGGTCATCCTGGGAGCTAAAAATCCCTGCGAATCCGAAGTAATGTCCAGTGCAGCTGAAGCATCCGGTGTATTTGTACCAATACCGACCTGTGCCTGGGTTTTAGAATTAAAAAATAAGAATGCTGAAAAAAACAGAAACGTCAGCCAAAACTTTCTTTTTTCCATAATAAGTAGGTTTTAAAGATTTAGCGGGGGGCTGACAATATGTAGATTCCACAATATAACTATGGAATATTATGGTGGCAAAATAAAAGCTTTTCTTAAAAAAAACAAAAAAAATTACGCTAATTCCTTCTTTTTTAGTTCTATAACGGTGATTTCCGGCCATATACCTACTCTCCCGGGATATGCCAGGTACCCAAAACCTCGGTTTACATTGATATACTGACCCAGTTCTTCATAGATCCCCGCCCAGTATTTATAGCGCCATTTTACGGGGCTCCACTTAATAAGTCCCGGGATCTCGATCCCGAATTGCATCCCGTGTGTATGTCCGCTTAGGGTTAAGTGATAGTGATAATCATCCTGAATTACCTGATTCTCCCAATGAGACGGATCATGGCTCATCAGGATCTTAAAATCGTCCTTTTGAATTCCACTGGCTGCTTTTCCAAGGTCTCCTGCTTTTTTAAAACCTCCTGCACCCCAGTTCTCCACTCCTATCAGGGCGATTCTCTCACCGTCTTTTTCCAGGTACCTGTTTTCATTCAAAAGAAGGTCGAAGCCCATCTCTTTTTGAAGATCCTTAAGCTGATCCAGGTTTTTAGTTTTTTCTTCCGGGCTCGACCATGAAATATAATCTCCGTAATCATGGTTCCCGAGAACTGAGAATTTACCGTCCCTGGCCGTGAGTTTTGAAAAAGTATCTTTCCAGGGTAACATTTCCCTGGCTTCATTGTTAACCATATCTCCCGTAAAAAGGATCACATCGCTTTCCTGCTCGTTGACCAGGTCTACGGCGTATTCTATTTTGCTTTTATTGTCGAAACTTCCGGAGTGGATATCGCTTATCTGTGTAATCCTGTATCCATCAAATGCATCCGGCAGATCATCAAAATGAAGGGTATACCTCAACACTCTGAAATTGTATTTCCCCTTATACATTCCATAAAGAAGAGATGTAAACGGAATAGCAGCAATTCCAAGGGCAATTGTGCTGATAAATTTTCTTCTGGAAAGTACTGTAAACGATTGTCCCTGCCCAAAGAATTTATTATAAACACCTGCTCCCAAACGGTAGAGGTCTTCTCCGAATAAAAAAGGAATAACACAGAGGCTGGATACTATAAAAGTAAGTAAGAACCCAAAGGCATAGCTTCTGGCCGGTGTCATCAGTCTTGACTGTTCGCTCAAAAAGGCGAACTGATAAATAAAGCTCCCCAGGATCACCAAAGACAATACTATATAAGAGTAATGAATCCAGTTAATTCTGGTTAGTGTCCTGACTGATTGAAAAGCATACCAACTCAATACAAGATAAAAAAGAATAAAAATAAACCAACGCATCTTCAGGTATTTAAAGCCGCAAAGTTACTTTTATTCGAAGGTATAAGCCCGGGCTTTAAAAATTATTTAACTAATTCACTGAGGCCAGTATCAAAGAAATACGGAATGCGTCGGTTTCTGCCTTTCTTCCCCTTAATCCAGTTTTTCGATAATAAAGACGGAGTCTCCGGAAAAGGCATGAGTTACCGTACCCGTATTCCCTTCACCAATGGTAGCTACTCCAACCACATCATTAGCAGCCAGGTTTATGATATCGGTAATATTTATGGTAGCTTCGGTATTTCCGTTCTGGAAACTGATATATCCCATAGAGGTGGCCGACACTCTGGTGGAATTCGCAATAATCCCTGCCAGGACATTGGTATCCTGTTCCGTACTTCCCGACGAGTTGACCCCCAGTAATCTGATGTTTAATATTACCTTATACCTTCCTGCCTCCGTTACCGTGATACCAAATGTATCATTGATCTGGTATAAAGCACTATCATCATTAAATTCTGTGGTATCGAATAACGGGATCAACGTAAAAGTGGAAGAGTTCAGATCGGTAGTAGTATCGGTATTTGAAAACCTTGCCCGTCTGGAAGAAGTTCCTGTAGTTAAACTTATCCAATTGGGAGAAGCTCCTGTTCCCGAGTTGTAATCAAAAGTATTGGTAGTGGTATTGTAAATAAGTAATCCTTTTGCAGGATTGCTGATGGCATCACGTTGAACGGTGGTCATTCTGGGAAATAAAACCCCCGTATTATTATTTGCAGATACTACCTCCAAAGCCGAAGAAGCATCTGGAGTATTGGTTCCTATTCCTACCTGGGCAAAAAGCCCTGAACTAAAACATAAAACGATCGCCGGAAAAATAGCGTAGGTCACCGATGACTTCATTGTTTTCATTGCATAAGAAGTTTAAGTGGGTGGCCGACAATACACAAAACCCGTAACATTACGAAGGTTTTATTGTATAAACTTAAGAATTTTTATATGAAGATGCTAATTATCAGGTAGTTATATTTCTGATCTCTTGTATTTTCTGTATATCCGAAAATGTTTGTCTGCCTTCATCAAAGGCATCCAGGTTAACCATGGAAGGCTGTGGTATATCGGTAGTTTTCCTGGAACTGCCTGCAGAAAAGTGGACTTCTGTAAAGCCTTCATTCCGGAAATGCAATACGTTTTCCTTGTTTATTCCTCCGCCCGGCAGGATGGTAATCCGGTTATCGGCTTGTTTTAAAAGTGTTTTCAAAAGCGGAAGTCCTTTAAAAGCGTTAGAAGACTGACCGGAACTAAGTATCCTTTCGGCTCCAAGGTTTATGAGTTCTTCAAGTGTTTGCCCGTGGTCGGGAACCCAATCAAATGCCCTGTGAAAAGTAAAAGACATCGGACCTGCCAATTCTATCAGCTTACCCGTTCGGGCAACATCCAGCTCCTGATCCTTATTAAGAACGCCGGAAACGACACCATTGCATTTTAATTCCCTGCAAAGAGCAATATCTTCTTTCATGACCTCAAACTCCTCCTCGGTATAAGTGAAATCTCCACTTCTGGGGCGTATGAGTACATTTACCGGAATAGACAGGGTATTCATTACTTTTTTTATCAACCCGTAGGAAGGTGTTATTCCTCCCAGGGCCAGTTCGGAGCACAATTCAATCCTGTCGGCTCCTCCCTTTTCCGCATTTAAAGCCGATTCATATGAATTTGCACAGATCTCCAGTATCATTCTTACTATTCTACTATTATTTCATCAATAAAGGTCCACGCTCTGTTCCCGGCACCTTGCTTTCCATCTGGAATAAGTCCGTAATTCTCCACCTCTATTTTAATATACCTCACCTTTTCTTCAGCAAAGGAAGCACTCATAGGAATGATCAAATCGCCGGAATTTTTATCTCTTTCCACAGTTACACTGTTCATATTCTCTTTATCTGCGGAAAGGGAGAAGGTTACCGAACCGGGAGCATAAACCCACTGACCGTTGGCATTGAAAAATCTTGTACTGATCTTCTTTACCGGAACTTCCTCTTCAAGATCGATGAGTATTTCCAGGTCATCTCCCCAAAAGCCAAGCCATTCACTATCTCCAAAACGTTTACTATTTCCGTTAATACTGTTTATCAGAGCTTCTCGGCCCCCGGCATTGTACGCCTCATGAGGTTGAACATTGAGCTCTATTTTCTTATTGACCGCTTTGTGATAGTTGAGTTTCTGAACAAACTGGCTTCCCAGTAGTTCTCCGTCTTCATAGACCCCTGCCTTAATGGTGATATTACGATCTATTTTTATTGGGGACGTATAAAGCGGGGAAGAGCTATTCAGGTCAGTTCCGTCAACGGTATATCGTATTTCCTTATCCGGTAACAGTGTCTTAAGTTCATAAAACAAGTTACCGTCCTCATTGATCAGCTCTCCTTCTATTTCGTACAAGTGATTTGCATACTTAATATTTAAATGATCCATGCGTTCCTGAAAACGCTCCAGCCTGGAAATGAATTCCAGGTAATCCTTATCCGTATCTTCAGACCATACCACTTCACTAAGAGCAATTGCTCTTGGAAAAGCCATATAGGTAACCTTATCGAAATCGGGCATATATTCCGTCCATATATTTCCTTGCGCCCCCAGGACAAGCTTAGCCTCTTCAGCATTCAACTCCTCAGGAATAGGATTAAATTCATATACTTTTTTTAATGGAAGAAAACCACCGATAGCCAGGGGTTCATTTTCATTTTCACTCTGGTAATAATCAAAATAACTATGAGAGGTCGGGGTCATCACCACATGATTTCCATGCTTGGCAGCTTCGATGCCTCCCTGCATTCCTCTCCATGACATTACCGTAGCGTTAGGTGCAAGTCCTCCTTCGAGGATCTCATCCCACCCGATGATCTGTCGTCCTTTGCTGTTGAGATATTTTTCCATTCTGGTAATAAAATAACTCTGTAATTCATGCTCATCTTTAAGGCCTTCCTTTTTGATCAGCTGCTGACAATGAGCACAACTTTTCCATCGTGTCTTTGGAGCTTCATCTCCTCCTATATGAATATATTCCGATGGGAACAAGGCTATTACCTCATCCAGAACTCCCTCTAAAAAAGCAAAGGTTTTTTCATTCGGGCAGTATATTTCTTCAAAGATCCCCCATTTGGTAGCTACTTCTACAGGCTCTTTAGCACACCCCAGTTCAGGGTAAGCTGCAATGGCCGCCTGGGAGTGACCCGGCATTTCAATTTCAGGTACTACGGTTATTTGCCGTTCTGCGGCATATGCAACAATTTCCTTTACCTGTTCCTGGGTATAAAACCCGCCATATCTTTTCCCGTCAAATTTATGGGGTTGATCATTATAATGACCTATCAGTGTCTCCTTTCTATACGCTCCTACTTCTGTAAGCCTGGGGTATTTTTTAATCTCAATACGCCAACCCTGATCTTCGGTAAGGTGCCAGTGAAAAGTATTCATTTTTAACATGGCCAGCATATCTATATAAGTCTTTATATCATCTATATCAAAGAAATGCCTTCCCACATCCAGGTGCATTCCCCTGTATACAAAACGGGGTTCATCCTTAATATTCAAGGCCTGGATGGCGAATTTTTCATCTTCACAGGAGCCGTCCTCAAAACAGGGCGGAAAGAGTTGCCTCAGGCTCTGTATCCCGTAGAAAATACCTCTGTTACCGGCAGCCTTGATCTTTATGGAATTCTTATCTATTTCAAGTTCGTAAGCCTCTTCGTTCTCCGTATCAGTACCGGCAACTTCCAATACGATCTGATTGGCGGCAATCGTTTCGGTTTCTTCTAATTCTATTCCCGTTCCTTCTCTGATAAGGTTCTTCAGATAGCTGGCATTCACTCCTAGTGTTTCATCCGCTTTTAAGGTGGTCTGCGGGTTTAAGGTAAAAGCTCCTTTATTGAGCTCTATCTCTAAAGGTTGAGGAATGATACGCGGAATTTCGGGTTTGATGTCGGTCGATGTGCATCCTATACCTAAAAGGAATAATACACTTATCAATAATCTGTTACTCATCGTTTTTTTATCTTAGAATCCCTAAAACTACTAATCTTTTCTTTAATAAAATCGCCTCAGGGAATAATCCCGTCGGGCCAGGTCAAAACATCTCCCAAATCTGCCGTCGATTTCTCTTTTTTATCTTTTTGAAAGATGCGATCCATTAACCAGCATTTTATTATCTTAGAAACCTTAAAATCAAATAATCTGTTTTTAATGAGACCGTTACTTTCTTTTCTGCTTCTTTTAGCTTTTTTAACCTCCTGTACCAACAAGACAGATATTACTCCTGCCGTCAAGGATCAGGCTCTGATTTCTTATGTTAATCCCTTTATCGGGACCGGAGGTCACGGACATACTTATCCCGGTGCCACCATGCCTTTCGGGATGATGCAACTTAGCCCCGACACCCGGCTTGAAGGATGGGACGGTTGTTCCGGTTATCATTACAGCGACAGTTATATTTATGGTTTTTCACATACTCATCTTAGCGGAACCGGTGTATCCGACTATGGTGATGTTCTCTTAATGCCAACGACAGAAGTTGTCTTTAATAATGGGGCCGATGGGAATAAAGGCTACCGCGCTCATTTCTCTCATGAAAATGAAAGTGCCAGCCCGGGATATTACAGGGTACATCTGGATACTACAGATATAGATGTAGAGCTTACGGTTACTCCCAGAAGCGGGATGCATAAATATTCTTTTGCATCTGCCGAAAATCAGGTTATCATTCTCGATCTGGAACACAGAGATCAGTTAATGGGGCATCAAATAAATGTTCTTTCCGATCAGGAGATCTCCGGATACCGGAATTCCAAAGCCTGGGCCACAGATCAAAGGCTTTTTTATCATATAAAGTTCTCCAGGCCCTTTAAGAAAAATACAGGTTCTTCGGAAAAGGACCCTACCAAAATGGCTTTCGAATTTGACAACCCGGACAACGAACCGATCTATGTTTCCGTAGGTATTTCTGCTGTGGATACTGAGGGAGCCGGGAAAAATCTGCAGGCAGAAATAGGCGATAAGAGCTTTGCTCAGATAAAGGAGGAAGCAGAGAAAAAATGGGAATCCCAACTGGAAAAAATAGTTATTGAAAGTCAGGATACCGATTATAAGGTAAACTTCTATACTTCTTTGTACCACACCATGCTGGCTCCTAATTTATATCAGGATGTTGACGGAAGATACAGGGGGATGGACCTTAACGTACATCAAACTTCCGATTTCGATTATTATACCGTATTCTCTTTATGGGATACCTTTAGAGCTACCCATCCGCTTTATACGATCATAGAGCAGGAGCGTACCAATGATTTCATCAACACTTTTATCAGCAAATACGAGGAAGGCGGAATCATGCCGATATGGGATCTCGCTGCCAATTATACGCATTGTATGATAGGCTATCACGCAGTTCCCGTTATTGCTGATGCTTACCTTAAAGGCATCACCGATTACGATACGGAAAAGGCTTTCCAGGCTATGAAACACAGTGCCACCAGGGATAAACTCGGATTAAAAGCTTATAAAGATCTCGGTTATATTCCGGTGGAGGAAGAAAGTGAATCTGTTTCCAAAACCCTGGAGTATGCATACGACGACTGGACCATTGCCCAGATGGCTAAGGCCATGGGTAAAACCGGAGATTATGAAAATTTTATGCAAAGGGCACAGTTCTACAAAAATGTATTCGATCCGCAGACAAAATTCATGAGGGGGCGTATCAGAAACACCTGGTTCAAGCCTTTTGATCCTTATGAGGTTAATTTTAATTATACAGAAGCTAACTCCTGGCAGTACAGCTTTTATGTACCTCAGGACATTAATGGTTTTATGGAACTTCTGGGAGGAAAAGCGGGGTTGGAAGCCCAACTGGATGCACTTTTTAATGCCGATAATGAAACTTCAGGAGCCAACCAGGCGGATATTACAGGTCTGATCGGGCAGTATGCACACGGAAACGAACCGAGTCATCATATGGCATATTTGTACAATTTCGTCAACAAACCGCACAAGACCCAGGAAAGGGTACGTCAGATACTCACAGAACTCTACACCAATGCTCCCGATGGTATTTCGGGGAATGAAGACTGCGGACAAATGAGTGCGTGGTATGTATTGAGCTCTTTAGGTTTCTATTCGGTTACTCCTGCTTCCAATCAGTATATCATCGGAGCTCCGCTCTTCAATAAAGCTACCATCAATCTTGAGAATGGGAAAACCTTTACCATTGAAGCGGTTAATGTATCCGATCAGAATAAATATATAGCTTCCGTTTCCCTGAACGGGAAGAAGTTAAAACGGACTTATCTGTATCACAATGAAGTTGTAGACGGAGGGGCTCTGGTTTTCGAAATGACCGATACTCCTTCGGAATGGGGAACAAAAGAAGGACAGGAACCGGTAACGGAAATAAAGGAGCATCAAATTGTTGCAGCGCCTTATATCGAAAAAGGAGATATTGCCTTTAAGGGTGATACAGAAGTGGTTATCGGCAATATAGATCCTGAGGCAGAAATGTTTTTCAGGCTCAATGATGATGAATATAAAAAATACGAAGGCCCTATTACGCTTTCTGATGCATCCGTATTGCATACCTATGCTCAAAAAGACGGAGTTAAAAGCGCGGAGATCGAAACAGAATTCTTTAAAATAGATCCGAATATCAGTATCACCCTCGAGTCTGAATATGCCAATCGCTATAACGGAGGAGGAGACAATGCTTTGATTGACGGGATAAAGGGGACTCTTGGTTTTAAAACAGGTACCTGGCAGGGCTATCACAACAGGGATGTAATTGCTACGGTAGATCTCGGAAGTGAAAAAGACGTTAATCAGATCAGTACCGGTTTCCTTAAAGATCAAAGAAGCTGGATCTTTTACCCAACAGGCGTGGAATACTATATTTCTTCGGATGGCAAATCTTTCCGCCCGGTAGGGAAAGTTAAAATGAATGAGCCTACTCCGTCAGATGAAGTTGAAATAGAAAAAGTAAGCGTTTCCCTGGATGCGGAAAAAGCCCGTTATGTGAAGGTAATCGCCAAAAAGCTGGGAGTGCTTCCCGAGTGGCATCTCGGATATTCTTATGACGGACGTAGCTGGATCTTTATTGATGAAATTGTTATTAACTAAGTAACAATCTCTTACTTACTTCAAAATTGATGATCCAAAAGCATCATTTTTAAACAAATAACACACCAAAACGTTATAAAACCAATCTTAATGAAACGTAGAAAATTTATTGAAAAAGCAGCATTATCGGGAGTAGGTATTACCGTTGGAGCTTCCGTTGTGGGTTGTAAAGATACTAATCAGAATACGACACAGGAGCAGGATACGGAAACCGGTTCTTCAGAAAAAAAAGCTATGAATATCGACAAGACAAAATTCCCCATTGCAGTATGCACATGGGCATTCACTTCGGCAAACGCAAAAGCCGGAGAGGAATTGGCACAGGGTAAAGACGCATTAGATGCTGTTATTGCAGGAGTTGCCGTTGAAGAAGAAAATATTAAAAATACCACCGTCGGTAAAGGTGGTGCACCGGACCGGGAAGGGAATGTAACCCTGGACGCCTGTGTTATGAATCCGGAAGGCGATTGCGGAGCCGTGGTATGTGTGGAGAATATTACCAATGTGGCAGCCCTGGCAAAGAAAGTAATGGAAGAAACTCCACACGTGATGCTCGCCGGAGAAGGTGCCGAAGAGTTCGGATACCGGCAGGGGTTTGAAAAAGAAAACCTGCTAACGGAAGATTCTAAAAAAGCCTGGGAAGAATGGAAAAAATCTCCCGAATACAAGCCTATCATCAATATTGAAAATCACGATACCATCGGTATGCTTGCCATCGATAAGGACGGAGATATTGCAGGTGCCTGTACCACTTCCGGTTTATCATATAAAATGAAAGGGCGTGTCGGGGATTCCCCGATCATAGGTTCCGGGCTGTTTATCGATAATGAGATAGGAGGGGCTGTTGCTACCGGAATGGGAGAAGAAGTCATGAAAACCGTAGGTAGTTTTCTGATCGTGGAGTTAATGAGAAACGGGATGTCCCCTCAGGAAGCATGTGAAGAAGCCATCAGAAGGATCGTCTCTAAAAACGAGCGTTATAAGGATTTTCAGATTGCTTATCTGGCGATGAACAAAGCCGGAGAAGTGGGTTCTTATTGCATTCATGAAGGTTTTACCTATATGAAATACCAGGATGGGGAAAATACCAATGTTAAACCCGGATTCTTTTACCATCCGTAGATCACTAAATTCATTTAATCTATATCCTTTTCTAAAGCTATCGTCATGAAATTAGGTTTTATTGGTGTAGGCAAAATTGCCGGTGCCGTTATCGAAGCCCTGTGTACTTCAAAAATGGGAGAATTATCTGTTTCCCTTTCTCCAAGAAACAGTGAGAAAGCAGATAAACTGGCCTCCCGTTTTTCCAATGTAAAAAAGCAGGCTTCCAATCAGGAAGTCATAGACAATTCCGATATAATTTTTATTGCCTTAAGGCCTGCGGATGCGCAAAGTATACTTTCCGATCTTCGGTTTGACGACCAGAAAACCGTTGTTT
This sequence comes from Leptobacterium flavescens, assembly GCF_010671605.1. GTDB lineage: Bacteria > Bacteroidota > Bacteroidia > Flavobacteriales > Flavobacteriaceae > Leptobacterium > Leptobacterium flavescens. The sequence goes on from NZ_JAABOO010000001.1 coordinate 1,028,405, forward strand.
CTTTTATCCCCTATCTCACGCATTCAGAGCTGGCCGAAGCCGTAAAGCACTTTAAACATATTTCCAGGGCTATCCCCTTACCCACCGTGGTACATCACAATTGTCCGATCCCCGTTTTTAATCCGGACAAAACGGTAAAAACCATCCTGGATCATATCGGACAACCTCTTGAAGTAAAAAGTGAAACAGAATTGCATAGTATCTGGACCTTAACCGGGCTGATCACTCCCTTTTACGAACTGATGGGCGCTTTGAGTCAATGGACCCATGAGCATGGAGTAGACAGGGATACCACCAATCAATACGTTTCGGATCTATTCGAATCTCTGGCCTACGCAGCTCAGAAGGCAGAAGTGATAGATTTTGAAGAACTGGCAGATCACGCAGCTACTCCGAACGGAATGAACGAGCAAGCCGGAAAAGAGATTAGGGAAAAAGGTGCCCACGAGATTTACCGGCAAGCTTCTGATAATCTGCTGGCCAAATTCATGAAAAATCTATAGTAAACCGTTAACTGAAGCTATAAAAACGTTAAACTTTGTTAAAAATAATGAGATTCGAGCCTGCTATTTTAATCAAAAACCGGATTTAATAATACTATTTTAACTCATAATCCAATTATTCCATTCAATATAGAATATATTACATAAGTTGACTTTTATTAATGATTCTTATTCTTTCCCAATTTTACCGCTATTTACGTAGCGGGTATTTTCTGTATAAAACTTGACTTTTATTACCCATTTTCTCTCTCAACACCTGTATTTTCAGGCTTTAATGCGATTGGCTATCTTTATATTGAAGTATAAAATAACCGGTAATGAAACTGAAAAAAAACCAACTAGTTTCCTGCCTTTTGGCATCGTTTTTTTGTCTTATCTTCAGCTCTTCTTCCTATGCTCAGGAGAGTATTACCAAAGAAGATTATCAACGGGCAAAATCGTTTTTATGGGAAAATATCAATAACAAAAAAGCTTTTAACCTCAGGATCTTTCCGAATTGGTTCTCGAACAATACAGGTTTTTGGTATTTAAAATACAGCAAGGAAGGTAAAGCCTTTAAAAAGGTACTATTTGCCAATGCTGAGGAAGAAGCACTTTTCGACCACTCCAGGCTGGCAGAAAAAATAGCTACACTCACTAAAAAGGAAGTTAAGGCTACTGAGCTGCCTTTTAATTTTGTGGAATATGTTGACAAAGATCATCTGGAATTCAGATTGAATAACAAAACCTATGTACTGGATCTCGGCTCTTACGATTTAAAGGCCAAGAAAAAAGAAGAAAGTCGCAACGCTTTCGAAACTACATCCCCTGATGGGAAATGGGTTGCTTATTCCGAAAACTACAACCTCTATCTAAAATCGACAGAGACCGGAGAAGTAAAACAACTCAGCCGTGACGGTTATAAAAATTACGAATATGCCAGTTTTTATGGCTGGTATGATCTGATGGAAGGTGAGAACGGGAACAGACCCAAACGATTCTTTGTATCCTGGTCTCCCGATTCCAAATATATCCAGACTTCTATTTGCGATCTTCGGTATGCCGATAAAATGTATATGCTGGATTTCAGTATAGATTCGCTCTACAGGCCTAAATTACTATCATATTACAGAGGTTCTCCGGGAGATACGACCATGGTTCATATGAAGCCTGTTTTCTTCGATATAGAGAACAGCAAAGAGATCACTCCCGAGCTTCCGCGAAACACACATATCAACGCTCCTTCCTATAGCTGGGGTAAAAACAGCGGGGAAGTATTCGTAAGCTATGATGAAAGAGGATATCAAAAAAGTCACCTTTTAAAATTAGATCTGAAAAGCAACAGTAAGAACCTTCTTCATACGGAAACCAGTAACACCAATATCGATAATTTCGATTACTGGATCCTGGAGAAAAAGAACACCGTTATTTTTAGTTCGGAGAAAAGCGGATGGAAGCAACTCTATTCTGTTGATCTCGGAACAAAGGAAGTTACTCCACTTACCAAAGGAGATTACTTTGTAAATAGTGTCAGTTATATAGATGAAGACAAGGGCATTGTTTATTTCCTGGCTTCCGGAAAGGAAGAAGGAAGCAATCCTTATCATCAGTATTTGTATAAAGTTGGCCTAAAAGACAAGAAAGTCAGATTGCTTACCCCGGAAAAGACCCATCATCAGATCAGTTTTTCTCGAAACGGTAAGTATTTCCTGGATAACTTCTCTACCGTAGATAAACCGACCAAAACGGTACTCAGAAGTTCAAAGAACGGTAAAGTTGTTCTTAAAGTTTCTGAAGCCGATATAGCAGGTCTTACCGAAGCGAACTGGACGCCTCCACAGACGTTCACCACTACGGCCAGAGATGGAAAAACTACTATTTACGGAGCTTTATGGAAGCCGACAAATTTCGACCCTTCAAAAAAATATCCCATTGTAGATGCCAGTTATACCGGGCCACATACACAGATGTATCCGGCAGGTTTCAGACAGGGGCTCAGTCATTGGGTACTGAGAAACAATCAGGCATTGGCCGAGCTGGGCTTTATTGTGGTAAGTGTTGACGGTCTGGGGTCTTCGGGAAGATCGAAAGAATTTCACAATCACTCCTACAAGAATCTGGGAGGTAACCTGGAAGATCATGTTCTGGCTATTAAATCGCTGGGTAAAAAATACAACTGGATAGATACCGACAAGGTGGGGATATTCGGGCATTCGGCAGGTGGATATGACGCAGCTCACGCCCTGCTTCAGTTCCCTGACTTTTACAAGGTAGCTGTATCCAGTTCTGCAGATCACGATCACAGAATGGAAAAAGCCTGGTGGCCTGAAATGTATATGGGATGGCCGGTAGACAAGGCTTATCATGAACAATCAAATATAACCATGGCTTCTAAGCTTAAAGGTAAATTGCTATTGGTACACGGCGGAGTTGACAATAATGTCAACCCTTCGGCAACATTTAAGCTGGCCGAAGCGCTTATTAAAGCAGATAAAGATTTTGACTTGCTCATCATCCCGAGCCAGAATCACGGTTATTCGGGGAAATTCAATACCTATTTCACCAAGAGGAAATGGAATTATTTTATTGAGCACCTCAGAGGGATCCAACCTCTGTGGAATTTTGATTAAGGATGTATTCTCATCATTAAATTTTAATTATTCATTTTGAGTTAAGTCGGCCTTCGGGCCGGCTTTTTTTATCTTCATCACCTCACCTGAAAAATAATTTAATGGCCACCCGGGAAAAGATTTTAATTCTACGCAATTAGTTTGTAGTTTTGAAAGTCTGGGTGACTTCATAAAGTGAGTTAAACACCGGCTTTCTTTTATACCCGTTTTGCAAATACTTTAATTCTTAAAAAACAATAATGTCTGATCAGAAACGACTCTTTTTACTCGATGCTTACGCTTTAATTTTCAGGGGATATTACGCATTTATCAAGAATCCGCGTATCAATTCGAAAGGAATGGATACTTCGGCCATAATGGGTTTTACCAATTCTCTTCTGGATGTGATCAAAAGGGAGAAACCCGACCACCTGGCCGTATGTTTCGACAGAGGCGGAAGCGTTTCCAGAACAGAAATGTTTGAAGAGTACAAAGCCAACAGGCAGGAAACTCCGGAGGCCATTAAAATAGCAGTACCCTATATCGAAAAGATACTGAAGGCTATGAATATCCCGGTGATGGTAAAGGAGGGTTACGAGGCTGATGATATTATTGGGACCCTGGCCAAAAAGGCAGAAAAGCAAGGCTATAAAACCTTTATGGTAACCCCCGATAAGGACTTTGCCCAACTGGTGTCTGATAATATTTTTATGTATCGCCCGCCCAGAATGGGAAATACTTATGAAGTATGGGGAATTCCGGAGGTAAAAGAAAAATTCGGAGTGGAAAATCCCGAGCAGGTGATCGACTTTCTGGGAATGATGGGGGATTCTGTAGATAATATTCCGGGGTTACCCGGAGTCGGGGAGAAAACCGCAAAAAAATTCCTGGCACAATACGGAAGCATGGAAAACCTGCTGGCCAATACCCATGAGCTTAAAGGTAAAATGAAAGAGAAAGTAGAAGCCAATGCAGAACTGGGGATCCTGTCTAAAAAGCTGGCCAGAATTATGCTGGATGTTCCGGTAGAGTTTGATGAGACCGAATTTGAATTCTCCGATCCCAATATTGAAGAGGTAAAGCAGATATTTATGGAGCTTGAATTCAGGAGGCTTACAGAAAATTTCCTGAAGACCTTTGCACCTCAGCAGCAAGCTGCATCGGAAGTGCCTGCTTCTGCAAAAAAAGCAGCTACTCCCGAGAACACACAATTCGATCTTTTTAATATGCCGGGAAGCGGCACCGCAGATGTCAGCACTGCATCCGTATCCGGATTTAATACAGTAGCAAACACCAAACACCTGTATCAATATGTAGATACTTCCCTGGCCAGGAAAATACTAATGGAAAAGCTGATGCAACAATCCAGTGTATGCTTCGATACCGAAACAACGAGTATAAAGGCTCTGGAAGCCGACCTCGTAGGTATTGCTTTTTCCTGGGAAGAGAAAAAAGGATATTATGTTTCGATTCCGGAAGACCGGGAAGAAGCTCAAAAGATCCTGGAAGAGTTGCGTCCGTTTTTCGAAGCCGAAGGGATCGAGAAAATAGGGCAAAACCTGAAATACGACATCAAAGTACTTTCCAATTACGGTATCCCTGTAAAAGGAAAGATCTTCGATACTATGATAGCCCATTATCTAATTAACCCTGATATGAGGCATAATATGGATGTCCTGGCGGAAACCTATCTTAACTATCAGCCTGTTTCCATTACGGAACTCATAGGTAAAAAAGGAAAGAATCAGGGGTCTATGAGGGATGTGGAGCTATCCAGGCAAACGGAATACGCTGTTGAAGATTCCGATATTACCCTGCAGTTAAAGAACCATTTTCAGAAAGAACTGGAAAGCGGGAACGTGACCAAGCTCTTTAACGAAGTTGAAGTCCCGCTTGTAAGTGTACTTACTTCTATGGAGATTGAGGGTATCAGAGTGAACACCGATTTTCTCAGTGAATTATCAGAAGAGCTAACCAAAGACATTAATCGTCTGGAAAAAGGGATCTATGAACAGGCCGGAGAAGAGTTTAACCTGGCATCACCAAAACAGCTGGGGCCCATTCTTTTCGATAAGCTAAAGCTTGTAGATAAACCCAAGAAAACCAAGACAGGGCAATATTCTACGGCAGAAGATGTCCTTTCCTATCTGGCTAAGGACCATCAGATCGTTGCCGATATCCTGGAGTGGCGTTCCTATAAAAAATTACAAAGCACTTATGTGGATGCACTACCAAATGAGATCAACCCAAAAACCAAAAGGATTCACACGGTTTATGCCCAGGCGGTAGCTGCCACGGGACGTTTGAGCTCCAACAATCCGAATCTTCAGAATATCCCTATCAGGACGGAGAGAGGTCGGCAGGTAAGAAAGGCTTTTATCCCCAGAAGTGAAGACTATGTGCTTCTGGCCGCGGATTATTCCCAGATAGAACTCCGTATTATTGCAGCTTTAAGCGAAGAAGAAAATATGATCAAAGCCTTCCAGAATGGTGAGGATATTCATGCTGCCACAGCAGCTAAGGTTTTCGGGGTTCCTCTGGAAGAAGTTAGCAGGGAACAGCGTGGTAATGCAAAGACCGTGAATTTCGGTATCATATATGGGGTATCGGCTTTCGGGTTGAGTAATCAGACCACCCTAAGCAGAAGTGAAGCCAAAGAATTGATAGATACTTATTATAAAACCTATCCTAAACTTCGCAGCTATATCAGCAATCAGATAGATTTTGCTCGGGAGAACGGTTATGTAGAGACTATTCTTGAAAGAAGGCGTTATCTGAAAGATATCAATTCCAGGAATGCAGTGGTACGCGGAGCGGCAGAACGAAATGCCGTTAATGCGCCTATTCAGGGAAGTGCGGCAGATATTATAAAGATCGCTATGATCAACATCCATAAAAAACTGGAGGAAGAGAATTTTAAAACCAAAATGTTGCTTCAGGTACATGATGAATTGGTATTTGACGCCTATAAACCGGAACTGGAGGCCGTTCAGACCCTCATCAAAACAGAGATGGAGAATGCCTATAAACTAAGCGTCCCGCTAGATGTTGAGATCGGGATTGGCGAGAACTGGCTGGAAGCACATTAATTGGATTTGCCTCCGGAAGGGGGAAAACAAGAGTTGCATTAATTAGATTGTCCCCTTGAGGATTTTGTTCTTCCCTGGAGGGGAGAAAACAAGAGGGTTATTAATTGGATTGTCCCCTTGAGGGGACCATAGGGGTGTAAAGAAGTTTCATTTAACATGAAAACAAAATCATTCCATATGACCCTAAACTAAAGGAACTCGCCAAAAGTTTAAGAAAGAACAGTACTTTATCTGAAGTACTTCTTTGGCAGAAAATCAAACAACGTGCATATGGGTTTCAGTTTCACAGACAGGTTCCAATGTTAGATTATATTGTTGATTTCTATTGTCACGAATTAAAATTAGTAATAGAAATTGATGGGAATAGTCATGATCATAAATATTTTTATGATATGAAAAGGCAAGGTCGGTTAGAAGCTTATGGTGTAAGGTTTCTAAGGTTTTCAAATGCGGAAGTAAAAAATAATATGTTCGGTGTCCTACTCGCATTAGAGGAAACTATAGAACAATTGAAAAATGATTAAAACACCCCTGTAAGCCCCCTCAAGGGGACAATTTAAATTTCTTTATACAATAATTTGCAACAATGTCAACCCGAATATCCAGATTATTACTTACAACAAACTTTTTAATAACTACAATTGTTTTTTCTCAAAAGCTATCGATTGAAGATAGAAGAATTATAGATTCATTAAAAAAACTGGATTATAAAGAAATATATACCTCTTTTAAAAAAGTTGAGAATGACTCTATTAAAGCATTTGTTTTTGCTCAGGCTTATTTAGAGAAAGGAAAGGAAGAAAAAGACAGTATCAAAATTGCAAACGCATATAGTCAACTAAACTTCATCACAAATAATCCATATGTATCAATACGTCTTGGCGACAGCATAATCCATTACACTAAAAATCTAAAACATAAAGATTATCCTTCACTGGGCTATTTGATAAAAGCTGGTGAATACTATTTTCTAGGCAAATACAAGTTAGCGTTAGATAATTACATTATTACCTATAAATACCTGGAAGAAAATGAAAACGTACAATATCGTTTGGCAGTAAAAACAGAGATAGCAGGACTTAAAAATATTCTGGGATTATATGAAGAAGCCTTTTTTGAATTCAAAGACATCCTGAAATTGGTCATAAACGATAGTCTTAACGAATATTATAATGATAATTATTTAACAACTTTATTAAACTTAACAAGTTTATATAATTCATTAGACAAATTGGATTCGGCAGGTATCCTTATAAAAGAGGGTATACATAAAAGTCTCGCATTAAAGGACACTTCGAAATATTATGAATTCATCACTGCTGGAGGTTTTAATGAATATTTTAAAGGGAATTATCAGGCTGCCATTGATAGTTTAGATAAAGCTTTTCCTTATGATAATGATCAAAACGCAAGAATTAATTATTATCTATACAAAGGAAAAATAGCAAAAAACCTCGGTAAGCCAGAAGAAGCCATCACTCATTTTAAAAAACTCGATTCTATTTATGAAATCCATCAAGATCCAGTAAGAGAATTACCGGAAGTATATAAAACCTTTGTAGATTATTACAAAGAAAAAAACGACATTAAAAATCAATTAAAATATTTAGACAAGTTAATTTCTGCGGATAGTATCCTAGATGCTAACTTTAGATTTCTCAATAAAAACATTCAAAAACATTATGATATTCCTCAATTGTTATCGGAAAAGGAACATTTAATTCTAAAACTAAAAACTGAGAAAAAACAATCGGATATTGGTTTGATTATTCTGGGAAGCTCTATCATATTGTTGGGAAGTTTTCTTTTTTACTATGTCAAAAGGCAGAAATCCTATAAAAAACGTTTTAAAGAGGTTTTCAATGATGAACCTGATCGGAAATATGAAAAAACAAAAGCTTCTCCGGAAATCAAAGGAGTTTCCTTGGAATTAATAACTGAAATCAGAAATGGTTTATTAGAATTTGAGGATAAAAAAGGCTTTTTAAACAGCAAAACAACCTTAAACAGCTTATCTAAAAAACTGGACACCAATACTAACTACCTTTCTAAGATCATTAATTTCTACGAGCAGAAAAACTTCAGCAATTACCTCAACGATCTTAGAATTGAGTATGCAATAAAACAACTCAAAACAGATCCCCAATTCCAGTTATATTCCATTAAGGGGATTGCTCAGGAAGTAGGGTTTAACAGTGGAGAGTCCTTTTCAAAAGCCTTCTATAAACGAACAGGGATCTACCCCTCATACTTTTTAAAACAATTGAAAAAAATCAAAACACCCCTGTAAGTCCCCTCAAGGAGACAATTACGATAATATTAATTCCCTACAAATTAAACCTGTACGTAGCTTTTACCAAAAAGGTGTTTTGAGGGCGCTGTCTTAACAACTGATTATCTATTATACTGCTAAAGCTATTGCTCGGATCTCCCGAGCCGGTAATTCCCTGCGACCATACGAGGAAGATCTCAGAGCCCGGAATATACTCCCATCGTACTACCAGGTTGGAGCGGAATTGTACAAAGGCAAAATCCGGGTCCCCAAAGCTGTAATCTGTAGTTCCGTCTGTATTTTCATCAACAGAATACAAACCGTTTGCAAAGGAGATCTGATCATCGCTGTACAGGCTTACGCGTTCACTCAGGTCTTTGGCAATAGCGTTATTCACAAAATTAAAGTTCGTGTATTTGGCCCTGAAGATAAAAGGTTGCCCGTAATACTGAACTGTCAGGTTAGGGTTAATATTGTAATTCACTCTCAGGGTCGTACTCAGGGTTTCCTGATCGATCTCTCCCGTAATATATCGTGTAGTTCCGTTAAAATCGGTTTGGGTTACATACTGGGTTTTGCTGGGATTCTGGGAATACTCGGTAGCCAGCGACATACTCAGTGCATTAAAAGGCTGATATCTAAAACGAAGCTCATAAAGTCTAAAGGAAAAGTTATTCTGTTTGGCCTGGGAATTCACATGACCGGCTACCAGGCTGAATTTTTTCCGCCTGTCCGTTCCGACAAAGAGAAAGGCAAAATTCTCCTGACTGAATCGCCAGCGTGGCCCGCCTCTTAAAATGGTATTGGTAAATATCCTTGGCTTATGGGCCGCACCGAAATCGACAAACCAGTTGTTCTTGAAGTTTACATCCGCATTGATCTCATAATGTATCCTGTTGTAATTCCCTTCAAAATCATAGGTAGTGAACTGTTCAAATCCAATACGTGCCCTGCGGTACCAACTGGTGGGCTTGTTAAATAACCTTCTGATATTAAAATACTGCCGTATATCATCCGCCTGTCTCAGAAAACCTATATCATTTAATTCGAGTTCGGGAGAACGCCAGTTCCCTCCTATATTATATCGCCAGTTTCCGCCTCCGCTTTTTCCGATCTCAAATCTTCCACCGGTTCCGGTTAGTGACGTACGGGTAGGATCTACCTCAACATGACCGGCATCGGAGCGTTGAAATAAATGAGTAAGTGAACGCTGCGTAATTTCTATCGCTTCTTCACTTCCGTGCACATTACTCAATACCACATTTCCTTCCATATAGTATTTACGCTGTTTCCAGTTATGCCTGAAATCGAGTCCGGCACTATAGGCACTTTTCCTCAGAAAATTGAGATTATCCTCCAGTTTGCGATTGGTAGCAGTAAAAATACCACCCACATAGGAGTTCCTGTCATTAAAATCCTTCTGAACCCTTGTTACCAGGTAATTGGTAAGAGGTTCTACCAGTTCCTCCCTTCTTTCCCCTATTTCACTCAGGCCGTTAAGGACTTCCGGATCTGTATTCAGTCCTATTTCGGCAAATTCCTTATCTGTAATACTTTCCAGGATCCCTATGGACCATCCGTTTTTGGTTTTTCCGCTAAACTTCGCAGCTCCGAGAATTGTACTGTTGGTCGGAACATCTGCAAATTCTCCTTTTTCACTATCTGCGGTAGTCCCTCCCTGAGGAGTTCTTCCGATACGCCGGGAAAAGAAAAGATTATCCCTTCCCCCTCCAAAACGGAAGTCGAAAATGTTCTTATTCTCCACAAAAAATGGCCTGCGTTCCTGGAAAAAAATCTCAAAACCATCCAGAGCAATGGCTCCCGGATCGGCATCTACCTGACCGAAATCGGGGTTTACCGTAAGATCGAGAGTAAGGTCGTTGGTAATTCCTATTTTGGCATCCAGTCCGACAGTCAGCTTGGTATCGCTTCCGTCCCTGAACGGATTTCCTTCTTCTTTTTCAAAAGTATCCAGTTGGCCCACAGTGTATGGCTGGATCTCCAGCTGTTTCTGTGGCTTAAGGCCTTTAATTCCTCTCAATTCCCCAAACTCACTCACCCATCCCGGAGGATTGGCAGGCAAAGGTTGCCAGAGAGAGCGTTCTTCATTATTAAAATATCGTCGGGTAGATTGTAATCCCCACACTTGTTCGTCTTCATTTCCGAAACGCAGCTGGGTTAAAGGAATACGTACCTCGGCAGTCCATCCTTCTTCATCTATATTGGTTTTCATATACCAGATAGGGTTCCAGCTGGAATCGAAATTCCCGTTATCGGAAATAAATTCATCCCCTTTAACTCCCGAGGCGGAAATAGTAAATGAAAAACCACTACGGTCATCGTTATAACTGTCAATATTGATCTCCACCCAATCTCCGGGGAAGTCATCCCGTCTTCCCAGGCGTTTTTCTATGGTAGAGGGATCTGCCTGATAACATCTGAATGCCACATAGAGATTTTTATCGTCGTAGATGATCTTCATCTTGGTTTGCTCTGTAGGCGGTGTTCCCGTATCGGGTTCAAACTCCACATAGTCCGTGGCCCATTCAACTATGTTCCAGGCTTCATCATCCAAGAGTCCGTCTATTTTAGGAGCTTCTAAGTCCCCAATAGCTTTGGTATAATATACTTTTTTAGGTATGGAATCTGATTGTTGTGCTTTTACGGAGAAGCACCCACAAAATAGAATTACGATCAGGCATCGATAATTAAAATTCATAAAGTTTATTGGTTAGAGTGTCGGTATAATGACTATAAGTTAATTCGAAATGTTACAGTCTGCAGTTCTTTTTGCAAAAAATTAACTTTAAATTATACTTTTTTAACTAAAACCGTATTCTCTTTAACTTTATGAATTTTAATTATATGTTGATCCTTACAAAAACAAGTCCTGCGGTCACATCTTCATCTATTTCAAGGTCTTCCAGGCCGTTTACATCGCCTTCAAAGGAAAGTACATTCTCCTGCAGGCTTATCTCTACAACAACGGTTTGTCCTTCGGAAGTAAGGCTTAAGGTGGTTCCGTCAAGGGTCCAGGTTCCACCGGATTCTGTCATTTCTTCAAGGCAATCAACAGATCCCTCTCCTGAAACGGGGTCGACATCAAATTCCACATCCGTTGTCCTGGAGACGTAACTTCCGTTTTCCATAAATTCAAGGACAACATTAAAGCAGGGAACCTCATCCAGGAAGTCGTCTGAACTCGTCCCGTCAAAATTGGCATCTACAGGCTCCGAATATATCAGGGAAGTCAGGTCCCAAAATCCCACCAGGGAATTATTCGTATTCGTATCCTGTGCTATGTCTTCGGAATCGTCAAAGGTGCAGGAATACACCAATGCGCATAACAGTATAAAAAACAGTTTAGGTTTCATAATTTGGGGCTTTTATGAATTTATACCTTCAAATTTAACCAAAAAAACGCTATAAAGCTAAAAAAGAGCAACTTAAACAAAAGCTGCTCTTTTTGTTAAACCTAAAACCACTGTTATAAAACGAAGCGGTATGTTGCTTTGATCAGGAAGATATTTTTGGGTTGTGATCCCAGAATGCTGTTATCCAGATTCCTGAATAAACCGTCCTGAGGATTTCCCGCTTGGGAAATATCCTGAGACCAGACCAAAAATATCTCCGATCCGGGAATATACTCCCATCGGAGTACCAGATTGGAACGGAATTGCACAAAGGCAAAATCCGGATCTCCAAAGCTGAAATCTATATTCCCGTCTGTATTCTCATCTACTTCATAAAGCCCCGCACCGCTGTTAAAACCTATCTGCGAATCATTATACTGAAGGAATCTGTCATTAAAACTAGCTGCCTGAGGATCGGTAACTATCTTAAAATTGCTATATCTCCCCCTGGAAATAAAGGGCTGCCCCCAGTACTGAATGGTCAGATTCGGATTGATCGTATAATTGACCCTTACCGACATACTCAGGGTTCTCTGATCGATCTCTCCGTTCAGGTATCTGATATCATTATTTCCCAGATCTATATTGCTTATAAACTGAAGCTTGTCCTTATTAATGTTATAGGAAGGGAATGCCGATATTCTCAGGGCGTTAAGAGGTTGGTAGCTCAAACCGAAATTCAGATTAAACGCCAGCGTGGAGTTGTCCAGGGCCTTAGATCCAGAAGTACTCAGATTAAAGCGTACCTTTTTCCTGTTATCGGTACCGATATTGTTCCAGTAGTTAACCCTCGGGGATCTGCGTAATCTGGGGCCGCCCCTTAAAGCGGTATTGGACTGATCTATTGCTATATAATTAAAGCCGAGATTCCCGAACCAGTTATTCTGAAAGTTGGCCCAGCTGTTTACATTCCACTGAAGGCGGTTAAGATTCCCTTCAAAATCCCAGGCACTCCAGTGATTGTAATTAAGTCCCAGGTTTCTGAAAATAGAAAAAGGCTTCAAGGTCCTGTACCCTATCCAGGTGTAATGTCTGAGGTCATCTGCCTGTCGCAAAAAACCAATATCGTTTAATTCCAGTTCCGGGGACCTCCATGTAAATCCACTTTCAAAACGCCAGTGTCCGTTAGCTGTCTTTCCCAATTGTATATTCCCTCCGGTACCGGTCAGGGAGGTCCTGGTAGGATCTACTTCCACATGGCTCGCATCTACACGTTGAAATAAATGGGTAATAGATTCCTGTGTATTAAGAATAGCCTCTTCACTTCCTTTTACATGGCTGAAAATAACATTTCCCGCCAGGTACCAGGCCCTGTTCTTCCATTGATGTTTAAAATCAAAACCTCCACTAAAAGCCGATTTACGCAGGAAATCCAGGTTGTCGGTAAGGTTGCGGTTGGTTGCCGTGAAAATACCTCCGATAAATGTATTCCGATCATTAAAATCCTTCTGCAATCTTCCTACGAAATAATTCGTCAGAGGCTCAACAACTTCTTCACGGCGTTCACCTTCATTATCTATTTCTGCATATTCTTTTGCGGTTACGCTTTCCAGGATCCCTATAGACCATCCATTCTTGGTTTTTCCGCTAAACTTAGCAGCTCCCAGAATGGTTGTATTTTCAGGCCTGTCCACAAATTCATTGCTTTCGGTATCCGGAAATCCCTGCGGATTCCTTCCTATTCTCCTGGAGTAGAAAATATTGTCAAAACCAAAGGTATTTCCCGCCTGAGAGTTGGAAAAGCGGTAATCAAAGATATTCTTGTTCTCAACAAAAAAGGGCCTTCGCTCCTGGAAGAAGATCTGGAAACCATCTAAAGCAATGGCCGAAGGGTCGGCTTCTACCTGACCGAAGTCAGGATTTATAGTAAAATCGAGGGTAAGGTCGTTGGTAATCCCGATCTTTCCATCCACACCGCCACTTAACTGGCTTTCTCTTCCATCTCTGAACGGGTTTCCCTCTTCTGCTTCGAATGTTTCCAGACTTCCAACAGTATATGGTTGTATTTCTATTTGTTTTTGAGGAACCAGGTCCATCAGGCCGTGTAATTCTCCCATTTCACTAACCCATCCCGGGGCGTCCTGGGGAACACGTTGCCAGACATAACGCTCTTCGCCTCTAAAGAATCTCCTGGTAAACTGCAGTCCCCATATTTGTTCCTTACTTTTTCCGAATCGTAACTGGCTAAGAGGGATCCTCATCTCTGCTGTCCATCCCTCTTCATCCACATTTGTTTTTGCATACCAGATGGGGTTCCAGCTACTGTCCCAGTTGTTCCCGTTATCGGTAACGAATTCATCACCCTTCACCCCCGCTACGGTAAGATTAAAAGAGAAGGCTGTTCTCAGATCGTGATAACTGTCAATGTTTATTTCGATCCAGTCTCCGGCAAACCCGTCTCTTCTGGAAAGGCGTTTCACGATCTTATCCGGTTCTGTATCATAACAACGAACTCCTATATAAAGGTTCTTGTTATCGTAAAGGATCTTAAACCGTGTCTTCTGCGTCGGTGCCGTATTTTCGTCCGGGCGGTTTTCTATAAAATCGCCATCCCATTCAACGATATTCCAGCTTTCGTCATTCAGCAAACCATCTATGGTCGGAGCCTGGGCATCCCCAATGGCCTTGGTGGTATATACCCTTTTGGGTACAGTAGGAGTTGATTGTTCTTGAGAGTGGGCAGCAATGCCAAAGAGCACGCATATGCCCAAAAGGTAGATGGTTTTGAATTTCATAATAAAGTAGTCAGGTTGTTTGTAGTTAAAGACAAATCGAATTCTTTAGTTGTTACACTCGTTGTCCTTTTTTAATAAACAATTAACAGTTATAGCGGTGGGCAGCTATAAATACTGTAATTTTGCAGAAAACTACCGCTGTCAGAATCAAAGATTTAACAGCTCAAAAATATTCATATTGCCTATTTGTTATTCCCATTAATAGTTGTACATTTGCAGCCCGTTAATTGGGAATGGAATGTTTAATTTTAAAAAAGATTAGTGTGGACACATTGAGCTACAAAACAATCTCAGCTAACAAGTCTACTGTAGATAAACAGTGGGTTCTTGTTGATGCAGATGGTCAGACATTAGGACGTCTAGCTTCAAAAGTGGCAAAGCTACTAAGAGGAAAGTACAAGCCTAATTTTACACCGCATGTTGATTGTGGAGATAATGTAGTTATTATCAACGCTGAAAAAATCAACTTAACAGGAAACAAATGGGAGGCGAAAAAATACATTCGTCACACGGGTTATCCTGGTGGTCAGAGAGTACGAAATGCCAGAGAACTTTATGAAAAAGATCCGGCTAGAATCGTAGAGAAATCAGTAAAAGGAATGTTGCCTAAAAACAAACTAGGTGCAGATCTATTCCGTAATTTAAAAGTGTATGTAGGTCCTGAGCACAATCAGGAAGCACAAAAGCCTACTGCAATTAACTTAAACGATCTTAAGTAAATGGAAGTTATTCACAAAATCGGTAGACGAAAAACTGCTGTTGCGAGAGTGTATGTTTCAGAAGGAAAAGGAAACATCACTATCAACAAAAAAGATTTAAATACCTACTTCCCTACAGCTACTTTACAGTACAAAGTAAAACAACCTTTATCTCTTACAGAGAACGTTGAGAGCTTTGACATTAAAGTAAATGTATACGGAGGTGGTATTACAGGACAGGCCGAAGCAATTCGTTTGGCAATCTCAAGAGCACTTTGCGAAGTAGATGCTGAAAACAGAGGAGCTTTAAAGCCTGAAGGTTTATTAACAAGAGACCCGAGAATGGTAGAGCGTAAGAAATTCGGTCAGAAGAAAGCTCGTAAGAAATTCCAGTTCTCTAAACGTTAATCTGTACCGGGATTTTTCGGTATTATGTTCATTAATTATTGAAAATTAGTTGTCGTTGTTCTGTTAAAAACAGAAGACTAGTTTAGCATCCAAATGATGAAGGCCGATATCAGTTCGCCACTTCAACATTGCTAACTTCAACGGAACGTAAACTATTAAAAAAATGGCAAACAACATAGAAGTAAAAGACTTACTTGAAGCAGGTGTACATTTTGGTCACCTAACAAGAAAGTGGAATCCGAACATGGCTCCTTATATCTACATGGAGAGAAACGGTATCCACGTAATTAATTTATACAAAACTGCTGCTAAAATTCAAGAGGCTAACGCAGCTCTTAAGAAGATCGCAGCATCCGGTAGAAAGATCTTATTCGTCGCTACCAAGAAACAAGCAAAAGACATAGTAGCAGAAAAAGCTGGTGGTGTAAACATGCCATATATCACAGAAAGATGGCCTGGAGGTATGCTTACCAACTTTGTTACGATCAGAAAAGCAGTTAAGAAAATGACTGCGATAGACAAAATGAAAAAAGACGGTACTTTTGATACACTTTCAAAAAAGGAACGTCTCCAAGTTGATCGTTTAAGAGCAAAACTAGAGAAAAACTTAGGCTCTATTGCTGATATGACCCGCTTACCAGGTGCAATATTTATTGTTGACACTATGCGTGAGCACATCGCGGTTAAAGAAGCTCAGAAATTAAACATTCCAATCTTTGCGATGGTTGATACAAATTCAGATCCTAGAGATGTAGATTTTGTTATTCCATCTAATGACGATGCTTCTAAATCAATAGAAAAAATACTATCTCATGTTACTTCAGCTGTAGCGGAAGGGCTAAGCGAAAGAAAAGCAGATAAAGAATCTGCGAAAGCAGAAGCTCAGGCTCCAGCGGCTGAGAAAGCTGCACCTGCCAAAGAAGAAGCTGCACCTGCAAAGGAGAAAGCTGCTCCGGCAAAAGAAGCAAAAGCAGAAGCAACTGAGGAAGTTAGCACAAACGAAGAAAATTAATATTAATTTAATGTTGAGGAGCAGATCTGTTTAACCACTGTAGTAATTTTGCAGAGAACGGATCTTCAAATTAACGACTTCAAAGTAAACAAGGAATAAAATGGCAAATATTACGGCCGCAGAGGTAAACAAATTAAGAAAATCTACCGGTGCCGGTATGATGGACTGTAAAAAGGCTTTGGTAGAGGCTGAAGGAGACTTCGATAAAGCTATCGAGATACTTCGTAAAAAAGGACAGAAAGTTGCTGCTAAAAGAGCAGACAGAGAATCTTCTGAAGGTGCAGTTATTGCACAGGTTAACGAAGACAGAAACAGCGGGGTGATCGTTTCTCTTAACTGTGAAACTGACTTTGTTGCTAAAAACGAATCTTTCGTTAATCTAGCTAAAGACCTTGCTGAATTAGCACTTAGCTTTAACAGCAAAGAGGAATTCTTAGGTGCTACTTACAACGGGATGACTGTTGCTGATAAATTAACAGAGCAAACCGGTGTTATTGGTGAGAAAATTGAGATCGGAGATTTCAAAACTCTAAACGCTCCTTTCGTAGGATCTTATATCCACGCAGGAAACAAGATCGCTACTTTGGTTGGTTTATCTGCCAATGTAGAAGGTGCTGATGTTGCTGCTAAAGATGTAGCTATGCAGGCAGCTGCTATGAATCCTGTTGCCCTTAATGAAGAAGGTGTTGATCAGGCTATCATCGAAAAAGAGATCGAGATCGCTAAAGATCAGCTTCGCGCAGAAGGAAAGCCGGAAGCAATGTTAGACAATATTGCCAAAGGAAAACTAAAGCGTTTCTTTAAAGACAACACACTGGTTAACCAGGATTTCATTAAAGACAGCAAGCAGAGCGTAGCTCAGTACGTTAAATCTGTAAATGCAGATCTTACCGTTACTGATTTTGAAAGAGCAGCTCTTGCTTAATTAAAGTTAAAACACATTTCGGCCGAAGGCCGGAAATGTCAGGCATAAAAAACCGTTTCACTTGAAACGGTTTTTTTTATCTCTCCTTTTCTCAGGGCTTTAACGCTCCTGCTAATCTTAAATAATCATAATTTTTTCCGCAAATACAACTCGTAATTTATTTTCGCTATTTTTGCAGCAGTCTAATCAAAATTTATTCAAAATTCAATTACCATTTCATAAGTATGCAGTATAAAAGAATCCTTTTAAAGTTAAGTGGAGAAGCTCTTATGGGGGATCGTCAATACGGGATCGACCCTAAACGCCTTGCCGAATATGCAGAGGAAATAAAGAAAGTAGTGAGCATGGGTGTAGAAGTAGCTATTGTGATCGGAGGAGGAAACATTTTCAGAGGAGTTGCGGGAGCGAGTAATGGAATGGACAGGGTTCAGGGAGACCATATGGGAATGCTGGCCACCGTAATTAACGGCCTGGCGCTTCAAAGTGCTCTCGAAGATGAAGGAGTCCAGACACGTTTACAATCGGCAATCAAAATAAATGAGGTAGCGGAACCGTTTATCAGACGAAGGGCTATTCGCCACCTGGAGAAAAAGAGAGTGGTTATTTTCGGAGGTGGAACCGGGAATCCTTATTTCACAACCGATTCTGCCGCTGTTCTAAGAGCCATAGAAATAGATGCCGATGTTATTCTGAAGGGAACACGTGTAGACGGTATATACACTTCAGACCCTGAAAAAGACAAGGATGCCACCAAATTTGAACATATCTCTTTTGAAGATGTACTGAAAAAAGGTTTAAAGGTGATGGATACCACTGCCTTTACACTGAGTCAGGAAAATGAACTGCCTATTATTGTGTTTGACATGAATAAGGAAGGAAACCTTTTAAAAGTGGTTTCCGGAGAAAAAATAGGAACCAAAGTAAATCTTTAATCCCGCCTTCTTTCATTAAAATGGCGTGATTTTTGAAAAGTTATTTAAAAAAGTTTAGATCATGAATGAAGAAATCGATTTTATTCTGGACAGTGCCAAAGAATCCATGCAAGGCGCCATCAGTCACCTGGAAAAAGAATTGGTAAATATCAGGGCCGGAAAAGCAAGTCCGGTAATGGTAAGTACCGTTTTCGTAGATTATTACGGTTCTCAGACTCCCCTGAGTCAGGTAGCCAATATAAATACTCCCGATGCCAGAACTATTTCTATTCAGCCATGGGAAAAATCGATGTTACAGGAAATTGAAAGAGCGATCATGGTAGCCAACCTCGGTTTTAATCCTATGAACAACGGAGAAATGGTCATTATAAACGTACCGCCATTAACCGAAGAACGAAGAAGAGATCTGGTAAAGCAGGCCAAAGGCGAAGCCGAAGATGCTAAAGTAAGTATCAGGAATGCGCGTCAGGATGCCAATAAAGAAATTAAAAAACTGGACATTTCGGAAGATCTGACTAAAAACACCGAATTGGATATCCAGGAACTGACAGACACTTATATCAAGAAAGTAGATGATATTCTGGCTGTTAAGGAAACAGAAATCATGACCGTTTAGTTAAACTTAGTATAAATTTAAAAGCGACTTCCTCCAAGTCGCTTTATTTTTTGTAACATTATCCGACCTATTTCGTTTCAAGAATAAAACACTGATGAGAATATATCTGTTCCTCCTCCTTTTTACTCCCCTCCTATCATTTTCCCAAAAACCTGTTTCAGGAGTTGTTATCGACAGCAAAACAGAGAAACCGCTACCTTTTGCCAATGTTATAACAGGTAAATACGAAGGAACAATTACCGATATAGACGGGAAATTCGAGATCCCGAATACAAAAGGTGTAAGCAGCATTACCGTAAGCTATATTGGTTATATCAGTAAAACGATCAATATCAATCCCAATCAGAAATTCTACACCATCAAAATGGAAGAGAATGTAGAGCAGCTTAATGAAGTTGTTCTGGTGGGAGGCGAAAATCCAGCATTGGCTATTATCCGGAATGCCATTAAGAGCAGAAAACTCAATAATCCCGAAAAAGCGCTTAACAGCTTTAAGTTCAACGCCTATAACAAATTAGTGGTTACCGCCAATCCCGATTCTATTAACGGGGCTTTGGACAGTATCTATGTTAAAAAAGACGGAAAACTGAAGTTTACGCAAATAGATTCTTCCAACTATAAACTGAAGAAAGATCTGGAGCGCTCTCATTTTTACATCAGTGAAAAGGTATCGGAATACGCATTTACAAAATCCAAAGGTAAAAGGGAAACCATTCTTGCTACCCGAATGGCCGGTTTTCAGGAACCGATTTACGAGATCTTATCTCTCCAGATACAGTCTTTTTCCTTTTACAACAATATCTATACGGTTTTCGGGACAGATTATGTAAACCCTATTGCCAGTAATGCACTGCGGACCTATGATTATAAGATCCTGGACACCATCAATAAAAATACACGCCCTGCCTATATGATCTATTATTTCCCGAAGAAAAAAGGAAAAGTAGCAGGTCTGGAAGGGGTGCTTTATATAGACACGGAATCCTACGCCCTTCAAAAAGCTATCGCCCAGCTCAAAGCGGTAATCGAAGTAAAGGCAACACAGACCTTTAACTACAGGCAAAATGAAAAAGTATGGTTTCCGGTAGAAAAAGAGATCAAGATCTCCAAAGGTGAGACCGACGATAATATTTCCCTCTTTGGGATCACCATTAATGTGGACCAGTCGGAAGAAGAAACCCGGGATTCTACACGGGTACATACCAACGGACGGGATGGTTCAGAGCTTCTACACCTTATTTCACGGGAAAAGAATTTCGACATCGAACTGAACCAACCTGTAACCATTAAAGGGCGCGGGCTGGCAGTAGACCTGGTAGATAATGCAAACCGAAGGGATGAGGATTTCTGGAACAAGTACAGGACAGAGGATATTAGCGAAAGGGGAAGAGAAACTTATCATATCCTCGACAGTATTGTGGAAGAGGAAAAGATCGAAAAGAAAATAGGGATCGCCAAGAAGGTAATTGACGGATATTTCCCGACCAAGTATGTTGATTTTGATCTTCGCTATTTGATCAAATACAATAATTTTGAAGGTTTTAAACCCGGGATAGGCGCTATTACGAATGACAGGTTCTCCACTAAATACAGGTTAACCGGTTATGGGATCTACGGTTTTGGTGACCGGGATTTTAAATACGGACTGGGAGCAGCTGCGCGACTCAACCGATTCACCAGCACATGGGTAGGAGCTGCCTATTCGGATGATCTGGTAGAAACAGGAAGTTCTGCCTTTAATACAGACGGAAGGGCCTTTTATGTTTTTGAACCGCGTTTATTTAATCTGACGTTGTTCCATAAAACCAAAAAGATCAGTGCCTACCTTGAGCACGATGTCACTTCAAAATTACAAACAAGGCTTCAGTTCAATAAAAGTGATATTGATCCAACCTTTGATTATACTTTTCTGAGTAACGGAAATGCATTTACCGATTTTGAGCTCTCCACTGCACAAATCTCATTTCAATGGAGTCCGTTTAATGAATATATCCTGACTCCCAAGGGGAAGAAGCTATCCAAAAGAGGTTTCCCGCAGTTTACCTTTCAGGCTACACAAAGTTTTGATAATGTACTGGGCGGTGATTTTAATTTCACTAAACTCGATTTCCGGTTTATACACGAGATCGCCCCGGTAAACAAGGCTACTACCAGTTTCCTGATCAGAGCCGGGATAGGTTTTGGTGATATTCCTTTAACCCATTTGTATCACGCTTCTCCGAACAACCCGGATAACGATGCTATATTAAAACGTTTTTCTGTGGCCGATACCAATAGTTTTGAAACCATGTTCTTTAATGAGTTCTTTTCAGACCGTTATGCCTCTTTTCAGGTAAGACATAGTCTGAGGCGATTTAAAATTTCACAGCGTTTCCGACCGGAGCTGGTATTGGTATCCCGTTTTGCTATCGGAGATATTTCAGATCAGGACAGGCACCAAACTTTTGAGTTCGAATCCCTGGATCAGGGTTTTTATGAAAGTGGCTTCGAACTCAACAAACTTTTTAAGGGATTCGGTCTCAGTTTCTTCTACAGATACGGACCATATAGTCTGCCCAGGTTCGACAACAACATTTCTTTTAAATTTACCTTTAATTTTGATTTAGGTTTTTAGGTAGCCTCAACAGCATTTTCTACCTTTGCGATGAAATTTTAATGCATGGCTACTTGGTTTAATACGGGCTTCTGGGCAAGTGTAGCTCGAATCATCTTAAGAAACAGAATTTTTATCCTCCTAATCCTTGCAGGTATTACCGTTTTCCTGGGAATGCAGTGGAAAAATATGCGCTTCACTTATACGGAAGCCAACCTGCTACCCGACGAACATCCTGTGAACCTGGAATACAATAAATTCCTGGAGATCTTCGGAGAAGAAGGAAACCTGATCGTTCTTGCGGTAAAGGACAGCAATCTCTTTCAGCCTGAAAAATTTAAATTGTGGAACAAGCTGAGTAAACAGCTAAATGCATTTCCCGAAGTAGACCTTGTAATTTCTACAGAAAACCTTCAAACACTTGTAAAGGACACCGAAAAAGAAGAGTTTAAACTGGAGCCTTTTTTAAAAGAGGAACCTACTTCCACCGAGCAGATCGATCTGTTGAAGAGCAAGCTCTTTAATAAACTTCCTTTTTATGAAGGCCTGCTTTTTAACAAAGAAACACAAACCATACGGATAGCTGTTTATCTGGATAAGGATATTGTAAACACTTCCGTAAGGAAAGATTTTATATTTAACGATTTCAACCCTCTGATCAAGGACTTTGAGGAGGAAAGCGGATTGGATGCCCGGGTTTCGGGTATGCCCTATATCAGGACGTTGAACTCACAGAATATCGTAGACGAGATAAGTATTTTTATCGGGGCGGCAATGGCCATCACATCCCTGATATTCTTTTTCTTTTTCAGGTCTTTCAGAGCTACTCTTATTTCCATGATCGTGGTAACCATCGGGGTAATGTGGGCCTTCGGTATTCTGGGCCTTCTGCATTATGAGATTACCGTTCTAACCGCACTTATCCCGCCTTTGATCATCGTGATCGGAATACCCAACTGTATTTTCCTGATCAATAAGTATCAGCAGGAAGTAAAGAAACACGGAAACCAGGCCAAATCGCTGCAAAGGGTTATTTCCAAGATCGGAAATGCCACCCTTATGACCAATGCCACAACGGCAGCAGGTTTTGCCACTTTTATTGTAACCGAAAGTAAACTCCTGAAAGAATTCGGGATCGTAGCATCTATTAATATTCTGGTGATCTTTATCCTTTCTCTTCTGATCATCCCTATCGTTTACAGTTTTATGTCCCTTCCGAAACACAAACACCTAAAGCACCTCAACAAAAGGTGGATCGAAGGTTTTGTAAACTGGATGGAAAAGACGGTAAGGAATTACAGGATCTCGGTTTATGTAGTTTCTCTGTGTTTGCTTATTGCGAGTATTATCGGGATCTACCAGATACGGATTTCAGGAAGTCTGATTGAAGATATGCCTAAAAAAGCAGCCTTCTTTAAAGATATCCGGTTCTTTGAAGAGGAATTCGACGGAATTATGCCCCTGGAAATCATGGTAGACACCAAAAGGAGGAACGGGGTAATGAAACTCTCCACTTTAAGGAGGATGCAGGATGTGGAAAATGTGATCAGTGAAACCCCGGAACTTTCAGATCCGATCTCTGTGGTTAATCTGGTAAAATATTCCAAGCAGGCTTACTATAACGGAAATCCCGATTTTTATCAATTACCGAATACTCAGGAAAACAGCTTTCTTCTGGCTTACGCCAAGAAATCCTCATCCAGCGCAGGCTTGCTAAAATCTTTTGTCGATTCTACCGGACAGACCGCCAGGATCACCACTTTTATGAAAGATATAGGTACCGATAAAATGGAGCGTATAGAAGAAACGCTCTGGAATAAGATCAATAAGGTACTTCCACCGGACCGTTATGATGTTTCCATGACCGGAAAGGCCTTTTTATTTACGAAAGGAACCAAATATCTGGTGAGAAACCTTGTTATTTCACTGGCACTGGCAGTCTTTCTTATATCTTTATTTATGGCCTATATGTTCAGGTCCTTTAAAATGATCATCATCTCCCTTATTCCGAACCTTTTACCGCTTCTGGTAACCGCTGGAATGATGGGATTCATCGGTATTCCAATAAAACCTTCTACTATCCTTGTGTTTAGTATTGCATTCGGGATCTCGGTAGATGACACCATTCACTTCCTGGCCAAATACCGGCAGGAACTGACCGAAAACAAATGGAAGATCCGAAAATCTGTGTATGCTGCCCTGAGAGAGACCGGGGTAAGTATGTTCTACACCTCTATTGTTCTCTTTTTCGGTTTCTCGGTATTTATGATCTCTAGCTTCGGAGGAACGGTTGCCCTTGGTGGACTCGTTTCAGCCACGCTGCTCTTCGCTATGCTGGCCAATCTTATTTTATTGCCATCCTTATTACTATCCCTGGAAAGGAATATTGCCAATAAGGCAGTATTAAAAGAACCGAACTTCAACATCCTCGAAGGAGAGGTGGAAGAAGAAAAGAAGGAGAAAGAGAAGGTTAGCGATTAGCAATTAGTTGTTGGTTGCTGGTTGATAGTTGTTAGCGGTTAACAGGAATCTTATAATCAATACTGCTACTGTTTCCATAATTTATGTAAAGCTTAATTCTCGGGGTCCAAAAAAAAGAAAAGCCTGCCGGAAATAACAATCTCCTGGGCAGGCCTTTAAGGTTCCCCCAAACCTACGACTTTAATTTTTTTAAAAAGTCAAGTAATTTATTGATTAATAGCACTTCAAAGCTATAAAAACAGTAAATCCAAAAGAAGGGGGATTTTCCCCTATTTTTTGTAAGCAGGATTTTGTAATAGCTTTTTTGCATAAGAAGCTTTCATTTTATTAGCACTATTTTATCTCAAAGGACTATCTTTGCAGCTTATTTATAAATACGTAACAAAATGTCAGAATTCAACGTTAAGGAACTGCTTTCCGATGGGAAGGTTTTACAGGAAGTGATTGTAAAAGGTTGGGTAAGAACATTCAGAAGCAATCGCTTTATTGCTTTGAATGACGGATCCACTCTTCACAATATTCAGTGTGTGGTTGATTTTGAGAATTTTGACGAGCAAACTTTAAAAAGGATCACTACCGGTGCCTCCCTGGAAATAAAGGGAACCCTTGTAGAAAGCCAAGGAAAAGGGCAAAAAGTAGAGATACAGGTGAGTCAGCTGGAGATACTGGGGGATTCCGATCCGGAAGAATACCCGATCCAGCCTAAAAAACACTCCCTGGAGTTTTTGAGAGAGAAAGCGCATTTAAGACTGCGTACCAATACTTTCGGAGCGGTAATGCGTGTGCGTTCTGTTTTGTCTTATGCCGTTCATAAATATTTTCAGGAAAATGGCTTTGTGTATGCCAACACTCCTATCATTACCGGTTCTGATGCCGAGGGTGCAGGAGAAATGTTTCGCGTTAGTACATTAGATCCGAAAAACACTCCGCTAACAGAAGAAGGAGAGGTAGATTACGGTGCAGACTTCTTTGGTAAGGAAACCAATCTAACGGTTTCCGGACAGTTGGAAGCTGAGACTTTTGCTATGTCGCTGGGAAAAACCTATACTTTCGGACCTACTTTCAGGGCTGAGAATTCAAATACTTCCAGACACCTGGCTGAGTTCTGGATGATCGAACCCGAGGTGGCCTTCCTGGACCTTAACGGGAATATGGATCTTGCCGAGGATTTTATCAAGTCGGTTTTAAAGCATGTACTGGAGCACTGTCAGGACGATCTGGCCTTCCTGGAAAAGCGATTGCTGGATGAAGAAAAGACCAAGCCTCAGAACGAACGCAGTGAAATGTCGCTTATCGAGAAACTGCGATTTGTAGTAGACAATCAGTTTAAGAGAGTAAGTTATACGGAAGCGATTGATATATTAAAACAGTCCAAACCAAACAAGAAAAAGAAGTTCCAGTATGTTATAGAAGACTGGGGTGCTGACCTTCAGAGTGAGCACGAGCGTTATCTTGTGGAAAAACACTTTAAATGCCCGGTAATCCTCTTTGATTATCCGGCAGATATCAAGGCGTTCTATATGCGATTAAATGAGGATGAAAAAACGGTTCGGGCTATGGATATCCTTTTCCCTGGTATCGGAGAGATCGTAGGAGGTTCTCAGCGTGAAGAGCGTTATGATGTACTTCTGAAAAAGATCCAGGAACTGGATATAGATGAAGAAGAACTGTGGTGGTATCTGGACCTGAGAAAATTCGGAACAGCGGTACACAGTGGTTTCGGACTTGGTTTTGAGCGCCTGGTGCAGTTTACTACAGGAATGACGAACATACGTGATGTAATTCCATTTCCGAGAACACCTCAGAGTGCGGAGTTTTAAGAAAACATATTTTATAAAGAAGGGCCATCTGAAAAGGATGGTTTTTTTATTTTATAGACAAACCTTTCTCCAACTGCTTGATAAAATACGAAGGATAAATACCTGTGCGCTTAAAGAAAGCTTTTGAAAAAGATTCCGTACTGTTAAAGCCCACTTCTTCGGCTATCCCTTTTACAGAATACAAACGGAATTGCTTATTGGTTTTTAACTGCTCTACCGTATAATCTATACGTAAGTCATTAATATAATTACTGAAATTCTTTTGTTCGTAGTGGTTGATGACTTTGGACAAATAATTGGAATTGGTATGTAGTTTTTTAGATAAACTGTTTAAGGAAATGGATGGATCCAGGAATTCGTTTTGTTGCTCAAAAGCATTTAACCCACCAATAATCTTTTTAATAAGTTCTTCCGATATGTCCTTTATCCCCTGCTCCTCGGTTTTGGTTTTTACATCAATTATTTTATCCCCCTGCTCAGTTCCCTGCATCAGGTAACCGAATTTCTTTTTATAGATATGTTGTTTTCGGTAATAGTAAAGAAACAAACTACCCGAAAGCAGGAATAGCAAACTCAAAATTACTATCCCATTATTACTTTGTGTTTTTTTTGTTTGCAGACTTCTTATCAATTTATCCTTCTCGGCAGTCAATTGAGGGATATCGTATTCTTTAGTAATATTGGAACTCAGGTAAATAAAATTGGCATCCAGAATGCTATCTGCTGCCAGGAGTTTATCTATATATTTTAACTGGTTTTCTGTATCTCCTTTTTCTTTATAATAATCAATAAATGCCTGATAGACTTCCGGTAATTCACGAACAGGATCTTTATGGATTTCATATATAGAATCCAGTTTCTTGAAATGGGATATAGCTTCTTCTTTATTGTTCAAATCTCTGGCAATTCTTCCTTTATACAAATAGTAATTTATTCTGGAATTCTGACCGTCATCATTAAAAAATGCTTTGTCTAAACTATCTACGGCGGCTTTATGATTACCCTTGTAGTACTCATTATAACCACTTAAACTTACAAATTTGTAATATTCAAATGTATCCTTCAACTTTAAACTCTCACTTATTCCTTTTACAATATATGCAGTGGCTGAATCGATATTTCTAAGGTTAATATAATTAGAAGATATATTTCCTAATGTGATCAAATAATACGTATGATCTTTATTATCATATGGGATATTTTTAGGGTCCTCTAAAGATTTTAAGAGTTTTTTATATCGAAGAATAGTATCTTTATGGTCGCCCAAAAAGGATTTTAAAGCTGCTATTGAATTTTCAATTAATAGTAGTCTGGCAGAATCATCATTTTCAACAGCATAGTCAATAGCAATTAGCAAATTCTTAAGTGATTCTCTGTAATATCCTAGCTGATATTGGCGAACCCCTTTAATATAGAAAGCATCTCCTGGATATGAATTGTGTTTAATCTCTCTTGTTAGAGAAATTATACTATCAGCATACTGAATTCCAATCTTCGGGTTTGAAATAGCACCAAGCTGAGTATATGCATTTGCTATTCGTATAGTGTCATTGTTTTCTTTTCCTTTCTCCAAATAAGCTTGTGCAAAAACAACCGCTTTAGAAGAATCGCTTTCAAATTTTAAATAGGCTGCATAAATCTCTGTATAGTTTAACTTCTTAAGAGAATCTATAATTCCTTGTTGGCTTCTTTCCTGAGAAAACAAAGGAGAGTTATCAAAAAGAAAAAGAATTAAAAAAACGGGGGTAATACGAAAACGCATAATATGTGTTTTGGAATTAGTCGGGAATAAGATATTTTACTTTAAGAAATTTTATTTCAGGCCTGTTGTTTTCTCAATTGCCTGATAAAATATGAAGGGTAAATCCCGGTACGTTTAAAGAAGGCTTTTGAAAAAGATTCGGTACTGTTAAAACCCACCTCTTCGGCTATTCCTTTTACCGAATATAAACGGAATTGCTTGTTGGTCTTTAGTTGCTCTACTGTATAATCTATACGTAAGTCATTAATATAATTACTGAAGTTCTTTTGTTCGTAGTGGTTGATGACTTTGGACAAATAATTGGAATTCGTATGTAGCTTTTTGGATAAGCTGTTTAATGTAATGGATGGATCAAGGAATTCATTCTTTTGTTCAAAGGCTTTTAACCCATCGACGATCCTTCTAATGAGTTCTTCCGATATACCATTTATCCTCTGATTCGCCGATTTGGCTTTTGCATCCGCTATTTTACCTTCCTGCATCAGGTAACCGAATTTCCTTTTATAGATACGTTGTTTTCGATAATAGTAAAAGAATAATCCTCCGAACAGCAGGAACAGTAAACTCAAAATTACTATCCCATTATTACTTTGTGCTTTTTTCGTTTGCAAACTTCTTATCAATTCATCTTTCTCCGCAGTCAATTGAGGGATATCGTATTCTTTAGCAATATTGGTATTCAGGTAATTAAAATTAGCGTCTATTACACTATCTGCTGTAAGGAGCTTATCTATATATTTTAACTGGCTTTGGGTATCTCCCTTTTCTCTGTAGTAATTAACAAAAGTCCAGTAAACTTCCGGTAACTCCCGTACCGGGTCTTGATGTAACTCATAAATGGAATCTAATCTCTCAAAATTAACAATTGCATTTTCAATATCACCGGTATTCCTGGCTATTCTTCCTTTGTACAAATAGTAGTTTATTCTGGAGTTTTGATCTTCATCGAACGGAAAAGCTTTATCCAAACTATCGTTTGCCTTATCATATTCTTTTTTTAAATACATCCCAACCCCACTATTAGCTACGAAATCATAATAACTAAGAGTGTCCTTAAATTCTAAACTTTTTAAAATTCCTTTGTTGATAATCGTTAATGCAGAATCAGGCTCATTTAATGACAAATAATTTAAAGATAAATTATTTAATGTTCTAAGGTAATCTTCTTTATAATCATCAGTATCATTCCTTTTTTGAATTATGTCTAATATCTCTTTTGAAATTGCCAGGCTTTCCAAAAAATTACCTGAAATACTCTTTAATTGGCCTATAGCTTCCTTAACAGTTAACAATTGCTTTTCATTGTTGTTTATATCAGCATACTTTTGTGCAATTAAAAGGTTTTCTAATGATGCACTATAGTTTCCCAGGTAATATAGCAGAGTTCCCTTGAGAAGATAACCATCTCCCGGATACAGCTTATGTTTAATTTTACCAGTTAAATTAATTATACTGTCAGCATATCGAACTCCAATATCAAAATCTAATAACAAGATAAATTGGGTATATGCATTTGCTATTCTTATAGTATCATTCTCTTCTTTTCCTTTTTCCAGGTAGGCTTGAGAGTAGATAATAGCTATCGAAGGCTTATTTTCAAATTTTAATTGAGAGCTATAAATTTCCTTATAACTCAGTTTTTTGAGAGAATCAAGAATTTTATCTTTTCTTTTATTCTGTGCCAAGCATATTTGACTGAAAACAAGAAAAACGCAAATGAATTTGCAAAACTTTACAATACTCATTTTGTAATGATTTGTTTCTCTAATTCCTTTACAAAATATGAAGGGTAAATACCGGTTCGTTTATAAAAAGCTTTAGAAAAGGATTCTGCATTATTAAAGCCTATTTCTTCTGCTATTCCCTTTATAGAGTACAAACGAAATTGCCTGTTGGTCTTTAATTGTTCTACTGTATAATCTATTCTCAGGTCGTTAATGTAATTACTGAAGTTTTTCTGTTCGTAGTGATTTATAATTTTGGATAAATAATTGGAATTGGTATGTAGCTTTTTGGACATACTGTTTAAGGTAAGTGAAGGGTCCAGGAATTTATTTTGCTGCTCAAAATCCCTAAGTCTATCTATTATCTTTTTAATGATCTCTTCAGATATACCTGTTATACCTAGCGGCTTGGTTTTAACCTCATCCGAAACAAAGGTTTTCACGCCACTCTTTTGGTCATTCATCAGATAACCAAATTTTCTCTTAAAAGCTCGCTGTTTCCGGTAATAATAATAAAACAAGCTACCGGAAACAAGGAGTAAAACACCCAAAACACCTATTTTAATATAATTTTGCTCTTTCTCTTTTTCTAATCTGCCGATCAAAGTTTCTTTTTGAGAAACAATTTGTGGAATATCGTATTTCTTCGTAATATTAGTGCTTAAATAAGTAAAGTTAGCATCCAGAATACTATCTACGGTTAAGAGTTTGTCTACGTATTTTAATTGATTTTCAACATCCCCTTTTTCTTTATAATAATTAATAAAGGTTTGGTACACTTCAGTTAGCTCACGAACAGGATCTTTATAAACTTCATATATAGAATCCAATTTCTGAAAATGAGATATCGCTTCTTCTATATTGTTCAGATCTTTGGCTATTCTTCCTTTATACAGGTAGTGATTGATCCTGGAATTTTGATCAGCCATAACCAAAAAAGCCTTATTTAGACTATCCAAAGCAGCTTTATAATTTCCTTTATAATATTCATTATAGCCACTGGTACTCACAAAATCATAATATCTCAGGGAATCCTCTAACGCTATGCTTTCCAATATTCCTTTTTTGATATAAATATCCGCAGAATCCAGTTTTTTTAATTGAATAAAAGAAGAAGATAAATTAGATATCGCCGCAAGATAATTTACTCTGTCCTTTATCTTATAATCCGTCTGAGATTCAATAAACTCAAGATCTTCCAAGTGTAATTGATGAGCTTCTTCATAAAAACCGCATACTGTTCTAAGTGAAGCCAAATTATGCTTTATTTCCCGTTGGATTTTTAAATTCTCATTTTTAACGGCGAATTCATATGCTTTTAAATAAAAATCCAATGCTTTGTTATAAGCTCCGAAATAATAGGCCCAATATCCCTTATTAGCATATCCTACTGCCGGGTATCTTTCATTTTGTTTATTTCTCGTAACCAATATAATACTATCGGCATACTGTTGTTCTTTTTCAGGATCTGAAATACGCCCCAACCAATGAAATCCTGCAGCTATTTTTAAAGAATCATTGTTTTTTTTGGCTTTATATAAATATGCGGTGATATAATCATGAGCCTTAGTGGCATCCTCATATCTAAAATAATGGTATTTTTCCAAAAGTTCTTCATAACCCTTGGCCAACAAAGAGTCTGATGCTTTATTCTGGATTTTAATCTGGCTAAAGCCAATATTTACTATTAAAAAACACAGGCAAACCAGTATGTTTCCAACGCGTTTCATCTTCATTTAAATTCAATCGTTAAATATAGTCTTTTTCACAAATTACCATCATCCTTTCATTAATTGCTTTATAAAATAAGAAGGATAGATCCCGGTACGTTTAAAGAAGGCTTTTGAAAAAGACTCCGTACTCTTAAAGCCCACTTCTTCGGCTATTCCCTTTACAGAGTATAAACGGAATTGTTTGTTAGCTTTAAACTGCTCTACGGTATAATCTATTCGTAAACCATTAATATAATTGCTAAAGTTTTTCTGTTCGTAGTAGTTTATTACTTTGGATAAATAATTGGAATTCGTATGTAGCTTTTTGGATAAGCTGTTTAAAGTAATGGATGGGTCCAGGAATTCATTCTTTTGTTCAAAGGCATTTAACCCACCTATAATCTTTTTAATGAGTTCTTCAGATATTCCTTTTATTCCTTCGTCCTCAACTTTTATTTTTGTTTCGGTCAACTGAAAACTTTTAGCCTCTTTCCTTGATTCCTGCATCAGGTAACCAAATTTCTTTTTATACATACGCTGTTTTCGATAATAGTAAAAGAATAATCCTCCGAATAGCAGGAACAAAAAACTCAGGATTATTATCCCATTCTTACTTCGTGTTTTTTTCCTTTGCAAACTTCTTATCAACTTATCCTTCTCAGCGGTCAGTTGCGGAATATCATATTCTTTGGTGATATTGGTATTCAAGTAGTAAAAATTGGCATCCAGAACACTGTCTGCTGCAATCAATTTGTCCAAATATTTTAACTGGTTTTCCGTATCTCCTTTTTCTTTATAATAATTAATAAAGGTCTTGTACACTTCCGGTAACTCGCGAACAGGATCTTTATAAACTTCATATATAGAATCCAGTTTTTCGAAATGGGATATTGCCTCTTCTACATTGTTCAGATCTCTGGCTATTTTTCCTTTATATAAGTAATAATTAATTCTCGCATTTTGATCATCATCAAATGGAAAAGCTTTATCCAGGCTATCCGAAGCTGCCCTATAATTTCCTTTAAAATATTCATTATACCCACTTGAAGAGACAAAACTGTAATAACTTAAAGTATCATTCAATTTCAAACTTTCTTTAATTCCTCTTTTGAGAAAAATGTCTGCTGAATCCAATTTACTCAACTTGATATAACTCAACGAAATGTTTAATAACGTACCAATATAATCTGTGTTTTCATCGATCTCACTCGCTTTTTCTATATCACTAACTTTCCATCTCCCTACATCTTTTAATTCTTGTTTATGTATATCTAACGCTTCCTGGTCTTTCCCCATTTTACTTTTTAATGCAGCAATTGCACCGCGAATACTAAAAAACAGATATAAGTTATTATTATTTTCTGCATACTCCCTTGCTATTAAAAAGTCATTTAATGCAGCTTCATAACTTCCGGTATTATAAAGAAAAACTCCTCTTGAATGAAAAGCAATGGCAGGATAAACCGGGTGATCTTTAATATTTTTTGTTATCAGGATTATACTGTCCGCATATTTCTTTTCTACATAATCATTTGTCAACATATTAAACCATTGGTACCCCCTTGCAATTTTAATAGTATCCCTGGCCTTTTTTGCTTTGTATAAATATGTATTAGCATATTTTGCACATTTTATAGAATCCGGAAAGGCTTCCCAATATCCCTCTCTTAGTTCCTTATAATTTTTATTTAACAATGAATCCTGGATCTCCTGACCATAAAAAGAATGGTTTGAAAAAACAAAAACAATAATGAATATTAATTTTTTTAAAAATATCATCCTTAGATTGATTCTTTTTCTAATCGTTTAATAAAATACGAAGGATGGATCCCGGTACGTTTAAAGAAGGCTTTTGAAAAAGACTCCGTACTGTTAAAGCCTACTTCTTCTGCTATTCCTTTTACAGAATATAAACGAAACTGTTTGTTTGTTTTAAGCTGCTCCACGGCATAATCTATTCGTAAGTCATTAATATAATTGCTAAAGTTTTTCTGCTCATAGTGGTTGATGACTTTAGATAAACAATTGGAATTGGTATATAGTTTTTTGGATAAGCTGTTTAAAGTAATAGACGGATCAAGGAATTCATTTTGTTGCTCAAAAGCATTTAATCCACCGATGATCTTTTTAATAAGCTCTTCCGATATACCGGTTATTCCCTGATTCTCGGTTTTGGTTTTTGCATCGGTTATTTTACCTCTCTGCCGAGCTCCTTGCATCAGGTAACCAAATCTCCTTTTATAGGTACGTTGTTTTCGGTAGTAGTAAAAGAACAATCCTCCGGAAAGAAGGAGTAATAAACCTAAAACCACGAGGCCTATATTACTTTGCACTTTTTTGTTCTGCAAATGTTCAATTAGTTTATCCTTTTCAGCAACCAATTGGGGTATATCGTACTCCTTGGTAATATTGGTGTTCAGGAAGTTAAAATTAGCATCCAGAACACTATCTGCTGCAATCAATTTGTCCAAATATATTAACTGATTTCCCATGTCTCCTTTTTCTTTATAATAATCAATAAAGGTTCTGTAAACTTCGGGTAACGCACGAATGGGATCTTTATGGATCTCATAAATAGAATCCAGTTTCTTAAAATGAGATATGGCTTCTTCAGTATTATTAAGATCTCTGGCAATCCTTCCTTTATATAAGTAATAATTAATTCTCGCATTTTGATCATCATTATACGGAAAAGCTTTATCCAAACTGTCTATAGCAGCTTTATAATTTCCCTTAAAATATTCATTATAAGCACTTGTACTTATTAACCTATAGTAATTTAAAGTGTCTTTATATCTTATACATTCTACAATCCCTTTATTTATAAAATATTCTGCTGAATCAGTTTTTTTTAAATTGATATAAGTACTTGAAACATTATGCAATGCATCCATATACTCAAAAAAGGTCGAAGAGTTTTTGTTTTTATTTGCCTCTAATAAATAATATATCTTTTTATGGCTTTCTAATGAACTTGCATGCTGGCCAATAACATTTTTAATAGCTGCCATGGATTGTTTCACATAATTGATTTGCCAAGAATTGTTATTTTCCAATGCATAGTTATTTACTATTATTAGATTTTTAAATGAATTAATATAATCTCCAGCGTTATATTGAAGATATGATTTCAAAATATATCCTCTTGCTGGATATGATTTGGTATTTATATTTGACGTAATTAGAAGAACACTATCAGCATATTTCATACCTATCTCAAATTTAGAGATGTCTCCTAATTGCATATACGCATTTGCCGTATGAATTGTATCCTTATCATTTTTTGCTTTCTCTAGATATGCGCTTGAATATAAAAAAGCATTTAAGGTATCATAAATATTATTGTTATATAACAATTTTAGTTCATCATAGGATTTTTGCTTTAGAGAATCTATAATTTCCTGTTGACTTCTTTCCTGAGAAAACGAAAATTTAATAGTAAAAAGAAAAACAATTATAAAAACAGGGGTAATAAAAAAACGCATTATGAAAGTTTTGTAATTATTCAAACATATTCCAATATTATAGATCTTAAAATTTCATCTTAACTCTACTGTTTCTCCAACTGCTTGATAAAATATGAAGGATAAATCCCGGTACGTTTAAAGAAGGCTTTTGAAAAAGATTCCGTACTGTTAAAGCCCACTTCTTCGGCTATTCCCTTTACAGAATACAAACGGAATTGTTTATTGGTCTTTAGCTGCTCCACCGTATAATCTATACGTAAGTCATTAATATAATTGCTGAAGTTCTTTTGTTCATAGTAGTTAATGACTTTGGAAAGGTAGTTGGAGTTTGTCTTCAAATTCTTAGATAGTTTATTTAATGTAATAGTATTATCCAGATACTTTTCTTTTTCCACAAAATCATTTAAACCTTCTAATATAGCAGCAACAACAGTGTCGGAAACACCTATTTTTGTAGACAGTGGTTCTTGTTTTTTCTTCTTATCGATGACCTGTGCATCCCCTTTAAAACTCAATTGAGAATTACTATTCATCAATTTTTCAAAACGCTTTCGGAATTTCCGTTGTCGTATAAAAAGATATACGCTCATCCCGGTAAGCACAACCAAGAAAAATGATAAAATAAGATTTTTATAAATGTTCTTTTCATTCTTCTT
Source organism: Leptobacterium flavescens (assembly GCF_010671605.1). Classification (GTDB taxonomy): domain Bacteria; phylum Bacteroidota; class Bacteroidia; order Flavobacteriales; family Flavobacteriaceae; genus Leptobacterium; species Leptobacterium flavescens. Next base: position 1,063,811 of record NZ_JAABOO010000001.1, read on the forward strand.
CTCCAAATTCCAGATAAGTTTTTCTTTATCCGCTATAAGTTCCGGTGTATCATATTCCTTATATATGTTCTTGCTTAAGTATTTGAAATTGTGATTTAGAATACTGTCTTTTAATATTAATTTATTTACAAATTCCAATTGCTTTTCAGTATTCTTTATTGACTTATAATACCCTATTAGCTTCACATAAACCTCTCTAAATTCCGGTTCCAAATCCGGGATCTTGGTATAAATTGAATCTACATGCAGAAAATAATCGATAGATTTTCTTTTATCCCTTAACTTATCATATGCTTTTCCTAAATAAAAATGTGCAAAGGCCAGGTTACTAATGTCAATCTCATTTTTTGAATTATTCAAAGCTACATTAATACTATCTATCGCAGCTCTATAATTTTGTTTATGGAACTGGTTGACACCTTCTCCCAATACAAAATAATCTCTCATAAGGTTATTTTTAGCCAGAACAGATTCTCTATACCCCATAGCGTTATAATAACTAGCAGAATCCAATTTATTATTTCTCACATAGGTTTCTGCTAAAGAAAATAGAACTCCTAGAAAAATCTCACTTGCCTCTTCTTTATAATTTTTCTCTACATAAAAATCAAAACATTCTTTAAATGCCATTAATGCTTCCTCGTAGTTTCCAATTCTGCTTTGTAATAAGGCAATAGAACGCTTCACGTTATATTTTAATCTAATATTTGTGTATTCAGAAATAGAGTTATATGCTTTTAAATAATTCTGCAATGATTGATCAAAATCACCTTTATTAAAGAAATAATCTCCTTTTAAATGGTATCCAGCTGTAGGGTAAAATTTGTCTTTTACTCTTTCCGTTAGATTTGTAATACTGTCCAAATAACTCAGGCCAAATTCATTATTATCATTTAACCAGTACATAAAATAAAATCCATTGGCAATTTTTATTGTATCATTATCTCTTTTTGCTCTATACTTATAAGCATCAACATAAATCATCGCCTTCTCTGGCATTGAAGAATTTGCATAAAATAAATCTGTCAATTCCTGAGAGCCCATTCCTTTCAAACTATCAGGCTCTATATAACTCTCATGGTTATTTTGAGAAGCTACAGAGTTTGAGAAAACAACAAAAAAGAGAAAGGAAATAACTTTGTTGAGCCTCATCATCATTCAAATTCCGTTTAAATTTTCAAGTTTTTTAATAAAATAAGAAGGATAAATCCCAGTGCGTTTAAAGAAGGCTTTAGAAAAAGACTCCGTACTGTTAAAACCTACTTCTTCCGCTATTCCTTTTACCGAGTACAAACGGAATTGCTTATTGGTCTTTAGCTGTTCTACTGTATAATCTATACGTAAGTCATTAATATAATTGCTAAAGTTCTTTTGTTCGTAGTGGTTGATGACTTTGGATAAATAATTGGAATTCGTATGTAGTTTTTTGGATAAGCTATTTAAGGTAATGGATGGGTCAAGGAATTCATTTTGTTGCTCAAAAGCATTTAACCCACCGATGATCTTTTTAATAAGTTCTTCCGATATACCGGTTATTCCCTGACCCTCGGTTTTGGTTTTTGCACCGGTTATTTCATCCCTCTGCCCAGCTCCCTGCATCAGATAACCGAATTTCCTTTTATAGATACGTTGTTTTCGGTAATAGTAAAAGAATAACCCTCCGGAAAGAAGGAGTAATAAACCTAAAACCACAAGTCCTATATTACTTTGTACTTTTTTGTCCTGCCAATGTTTAATTAGTTTATCCTTTTCAGCAACCAATTGAGGGATATCGTATTCTTTGGTAATATTGGTATTCAGGAAGTTAAAATTAGCATCCAGAACACTATCTGCTGCCAGGAGTTTATCTATATATTTTAATTGGTTTTCCGTATCTCCTTTTTCCTTATAATAATTAATAAAGGTCCTGTAAACTTCGGGTAATGCACGAATGGGATCTTTATGGATTTCATAAATAGAATCCAGTTTCCCAAACTGGGATAAGGCTTCTTCAACATTATTAAGATCTCTGGCAATCCTTCCTTTATACAGGTAGTAGTTTATCCTGGAGTTTTGATCTCTTCTAAATGGAAATGCTTTGTCCAGGCTATCCGAGGCTCCGTCCAAATTACCCTTATAATATTCATTATAACCACTTGTGGCTACAAAATCATAATAACTAAGAGTATCTTTTAATTGAAACCTTTCATCAATAATTCTTTTAATAAAGATATCGGCCGAATCCAGTTTTTTATTTAAAACATATGACAATGATAAATTATACGTATAATTTAAATAATCGTCTTCATACAATTTCTTATAATCCGGCTTCTCTGTTAGTTCTTCTAAAAGTTCTTTGTGGATCAACAATGCTTCACTTTCCCTACCGCCAAAATCTTTAAGTGCTGCAATAGCCAGTTTAATTCTGGTTAACTGTTCAATATTATTATTACCATTTGACAACCTTCTTGCCTCTAAAAAGTTCTCTAAGGCATCCACATAGTTTCCAATGTTGTACAATTGAATAGCCTTACTTATATAACCTTCAGCCGGATAAATTTTATGTTTTATATCTTTTGTAAACATTATAATACTATCCGCATATTTTAAGTTAACATTCAAATCTTCAGAAATGTAGATTAATTGGGTATACGAATCAGCAATTCTTCCAAGATCATTTGTTTCCTTTCCTTTAATTTGATAAGCCAAAGCATATGGTTTTGCCTTGATGGAATCACCAAGGTATTCTTGAAAAGAATTATAAAGTTCTTCATAACTTAACTTCTTCAGAGAATCTATAATTTGCTGCTGGCTTCTTTCCTGAGAAAACGAAAAATTAGTAGTAAAAAGAAAAGCAATTAAAAAAACAGGGGTAATAAAAAAACGCATAGTGAATTCTTGTGTAACTAAAGTATGTGTTTTCACACTAATATACCACAGAAAGTTTGTTAAAAACCCGGATCGAAAAGCAATTTTTTCGCTCCGAAAGGTCTTTTTTTAAAAAAATAAGTCTACACAGGCGTTTTTTTAGAGAATTACTATAAACCCCTATAAATCAATGATAAAAACGAGAGACAATTACTATAAATTCATAAATTCCGAGTAATAAGACTTGTTTTTTACCTCTACTCCCTCATACATTTACAGTAACAAACTCTCGACTCAACACATTAACATTTTAGTAACCAGTAAAACTTTTTTAGCATGGCCATTATACCCCTCAATTTTTCCCAATCCTCCAGGTTAAAAGCAATTTGTTTAATTACCCCTACGGAAGAAATTGGCAACTCCGAACCTGTAATGGTTCTGATGGATATGTTCTCCAACGCTCTCTGGTATAAAAAGAGCACAGAGATATTTCCTTTCGATTGCCTTTCCGCAAACTATATTGAACAACTTTATGCGCAACTTAGGATGGATAAGGAAGCTTTCTCCATTCTGAATGGAATGACCATACAGGAGGCCGTGGAAATGTATACCAAGGTCGCCTATGGAGATATATGCTCAAAAACTTTTATAGAGCTTATGAATTAAGTTTAGTTAGTTTCATTTAAAGGGGCCGCTCAAAAAATATCATATAGTCAGATACCGTTTTATACGGTTTGAAGATTAGATTGTTGTGGATGATGTTTTTTCAGGCGGCCCCTGTTTTTTTCATCTCCCCCTTCCTTCTTTACAGCTCCTTTTCTGATTGGTATAACAAATCGTAGGATTACGATAACGGCCTTAGCCGAATTTGTTTATTTTTGCTATATAACAAAAAAATTTGCCGGGCATTTATGCTTAAACAACAGTTACAATTTAAATTATCTCAAAAGTTATCTCCGCAGCAGATCCAGTTGATGAAACTGATACAGCTGCCTACTCAAGCCTTTGAACAACGTTTAAAACAAGAGCTTGAGGAAAATCCTGCTTTGGAAAGCGGGAAGGAAGAGGTGTTGAGTTCTGATGATGATTTTGATAATTCTTTTGAAGACGATTTCGGTAACGAGACCATAGAAGCCGATGATATAAACGTAGATGAATATCTGAGTGATGACGAGGTACCCGACTACCGTCTGCAATCTAATAATTACAGCAGTGATGATGAGGAAAAAACAGTGCCCTATGCTTCCGGTACTTCCTTCCATCAGCATCTTGTCAATCAGCTTAACACTTTCCGCCTGAATGAAGAAGAAAGAGGGATTGCCGAATTCCTCGTAGGAAGTATAGATGAGAGCGGATATATACGCCGTTCCCTGACCGATATTATGGACGATCTGGCTTTTACCCAAAATATTTATGCCGATGAGGAACGTATTGAAAAGGTATTGGAGCTTGTTCATGAACTCGATCCTGCCGGTGTGGGTGCCAGGGATCTTCAGGAATGTCTGCTGATCCAACTCGAAAGAAAAAGTGCCAGTCCGTCAACAGAACTGGCCCTCGATATCCTGAGTAAATCCTTTGATCACTTTACCAAAAAGCACTATCAGAAACTCGCGCAAAAGCACGGGGTTGGCGAGGAAGAGCTCAAGGAAGCAATTCACGAGATAGAGAAATTAAACCCAAAACCGGGAGGCTCCTATTCCGGAAATAATAAGATCGTAGAGCATATTGTTCCCGATTTTACCATTCGCATTAACGAAGGAAAACTGGAACTCACCCTGAACGGAAGAAATGCTCCGGAGCTACACGTAAGCAGGGAGTACAACAATATGCTGGAAGGTTACAAAGTAGCCAAAGACAAATCGAAATCACAAAAGGACGCCATCCTTTTTATCAAGCAAAAACTGGATGCAGCCAAGTGGTTTATCGACGCCATAAAGCAACGGCAGCAGACGCTTTATATTACCATGAATGCCATAATGCATTATCAGGCAGAGTATTTTTTAACCGGAGACGAACGTAAGCTCAAACCCATGATCCTGAAGGACATTGCCGATCAGATAGATATGGATGTATCTACGGTTTCCCGTGTGGCAAACAGTAAGTACGTCGATACTCCTTACGGTACCAAACTGATCAAGGATTTCTTTTCTGAGGCGATGAAGAATGAACAGGGAGAAGATGTATCCACCCGGGAGATCAAAAAAATACTGGAGACCGTTATAGAAGAAGAAGATAAAAGAAAACCCTTAACCGATGATAAATTGGCTTCCATTTTAAAGGAAAAAGGCTATCCGATTGCCAGGAGAACCGTAGCCAAATACAGGGAACAACTGGAAATTCCGGTAGCCCGATTAAGAAAACAAATTTAATGAAGGTCTTTTTTAAGTTTATCAGCTATCTTTTTCACCCGCTGTTCTTACCCCTGGCCGGAGCTGTGATCTATTACACTATTTCACCTAAATTCCATCCGCCGGAGGAATGGCAATCGGTGATACTCAGGGTATCTATTTTAACTTTACTTATTCCTATTGTTTTCTTTTACCTCCTCAGAAATATAGGATGGGTATCCAGTATCTATCTCAAAGAAGTATCGGAGCGGAAGATCCCTCTTTATATTTACATATTTCTCATTTTTATGGTGATTTACGGCGTAGTTTCACCGATCTTTGCCCTTGAGCTATATTTTTATTTTGTGGGCATCCTGGGCTCTCTAATTGCCTGTCTGGTGCTAGTATTCTTTCGCTTTAAGGCCAGTATGCACATGATGGGGATCTCGGGCCTGACCCTTTTTGTGATCGGACTGAGTTTTCACTATGAGGTTAACATCACTTTCGCCCTGGCGCTGCTGGTATTTTCCATCGGATTGGTAGCCAGTTCACGGCTTTATTTAAAGGCTCATGACAATAAGGAATTGCTGCTCGGTTTTTTTATAGGAGCTGTTCCTCAGTTTATAGTCTTTAATAACTGGTTATAGAATATAGAAGATAAGACCTATCTTCAGGGAACGCATTTCAATTCGTTCTCCATCTACCGTTACCACATCATTCTTAAATACATTATTGAGTGCGTAAGAAGCATAAAAGTTCCATGTATTATATCCAAAACTAAAGTAGAGGTCGTATTGAAATCTCTCGAGATCGTCATTGGAAAAACGAAGACGCTCCGCATCGGAAATAAACTTGGAGCTGTTGGCAAAAACATAGCCCAGGCGAACTCCTCCATACACTCTCCAGAATTTGTAATTCTCGGGAGAAGAGGTACGCCATCTGAATTCTATGGGTACTTCCACCATATGGGTTATAAGCTTGTTCCTGTTAAACTGAACATCATCTGCTATAAGCTGATAACTGATCTCTCCGTTTTCCTCTATAGCCTGTAGATTACTGGAATACGAATTAAAATTATATCCCAGTCCGATACCGAATCCTATGTTGCGCTCTGCGTTAATTGGGATATCTTTAATATATCCTAACTGAAGGCCATATGGCAGATTGCTTTGCGAAACTCCGCTGGGTCTGTTCAACAATAAATTATACGTAATCCCAACATAAAACTGATCTTCCAGATATCTGTTATTCACCTCAGCTGTTCCCGAAGATGTATCTTGTGCAAGGCTTAAAAACGGAATAAAGACAAAGAGAAAAGGAAGGTAAAATCTCATAACGAACCAAGTTTCAACAAATATAACAGAAGAAAGCACAACTTAGTATGCTAAAATAAAAAAGGCTCCGTATTTCGGAGCCTTTTTTATATATAGTTTAAAGAATATTCTACTGCAAATTTCTAAACGAATCACCCTGTCTTGTGGTGTAGTTTATTTTTAATGCATTTACCTTTCTCAACTCTTGTTTAATATCGGAAATAAGTCCCATATTAGTATCGGCATCAACCTTAAGAGCAGTAGTTAACAGATCCTGTAATTCCTGTCTCTTTTTAGAACGCTCCTGTAAGATATAAGGAGCTACCGCCGAAACATCAACCAGTTTGTCATTCAGCTGAATTTTAGCTGAAGTTCCATAAGTTGACTGATATCTTTCACTGGGTTTTCCTGCATATATGTAAATTACCCTGTCTTTCTTATCCAGTTTCTGGATCTGATCTGCAAATGGTAATTCATTCTGTACCAAAAGTGAACTATCTTTCATTACTGTAACAGTCATAAAGAAGAACAGTAACATAAATACGATATCCGGTAAAGATGCTGTAGACACCGGTGGCAATTCACCACTTTTTTTCTTTGTAAATTTTGACATAATAATCGTATTAAATTATTAGTTACTTTTTGGCTCCGCCTCAGATAGTTTCTGAGGAAACATCTTCTGAATTCTTTCGATCTTTGGTCTCAAATCATCTTTCAGTGCAGAATCGGTTTTAGGGTCTTTATATAGCCTGTCCATTTCTGTAAAGTCCATATTAAAGATCTTATTGGATTCTCTGTTCCTAAGCTCATTATAAGCTGCTACCAATTCGTTCTGAACAGCTATATATGTACTATAGGAAGTTTCTCTGTCATTCTGCAATGAAATGATCGCTTTATCAGGATTATCGGATGATTCGGGATCTCTGGCACCTTGACACCAGTTACATGCCTCATCACCTACTCCACCACCGTTGTCCAAAAAGGCAACTGCAGCCGCACGAAGGTCCTTTAATTCTGTAAGCTGATCCTCTACCAATAACTGATTGTTCTTATTAACAACAACGGTAAAGATATTCTTCTCCTTAATTACCACATTATCTTCTGGCGGTTCGTTAGGAGGTAGTTTACGGTCTAATCCGGCATCTGTCTCGATCGTTGTCGTTACCAGGAAGAAAATAAGCAGAAGGAAGGCAATATCTGCCATAGACCCTGCATTTACTTCCGGTATTGTTCTCTTAGCCATAAATTATTACTTAAAGATTTTCTTAATTCCAGACAGGATCATCGCTCCTGCTGCTATAAAAGTAAGAATGTAAAAAGTATACAATCCTGTTCCCACCCACTTAGAAGCCGAAGCTGAAGTGGTATCTGTTGCTTCCCCGTTAGACAATGCATATCCTATCGCTACAACAATTAAGAATCCAACGATAGCTATCAAAGCCTTCTTAAGTTTATCGGGATGCGAGATTAGATTTTTAAATGTAAAAATCAATACTATGGCAGCAGCAATGATCACAAGGAACTTGGCAATGTTGATCATAAGATCTGTATAAGGATCTACAGAACCTAGCAACAGGAACCAAAGGATAATCCCAAGGACACCCAGTGCTATTACTGCTATTTTAACTATTTTTTGCATAATACTATATCGTCTTTAATTATTTTTTGTGGTCTACCAATAAATCTACTAATGTAATGGAAGCGTCTTCCATATCATTTACTATACTATCCATTTTTGCGATAATATAGTTGTAGAAGATCTGAAGTATAATTGCCACAACAAGACCGAATACAGTTGTTAATAATGCTACTTTAATATCACCTGCAATAAGAGATGCATCTAATCCACCGGCAGCACTAATCTTATCAAATGCCTGAATCATCCCGATTACCGTACCCATGAATCCAAGCATCGGTGCAATAGCGATGAATAAAGAAAGCCAAGAAATGTTTTTCTCCAGTTGACCCATTTGAACTCCACCGTAAGCAACTACAGCTTTTTCTGCAGACTCAATTCCTTCGTCAACTCTATCTAAACCTTGATAGAAAATAGAAGCAACAGGTCCTTTAGTATTTCTACAAACTTCTTTAGCTGCTTCAACACCTCCAGATGCTAAAGCATCCTCAACATTTTTGGAAAGTTTTTGAGTATTTGTAGTAGCTAAGTTTAAGAAAATGATTCTTTCGATAGCAACTGCTAAACCTAAAATCAAACATAACAAAACGATACCCATAAATCCGGCACCACCTTCAATAAAACGCTCTTTCAATACTTGGTGGAAAGATTTACTTTCCTGAGCAGTATCATCCTGTAAGATTACCGCAGAAGCATCATCTGTAGAAGCAACAAACTCCGAAGTATTTTCAGTAACTGCCTCAATCGTAGCCGCATCAGCAGTTGTTGCATTTAAAACCATTAATCCAGCCAAAGCCAGAATAGAGAATAATCTTTTCATTTCTTTTAAACTTAAATTTTGTTAGTTAATAGGGTTAAAGATATAAAAATTTTATAATTAAAACTGTTTTTAAAAATTAATCAAAAAAAGCAGAGAGGAAGGGATTCGAACCCTCGATACGGTTTTGCCGTATACACACTTTCCAGGCGTGCGCCTTCGACCACTCGGCCACCTCTCTATAGTAACAGCTTAAAATCAGGGCGGCAATTAACAAAAAAAATATTAGTTGATAAAATTTAAAAGGTTAATTTTAACTCATTTCCCCCCTAAGAGCAGTTTCAAATATTGTTTTAAAGGTTTTTTGTCCGATTTTACTCCCTAAAAGGTACATTAATTTAGCTATAGCGGCCTCAGTAGTAATGTCTTTCCCGTTGATTATTCCCAGTTCTTTAAGGCGGGTACTGGTCTCATATTGACCCATGATAACACTACCCCCGGAACACTGTGTAACATTCACAATAAATACACCGCGCTTACTTGCACTTTCTATCAGGTCGTAGAACCATTCATGAGTGAATGCATTACCCGATCCGTATGTTTCCAGAACGATCGCCCTGATGCTTTCATTATTAAAAACACAGGCCAGTGCAGATTCACTGGTACCCGGAAACAACTTCACCACGGCTATATTGTTATTAAGCTCTTTATGAACGATGAGCTTCCTGCCTTTTGCAGGTTTAAGAAGATATTCGTGATTAATATTTAAATGTACACCACTCTCCCCAAGAGCCGGGTAATTAAGTGATGCAAAAGCATTAAAATGCTCGGCATTGATCTTTGTAGTACGGTTACCCCTGTAGAGCTTGTATTCAAAATAAACTCCTACCTCTTTCACCACCGGTTTGTTATTTTCTCTGAGTGATGCAATTTGTATAGAGGTGATCAGATTTTCCTTGGCATCGGTACGCAAGTCTCCTATGGGTAATTGAGAACCGGTAAAGATTACCGGTTTGGCAAGGTTTTCCAACATAAAGCTTAAAGCTGAAGCTGAGTAACTCATAGTGTCACTTCCGTGGAGGACCACAAAACCGTCAAAATCCTTATAATGATCTTCTATCATTCCGGCTATCTGTACCCAGTACTCCGGACTCATATTAGACGAATCTATAGGGGTTGAAAAGGACACAGACTGGATATCGCAATCCAAATGCGAAAGCTCAGGTATTCTTTCCTGCAATTTATCAAAATCGAAAGCCTTAAGTGCTCCCGTTTCATAATCTTTAACCATACCGATCGTACCCCCGGTATAGATAAGTAGTATTTTTGATCTATTCCCCAAAATATTTCAGCTTATTAATTACCGGATTGGCATACATTGCCAGGAAGTTTTTCAAAGCCACTTCATTATCTCTTTCCACCCTGCGTTCTATCCTTCGTTCAAACTGGCGTTTTTCCCTTGCGGTATATTTGGCTTTATAAGTATCCTCACCATTCAACAAATCATAGGCTATATAATTGGAAGGCCACAATTTGTAACTCCCATAGATATTCTTATCTATTACTTCTGCCAGCATCTGAAGCTGTTTATTGGCCTTCTCCTCTTTTTCCGCGATCATATCCAGTTCCTCATCCAGCACATCTCCAACAGCAATATGCATTCTCTTTTTCTGCCCCAGTGCTCCTTTTAATATGGAATTAAAATCCTCATTATTGGTCTTTACATATTCCACATCGTAATGCTTGGCCATTAATTCGGGCATCTTAAGAACATCGGTTGGGTCGAACTCATAGGAAATAGATACGGGCACCACCTTTAACTTTTTAAAGTAGGCCGGAAGATCGTTTTCCGTATCTGCCAGGGCCAGCATTTTTAAAACACCCTGCTGTGTCTGATCGTTCCCGTCTTTTGTCCTTCCCTCTCTTTGCGCGATCCACACCGATCTTTTTTCGCTACCGAGCAACTGCCTGATATATTCGGAAACATTTTTAGAAGCCATCAGCATTTCCCTGGGCGATAATCCTCTGCGGATAAGAAAGTTCCTGTTCAGTTTGGACAAAGCCAGTAAAAAAGGCTTCTGCACCAGATTATCCCCAATAGCGGATGCGGTCATTACCAATCCGTGATCATGAAGGGTATAATTGAGCAGGGAAGTATCCAGGATAATATCTCTGTGGTTGGAGATAAACAGATAAGAAGTATCCGGTTCCAGCTTTTCAAATCCGCTGGTAGAAAAACCTTCAGAGCTTTTCTCTATCACATTCCTCACCGCAAAATAAATAACCCTGGACTGAAAGTCCTTTATGGAATGACACTCATCTACTATCTCTTCAATCTCTCCCAATTTCTTTTCCGGAAATGCGAAACTCATCAAGGCCTTTATCATAGGATGCCGCTTCAATTTCTGAAGGGCTCCGTTCACCTCCGTATCCAGATAAGGTCGAATTTTATCAAAATCTGTCAAAATGGCTAGTTTTAGTGATCACAAATGAACAAAAATTAATCGGATTAGATCTCAATAAATTATTAAACTCCAAAAACATCCATTGAATTTTTAGTAGTTATCGCAGCGATCTCCTCCGCGGAAAGTCCGTAAATCTCCGTCAATTTATTCAGAACATTAACGATATACGCACTTTCATTACGTTTCCCCCTGTAGGGTACCGGCGATAAGTAAGGAGCATCGGTCTCAAGCACTATATGTTCCAGCGGAACCTCATTAAGGAACTTATCTATTTTCCCGTTCTTAAATGTAGCTACTCCTCCTATCCCAAGTTTCATATTAAAGGACATGGCTCTTTCTGCCTGCTCCCGGTTCCCTGTAAAACAGTGAAAGATCCCGAACAGTTCCTCATCCTTTTCGCCTTCCAGCACCTCAAAGATCTCATCAAAAGCTTCCCTGCAGTGAATTACAATGGGCAGTTTGTATTTTTTTGCCCACTGTATCTGTGTTTTGAAAGCCTGTTGCTGCTGTGGAAGAAAGCTCTTATCCCAATACAGGTCTATCCCTATTTCTCCAACCGCATAAAACTTTCTCTCCGCAAGCATCTGCTCCACATGCTGAAGCTCTTCTTCGTAATTCTCTTTTACGTGAGTTGGATGAAGCCCCATCATGAGGAAGATATTATCCGGATATGCTTTTTCCAGTTTAAACATGGCGTCGGTATAGGTGGAATCTATAGCCGGGATAAAAAATCTCTTTACATTGGCGTCCAGGGCTCTCTGGATCATATCCTTTCTATCATCATCAAAAGCCTCACTATATAAATGTGTATGGGTGTCCGTTAAAATCATGGCACAAAATTAATTTTTTTGCTTAATTATCTTTGTAAAAAAAAGTTTATGATTTCGCTTAAAAAATTTTTGCAGGAAAAAGGATATACAAGGGTACCCTTAAAGAGAACTCCAACAGATCATTTTGAGATCAAGGCGGAGATCAATGGCGTGCAGGGGAGGTTTATTCTCGATACCGGAGCGTCCAGTACCTGTGTGGGTTTTGACAGCATTGAACATTTTAAGCTAAATCCCGAATCTTCGGAAGTAAAGGCGGCCGGAGCCGGAGGAAGAGGAATGGAAACGCAGATTGCCAGGAAAAATGAGATCAGTATAGGGAAATGGAAGAAAAAAAATATTGCCATTATCCTTTTTAATATGACTCATGTTAATTCTGCCCTGCTCGAGTACGAGAGTATTCCGGTTAACGGTATTATCGGAGCCGATGTCCTTAAGAAATCCAAAGCGATTATTGATTATGATAAACACTGCATCTATTTAAGGTAATCTCCTACTTAAAAAGGGTGTTTTCCCCCGTGCATTGAACTTTATAATTGTGGAATTTTGCGAGAACAACTAAGACTAATACAATGAAAGCTTTCAGAACCGCTTTATCCAATGCCACCTTCCTTACCATATCCATTCTGACTCTTATATCTATTACACTCGCAATAAACATTTTTTTGGTTATTTCTATGTAACACTATAGTAAACCGATAACCAAGCACACCCTGTTACGCTTGTTTTCAGGGTGTGTATTTTGCCTCCCTCTCTTAAGCTTTCCCATAAGATCTTCTTTCAATTTTTAATTAGGTATTTTTGCATAATCATTTTAAAATTATGAAGCCGTGAAAACCATCTACCCCCTATTAATTTTCATTTTTTCATTTCAGGCAGCTTACACCCAGCAGAATATTGAAGATTTTAAAAAAATTGTAGATACTACAGGTAACCAGGAACTAAAACTCCGGTACCTGGACTCGCTGATAGCATCTTCCCGCGACAATATAGACGATTTCGTCACTTATTCTGAGGAATATATCGGCCTCGCAGAGGAGATGAAGCGATATGACGATGCGGTAAGAAAAGGGGTAAGGGTATTCTATCATATAAACACTCTTCAAAACCGAAACAAGGATGCCCTTACATTGATAGAGCGTCTTCAACAACATGAAAGCAAACTAAAAGACTCTTTTTTGATAGGAAGTATCTACCTGAAAAAAGGAGGTGCTTATTACAGCAATGATTTTGATAAGGCGGTAGAAAACTACACCAAAGCCATTGAAAAGTTCGGGAGGAAGGATTCGATCTTCGTGGCCGATTCCTATTTGTTCAGGGGGCAGTCATACAGCGCCCTGGGTAATTATGTTCAGGCAGTGAAGGACTATGAAAAAGCTTCAACCTATTACGAAGACAGGAATGATAAAGAATACGCTATCAGTACGAGACAGGCTATCGCCGTCATTTACAGTATTAATGGTTTCTATGATTATGCAAAAAGACTAAGGGGCGAAAACCTGGAATATTCTTCCAGGAACAAACTATATCGCTCGATGATGGTCTCTCTTGTAAACCAGGCATTCGACTATAAAAAGCAGGAGCGGTATAAAGAACAGGAAGAATACCTTTTAAGGGCTTTGGAATTGGGGTCGAAACATGAAAAGAACAATCTTTTTGCCCTTGTAAATATTAACAGTTCCCTGGCCAATCTTTATGCGAGACTGGGAGATAAGGAAAAAGTAAAAACTCATTTGGATTCCATTTCGGCAAAAATGGAAGGCTTTAATGAAAACCCGGAGCTATGGACCCATTATTTGCTGTCCTCCTCCCACTACAAACGTCTGATCGGTAAGAACAGGGAGGCTCTTCAGGACATGATCAAAGCGCATAATAAGGCTAAGGAATGGGGTGATAAAGATGCCACTCTCGATATAAAAAGGGAGCTTCCGGAATTATACAGTCTGAATAATCAGCCCACAAGATCTTATGAGGCATTCCGTGAATATTCACATTTAAAAGATTCACTCTTTAATGTGCAGAGAACCAATTCTCTTCTTTATTTCCAGACGCTTTATGAAACAGAAAGAAAGGAAAGGGAGATCATGGAGCAGGAAAGTTCCATCAGGATGCTTAAAATGGAGAATGAATCCAAAAACAGGATCCTGATCCTGACCATTTCCAGCCTCAGCCTTTTATTCCTTATTATATATCTATACAGGAATAAAGTATACCTGACAAGGTCAAAGCGCCTGCAGGAAAGCTTCAGCCAGCAGTTACTCGTATCCCAGGAACAGGAACGAAGGCGGATCTCCAAAGATCTTCATGACGGTTTAGGGCAAAGTTTACTACTGATCAAAAACAAGATCGTTCGCTCGGAGGATGAGAATACCAAAACCATGGTGAATAATGCCATAGAGGAAGTGCGATCTATCTCCAAAGCGCTGCATCCCTTCCAGCTGGAAGAATTAGGCATCACAAAAGCAATAGAAAATGTGATATATCAACTGGACGAGAGTACAGATATCTTTATTTCTTCGGAAATAGATGATATTCAACACACTTTCAGCCCTGAAAAAGAAGTAAATATATTCAGGATCATCCAGGAGAGTGTCAACAATATAATTAAACACTCCCAGGCTCACGCAGCTAAATTGATCATTAAAAAATCCAAAGACCTTATAAAGATCGTAATAAAAGATAATGGTAAAGGTTTTGACTTTTCAGAGAAGTACAATGATTTAACCAGTTTGGGTTTAAAAACACTGAAGGAGCGCACTAAATTCCTGGATGGAAATATGAGGATCAATTCTGAAAAAGGCAAAGGAACAACAATCGATTTTATAATTCCAATTACATGAAGGAATCCAGCATTATTATTGCCGATGATCATCCTCTTCTTTTAAAAGGGCTTCACGATTTTTTAGTAGAAAAAAAATTCAACGTAATAGACAGTGCTTCCGATGGAAATGCAGCCTACAACCTCATCCTGAAGCACAAACCCACTATCGCTATCCTCGATATACAAATGCCAAGGCTTTCGGGCCTTGAAGTTGCCAGTAAGTGTAAACAGAGCGGTCTGGACACTAAAGTTATCCTGATAACCCTTCACAGAGAAAAGGATCTCTTTTATCAGGCCAAGGATCTTAATGTATTCGGATATGTCCTTAAGGAATTCGCCATTGAAGAGATAGAAAATTGCCTGGCTTCGGTATTGAATAACACCCCTTACTTCAGTCCCAAGATCACAGAATTCCTCAATATCAAGGAAAACAGTGATGATGCTCTGGCCTCACTTACTCCCTCCGAAAAGAAGATCCTCAAATTAATCGCGCAAGACAAGACCAACAAGGAAATTGCAGAATTCCTTTTTATTTCTGTCCGTACCGTTGAAAAACACCGAAGCAATATTATCGCCAAGCTCGATCTCAATCCCAAGACTAACAGCCTGTTAATCTGGGCAAAAGACCATCAGAATTCCCTGTTATAAGATAAGATTACATTAATCTACGTGTAAGTACGTATTGTACACTTAGTCAATATTTTGAAAATTTGTCCTATATTAATCAATCCGGAGTAAAGGTGATTAACTATAGTTGAAGTAAGATGCTCCGGGTATAAAACAGAGGATTATGAAATCGAGAAAAGCCCCGAAAAGCGATGTTGTCATTCCGTTTTTGATTATTTTTTTATCATCGGCAGTGATCGCCTATAATATTTATTTTCTGATCAGCTGCCCCTAGGAAAAGGCTATTAATCATGTCTATCTATATAGGAAAAGAAAAGCCTGAGATTGTAATGATCTCAGGCTTTCTTCATATTATTTATTTCTTTTTATAACTCCAGTGCTTTTTTCACATCACCGTTCATTAACAGTTCTATCGGATTTTCCAGGGCTTCTTTTACAGCCACCAGGAAACCTACAGATTCTCTTCCGTCAATGATCCTGTGGTCATAGGAAAGCGCCACATACATTACCGGTCTGATCTCTACTTTTCCGTTTACCGCTACCGGACGCTCCACGATATTGTGCATTCCTAAAATTCCCGATTGAGGAGGATTGATGATAGGCGTCGATAACATAGATCCGAATACACCACCATTGGTAATGGTAAATGTTCCTCCGGTCATTTCATCTACAGTGATCTGCCCTTCTCTTGCGCGAATTGCCAGTCTTTTAACCTCGGCTTCTACTCCTCTGAAGCTTAGGTTCTCTGCGTTTCGTATTACAGGTACCATTAATCCTTTAGGACCTGAAACCGCAATACTGATATCTTTAAAGTCGTAAGTGATCTTATAATCTCCATCCAGCATTGAATTCACATCCGGATACAGATCCAGTGCTCTCACTACAGCCAGGGTAAAGAAAGACATAAAACCTAAACTCACTCCGTGCCTGGCTTTGAAAGTTTCCTTGTACTCACTTCTCAATGCAAAGATCGGGCTCATATCTACCTCGTTAAAAGTAGTAAGCATAGCCGTTTCATTCTTAGCAGATACCAAACGCTCTGCTACTTTCCTTCTAAGCATGGAAAGTTTCTTGCGCTCGCTGCTTCTGCTCCCTGTTCCGGGAGTTCCCATAGAAGGCGTTGCCTTAACAGCATCGTCTTTAGTAATACGACCATCTTTTCCGGTACCCTGTACCTCGCTGGCGGATATTCCTTTTTCTGCCAATATCTTTTTGGCTGCAGGACTGGCGGTTCCCGTAGCATATGTTTTATTTTCTGCCGGTTTCGGCGCTTCCTTCTTTGCAGGAGCTTCCTCTGCCTTTTCTTCTTTTGCCGGTGCTGCAGCTTCACCTCCTTCAGGTTTAGCAGCCGATGTATCTATTAAACACACCACCTCGCCCACGGCAACAGCGTCTCCTTCTTCTGCCTTTAAGGTAATAGTACCACTGGCCTCAGCCGGAAGTTCCAGGGTTGCTTTATCAGAATCAACTTCTGCAATGGCCTGATCTTTTTCAACATAATCGCCATCTGCAACTAACCACTGTGCTATTTCCACTTCGGTAATCGATTCTCCCGGAGAAGGGACTTTCATTTCTAAAATCATTGTATTATAATTTTAATTATGCTTTTTTTATTTTCTTACGGTATTTATTGTCTTTTGTTTTATCGAACACGTATTCAAGGATCTGTTCGTGGCGTCTCTTCGATCTCACCGAACTACCTGCAGCAGGTGATGCGTAGAAACGTCTTGATGCTACTCTTAATTTATGAGCATCTTCAAAATGCATCAACAGGTGACTCCATGCTCCCATATTCCTCGGTTCTTCCTGGGCCCACACTATATCATCTGCATTTTTATATTTTTTCATGATGGCTTTCATCTCTTCCGAAGGCAGAGGAAACAATTGTTCCACTCTAACGATCGCCACATCTTTTTCTCTCTTTTTTTCTTCTCTAGCTTCCAGGATATCGTAATAGAATTTCCCGGTACAGAACACCAGCGTTTTTACATCTGCTGTTTTAACTCCTGCATCATCAATTACCGGCTGGAAAGATCCGCTGGCCAGTTCTTCAACAGTAGATACTGCTTTCGGATGTCTTAAGAGGCTTTTGGGCGTAAAAACGATCAGAGGTTTTCTGAAGTTGCTTTTCATTTGCCTTCTTAACAAGTGATAGAAGTTTGCCGGAGTGGTACAGTCTGCCACATACATATTGTCTTTAGCACACAGTTGAAGATATCTTTCCATTCTTGCTGATGAGTGCTCAGCTCCCTGACCTTCATATCCGTGTGGTAACAACATTACCAAACCGTTCTGTAATTTCCATTTATCCTCGGCGGCAGAGATATACTGATCTATCATGATCTGGGCCCCGTTACTGAAATCCCCGAACTGAGCTTCCCAGATGGTAAGGGTCTTTGGACTTGCCATGGCATATCCGTAATCAAAACCTACAACTCCGTATTCCGATAAAAGGGAGTTGTAAATCTGGAACGTACCCTGATCTCCACCCAATTCATTTAACAACAGTACTTCTTCCTCACTGTCTTCTACTTTAAGCACCGCATGCCTGTGGGAGAAGGTTCCTCTCTCCACATCCTGACCACTGAGCCTTACATCATATCCTTCGCTAAGAAGGGTACCGTAGGCAAGAAGCTCACCCATGGCCCAGTCTAACTGGTCTCTTTCAAAGTACATTTTATTCCGCTCCCCAACTAAACGCTCTATTTTGCGCAGGAATTTCTTCCCTTCGGGTAAACGGGTAATCACTTCGGCAATCTTCGTCAGTTTATCTTTATCAAAAGAAGTATCTTCAGTTAACAGCATTCTGTCTTCCTCCACCGGCTCAAAACCCTTCCACTCATCTTCCATAAAGGGAGTGATGACCGTTTTGGTTTCTTTTCTGGAATCTTCCAGTTTCTCTTCCAGGGAGGCTTTATAGTCTGCTTCCAGTTTTTTTACATATCCTGCATCTATGATCCCTTCGGCCTTTAATCTTTCCGCATAGATATCTCTCGGATTCTTATGCTTTGCGATGGCCTTATACAGTTTAGGCTGTGTAAAACGAGGCTCATCACCTTCATTATGTCCATATTTTCTATAACCCAGCAGGTCAATAAACACATCGCGCTTAAAGGTCATTCTGAAATCGAGTGCAAAAAGGGAAGCGTGAACCACGGCTTCGGCATCATCTGCATTTACGTGCAGTACCGGAGACAGGGTTACTTTACCTATATCTGTACAATAAGTAGAAGAACGCGCATCCAGGTAGTTAGTGGTAAAACCTATCTGATTGTTTACCACTATATGTATGGTTCCGTTTGTTTTATATCCGTCAAGTTGTGCCATCTGCACCACTTCATATACAAGACCCTGTCCTGCAATGGCAGCATCCCCGTGAACCACAATAGGAAGAACCTTAGAAAAATCATCCGGATAATTCCTGTCCTGCTTTGCTCTGGTGATCCCTTCAACTACCGCTCCTACCGTTTCGAGGTGAGACGGGTTGGGTGCAATATTCATATGAATTCTCTGGCCTCCGTCGGTAACACGATCACTGGTCCATCCCAGGTGATATTTTACATCGCCGTCAAAAATATCCTGCTCGTAATCCTTTCCGTCAAACTCACTAAAAATATCTTTAGCCGACTTTCCGAAAATATTGGTCAGTACATTGAGTCGCCCCCTGTGGGCCATCCCCATTACAAACTCTTTTACGCCCAGTCCGGCCGCTTTTTCGATCATGGCATCAAGCGCAGGAATAAGCGATTCTCCTCCTTCCAGGGAAAAACGCTTCTGTCCAACGTATTTTGTATGAAGGAAACTCTCAAAAGAAACAGCTTCGTTGAGTTTCTTTAAAATATGCTTTTTCTGATCTCCGCTAAATGCAGGATGATTGTCATTGATATTCAGTTTGTCCTGGATCCACTGAATTTCCTCCGGCTTACGGATATACATATATTCTACCCCGATAGCATCACAATAAATGCTCTCCAGGTGCCTTACGATCTCTGCAAGGGTGGCTGCGCCAAGCCCAAGGATATCACCGGCATTGAAATTAGTATTCAGGTCCGATTCAGACAGACCGAAATTCTCAAGTTCCAGGGTGGGGGTATATTTTCTCCTGTCTCTTACAGGATTGGTTTTTGTAAATAAGTGCCCTCTGCTTCGGTAAGCATCGATAAGCTTTACTACCTGAAATTCCTTTTGAAGATTCTCAGGTATCTCTACAGAAGCGTCTGCAGATCCAACAGTTCCGTTCTGCTGATAAGATCCGTTTTCCATTCCAAAATCGAAGCCCTGGAAAAAAGCTCTCCAACTGGGCTCTACCGAATCCGGATTCTGTAAATATTGATCATATAAATCGGCAAAAAAAGCTGTATGTGCAGCATTTAAAAAGGAATAATTATCCATGTTTCTTTTTCCTAAATTCTCTTTATGAATAAACTAGTCAAAAATACAATTTTTAACAGATAAACTTTAACATAAGTCGCAATTAATTCTATTTATTAACAGCTTTTTATCAATAACGAAAGGAAATCACAAATTATGTTTTCTTCAATATATCCCTTTATTTGTACCGGTTTTTAAACCAGACCTTTAGCCATTCTCTTTTTAATACAAGAAAAGCTACCTGTTCTGAGATCACAACCGCATCTTCTCCGTCCAACTTCTTCACTTGCTCTTCAGAAACGTCTATGATATAAAGAAGATTGAGGTAGTCTGCAAACTTTTCCAGGATCAGTCTGCACAGCACTTCATGCAGTTCTCTTTTTAACTGCTCCGGTTTTAGATCCTCTTTAAAATCGACCGGGATATTGGCATAGTTAAAATCCTTGTTCAGCTGCAGGATCAGCTTTTCATACAACTCTTCCTTAAGAGCTGTTTGAAGTAGTGAAGGTATATCTGGGAATTGAGAGTTCATAATAAAAAAACCCTGACGAGAAGTGTCAGGGTTGAGATTTAATTTTCGTTTTTGTAAACCTTTCCGTTTTTCATTACAAAGACCACTTTTTCCAGGGTCCTGACATTTTTTGTTGGATCGTCATCAACCGCCACGATATCGGCAAAAAAGCCTTCTTTAAGCTGGCCGAGTTCATTTTCAGACGACAACAATTTAGCGTTGGTAACCGTAGCCGACTGAATAGCTTTTATTGCAGGCATACCTGCTTCCACCATATAACCGAATTCTTTTCCGTTCTCACCATGAGGGAACACCCCGGCATCAGTACCGAAAGCAATCGGCACTCCTCTTCTGTATGCTTTTTCAAAGGTGCCCTGAAGCTGAGGACCAACTTCCAAAGCCTTCGGCACTATAATATCAGGGTAAAAACCTTTGATCTTTGCTTTTTCGGCTACATATTTCCCTGCACTGATGGTCGGTACCATATAGGTATCGTGCTGCTTCATAAGATCCATGGTCTTTTCACTCATAAAAGTTCCGTGTTCTATGGTTTTGATCCCGGCCACTACCGCTCTCTGCATTCCGTCATCTCCATGAGCATGTGCAGCGGTAAGCATCCCGTAATCATTGGCAGTATCTACAATAGATTTGATCTCTTCTATGGTAAACTGAGAGTTACTTCCGTTTTTGGCAACACTTAAAACACCTCCGGTAGCAGTAATCTTGATCACATCAGAACCTTCTTTATATCGCTGACGAACTGCTTTTCTCCCATCTTCAGGAGAGTTCACCACTCCTTCTTTCGGACCCGGATCTCCCAGCAATGCTGCTTTTCCTCCGTTGGTCGGATCGCCATGCCCTCCTGTAGAAGCTATGATCTTTCCGGCGGTAAAAATACGCGGCCCATCTACTTTTCCGGCATCTATAGCTTTTCTCAAAGCAATATTCACTCCCGTTCCTCCAAGGTCCCTAACCGTGGTAAAACCAGCCATCAGGGTTCGTTTTGCATATACGGTAGACTGAAAGGCCACATCGGCTTCATTATCGGTATACTTTCCAACAAAGCTTCTCGGATTGGTTTCACTTTCAATATGAACGTGTAGATCTATCAGGCCGGGAAGGACTGTTTTGTCTTTCAGGTCGATGGTTATATCGTTCCTTTTGGCTTTGGCATATCCATCAACTACACTTTTGATCTTATTTCCGGAGATAATGATGGTCTTTTCGGAAAGTACGGTCCCGGATTCCGTATCAATGATCTTTCCGCAATGTAAATAAGTGTCCTGGGCATTCAAACTCAAAAAGGAGGTCAATGCCAGTAAAAAAAGTAATTTCTTCATCTGTTTAAAGTTATATTTAGAAATACAATCCCTTAGGATCATCAAAAATTTATTTCCTTATTTTCTGTTCCCATTTCCAGGCCGACAACATAGCGTCGTCTAATTCAGATTTAGCTTTCCAGCCCAGATCTTCATTAGCCTTTGTCGTATCTGCATAGGCAGTAATAACATCGCCTACCCTTCTTTCCGCAATCCTGTAATTTAAGGAGGTCCCGGAAACCCTTTCAAAGCTTTTGATCACTTCCAGTACGGAGCTTCCTTTTCCTGTTCCGAGATTAAAGATCTCGTAATTTGCCTTATTCTTTTTGTTCAGCAATCGTTGCAAGGCCACCACATGAGCTTTTGCCAGGTCTACTACATGAATATAGTCGCGAATACAGGTACCGTCTTCTGTCGGATAATCATCACCAAAAACCTGTAACTGCTCCCTTAAACCTATACCTGTTTGTGTAATAAAAGGAACCAGGTTCTGAGGTACTCCAATGGGCAACTCCCCTATTTCGGCACTTTCGTGTGCTCCTATCGGATTAAAATATCTCAGGGAAATAGCATTGAGGTTCTTCTGCACCCTGCAGGTATCACTTATGATTTCCTCTCCGATCTGTTTGGTATTCCCATACGGGGATTCTGCATGTTTTATGGGCGCATCTTCTGTAATAGGCATTTTATCTGCCTGTCCGTAGACCGTACAGGAAGAACTAAAAATAAAATTCGCCTTATCTTTTTTGGTCAGTTCCTGAAGAAGATAAACCAGGGTGCTCAGGTTGTTCTCATAGTATAAAAGCGGATTTTCAACACTTTCTCCAACTGCTTTGGAGGCTGCAAAATGGATCATTCCCTCTATATCCGGATGTCTTTGAAAGAAATCGGCAACTTTGTCCTTTTCTCTCAGGTCCAGTTTTTCAAACAGCGGTTTCTTATTAGTGATCCGGCTAATACCTTCGAGAACAGCTTCGGAAGAATTGGACAGGTTATCGATAATGACCACTTCAAAACCGGAATTCTGAAGTTCGACTGCGGTATGTGATCCAATAAATCCTAAACCTCCGGTTACTACTATTTTCATCTATTTAAAATTTTTTATTTAGATCAACCGTTCCGCCTTCTCATAAAAAATCTTAATTACACTCGGTTGGTGCGCACAAAATTAAATCTGACGCTATTTCGTCTCAAATAAAAAGAAACGTTTGATCATTTATTTGGATGTAAATTCAATTACTTTGGATGTAATAAAATCGATCTGCTCATCATCCAATTCGGTATGCATGGGCAGGGAAATAACTTCCTTTACCAACTGGTTGGTCACTACAAAATCCTCTTCCTTATATCGCTTATCAACATAGGCTTTCTGAAGGTGTAAAGGGATGGGGTAGTACACACCACATGGAATACCGTTCTCATTCAGATGCTTCGCCAAAGCATCTCTGTCTGTCCCTTTTACTTTTAAGGTATACTGATGAAAAACATGGTTATCATCAGCTCCGTCCCTGAAAGGTGTCTCAATATTTTCTACGGTCTCAAATGCTTTATCATATTTATCGGCGGCGGCTCTTCTGGCCTTATTATACGCATCCAGATTCGGCAGTTTAGCTCTCAGAACTGCTGCCTGTATGGAATCCAGGCGGGAATTAACCCCCACTACATCGTGGTGGTAACGCTTATACATTCCGTGGTTAACCACACCTCTTATTGTATGTGCCAGGTCGTCATTATTGGTAAAGATAGCACCTCCGTCTCCGTAGCACCCTAAATTCTTGGAAGGGAAAAAAGAAGTCGAAGCAACATCTCCGATAGCTCCGGTCTTGGCTTTTGAGCCATCCTTAAAAGTATAGGTTGCACCAATTCCCTGAGCATTATCTTCTATAACATAGAGGTTATGTTCCCTGGCAATCTCCATAATTGCATCCATATTGGCGCATTGCCCGAAAAGGTGTACGGGTACTATGGCCTTGGTTTTTGGTGTAATAGCTTTTCTTATTGCTTCCGGATCGATATTAAAAGTATCGGGTTCCACATCAACCAGTACAGGAGTAAGTTGTAACAGGGCAATAACTTCTACAGTAGCTGCAAAAGTAAAATCGGCAGTGATCACCTCATCACCGGGCTTCAGCCCGAGCCCCATCATACATATCTGCAGCGCATCCGTACCATTGGCACATGGAATTACGTGCTTTACCCCGAGATAATCTTCAAGTTCTTTTTGAAAAGTGTGAACTTCAGGGCCGTTAATAAATGCTGTGGAATTGATTACTTCATTAATTGAGGTATTTACCCTCTCCTTTATGGATTCATATTGACCTTTGAGGTCAACCATATGTATTTTCTTCATTTATGCCTTACTTAAGATGAAACAATATTACAAAATTAAGCAACGGCAGCCAATGAATTTTTAGAAAGAAACGTATTTTAGCAGCAAAGAATAAACAAGGTGTCTTTTATATACAATTTATTGATCTATATCGTTGGTTTCTTCCTTAAAATCGCCTCTTTTTTTAATAAAAAACTCCGGCTTTTTGTTGATGGGCGAAAAACAGTTTTTCAAAGCCTTTCCGAACATATAGATCCGGCCGATAAACTGATCTGGTTTCACACCGCTTCTTTGGGAGAATTTGAACAAGGCTTACCCATCATAGAACGGATAAAACAGGAATATCCTGATCTTAAAATACTGCTTACTTTTTTCTCTCCTTCCGGATACGAAGTAAAGAAAAATCACAAGGCTGCTGATATCATCACTTATTTACCTCTGGATACCAAAAAGAATGCGAGAAAGTTCCTGGATCTGACCAGGCCACAACTCGCTGTCTTTATCAAATACGAATTCTGGCCCAACTACCTTTCCGAACTAAGACAAAGGGAAGTACCCACACTACTGGTTTCGGGTATCTTCAGAAAAAAACAATCCTTCTTTAAACCCTATGGAGCTTTTATGCGAAAGGCATTAAGGAGTTTTGATCACTTTTTTGTTCAGGATCAAAATTCAAAAGAACTTCTCAATTCCATCGGTTTTAGCAATATCACCATTTCGGGGGACACCCGTTTTGATAGGGTGAATGAGATCTTAAGCAGGGATAATTCCCTCCCTTTTATCGAAGAATTCAAGCAAGATCGCCTTTGTATAGTTGCGGGAAGCAGCTGGCCTGAAGATGAAGCTCTCCTGGTAGATTTTATCAATCGCTCTGATTCTGAAAAAATAAAATTTGTCATTGCTCCTCATAACATAAAACCTGCTCAGATAAGTCAGCTGAGCAGTGCTATAGAAAAAAAGACCGTACTCTTTTCGGAGATGGAAGGGAAAGACTTGTCCTCCTTTGATGTTTTTATTGCAGACACCATTGGTATCCTTACCAAGATATACAGCTATGCAGATATCGCCTATGTAGGCGGAGGTATGGGCAATAGCGGACTCCATAATACCCTGGAGCCGGCCGTATTCGGTATTCCGGTAGTGATCGGTAAAAACTATTCGAATTTTAAAGAGGCAACCGACCTGGTAAAACTGGGAGGTATTGTAAGTATTTCTAACGGAAATTCCTTTAATGATCAGCTTTCACAACTGACAGAAAACAGGGAATACAGGGAAAAATGCGGGAAGATCTGCGGCGATTATGTCTCAGAAAATACCGGTGCCAGCATCCAAATCCTCTCTTATATCCGTACAT
Organism: Leptobacterium flavescens; assembly: GCF_010671605.1. GTDB lineage: Bacteria > Bacteroidota > Bacteroidia > Flavobacteriales > Flavobacteriaceae > Leptobacterium > Leptobacterium flavescens. The sequence goes on from NZ_JAABOO010000001.1 coordinate 1,089,315, forward strand.
TATTCAAGAACAAACTTTCTAATCAATAAACATCACATTATGAGAAAAGTATTTTTAAGTCTTACTGTTATGGTAATGGCCGTATCGCTCCTGAGCTCCTGCAGGGACACCAAGGAAAAGGCAAAAGAAGCCATTGAAGAAACCAATGACGCCCTGGAAGAAGCGTCGGAAGATATAAAAGAAGCAGTAGATGATACCAAGGAAGCTTTAAAAGAGGCAAAAGAAGATGTTAAGGAGGCCGTTGAAGAAGTAAAAGAAGCTACCGAAGATATTAAGGAAGATGCCAAAAGGCTCCAGGAAGACGCAAAAGAACTGGTCGAGGAACTAAAAAAAGATGACCATTAATTAATTTAGATTTATTGTGCCAGGACCTCCGTTACAGCGGAGGTTTTTTATTTAAAAAGACTTAAAGAATACAAAAAGGAACTCAACAGCCGGAAATCAGGCTAAGTTTTGCAAGATTTCCCTCAATCATCGCTTTTTTTCCTTTTTTGGCTTAATTTTTATGCAGATTATGCTATTTTTAGTAATCTAGTAGACTAAAGACCTAACCTTCCGAATGAAAAATTTACTATTTGACGACAAGCTACAGATATTTAACCTGCATTATTTATCGGCGGGGGATTCTATCAGTTTGGATCATCTCGATTTTGATCATGATAAGAGTTCCCTATACTGTATAGTCTGGAACCGGGATGAGCAGAATATCTTTCTGATAGACGGTCTGCCAGTTACCCTGGATAAAAATGAAATGACCTTTATAACTCCCAATCAGAGTTTTGACATCACCAAGTGTAAGGGAGAAGTCCTGATCCTGCGATTTAACCGGGATTTCTATTGTATTTATCAGAATGATCATGAAGTTTCCTGTAATGGCCTCCTCTTTTTCGGGTCGATGGGAAATCCTATCCTTATTCTCGATTACCTGAATAGTTCCCGCATGGAAATGCTCTTAACGGTCATCAAGGAGGAATTTGATATGCTGGATCATATCTCGGGAGAGATGTTCCGTTCCTTGCTAAAACGATGGATCATCATTAGTACCCGGGTAGCCAGGAAGCAGCTGTTTGAAACCGATTATCCCAACATTAATATTGAGGTTTTCCGCAGTTTTAATATGCTGGTGGAGGAGAATTTTAAAAAGCTTCACCTGGTAAAACAATATGCCGATCTTTTAAACAAGTCTCCTAAAACACTGGCTAATATCTTTAAGCAGTATAACCAGCCTTCTCCTAACAAGATCATTCAGCACCGGATCATTTCGGAAGCAAAAAAATACCTGATCTATTCGGAGAAATCCGTCAAAGAGATCGCAGCCGGACTTGGTTTTGAAAGCAGCGGCACCTTTAGCCGTGCCTTTAAAAATGAGACCAGCACCTCCCCTCTCCAATTCCGGATGGAAAACAAGCCGCCTGCGGTTTAATCTTATTAAAATTAGAAGGCCTCACATACCACTAATCATTTCCTGAAGAAATTTACTGAGGAATCATTTTCTTCTATTCTTCAAATACTAAATTCTAAATATCTTCTCATCAGCAGAAAACCCATCTGTATCGAAAAATATGAGATACTAATTTAACTCTTACAAATGTAATTTTTGGGTAATAAAAATGCTCTTAGACAGCATTTTCTAGAGTCTTCCTACTTCTTTATATTACACTAATTACTACAATTTTATAAATATTTTCTTTCATATTATAAAAAATACTTACATTTGATACATTAATTGTAGGAATTTATTTCAATACCCATATAAAAATACACTAATTAATACCAAAAATTTCGATGTTATGAAAAGACCTTATTGGCTTCTGGCCTTTTTTTGTAGTCTTATGGGAATGGGCGTTTATGCCCAGGGCAGTGATGTTGCCCTCCCCGAGATCATTCCGCCGTCTCCGACGGTCGCATCTCTGATGCAATTTGAAGAAGTTCCTGTCGATTATTACAGCGGACAGGCAAACATTAGTATCCCTTTATATTCACGTCCTTTATCGGGCGGACTGGGATTATCATTCGGTTTAAGTTATCACACCACCGGTGTACGTATTAATGAGCGTTCAGGCTGGACAGGCACGGGCTGGTCGCTTACAGGTCTGGGAGTGATCTCCAGAACAGTACGTGGTGTTGTAGACGAAGAAGCGAACGGCCCTGGTATTAGGACCGGCGTACTTCACAATGACGATTTCTGGAACTACGCCAATTTAACCACGGCTGAAAAAGACGAATTTAACTGGAAGGCCAATGGAAGTAGTTCTGATAAGTACGACACCCAGCTGGATCTGTATCAGTTTAGTCTACTTAATATATCAGGTCGTTTTGTAATTATCAAGGAAAATGGAGCTCTGGTGCCTAAACTACTATCTAGAGCTCAGCAGGTAAAGATCGAGCTGGACTATGATCCCGTAACCCTAGCAGTAAATTCCTTTACCATTACAGATACCGCTGGCTATAAGTATATTTTTGATGAGATAGAAAATGTGGAATCTATTCCGGTAACCGGAAGCGTTCCTCAGGGCGGTACTGGAAGTATTCCCGCTTCTCCGGGAGCACTGATCAATAATCGTTCGGCATGGCATTTATCTATGATCACTACCAGTAATGGTGAAGAACTGGTAAGCTTTGACTATACTCCCATCCAGGAGTTATACACCGCTTCGATCACCAGAACTTACAACGATATTATCTCGCCTGTTACAGCGGAGTTTATGGCCAATGCCTATAACACTAGCATATTAAAGCCGGAACAAACCGTTTCTTATTATACTACAAATACCGATACCCGAAAACTATCCAAAATCACCTTTAGGGATGGAGTAACTATCGATTTTGTAACCGACAATACCCACCCGGAAACAGGAGGAGCTATCTTAAAGGATATTATTATTAAAGATGAACAAGGGCAGGAAGACAAGCGATATACTTTAAGCTATTCTACTATAGCTACCCGTCTTTGGCTGGACGAGGTATCGGAAAAGGCGGGAAGCCTTTCCTATGACCATACGCTTTCCTATACAAACAGGAGCCAGTTACCGGCTTTTGACTCCGAGAGTGATGTCTGGGGTTATACCGACGGTTATACCAGTAACAGTAATTCCTGTCTTGACAACCTGACTTTCGATAAAGACGCTATTAAAACAGGACTTTTAAACAAGATCACTTACCCGACAGGAGGTAGCAAGGAATTTGTTTTTGAGCATAATACTTTCTCTTTTCAGGGAAGTCAAGCACTGTCATCGGATGTGTATATGGCCAACCCGGATAATTATACTCCTACCACCCTATCACTTACTTTATCGGGATCTAATAACAACCCGCCACCTACGCCCACGGCGGTAACTATAGGTTACAATCAGGATGTATATGTAAACACTTCCCTTCAGAGTGGGACCCAGGCCGATGCTGACAGATTCAGAGTGGTACTTACCGCTTCTAACGGAGATGAGTACTGGGCGACCTTAAGCGAAAGCTGTATCAAGTTCTCCGTACCTGCGGGAAGCTATACCTTCGGACTTAAGCTTATAGACGGACTTACTTTAGATCCGTATTCGGCTACCACTTTAGCCAAACTGCATTATGGGGTTGCTAACTCTTCTCCCAAGGAATATCTTTTGGGTGGAGGAGTTCGTATTAAGGAAGTGATCTTCAGGGATGATGAAAACCCAACGGCTATTCAAAAGAAGGTAAGCTATAGTTATACGGAAGCGAACGATACCAACAAATCATCCGGATCTATTGACGGGCGTATCGGAAACCTGACGAAAAGCTATCAGATTACTGAAACCAGATATCTTTTTAGTACATCAGATAATAGAGAAACAACATTTTCTCCTACCAATGTAACCTATCAAGTTATCTCTAAAGAGCCGAATACGCAGCTTACCCGGGGGAGCTATGTGGGTTATAAAACGGTTAGCATGTTTGAGGACAATCTTGGAAAGTCGGTATTTACCTTTACCTCTGCCAGGGATTTTGCCAGTCCGCCGGAAACCTTCACTTATCCGTACAGGCCGGCACCTAACCTGGAGTTTAAAAGAGGGCTTTTGTTAAATCAGAAAGTATATGACAATAGTGACAGGGTCTTATCCGAAGTCGTCAACGAATATAATCTCCCATCAGAAGTAACTATAGCTTCTTCCTTTAATGTAGAGCCTATTAATTGTGCCTGGACGCAGTTTTATGATCAGTATTTTCACTATATCAATACCCTTCCTCAAAATGCACCGAATTGCGGCGGAGGTTCTGTTAATACCGATTGTATAGCAGCAGGAAATTACCAGAACTGCGGCCCTGCTTTTTTCACCTTTACCGATAATGTGACCTCGGGCTGGTCGCCACTAACACAAGCGATCAACAAAAGTTATTTCTATGATGTACAAGGCACTCAGAGCGTAGTGGAACAACGTCAGACCTTTGAGTATAACCAGATAAACTATCAGCAAAAGGTGGTTAATACTTACCTGGATGAGAATGGTACCAGCACCCATAGGAAGACAGAACTTTTCTACCCGGTAGAGAGCTATCCCACTTCAGAATATACGCAGGATGAGCAGACAGTGATCACTAAAATGGTTACACTTAACCAGATCAGCAGCCCGATCTATACTAAAAACTATGAGGACGGGGTCCTGCTTTCCAGCCTTCAGAATGTGTATAAGGAATATCATACCGATATGATAAAAATGAAGGAGGTAAAAACCAAAAAAGCTAACGAAGCGGTAGAGCGAAGGATCAACTATGTGCATTACGATACTAATTGCAATCCGGTAGAATTAAGCCAGGAAGACGGGGCGCCGATCACCTACCTGTGGGGTTATAATCAGACCTATCCGGTAGCTAAAATAGATAATGCTACCCTGGCAGAAGTAGCTACGGCATTAAGCACAACCACCAGTTCCCTGTTAGAGAACGGGATTACCAACCTATCGAGTTTAAATAATCTTAGAACAGCGCTTCCGAATGCTTTTGTAAGCACCTACGAGTATGATCTTTTGGCAGGGGTAACAACCATGACCGATCCGCGCGGGTATACTACCACTTACCAGTATGATGAGTACAACCGCCTGCAGGCGATCCGAGATGCAGATAACAGATTGCTTAGCGATTACCAGTATCACTATAAAAACTAAACGAAGATGAATACGAAATTCCATAAACATATATTCTCGGCCCTGCTGTTTCTGTTGATGAGCTATGCGGGCCACGCCCAGCTTACCGGTCCGGGCGGAGGCGGGGGTTCCAATTGTCCGGAACTGCCCACCACACCAACCGTTACCTATAATTGCGGAAATACGGTTTTAACAAGAGCTAATCCTCCAAGTGGGGAAACCTGGTACTGGCAAAGTTCTGCCAGTGGAACCAGCACCTCCAATTCTTCGGTAAGTATTACCCGTACTAGCGGTACGATCTATTATTTGAGAGCACGTAATAACAGTAGTGGATGCTGGGGGCCGTCCGTAGGGGTAGGATATCAAATCAATCCTGTACCTACTGCACCGAGCAGCCCGACAATTACTAATAATTGTGGCAGCACAGTACTTACCAGGGCCAACCCTCCCAGCGGAGAGACCTGGTACTGGCAAAGCTCTGCTACAGGTACCAGTACTGCCAATTCTTCGGTAAGTATTACCCGTACAAGTGGAAGTGTTTACTACTTAAGAGCAAGAGGAGTTGCAGGGTGCTGGGGACCGGCAAGGACTGTAAACTATAGCATTAATAGCGTACCCTCCACTCCGAGCAGCCCATCGGTGACTAATAATTGTGGTAGTACCGTACTTACAAGAGGCGCTCCTCCAAGTGGGGTTACCTGGTATTGGCAAAGTTCTGCCAGTGGGACCAGTACTTCTAACTCTTCTTCAAGTGTTACAAGGACCAGTGGGAGCGTTTATTACCTGCGCCCAAGAAATAATAGCAGCGGATGCTGGGGAACTGCCAGAAGCGTAAGCTATAGTGTTAATAGCATTCCGACTACCCCCAGTACTCCGACAGTGACCAATAGTTGTGGCAGCACAGTACTTACCAGGGCCAATCCTCCAAGCGGAGTTACCTGGTACTGGCAAAGTTCTGCCAGTGGAACCAGTACCTCTAATTCAAGTACAAGTGTTACAAGAACCAGTGGGAGCATTTATTATCTGCGTCCAAGAAATAATAGCAGCGGATGCTGGGGAACTGCCAGAAGTGTAAGCTATAGTGTTAATACTGTACCCTCCACCCCGAGCACTCCATCGGTGACCAATAATTGCGGCAGTACCGTACTTACCAGAGGCACTCCTCCAAGTGGGGTTACCTGGTATTGGCAAAGTTCTGCCAGTGGAACAAGTACTTCCAATTCTTCTTCAAGTGTTACAAGAACCAGTGGGAGCATTTATTACCTGCGCCCAAGAAACAACAGCAGCGGATGCTGGGGAACTGCCAGAAGTGTAAGCTATAGTATTAATAGCATCCCGGCTACCCCGAGTACTCCGACGGTGATCAATAATTGCGACAATACTGTACTTACCAGGGGAACACCTCCAAGCGGGATTACCTGGTACTGGCAAAGTTCTGCCAGTGGGACCAGTACCTCTAATTCTTCTGCAAGTATTACAAGAACCAGTGGTACGATCTATTATTTAAGGGCTCGTAATAACAGTAGCGGGTGCTGGGGAACTGCCAGAAGCGTAAGTTACAGCATTACCGCATCTACAACCTGGTATGCCGACAGTGATGGCGATGGTTATGGGAACAGCGCTTCTACAACTACTGCCTGTGTGCAACCATCAGGTTATGTAAGTAACAGCAGCGATTGTAATGACAGCAACAGTGCCATTCACCCTAACACTATCTGGTATGCAGACAGTGATGGAGATGGTTATGGAAATGCATCGGTATCTTCTACCGGATGTGCGCAACCATCAGGTTATGTGATCAATGACGATGACCATGACGATACTACTGTAAATATTACCAATATTGCCCCTCAGAACTTCTATCAGGATAGTGACGGGGATGGATTTGGAGATCCGGCGGTAAGTGTATTCTACAGTGTGGCGCCTAGTGGATATGTAACCAACAGCAATGACCAGTGTCCAACGGTTTACGGAACTAATAACGGTTGTGATTATACCGCCAGTACCTTAAGTAGCACTAAGAACTATGTGTATACCCGTAACTATCAGCGGGGAATGACTGATGCCAACCAGGTTCAAAATAACAGCGATATTATTGAACAGGTAGCCTATACCGATGGTCTTGGAAGGCCTACCCAGACGGTGGCTATTAAACAGGCACCGGGCAAGGAAGATATCATTACCCATATTACTTATGATGGCTACGGACGTCAGGAGAAGGAGTATCTTCCTTTTATGTCTGCGGGAACCGTAGGAACCTACAGGACGGGTGACCAGGATCTGGCTACCAAGCAGTATCATACCACACACTATGCTGCGGACTTCCAGAATGTAACGACTTCGGATGCCAATGCTTATTCACAAACACAATTTGAAGCTTCTCCTTTAAACAGGCCTTTAAAGCAGGCTGCTCCCGGAAAAGCATGGAAACTGGGAAGCGGAAGAGAGATCAAATTTGCCTATGAGGCGAATGTAGCTAATGAAGTACGTTATTATACCGTAAGCTTTACAGGGAACGATCCCGAGACTCCGGTTTTAACGGCTAATAATCACTATGCAGCAGGAGAACTGTATAAAACGGTAACCAAAGATGAGAACTGGCAAAGCGGACAGGCCCATGATAAGGATCATACCACGGAGGAGTTTAAGGATAACAGAGGACAGGTGGTTTTAAAACGTACCTACGACCAGAATGTGGCTCATGATACTTATTATGTATATGACGATTTTGGAAATCTAAGCTTTGTATTATCTCCCAAGGTGGATACTTCGGATGGAGTAAGCACTACAGAACTTAATGAGTTGTGCTATCAATATAAATACGACAGAAGGAATAGGCTTATCGAGAAAAAGATCCCCGGAAAAGGATGGGAGTATATTGTATACAACATATTGGATCAACCCATAATGACCCAGGATCCGAATCTGCAGGCACAAAACCAGTGGTTATTTACCAAATACGATGCTTTTGGAAGAGCAGTCTATACCGGACGTATAGGTAGCAGTAGTACAAGAGCCACCTTACAGACTGCGGCAGATACAGCAAGTGTTCAGTATGAAACAAAGAGCAATAATGCCAATGCTCTTGGAGGAACAAACACTTATTACAGTAACTCGGCCTATCCGAATACAGGAATTGATCAGGTATTTAGCGTGAACTACTATGACGATTATCGCTTTGACGGCAATGTCTCAGATTTTGATCTGACCGTCCCAACAGGAAGTATATACGGCCAGGCTATCACAACACTCACCCAGGGGCTTGCTACCGGAACCAAGGTACGGGTATTGGGAACCAATAACTGGATCGTAACCCTTACCGCGTATGACAGCAAGGCACGTCCTATTTATATAGCTACCAAAAATGGGGAGTTAAATACTACCGATGTCCTGGAGAGCAAACTGGATTTTGCCGGAAAGGTAGAGGAGACTAAAAATACTCATACCAAGGGAAGTAATGCGGCTATTGTGGTTACTGAACGTTTTGAATATGATCATGCAGCCAGGCTTAAAAGGCAAACCCACCAGGTGGGAAGCGGCTCGGAAGAACTGATCGTGGAAAACACCTATGATGAAATAGGACAACTGGTACAAAAAGGAGTAGGGAATGCTAAAAGCAGTGCTACAAGATTACAGACCGTAGATTATTCCTATAATGTACGTGGATGGCTAAAGACCATTAATGATATAAATAATATAGGGAACGACCTGTTTAGTTTTAAGATTGCATATAACGATCCGACTTCGGGAACGGCGCTCTATAACGGGAATATTAGCCAAACCCAATGGAAGACAGCTAACACTGATAGCAGTTTAAAAACTTATACTTATAGCTATGATGCTCTTAATCGTATCAAATCAGGGATAGATGATACGGGTAACTATAATCTGCAAAGCATTGCTTATGATAAAAACGGGAATATTACTTCTCTGCTTAGAAAAGGACATATCAATGCGGGAGCTACCTCTTTTGGTACGATGGATGACCTGACTTATAGCTATGATAGCGGTAATAAATTAATGAAAGTGGCCGATGGAGCTACTATAGATGAATTTGGGTTTAAAGATGATGCGGTAAACACAACTACCGATACTACAGATGATTACAACTATGATGTAAACGGGAATATGATAACCGATACTAACAAAAATATTACAGCTATAAGTTATAATTATCTTAATTTACCTACAGAAGTGGTATTTGACAACGATCAGAATAAGAAAATTAACTATATTTACGATGCCGCTGGAATGAAACTTAAAAAGGTCGTTACAGACGGAAGCTCTTTAACAACCACTGAGTATGCAGCTAATTTTGTATATGAAAACAGCAATTTACAATTCTTTAGTACGGCCGAAGGTTATGTAGAACCGGATGGAAGCAATGGTTATGATTATATCTATCAGTGTAAAGATCATTTAGGGAACATACGCTTAAGCTATTCTGATGATAATGGAGATGGTAGTGTAACTTCATCTGAAATACGAGAGGAAAATAATTATTATCCTTTTGGATTAAAACATAAGGGGTATAACTCAGCTGTTATAGGTAGAAATCATAAATATGAGTACCAAGGAAAAGAAAATCAAGAAGAATTAGGATTAGAATGGCAAGACTTTGGTTGGAGAAATCATGATCCAGCTTTAGGTAGATGGATGAATCTTGATCCATTAGCAGAAAAGTTTATTGAGTATTCTCCTTATAATTCAATGATGAATAATCCAATGAAGTTCATTGATCCTGATGGAAGATTTACAGTTAATATAAATGGAGACCGTGCGGAAGAAGCTACTCAACAATTAAATGAATCTAGTAATTTAAAAATAACAAGAAATGCGGAAACGGGAAGATTATCAGCTGAAGGTGAAGCAATATCTAAGGCTGATAAGAGATTATTAGAAGCTATAAATAGCGATAAAATTACTGTTGAGTTGAATGCTAGTAGTAGTAACGTTAGTGATCAAACTGGAGGTATAATAATAGGAGGAGCTTTTGGAGGTAGCACAGTTAATGAAGATGGTACCATAACAGCAAGTCAACAAGTTAATCCGGATCATCAAAAAGGTTTAGATGGATTAATTGAAGGAGAATCAGGAAAAGGAGGGCTTGTGATGCATGAAATAATTGAAGCTTTTATTGGAGCAGAATTTTTTCCAGGAGCAAAACCAAATAGTGACGAATTTAAGACTTCTCATATTATTACAAATGGTGAGTTCCCAGGAGGGGATATTGAAAAAGTTTTCAAACAACAAGGTATAACAGTTGATATAAATAGAAAAAACAGTGTGCTACAACCTGATGGTTCTACTATTTCAGATGTTACCGTACGGACAATTAAAGGTTTGTTCGAATCGGTTATTTTTTCACAAAAACAATTAAAACACAAATAATTAAATATGTACAATAAAAGGAAATTAGTATTATTAATCTTTTGTGCTCTAATATTCAAAGTAGTTAGTTCACAAAATTGCTTGAAATACAAAATAATTGATATTGATAGTACAAAATCAACTTATTTAATCAAAGTGAAGCATAAAAAATATATAGGTTTAATAGAATCTTCCAAAAAGAACTTATCTTCAATAAAAGGTGATAAGAAAATAATTGTAGGTAAATCTTATAAACTTAACTTGAGTAAATCAAGTTTAATTACTAATCATACTATATATACTTCTAGAAGTGTTCATATAGATGACAGAAAAGTGTGGACTACTGAATCAAACTTTGACCTTCTCAGTACTAAAGATTTAAATGGGTTACACATAGCCATTCCACACAGTTGTGAACGCAAAAAGTAACTAAAAACCGATAGCACGGATATCTCCACGCTAGCGCAATCCCGATAGCTATCGGGATGTAACTTGCAAGGGGTATAACAAAAACAAAACCACTTCTCATTTTTTGAGAGGTGGTTTTTTATGAAATATTATTTACTATCTAACCTACTTAATTATTCTATTCTTTTAACAGCTACTGTTTTCATTTCCAGATATTTTGAATCACAAGTTTTGTTTGCTTTTACATTTTTTAAAAAAAATGTGTAAGAATTTTTAAAAACAATAATCATACTGTGTAAAAGTAAAATATCAAAATTTAAAATATGAAGACACTAAAAAAAATAGCAATTGTATTTTTATTTCTAAATGCAATAGTGGTAAAGTCACAAGATATGATCATTACCAATGCAAGAATAGTTAATATAGAAAAAGGAATAGTTGAATCTCCTCAAAATATATACATTAAAAATGGTGAAATTCAGAAATTAACTAAAACTGATGACTCCAATAAAATTAAATCAAATGGAAAGGTCATAGATGCCAAGGGGTCCTATGTCCTGCCTGGTTTTGTTGAATCTCATGCCCATGTAGCTATGGGACCGGTTAATCTGGAATTTGACGAGAATAAAAAACCAGCCTTAGTTATGGAACCCTCAGTTGAACTGACTGAAAAGACACTCAAGCTGTTATTGGCGAATGGTGTTACAACTACCCGAGACCCTGGCGGACTTACTGAAAAAACGGTCAAAGCAAAAAGAGATATAAAGTCAGGAAAGCTTCTCGGCCCGGAACTTTTAGTAGCAGGAAGTATTATAGATACGTTGAATTTTAAGAATCTTACAGTAAAAGTAAAAACAACCGACGACATCATTACTGAGATTAATTCTCAAAAAGAAAATGGTGTCGATTTTATAAAACTATATTCAAGTTTGTCTCCCGAATTATTGAAAGCAGGGATTGAACATAGCAGGAAACTAGGTCTAAAAAGTATTGCCCATTTACATTCCACATCATGGACTGAAGCAGCCGATCTGAAAGTAGATAATATAGTTCACATTATGCCGGGAAATGAAAACTTATTGCCAAAAGATAAACGCAAAGAGTATCTCAAATATGCAAATTTAGGAGTTATGGCTCATATCAAATGGTTTGAATATGTTGATTTGGATGGAAAAGAAATTAGAGAGGCAATTAAGGCTTTAAAAGAGAATAATGTTTCTGTAGATCCTACACTTGTTGTATTTCATGCTGCTTTTTTTGGAGATTCCGGAGAATACCAAAGCCAGGAAGAACTAAAATACCTTCCGGGTTCCATTGTGAAAAACTGGAAAACTACTTTTAATTTTAACCTCGGTTGGAGAGAAGACGATTTTCAAATAGCTCACAAAGTATGGGGGAAAGTAGAAAAATTTATAAGAATGTTACATGAAAATGGTATTATGTTAACCGCTGGAACAGATGCAAATAATCCGTTTATAGTTCCGGGTTATAGTTTTCATCAAGAATTAGAATTATTAAAATCATGTGGTTTATCTAACCGGGAAATACTGGAAATCGCTATTACCAATGGCGCCAAATTATTAGGCCTGGAAAAACGTGTAGGCAAAATAAAAGAAGGGTACGAAGCCGATTTGATACTGCTTAAAAAGAATCCTTTGATCGATATTAAAAACACAAGTTCTGTTCTTCAGATAATTGTAAATGGGGAGCAATACTCAAAAGAAGATATACTTAATACTATCAAATAAATTAAAAAGTTTACAAGATTGACCCTTTAGTTTTCCAACTATTTAATGAGAGATAATAAAGATTTTAATAAAGAAATAAGTGAATACCTGCCATTCATTAGAAAGATTTGTTTTGGATTTGCAGATAATGAAGATGAACTTAATGATTTTACTCAGGAAGTGCTCATCCAGATTTGGCGGAAAATAGACACTTTCAAAGGAGAAGCAAAGTTCTCGACCTGGATATATAGAGTAACTGTTAATGTTTGCTTGTATGAGGTCAGTAAAAAGAAGAAAAATGAAAAGATAAAAACAGACCTGATGAGGACGGCTAAAGGCAGCCACAGTTCTCCCAAAGAAGAATCCAGTGAAAATCAGATTAACCTCCTGTATAAAGCAATTAAGCAACTCTCTCAACTGGACAGAGCAATAATTATGCTCTATTTAGAAAAGAAAACGCATAATGAAATAGCCGAAATAATTGGTTTATCACAATCAAACGTAGGAGTAAGAATAAATAGAATTAAGAAAAAATTAAAACAACTAATGTCAAATGAAAGAAATTGAAGAAATATGGGATGACAGCCATAAAAATCCGCTTTTTAATGGAGATTCTATTGAATTACCCAGCCATATTACAAGTTCAGAATTAGATAAGTTAGGTAATGTATTAAAAATAGAAATTGTTATTGGGTTTATATTAACTGTAGGTTTCTTTATTTTTAGAAATCGTATGAGTGAGTTGGCCTTTACCCTGTCAATTGCTATTGCTGTATGCGGCCTAATTTTTAGTTGCTATGGGTTATATCTAAGCAGAAAAGTTAAAGTAGAAGATAATAGCCTTTTATTTTTAAAGAATACATTAAACGTATTAAAGCACTTTATCGTAAAATATTTGGTTCTAATACAAATCATTCTAATTTGCTTTTATTTTATTTCAGGATTTAGCTATCCTGATAGAACTTTTATAGATTGGGCTACATCCGAATTAGGAATTAAGACAAGCATACTGATTTTTACAGTTGATGTTATTTGCTTGTCATATGGTTATCTTTTTTATGTGAAAAAATATTTAAGATTAAAGAAAGCCCTAAAAGGTTTTTAAAGCTGATATCAATTTTGAAAATGTTTTTATTTAGAATGGGGATATTTTTATAGCACTAGTTATAAACTAGCGCTATTATGTAAAAAGAAGTATGTGTATCTTTAAGATGTATAGCTCTAGTCACATCCCGATAGCTATCGGGATAGAGCCAGCTTAAGCCAGGTGGTGCCTAGGCGCAGGGTTGAGCCCGCAGACCAACTAAGCTCAACGTACCTATCTCACGGTTATAAAATAAAAAAACCCTTCATTTCTGAAGAGCTTTTTTGTGCGGGCAGGACGGAACGTTAAGAAAATACCCGATTGGTATTTTTAGTGAACGAGCCAGGTGGCGCCTAGCGAGCCCGCAGGCTATCTGATAGCTTGGTTCTTAAAATCTCTTTTAAAACAAGAAAAGCTCCCCGTTTCCGGAGAGCTTTTGTGCGGGCGAAAGGACTCGAACCTTCACACCTTGCGGCACTAGATCCTAAGTCTAGCGTGTCTACCAATTTCACCACGCCCGCATGAATCTTGTTTTGTGGGTGCAAATATAAACAATACTTTCAAATTTCAAATTACTCTTTTAAAAAAAGTTCTTTTTTGTAATTTTATATATTCAAAATAAAATTCATGGAAAATATATCCTCCTACGTTCGGGAACACAAAGAACGTTTTATCAATGAGCTCATCGACCTTTTAAAAATCCCTTCAGTAAGTGCCGATCCCGCCTTTTCACAGGATGTTATCAATACCGCAGAAGCTGTAAAATCAGCTCTCGAAAAAGCAGGTTGCGACCTGGTTGAAGTTTGCGAGACTCCGGGCTATCCGATTGTTTACGCCGAAAAAATTATCGATAAAAATTTACCCACCGTCCTGGTTTACGGTCATTATGACGTACAGCCACCCGATCCGCTGGATCTTTGGGAAAGCGGTCCTTTCGAGCCTATCATCAAAAAAACAGATCTTCATCCCGACGGTGCCATATTTGCCCGCGGGGCCTGCGACGATAAAGGACAGTTCTATATGCACGTAAAGGCAATGGAATTTATGACCTCAACAGATCAGTTACCCTGTAACATAAAATTTATGATAGAAGGTGAAGAAGAAGTCGGTTCTGAAAGCCTCGGCTGGTTTGTAGAACGCAACCAGGAAAAACTGGCTAACGATGTGATCCTTATCTCAGATACGGGAATGATCAGCAATGAACAACCTTCTATCACTACCGGCCTCAGAGGGTTGAGTTATGTGGAAGTGGAAGTTACAGGACCCAACCGCGATCTGCATTCCGGCCTGTACGGAGGAGCAGTAGCCAATCCTATCAATATCCTTTCTAAAATGATCGCCTCTCTTCACGACGAGAACAATCATATTACCATTCCCGGTTTTTATGATAATGTGGAAGAGCTATCACAGGAGGAAAGAGCAGAAATGGCCAAAGCACCTTTCTCTCTCGAGGCCTATAAAAATGCACTGGATATTGAGGATGTATACGGAGAAAAAGGATATTCTACCAATGAGCGGAATTCCATCCGCCCTACCCTGGACGTCAACGGTATCTGGGGAGGTTATATAGGCGAAGGTGCTAAAACGGTTATTGCCAGTAAGGCTTACGCCAAGATCTCTATGCGCCTGGTTCCCGATCAGAACTGGAAACGCATTACGGAACTGTTTACAGAGCATTTTAAAAATATAGCTCCTGCCGGTGTCACAGTAAAAGTTACACCTCATCACGGTGGGCAAGCTTATGTAACCCCGATAGATAGTATCGGTTATAAAGCAGCCGCCAAAGCCTATGCGGATACCTTTGGAAAAACTCCTATCCCGCAACGAAGTGGAGGAAGTATTCCTATTGTAGCTCTTTTTGAAAAAGAGCTTAAAAGCAAGACCATCCTTATGGGATTCGGACTCGACAGTGATGCCATCCACTCGCCAAATGAGCATTTCGGGATCTGGAACTACCTTAAAGGAATTGAGACTATCCCGCTCTTTTTCAAGTATTTCACGGAGCTGAAATCCTAAAAATATCATAATATATAGCTGAAAACACCCATTTTTACTGGGTGTTTTTCTTTTTTATAAAAATAATGCTCTACAAATGTCGAGCATATTAAATTTTATTCTACATTTGTAGAGTAAATTATAATTTCACAAAAAATGCAACTATCCAAAACCGAGGAACAATTAATGAGATACATATGGAAGCTGGAAAAAGCTTTTATGAAAGACCTGTTAGAGGAATATCCCGATCCCAAACCCGCTACCACTACCGTGGCTACCCTTCTGAAAAGAATGAGCGCCAAAGGTTTTGTAGCTTATAAGGAGTTTGGAAAATCCAGGCAGTATTTTGCCCTGATCAAAAAATCGGATTATTTCTCCAATCACTTAAACGGGCTTATCAAGAACTTTTTCAATAATTCCGCTTCTCAGTTTGCTTCTTTCTTTACTTCGGAAACCGATTTAAGTGCTTCGGAACTGGAAGAACTCAGAAAGATCGTTGATCAGGAAATCAAAAAGAAGAAAAAATGATAAGCTATCTTATAAAATCGATTTTATGCATGACAGTATTGCTTGCTGTCTACCATCTCTTCCTGGAGCGGGAGAAGATGCATGTATTTAACCGATTCTATCTTTTATTGAGCCTGGTTTTCTCATTTACCGTTCCTCAATTGATCATTGAGGTTGCTCCTAAACCAACTGCTGCCGAAGATGTTGTTCCTTTGCAGGATACCACAATTTCGGGTGGAGTTGAGGTTACCGAAAACGTCGCTTTGACCGCTTCAGATATCATTGCCGATAATGCAATGGCTATCCTTATAAGCATATACGCTATAGGCTTTTTACTCTTCCTTTATCGTCTTGTAAAAAACCTGTATGAGATCTATAAAAAGGCGGTTGAAAATGAAAAAGTGAGATCTCAAAACGCATTTTTTGTTTTACTCAGGGAGAAAATACTCCCTCATAGCTTTCTTCATTACATCTTTATTAACCGGGCGGATTTTGCCCATAAGAAGATCGAGGAGGAACTGTACACACACGAGCTTACCCACGTTAAACAGAAGCATTCCCTGGATATTCTTTTTATAGAATTCCTGAAGGTGATCTTCTGGTTTAACCCGATAATATACCTTTTCAAGAAAGCTATTCAACTCAATCATGAGTTTTTGGCCGATGAATCGGTTGTCAGTGCGCACAAGAATGTTTCTGCCTATCAGCATTTACTGCTGGATAAAGCAGAGTGGAAAAATAAGGTTTACCTGGCCAGTAACCTTAATTATTTAGTAACAAAAAAACGATTAAAAATGATGACAAAGCGTACCCCTGCACTGGTGGGAGCGATCAAGAAAATTTCGCTGATCCCCCTCCTGGCAATACTGGTCTATTCGTTTAGTACCAAGGTAGAGGCCCAGGTAGAAGTCACGGACAAGCAGGATCCGAAAGCGGAACAAACTGCAAAAACCGATGAAGCTTTTACGATTGCCGAAGATCTGGACATAGAAATAAAAGCAGATCTGAGGATAACTCTGAATCAAAAACCGGTAGAGAAAGATCTCTTCCGTCAGGAACTCAAAAAGATCAATAGTCACCTGAGTCAGGAAGAGAAAAAGAAACTCATCCATGCGAAGATCAAACTGGAAGGTGATGTAAAAATGGGAGTTATAACCGATGTTACGGATGCCATAACACAAGATGGAGCCAAAAAGATCAGTTATTATATCAAAACAGATAAAGGTCTAAGCCTTGCAAAGCAACTGCTTGGCAGCGATATTAACCCTCCGCAGGAAGTAGCTACGGAAAAAATGATCAAAGAGTATAACGATTACGTGCGAAAGCTCAATGCACAACCTGAAAACAAGAGGATTATTAAATTAAAAGATCTGACACGTATCAAATATATCTATAATCTGATGACACCGGCACAACGTGAGAAGGCAGAGAAATTCCCAAAGCTCCCTCCTCCTCCACCGCCGCCGCCGGCACCAAAAGCCAAGAAAGTTCCGGAGCCTCCAAAAGTAATCAAGATAAAAGAGGTAAAGCCACCTTCAAAACCTGAAGAGCCCAAACTTATCATAAAGGAAAAACCAAGGGTCATTGAGGTTCAGAAAGACGGTAAAAAACCTGTAGTCGTATATGAAATAATTGATAAAAAAAATGCTGAGGAAGCGATTAAAGTAGAGTTGGTAAAAATAGGTGAAAAACAGAGAAAGGAATATATGGAAAGGTCCCGGGCCTACACCCGGAAGATCAAGGAATACCTGGCTAAAGGCGATAAGAAAACACATGATGAGTTGGTTAAAGATTATCACGAAGTGAAAGAGATCTATAACGCTTTTGATGAAAGAGTCAGGAAAAGCTTTGGATTGCGTCCGCCTCCACCACCTCCACCGGTCAAACCTAAACAAATGGCCGAACTGGATCAGGAGCTAAAAAGAGCTGTTGAGGTTTACTTGGATAATATGAACGTTTACTTTAAAAAACTGAAAAAGCTCAAGAGTTCAACAAAACTATCAGAATCCGATAGTAAGGAATTATTGAGAGAGTATTCAAAACTGAGCAAAATATATCATGCATTGGATGCTAAGAAAATAAAACAAATAAACCTTCAGCTTCCTCCACCACCACTGGAGCAAGAGCTTAATTAGAAGTTTGAGGGACCAATAAGGGTAAATTTAAATCAGGATACCGGGCTTTTCAAGGCAATCTGACTAATCATCAGCACTTTGGGAAGCCCGGTTTATATATTAATCCCTCTGGCAGATACAACATTTTATAAAGAATTGCCGTTATCATTATTCGTCAATCAAAACAAGGTAGATATGCTTAAACAATTTTTTATAACCTGCTCCGGTGCCGACACAGATATTCTGGAGAGCTGCTCTAAGGGAGAGCAGAACAAATATGCAGGTATTGGGGCCACGGTGTTCTTTACCGCAGTAATGGCATTTATTGCCTCCTCCTATGCACTTTATACGGTTTTTGATAATATATTCACTTCAATATTTTTCGGATTTATTTGGGGGCTGCTCATCTTTAACCTGGACAGGTTTATAGTGTCTACCATAAAAAAGAGGGATTCTTTTAGCCATGAATTATTACAGGCTACCCCACGGATCATCCTTGCAATTATCATAGCAATTGTGATCTCCAAGCCGTTGGAGCTTAAAATATTTCAGAAAGAGATAGACCAGGTGCTTCTCGAGGAAAAAAATCAGATGACCTTGGATAATAAGGAACAGATAGCCCTGCAATACACTCCGGTGATAGAAAAGCTGAACAATGAAATTACCGGGTTAAAAAGAGAGGTAAGCGATAAGGAAGCAGAGGTAAACGATTTATACGACACCTATATTTCGGAGGCAGAAGGTACCGCGGGAACGTTCAAACTCGGGAAAGGGCCTGTATATAAAGAAAAACGTGAAAAACATGACGCCTCCCTTCAGGAATTGCAACAACTGCGGGAAGCCAATGCTCAAAAGATACAGGACAGGGAAACACAAATAGCTACGCTCTCTTCCGAATATTCGGAAAAAGTAAATAATACACAGCCGGTCATTGACGGCTTCGATGGTTTAATGGCACGGATCAATGCTTTAGGAAAATTACCCTGGTTACCGTCCTTTTTTATTTTCCTCTTGTTCCTCGCCATTGAAACATCGCCTATTATAGCCAAATTATTATCTCCCAGAGGAGAGTACGACCATAAGCTGGAGGATCAGGAGAGTGCTGTAAAAACGTGGGTTGCACAAAAAGAAGATCAGCGCAAGCAGGTACTGGCGACCGATGTTGTTATTAACGACAAGGTATATCAGGACATCTCAGAAGAAGAAGAGCTTTATACTTACAAGCGTGAAAAAGCAAGGTCTATGATGCAATTACAGGCCGATGCCTTTTACGAACATCAAAAACGAAATCTTTAAAACAAGCACCCGAAGGGGGGCTTTCGGGTGTTTTTATTTGCTATACATCAATTTACAAAGGTTGGGGGTTATGCATGTCTTTCGCGAATTCAGGCTTCTTTATTCATATGCCTGATCATTCGCTGCTGGGCGGCCTTTTGCGCTGCAGACAGGTTTCCTTTCAGGTCCCTGTCTTTCTTCGCTTCATAAATAACTTCTTTATTCTTATAAACGCCCCACCAATATTTTGATTCCTCGGTTAGCTTTACTTTCAGGCAATAGCCTTCTTCAGTAACAATTTCTCTCTTGTATTTATTTCCGGTCCATTTCATATGGGTGAGCTGTTAATAATAAAGATATTTCAATCGCCTAATTCTTTCTTCTTATTTTCGATAGATTGAGGGAATCTATAGACTAGCGGAGCGATTTTTATGTTATGATGTAGCTAACCGCAATATTTTCCAGTTCATAAGCCTGTTTAGGTCCCTGAAACTTATTGATCAGATGGTAATTAAATCCGATATTCAATAATCTGTACGGGAGCTGAAGGGCGTCTTTCATTCCGAGTTTGGGATCATCTGCATGCACCCATCTTTCCAAAGGCTGTTCTTTTATTTTTTCCATTACATAATGCCTTCCGAAGTATTCTTTCAGGCGGATAAAGATCTCTACATCAAAAAGCCATCTGCACAAAAAGGGATTACTAAAAACAACCGGCACAATATTCCTTCTGAATACTTTAGCTCCGCACTGGGCATCCTCTATGGGCAACCTGAGGGTAAAATATACCAGGAACTTAATGATGATCGAAAAGAACTTTCTTATAAAGTTGCTCTCTCTATTCCCTTCTCCATATCCTCTGGAGCCGAAAACCATGGAAAGTTTGCCGGTTTTATCAAGCATACTGACCAATTGATCAAAATCATTAAAATCGGTGGAGAGATCGGCATTCAGATAACCTATATAATCAACATCTGTCTGCTCGTATAGATATTTGGCTCCTACAGAAACGGCTGTGGCCTTTCCTCTGTTCTCTTTCAGATCGATAACGCTTACTCTTTGAGGAGCAGCTTTTTTTATTTGTTTCAGAACTTCTGAGGTCTTATCGGAGCTTCCGTCATTGACCAGGCACAAGTGATAGTTATCATTCGTTCTTATAAATCTTATATAGGTTTCTATCTGTAGTTTGTTTTCTTCATTGTAACAAGGGGTAATTATTCCGGCTTTCATAGGCTATAGTGTGTTTTGGGTTACCCTAAAATTAACCTGCCAGCTCAGTGAAACCAGATGGTTTTCGGCGATGAGTTTTTTTATGTAGACGAATGGTAGTAAATACGGGTTAAACGATAATCGGGGAGATCTAACAAAAAACCGCCCTGCAATTAAACAGGACGGCCTTGACCTAAACTAACTCGAATATAAATGAAGAATATTCTCTAATTGTTATACCTGAATGCTATCTGGGTCAGTTGCCCAAGGATATTTACAGAGTCTCTCATGGAGAGTTTGGATCTGTCGGCATTGCTCCACCGCTTAAGGGGTTGTTCACATATCATGGCTTTCGCCTTAGCTCTTCCGTAGTGGTTTTTCATCCTCATAAAGATCTCCACATCCAGGAGCCATTTGGTGATAAACTTGTCACGGAACATTTTATCTACAATTTCCTTATCCATGATCTTTGCTCCGCACTGAGTGTCTTTAAAAGGTATTCTCAGGGTCTTCTGAACGATCAGGTTAATGGCCTTGCCAATGATCTGCCTGGCCGACTTCCTGGTAATACTAGTTCCCATCCTGCTTATACGTGAGCCGCTGACAATCTTGAAATCGGTAGATTCAATGGTTTTTACCAGGTCTTCAAAGTCAGCAAAATCGGTAAAAAGACCGGCATCCAGGAAACCTATATAATCCAGTTGGGGATTATTGTTTAGAAGATGAAGTACTCCCTGCCGGACTGCTTCGGCTTTTCCCCCGTTCTTTTCGTAATTATATACGCTGATATTATTTCCCCTGCTCTTTTTAAGTGTTTCCAGCACTTCAAGGGTGTTATCGGTACTTCCGTCATTCACAAAACAGAGGTGATATTCCAGGTTACTATGTACAAGATCAATAAAATCCTGGCTTAAAAGCCTTTTTTCCTCATTATAACAGGGAATAACGACCCCTACGCAGGCCTTTTGTAGGATTCCGGCCTTATCGTTCTTCTTTATAACCGGCTTAGAATCTTCGTTACCATCTCCTATTAAACGCTTTACGCGTGTGTAGATCTCATCCAGGCTAACCGGTTTTTCCATATAATCTTCAATACCGATATCAAAACTGTTTGCAATGATATCTTTATCGGTATTTCCGGAAAGTATCATAACAGGGGTGCTTGAATTTTTAATAGTACGTATGTATTTCACTACCTCGGTCCCGGGCATATCCGGCATATTAATATCTACAATAACCAGGTCGGGTTCATAGGAATTAAAGAGTTCTATGCCCTCTTTGGCATTATTGGCGGATTTAACATCATATCCTAATTCCGTAAGCCTGAATTCAAGGGACATTAAGATAAGTTCCTGATCATCGATGGCTAAGATTTTTTTCATGGCTGTTTCTTACAAAAGTTAAAGGTTGTTTTAGTTAAGCAGGGGGGCACTAACGATCGTAAGGTCAAAATGGCAATGAATTCAAAACTTTGAATGGTATCCGAAATATATTTTAAATACATCCCGGGGTACCAGTATAAAATCTATAAGGTTTAATCGAGGCTCCTTAAATCCTTTTCTGTGCTTTAATTCGTATTCCAGTATTCTTCTTACCGGCCTGTAGCCCAGTTGATAATTGTTAATAAAGCGAACAAATATTTCAACATTGAACAACCATTTACTCACAAATTCCTTGTGAAACACAACGGGAATGGCATCTCTTCTGAAAATTTTGGCTTTACATCTGGCCTCCTGGAAGGGTAGCCTGAAAGTAAATCTGATTATTCTTTTTCCTATTTGTGAGACAAAGTCCCTGAAAAAACCTCTTTCAGAGTTCCTTTCCCTCGATCCGAATATAATACTGTAGGAAGTATTACATTCCAGTAATTGATTCATTTCTTTATACTCATCAAAACTTACAGATAGATCCGCATCCAGAAACCCTATTTGCTCAAAGGAAGGTACTGAATAAAGAAATTGTATTCCTTCTAAAATTGCACTTGATTTTCCTCTCTTTTCTGGAAAATTCAAAATACTGATCTCATTGGAACACTCCTCTTTTAATTGTTTTAATAAATCTAATGTATTATCCTTACTACCATCATTAACAAAACAGAAATGATAGTCCTTGTGAGAATTAATAAATTCTTTGAAAGAAGCTTTGGAAAGCCTGGAGCTCTCGTTATAGCATGGTACTACAATACCGTAATTCATACCAGATAAGTTTTGGGTTAACTTAGTAATTGTCAGGGGCTTTCTACTAAAATAATTGGAGGGGGGATTGAAGACAAACTTACTAAAAAAAATTGATCTGGCGATATTTATTCCGACGATGCGTAAAAAAAATAAGATAAATCGATTAATTCTTACCTTGCTAATTGGAAGGATTTTTCATAGTACTGCTGTTTTTTCACGCTCTATTATACTAAGAAACCGGTTTTCTGCAAACATTAAAAAAGTACGGCAACAAATAATCTGACCTGGCTAATTCACTAATTAACACTATGGTTTTCTCTTAACAGTACATCCTTGTATAAGGTGGTTTTAAAATAAATGCGAAATCACAAGAAAGTAGCTGTATAAAGTTATTTGGTCAGACACATGCTGCCGTACATCCATCAATTAAACCCAATTAAGCATGAAAGTTCCTGTATGTTTGTTATTACGGTCGTCTGTTAGTATGTATTTATAGATCTTCGGGATCAAATTCCCGACATTAAAAGCTATGATTCTTCCATTATTCCCGGGTTGTAATGTGCCGGTATTCCTTTTGAAGTATACGACCCAAGAGATTGATATTCCTGAGTCGTCGGGGGTATACTCCAAAAAATTGTAGTTAGGGGGGTATAGTAGTTTTTTAATCATAAGTACATCAATTTCATACTCCAAAATTAGACTAGATATCCCCACTTTTTATCGAATATCGTTGAATCGGGCTTAAGTGTAGTTTAGTTGTAAAACAACAGGGTTTAACGGTATTTATCTTTCTTAAGCCCGGAAAGGCACGTTAAAAGGGTTTTAACAAAGCGTTGAATTCAATATATTTACCGGAATTTCATAGGGTTTTCCAAGAAAAAGCCCGTTTTAAACTTCTATTAAAAAAACCATGAAAAAAATTCTGTGGATCAGTATCATCCTCTTTATTTCCTGTGCGAAAGACAAAAAAGAAGATCAGTTTCTTATTAAATTTTATGAAGGAGGCTTTAATGTTAAGGGCGCTCAAAGCGGCTATGTTAATATTAAAGGGGATACTATTATCCCTGCCGGTAAATACGAATGTTATACGGATACTTTAAGAACACACGCCATCGTGAAGGAAAAAAGCGGGAGGATTATCGGGATCGATAAGAAGGAAAACACACTTTTTGAAGTATATGGTCAGAACGGCCAGCCCGATAGCCCGAGAGATGGTCTCTTCCGGATTATAAAGGATGGGAAAATAGGTTATGCAAACGATGAGGGAAACATTGTAATAGCTCCTCTGTACAAATGTGCTTTTCCCTTTTTTAATGGCCAGGCGAGGGTAGCAATATATTGTCAGATCAAAGATAATGAGGGGAGGCAGATGATGTCTACCGATCAGTGGATCTTTATTGACACCAAAGGAAAGCTGGTCGAAAAATGAATTACGAAAAGTTAAACTTTTGTAATACCCGAACATTTAGGATACTTTTATTGAATAACATATTCAATTATAGAATTATAACTAGCTAAAATTAAATCCCACAAAATGAAATTTCTAAATCGATTCTTTTTAATTGCCCTTTTGGTATCCTCTGCTACGATGGTAGCTCAGGATAAAGACCAGGTAATAGAGGGTATTATCAATGAGGCTAACAAAAATTCGCAGCTGGAGAAACTGGCTCACGAATTACTGGATGTTATCGGTCCCAGACTGGTAGGGACCCCTCAAATGAAACAAGCTCATGACTGGGCTGTAAAATCTTATGAAAACTGGGGTATCAGTGCCCGAAACGAACAATGGGGAGAGTGGAAAGGATGGCAGCGAGGAATTACTCACGTAGACCTTGTACATCCGCGTGTAGTAACTCTGGAAGCTATGCAGCTTGCCTGGAATCCGGGTACGGGAAAGAAAGGAGTGGAAGCAGGTATCATAGCCATTCCCGATGTTGCCAATGAAGCCGAATTCAAGCAATGGCTTCCCAATGTTAAAGGCAAATTTGTACTGGTATCCATGAAGCAACCCACCGGGCGCCCGGATTACAACTGGGAGGAATTCGCTACCGAAGAGTCATTTGAAAAAATGAAAAAAGAGAGAACGGAGCAAACCAGAGCCTGGAGAGAAAAGATCAGGAAGACCGGTTATAACGGGCGTACGATCATTGCAGCTCTTGAAGAAGCCGGAGCGGCAGGTATCCTTCAGTCCAACTGGTCCAGAGGTTTCGGTGTAAATAAGATCTTCAGTGCACGTACCAAAAAGATTCCGACTGTAGACGTTTCACTGGAAGATTACGGAATGCTTTACAGAATGGTAGAGTACGGAGATGAACCAAGGATCAAAGTAGTTGCTGAGTCCAAGGACCTGGGTAAAGTTCCAACTTTTAATACGATAGCAGAGATCAAGGGTACCGAAAAGCCGGATGAATACGTGATCCTGTCTGCACACTTCGACTCCTGGGACGGAGGTACAGGAGCTACCGATAACGGTACCGGAACTATCATGATGATGGAAGTAATGAGGATCCTTAAAAAAATATATCCCAATCCTAAAAGGACGATCCTTGTGGGACATTGGGGAAGTGAAGAGCAGGGATTAAACGGATCCAGGGCCTTTGTGGAGGATCATCCGGAGATCGTAAAAAATGTCCAGGCACTCTTTAACCAGGATAACGGAACCGGAAGAGTAGTAAATCTTTCGGGACAAGGTTTCCTTCATGCTTATGACTATCTCGGCAGATGGCTGGAAAAAGTTCCATCGGAGATCACTCAGCATATAGAGACTAATTTCCCTGGGGTTCCCGGAGGCGGAGGTTCTGATTATGCTTCCTTTGTAGCTGCCGGTGCACCTGCTTTCTCTTTAAGTTCTCTCAATTGGTCTTACTGGAACTATACCTGGCATACAAACAGGGATACTTATGACAAGATCGTTTTTGACGATGTGAGAAATAATGTGATCCTTGCAGCTATCCTTACTTATATGGCCAGTGAAGATCCTGAAAGGACTTCTCGTGAAAAAAGTGTACTACCTAACAATCCGAGAACCGGAAAACAAAGACAATGGCCTACACAGAGAAAGCCAAACCGTAAAGGAGGATTGGATTAATTAAGGCAATCAAGATCCTATTATAAAAGATTAAGCCGTTTCATCAGCTCAGGCCTGTTGGAGCGGCTTACTGGTACTACATCCTTGGCAATTAAGACACTGTTGTCTTCAATATCGATTATTCTTCTCATATTAATGATGTAAGACCTGTGTATTTTCAGGAAAAGGTCTTTGGGAAGTTTTTCCTCGATCTTCTTCATGGTCGAATGAACAATATGGTTCTTTCCTTCGGTTTTGATCCTGATATAATCTCCCTTGGCCTGGATCAGGTAGATATCCGGGATATTTATTTTAATAAGCCTTCTGTCTATATTGACATAAAGATGGTTTTCGGGTTCGTCTACAGTGGCAGCAGTTGCATTCGGTTCTTTATTTTCTCCTGCCAGCGTAACCTTTGCTTTCTGAATTGCTTTGGCAAAGCGCTCTTCCGAAAAGGGTTTTACCAGATAATCCACTATGCATTCGTATTCAAATGCCTCAATCGCAAAATTCTTATCGGAAGTGGTAAGGACCATTTTTGGCGGGTCCTTAAGTGTCTGAATAAAATCGAAACCGGTAAAATCGGGCATGTGAATATCCAGAAAAATAAGATCGACATTGTTCTGGTTAAGGAACTTGATGGCCTCAATCGCATTCGGGAATTCTTCAACAATATTCAGTCCTTCCGTGTTGGCACACAGTTGTCTGATTATTGTTCTTGCCATTGATTCATCGTCAATAATAATACAATCCATAAGCATAGTTTTTTACTGTCTCGCTATGAAATCATCCATGACTTCCAGCAAGGTCTTAAATTCTTCGTGTAAATTGTTAGGGGGGATGTTGTTTTTAAGGTTATGTTCAAACTCATTAGCCATCGCATAACCTTTTGTAAGCCCTAAAATACTAATTTTATGTTTAAGTTTATGCACATTTTGAGCAGCTTTAACAAATTCCCCTTTATCGTAGTTTTCCAGGTAGATTTTTATCTCTTCGGGAAGCTCTTCCTTGATCACCTGAATGAGTTTTTGTTTAAACATACTATCGTTTCCGGCCAGGTCGTCTATATATAAAAGATTGGGTTGCTCCATAATTTTCGGGTTTATTTTTTGATGGTAAAGTAAAAAGTGGCCCCGTTCCCGATTTCCGAATTGAGCCAGATATCTCCTTTGTAAAAATTCACTATTTTCTTAACGATTGCCAGCCCCATTCCTATGGTTTTACTGTCTTCTTCCAGCTTCTGGAATATTTTGAATATCTTCTCATGGTATTTCTTTTCGATTCCCTTTCCATTGTCTTTAACACTAAATTGCCAGTAGGTATCTTCTTCTTTCGATGCTATTTCTACCAGGCCTTTCTTCTTATCTATATGGTGAATGGCATTCTGCAACAGATTCTGGAACAATTGCCTTAACCTGTATTTATCTCCTTCAATTACCGGGAGTTTATTTTTTATGATCACATGGGTATTATCGGGGATATAGGAGGTACCGATAATCTCATTTACCAGGTGGTTACAATCTACCTTGTAGCTTTGCTGTTCGGATTTATCGATCGTAGAATAGCTGAGGATCCCGTTGATCAACGCATCCATTTTCTCGACGCTGTCCAGGATCATATCCAGGGTTTTTATACCGTTCTTATTGAGGCTCCTCTTATGATCTTCCTTTAACCAGTTTGTCAGGGTGTTGATATTTCTCAAAGGCGATTTTAAGTCATGAGAAACCACATAAGCATACTCGTTCAGCTCTTCATTTCTCTTCTCCAGATTGAGCAGTAATTGTTCCCTCTGCGAACTTATATTCATGATCTCCCGCGTCTGCTCTTCAATAAGATTGGCCAGGCGCAAGCCTTCCAATTCCAGGCTATCAGGGCCATCCATATCTGTTTCACCGGCGGGAACATACTTCTTTAAGGACGAGATCACATTGTCCAGGTTTTCGATGATCGTTCTTTGCTGCTTTGCTTCTTCTCTCAGTTTTGTGTTTGCATCATAAAGTTCTTCTGAACTAAGGGCCACAGCCCTTTTGATCATTTTTAACTGCTCTTCGTAATTTACATAGGACTTGTCTACCGCCTCCAGGAAACTCTTAAGTTCCGGATCTTCAATGGCATCCTGTTCGAGAAATTTTCTGATCTGTCTTTTGAGTAACGAATGCATTATTCACTGATTAAGGTTAGCGTCATTGTCTGGTTGTGGAGTTTACAGTCTTTTTTACCTGTAAATGGAGCCATTTCTCCATAGGAATAAAATCCGCTGATCACCGATTGATCACCTATAACTTCTATTACTTCCTCTATTTCTTCCTCCACTCTCTGATCCATGATCAGTTTCCTTCCGATACAGCTTACAACAAGGGCAAGCTGCGGTTTATTCTTTCTGCCTTTCATAGCCTCCTCTGCCGCTTTCGAAGCTCCGTCTGCAATATTATCTACTGTTGCCATCATAAGTTGTACCCTGGAATTCTCCGGAATATCGCCGGCAAGTACCATGGCATTCTTTTCCTCATTAATATTTAAGATGGTCCTGACCAGGGGCTTTTCCCTTTCTTCCGATTTAACACTTAAAGGATATAGCAAAGCTGCCTGTGGCAAATCGCATGCTTTATCACCCAGGTATTTTTTATACAGATCCAGGGCCGGGGTCTCATCCAGTTCGTACAGGATATTACTTCTGGATTTGGTAACGATCCGCTCGGGACCAAAAGGGGTCCATCCTCCGTAATTCGAAAAAGAGATCTCCAGGCTTTCCCCGTAAAAGCCAATAGCTATAATTTCTCCTTCCTTCGGGTTTTCATTATAGGAGGCCAGGGTCTTTTCAAAACGGGCGTCATCTCCGCACAAACCACCTGTAACTGCCATTTTATATGCCGGATCGGATTCTAATCCTTCAATCAGCCCGCTGCCGTTTACAAAACTGCCTTCAGAGATAATAAACACATGGCGGAGCTTTTCGAGAGGGAATTGCTCCATTAAGGAGCGGCCCACTTCCCTGGAATCCTTTTCATGATCCAGGACATTAGATCTTTTTATTTCAAAGTGGCTTCTTTCAAACTCTATCGCCGTCAGTGTGAGCGTGTCTTTATAAACACTGGAAGAAAGGATCTCTCCCGATGTAGATCCGAATATAACATGCCCGTCCGGGAACATAGATCTGATCTCATCGTATATCCCTTTATCCTCAAGGGCATATCTGTTACCGAAAACAAGTACCAGAGGTTCCTTTAAAGTTTCCTCCGAGCCGGTAAACTCCCAGTTCTTATCGTTCTTTTTAATTGCCTGAATCGTTTTCATACCATCTCCTTTTTAAGTTTGATAAAGAAGGTCGTTCCTTTATTTTCTTCACTTTCCAACCAGATACGTCCCTGATAAACATCGATTATTTTTTTTACGATCGACAGTCCGATACCGCTCGATTTGTTATAGGATCCAAAAGATTGAAAGATCTTAAACACCTTGTTGTGATATTCCTTCGGAATACCTACTCCATTGTCCCTGATCGAAAAAAGCCAATGATTCTTTTCGTTTTCACAGGCTACTTCAACCAGTCCTTTTTTACTTTCTATATAGTTTACCCCGTTGGAAATAATATTCTGGAAAAGCTGATACATTCTGGTCCTGTCTGCCCTTAGCTGGGGCATTTCTCCAACGATCTTCACTTCCACATGCTCCGGGATATATATGGTATCAATAATGTCTTCGAGGATCTCGTGTACATCTACGTTCTCCTTATGCATATCTTCAGCATTAATACTGGAGTATTTAAGGATCCCGTCTATCAGGTGGTCCATATTCTCAATTTTATCTTCCAGCATCTGAACGTACTCCAGGCCTTTATTGTCAAAAGCTTCTCCGTAATCTTCCTTTAACCAGCTTATCAGGGCTTCGATACTTCTTAAAGGCGATTTCAGGTCATGAGAAACTATATGGGCATAGTTCTTCAACTCTTCATTACTTCTTTCCAGGTTGAGCAGTAATTGTTCTTTCTGCTTTTCGTTAGCGATCTGTTGAGTAATATCTTCAATCATTGCCACCTGGTACTCTACAGTTCCTCTGCTGTTCTTTAAAACACTTACCGTTGTCTTGGCATCAAAAACAGAGTTGTCTTTCCGGAGGTATCGCTTCTTAATGGCAAAACCTTCAACTTTGCCTGCATCTACACTGTTCATATTGTTTCGGGTTTCTTCCGAATCCAGATGAAAGGTGAGCTCTTTTACTTTTTTCCCTTTTAGCTCATTTCCGGAGTATCCTAAAAACCGCTGAAATGTCTTATTGGATTTGATAATCGTGCCGTTGGAGGTAAGTACGATCCCCAGCGGGGAATTCTCCACTATAATATCCAGTTGTCTTTTTTGCCGTTCAAAAATTTCCCGATCCTGGGTTTCACGGGTAATATCACGTACAATTCCCTGGGCAGCTATAGCTTTCCCATACTTGTTATAGATAATACTCGAATTAACATGAACGAGCTTTACCTCTTTTTCTTTAGTAATGACTCTCGCCTGGTAATCGGTAAAACTCCCTTTTTTATATAATTGCTGAAAAGCTTTGGCTGTATATTCCAGGTCTTTTTTATGTACCAGATTCAGCAGATTAAATTCCTCTTTATCTATATCATAGCCTAAAAGGTCTTTGGCTGCTTCATTCATCTTCAGGACATTTCCCCAAAGATCCATCATCACATAAGCATCTACTATATTCTCAAAAACTCCCTTAAGTTCGGAAGTTTTTTCGCTTAATATCTCTTCAAGTTGCGAGTTGGTCGCTTTAAGCTGGTTCGCAAGTTCGTATAATTCTACAGACTTATTTTCCAGGATCTTTTCTGCCTGTTTTCGCGCAGCTTTTTCCCTTTCCAGGGCTCTTTCGAGTATTTTAATTTTGTCTTCACTCATTAATAACCGCCGTAAACCTTACCAGGGTTCCGTTTTCCTTTATTTTTTCAATTTCTATTTGTGGATTGCGATGGTAATGCTCAAAAGTTTTTTCCATTAACGCCTGGGCAAAACGATACATTCCCCTCTCCGATGAATACAGCATAACGATCTTTTCATCAGTTTTTTCCAGTACTTCAAACGAGGGGAGTTCTGCTCCGGGATAGATCTTCCGCACATGTACATGTATATGATCTTCCACAGAGGCCAGTAAAGAGATCGGATCTTTGTAATAATTAAAAATATCAGGATGATGTTTTGTCAGTACATAAAAAAAATAGTTCCCGTATTCATAAATAAGATCGTTGACAGGAATTTCTACTTCTTTGCTTAAGTTACCCAGCAGGCTTAGCATTTCGGAAAAATCATATATCCCGACAGCCGTATAGACGCCTCCGGATTCAAGCTCAGAATTTTCAATAATATGATCTGCTATTTCCAACCCGAACCTGGATTCAACCATTTCCAGAAACTCTGTAAAAACTATCCCTTTCATATTCCTGATAATTCGTTATTGTTCCAATATTCCAGTACTGAAGTGATCTTACTTACATAATCCTCATATTTAAGCGGCTTGATCACATAGCCTGCAATGCCTATCTTAAAGCATTCCAGAATATCCGCTCTGTTATTGGAAGTAGTAAGTATTATTGTTGGGATGAATTTTAAAACCTCATCGTTTTTAAGGATCCGCAGAAACTCGATCCCGTTCATCTTTGGCATGTTCAGGTCCAGGAGAATGATATCCGGAAGCTTATCCTTTTTCTCCAGGAGCTCCAGGGCTTCTTCCCCGTTTCTGGCTTCCACGATCTTGTGCCTGAAATCCAAGCCGGAAATTACCCGGTTAAATTTCATCACTTCAATCATGTCATCTTCTATAAGTAGAATTTGCAGACTCATGGCGAGGTTGTTAAAACTATATATTGTTGCGTAAATTGGATACAATAAATTTCCGCCTTTAGGGCTGGTTCTCCCTTCTCATTTCGATTAAATTAACACTTAGTGTAGACGAATGGTAGTTTACTGTAGACGAGTGGTTATAAGAATGTGTATTTGCCGTAATTCCCTTATGGCGGTCAGGGTTTCCAAAATGGTAAAAACTCAAAAAAAGAGACAGATATTCATTATTTTTGATAGTGCGGAATTGCCGCACTCAAATAAATTGCTAAAATGAAACAAAGAATTCTTTTTTATCTGATATTTATCTTCTGTTTTTCTGCTTCCTGCCAGAACCAGGTAGCGGTAGATGATATAGACAACTCACCTGTCTTTAACAAAAAAGACAAAGCCTTCGAAAACGTCTTTAAGATCCTTGACGGAACCTGGAAAGGGAAGTTCCTGATCTACCAGGACCTTAAACAATTACCGAAAGATCAGGTATCTATGAAAGATATCTCCCTTAAAAGTCTGGAAAAAGACGGTTTAAAACTGGTTAACAGCATAGATGTTACCCAGGTATACACTTCCGACAGTCCTTTTTTTCAACGGGTCACGATCACAGATTTTTATCCCGATACTCAAAAAGAAGTAGTGAGTAAGG
Source organism: Leptobacterium flavescens (assembly GCF_010671605.1). GTDB lineage: Bacteria > Bacteroidota > Bacteroidia > Flavobacteriales > Flavobacteriaceae > Leptobacterium > Leptobacterium flavescens. Next base: position 1,121,824 of record NZ_JAABOO010000001.1, read on the forward strand.
GGGTAAACAAAATACAGGACGGGAAGGTTTGGTGCGTGGTCAGGAAACCCGATGAGACTGTTATTCACGACGGGAAGATCGAAGGCGGGGATACTATTATCTGGAGCAGGGATGAACAATCTCCACAACGGGTAGAGTACTTTAAGGAAACCGTCTCCGAGAATTTTTACGAGATCATCGGATGGGGATATTATGAAGGCGATGACACCTCCCTCTCTCCTAAACTATGGTTTTACGCAAAGTACGAACGCCAGAAATAGATCGCTTATACAATTCCCATTTTCTCCAGAAGGAAGGAAGCATTCATATTCTGACAGATCCCTTCTTTAAACTTATAATCGAATGACAATTCATCATTCTGAATATAGGCGTCAAAATAATAATTCTCCACCCCTGTATAAGCTTCCGCAACCTTGCAGAGGCTCAGGTCATGGGTAGCAATAATACCTGTAGAATTGGATTCGGTGAGTTTTTCCAGGAATCTTCGGGAACCGGTAGCTTTATCCTTACTGTTGGTCCCTTTAAGGATCTCATCCAGGACTATAAAATAAGTTTCCTTTTGGATCTTTTCCACAATAAACTTCAACCGTTTAAGCTCGGAGAAAAAATACGATTCGTCATCAGAAAGGGAATCAGAAGTCCGCATACTGGTAATAAGTTTGGTAGGTGCATATTCACTCACCTCTGCACAGACAGGTAAACCCGTGTTGGCCATAATATGATGTAGGGACACGGTTCTTAGAAAAGTACTTTTCCCGGCCATATTTGCTCCGGTGATCACAAAGAATTGCCCGGTTTCCATTTCAAAATTATTCCTTACCAGTTTTTCTTCATCTACCAGCGGATGCCCCAGTCTTTTTATTTGCGTGTTCCCATTCGTATTAAGCTTTGGGTACGTATAGTCCGGATGATTAAAAGCAAAATTTGCCAGAGAGATCTGTGCATCAAAAAATGCAATGACCTCAAACCATTTCTCCACGCGATCCTTGTAATTTACAATCCATTTTTCCATACGCCTTACCTGGAAAATATCCCATAAAAAGAAGCCGTTGGCCGGAATGATAAAAAAGATATTGTTACGCTGATCGAAAGCATCCAGGGCTTTGGAAAAGTCCCTGACTATCTCAGAAGCCTTTTTACTGTCTGAGTGGATCTCGTTATATTTTTCTTTTAACAGATCGGATGTAAAGGAGGTTTTTTCTATTTGCATCAAAAGACGGTGATACTGCTGAAAAGTATCCTGAACTTTAGAGGTCTGCTGAGAGAGATGGCTTATCTTTTTGAGATACCTTCCTACTACAAAAACACCGGCAACCAGCCAGAATATCACTACTCCTTCCGGCACCAGACTCAGAGCAGCAAGGCTAATAATCCCTGCCGAAATTATTGAGAAGATCACAGCAAAAGTCTTCATATACCCGGGAATAATAGGGGTATATTCTTTAAGCCACTTCAGGATAACAGGAACGGGAGTTTCCGTTCTAGCCAGCGCTGCGGTAGCTCTGAACTCCTGCCCCCATTCGGGCATTTGCTCTAACTCCTTTATGGCTTCCTGTTTTTTATCAATATCTTTTATTTCATTGGACGCCAGCAGGCGGGCCAATTCCTCTTTCCCAGAATTAGTAACCGTCCTGTTCAGGTACTGAAAGAATGATCCCGGGCCAAAAAGATCAACGTCGTTACTGTAAGCGTGAACAGGATCTGAAAACTCTTCTCCGTCCTCTATAAAACCGAAATTATCTTTTTTAATTTTCAATTCCCTCTTATTCAGGGAAACCAATTCCTTTAATTTATTTTTTTCGTACTGAATATCGGTATATTTCGAAACCAGGAACAGAAAAAGTCCAATCCCCGCAACACCAATGATAAGTGGGAGTTTTGCCTGGTCAAAACTGAAATAAACCCCTGCGATCGTAGCGACAAAAACGAGTATCCTGAGTACGCTCAGACCCGCAAGGCGTTTTTTGGTTTTTGTAAGTTTCTCTTTATATAATTCTTTCTGTGCAGTGTAAAATTCAAATGGCCTCTTCATCTATTCTTCTTATTCTTTTGGCAAATTAATGGTATAATTCACATTCTCTCAAACTCTTCTCTTATTTTTTTGGGAAGTCCCTTTACTACCAGCTCATAAGAATGGTCTATAAGTTCCCTGATGAATGCCGGTCGTAATTCTCCGCTACCGACATCTACGGTATTCCAGTGCTTTCCATGCATATGATAACCCGAATAAATACCTTCGTATTGTTCTCTGAGTTCCAGTGAACGTTCCGGATTACATTTCAGGTTGATAGAATGATCTCCCTGTTCCCATTTTTTAAGGGATGTAAGTGCAAACATCTTACCCATTACCTTAAACACCAATACTTCTTCATTAAACGGAAACTCTTCGGTAACCGCTTTCTTGGCAATACAGTAATCCCGAAATTCCTCAATATTCATTCTTCGATCCTTTTAATTTTTTTATCCTCAATTTTCAAAGCGGAATAATCCAGTTTCCATCCTATGGTCTCTACAATATTTTCTATAAGCAGAACCGCATCCAAAGCCTCTTTTCTGGCTGCTTCCATCAGGCCGCTTTCGGGGATCTTCTCTAGAATATGTTCCTTGGCTTCCCTGTTTAATTCGGAAAGATCCCGGGAGTCAAATTTATTAAAAAGTCCGTTCTTAATATCGTAGTATTTCAGATCGGGTTCTATGGATAGAACTTCCGGTTGAGGAAAAGAACTAAGGAAGATCCTTTTCTGTTCCTTATCGGCTTTCATTTTCACCTTAGACAGGTCGAAACCTATATGCGCTTTTGCATTGATGATGATCAGAGCTTTCTTTTTACTGCTGATGAGTTTTAAAAAACGTTCCTTACTATTCTCATAGTGATAGATCTCGGCAAAATCGCCTTCTATACTTATCAGCTTACAAACACTCCTTATCTTGTCCAACAGTATTACCGATTGTTTTTCGGTAAGTTCCCTGTTTCTCTTTTTCTTAAAATATATAAACAGCCCGTACATGGCCAGTGCCCCTACCAATAATCCCAAAAGAAGTCCGAAGAAGTTCTCCATTGCGATAACTTAAAGTGAAATTTTGTCGTTAATCCTGTAAAGGACAGGCTTACTTGGAGTGGCATCATTATCGAATGGTGCTACCTGAAGGTTCAAAAAATAACTACCGTCCGATATCTTGTTAGGTACAAAAATAAACTCGGTGATCGTTGCTCCCAGGCGAAGCTTATCCGGGCAATTCCAAAATGCCTTATGCGCCAGTAACAGGCCGTCATCTTTCTCTTTATCTACCGAAGGAAGATCGATAAGCAGATGTTCCACACCTATCTCCCTGATAAAAACAGCAGCTTCTTCCAGCAGATAAGGCGGATTGGTATGAGAATAATCCTTATTACACTTGTCCTTATCATTGGGGATTGTTCTGATAACAAGGGCCTGAGGGCGTTTTGTTCCCAATAACTGTTCTATCTGTTTTTTACTGATCACAAAGTCATCTCCTACTCTTCCGGGAGCTACGGTAATCAGTTCTGTTTTAAAGAAATACTGCTGTAGCTGACGGTTGATCGAGTAGAATTCCCTGGTAATATGCCCTACACATTCGGTATGGGTTCCGTGAGCGTGCGGGTTAAAAAAAACAGAGTTTGAGTTTACGGCTGCTCCATCGGCAATACTCACCACAAAGCCATCAACCTCTGCCGGTTTTATTTCGGGCCTGGGTAAATACCAGGAAGTAATGTTTTTATCTCCTCCCCTTAAAGGCATAGATATATCCAGAGGTTTCGACAGGTCTATTTTATATTCTTCACCTTCGTAAAGTAGTGTAGCTAGCATATAGTTTGTGTTTTAAACTCCCGTTTCCCGTAAATTTAACAGAAAAAGATCAGAAGCAATACCATCGCTTAAAAATTTTCCTTTTTGAGTGGTTCTCAAAACCTGATCGTTCAGGGAAAGTAATCCCTCTTTCAGGTATTTTTCAGAATTTTTGAGTAAATGCTCCTTGCAGGTCCTTCCGAATTCTTCCTCTACTCTCCGCAGAGAAACACCCCAGATAGTTCTCAAACCCGTCATTATGTATTCATTATATCTGTCGGCTGCAGACAGGGTTTCAAAAGTTGCAGGGATCTCATCTTTTTCCAAAGCACGGATATACTTCGGGTTATTCGCTATATTCCAGCTTCTCTGGCGGCCGTCATAGCTATGAGCTGACGGACCTATACCAATATATTTCTTCCCCAGCCAGTAAGCCGAATTATTTCTTGAGAAAAAACCTTCCTTTCCGAAATTGGAAAGTTCGTAATGAATAAATCCGTGTTCTTCCAGCTTTTCTACCAGCACGTTAAAATGTTCCTGGGCCAACTCATCATTTACGGGAGCTACTTTTCCCTTCTCAATCAATTTCTCAAGAGCGGTGCGAGGTTCTACCGTAAGGGCGTAGCTCGAAATATGTGGTACTCCGTACTCCAGGGCTTTGTTTATATTTTTTAACCACCGCTCCGTACTCATTTCCGGGACCCCGTATATCAGATCGATGGAAATATTATCAAAACCCATTTTACGGGCATATTCTATACAAAAAGAAGCTTCTTCTGCATTATGAGCACGGTTCATCATCTTCAGGTCCTCATCATCAAAAGATTGTATCCCTATACTCAGCCTGTTTACCCTGCTTTGTGCAAGTTCCTCTATTTTTTGACGAGAAAGATCATCCGGATTGGCCTCCAGGGTGATCTCCGGGGCATCTGCCACATCATAATGCCGGTAAACCTCATCGATCAGAAGATCCAGCTCATCCGTATTGAGAACAGAAGGTGTTCCTCCCCCGAAATATATGGTCTCTACTTTTTCTTTCTCAAACTCCGTTTTCCGAAGGAAGAGCTCCTTCCTAAGACAGGCAAGCATCTCTTCTTTTTTCTTCAGGGAAGTAGAAAAATGAAAATCGCAATAATAACAAGCTTGCTTACAAAAAGGGATATGTATATAAATTCCGGACATTACTGTGGACAATGATCAATGAACAATTATCAATTAAATTGGTTGTGTTTATTCTTTATTCATTCTGGTGGATTTTAAAATGGAGAACAATATCCTGGACAATTCATCCGCTTTGGAAATCAATAAGCAATGGTTAATACAAAATCATATGATTTAGTAGACAAAGGGTCATTTCTCAGTTTCTTCTCCATCTCTTCCTTACTTTATGTTACACTCATACCCCCGTGCTCACTATTCACTATTCACTGTTCATTGTTTATTGTTCATTGCTAATTGCTCATTTTTTTTTAACTCTTTTTTCATTTTGCTTTACAAAAGCAGCCCAGCCCGAATAGCTTTTGCCCGTATCGATCTTTCCTTCATTGTAAAAATGGCAAACTGCAGCTGCAAGACCGTCGGTAGAATCGAGGTTTTTGGGTAGTTCTTTCATCTTCAGCATTCCCTGTAACATTTTTGCTACCTGTTCCTTACTGGCATTTCCGTTACCCGTAATGGCCATTTTTATCTTTTTAGGAGAGTATTCGGTAATCGGTATCTGCCGTGACAGACCGGCAGCCATGGCCACTCCCTGTGCACGCCCCAGTTTTAGCATGGATTGCACATTCTTTCCAAAAAAGGGAGCTTCAATTGCAATTTCATCCGGATGGTAAGTATCTATCAACTGGATGGTTCTTTCAAAGATCACTTTTAGTTTTACATAGTGATCGTCGTATTTCTTTAATTGCAGTTCATTGAGCTGCAAAAGCTCCATCTTCTTATTTATCACCTTAATAAGCCCGAATCCCATAATGGTAGTTCCCGGGTCTATTCCTAATATGATCTTTTCCGTTTTCAATCCTGGATATTGTTTCTGCGTTGTTTTTATCTGAGGGCAGATACGGGTGAGACAATTAATAATTGTTTACTTTGTATCCATGCAAAAAGCCGCCACATACAAATCTAAGCAATTCTTATTCCTGCTCATAAAACTTTCTATTGTATTTGGTGCCACTTACTTTATCTATTATCGCCTGACCAATAATGATCTGCTCGACTTTCAGGTCTTCATCAACCTCTTAAACAGTAAGAAGATCATAACATTTACCAATATCGTTCTGCTCATAACTTTTAGTATAGCCAATTGGTTTTTTGAGGTCCTTAAATGGAAAACGGTGGTCTCTCCGGTTAAAAGCATCAGTTTTAGCGATTCTGTCCGGCAAAGCCTGGGGGCCCTTACCGCATCTTTGTTTACACCCAACAAAATAGGAGAATACGGGGCCAAAGCCCTTTATTTTGAAAAAAAACTCCGTAAAAAGATCGTATTACTTACTCTGATCAATAATCTGGGGCAATTGTTTGCCACCCTTCTCTTCGGATCTGTGGGTTTTAGTTTTTTTCTGAGACATTATCCCCTTAATATTTCACTAAACCGTATATATCTCATTCTCGCTTTTCTGTTATTTTTGTCCGGGTTTGTGTTCTGGTTTATAAAGCAGAAGAAGTACAGGATAAACGGAGTGCCTGTCGAAAAATTAAAAGCTTTCCTGAAAAAGATCACCCTAAAGGTACAGCTAGCCAATATTGCTTTTTCCCTGGTGCGCTACCTGATCTTCTCACATCAGTTTTACTTCCTGCTTTTCATTTTCGGGGTTCAGGCCGGTTACTGGGAAATGATGGCGGCCATCAGCACAGTATATCTGCTAACTTCGGCCATTCCCATGTTGTTTATTTTTGATGTACTTGTCAAAGGAAGTGTAGCCGTATGGGTATTTGGTTTCTGGGGTGTAAACGAATTGAGTGTGCTTTCGGTCATTACGCTGATGTGGTTGCTGAATTTTGTTTTCCCTGCTGTTGCGGGAAGTTATTATGTATTGAACTTTTCTTTTAATCCCGTATCTTTTAACGAGAAAGAAATCGCAGATAAATAAAATGATAATCCTGTTCGTCATATTAAGTTTGTATTGCCTCTTGATCCTTTGGTTTGCTTACGGTTTCTACAAACTAAAAATGAGCAGGAATGAAATTTTCCCGGTTCCTCAAACACGTTTCTCCATAGTTATCCCTTTCAGGAACGAGAGCTCAAACCTGCCATCTCTTCTGGATTCTCTGAAAACGTTGGATTATCCCGCTCCCATGTTCGAGATAATAATGATAGACGATGATTCGACAGATAACTCTACACAGATCATTCGGGATTTCAGTGCAACTACCACACTCAATATCTCTGTGATCAGAAATATCAGGTCTTCAACATCTCCAAAAAAAGATGCTATAGAGACAGCAATATCCAGGGCAAAAAATGAATGGATCGTAACTACGGATGCCGATTGTATCCTTCCTGCAAACTGGCTATGGATCTTCGATTCGGCGATCGGGACAAACGGGCCTAAATTTATTGCCGGACCGGTTACCTATATGGTAGAAGACCGTTTTTCCGATCATTTTCAGTTACTGGACTTCCAGAGTCTTCAGGCTATTACGATGGGTGCCTTCGGATGGAAGAAAGCCTTTTTGTGCAACGGAGCCAATCTGGCTTATGAAAAGAAAGCTTTTGTGGAGGTCATGGGATTTATAGGAAATGATATCATTGCCAGCGGAGATGATATCTTTCTGCTGGAAAAAATGCAGAAACATTATCCCGATAAGGTTGTCTACCTCAAAAACCGCGACCTGATTGTAAAGACCCGGCCGCAAAACGGATGGAATGCCCTTGTGCAACAACGTATCAGATGGGCTGCCAAGACATCGGCTTATAAAAACCCTATGGGGAAATGGATCGGTAGTCTGGTCTTACTGATGAATATAAGTCTTATTGTGCTGTTGATCATTTCTCTGATCAGTGCATCATACTGGGGATATTTTTTGATATCCTTTGCAGTTAAATTTTTTATTGATCTCCTGCTTCTGGCATATGCCGCTTTCTTCTTCCAGCAGAAAGAACAATTAAAAAACTACCCCTTAAGCAGTGTGGTCTATCCTTTTTTCTGCGTATATGTTGCCTTGTCCAGTTTTAAAAAAGGCTATGTCTGGAAAGGGCGTAATTTTGAACGCTAAGCCTACTTTTTCAATCTTTTATCAAAAGAGAATTTTTCTATTTTAACTATTTTGATCTTAGCCGCATCGGGATGCAAAGGGTTGATCACAAAATTGTATTCGGAGCCTACAATGGCCGAAGGAACTTTTAAAACAGCTCCCTTTCTTTCATTGCAGAATTTTGTAAAGATCTCTTGTGTCCCACTATTGTATGGAAAGCTGTTCCAGTTTTTGGGTAATTTTTTCTCCTCTGATATTTCTATCTCATCCGGGATCTCTATATGAACCAGGATCCGGTCGTCCGGCAGGTCTTCGGAAATATCCAGATGCATTACGATTTCCAGGTAACAAAGAGAGACATTCTCTGAGGTATATACGGCCCTTGTTCCTATCTTATTCCAGCGACCTCCTACTTTTTCGGCTCCGATTCCGGATAATAGGTCATTTTTACGCTTGTTCCGGTCTATTCTGTATACGATCATTATACAAAGATTCCGTAATTGATACGCTCTATTTCATTAAGAACCAACTGAACCCCGTAACTTGTATCCAGTAAGGAGAACGGAACTTCTCCTCCCAAAGCAATATTCGATTTGTTTAACCAGCGTGTAAACTTTTTTTCATCGCCAAAAACTTCAAAGCCTTTTGCATATACTTCGGCTATTTCAAAAAGGCGTTCACTCACCTCCTTATCATAATTCATTTTTTTTGCCAGGGTGGAATAAGAAGCAGGAACTATTTCAGATATTTTTGTAATGGGTAAAGCTACCCTCAGGCTAAATTTTTTAAGGTCTGAACGAGACACACCATTCCTGCTCGCGTGAATGATCTTCAGCTTTGTGGTAGGTGAATTATTGCTTTTATCTACAAAATCGGTTAATGTAATTGCTTCCATGTTTGGTAAATTTACTTATTACACTATGTAAAATTACAATTTTATGTCATTTTACACAAGCATATATGTATTTTTAACGAAACTTTTAAAGAAAAGTGTTTTTTACTTTACGTCCAACTCTATAGGAAGCGTAAAACGGGTAGAGACCGGTACCATTTGTATCTCAAATTCCGATTTGGCTTTTTTCTGTGCAGCGTATATTTTGGGGAGTTTCCGGATAGCTTTCTCCAGGGCAGCTTCCAGTTGAGGGAGTTGTCTCTTCAGGTTCTCACTTGCTCTGATATTGAGAATAGAAACCGCTCCCTGATGATCAATCTTGAGGTCGAGCAAAACCGTTTCCCTGATCGAATAATTAACTACAAACTCATGTTCTCCCAGGGCACTCATCAAATGCCTGCTGAAAGTACTTTCGAAACAGACTTTTTGTTCTTCCTTGGGAGCCAGCTCATTGCAACTCTCAAAGAGCGGAAAGCTGTCTACTTCATTCCAGTTAATCGTATCTATTCGCTGAGATGCCAACTCATCGGCTTTTTTATCCTGATCTTTCAGGTAAGAACAACCTCCGCTATTTAGCAGTATAATAAAGCATATGATAAAAAAGGTCGTTCTCATACAAATCGTAACTATAACCGAAAATTACGATTTTTTAAGCAATCTATTCCTGTGCCAGATGTATTTCTGCTTTAAGTTCCGATATCCTTTTTTCCACATAGTTATGGAAGGGGCTTTCCGTCTCCTTGTATTTCTCCAGAAAGCTTTCATAATATCTCAGTTTGGTAGCACTGTCTTTATAATAATGATCTGCCAGAAAGCATACCTGATAATAGGTCAGGAAATTTTCGGGTTCCTCCTTATGAGCCAGTTTGTAGTATTCCAGTGCCTTTCCCTTATTTCTCATTTCAAGGTAGATCCGTGCCAGAGCCGTATATTCTTTCGGAAAGCTGAATTGTTGTAATTCGATCGATTCCTTAATGTGTGAAATGGCTTTCTCATATTCCTTCTTATACCAGTAAATATGCCCCATTTCCAGCCAGGGCTTTGGATTGGTATCATCAAACTCCTTTAATTTTTCGTACGCCAATAGTGCCTTGTCATATTTTAACTCCTCACGGTAACTACGCCCCAGTTTTTCGTATATATATTCCTTTTCATTTCCCAGTTCCAGCAATCTTTCCAGCCAGGGGATGGCTTCCTCAAAATTGTTGTCATTGTAATATGCAAGGGCTTTAAGGTTGATAAGTTCCAGGGATTTCGGGTAAAAATCAAGTCCTTTATCCACATATTTCAGGACAGAATCTTTTTCTCTCTTTATCAGATAGTGAATACCAATCTTACCGATACTCCTTAAATGAGTAGAATCTATTTTGTAAGCATTTGTATAGGCCCTGAGTCCCGCTTCCAGGTTTCCCAGGCCTGAATAGGAAAGTCCCAGCTGATAATGGTACTGCGGATTGGAATTATCTTCCAGAATAAGTCCGTTAAAAGTTTCTTTGGCCTTGTCAAACAGTTTTGTTTTCAGGTAGAGTTTTCCGAGTTCATAGCTGGCAGTCTGAAGGTTTTCTTCCTTTTCGGTCAACACTTCATATTCCAGCATCGATTTATGGTAATTCCCTATAGCATTATATGCCCTGGCAATCTGCATCCGGGCGTAAGAAGAAGGATCTTTGGTATATTCATTAATTGCTTTTGTGTAATTCCCTAACCTGTAGAGACTGTCTGCAACAGTCACGGCCGGAGACTGAGCTCCGGCCTGGCTAATAAACAACAATCCTAAAACCAATTTTAGTTTTTTTATCATGTTTTATTTATTTCGGGACTTAATCTTTACTGAACTGTTAATTCAATTTAAAAGTAACCGGAATAGAAAAGGGTACGGTCACTGCTTTTCCGTCAAGCCTGCCCGGGGTCATTCTTGGCAACTTACTAAAGATATTGTATACTTCAGCCTCCAGTACTTCATGAGGACCTCTTAGCCTTATATCTCTGACATACCCGTCATCGCCTATGAAAAACAAAGCAGAAACTCTTCCATCGATACCCTGTTCCTGAGCTTCTTCCGGATATCTGAAATTCTCACGGATATGCTCCTGTATCCTTTGAAGAAAACACGCTCTCTTGTCCTCAGCATCTTCACAGCCCGGGAATACAGGCACCTGATCAACGGCATGAAAGGAGACGTGTTCCTTCTCTTCCACAAGTCCATCCGGTTTCTTATAGCCAAAAACGGTAACCTCATCTTTAATTTCTTTTTCCTCTTCCAGCATCTCTTTAAGGATATTCTGAAGCCTGATCCGTTCTGAATCGCTCATATTTTCCTTGTTCTTAATTGCTGCTTCCAGTTGGAGGAGTCGTTGTTCGAGGCTCAACGCTTCCTGCTGAGTTTCGCTTAGCTGTTCTTCCTTTTCGCAGGAGGTATAGATCAGCATTCCCATTACCAGTGGAACCAATAGTAAATACTTTAATTTCCAAATTTTCTTTGATCTCGATTTCTGTAACATGACTATTCTTTTTTTGATTAATGATGAATTAAAAAATTGATTAATAAATGATATTTTTTCTGTTTTAAAGACTTCCGAAAGCAATGCCTGGTACTGTTCCTTTTTATGGATTTTGACCACCCTGGAATCTGCAATAAATTCATGAAGTTCCGATATCCTGTTCTGGTAAACATAAATAAGCGGGTTAAACCAAAATACGATCCGTACAACCTCAAAGAACAACAGGTCCAGGGAGTGTTTTTCCCTGATGTGTACCAGTTCGTGTTCAATGATATGCCTGTGCTCTTTCTTTAAATGCTGATCTCCCAGGAAAATAGTCCTGAAAAAGGAAAAAGCGGCATTACTCTTTTGAATGATCACCTGGGAATACCCCACATAACTGGTAACATTATTTCTCTTTTTCAGTTTGTATAAAGCCAGGAGCTTATACGCAAACAAAACGGTACTAACAATACAACCTATTATGAGCATAATAAGCCACCACGGGAGTTCGGATATGGCGGGAGCGATCTGTTCTTCCAGATTCCCGGAAGCATTCAGGATAATTTCGGGTAATACGTTTACGTACTCACTGGAAACCACCCCTTTAAGGCTATCTATTTTTATAAAAGGAATTACAAACGATAACAATGGAGTTACCAGCAGGTAAAACCTGTTCCAGTTAAAAAAGGTCTCTTTCTTCAGGAAAAGATCGTAGATCAGAAGAAAAAACAGCTGAAAGCCTGTGAATTGAATAATAAAATGGATCATTGCTTATCTTCTTTTTGGTCCTTGTTAATTTCATTCAAAACATCCTCCAATTCGGAGAGATTAATGTCATTTTTCTTCATAAAAAAGGAAACCATACTCTTAAATGAACCCTGAAAATATCCGTCTACCAGTTTGTTGATCGACTGGTTACTGTATTCCGTTTTCTTTACCAGCGGATAGTACAAATAGCCCTTCCCTTCTTTTTCATGTGCCACAAATCCTTTGCTTTCGAGGATCCTTACAATGGTGGAGATCGTATTATAGGCCGGTTTAGGTTCCGGCAGTTCGTTTATTAACGCTGCAACATTGGCTTTTTCAAGCTTCCATAATAATTGCATTACCTCTTCTTCTGCTTTTGTTAATTGCTTCATTTTTAGAACTAAATTATTAGTTGAACAACACAAATATAACTAAATATTTAGTTTAAACTAATTTTTTAGTTAAAAAATTTGTAACAAAGTTTATTTAACTTCGTCACATAAGAAAAAAATATGGATATACTTCTTCTGTTTTTTGGGTTGTTATTTATTTGCTTAGGTATTCTCGGAAGCTTTCTTCCGGTACTCCCGGGCCCTCCGATGAGCTGGCTGGGTCTTCTGATGATACACCTTACCAAATCCATCCCGATGAACTGGTGGTTTTTGGGAATTACCCTGGCCATTGCCATTATTATATCCGTATTGGATTATATAATCCCTGCCATAGGGACCAAAAAATTCGGTGGAAGCAGAGCGGGAGTAGTAGGCACAATGGTCGGATTAATAGTCGGTATCATCTTTTTCCCGCCTCTAGGTATCATAATCGGTCCTTTTGTCGGGGCCCTTATCGGAGAGATGAGCAATCAGGCCGATTCCAAAAAGGCCTTAAAAGCCGCTTTCGGTTCTTTTCTGGGTTTTGTTACCGGAACCCTTTTAAAGTTTATCGTTGCTATAATCTATGCCGGGCTCTTTGTTATGAAAATATGGGAGTACAAAGGAGAACTGTTCGATTTCGGCTTCTGATCATTCTTCCTCCGCATAAAGAGGATTAAGTGTAATATCCTCTCCCATCCATTCCTTTAATTTTGCATAGATCTTTTCCTGATCTTCCTTAGAAAAATGTCGTATACGCGTGCCGTGATGTCCTTTTTTCAATACCATTTTCAATGCATCTACTTCCGGTTTGGGTGATGGTGCACACGCACCCCAGGTATCGTATTCTCCGTAGATATAGAGTATTTTATCTCCTTTGGTCTCGGCATAATCCCTTACTCTTTTTATATATTCGGGATCATAACTAAGATCGGTATTCTTAGGTGCAAACCTGCTGTTGGTGGGGTCTTTAACGATCTGCAAGAGGTCTTCAACAGGGCTCATATCAAATCCGTAATAACCCAATTCTACCATATGCTGATAAAAAGAAGGTAAGAGATCGTGATATACCTTATCACTGTAAAAACTTATCCCCACTATTTTATTGACATAATCGAAAATTTCTTTAGAGTTGGCGTTCTCATCCGGGATTTCTTCACAGTTCCCACCCCACTGCCAGAAAGAAAAGGAGAATTCCAATGCTGCGTATTCCAGAGCCTCAGCAACCGGTACCTGTGTGAATTTCATTTCCTTTTCGGTTGCATGAGTTTCTATTTCACCTATTAGTTCTTCTCTGTTTTCCAGGAGTCTGCGTTGAAAATTTTTTATTTTTTCCCTGCAGGCTTCCTCTCCAACACTGTTAATATGTTCTGTTGTTCTGGGATCCTCCTGAGTATTGATAAGTGGTGCCACATAAGGAACGGCTACATCTATATCTTCCGGGTATTTGGATTTATAGATGAGTACTGTTTCCCCTCCTTTGCTGATACCGGTAGATACCCAGGGCCCTTTATATATCTTCTTTAATTTTTCTACAAGCTGATGATAATCTTCAATTGCCTGGTCATTCTTCAGGTATTCCCACGGAACCGGTTCCGGTCTTGATTTTCCGTAAAAACGGTATTCTACCATCACCTGATTGGCATCCAGAAGCCTGCTCAACTCATAAGTGCGTGGCCTTGCTCCATAGCCTTCGGTTACCAGGATAACCGGTTTTTCAATATCGAAATGCGACAGATACACATAGTGTTCAAAAGTACCTGCGGAAGGGTTATTATGATCTAAGGGTTCTTTAAGTACAAGTTGAAAAGATTCTTTAAAGTGATCTTTATTCTCAATACTGCTGATCTCGGCATCCGGAAACAGGGTCTCCAATGCCTGCTGAATATTTTCGGTTGCAATCTCCTGAACAGAAGTTTGCTGCTTGCAACTATTGAAAATCAGTAGAAAAACAAGGTAGAAGCCAAAGCTTTTTAATAATCTCATCTTGTATTTTTATGCCGGTACCTATCGCTCTTTTGAAAACCTACCGGACGGGTTTTTAATTTTTTAAAGTTATGGAATGGCCCAGGAGCAAATTAATATTATCTTATCATTTATACATCAAATGTTACCCCTTTAAATTTTGTTTTTAACAAAAACTAGATAAAAAAGTATCTTTACAGGAAAGCTTTTAGTAAAATGAATATTCCTTATATCGATACCAATTTCATCGAAAATAACACGGATTTCGGCAAATTGGTGAACGATCTGAAGCGGGCTTTTGTAAATCCCGATCTGATCGTTCCCATGAGGCATCATCACGATTTTCCCAATCCGGAAGAAAACAAGGATTCTACTTTGCTTCTTATGCCGGCCTGGAATCCGGGCAGGGAAGCCGGAGTAAAGATCGTGACCGTGAGTCCTAATAACGGGAAATTCGACCTCCCTTCCATTCAGGGTACCTATATTTACCTGGATGCTCATAAAGGAGGTATTAAAGCAATTCTGGAAGCAAAGGCGCTCACTGCCAAAAGAACGGCAGCCGCTTCGGCACTTGCATCTTCCTTTCTTTCCAGGAAAAATGCATCCTCTCTTTTGATGATAGGAACCGGAGCCTTATCAGCAAATCTTATAAAAGCCCATGCCAGCGTAAGACCCATTAAAAATGTCTTTGTCTGGGGAAGGAATCCTGAAAAATCGCTTGCAATTTGCGATGCGTTTTCAGGAGATGACCTTACCGTTCAAAGTGTAAGGGATATCGAAGAAGTTATTTCTGAAGTCGATATAATTTCCTGCGCTACCCTTAGCCAGGATCCTCTGGTTTTTGGAAAGTTCCTGAAACAGGGGCAACATATCGATCTGGTGGGGGCATATAAGAAGAATATGCGGGAAGCTGATGACGAGACCATACGCAAAAGCAGTATCTTTTTAGATACTTACCAGGGAGGACTCAAAGAAAGCGGGGACATCGTAATCCCGTTGGAGAAAGGAATTATAGATAGATCCCATATCAAGGCAGATCTGTTCGAATTGTGTTCAGAAGTAAAGTCGGGACGTACCTACGATTCGGAAATTACCCTTTTTAAATCGGTGGGGCACGCACTGGAAGACCTTGCGGCAGCTACCTACTATTACGAACAGTTCAAATCCGAACAAAAGCAATTAACTCAAATATCTTAATAAATTGAAAAGCACTTATCAAAATATCCTTAATAAGACCGAATTTAATCCACCCTCAGACTGGTTGCAGATCAAAACCATCGATATGCATACCGGAGGAGAGCCTTTAAGGGTTATAATAAGCGGATTTCCCGAACTAAAAGGAAACTCCGTCCTGGAATACAGGAGATATTGTAAAGATAATTACGATCATTTACGCACAGCTCTTATGTTTGAGCCCCGGGGTCATGCCGATATGTACGGTTGTATCCTGCTTCCTCCCAATGACGAGGAAGGAGATTTCGGGATTATCTTTCTTCACAACGAAGGTTACAGCACTATGTGCGGGCACGCAATCATTGCCATCTCTACCCTCGCAGCCGAAATGAAATGGATCGATATAAAAGAAGGGGATAACGAACTTAAGATCGATGCTCCCTGCGGAAGGATCATATCCTATGTAAATATATCCGGTGGAAAGGTAAATGGAGTGCGTTTTCACTGTGTTCCTTCCTTTGTAGTAGGACTGGACCGTACGGTTGATGTGGAAGGCCTCGGAAAAGTAGAATACGACCTGGCATACGGAGGTGCATTTTATGCTTATGTGGATATGAATAAACACAATTTCGACTTCGACCTCAGTCCGGAAAGTAACCGTGCCCTGATACAAAAAGGAATGGATATTAAGAGAGCGGTTATGGAAAAAGACAAAGAGATCCTCCACCCTTTTGAAGAAGATCTGAGCTTTCTATACGGTACAATTTTTACCGGTGACAGCCTTCACGAGGGGATCGACAGCAGGAATGTCTGCATTTTTGCCGAAGGCGAAGTGGACCGTTCACCAACAGGTTCCGGAGTATCGGGGAGAGTAGCTATCCACAGAGCAAGGAAAGAACTCGATTACGGGCAGCATATGAAGATTGAAAGTATAACAGATAGTGTTTTTAAATGCTCTATGATTGCTGAAGAAGATTACGGACCGTTTAAAGCGGTTATCCCGGAGGTGGAAGGTACAGCCCATATTACGGGGATGCAAACCTTTGTGATCGATCCGGAAGACCCAATGAAAAACGGTTTTATCCTGAGATAATAAAATTACGCTGACTATTAATAACAAACCTTAAGCAGATGTACAAACAGTATTTTTTATCCATCCTGAGCTTTTTTGTGGTTTTGACGGCCTGCAAAACAGAAAAGGAAGAACAGTTTCCGGAGCCCGAACCGGATGTCCTGAGCCTAAGCCGGAATATCCTGGATTACAAGGGTACTCCCGCACATACTAAAGATAAAAATATGCTGATGTACTCCGATCAGGGCGCCTGGTTTGCTTATAGTCTTCCGGACAGCATTGCTTCTTACGGAGGTTTTTCCGGTCCTTTTTTATTGACCCAGCAAAACGGGGTTTGGATCAATCCGTCATTGTCAAAGCTAAAATTAAGCGGATATGACAACAAGGAGCTTATGGACTGGGAAAAGGACCTTGTCGAACAAAACAGCTATAACAGTCACTTAGAACAATTATATCAGAATGAGAATTTAAAGGTTAAACAGCAACTTGTCTTTTTATCAGGGAATACCAGCCTGCAAAGGATCAGTGTCAACAACCTTTCTCAGGAGAATATTGAAGTACATTCCGGTTTTCAGGGGCAGTTATTCGATATAGGAATAAAAATTTCTAAAGAAGGGAATTTCCTGAAACTCACCTCTTCGGAAAGTCAGGCCATCGGTTATGTTCAGTTTGTAAAGGAAAACTCCTTAATTCATCTGATGGACGACACCCATTATACGGTTCAGAATACTACATTTTCCTTAGAACCCGGTCAGACCAGGGAGTTTCTTATCTCACAGTCATTTATTTTTCCGGAGTATTCCTGGGAAGAGGAGCAACAAAAAATTGCCAAAGCAGATTTCGATTCTATCCTGCAAAGCAGAAAAAAAGAAAAACAGGATCAGTTACTGAATCTGGTTAAACAGAAGAATCCGGTTTATAATGATACTACCTATACTGAGGTACTGATAAAGTCGAATCTAACGCTGCAAAACAACTGGAGGGTCCCAGCAGGAGAAATTAAATACGAAGGACTCTTCCCCAGTTATCATTACCGCTGGTTTAACGGTTTCTGGTCATGGGACAGCTGGAAACACGCTGTTGGCCTGGCTCTGTACAATACAGACCTGGCAAAAAACCAGGTAAAGCTGATGTTCGAATTCCAGAATGAAGATGGTTTTGTAGCCGATGTGGTATATCGGGATACAACCATAGAATCTCATAACTACAGAGACACCAAACCTCCGCTTTCGGCATGGGCCGTACAAAAGATCTACGAAAAAGATAACGATATTGAATTTGTAAAGTATATGTATCCTCGTCTGAAGAAATACCATCAATGGTGGTATAACAAAAGAGATCACGATCAGGACGGAATGTGCGAATACGGTTCAACAGACGGTTCCCTGATCGCTGCAAAGTGGGAAAGCGGGATGGATAATGCCGTTCGCTTTGACGATTCGAAGATCCTTAAAAACGAAGAAGGTGCTTATTCCCTGGATCAGGAAAGCGTAGACCTGAATTCCTATTTGTATGCAGAAAAGAACTTCCTCGCATCCCTGGCCGATGCGCTTGGAAAAAACGAAGAGGCCGAAAACTACAGAACAGAGGCCGAAAAGCTGAAACTCAGAATACAGGAGCAGTTTTACGACCCGGAAACGGGCTGGTTCTACGATACCAACCTGGAAGGAGATCAGCAGATAAAGATCATGGGATCTGAAGGATGGACAGCGCTCTGGGCGAAAGCTGCAACGCAGGCTCAGGCCGAAGCCGTAAAAAACAATATGATGAACCCTTCCACTTTCTATACCCGGGTTCCTTTTCAGACCATGACGGCAGATCACCCAAAATTCAACCCTCTTAAGGGTTACTGGAGAGGGCCGAATTGGCTGGACCAGGCATATTTCGGGGTCAGAGGCCTTAAGAATTACGGTTTTGATAATGAGGCGGAAAAAGCAGCTAAACAGATCATTAAAGGTGCAGAAGGCATTTTAGGAAAAGGATCCCCTATCCGGGAAAATTACCATCCCATAAACGGGCAAGGTCTTAATGCAAAGAATTTTAGCTGGAGTGCCGCCCATTTAATGATGTTGTTGACAGATAAATAAACTTTACACTGTCAATTCACTTATTTGATTTAGCTTTATGGTGATTGAAAGAATACGCAAATGAATACCTACTCTGATCTGAAAATAACTTCCGAAGATGCCAGGGAAATTGCCTTCGGGCTTTTTAATATTCAGGGAGATGCAAGTCCCCTGCCGGGAGAAGTGGATTTTAACTTCAGGATAAGACCCGAAAAAGGAAACGGGTATATTCTAAAAATAAGCCGACCGGGAGAAGATGAGAACTATCTGGATTTTCAACAAAAGCTGCTTCAGTATGCCGGGAAGCACGGAAAAGATCTTATTGTTCCCGAAGTTATTCCCGACAAAAACGGAAGAGTAGTTAGTGAGATCACAGACGAACAGGGAAATTCCAGAAAAGTAAGAATGCTGAGCTGGATAAACGGAAGGATATGGAATTCTGTAAATCCGCAATTAGATCCGCTACGCTTCAGCCTTGGAGAACAATGCGGCCGTTTGAGTTTATCCCTGAAGGGTTTTGAACACGAACAGGCATACAGGAAATTTGAATGGGATGTAGCACAATCGCTATGGACCCGGGATTATCTCCATCTCTTTGAAGGGGAACAAAAAGAAATTATTTCCTTTTTTCAGCAAAGATTTGAGACGCTTCAACCTTCTTATGATAAGTTGCGAAGATCTGTAGTTCATAACGATGCCAATGATTATAATGTGATCGTTTCGGAAGACCTTATAGATCCGAAAGTAATAGCTGCCATCGATTACGGCGATGCTATCCACACTCAGCTTATAAATGACCTGGCCATTGCCTGTGCCTATGCTATCATGGATCATCAGGATCCGTTACAGGCAGCACTTCCACTGGTGGAAGGCTATCATTCGTCTTTCCCGCTTACAGAAGAAGATCTCGCCCATTTGTACAGCGCCATCTCAATGAGACTGACCATTACGGTTACAAAAGCCGCGATCAACAAACAGAAAGAGCCCGATAACGAATACCATGTGATCAGTGAAAGACCGGCATGGGAAGTATTAAAAAAATGGAGGAAGATCAATGAGGATTTTGCTACTTACTCCTTTAGAAAAAGCTGTGGCTATGATCCGCATCCTTTAGGCACAGCATTTGAAAACTGGGCTTCGGCCAATACCTTCCTGCTGAGTGACCTCTTCCCTACGCTGAATAAAAAAGAGGCCCTGAACGCAGACATGGGGATGGAAAGTACTTTACTTTCCCACAAAGCCCTGTTTGAAGATATAGATTCCAAAAGCTTCAGACTGGATCAATTCCAGAGACGTAACGAGCATGCAATTATAGCCGGAGGTTACCTGGAAGCAAGGCCCTTTTATACCACCGATGCTTACAAAATAGAAACTAACAGCGGTTACGAATACAGAACAATTCACCTGGGAACAGATTTCTGGGTTCCAGCCCAGACACCTGTGCATGCCATCATGGACGGAGAGGTGTTTTCTATTCATAATAACAATCAACATAAAGATTACGGTCCTACCCTTATTTTAAAGCACGATTTTAAGGGCATTACTTTTTACAGCCTGTACGGGCACCTCTCGCTGGAGAGTTTAACTACCGTAAAGCAGGGCCAGAAGGTCAGAAAAGGAGATCTTATTGCGTTTATCGGACCGCCCGAGGAAAATGTAGGCTGGGTACCTCATCTTCATTTTCAGCTGATGCTGGACCTTTTGGGGAATACAGTTGATTTCCCCGGGGTATGCACTCCACGGGAAAAAGAAGTCTGGGCCGCTGTATGTCCGGATGCCAACTTACTTTTTAAACTGGAAGGTTTAAGTCCTGAAAAAGAAGTTCCCAATGAAGAACTTATCGACTACCGGAAAAAGCATTTGGGAAAAAGCCTGAGCCTTCAATACAAGGTACCTATAAAAATGGTGAGAGGTGACGGCCAGTATCTGATCGATCAGTTTGGGAGAAAATATCTGGATACGGTAAATAATGTTGCTCACGTAGGGCATGAGCATCCCGATGTGGTAAAGGCCGGGCAGGAACAAATGGCGCTTATCAATACCAATTCCCGCTATTTACATAATAACATCAATGAACTGGCCCGTGAATTACTGGAAACTTTACCCCCCGAACTCAGTGTTCTTCATTTTGTCAATTCGGGAAGTGAGGCCAACGAACTGGCTATTCGGATGGTAAAAGCAAATACGGGAGCAAGAGATATTATTGCTTCGGAAGTGGGTTATCACGGCAATACCAATATGTGTATAGATATCAGTTCCTATAAATTTGACGGAAAGGGTGGTAATGGAGCTCCCGAGCATACACATATTTTTCCTTTACCGGATGCTTTCCGTGGCAAATACAGAGGAAAAGATTCAGGAGTAAAATATGCCGAAGAAGTACGGCAACAGATAAAAAAAGTAGAAGAAAAAGGCAGGAAAGTTGCAGCTCTGATCCTTGAACCTATTATCAGTTGCGGAGGACAAATAGAATTACCTTCCGGCTTTTTAAAACAGGCATATACCTATATCAGGGAGGCCGGTGGCCTGTGTATCTCAGATGAAGTACAGGTAGGTTGTGGTCGTGTAGGGAAAGCCTGGTGGGGATTCCAGCTTCACGATGTGGTACCGGATATCGTTACTATCGGAAAGCCTCTCGGAAACGGGCATCCACTGGCTGCAGTGGCCTGTACCCGTGAAGTGGCCGACCGTTTTGCCAACGGGATGGAGTATTTTAACACCTTTGGCGGCAACCCGGTATCATGCGCCATAGGGAAAGAAGTCATACAAATTGTTAAAAGAGAAAAACTAAAAGAAAATGCCTTTGAAATAGGTTGTTATCTTAAGGAGGAATTGATTAAGTTAGCTAAAAAGTTCCCCATTATCGGAAATATAAGAGGTGAAGGTTTATTTCTGGGGATAGAATTGGTTGATGAAAAATTGCATCCCCTGGCGGCTCAGACAGATTATCTGGCCAACAGGATGAAAGATCACGGGATCCTGATGAGTACGGACGGACCGGATAACAATGTTTTGAAGATCAAACCTCCCCTTGTTTTCAACAGGGAAAATGCGCAGGAATTAATTATACGCCTTTCAAAGATACTGGAAGAGGATTTTATGAAAAGCTGAAGATAATTTGCCGATATCCATTCCCGGAAAAAATGCTCCGAAACGGATAAAACAGGGAGTGGATATCCGGAATTTTATAATGAACACCGATGAACTACAAACTTACCATATGCATTGTTGCGATACTGCTTTCCGGAGCTTGTAAAAATAAACCTTTACAGGCAGTTCCCGAGCAAAGCTATCACTATAACCACCAGAAATTCGAAGAGAACAAACTGGCACCCAGGGCTAGCTTTTTCGGATTTGAATCGGAGAGTGCCACCGCTAACGGAAAAGAAAACTCCAGGCGTTTTCTCTCCCTGAACGGAGAGTGGAAATTTCACTGGACAAAAGACCCGGCTAAGCGTCCCACTACCTTTCAGCATCTGCGTTACGACGATTCGGATTGGGGAAGTATCAGTGTTCCCGCCAACTGGGAGGTAGAAGGATACGGCAAGCCTATTTATCTGGATGAACGCTATCCTTTTACTACCACATGGCCCGATGCTCCTGAAGATTACAATCCGGTAGGAACCTATAGAAAGGAATTTGAACTTCCGTCGTCCTTCTCAAAGAATGAAGATATTATCCTGAAGTTCGCCGGAGCAAAATCGGCTATGTACGTTTATGTGAACGGAGAGTATGTAGGTTATTCCCAGGGTTCTAAAACACCGGCAGAATTTAATATCAGCAGTTATATCAAAAAAGGAAAGAACCTCATCGCACTTCAGATGTTCAGATGGAGTGATGCCAGCTACCTGGAAAGTCAGGATATGTTGAGAATGAGTGGTATTGAACGCGATGTTTTTCTCTACACCCGTCCTAAAGTATCCATCAAAGATTATTACACTATTGCAGGTCTGGATGTTTCTTATGAGAATGGCCTTTTTGAAGGGATCGTCATGATAGAGAATCACACCTCTTCCCCGACACAGAGGAAGGTTCAGCTGGAATTACTGGATAATAATACTTCCATTTATAAATCTTCGGAAACCCTGACAGTCCTGGCTAAGCAATCGGTACAGTTTAAGGCGGAAACTGCAATAGCCAAAGTAAAATCCTGGTCGGCAGAGATCCCTAACCTTTACACCCTTAAGATAAGTATGGAAGACCCGGCCAATCCGGAGAATAATCAATATCTCCTACGCCATGTTGGGTTCAGGCAGGTAGAAATAAAGGACGGACAGGTGCTCATAAACGGGAAACCGATATATATCCGGGGCGTAAATCGCCATGAGACGGACCCGTATAAGGGGCATGTGGTCTCCAGAGAACTTATGGAAAAGGATATCCGTCTAATGAAACAGAACAATATCAATGCAGTGCGAAGTTCTCATTATCCCAACGATCCTTACTGGCTGGATCTTTGCGATAAATACGGCCTCTACGTGGTGGATGAAGCCAATATTGAAAGCCACCCTCTGGCAATCTCCGAAGAAACCCAGATAGGTAACGAATTATCCTGGTTACCTGCCCATATGAGCAGGACCGAGCGCATGTTTTTCAGAGACAGGAACCATCCTTCCATCTATAGCTGGTCTCTGGGGAATGAAGCCGGGGAAGGAGATATCTTCCGGGCAACTTATCAGTGGTTAAAGGAACACGATCCAACCCGGATCGTTCAGTACGAACCCGCCGCCAAGGAAGATTATACAGATCTCTATTGCCCGATGTATCCTAAACCGGAATATCTGGTGGAGCATGCAAATTCCAATTCGGACAAACCTTCTATCATGATCGAATACGCCCATGCCATGGGAAATTCGGTTGGAAATCTGCAGGATTACTGGGATATTATCGAAACCTACCCCAATTTACAGGGAGGGTATATCTGGGATTGGGTAGATCAGTCCCTGGAATACAAGGACGAAAACGGGAAACCCTACCTGGCCTACGGGCATGACTATCACCCTGACCTTCCTACGGACGGGAATTTTCTGAATAACGGCCTGGTTGATCCATACCGGAATCCGCATCCGCATTTAAGCGAAGTAAAAAAGGTATATCAACCCGCTTCCTTCGGATATTTGAGAAACGGGATCATTGAATTGAGCAACAAGAACTTTTTTGCCGATTTCTCGGATAAGTTCATTCATTGGAAACTCCTGGCTGACGGAAAAGAGATCACTCAGGGAATTGTAACCGACCTGAGTACCGCTCCTCAGCAAACCGATCAGTTTCAGCTTTCCAATTTTCCGGAAAAACTGGACAGGGAAACAGAATATATCCTGGAACTCCGCCTGGTTCAGGCAGTCAAATCTCCTTTGGTCCCTACAGATCACGAAGTGGCCTGGGATCAGTTCCAGATCAATCAACCGAGGAAGAGAAGAACTATAGAAACAGATCCTAATAACCTGGAGATCGTACCGACCTTAAGAGTAACAACCATAAGAAATGACAAAATAGATTTCAGGATCAACAGCAATACCGGAGAAATAAGCTCCTGGGCCTTTGATGGCAAAACCATTACCTCTTCTGCTATTCGTCCGAATTTCTGGAGACCCCCTACCGACAATGACCTGGGGAACGGGATGGATAAATGGGCCAAAGTCTGGCAGGATGCAACTTATCTGGCAGAAGGAAAGCTTGTTCGCGAGCCTAAAAAAACCTATTACGGGGTTAGTTTTACCGTTACCTACGACCTGGTAAAAAAAGTGAAGGATTCCAAAGATGAAGTAAGCATCGGAGAAAACAACCTTGATAAGGATCAGATAGCAGATGTAACCATCACCTATACCCTTTACCCGGATGGGAGGCTGCAGCTGGATTACAGTTTCAGGCCTCTTCGCAGGGATCTTCCTAATATTCCCCGTCTGGGAATGTATATGACCCTACCCGACGATTTTAAAGAAGTTTCCTGGTATGGAAAAGGGCCAGAGGAAAGTTACTGGGACAGAAAGACCGGAATGAAAACAGGTATCTGGTCAGGAAAAATAGAAGATCAGTTTCACCGTTACTCACGGCCGCAGGAAACCGGTAATAAAACAGATGTTCGCTGGATGGAAGTCAGTTCGGACGATGTTTCCTTAAAAGTAGTTTCAGACAATGAATATCTGAATGCCAGTGTATGGCCTTTTAGCATGGAGGAGCTCGATTTTAATCCGGAAAAAGACGGGAGCGAGTCGGCATCCGGCCTGGTACCGGTTACCAAAAAACACGGCGCCGATATCAAAAAAGGCGAAACCGTACAATGGAATATCGACCTGCAGCAAATGGGTGTAGGGGGAGATACCTCCTGGGGACGCTTGACACATCCGGAATATACCATAAAACCAAATAAGAGACACCGGTATTCTTTTACCATAAAACCATCAAAAAAATAACCGTTAAATTCTGTAAAAGTGTATAAGGTAAGAAAAGCCAGATTAGAAGATATTGAAATCCTGAAGGCCTTTGAACAGGGGATCATAGAAGCAGAACGTCCTTTTGATGAAACCCTGAAGGATGGCAGGATAAGTTATTACGACCTCACCGTCTTTATTAAAAATGACGATTCCGAAATTTATGTGGTTGAAACAGAAGATAAGGAGCTCGTAGCTTCCGGCTATGCCAAGATCCTTAGGGGTAAACCCTATTTAAAACACGAAGAATACGCCTATCTCGGGTTTATGTTTGTTGATGAAAATCATCGCGGGAGAGGTGTGAACAAACTTATCAATGATGCTCTTTTCGATTGGTGTAAAGAAAGGGAGATCTATGAAGTACGTCTGGATGTATACAACGACAATGATCCTGCCCTAAGGGCTTATGAAAAATCGGGTTTTAAAAGACACCTTATCAATATGAGATTGAGCCTTAAAGATGAATAGCTCGCTTCTGAAAAATATCAAAACCCTTTTTAAGGATACCTTTTCTGCAGAGCCGGTTATTATTGCTTCTCCTGGAAGGATCAATATTATCGGAGAGCATACAGATTACAACGAAGGCTTTGTTTTACCCGCAGCCATCGACAAAGGGATCATAGCTGCCATAGGGAAAAGTGAGGGACCCGATTGTACTGCCATTGCCATAGACCTGAAAGAATCTTATCGGTTTTCCCTGAAAGAGGTGGTTCCCGTAAAAAACGGAGGCTGGCGCAACTATGTCCTGGGAGTGGTTGCCGAGATCCGGAATTGCGGTAAAGAACCCGGTAATTTTTCTCTGGTATTCGGAGGGGATATTCCATCCGGTTCAGGCTTGTCCTCCTCCGCAGCGCTTGAAAACAGTTTGGTCTTCGGATTGAACGAATTGTTCGATCTGGGCTTATCCAGACAGGAAATGATCCTTATTTCTCAAAAAGCAGAACATCATTTTGTTGGAGTAAAATGCGGGATCATGGATCAGTTTGCCAGTATGTTCGGGCAAAAAGACAAAGCGCTCTTGCTCGATTGCAGGGATCTGAGTTCCGAAGCCTTTCCTATAGATTTCGGGGATTATGAGATCCTGCTGATCAATTCGAATGTCAAACATCAGCTAAACGACAGTGCCTATAACGAACGGCGGGCAGTCTGTGAAAAAGTGGCGGCCATCCTTAACAAAGAAGCTTTAAGGGATGTTACACATGAGGATCTGTTGGCGATTGAAGACCGTATCTCTCAAGCGAATCTCCAAAAATGCAGCTATGTGATCGAAGAAAATGAAAGAGTCCTGAAAGCGGTTGAGGCCATCCGGAATAATGATATAAAGACTCTGGGAGAATTGCTTTTTGCTTCTCATCACGGGATGCAGCATTTATATAAAATAACTTGTGAAGAACTGGATTTCCTGGTAGAAAAAGCTAGGGAAAACCCATATGTAGCAGGAGCCAGAATGATGGGTGGTGGTTTCGGAGGATGCACTATCAACCTGGTAAAAAAAGACAAACTGGAAAGCTATAAAAAGCTTATCTCCGAAAGCTATAAACAACAGTTCCGCAAAGAATGTAGTTTTTATCATGTACATTTATCAGACGGGACACATATGATACAGACAACCGAATAAAATTTTAAACAGATGAAAAAACTACTCTATCTATTCTTTGCCTTACTTTCTTTTTCTTCCTTGGCTCAAAGCTCCGAAGAACAGGATAAAAAAGAGATCATTTCTATCATGAAAGCTCAGGAAAAAGCCTGGTCCAATCACGACCTCGAGGGCTTTATGAAAGGTTACTGGAAATCGGATTCCCTTAAATTTTACGGAAGCAGCGGGCTTACCTATGGATGGGAAAAAACCCTGGCAAATTACAAAAGAGGATATCCCACCAAAGACCATACTGGTACTCTGAATTTTAAGATAAATGATATCTCAAAGATCAATGACGGAGCTTATTTTGTAATGGGAGAATATCATTTGACCAGAAAGGTTGGGAATGCCGATGGTGTCTTTATGATTATTTTTAAGAAGATTAACGGAGAATGGAAGATCATTGCCGATACTTCCTGTTAAAAGAAAGAAATGGGATCGAACCTCCAGGACTATTCACACAGAAGGTTTAATATTCTTAGCGGAGAGTGGGTACTCGTATCTCCCCACAGGGCAAAAAGACCCTGGCAGGGTCAGGAAGAAGAGATCCTCTGGGAAAGCCGCCCCGCCTACGATAAGGACTGTTATCTGTGTCCGGGAAATACCCGGGCCGGCGGACATACAAATCCCGATTACCAGGACACCTTTGTCTTTACCAATGACTTCTCTGCTCTCCTGAAAGATACCGGACCTTTTTCGGTAGATAACGGATTGCTGAAAGCTCAAAGCGAGACAGGGATCTGTAAAGTTATCTGCTTTAGTCCCGATCATTCAAAAAGCCTAGCCGAAATGGAGGTGGAAGCTATTGAAAAAGTAGTAAAGCTGTGGCAATCGGAATTCAGATCGCTGGGAGCACTGGAAACCATTAATTATGTTCAGATCTTTGAAAATAAGGGTGCTGTAATGGGATGCAGTAACCCTCATCCGCATGGGCAAATATGGAGTCAGAGTACTGTTCCTAACGAAGTGGCCAAAAAAGACAGGCAACAACTGAATTACTTTAAAGAAAATAAAAGTTCCCTCCTGGGAGATTATCTGGAGCAGGAAATTCAATTGAACGAACGGATCATTTATGAAAATGAACATTTTCTGATCCTGGTTCCTTTCTGGGCTGTCTGGCCTTTTGAGACTATGATCGTTCCCCGGGTACAACAAACCGATATTTCAGCTCTGGATGCTTCACAGCGATTGAGTTTTGCAGAGGCCATATCTGCACTTACCAAAGCCTATGATCGCATTTTTAACTGTTCTTTCCCTTATTCCAGCGGTATTCATCAGGCACCGGTAAACGGGCAGAATAACCAGCACTGGCACTGGCATATGAGTTTTTACCCACCGCTGCTGAGAAGTGCATCCGTAAAAAAGTTTATGGTGGGTTATGAGATGTTCGGCTCGCCTCAAAGAGATATTACTGCAGAGATTGCTGCGCAAAGGTTAAAAGAGCTCATCTCTTAAAGCTTATTGTTAAAAACTTCACAAGGGCAGTGAAAAACTGGAAACTTCTTTTTTAATTGGTTGAAAATTACAACCAACATACTTAAATAAAACCAATGAATAACAGAGCATTACTATTCCTCTTTTTGGCATGTTTTTGCCTGAACTTCTCTTTTGCCCAGAATTCGGGGGCGGACAATGTTATAGGAAAGCGTTTTCAGATCAATTCGGAAATACTGGGACAAGAACGGGAGATCCAGGTTCTTTTACCGGAAAGTTATACCGGGTCGGAGAAAAAATATCCGGTTGTATTTCTTCTGGATGGACAAAGATTATTCCTCTACGGAGCGAGTCTCTTAAAATCCTTTACCCAGTTCGAACAAACTCCCGAATTTATTGTGGTGGGGATCAACAATTCGTATCCTCAGCGTTTCGGTCACTTCAGTTCCGGTGCCGAAAAGTTCCAGGAATTCATAGAGAAAGATATTCTGAATTTTATAGACACTAACTTCCGCACTTCAGGGGAACGAATTCTATTTGCATGGGAATACGCCGGGAGTTTTGCTATCGGGGCCATGATAAGCAGGCCGGAACTTTTTGGCGCTTATCTCATAGCCAGTCCTTTTCCCTTAAATGAAAAAGTACCTGCCATGGCTGATATGCTTTCTCAAAAACAGGATCTGGATAAATTCCTCTATTTTTCGGTAAGTGTGCATGAGGATGTAGTTGGACGTGGTACGGAGAGCCTCGATAGTTTATTGAGGAAGAGTGCTCCGAAAGCGTTGAACTGGAAGTACAAAAAATTCCAGGATGAAGAGCACAGATCTACTCCCTACCCTACCCTTTACCACGGTTTGAAGCACTATTACAAATACTATCCCGAATTACAGTTCACCTCCCTGAATGAATTGGAAAAAGCGGGTGGTATACCCTATGTTTATGATTACTACAAAAAAAGGGCTAAGCAATTCGGATTTTCCCCTGAGCTGACCTCATGGACCAAATTCACCATCATACGCAATGCCATACGGGCTGATAACTACAAAAGCTTTGATGATTTCGTCAATCGCTTTAAAACAAAAGAATTTATCTCAGGGCTGAGAAATAACAGGCCGTATTCTATCGGGGAATTTTATGAGAAGTATAAAGAATACGATAAGGCCCTGGAAATTTATAATATCTTAAGGGAGAAACAAGCTGATAACGCCCGTCCTTACTATGCCATCGGAAATGTGTATTTTGCACAGGGAAACACAAAAGAGGCCGAAAAAAACTATAAAAGGGCAGTGGAACTCGCAGAAAAGAACGGAGACCGAAGACTGGAGCGTTACCGGGAAGCCCTGAACGGCCTTAAAAAGTAAATATACCTAACCATGAAAAAACTACTGGCGCTAAGCCTGGTCATTATAAGTATAGGATGCGCAGATAAGAATAAAATGAAAAAAGACATATCCGCTTACCAGGCAGAAGAGGTTCCTGCAGATACTCCCCTGGTATTTAAAGAAGATCTTATTCCCGACGATAAGATCATTCATAAGGGAATACTTTCACCGGATCTTCAGCAATATTACTACACACTGTCGGAGAAGGATTATTCCCGATTTGATGTGATGATGATCCAAAAAACCGAAACAGGTTGGTCAGAGCCCAAACCTGCATTCTTTAACAGCAATTATAGCGAGCATGGAATGAGTTTTTCTCCCGATGGAAACTCCTTCTATTTCAGTTCTACACGTCCGCTAAACAAAGAAGGAGATCCTGGTATATGGCATATTTGGAGATCAGAAAAAGTTAGCGGGAAATGGAGTACCCCCGAATTGATCGATATTCCCAATCTCAAAGGCAGGCATATGTCGCACCCGACACTTAGCTCATCCGGAAATATGTATTTCCATTCTAGTGATCCCGATTATAGCAATATGCATATTTATCTCGCAGAACCTGCAGGAGGCAAGTTTGGCGATGCCAAAAAAGTACTTTTTAATGAAAAGGTTCAGATGGATCGTTGCACCCCGCATATTTCGGCAGATGAAAACTATCTGGTCTTTGCCGGTATCGGAGAACAACTGGATCTGTATATCTGCAAAAAAGAAAAGGACGGGCAATGGTCTGAACCTCAAAAGCTACCGGAAGCAATAAACACTCAGGGGCAGGGAAATCCGTTTATTACCCCCGATCATCAATTCCTTTTCTATACAAGGGAAGATAACAGCAAGAACAGATGGGAAGTTTGCTGGATCGATATATCTGCTTTCACACAAAAATAAAAGGTGTTAATATTGTAGTCAGACAAGACTAATATTAATAGAAAAACCAAACTGTTTTGATAGTAAAAATGGCAGAGGGCAACCTCAAAACCAAATACGGAGAATATCATGAGATCCTGTATTACGACGGGCAAAAAGAATCCTTTGCCCTGATCATGGGCGATGTAAAAGAAGGAGAGGAAGTGTTATGCAGGGTGCATTCTTCCTGTATTTTCGGGCATCATTTTAACAGTATTGAATGTGATTGCAGAGAGCAAATGGAAATTTCTCAGCAGCTGATCGAAAAGGAAGGAAAAGGGATCGTTATCTGGCTGGAACAGGAAGGTAAAGGTAACGGACATTATGCCTTGCTTAAAAGTGTGGAATACAAAAGAAAAGGGTTTTCTCAGGCAGATGCTTACGAAGCAGTAGGCTTTAAAAAAGATGCAAGGGATTATACCGCGGCGGCAGAGATCCTGAACGATCTGGGGGTACGATCTATCCGGATGCTGACCAATAACCCCAATAAGGTAAAAACACTCACCCAGCACGGTATCGAGGTTAGCGGAACGCAACCTACGGTATTATGATTAATGGATCCCTGATGGTTATCGGGGTAGTATTGAGTCCCGATAGCTATCGGGATGAGTACAAAGTATTGAGATTATGGGAAATCAGGCAAATATACTTAGGCAAATTAAAGATATTCAGGTTCAGGCGGATCGGCTGATCAGGAACAACGCAGATCTGACCGAAATAGAGCATTTTTCCGATTATTCAACGGAAATCAGGAATTGCCTGCTGAAGAATATAACAGATAAGACCATTTTGGATCATATAGAAAGTATTCCCGATTTGAAAATTGATGAATACGTTGAATCAGATGGCGGAAATGGGATTTTGGGGTCGATCATCAACTTCTTTGGAGGAGCATATGCAAGTGAAAAATGGAAATCCGAATCAAGCCTGAGTATTGTTAGGGATATAAAAGCTAAATACGCTTCTCTTGAATTCCTATTAAGGAATTATTTTGACTGAACGTACAATGAAATCCGAAAAAGAAAACTGGGCTTCCATTTACAATATATTTAATCAGAATAGACGCCTCTTAGAAGAGTTCGATATCACCAAAAAAATCAAGCTCTTGGTTTATATTGATTCCTTGCTGAATTTGTTAGAGTTTATAAAGGGGATTGCTTCTCCCGATAGTTATCGGGATCGCAATGACTAATAATTGAATGTCTTCGCGAGCCTGCTTATCGTTGGATAAGTACGGCGCAGCGATCTCAAACAGCATTCAAGAACTCTATATGAATTTAAAATGAATTAGGAACATTCAGTTTCACACGAATCTATAGTGCCAATAAATTAAAATTAATTCATCAGTTTCAACACTTCACCTATTTTTCCCTTCCGTTAATCGATATCCTTAAAATACAGAAGGTAGTTTTCCTTCTACCATCCCTTAAGCCCTAGTTTTAACCCGGGTTTGCTAAACATGTATAGTGTTTAGTTATTGGGATGGAAAGTCGGCAGTATTGCCGGCTTTCCTTTATTTTAACAATAGTCCGAAAGGATCTTCAATACTGTGTGCAGGTTGAGTGAACCATTCCGGGCCATTTTCGGTCATATAGATATGATCTTCCAGGCGGATACCGAACTCATCGGGTACACAGATCATCGGTTCATTACTAAAGCACATCCCCGGGCTCAACAGCGTCTGATCATTCCTTACCATATAAGGCCATTCGTGAATATCCAGGCCTATTCCATGCCCCGTACGGTGCGGGAGTCCCGGCAATTTATAATCAGGCCCGAGGCCATTGGCTTCCAGCACTTTCCTGGAGGCTATATCAACTGCAGCACAGGGATCTCCTAAGCGGGCTGCTTCAAATGCAGCCATCTGGGTAGTTTTTTCCAAGTTCCAGATCTTTCGCTGCAGATCACTGATCTCTCCGTATACATAAGTTCTTGTGATATCCGATATATAATCGTGTAGCATACACCCCGTATCTACCAGAACAATCTCATTTTCCTCCAGATTTTTTGGTTTTTTTACGCCATGCGGAAAGGAAGAATCCACCCCGAACAGCACAATACAAAAATAGGACCCGGCAGTAGCACCATATCTGATATGTGCCTCATTGATAAAATCCACTACCTCTGCAGAGCTGATTCCCGGCCTCATGATCCTCGCTGCTGCTTTCTGCACTTCCATGGTAATATCCATGGCCGTTTGCATAATGGCTATTTCCGCCTTTGATTTCTGCATTCTGCAGCCGGCAGTTACCCGTTTGGCATCTGTTAGCTTATAAGCTCCTGCCAATTGTGCGATCCCGTTCGAAACAAAAAAGGGAGTAGCTTCATCCAGGGCAACTTCTCCTCCTTCAACTCCGTATTTCTTCAACAGTTCTATAAACAATTCATAAGGACTCTCGTGCTCTTCCCAGCAATGCACTTCCCCTTCTATAAGCATAAAATCCAGTACGGTTCCCTTTTCAAAAGCCGGAGCTATAAAACACAACTCTCCGTCCGGGAATAATAAAGCACCTACCATCCGTTCACTTGGGTTCCACTTCATCCCTGTAAAATAGTAGAGATTGGTCCCTGCATGGAGATAAACAGCCTTTATCCCCTTCTCCTTCATCAGTTTTCCCGCTTTTTTAAGCCTGTTTCCGAATTCCTCTTTTTCTATGGGTTTTGCCAAATGCGCCATAGGCTTTATAGCTGCCAGTTCTGCTTCCGCAGTAGATCCTCCGATTCCTAATGTATTCATGTATTTTTCAGTAGTTTATTTAGTATTCATCAATGCTTCAATTTCTTCTATCTCTATCGGCATACCTTCCGTCAGGTTGATGTTTCCATCCTCGGTAATCAGGTAGTCATTCTCCAGTCTACAACCAATACCTTCTTCCGGAATATATATTCCCGGTTCGCAGGTAAATACCATTCCCGCTTCTATAGGTCTCGAATACAAACCTACATCATGAACATCCAGCCCGAGATGATGTGCAGTTCCATGCATAAAGTACTTTTTGTACAAAGGCTTGTCCGGATCCTGTTTTTTTACCGCTTCTTCCGAGAGCAGTCCGAGTTTTATCAATTGTTCCTCCACCAGGCCGGCCATGGCCTTCTCGTATTCGGCATGATCTGCGCCCGGTTTTAATAGTTTAGCACCTTCCTTAAGGCAATGCAGAACGGCCTGGTATACATCTTTCTGCCGCTCGGAGAATTTCCCGTTTACCGGTAAACATCTCGTCGTATCACTATTGTAATTGGCATAGCAAACACCAAAATCCAGCAAAAGCATATCGCCTTCCTTACATACATTATCATTGGTATTGTAATGCAAAGCACAGGCATTCGGCCCGGACGCTACAATGGGTTTAAAAGCATGGCGAACGCCTCCCTGTCTTATGATCTCATAGGTGAGTTCGGCCTCCAGTTCATATTCGTTTATATCCGGTCTGAGTGTGGTGGCAAATTTCTTAAATCCGTCAATACTGATAGCCACCGCTTTTTTGATCTGATCGATCTCCTCTTCAGATTTTACGGGACGTAGTTTCCTGGTAATTTTCGCTGCTCTCTTATAATCGTGCAGAGGATATTTCTTTTTACACCAGGCGATCATCCTGTCCTGAGCTGTTTCCATCTGGGCGGTAACTCTTTTTATGTGTTCGTTATGCCCCAGGTAAAAAGTATCGGCTTCGAAGGCCATTAACTGCAGGATCTTCTCAAAGTCATGAAGCCACTCAACCCTTTTTACCCCCGATATCTCTCTTGCCTGCTCTTTAGTGAGTTTATCGCCTTCCCAGGTCTTAATATGCTCATTGGTCTCTTTAATAAAAAGTACTTCCCTGTTTTCGGGCTTATAGGCATCCGGATATAACACCAGAACAGTCTCTTCCTGATCTATCCCGCACAGATAGAAAAGATCGTTGTTCTGGGCAAACCCCATTACGTCATCTGCATTGGTCGGCATTATATCGTTAGAGGTGAGTATGGCAATGGCATTTGCCGACATTTCCCTGTTGAAGTTCTCCCTGTTTTTAACAAACAAAGACGAATTAATTTCTGCGTATCTCATAGCTTTAAGTCTATTTCTTTTTTTAGAATTCCAAGTTCAAAAAAACCAATCAATATATTAAGATCGTATTAATATAATGTAAGCATCTGATAAAATATTAGCATTTTTTAAAAAATTGATAGCTAAATTTGATAGGCCAACACAAATCTTACTGAATTATGAAACCTACGAAGCAATTTTTAATGTTGCTGCTCACCGTTTTGACAGTTAACATTACCCCGGCGCAGGAAATTAAATGTAAATCGGAAGAAGCCACCCGTGCGTCCTGGCTTCAGCATCCTGAGATCGAGAAGGAGTTCCTGGATTTTAACAACTTCAGCAAACAATTCATTAACACCATAAGACAGGGAATAGACGTCTCCGGAAGAGGAAATGTTACCTATACCATTCCTGTTGTTTTTCACGTATACGGCACCACACAAAACGGAGAAACGGTAAATTACAACACTATTCTTAACTCTATAGAACAGGTAAACGAGGAGTTTCAGGGCCTGAACGCCGATTTTAACACCGTCGATCCCAGGTTTTCAGGGATACGCGGAACCATGAGTATTGAGTTTAAGCTGGCTACCATCGACCCCGATGGAAATCCGACCAACGGAGTTGTTTTTCATGCGGCCAGAGGAGGATACGGGAATAACGACGGAGGTACGAGAGCAGCTGTTGCTGCCGATGCCTGGGATAACTACAAATACATGAACGTGTATATCCAGGCCGATCTGTACAATGACGGCGTTAACAACAATTCAGGGATAGCCTGGCTTCCCAGTACGTATGATTCCGACCGTAACAATGCAAGAGTGGTCTATAACGGTCGTTATCTTACCGGAAATACTTCAAGAGAATTTGCTTCGGTCCTGACCCATGAGTTCGGGCACTGGCTTAATTTAAGACATACGCATCTCGGTGGATGCGGAGGAGACGATTTTGTTGCCGATACACCCCAGGAAGACACCCCGGGGGGAAAAGGTTGCAGTCCGTCTCAGAACTGTAACGGACAGTTTATCAATTATGAGAATTATATGGGGTATAACGGAGGAAGCGGATGCTATAAGATGTTTACCCAGGGGCAGGTAGAAAGGATGCTGGCTGCGCTTCAGCACCAGGCCAGGATTACCTTATGGCAGGAACAGAACCTGATCGATACAGGGGTACGTACCGATAGCAGCACCTCTTCTGTCGATATAAGCCCCGGCAGTATTACCGAAGCTGCGGCTAATGACGGAAGTTTTGATACCAACCCGACGATCACGGCTTCCAATACCACCTTTAAGGTAACGGGAACCCTTGTTGAAGGCACACACTACAGCTATTCAGCACCACAGGGCCTTAGCGCGCAGCTTGTGGTAAATGACGATGCAACTGTCGCCACTGTTAGCTTTTCAGGTACAGCAGACGATCATCAGACCGCTGATAATTTTACAGGTAACTTCAGTTTTACTTCCGCTGCCGTTGAAGCAGACGAATCTAATCTCCAGCTGAATTTTGTATTCAGGGATAATGATACTCCTCCACAGGGAACCATTTCCATTATCCCGTCCACACATACGGAAGCAACTGCCAACGACGGGAGTTTTAGCAGTAGCTCCACCATTTCCACAAATAATGCCGCCTTTAAGCTTACGGGTCTCCTCACGGAAGGAACTCACTTTACCGCTTCGGTACCGGAAGGCCTGAGCGTAAGAGTTAACGTTAACAATAATACTTCTGCCACCCTGTCTTTTACCGGTAATGCTGTAAATCATGAAGAGGCAGATCGCTTTTCAGGTAATATATCCTTTACTACAGCGGCAATTGAAGTAGCAGATCCGCTTCTCGATCTTAATTTCGAATTCAGGGAAAGTGAACCTGATAATACTAACGGAGTGATCGCCATTGATCTTTCAACACTCATAGAATCTGAAGATAATGACGGAAGTTTTAGTATTAACCCGGTAATTACTGCTTCCAATACCACCTTTAAAACCACAGGAGTACTTTCGGGAGATACGCACTATACCTACTCCATACCGGAAGGTCTGAATATGGAGGTTAAGGTAAATAACGATGCCACACAGGCAGTGATCACTTTTTCAGGAAATGCCATTAACCATGAAGCTGCTGATAATTTTTCGGGGAGTATATCCTTTACCACTGAGGCAATAGATCTTTCACAGCCATCGGTAGGCCTGAATTTCGAATTCCTCGATGCAGAAACTACCAGGGAAGAATTTATTCTGTTTCCCAACCCTTTTAAAGAGCAATTAACATTGCAAAGTCCTCTTTTCAATAATGACAATGTAACGATTGAAGTCTACAATCTTCGCGGACAAAAGATCTACGATAAATTGTATGAAAACATTTCCGGTGAGCTTCAAATGGACACCAATATGAACTCAGGTTTGTATTTTGCGAGGATCCTTATAAACGGAAGGCTGATGGAAACCAAACGTATTTTAAAGCAATAATTCAGAATTTCCTGTCGGGATGAAAGGCATCTACAGGCATAGATGTCTTTTTTCCGGCTATGATCTCCTCTACCAGTTTTCCGGTAGCAGGCCCCAGGCTCCATCCCATCATTGCATGTCCGGTAGCAATGGTCAGGTTATCGCATTTTGCAGACCTCCCTATATAAGGCATTCCATCGGGCGAGACCGGTCTTAATCCGCATGCAGCTTTATCTTTTTCTTCCTGTTCTATACGGATCTCAGGATAGTAACGGTTTGCCGCCTGAGCAATCGCATCGACCCTTACCTTATTGATCGTGTGGTTTATTCCGGCAACTTCCATGGTGCCCGCAAAACGGGTAAATCCGTGCATTGGAGTTACTGCTACCTTAGCTTCTGCAAGGATTGCAGGAACAGTGATCCCTGTATTTTTCTCTGTATTTATTCTGTATCCCTTTCCTGCCTGTAACGGAATGGAGATCCCCAACTTCTTACCAAGAAGCGTACTCCAGGATCCTGCTGCCAGGACATATTCATCGGCATAAAGGGTTTGTTTATTTGTTTTGATGGCAGTGATCTCATTCTTTTTTACTTCGATATCCTCTACCTTCTCATTGGTATTAAAAATAACTCCCTTCTGTTTGAGGTAACTCTTTATCTCGCTCATAAATTCACCGGGAGTAGTATGCACATCACATTCGTAATGAACAGCTCCTTTTACATTCATTTTTACCCCGGGTTCCATTTTATAAAGCTCTTCCAGCGATAATTCTTTTACGGGAAGGCCCGCCTCTATTGCCTTGTGAGCTACTTCATTCTCTTCTTCCAGCATTTTATCGGTCTGACAAAGCATTAAAAGTCCCTTTTTCTCGTACTGAAAATTAAAACCTTCGTCTTGTTTTATATCCTGGTAAAGATCCCTGCTTAAAAGATTAATGTCGCGAATTACAGGAATGCATCTCTCCACATGTTTTTTGTTAGCCGATTTGTTAAAGGCCCATACCCATTTCAGAAAATCCATTTCCAGTCTGGGCTTCAGGTATAGCGGACTTTTGGGATTGAACATCCATTTAATTCCCTGTTTAATAACTCCGGGAGCTGCAAGAGGAATTATATGACTGGGGGTTAAATAACCTGCATTTACATAGGACGCGCCTTCATCCATATTAGACTGATCTATCACAGTAACCTGATGGCCTTCCTTTTGAAGATAATATGCGGCACTTAGCCCTATTATCCCTCCTCCTATAATTATGATGCTTTTCAAAGAAATGTTTTTACGGGTTCTAAAACTTAAATCACCTGGAATCCGTGTGCATAAGGATCATCATCATCGATCATGATCGTATTGAATCCGGTAATTCTGGCCCATCCTTCAATACTGGGAACAATAGCCTTTTTACCGTCCAGCTCAGTTTCTTCTTCGATCCTTCCTATAAACTGACTCCCGATTATACTTTCATGAACGAATTCATCACCCTTTTTTAATTTTCCTTTGGCGTACCATTGTGCCATTCTTGCTGAAGTCCCGGTTCCGCAAGGCGATCTGTCTATCGCTTTGTCTCCGTAAAAAACGGCATTTCTCGCGGTTGCTTTATCGGAAAGAGTATCTCCGCTCCACAGAACATGACTAAGTCCGTTTATAGTTTCATCTTCAGGATGTACAAAGCTATGAGCAGCGTTGATACGATCCCTGATCACCCGGCTCCAGCTTACCAACTGGTCTGCGGTATAATCCTGGATCCCTTTAAAGTTTTCCTGAGGATCTATTATTGCGTAGAAATTCCCTCCGTAAGCCACATCCAGTGTGAGCTCTCCCAGTTCCGGGCATTCTACTGTTATATTTTCTGCTGCCAGATACGATTTGATATTAGTGAGTTTTACCGAAGTAACTTTATCTCCTTCCTGTTTATAGGAAATTGTTACCAGTCCGGCCGGAGTTTCCAGTCTTAATTTTCCCGGAGTTTTGGGTTTTACCAACCCTTCTTCGATGGCTATAGTAACGGTTCCGATAGTTCCGTGTCCGCACATCGGCAGGCAGCCACTTGTTTCTATATACAAGACACCTACATCGTTATTCGGGTTTGATGGCGGATACAGGATACTTCCCGACATCATATCATGACCCCTGGGTTCGAACATTAATCCTTTACGTATCCAATCGTATTCCTTCAGGAAATGCTGACGTTTTTCACTCATATTTGCACCGGACAGATCGGGGCCTCCCTCAGAAACTACTCTTACCGGGTTCCCGCAGGTATGCGCGTCGATGCAATTAAAGATACTCCTACTCATTTTTCTTTTTCTCTATATAATTATTTATTCTTTCTTCTAAAATAGCAAGGGTAACCGTGCCCTGTTCCAGGATCACTTCATGAAACTCCCTGATATCGAATTTACTTCCCAATTCTTCAGTGGCTTTTTCTCTTAGTTCCCTGATCTTGATCTCTCCCAGTTTATAGGAAAGTGCCTGGGCAGGCCATGAAATATAGCGGTCTACCTCTGTATTGATATTGTGAAGCGACAGGGCCGAATTCGTACTCATAAACTCCACAGCCTGTTCCCTGCTCCAGTTTTTTGCATGAATTCCGGTATCTACTACCAATCTACAGGCTCTCCACATCTCATAGGTAAGCTTCCCGAAACGCTCGTAAGGGGTTCTGTAGATTCCCATTTCCTCACCGAGGTATTCGGAATAAAGTCCCCATCCTTCTCCAAAGGCAGAAATATAGAGGTTCTTTCTGAACTGAGGAATACTGTCTCCCAGTTCTTTGTTAAGGCTTCCCTGTAAGTGATGCCCGGGAACTGCTTCGTGGGCAGTCAGTGACGGAAGTGCATATAAAGGCCTGCTGCTTAAATTATAGGTATTTACCCAGTAATAACCGGGTTCTGTACTGTTCTTTTCGGTACCGATATATCTTCCGGTAGTATATTTTGGTGCTATAGCTGTTGGAACGGGTGCCACTCCGTAAGGTTTACGCGGAAGCGTAATAAAATACCTTGGCAATTGAGCATCTATACGTTTGGAAATATCTCTGGCTTCTTTTAAAAGAGCTTCTGCAGAAGTGGGATAAAACTGCTTATCCGTTCTGAGAAACAGAAGGAAATCTGCAAAGCTCCCCTTAAAATTCACCTCTTTTATAATAGCTTCCATCTCCGATCTGATCCTGGCTACTTCTTCAAGCCCGATCTGATGTATTTCATCCGGACTGAGGTCCAGAGTGGTATATCTTTTTATCTGATTCTGGTAATAGGCTTCTCCGTTAGGGACTGTCGATACTCCCAGTTTATCTCTTGTATTTGGCAGGTATTCCGTTTCAAAGAATTCCTTTATCCTTTTAAACTGAGGGACCACACTGGAGTTTATCGCCTCCCTGGCAGCGGTCAGTACCGAATCTTTTTGTTCTTCACTGAGGCTGACCGGAAGTTCCTTAAAAGGTGAATAATAGAAACTCTCTTCAGCACTCTCTACAATATGATCGTTATAGGTAGATTCATATCCTTTAAAGATCACCTTGGGTTGGGATACTCCTTTTTCAAGCCCCCTTCTCAGGTTTACCAGATGCTGATCTACAAAAACCGGTAAAGCATTGAGTTTATTCAGATATTCCCTTACCTGCTTATAATTGGTAAGCTTTCTTGCCATATAAGGCAGGCTGTTGTGAAAACCTGCATCGGAGAGCAAGGGGTTTAGATACGCTTCGAATTCGTAAAAGTCTATTCGCTGCTGAAGAACATACTTTAAAAGTTCTACCGATATCCTGTCGGTCTCTTTCAGGTCGTCCGTTGCTATAGCCTGCAATTCTTCCAGTTTCCCCCTGGCAAAATCTGCTTCCGATTTATAGTGTTCTTCCGTAAACAAACCAAGAGGGTATGACTCTTCATCATACCCTTCGTGATCCTGAACACTTGTAATAATGGAATTTAATTCTTCTGAAGCCCCCCCATTATTTTGAGATTGTTTTTCTGCACATCCGTAGGCAAGCAGAATTGATAATACCCCAAAGGGGAGATACTTTTTAAGTTTTAAATCCATAATGTCTAATTTTTATTTTAACGCTTCCGGCAGGAGTTCCTTAGGGAAATCCTGGAAAGAGAAGGGACGCACCCATCTCTTTATGGCATTTATTCCAACTGCCGTATACCTGGAATCTGTCGATGCGGGATAAGGCCCTCCGTGTGTCATGGAAGCACAAACTTCCACTCCGGTTGGAACCCCGTTAAAAATAATTCTCCCTACACGCTGCTGAAGCGTATCGACAATAGTTCCCAAATCCTGATATTCTTCTTCATCTGCAATAAGGGTACCTGTAAGCTGCCCTTCCAGCTGGTCTATAATATTTACCAGCTCTTCCTCATCTTTACATTGTACGACCATAGAAAAAGGTCCGAATACTTCGTGATGAAGGTTTTTATTCGCCAGAAAAGAAGCTCCGCTAACTTTTGCTATCTGAGAAGCAGCAAAATTCTCCTGGGTGGCTGTTTCGTATTCTGCCACCACTTCAAGTCCTTCCTGCGCACTTATGCTCGATCTCATCTTGTCGTAATTGGCTTTGATATTCGGGTGCAGCATACATTGTGCATCTACAGCTACGGTTTTTTGAGCCAGGTCTTCGATAAAAGCATCCGAAGCATCATTTTTCATACACAGCAATAAGCCCGGATTGGTACAAAACTGTCCGGTTCCCAGCGTTATTGAACTTGCATAAGTCGTTGCCAGCTGCTCTCTCCTGTTCTCCATAGCTCCCGGCATCATTATAACAGGGTTTATACTTCCCATTTCGGCAAATACCGGAATAGGTTCTTCTCTGGATGCTGCAATGTCATAAAGGGCTCTTCCTCCTCTGATACTACCTGTAAAGCCAACTGCCTTTACACCAGGATGTTTAACCAACTGAACCCCTACTTCTATTCCACTACTGTTTAAATTAGAGAAAACCCCTTCCGGCATTCCTGTTTTTTCAGCGGCCTTTACAACGGCCGAAGCTACCATTTCTCCTGTTCCTGCATGCATGGGGTGCGATTTTACGATGATAGGACATCCTGCAGCCAGAGCACTGGCGGCATCACCTCCTGCAGTTGAGAACGCAAGCGGAAAATTACTGGCTCCGAAAACAACTACAGGCCCTAAAGGGATAAGAAGTTTACGAAGATCCGGTTTTGGAAGTGGTTCCCTGCCCGGGATCGCTTCATCTATAGATATTTCTCTCCAGTTTTCATCAGAGATCAGGTCGGCAAAGGCTCTTAACTGACCAATGGTCCTTCCTCTTTCTCCCATAGCCCTTCCCTGGGGTAATCCCGATTCGGAGCTGTACACTTCCAGAAGTTCATCTCCCAAAGCAAGGATCTCATCAGCTATGGCATTAAGGAAAGCCGCCCTTTTTGTTCCGGGAACATTCCTGTACACGCGAAAAGCAGAAGAAGCCAATGCTACGGCTTCATCTATTTCTTCGGGAGTTGCCTCTGTCAACTCATACTGATTGGGAATGTTCAATTTCGGATTAAAAGTGGTAAAGGTCTTATTTCCTTTGGCCGATAATTTATTCCCAATATAATTTTTTCCTGTGATCATTTTATTTTTTTACTGTTCTTAAACCGTTCTTAACTGAAGGGATTTATAATC
The DNA here is from genome assembly GCF_010671605.1 of Leptobacterium flavescens. Lineage (GTDB taxonomy): Bacteria > Bacteroidota > Bacteroidia > Flavobacteriales > Flavobacteriaceae > Leptobacterium > Leptobacterium flavescens. The sequence continues at coordinate 1,164,482 of NZ_JAABOO010000001.1, forward strand.
AGGTAAAACGGGTCTGCTGTTTAATCCTTTCTCAATAACCGAAAGGACGTGTTCCCTCTCTGCTCCTGTTAAAGGAAGTCTGGGTGCTCTTACATTTTCAGTACCTATTCCGGTAGCTACTTCTGCAAGTTTAATATTCTGCACTAATTTAGAATTAATATCTAACTCCAGCAACGGTAAAAACCATCTGTAAATTTCTATTGCCTCACTTGTTCTTCCCGCTTTTTGCAATTCGTAGATCGCTACAGTTTCTGCCGGAAAAGCATCAACAAGACCGGCAACCCAACCGTCAGCCCCCATTAAAAGGCTTTCCAGTGCCAGGGTATCCACTCCGCATAAGATCTTTAAGCGGTTCCCAAAACGGTTTTTGATCCTGGTTACATTAGAAATATCTCTGGTTGATTCTTTTACAGCCTGGATATTCGGACATTCATCCAGTAATTCTTCAAACATATCAAGGGTAACCTCAATACCATAATCTACAGGATTGTTGTATACCATAATAGGAAGGTCTGTACTGTTGGCTACTTCCTTAAAATAAGTAATGGTTTCTCTTTTCCCGGCTTTATAGCGCATAGGAGGTAACATCATCAATCCTTCAGCTCCATCTTCCTTGGCCTTACGGGCTGCTTCTATAGCACCTTTTGTGGTCTGCTCTGCAATATTAATGATTACAGGAACCTTCCCTTCAACAATTTGCACGGCAGTTCTGACAAGGGTCCTTTTCTCGGAATCGCTAAGTGTACTGGCTTCTCCCAAGGTTCCTCCTAAAATTATACCATGAACTCCGGCATCTAATTGTGCCTTAACATTTACTTCAAACATCTGAAGGTCTAAAGTGTCTTCGTTAGTGAATTTTGTAGTCACTGCGGGCATTACCCCTACCCATTGTATACTCATAACAAGTCTATTTTAAAGTACATCAAAAATAGTTATAATCGGTGTATGCCATTATTTAGCATTTTAACAGAAAGTAATATAATATTAGCCTATATGAACTATGATTGTTGTTTTTCTATTAATATTTGCATAATTTTAAGATCATTATGAAAGTCCTACCTTTTAAAATACCGAAATCCACCGATACTTCCCTGATAGTACAGGAAGATCACGTACCTGCCTTATACGATAAGCTGCATCAACATGAAGAGATTCAGATTTCAGCTATTTTTAAGGGAGAAGGACAACTTATAGTAGGAGATTCTGTAAACGATTTTAAACCGGGAGATATCCTGGTAATTGGCGGAAGTCTTCCTCATTTGTTTAAAAGCGACCCTTCCGACGAGGAGAAATCGCATATGATGTCGTTGTTCTTTACCAAAGAATCTTTCGGGGATCACTTTTTCGACCTTCCCGAATTCAGTGATCTGAACAATCTTTTTACGGAAGCGGAATACGGATTTAAGATCGTTCCGGCTCCGGAAGATAATTTTGATTTTGAAGGCCTGAAGAAATTTCTTGAGTACGACAAGCTCGATGCATTCATTAATTTTCTGGCATTGCTGAAAAGGTTGTGCTATATGGAAAGAAAATCGCTGAGTTCATTTATCCACAAGAAAAAGTACACAGACAATGAAGGGAAAAGAATGAGTGCCGTATTTGAACTTGCAATGAATGAATTTCACAGAGATATCACCCTGGAGGAAATAGCGGAGGTAGCGTCAATGTCTCCTAATGCCTTTTGCAGGTATTTCAAGCAACGGACGAATAAAACTTTTTTTGAGTTCCTTATCGAAGTCAGGATCGAGAATGCCTGTAAACTTCTGTCCAGGAGAAACGATCTTTCTGTTGCTGAGATCGCTTATCAATGTGGATTTAAGAATATTTCGAATTTCAACAGGAAATTCAAACTCCTCAAAAAAGTAGTTCCTTCAAAATACAGAAAACAAGGGCTTCCGGAATTAAAATACAGCTAATTCTCCTGCATTAATAAAGGCACTAAGAGACAATAATGACTACCTATAGTTGGTTGTGGATGTTTCTATTTTAAAATTCTGTTTACCGTAGCCTCCAGCAATTCTGCATCCAGTTCACTGCCAAAAGCCACTATTTCACCTTTCCCGTCTACCAGATATCCGTAGGGCAAACCTCCGGGCACCAAAGCTTTTATAAAAGGATCTCTCATTTTCTGCTCCTTCAGCACATGCTTCCAGGGCATAGGGGATCTCTCCTTTCTGAATTTTTCCACGATGGCAGCATTCCGGTCTAAAGAAACACTGAGTATCTCTATTTTATCACCGAATTTTTCCTTTATCGCCTCCAGCTTGGGGCGTTTGGCCACACACGGGGCACACCAGGTAGCTCAAAAATCCAGTAACAGATAAGAGCCTTTATAAGTACTATTACTAACCTTTCCGGTATCGTTAAAGGTGGTCAGTTCGAAATCGGGAAGTTGCTCTCCTTTAATGTATTTTGCATTACTTTTCATCAACTGAAATATTCCGGGCTTATCCTTCATATATTCATTGTTGTAATGAAAAGTCCCCACAATCGTGTTCCCGTTAATTTTTCCTTTGTATTCTATCAGGACGCCTTCTTTGTTTTCCCTGCTCAGGTAAAATTCATTCCCTTTTATTTTAAGGGTGTAGCTTACATTAAAGTTATTTTGAGAAGGGAAATCCACAGTAGCTGCATAACCCTGATCCGTCTGCCTGATATGCAGGTTAAAATTAACCACATAGGCATTGACAATACGCGATCCTTTCCACTCTCCCCTTAGTTCGGAGGTTTCTACCGGGTTTGAATAAGCCGGTAAAAGGCAGCAAAGGATCAGAAATAGAGTGATTGCTCTCATAGTTGTTCGTTTTTTGATTGATAATTAACGACTTCTTTTAAGGGAAAATACTTCCTGCGAGGTATCGTTCTTTACATTTCTGTAGAGAACACTTCCAGCCATTTTACCGTCTTTGGGCTTTCCTCTGAAATCGAATTTTTCATTATTTACCACGATTTCCACATGAATTTCCTCTCCGGAGCAGATCTTGGTAAAAGCGGTAATTCTATCCCTTGTGATCCCGGGGATGGAAATTTCAGATCTCAGATCGCCGTCTTCCTCAGAGATATAAACGGTAAACTTCTTTAGTTCTCCGTCATGGGTAAAGCTTCCCTTCCACTCTCCCACGGCTTCTTTAAGATCCAGGGGTTCAGGTATCGGGCATGATTGTGCATTGATCGAGGTCGTTCCTGCGATGACCAAAAAGATCAGAAGATTTAAATACGTTTTCATAAGATTAAGATTTATAGTTTATTCAAAGTAAAGGCTTACACCGGCGCCTATGGGCTATCAAAATGTCAACAAGTCCCATTTAAAGGTTAAAAGAGTTAAGCAGAAGTTAATTCCCGGCTAGTCTACGTTTCCGCTATTGTACCTTCTTTGTTTCCTCAACCTGTTTTGCTGATTATTCTGTCCGAAGGAGAAATTATATCTCATGGTCAGGTAAGCGTAGCGGGAAAAAGGTTTTCTGAAAGTACGTTCGGACAGATCGTTCAGGTTCCTTTCAACATCGAATTCGGAGGTATTGAAAATATCATTGATCCTCAGGATAAGTTGTCCTTTATTCTTGAGTATCCGCTTACTGACTGCCAGATCCAATCTGTAATTCGTCTGTATTTCCTGTTGAAGGTTTTGCCTTCTGGGATTAAGGTTACCGTTGAGTTGAACACTCCAGCTTTTGGCAAATCTAAAATCGTTCTGAAGCCTGTATTGCTGGGAAAAAGTATGGGTATTGGCAAACTGTTGTGTTTCAAAATCGGAAAAGTAATAGTTCATACTCAGGTTGGAACTCCACCATTTAGACCAGTTGATCCGGGAAAATAATTCTATCCCGTATTGTCGGGACGTACCTATATTGTCGAAAGTATTGATGATAAAATCGCCTTCCCGGATAAAGATAAATTGTATAACATCGTCTATTTGAGAATAAAAAGCCGAAGCATTGAGGTTGATTTTTTTAAACTTCCGGTTGTAATTCAATTCTACCTTATTAGCAAAGGAAGGCCTTAAGAACGGGTTTCCCCTTCTTCTGTTCAGGTTCCCCTGTTCTACGGTAAAAGGATTAAGGGAAAATATTCCGGGCCTGGAGATCCTGCGGGTATAATTGGCGCTGAATTCATTTTCCTTTACCTTATAGGACAGGCTAAAGGAAGGGAACAGATTGGTATAACTATCGTCGAAGGTCTCCACATCGTTACTATTCAGGTCTATGCGGTAATCTTCCAGTCGCAGGCCTCCTTTCAGGCTCAGCTTTTTAAACGTATGTTCGTATACGACATATGCTGCCAGGACACGGTCTTCGTACAGGAAGTTATCTTCTATAACGGTGATGGTTTCCGACTGTTCGGTGCGGTCCTGAAAATTATCCAGGTTTTTGAACTCGGCTTTCAGCCCGGTTTCCAGGGTGTTTCCTTTTTTGTTTTTTCTGTGATAATCGGCACTTAAAGTCGTTATGGTATTCTCTCTCCGCTGACTGTCATCGATTATAAAATCTGCCTGTCCCGCTTCCACTTCCCGCTGATCGATCTGAAAAGTATTGGGAAAATTAGCCAGGTTGATATCGGCCTCCAGATAGTGGTTCCTCCCGTTAAATTCCTTCCGGTAATTGGCATTCAGTTCTTTGGAAACATGTATATGCATATTTTCAGAATTAAACATGATCATACGTTCGGTACCGGTAGCCAATTCTTCGATCCGCGTGGCGGTTTCATCGGTCAGGCTATGCACATTCCTGGCATATATCCCGGAAAACGACAAGGTATTTGTACTGTCTATAAAAATATCCACCCCGCTTTTCAGGTAGTTTACCCTTGCATTTTCGAACTCAGTGCCTGTTTGTTGTTCAATGATCTCATCGGTTGTTTGCCTGAGCGTATTTACACTCGACCCGAAATACGGGAATCGCAGGTTGTAATTCACATAAAAATTAAACTTCCCGGAACGGTAATTTCCGCTGGGGGTAAAATGATATCGATCCTGTTCACCGATCCCGGCATTTACGCTAAAATTCCCTCCGTTCATCCTTGGCCTTCGGGTAATGATATTGATAAGGCCGGAAACACCTTCCGCATCGTATTTAGCAGAAGGATTGGTGATCACTTCTATCTGTTTAATAAGGTTGGAGGGCACCTGTGCAATAATATCGGCAGAAGACAAAGTAGAACGTTTCCCATCGATCATTATAATAACATTGTTGTCATTCCTGAGGCTGACATTCCCTGAAATATCCACATCTACAGAAGGTATCTGACGCAGGATATTCTCGGTAGAGGCCCCGGCAGCCAGCAGGTCACGGCCAATATTGACCACTCTTTTATCGCTCTTAAACTCTATGGTGGTCCGTTCTGCAGTCAGCACAACCTCGCCCAGCAATTCACGATTACTCTTCAGTTTTATATCCAGCTCTCTTTTAGAATTTCCGCTCAGGGAAACCGGAACCGTAAAATCCTGATAGCCGAGATAATTAACTTTCAGCGTATAGGTACCATTATCTATTCCGGTTAATTCGTAATGCCCGTCATCCTTGCTGATGGTATTCAGAACCACTTTATCATCTTTCAGGAGAATGATATCGGCCCAGCCGATAATTTCATTGGTATTAAAGTCGCTTATCTTTCCTGAAATACTGTTCTGAGCGAGACCGAGGCTGCAAACAAGTAAGAAGAATACGTTAAGTTGAGTTCTCATATTTTTTGTTTTTAACAAATTACCGGGGAATTAAAAGGGCTATGGGTTATTGATAAATCAATGAGAAACACTTAAAAGTTAAAAGAGTTAATGAGAAGTTAAGCGATTTAATTTGTTAATAATGAGTAGTATATTGCATAGTATAAATCGGTTTTATGCAATTGAGCAAGACATCCATTACCATTGTTATCGCCGTCACTTTGATGTCGCTGATCGGCCTGGTGGCTATCCAGGTACACTGGCTGAATAAATCTGTTGAGACCAACCGACAGATATTCCGGCAAAAAATGGATCTTGCCACCAATATGGCAGGTGAAATGTTCAGAAAAAACGGGAATGCGCCATATGAACTTCATCAGGCCATTATCTCCGGAGCAACAGATAAAAAAACAATAGACAGGATCGTATCCGAGGCAATAGATTCCTCTTTTATACAATGTAATATCCCCCTAACCTATACCTACGGGGTTTATGAGCATACCGATCATGACGGCAACCGTCTTTTGGCGGGTAATACCGATGAAGTATTGTTAAACAACTCTGTCTGTAATGCCAATGATGGGAGGGAATTTGGCTGGACCAGGCTTACCTGCAGTATGGGGTATGGGAACGACAACAACTATCATCTGGCAATTTTTCCTTCTTTCAGTGCTTTTATTTTTAATGAAGTAAAAGGAACCCTGATCACCTCTGTTATTTTTATTTTACTGATCCTGGCCGGTTTCTTTTACACTATAATTACTATCAAAAGGCAAAAAAGGCTTTCCGAGATCAAAAACGATTTTATCAATAACCTCACCCATGAATTCAAGACCCCTATTTTTAGTATCGGGCTGGCTTCAAGTGCCCTCAGGAAAACAGTCAATACCGATGAAAAAGAAAAAGTAGAAAGTTATCTTGATGTTATAGATCATGAAGGGGAGCGGCTTAAGAACCAGGTAGATAAGATATTGCAGTTGTCCCTTCTCAACTCCAGAAAGTTTACCCTGGAAAAGAAGAAAATAAACCTGAGGCCCATTATCGAGAATGTAATTGAGAGTTTTGAGATGTTGATACGGCAGAAGAACGGGGTTATCAAATTCAAATCGAATATCGATAATATTTATGTCCAGGGAGATGAAGTTCATCTGACCAATGCTATTTACAACCTTATTGACAATGCTATAAAATACACCGACAAAAGCCCCGAAATAGATGTTACTGCTCATCTCACCCCGGATAATATTGCCATAGCCGTTAAGGATAACGGCCTGGGGATTAAAAAAGAAAAACAGAAATCGATCTTCGATAAATTTTACAGGATCTCTACCGGAAACATACATAATGTAAAAGGTTTCGGTATTGGTTTAAGCTATGTTAAGGAGATCATTGAGGCCCATCAGGGAATCATTTCCCTGGAGAGTAAATGGGGAGAAGGAAGTACATTCACCGTAAACCTGCCTGCCTTATGAAATCGACTGCCAAAATACTCCTCGCCGAAGACGACAAAAACCTGGGATATATCCTGAAGGAATACCTGTCTATGCATAATTTTGAGGTGATCCTTGCTACCAACGGGAAAGAAGCCCTGGAGCTTTTTCACAAAAGTAAATTCGATCTCTGTGTGCTCGATATCATGATGCCGGTACTGGACGGATTTTCGGTAGCCCAGGAGATCAAAAAACAGCAACAGGAAATGCCTCTGGTGTTCCTTACTGCCAAAGCCCTGAAGATCGATAAACTAAAAGGTTTTAAGATCGGAGCAGATGATTATATCCTGAAACCCGTAGACGAAGAAGAACTCATTGCCCGTATTAATGCCATTCTCAGAAGGACTGGAAACTCAAACGGAGAAGAGCTCCTTCCCGTTAGTTTTCAACTGGGAGATTATTTATTCGACTATCAGAACCAGCTCCTCACTTATAAAGATCAGAAACAACTGCTCACTACCAAGGAAGCCGATATTCTCAGGGAACTCTGCCTGTGCAAAGGCCGGATCCTCGATCGCAAGAAAACATTAAACACCTATTGGGGAGAGAACGACTATTTTAACAGGCGCAGCATGGACGTCTTTATCTATAAATTGAGAAAGTATCTCAAAAACGACCCTTCCATCAGCATCCGGAACGTTCATGGCAAGGGATTCATCCTGGAAACGGACGGTTCCTGAATTCACTTCTTTTGATAAAGTTGTGTTAAAGATTAAGGTAGTTAACAACTATTTATGATAAATGCTGATTACTTTAATCTCCGAAATCAATAAACAACAAACTAAAAGGTATTTATAATGCATATCCTGGATTGGATTGTACTTATTGCTATTATCGTATTGATAATAGGTTATGGAATATGGAAAACAAAGAGTATTTCCAGTTCCGAATCTTATTTAAGAGGAACGCGCTCTCTACCCTGGTGGACGGTCGGACTTTCGGTCATGGCAACCCAGGCCAGCGCCATTACATTCCTCTCCACTCCCGGACAGGCTTATGATGACGGTTTGCGTTTTGCGCAGTTCTATTTCGGACTTCCACTGGCCATGATCGTATTATGTGTTTTTGTGCTGCCCGTGTATTACAGGTTAAAGGTATATACGGCCTATGAATACCTGGAGAGGAGATTCGATCTCAAAACCCGCTCCCTCACCGCATTTCTGTTTCTGATACAAAGAGGACTGGCCGCCGGTCTTACTATATTTGCTCCTTCTATTATACTTTCTTCCATTCTCGGATGGAACCTTAATATCACGACCCTGATCATAGGGGTACTCGTTATTATCTATACGGTAACCGGAGGGACCATAGCGGTTAGCCAGACTCAAAAACAACAAATGATCATTATCCTTACAGGATTAGCCATTACTTTTTTGATCATTTTGTCCAAACTGCCTTCAAATATCTCATTCAATGACGCATTAGGTGTAGCTGGAGATATGGGAAAATTGAAGGCAGTTGATTTTAAATTCGATCTTTCCAACAAATACAATATCTGGAGTGCCCTTTTTGGAGGTACCTTCCTCTTTCTTTCCTATTTCGGAACCGATCAGAGCCAGGTGCAGCGCTATCTCTCGGGAAGGTCATTAAGGGAGAGTCAACTGGGCTTGCTTTTTAACGGGATCTTTAAAGTTCCCATGCAGTTTATGATCCTCTTTGTAGGGATCATGGTATTTGTGTTCTATCAATTCAACCAGGCTCCGCTTCACTTTAACAAATCGAATGTAAAGATCATAGAGCAATCGGTCTATGCGGATGAATATCATCAGTTGGAAGAGCAGTTACAAAAAGTATCCGAAGAGAAAAAACAGGCCATATATACCAGTATCGAACAAAAAAGAAACGATCTCGATAATACGGCTGCCGTAGCTTCTATCCACAGTGCCTTAAGCCGGGAAAAAGACCTGAGAAACCAGGCAAAAACGCTTTTGGGCAATTACAGTAAAAAACTCGGGAAAAAACTGGAAAAGGAAGATACGGACTATGTCTTTATCAATTTTGTTACCGGGCACCTGCCCACCGGGCTCATCGGGCTCTTACTGGCGGTTATCATGTGCGCAGCCATGTCGTCTACAGCTTCCGAGCTGAACGCCCTGGCAACTACCTCTATGGTGGATTTTTACAAAAGATCCTTTGTACAAAGAGCACCAGACAAACACTATCTTAATATGTCCAGGCTTTTTACCCTGGGCTGGGGTATCATCGCTATTCTCTGCTCCATGCTTATTACGCTTTTTGACAATCTGATAGAAGCAGTTAATATTATAGGCTCCCTCTTTTACGGAACTATCCTCGGTGTTTTTACCATTGCTTTCTTCTTTAAGAAAATAAAGGCCAATGCCACTTTTATCGGTGCCATAGTGGGAGAAGTGATCGTTATTACCCTCTTTCTGATGGGGAAGAACGGTTTTTTCCAGATCGCTTACCTCTGGTTTAACCTTATCGGATGTATTGCTGTTCTTTGCACCGCTTTTATCTCACAACGTATTATCGCCATAAAAACAGAGAAGCAGTTACAGTTAAATACTGTTAATAAATAAGTTATACACAAAAAAAATAATTAATTTTTAAGATGTAATGAAGACTGAACGGCATTTCGGGAGTAATTGAACGCCTGAACAACTATCGGAATGACGGGGTATTTAATCGAACCAAATATTAAACATGCTGAACAATGAAAAATATTTCCAGAAAGAGCTTTTTAAGCAGGTTGGGCTTGGGGCTTTTATCTGTTCCTCTGGCGGTGAAAGGAGTTTCGGCAGCCGTTAAAGAACCAAAAAATGATGACACCGATTGCGGATATACGGATTCTGCATCGGAGGGGCCTTTTTTTGTAAGGAACACCATTGAAACTGTAAACCTTAATTTCACTAATCTTCCCGGTACTCCTATGAGAATATCAGGAACCGTTTTTGGTGATGAAGAAGGGAAAAGAAAAGTAGCAGATGCCAAAATAGAGATCTGGCATTGTGATGATGAAGGAACCTACCATCCTACCGGAAATGGCGATATTTCCAGGTATAAAGATTCGGAAGTGGCCCTGAGAGGTTTTGTAATAAGTGATAAACAGGGTGCTTTTTCTTTTAAAAGCATTACCCCCGGACTCTATTACGGCAGGAGAAGGCATATTCATTATAAGATAAGTGCCAAAGGGTATCGAAGCCTTACCACTCAAAGTTACTGGCTGAACGAAAAAGGAGGTCAGCGTGAAAGACTGGACAGAACAGATCGGGGTACCGAAGATTGCAGATATATAGATTTTAAAAATAACAACGGGATCTCCGAAGGAGTGTTCAATATTTATCTAAAAAAAGCTTAATATTGAAAATGAAATATTTTCTATTCTTCCTCATTATTCCTTTTCTATTAATAAGTACAGGATGCCAGGTAAATAATGCGCAAACCACTGCAAATGCTTTGGGCTTACATATAGATTCTATTCCCAGTAAAAGACAGCTGAGAAGAAGTTTTTGGGAAAAACGGGAGCTTCTTGTAGTATACGGAGCGGAAGACGAGCGTTTGAAGGAGCGTTATAAAAAACTTCTGGATCGCATTTCCAAAACGGCCCGAAACAATAGAAGAGGAAATCTGAAGGTGGAATATATGGAGGCCTCTCAGGTGGAAGAAACAGACCTTGAAGAGAAGGTCCTTTTTCTTGTGGGTAGCCCGGAAGAAAATAAATTCATCGGACAATTTAGCCGGGACCTTCCGGTTACTTTTACCAAAGGCGAAATACATTTTAACAATAAGGTTTTCAGGGATGAACTCTTCTCTCTCCTTTTCTTTCCGAACCCGAATAACCACAAACTCCCTTTCAGTCTGTTGAGTGGGAATGATGCTGAAGAAGTATTTACCTTCTTTCAGGAAAAAGCAGATGAGGGACGTATTTTCTCCTGGCAGAATATGGATTATGAGTTATACAGGAAAGGGAAGCGACTGCTCATGGGGAATTTTAATTCGGAGTGGTTTATAGACGAAGAAACTTATTTTGATTACACAAGCGGGAACGACACCATTTTCAGCTCAAAACACTTCGATTTTATATCCCATCAGGATGCTATCAGTTCTGAAGAAGCAAAACAACTGGCTTCCGAAGTAGAAAATACCACTTCCCGTATCCTGAGCTTTACCGCTTCTGAAAAAGAGCTTCCCCGTTTTACCTATCATATCTATAAAACAGCAGAAGATAAGGGGCTTATGGTAGACAATACTTATCAGGCTCATATAGAAAATACAGATAATAGCATACATACGATTATCAATAAAAAATACGAGGGAAATTATATAGAACGGGAAAATGCCCTGCTTTTACAGCATCTGCTCGATAGTACCAGAACACGTTCCCTTCAAAGAGGGCTGGCCGTATATTTTACCGACAACTGGCAAAGGGAAGGTTATCTTTACTGGGCAGCCCGGCTGGCCGAATCAGGTAACACCCTTTCATTAAAAGAATTAACAGATAATGAGCTAATGCGATGGGAATCGCCTTTGATCTCCGATTGTATGACTGCCGTTATGGTTGCTTTTTTAATTGATAAGTGGGGGAAAGAACAATTCCTTGAAAAATATAACAATTGGGCTCCTTCTGCTAAAGAAGTCAGAGATCTTGAACCGGAATGGAGAAATTACCTCTCCACTTTGAGTTTAAAGTATAAAAAGAAAGAAAGGACCAAACCTGAGCTTCCCTATCTTAAAGGATTTAATTTTGCTCATGAAGGCTATAGTATTTACAATGGATATCTTTCCAGAAAGGCAACCCGGGCTATTGAAAAACAAAAAAGCATGGGAAGCAATTCCATAGCTATCGTTCCTTATAGTTTTATGAGGTCCGACAGTATCCCCGACTATATTCCTATTAACAACTGGGCAGGTTCCGAAAATGATGCCGGGGTCGTTCATTCTGCATTCGAAGCCAGGGAACTGGGAATGACATCCATGCTTAAACCCCAGATATTCTTTGGCAGCAGCTGGCCGGGAGCACTGGAGATGAAGAGCGAGGAAGACTGGAACCTTTTCTTTGATAATTACTACAGGTGGATCAGGCATTATGCGTTTCTGGCCGAAATACATCAGATAGATATGTTTTGTGCCGGTGTGGAATTCTCTATTGCCACACTGAACCGGGAGGATGACTGGCGAAAGATCTTCAGAAAGATAAGGGGGCTTTATCAGGGGCAGCTTACCTATGCTTCAAACTGGGGAGAGGAATTTGAAAAAGTAGGCTTCTGGGATGAACTGGATTTTATCGGGCTCAACTCCTATTATCCGCTCAGTAAAAATGACAATCCGACGGATGAAGAATTAAAGCAGAATTTTGAAAAAGTAAAAAACAAGATAAAAAAGGTGCATTCAAAATTCGGAAAACCCGTAGTCTTTACCGAAATCGGGTTCCGGAGTATGGATATGCCCTGGAAAAATCCTCATGAAGACGGTGATGACAGTTTTAATGAGGAACACCAGCGTCGTTGTTATGAAATTATTTTTGAGGGAATCCAGAACGAAGACTGGTGCAAAGGGATCCTATGGTGGAAATTCCCATCCTATCTGGAATACAGAGGCAGGAAGAACGATGCTTTTACGCCGAACAACAAGCTTACGGAAGAGACAGTAAAGAAATGGTTTCTTCAATAAGTCGGAAATAACCATCGGCTGTTCACGATTATAACCACCAATTACTTAACTCTCAGATTACAAGCCATATAAGCTTTTTAATTTTGTTATAAATTAGGTGAAATATGTATATTTTTAACAATACGTAGGAATTTTTACTCCTTTTATCGATTTATTTTTTCGGCTTTTGGTATTATCTCTAAGTTTATGTTCAACCAAATCAAACCAATAGCCATGAAAAAAGTAGTAACCGATCTTTTTCCTAACTATAAATATTTCTACATCAACGAAATAGAGACATTTAAGGTAATGATCTTTAACGATTTTGCTGCTCTTATTTATTTTACCGTTTTTTATATCCACTTTTACTTTCTATAGGAAAAACGAATACCTCAGCTTATTTAAAAAGGTGATATTTCCTCTAGTTATCAGGGTACGGGAGTAGAAATAAAATTATATTTTTACGTCTCAATCTGTATACTTGGAAAATATCAATTACAATATTACCAGTTTAATAGATTTTCTCGGTCTGGTTCAGGGGTTGTTCCTCGGATTCCTCCTGATCATTGAGAACAAAAAAAACCGCCCTTCCCTGCTTTTGGGTTTGTTCCTGGTAACTTATAGCTTTGAATTGCTGGAGGTCATTCTGGAAGACCTTGGTCTTATCGATCAACATCCGTCCTTACTGTTCCTGCCCATTAACTTTTTCTATCTTGTTTTTCCGCTCTTTTATCTCTACGTCCGTCATATTACCAATGACAAGCTCAAGACACGGAGTTATCTGGTCCTGCTTCCCGGAATAATCGAGTTTATAGTTTATACGGTACTATTCCTATTGCCATCAGCTATCAAACTGGAGTTGTACAATACGGATTCTTTTATGCTTCCCCTGGAATTCTTCCTGCTGTTGTCCTTTCCTTATTCCATTTACTTTATTGTAAAGATCCTGAGGCGCCTCAACAGGCATAAGAAAAATGTAGAGAACTACTATTCCAACGTAAGCGGGCGACTGGTAAGCTGGGCAAGATGGGTAGTCCTGCTGATCATCTTTCAGATCTCCTTTCTCTTCGTGGAGATCTTCCAGGAAGAAGCCTTTTTTGAAAAGTACACCTACCCTATTCTGGCGGCATTAAATGTAATCTTTATTTTCTGGCTCGGGATTTCCGGTTTGCGGCAGTCCAGGATACTCACTTCTATGGAAAAAACCGGTATACCGGCAGAAAAAAACCTGCAGGATGAAAAGAAAGCAGGAGAAAATCTGCCGAAATCTGGCGACTATGAACAGGTCACTTCCCTGATGCAGGAAAAGCAGTTGTTCAAGGAACCCGATCTTTCCCTGGCCGATCTTTCCCGGGAGTTGAATATGTCTCAAAGAAGCCTTTCTCAACTGATCAATCAGTTTGCAGACAAGAATTTTAATCAGTTTGTAAACCATTACCGGGTAGAAGAGGCAAAACGCATCCTTAAAGACGACACTTTTAATAAACTCAATATGCTCGGGGTTGCCTATGAAGCAGGCTTCAACTCCAAAGCTACCTTCTACGCTGTTTTTAAGCAACTTACAAATACCACTCCCAACGCTTTTAAGAAGCAATTAAGCTAACCCTTCTTCTTTCTGCAGAGTCTGAGATCCTGCAAAACAGTCCGAAATTATGACTTCCGGACTCCTGAAGAGCTATTTCAGACCCTTTTCATCTTATCGTCTTCCATCTTTGTATCAACAAAAACAAAGTAGATCTAAAAATTAAAAGAAGATGAAAAAAACGATTTTATTATTCAGTTTAATGGTACTGGCCTTTATCCCAGAGATCAAGGCGCAAACATTCGAATATCAGGTTATAACTAGTGTAGAGTCTATCGTTCCGAGTGGCTTGGGAAGATCCCGCCTTATTTCGGCCAATGAAGAAAGAGATTATAAAGAATTTACATCTCAGAGGTCGGAAGAAAACAACGGGAGGAACAAATCCAAAAGAAAAGAGATCAGAGTAAAGAATTTTGAAGAGACCAAACTCCTCAACTTTTACAACCTCGGGGGGATACGCTTCCAGAACATCGTTGCCAACGACGCTGTTGTTAGCTCAAAAATAAACCAGATGGCTACAGAAGGATGGGAACTTGCCTTTGTAGTGAGCGGAGTGGAAAGTGATGCAGGAGAAGAAGACGGAGACGGGATCTATATTACCCGCTATATTTTTAAGAGGCTAAGAAATTAGTCCTTCCTTCCGATACATCAGGATTGGCCTTCCTGATGTATCCTTTTCTCATAGCTAACCCTCAAAACCATCGACATGAAAAAAATCAAAAAAAACGTAGGAATAGGTATCCTTATCACATGGGTTGCATTTTTTATGTGGGAGCTACAGGTCCAAAAATGGATAGATAAAATGGAAGAGCCTGTAATGCGCCTGGATCTGGTAATTATCCTTCCGGGCATCCTGCTAATGACCCTCTATTTCCTGCTGAAAAATTAAAACAATATTCAAAATGAAAAACAAGATTATAGTATTGAGTTGTTTTCTGTTGATGGCAATGATCACTTCCTGCCATTCACAGAACAAGACTCTGAAAGTTACAAATTCAAAAGAGTGTAACAGCAAGGACGGTTATTGGTACCAGGGCAAATGCTGGGCAGAATTTGAAGATGAAGGTATTGCCGTTAAAGATATAGACAGTGTGGTTCAGGCCCAGATTCAGTTAATAAAGCAGGCCTCCGTTAAAATGAACAACAAATCCTATCCATTGGAATTCTTTTTCCCGGAACAGGACGAGGGGCAGATTATCCTTATTGCTTCCTTTAACAAACTACAGGACAATATCCTTTTCTTTACCAGTCCTAAAAATGTAGAAAAAGGCGGTAAGTTCAAAGCTGAAGCCATGTACCTGAAAGGGAATATTATCGAAAAGGACGAAGAACCTATACCTGTGGGCGGAGGTCAGATGACGGTAATTATGAATGATGATTTCGATATCAGTATCGAAGGAACCCTTAAAGGAGACACTGCATCCTATGATATGTCTTTAAAGGCAAATGAAGCAGTGATAGGAGCAGGTAACAGTGAACTGCAAGTAAGAGACGGAGAAGCATACCTTTCCGGAACCCTCGGCACCGTTACTTATCATCAGGTCAAAGACCTTATTCGCAATCACCCGGAGATAAAGACCATAACATTTACGCAGGTTCAGGGATCGGTGAATGATGCCGTTAATTTGCACACAGGCAGGATCCTTCGTGAAGCAGGGCTAAATACAAAGCTTCTGGCAAACAGTAATATTGCTTCGGGAGGAGTAGATCTTTTTGCCGCCGGCGTAAAGCGCCATATTACCAAAGGAGCCAAACTGGGTGTTCATTCCTGGGCAGGAGAAAATATTACTGCCGATCAACTTCCGGAAGATCATCCCGCACATCAGTATCAGATAGCGTATTTCACCCAGATGCTTGGAAAAGACCTGGGGCCACGATTCTACTTCTATACCCTCTCTGCCGCTCCGGCCGAAGACATTCACTATATGAGTGAAAAGGAAATAGAAAAATGGCAATTGGCCAGGGATTAATCATTAAAAAACTGAGATGAAAAAAAGAAACCTTTACTTCCTAAGATATGCATTGCTTTTTCTGCTGATAATAGGCAGTATATCGTGTAACAATGACGACGATGCGGTACAAAGCAGGGTATTTGATGTTTTTACGGTTCAGTCAGACGGGACAACCGTTGAGATGAACGGAGAGATCAGAACACGCACTTTAAACGATTTCAGGAATATGTTAAGAGCATTTCCCGATATCAACCTGATAAATTTCCGGGAAGTTCCCGGTTCCAACGACGATGAGACCAATGTAGAATTGGGAAGATTACTGAATACCAACAGGATCAAT
Organism: Leptobacterium flavescens; assembly: GCF_010671605.1. GTDB lineage: Bacteria > Bacteroidota > Bacteroidia > Flavobacteriales > Flavobacteriaceae > Leptobacterium > Leptobacterium flavescens. The sequence continues at coordinate 1,181,115 of NZ_JAABOO010000001.1, forward strand.
ACTCATTTACTGAACAACGGCCTCATTGCTTCGGGAGGAGTAGATCTCTTCCTGGCAGGAGTAGAAAGGACAAGGGGTAGTAATATAACGGTAGGAGTACATGCCTGGGCGGACGGAAACGGAACCCAGGCAGGGCAACTCCCTATGAACGATCCTCGTCACCGTCTGTACCTGGATTATTATGAAGCCATAGGTTTTACAGTCCAGCAGGCAAGCGATTTTTACTTCTTTACTATCAATGCTGCTCCCGCCAGCAGTATCCATAATATGACGGAAGAAGAACTGGAACAGTTCGGGATATTTACCGAATAGAGGAATTGATGTTTATTTGCTTAGAGTCGGGGTTATACATTGAGTATGGCCCGGTTCTTTTTGTCATAGTAAAATATAACATTTCCTTCCCTTATTATTGAGAATCCTCAATTCTGTTTTTCCGGGGGATATTTCTTGTAAATTTGATAAAAAACAAGTTTATGGCAGCTCCTGAAAACACCTTTAAACACTCGGCAAAAAATAGTGATGTAACCTATGGGGTCTGGAATGGTTTTGTTAATCCGACCGCTGGAGAGATCCTCGCGGATTCCGGTTTTGACTGGATGGTTATCGACGGGGAGCACGCTCCTTTCGATCTGAGGAGCATCCTTACCCAATTACAGGCCATAGCTGCTTATAACACCCACCCTATCGTTCGGCTTCCGGAAGGAGACCCTGTTCTTATCAAGCAATTGCTCGATATAGGAGTACAAACGGTATTGATCCCAATGGTAGAGACTGCCGAACAGGCCTCTTTAATGGCAAAGGCCATGCGCTATCCTCCGGAAGGCATCAGAGGTGTAGGTGCCGCTCTTGCCAGAGCATCCAGATACAACAGGCTGGAAAATTATGTGCATACCGCCAATAAGGAAATGTGCCTGATCGTACAGGTCGAATCGCTGAGCGGAATTGAAAACCTCGAAGAGATACTTAAAGTAGAGGAATTAGACGGGGTATTCATTGGTCCGGCAGACCTGGCAGCTTCTATGGGATATCTTGGGCAATCTTCCCATCCCGAGGTAAGGAAAATGATCTCATCAACCCTGCAAACTATCAGGAAACACGGTAAAATTGCCGGCGTACTTGCACTCGACAAGGAAACAGCCGATTATTATCAGGGGCAGGGCGCCAATATGATAGGTATCGGTATCGATATTCTGCTATTGGCAAATGCAGCTTCGCAGCTGGCAAAAACCTTTAAGGCAGAATAATAAAAAAAGCCGAAGAGAATAACTCTCTTCAGCTTCTTTCTACTTTATATATTATTTTTAAAGGATAGACTTTTTCATTCCTTTCCATACACGGATCAGGAGAAAAGCTCCCACTATTGTAACTCCGGTAAGGATCAGCGCTAAAGGAATATTCCCGTAAATATAGTTTCCTGTTGCAAAAAGACAGGAATAGATAATGGCACAACTGATAAGCATTGCCACGATACCAGAAGGTACAGACCATTTTTCATCTTTCGCCTGTATTTCGGTACCTGATTCCCTCGCCTCACTAATGATCTTCTTCCAGCCCGGACCTCCCGGTTGTATCTTTTTATAAAAATTAAACAAGGTGGTACTGTCGTCAGGTTTGGTCAGGAAAGTAACAGTTAGCCAGACAATGGTAGTGATCAGGACAATAAGCGGAAATTTACCCCAGCCTGGGAACAAGCCTTCTACGGCAGCTCCCTCTGCATTTACATATCCGAAAAGTGCATTACTTACAGCAGTGATATTTAAAACGATAGATATGATCCCGGAAGAGAACATGGCTGAGATCTCACTCCAGGCGTTGATCCTCCACCAAAACCAGCGCAGTATAAAAATAAGCCCTGTACCTGCTCCGAACATAAGGATATATTCAAATATCTGTACCGCATTGGTCAATGCCAGCGCAAAAACAGCACTCAGAGCCATCAGTATCACCGTGGAAAATCTTCCTGCATTTACCAGTTGTTTCTGGGATGCATTTTTATTGATATAGGATTTATAAACGTCGTTTACAATATAAGAAGCTCCCCAGTTAAGGTGAGTGGAGATCGTAGACATATAAGCTGCTACCAGGGATGCTATAACCAATCCCAGTAAACCGTTCGGCAATTTGGTAAGCATGGCCGAATAGGCAAGGTCATGCCCGAGTTTATCATCTGTTACCGCCGGAAACGCCTCTTTAATACTTGCCAGATCCGGGAACACCACCAGAGAAGCCAGGGCCACAATGATCCACGGCCATGGTCGTAACGCATAATGCATGATATTAAAGAAAAAAGTAGCACCTACGGCATGATTCTCGTTCTTTGCCGCAAGCATACGCTGGGCGATATATCCACCCCCACCCGGCTCCGCTCCCGGATACCAGGAACTCCACCATTGTATGGCCAGAGGAATAATAAGAAGGGTGATCAGGGTTTCCGAATCGTCGAAATTCGGTAATAAGGCAATCTTATCACTTACATTCGGATGGGAAATAAGATTGGAAAGTCCGTTCACTTCCGGTAAATTAACACAATAGTAAGCAGCTCCGATAGAACCGATCATTGCGACAAAAAACAGAAGGAAATCAGAATAAACCACTCCCTTAAACCCTCCGAGGGCACTAAAAATAACCGTAACCAGTGCTGCGTACCCCACGGTCTCGATCGGAGACAATCCCAACATGATCTGTCCTATTTTAATGGCGGCCAGGGTAACCCCCGACATGGCCAGGACATTAAAGATCACTCCCAGATAGACCGATCTGAATCCTCTAAGAAAACGTGCGGGTTTCCCGCTATACCTCAGCTCATAAAATTCCATATCGGTATTTACATTAGACCTTCTCCAGAGTTTGGCATATACAAATACCGTAAGGAGACCCGTAATAAGGAAGGCCCACCATACCCAGTTACCGGACACCCCGTTATTCCTGACAATATCGGTTACCAGGTTGGGAGTATCTGTGGAAAAGGTAGTGGCCACCATGGAAAACCCCAGCAACCACCAGGGCATACTCCGGCCCGATAAGAAATATTCTGATGCGTTTTTTCCGGACTGTCTTGAAGTGATGATCCCTATAGAAAGGACAATAAGAAAAAAGCCTATGATCAGGCTGTAATCGAGAGTAGTTAGTTCCATTTTATCTTATGAATTGGATGAATTTTTATTGTTGTTAAATATTCTTTCTTTGGCGTGGTAAATATAATTTCTCCCCATAGGGATACTTTTGGCATCGATCTCAATAAGGTTGCCTTCTACAGATTTCACCTTATCAATAGCAATAGCATACGATTTGTGAACCCTGATAAAATTCTCCGAGGGCAGCTCCTCAATAATACTGGACAACGATTTATGCGCTATATGATTCCCCGTAAGTGTATAGAGTTTAATATAATCCTTAAGGCTTTCGATATACAGGATATCTTTCAGGAAGATTTTTACCAGTTTCTTATCGATCTTCAGGAAAATATGGGGCTCCTGATTAAAGTTCGACACTTTGGAATCTCCTTTTTCCACAATAAGGCGGTTGGTGATCTTGTTAACCGATTTCAGGAACCTGCTAAAGGGAATAGGTTTTACGAGATAATCCAGGACATCCAGTTCATAACTCTCTATGGCATGCTCTTTATAGGCAGTAGTTATAACAATAAGAGGATAGGTCTTCAGGTTTCGAAGAAATTCCAATCCACTCATCCGCGGCATATTGATATCGAGAAAAATAACATCTATATCCTTATTCTCGATATCGGGCAGAGCTTCAATAGGATTATTGTATACGTTAACGATCTCCATATTACTGAACTCCTTAATATAGGATTCTATAATATTTATCGCCAGGGGCTCATCATCAATAATCAAACAATTGATCTTCATTTTACCGGTATTTTTAATATAACTCTGTATTGATCCTCTACAGGATATGTTTCCAATTCAAATCTGTTATCATACAACAGTTCCAGTCGTCTTTTAGTATTAATAATTCCTATCCCGTTTTTAGTTTTGGCGGTATAGTCCGGATTAAAATTATTCTTCAGTTTAAAATCGAGCTGATCTCCGTGTTTTTTAAAATTGATCTTTACGAATATCTTCTCACCGTTCTTGAGTCCGTGCTTAAAGCAGTTCTCAATAAACGGCAAAAACAATAAGGGCGGTACTTTAACATCATCTATATCTCCTGCAATATTCATATCGGATTCTACCATATTCCCTCTTCTGAGTTTTTCCAGCTCTATATAGTTATGTATATAATTGATCTCTTTAAGCAGGGATATCTTTTTCTTATTTACATCGTAGATCACATATTGCATGATCTCCGATAGTTTCAGGACAACTTCGGGAGCTTTCTCAGACCGCTGCATCGTAAGAGCGTAGAGATTGTTAAGCGTATTAAAGAAAAAGTGAGGTTGTATCTGTGCTTTCAGATACTTAAGCTCGGTCTCGTACTGCAGTTTAAGAAGCTGATTGTTCTTGTTTCTCTCTATTACAAAGTCTATTGTGAACTTAATAGCAGATACCAGTCCAACCACATACAACTCTCCCAGGGTAACCGCAATAATATGATTAAACCCGAAAGCTTCGTGCAGTCCTTCGGCCTCCGGCCAGATGTCTTCCGTAACCAGCCAGTAGTTCAGACCTGATCTTATTAAGTAGTGAACCGCAAGGCTAAGCAAAAGAAAAAAGATATAGGTCTTGTATTTCCTCCGGATGATGAATTTGGGAACCAGATAATATATATTAATGTATACAATAATTATATGGAGTGGAAATTCTACCAGATTGGATTTAAGCGAATACCAGTAATCATTAAAATAGCTTCCCCATCTCACTATATTAAATGTAAAGTAAGAAGCCCAGAATATGAAGTGATATCTAATGGGAATCGTATTCTTTATGCCCTCTGTTCGATTTAAAAACACCTTATATATTGTGTTAAATTCCTTTAATTTCCGTAAAAAAGTATGTGTATTTATTTAAAAAACAAAATTTTTAAACTTAAAGTTTGCGGACTTTAAAAGGGCTAATTACGAATATCTTCAGATCGATGTTGTTGGTTCATAAAATCGTGTCGTTCAGATAAAAAAAAATTTTTCATAGGTTAAAATATTTACTTTAACTCCTCTTTAACTAAACAAGCTTTAATTAATATGAAACAAAATTTATTCACTTTTGTTCTTTTTGTAGTCATGTTTGTTTCTAACTCATTCGCACAGAATATCAATGTTACCGGGACGGTAACTTCAAGCTCGGACGGCTCACCGCTTCCGGGGGTGAATATTCTGGTTGTTGGAACCACAAACGGTACCCAAACAGACTTTGATGGTAAATACACCATCTCTGCTTCTGTAGGCGATGTTCTTAGATTTTCTTATTTAGGATTAAAAACAACAGAAGTAACAGTAGGATCATCTGCAGTAATAGATGTGCAGATGGAAGAAGATGCCGAGCAACTCGAAGGTGTTGTGGTAACAGCATTCGGTATCCAACAAGAAGCTAGAAAACTCGGTTATTCCGTACAGGACGTTAAGTCGGATCAACTGGTACAGGCAGCCGATCCCAATATCGGTTCTGCCCTGCGCGGAAAACTGGCAGGTGTAAACATCAATTCTAATGCCGGAGGAATTGGGTCTTCGGTAGGTATTACAGTTAGAGGGGTAAGTTCCCTCGGAGTTAACAACCAACCATTAATTGTATTAGACGGGGTTATTATCAGTAGTAATCAGGGAGGACAAGGTGATTTTGCTTCCGGTATTGATTACGGTAACACCCTTTCCAACCTCAACCCTAACGATATTGAAAATATCTCCTTACTCAAAGGTGGTAATGCCACTGCCTTATACGGATTCAGGGGAATTAACGGGGTATTGGTGATCACCACCAAAAAAGGGCGTTCGGAAAAACCGGTTATCGAGATCAACTCTTCGGTAACAGCTAATTCCGTACTTGTGGAACCCGAGTTCCAGAACGAATACGGACAAGGATTTTTCGATACCTCTACAAATCAGTTGGTTTATGATATTACGAGATCCAGTAGTTTCGGTCCGAGACTGGACGGTACGGATCGCGAGCGATTTGACGGAGTAGGAACAGCTCCTTACTCTGCAGGAGATAACGGTTTTAAGGATTTCTTTCAGACCGGGGTTTCCTTCCTGAACTCTATTTCCATCTCTCAGGGGAAGGAAAATTTCGACTACCGCTTCAGTTATTCAAGATCGGATGACGAATCCGTTATTCCGGGAAGTACGCTAAAGAGGCAGAACTTCAGTATTAAAGCGGGAGCCCAGATCACAGATTGGTTAAAGATCACCGGAAAGATAGATTATATCAACCAGGACGGAAGAAACAGGCCTGAGTTAACCGGAGGACAAACCAATATTGTTCGTGCTTTATCTTTAAGGCCGAGAAATATTTCCAACAGCCTGTTGAGAAACAATTTCCTGGAGCCCGACGGGACTCCGAACAACTGGGCAGGAGCATTTATTACCAATCCTTATTACACGGTAAACACCTTGTTGAACCAGGATGAAACAGATCGTTATATAAGTCTACTGGATGTTAATGTTGATATTTATAAAGGATTATCAGCCTTGTTAAGGATCTCTCAGGATCATATTGTAACCAGCCAGCAGATATTCAATCCGCTGGGAGCTTTTGATATAGCAGGTAACGGTAGATTTGTAGATACCAATTCAACTGCCAGGAACAATAACTACGATCTTATTTTCACTTATAACAATAGCCTTAACGACGATTTAAGCCTTGGAGCTACTTTCGGACTCAGTCACTTTGACGCTTCCTTCAATTCACTTCAGGCCGTTGGAGAAACCTTTTTGATCCCTAACTTTTTCTCACTGAATAATTTCGACAGTATAAATGTTACTCCGAATTCTGCAAGGAATTCTTCCAATTCGGTTTTCGGATCCGTAACACTGGGATATAAGAATTACCTCTTTGCAGAATTTACAGCCAGGAACGACTGGAGTTCGACGCTTCCTATTGATGAAGCTTCCTTCTTCTACCCTTCCGTAGGTCTGAGTTTTGTTGCAACAGATGCCATTCCTTCTCTTCAGGACAGCAGCTGGCTCTCCTCTCTTAAGTTAAGAGGAAGTTTTGCGCAAACCGGTAATGCTACCACTGCATTTTCACTGATAAATACATTTAATATTTCATCTAACCTGTTTAACGGTCAGAGGTTCTTCTTCCTTGGAACCACAGAAGAAGGTGCCGGAGCAGGACCCGCGCTTAACAACCCGGGCCTAGTACCCGAAATATCGAATACATTTGAATTCGGAGTTGATGCACGCTTCCTGAATAATCGTATCGGTCTGGCGGCCACATACTACAATATCAGGACCAAGGACCAGATATTAAACCTTTCTCTTCCGCCTTCCAGTGGAGCGGCAAGTCAGATCATTAATGCAGGATTGGTTACCAATAAGGGTATTGAGATCTCTGTGGATGCAGATATTATTCAGAATGAGGACTTTAAGTGGTCAACAAATGTTAACTTTACAACAAATAACAACGTAGTTGAAGAGCTTGCTCAGGGTGTTGAAAGAAACATCCTGGTAAGACAGTTCAACGACGTGATCCAGGTTGCAGCAGAAGAAGGGTCAAGTCCTCAGGGATTATTCGGAACTACTTTTGAAAGAGATGATAACGGAAATGTCATCTTCGATTCTGACGGTTTGCCACAAGTAGGTGAAATAGACCAGATAGGTGATGCGGCACCAGATGCCTTCCTGAACTGGAGTAACACCTTCACTTATAAGCAATTTACACTTAGCTTCCTTCTGGATGCCAGATTCGGAGGAGACATATTCTCACTTTCGGAAATACAAAGACATACACAAGGTACCGCTATAGAAACACTACAAGGGCGTGATTTCTTTACGGGAGGACAAGGAATTCCGGTTCCTGCAGATGCTGTAATTAACGGAACCCTGGATCCGGATGTACAGGCAAGAGGAGTAAACCCGCAAAATTACTGGGGAAGACTCGGACAGATAGCAGAAAACTGGGTGTTTGACGGAAGCTTTGTTAAATTCAGGGAACTGACTTTCGGTTACAGATTCCCGAAAAGCTTTACAGATCGTTTGCATCTGTCTAATCTATCTATCACTTACGTAGGAAGAAATTTAGCTATCCTGCATAGCAACACAGATAATTTTGATCCTGAAACAGGCTTTAATACAAGCTTCGGCGGAGTTGAGTTCTTCGGACTTCCATCGGCCAGCAGTCACGGATTAAAACTGAATATCACTTTCTAAGCGAATTTAGGATAATATGGAATTAAAATTTATCGGAAATAAAATATAAACTTATGAAAGCAAAAAAATCGATATTAGGGGCTTTGGGGTTTCTCTTCCTGATGATATCACCTGTATCATGTACCAAAGATTTTGAAGATATAAACACGGACCCGGTAAACCCTCAGTCGGCAACGACAGAAGGAATTATGGCCGGAGTACAGTACTTTGAGTTTGCCGAGCCGCGATTTCTGACGTGGAGGGGTAATCTGATCTACTCAAATCAGTTCTCGCATCAGTTCAGCTATAATGCCGAAGGTGCCTGGTTTGCAGGAGATGCCTATCAGAATAACCAGGGATGGACCAATGCCATGTTCGATGCTTCTTATCAGAAAGTATCGTTAAATGCCAGAAATCTGCTGGGTACTTATATACAGGAAGGCGATACCAACGGAGTTGCCGTAGCACGTATTATGATGTCCTGGTTCTATCAGAAAATGACCGATATTTTCGGAGCTATTCCTTATAGCGATGTTATCGGAGAAGAGCTTATTCTTCAGAACCCGCAACCGAGCTACGATTCTCAAAGAGATATTTATATGGGGATCATTAATGACCTGACGGCTCAGATGGATGCCATTGGAAGTTCTACAACAATCATCGGAGGTGCCTCCGGAGATTATCTCTATCAGGGAGATCCTCAAAAGTGGAGAACCTTTGCCAATACCCTGAGATTGCGTATGGCCCTGAGAGCCAGAGCAGCCTTTATTCAGGACGGTGATCAGGCGTTTATTGATGGAATTATAAATGACTGCCTGAGTAACTCACTTATAGATGAGACCAATCAGGCCTTGTTAAACAAGTCTACTTCTGCCCTGATCCTTTCATTCCTCGACGGAGGGTTTGAAGATATTTACTGGGGATTCGGTGGAGTTGGTTCTAAATGGGTATTCTCAGACCGCTACATGAATATGCTTAATGACAATAACGATCCGAGAAGAGGAGAAATGGCAGACCCATCTCCAAACGATACATATAACGGAGCACCGGTATCTGCAAGAGCACTTTCTGCTCGCGATGACCTGGCTATTCCTTCCGCCAAGATAATAGGAACTTCAACCACAGATGTTGCCAGTATAGTTCCTACTCAGATCCTGACTGCTGCAGAGTCCTACTTTTTACAGGCCGAAGCTGCCCTTCTGGGTTACGGAGGTGGAAATGCACAGGGCTTTTATGAGCAGGGAATTAGAGCAAGTATGAACTTTTGGGGCGTAGACGGGGCCGATACCGATCAATTCATAAACAACGAAACAATTGCTACCCTGGCAGGGTCTGTAGATGAGCAGTTGAATATGGTCTGGAATCAACGCTGGCTTGCGCTTTTGATGAATGGCTACGAAGCCTGGGCACTGGTAAGGAGAACAAATCTGATTGATGACCTGACAGATAACACACTGTTCTTCGTATCTCAGCCTAATGCGGGAGTCGTACCGAGAAGATTAATGTATTCATCTACCGAACTGGTTTCTAATGAAGCAAATGTAAATGCTGCCATTAACAGCCAGGGACCGGATGAAATGACAACTAACCTTTGGTGGGATGTTGACTAAGCAGCTATCTGCTTGGTTAACTTTCCTCCGGGAAGGAGATTAGATATAAATGGACAGGGAGATCCCCGCCATAAAGAAAACAGTAATTAGTAAATCAATAGCTGATCTTAAAACACAAGACGAGAAATGAATAAAATAACTTTCAAAGAGGTCGGGAAGTTTGAGGAAACCAGATTCGAGAAAATCCACAATGAGGTTTTCGAAGATGCTGCGCATGCTTCAAAGCTGGTAGCACATGAAATTGCCGATTTGATCAAGCAGAAGCAAGGGATGGGAGAGCAATGTGTACTTGGTCTGGCAACGGGTTCTTCTCCGATTAAAGTGTATGAAGAGTTAGTGAATATGCACAAGGAAGGACTACTGAGTTTTAGGAACGTGGTTACGTTCAACCTTGATGAGTATTACCCAATGCAGCCCGAAAACAGGCAGAGTTATTATCATTTTATGCATCAGCATTTGTTTGATCATGTAGATATAAACCCCGAGAACATCAATATTCCTGACGGAGAAGTTCCGGTTGAAGAGTTACATCAGTACTGTATTGATTACGAAATGAAGATCAAGCATTGCGGAGGTCTGGACCTTCAGTTACTCGGAATCGGTAGAACGGGGCATATCGGATTTAACGAACCCGGATCCCATTATAATTCGGGAACCAGGATCATTACACTGGATCATATAACAAGAGTTGATGCAGCTTCCGATTTTAACGGGATAGAAAATGTTCCGAAGAAAGCCATCACCATGGGGATCAGCACGATCATGAAAGCCAAACGGATCATCATGCTGGCATGGGGGCATAAGAAATCGGATATCATCAAGGAAACTATAGAAGGTGAGATCACTTCCGAAGTACCGGCAACTTATCTGCAAAGGCATAAGAATACGGTAGTTATTCTGGACAATGAAGCAGCTTCGGAGTTAACCCGTATCAAAACCCCGTGGTTGGTAGGTCAGTGCGTGTGGACAGAAGAACTGAAACGCAAAGCCATTACCTGGCTGAGCCAGGAGGTCAATAAGCCACTGCTTAAGCTTACCGATAAGGATTATAACGATCACGGAATGTCAGGTTTACTGGCTCTTGAGGGGTCTGCTTATGATCTGAACATAAAAATGTTCAATGTGCTTCAGCATACCATTACGGGATGGCCGGGTGGAAAACCCAATGCAGATGACAGCAAAAGGCCCGAGCGTGCCAATCCGGCTCAAAAAAGAGTCATCATTTTCAGTCCGCATCCGGATGATGATGTGATCTCTATGGGCGGGACTTTTTCACGCCTGGTAGATCAGGGACATGAGGTTCATGTAGCCTATCAGACGTCCGGAAATATTGCTGTGACTGATGAGGAAGCTCTCAAATTTGCAGAAGTCGCAAAAGAAATGATCAGCGGAAATGAGGAAGCTTTTCACCAGGTGGTTACCAGCATACGGAACAAACGCCTAAAGGATACTGACAGTCCGCAGGTACGAAAAATAAAAGGCCTGATAAGAAGAATGGAATCTTACGGGGCAACCCGTTATATAGGCCTGAAAGACTGTAATGTTCGTTTTCTGGACCTTCCGTTCTACGAAACCGGAAAGATCAAAAAGAAACCTGTCGGAAAGAAGGATGTTCAGGTTGTTATTGATCTGATCAGAGAGATACAACCCCATCAGATCTATGCCGCAGGAGATCTCGCAGATCCTCACGGAACCCATAAATTATGTCTGGACGTGGTCATGGAAGCTATAGTACAATTAAAAAAAGAAAGCTTTATGGACGATTGCTGGGTGTGGCTTTACCGCGGAGCCTGGCATGAATGGGATATTTCTGAGATCGATATGGCCGTACCTCTGAGTCCGGATGAAGTAAACAGAAAGACAAACGCCATTTTATTTCATCAGTCCCAAAAAGACAAAGTGATGTTCCAGGGAGAAGACTCCAGAGAATTCTGGGTCCGTGCCCAGGAAAGGAACCGGGCTACCGCAAGATTATACGATGCCATGGGATTGGCAGATTATGAAGCGATCGAAGCCTTTAAAAGATATTACTTTTAATTAATTTGTTTGTATCAATTTTTATGCATTCCCCCTCTCAGTCTCTCCGGAGAGGGGATTATTTTCTATGAAAAAGAAGACGCTTTTCTTTCTTATCATATCAGTGCTGATATTTACTTCCGGACTGATAGCTCAGGAGCATCATGCCTCAAATCTGAGCTTATTGCCATGGCCCAAAAAGGTCATTCCGGGAAACGGGCAACATATCCTTACTGAAAATTTCAGCCTCCGCATATCGGGAAATTTTGATAAAAGGATATACAGGGCGGCGACTTCTTTTTTAAACAGACTCGATCAGAGAACCGGTCTGCTTTTAACCAATAAGGACATATCTTCACAAACAAATAAAACATCCGAAGGGCAAAAGATGGAGATCCGGATAGAACGTCCCGGAAAAACAGTGCTTTTTGAAGATGAATCCTATTCCCTTCAGGTCAAAAATGAAAAGATCATCCTGAGCAGTGTCACCGACCTGGGGGCTATGCATGGCCTGGAGAGCCTTCTGCAACTGCTTCAAAGTGATGAACAACATTATTTCTTTCCCCAACTAACTATAGAAGACAGTCCCAGATTTGCCTGGAGGGGACTTATGATAGACGTGGCACGGCACTATCTGCCTTTATCCGTACTAAAGCGGAACATAGATGCCATGGCTACCGTAAAACTCAATGTATTTCACTGGCACCTCAGTGATGACCAGGGCTTTCGGGTAGAGATCAAAAGTTATCCCGAGCTTCACAAAAAGGCTTCAGACGGACTTTTTTATACCCAGGATGAGATCAGGGAAATCGTTAGATATGCATCAGACAGGGGCATAAGAGTAGTTCCAGAAATTGATGTTCCCGGACATGCTACAGCTATTTTAACGGCTTATCCAGAATTGGCAAGCAAAGACACCACCTATACGCTGGAAAGGAATAAAGGTATTTTTCACGCTACTCTTGATCCGACCAAAGAAGCTACCTATACTTTTATGGAAAGTGTGATCTCAGAACTGGCAGTACTATTCCCCGATGCCTATTTTCATATCGGAGGAGATGAGAACGAAGGAAAACACTGGGACGAAAGTTCCCGGATCCGGAAGTTTAAAAAAGAGCATCAAATAAAGGACAACCACCAATTGCAGACCTATTTTAATATCAGGTTGCAGAAAATACTCAAAGCAAACCAAAAACGTATGATGGGTTGGGATGAGATCCTGGAACCAGGACTCCCCAAAGATATTGTCATTCACTCCTGGAGAGGAAAAGAAGCTATGATCAAAGCTGCGAAGCAAGGGTATAAATCGGTACTCTCCAAAGGCTACTATATTGATCTGCTCTTCGATACCAAAACCCATTATGAGAACGATCCGATCTCGGATAGCGATGGTCTAAACCCCGAAGAAGTTAAAAATATTCTTGGAGGAGAGGCTACCATGTGGGGCGAACTGGTAGATGCCAACAATGTAGATTCCAGGATATGGCCAAGAACAGCTGCCATAGCCGAACGTTTCTGGTCTGCATCTTCCGTAAACGATTTTGATTTCCTCGTAAAAAGGTTAAATGCAATAAGTGTTCAACTGGAAGCCTCCGGCCTCGATCATATAAAAAGTAGGGATCGTATTCTAAGAGGCCTTTTCCACACTAATGATATTGAAGCTTTCCGGACACTTTCAGAAATATGCAGGCCCATAACAGCCAGGGAACGTGTAGGGAAACCCTATAAAACCTATTACCCGCTGACCCTCTTTGTAGACGCCTGTACTCCCGATAATCCGCTCACCATGCATTTCAACAAACTGGTGAGGGTCTACCTGACTAAACAGGATCAAGACATTGAAAGTGAGATAAAAAGTTACCTGTTGAATTGGAAAAAGAACCATGACCGCTTACTCCAAAAGCACAGATCCCCTACCCTTACCGCCTTACTCCCCCTTTCGGAAGCCATTGCCGAACTGTCCGGTTTATTACTGCAAAAAATAGAAACAAAAAAGAAGTTTGATAAGGTTGAACAGGAACGAATAAATGTTCTTCTGGATCGTCTGGACACACCTGTTCTGAACGTACGATCGGCCATTACTGCCGATCTGAAGCTTCTTTCAGAAAATATAAACACCCCATGAAATATACAACAACCATCATAGCAATTAGCATTCTTTGCCTTTCTTCCTGTAAACCGGGAAGGGAAAGCAGTGACTTTACCGAAGAATCTGTTTTTACCGATGGGATCGAAGGCCCTGCAACCGATTATCTGGGGAATATCTATGCGGTAAACTTCCGGGAACAGGGCACTATAGGAAAAGTTACAGCCAAGGGAGAAAGTTCACTCTTTATCAATCTGCCCGAAGGAAGTATAGGAAACGGTATTCGCTTTGGTAAAAGGGATCAGATGTTCATTGCAGATTATACGAATCACAATATCCTGGAAGTCGATTTAAAGACCAAAAAGATCGGGGTTTTTGCACATCAGCCTGCGGCCAATCAGCCGAATGACCTGGCCATAGCCCCCGATAAGACCATTTATGCCAGCGATCCCAACTGGGAGGATCATACGGGAAACCTCTGGAAGGTTACCAGGGAAAAAGGCTTTGAACTCCTGGAAGAAAAAATGGGTACTACAAACGGGATAGAGGTAAGTCCGGATGGTAAGAAATTATATGTGAACGAATCCATTCAGCAAAAGATATGGGTATACGATATCACGGAAGACGGGTCGGTAAAAAATAAGAGCCTCTTCCATTCCTTTCAGGATTTCGGTCTTGACGGGATGCGATGCGACCGGGAAGGAAACCTGTTTGTTTGCCGCTATGACAAGGGAACGATAGTGGTACTATCGCCCGAAGGAGAGCTTTTAAAAGAGTTTATGCTCAAAGGAAAAAGACCAACCAATATCACCTTTAGTAATGACTATAAAAGTTGTTATATAACGGTGGCAGACAGGGGGTGTATTGAGGTAATCAGGATAGGTTCTATTTAAACCTGTCAAAAGAACTAAGATCTATGAGAACGAATATCACATTAAAAGAAATAGCATATATCCTTGGTGTATCGGTTTCTACGGTATCCAAGGCACTAAAGGATAGTGAGGAGATCAGTAAAGCAACCCGGGAAAAAGTCAAGAAAACAGCTCAACGATATAATTACAGGCCCAACAGTGTTGCCCTCAACTTAAAATGCAACAGGTCCTGTACCATTGGGGTGATCGTTCCCGAGCTTTCGGATCTCTTTTTTTCTGATGCCCTGGATGGAATTATGGAGCAGTCGGCCAGGAAAAATTATAAGGTAATGATCTACCCTTCCAAAGGTTCTCCTCTGAGAGAAATGGCCCTGATAAAAATGCTTACTGATGGGAGCATAGACGGTCTTATCCTCTATATGTCTTCCGAAACCATTAATACCAAGGCTTATGATTATGTAGTTGATCTGATGAACAGAGGGTTTCCGGTAGTTCTCCTGGAGAATCGTACCAGAGATATAAGATGTGACAGGGTTTTTGTAGATCAGGCAGATTGTTGTTATCAGGCCGGTAAAAACCTGTCTGAAAAGAATTGTCAGAACATTTTACTTATTGCTCACAGGAATGAATCCCTTCCAGAATGGAAAAGAGGATTTGAAAATGCGGTTGGAAAAAGTAAAATGCGAAAGGGTTTTCATCGGGTCCTAGAGATCGGAGAGAAAATGAACGTGCAGGAAGAAATAGAAGATTTCCTTTCTTCTCAGATGCATATTGACGGGGTGATAACTACCAAGCCGGAATTTGCTCTGATAACCCGGAAGATCCTGAAAACACAGGTTTCCGTGGTTTCTTTTGTTAAAAAATCGGCAGTTGCCCAATCATTATACCCCAATGTTTCCTACCTGGTATACGATCCTTTTAAAATGGGAGAACAAGCTACCAGGGTTTTGCTGAAAAAGATTGAGGGGGATAGTAAAAAACGGGTAACCAAAACGATCAACAGTTTTTGTATCGATGGAGATTCCGCTCATTTTGAATCGCATCATTTTTCCGAAAATATGAAGTATGCAGTTAGCTTCTGATAATAATTTAAAAGGCCCCCTGACAAAATGTTTTAAAAATTAAGGAATTCAATATGAGAAACAAACATTGCTTTTTGATACTGATTTTAATGATTATCTCCTGTAAAAACAAAGCTGAAGGCCCTTCGGCCTTGAACACTGCTGAAATTGCTGTTATACCTCAACCTTTATCGGTTACGGAAAAGCAGGGGCAGTTCAGTCTGGATAAGAACACCCGTTTTATCACACAAAATGAAGATCAGGATAAAATAGCTTCTTTCTTTGCAGAAAAGATAAAGGCTTCAACGGGCTTTGATCTTGAAGTGAGCAGAGAAGGATCGGAAAGTAATATAATTGTATTTCAGACCGACGAGTCCCTGGATGTAAACGGTGAAGGCTATTCTCTGGATGTCAGCAGGGAGCAGATCCTTATAAAAGCCAGGGAAAACAGAGGTTTTTTCTATGGGATGCAGACCCTTTTGCAACTCCTTCCTCCTCAAATAGAGAGTCAGGATCCGGTTTCGGGAGTATCATGGAATATCCGGGCAGTAGAGATCAAAGATCAGCCTGCTTTCGGATGGAGAGGCTTAAACCTCGATGTCAGCAGGCATTATATTCCAGTAGATTTTATCAAAAAGCAACTGGATATGCTTTCTCTCTTTAAAATGAACAAATTTCACTGGCACCTTACCGATGATCAGGGATGGCGAATTCAGATAAAAAAATATCCAAAGCTCACAGAAGTAGGAGCTAAAAGAAAGAACGACGACGGTAGCCTCTACGACGGATACTATACTCAGGAAGATATTAAAGAAGTAGTTGCCTATGCGGCAGAGCGTTTTATAGATGTGATCCCGGAAATAGACGTTCCCGGTCATGTAGTATCTGTCCTGGCAGGATATCCCGAATTATCCTGTACAGAAAACCACCTGGAAACACGGGTGTTATGGGGTATCGATTCCAATATCCTTTGTGCAGGTAAAGAACAGACCTTTGTTTTTCTCGAAGATGTTTTTGAGGAGATCGCTCCTCTTTTTCCTTTCGAATATTTCCATATTGGAGGTGATGAAGTCCCGAAAGACAAATGGGAAAAATGCCCGCACTGCCAGAAAAGGATCGCTACAGAACAGTTGAAAGATGAAAATGAGCTGCAAAGCTATTTTATGGCCCGGGTAGAAAATATCCTGAAAAAATACGATAAGATGATCTTTGGCTGGGACGAGATCCTGGAAGGTGGGATCTCCCCTACTGCCAATATCATGTCGTGGACAGGTGAAGAAGGGGGTATTGTAGCGGCAAACGCCGGACATGATGTGGTAATGAACCCTTCGGAATACACATATCTCAACTTTTATCAGGGAGATCACAAGGTAGAACCCATGGCTTTTGGAGGATATATTTCGCTGGAAGATATTTACAATTACGACCCGGTACCTTCGGAAATCAGCAAAGATAAACGAAAGCACATCCTGGGATCCCAGGCCAGTGTATGGACGGAATATGCTCCGGAGGCTTCGATCATCGAATATCAGTTGTATCCGCGGCTTATGGCTATGGCCGAACTCACCTGGACCCAAAAAGGAAAAAAAGATTATCCAGATTTTCTAAAGCGTTTAAGCAGTCAATATTTAAGGCTTGAGGAACATCAGATAAATTATCACATTCCTATTCCGGAGGGCCCGTCTTCCAATCGTATTGTTTTTACCGACAGCGTTTCGCTTCGCTTTGAAACCACCCACCCGGTAAAAATGGTATACACGGTAGACGGTAGTACCCCGGATGCAAATTCTCCGGTTTACAAAGAACCCATGAATTTTAAAGAGAATACCGTTCTAAAAATAGCTTCGGTTCTTCCGCATGGAAAAACAAGTCCGGTAAGAGAGATCCGGATAGAGCAGCAACAGATGATCCCGGCAGTTGATCCCGGAAAAACAAAACCCGGACTATCGGTCGAAACCGTAAAAGGGCATTTCAGGAACCTGAAGGAAGTAGATTTTTCTTCCGGTACAAAAGGATCTGTGATCGATTCTCTCGAAGCAGCCAATGAGGCATATGACTGGGGGCATTTTGTAAATGAAGATAATTTCAGGGCTCTGGCTATTGAAGGTTACATAGACATCGCCGAGGACGGAGTCTATTATTTCTCCAGCCAACAGGATCAGGTCTGGATTGCAGATCAATTACTGATCGATTATAAATACCCTATCAAAAAACACCCGAAGGACGCCTCGATTGCGCTCACCAAGGGGAAACACAAGCTAAAGATCTTTTACCTCAACAATATTGTAAAAGGCTGGGCTTCCGACTGGAATAAAGTGGAGCTCTATTACAAAAGAGCTGATGAAGAAGAGTTTAAACAGGTAGGCGGGGAAATGCTTTCACATTAAATAACCTAAAGAAATTTTGACATGAAAAGAGAGCGGAAATTAGACAAAATGGTTATCACTTCAGAGGCACAATACAAAGAGGCCTATAAAAAGAGTGTTGAAGATCCTCAGGCTTTTTGGGCAGGGATAGCAGAGAATTTCCAATGGCATAAAAAGTGGGATCGTGTTTTAAGTTACGACTGGTCTGTTCCGGAAACCAAATGGTTTGAAGGGGGAAAACTCAATATTACCGAGAACTGTCTCGACAGGCATCTGAAAGAAAGGGGGCAACAAACTGCTATTATCTGGGAACCCAACGATCCGGGAGACGACGTCAGGAAGATCACCTATGCAGAATTGCACGAATATGTATGCCGTTTTGCCAACGTTCTTAAAGACAACGGAATTGGGAAAGGAGACCGGGTCTGTATTTATATGCCTATGCTCATTGAATTAACGGTAGCTGTTCTGGCTTGTGCCCGTGTAGGAGCCATACATTCTGTGGTCTTTGCAGGCTTTTCTGCAAGATCGCTCGCTACCAGGATCAACGATTCGCAATGTAAAATGCTTATCACTGCCGACGGAGGTTTCAGAGGCACAAAAAACATCCCGTTAAAGGAAATAGCCGATGAAGCCCTGGATCACTGTCCTTCTGTAGAAAATGTGATCATATACAAGAATACCGGCCAAAGTATAGAATGGGTTTCCGAGAGAGACCATTGGTGGCATCTGGAAACCAGGAATGCTTCTCCCGAATTCACGGCCGAAGTAATGGATGCGGAAGATCCTTTGTTTATTCTCTACACTTCGGGATCTACGGGAAATCCTAAGGGGATGGTACACAGTTGTGCGGGTTATATGGTGTATACGACCTATACTTTTAAAAATGTATTCCAATACAAAGACGGTGATATTTACTGGTGTACCGCCGATATCGGCTGGATTACCGGGCATAGTTATATTATTTACGGGCCATTGGCCGCCGGCGCCACTACCCTTATGTTTGAAGGGATCCCCAGTTATCCGGACAACGGTCGTTTCTGGGAGGTATGTGCCAAACATAAGGTCACTCATTTTTATACCGCACCGACCGCAATACGGGCACTGGAAAAACATCCCGTTTCACTGGTTGAGAAGCATGACCTGTCCGGCCTTAAAGTGTTGGGATCTGTGGGAGAACCCATTAACCGCGAAGCCTGGATGTGGTACAGCAAGCACATAGGAAAAGACAAATGCCCTGTGGTAGACACCTGGTGGCAGACCGAAACGGGAGGGATCCTTATTTCTTCCCTGGCAGGCGTAACCAGGCAGAAAGCAACTTTTGCCACCCTTCCCATGCCGGGAATTCAGGCTATATTACTGGATAACGAAGGTAAGGAACTCAAATCGGATACTGCGGAAGGGACTTTGGCTATAAAATATCCGTGGCCCTCTATTGCCCGTACTATTTACGGCGATCACGACCGTTATAAAAAAGTTTATTTTTCAGCTTTTAAAGATCATTATTTCCCGGGAGACGGTGCCCTGAAAGATGAGGAAGGAAATTACAGGATCACCGGAAGAGTGGACGATGTGGTCATTGTATCCGGTCATAATCTCGGAACTGCTCCTATCGAAAATGCCATAAACGAACATGAAATGGTGGTTGAAAGTGCCGTGGTAGGCTATCCCCATCCCATTAAGGGGAATGCACTTTATGCCTATGTGATCACCTATTCCAATACGGAAGAAGCCAATCAAAAATTGGAGGACGAGATCAAAGGCCTGGTGGCAAGGACCATCGGGGCTATTGCCAAACCCGAAGAGATACAATTCGTTCCCGGCCTGCCAAAAACCAGAAGCGGAAAGATCATGAGACGGATCCTAAGAAAAGTTGCCTCGGGAGAATGTGAAAATCTGGGAGATACCTCTACCCTTCTTAACCCCGATATTGTAAATGAGATCATCTCGGGTAAGGTAAATACAAACTAGTTTGGTAAATTAAGTGCTTGAAAAAGAATTTGAAAAATGCAATACAGAAAATTTGGGAAGTTAGACTGGAAAGTCAGTGAGGTTGGTTATGGAATGTGGGGAATAGCTGACTGGTCGGGGGCAGACGACAAACAATCGGCCGTTGCCCTGGACAGAGCAGTGGAAATGGGATGTAATTTTTTCGATACTGCCTGGGCCTACGGATCGGGCAAAAGCGAACAGATCCTGGCCGAACTGCTAAAAAGACATCCTTCCAAACGCCTATACCTCGCCACTAAGATCCCTCCAAAAGATCAGCAATGGCCACCGGTGAAGGGAACTCAAATAAATGAGGTCTTTCCGGCGGAACACATCATAGAATACACAGAAAAAAGCCTTAAAAACCTGGGAGTTGAAAAAATAGACCTGATGCAGTTCCACGTTTGGGAAGATGATTGGGCACAGGTTGAAGAGTGGCAAAAAGCCATACAAAAATTAAAGACCGAAGGAAAAATCGAAGCCTGTGGTATCAGCGTAAACAGGTGGGAGCCCGAAAATTGTATTCAAACATTAGAAACGGGACTTATCGATGCCATACAGGTTATATACAATGTCTTTGACCAGTCACCCGAGGATGTTCTTTTTCCGTATTGCAGGGAAAATGACATTGCCCTTATAGCACGGGTACCTTTTGATGAAGGTTCCCTGACCGGGAAACTCTCGGAAGATTCCAAATGGCCGGAAGGGGATTTCAGGAATATTTATTTCGGCAAGGAAAACCTTGCTCCGACCGTAAAGCGGGTGGAAGAATTAAGAAATGAAGTTCCGCAAGCTATGTCGCTGGCCGAAATGAGCCTTCGCTTTATCGCTTCTAATCCGGATATTAGCACTATGATCCCCGGAATGCGGCAATTGAGAAATGTAGAGGCCAATATGAATATCAGCGATGGGAAAGGATTAAATCCGGAACTCACTAAAAAACTAAAGGAACACCGATGGGACAGGGTCCCGACACATTGGTCTTGTTAAAAAAGAGAGAAATGGGAAAGCTAGAAAACAGGGTCATTATCATTACCGGAGCTACCAGTGGAATGGGAAAAGCAATGGCCGTTCTTTTTGCCAAAGAAGGAGCCCACCTTGTACTTAACGGGAGAGATCAGGAAAAAGGTGAATCCTTACTTAACGAAATTCAGAAATTCCACTCCGAAGTTTGTATGGTTTACGGAGATATCGGAGAAGCGGAAACCAATCGTCAACTCGTGGAAACAGCAATAAAAAAATACGGCAAGCTGGACACCGTAGTTGCCAATGCAGGAGTATTGGGCCTGGGAGATGTTGCTTCTATTTCGATAGAAAAGTGGCAACGGACACTGGACATTAATCTGAATTCTCTTTTTTATCTGACCAAATACGCTGTTCCGCATCTGCTTAAAAACTCATTTGGTGTTATCCTTGCCAATGCTTCCATTGCTGCTTTTAAAGCCTTTCCACAGCATGCGGCATATTGCACCTCAAAAGCCGGTCAGGTGGCTTTGATACGACAATTGGCTGCAGAATACGGTCCCACGATAAGGGCAAATGCCATTTGTCCGGGCCCGGTAGACACCCCTCTTATCTGGGATTCTGCCAAAGCCTTTGAAGTTCCTGAAAAAGCGGTTCAGAATGCGGCAGATGCCACCCTGATGAAGCGCCTGGGAGAACCCGAAGATATAGCAGAACTCGCCCTCTTTCTGATCTCTGAAAACTCCTCATTTATTACAGGAACTACGGTTAATATTGACGGAGGGATAACAGTAAATTAAATAAAATGGGTAGATATAAAGTATTGGTTGTTGGTTGTGGTAATATGGGAACTTCTCATGCCCGTGCCTATCATAAACTGGACGAATTTCAGATCGTTGGCCTGGTGAGCCGTAACCCTCAAAGCAGGAACAGGCTTTCGGAAGAATTAGGCGGATTACCTGTCTTTCCCGATTTTGAGAAAGCCCTGGGAATTACTCAGCCGGACGTGGTTTCTATTAATACCTATCCGGAAACCCATGCCGATTACGTTCGGAAAAGCTTGAATGCCGGAGCTCATGTTTTTGTGGAAAAGCCTATCGCAACTACCGTGGAGGAAGCAAGGGCATTAGTAACATTGGCCAGTAAAAAAGACCGCAAACTTGTAGTGGGATATATTTTAAGGGTACATCCCGCCTGGCAGAAATTTGTAGAAATGGCCAGGACCCTGGGTAAACCCCTGGTTATGCGTATGAACCTCAACCAGCAGAGTTGTGGTGTACAATGGGAAACTCATAAAAACCTGATGAACTCTATGTCTCCCATTGTAGATTGCGGAGTTCATTATGTAGACGTGATGTGCCAGATGACAGGCTCAAAACCGGTCAGGGTAAGTGCTATTGGAGCCAATTTAACTGATGAAATTGCTCCGGACATGTACAATTATGGGCAATTGCAGGTTACTTTCGAAGATGGCTCCATAGGTTGGTATGAAGCCGGATGGGGCCCTATGATGAGTGAAACTGCCTTCTTTGTAAAAGATGTGATCGGACCCAAAGGGAGTGTTAGTATCGCCGAGAAAAATGAAAGTCGCTCAGATAATATTGAAGAGCATACCCAAACCGGATCCCTTCATCTTCATTACAGCGATATAGATGAAAAGGGAAATTTTAAACATAAGGATGAGTATATTCCTGTTGAAAACGAACCCGATCACGATGAGTTATGCGAGCTGGAACAGCAATTCCTGCTGGATGCAATTAAAACAGATAAAGATCTTAGTGAGCATCTCGAAGATGCCGTGAACAGTTTACATATCGTACTGGCAGCCGACAAGGCTTTTAAAACAGCTAAAACTATCGAACTATAACAAAATCAAGCTATGAAAATCTTAAAAAACACGATCGGTCTTTTGGTACTTATTTCCTTTTGCTCCGGTTGTTCCGATGCTAAAAAAACGCAAAAAGAGGAAGCGGATCTCCCCTATAAGATCATCGGTTATGTGGCCGGCGGGCGATTGGATGCCAATCCGCAGTCTGTAGATGCCAAAAAACTCACTCATATCAACTACGCCTTTGCCGATATACGGGATGGAAAAGTAAGTGAGATTGCCGAAAGTGACGCGAAGAATCTCAAATATCTCAATTCATTAAAAGCCGACAATTCCAAACTTAAAATATTGATCTCCGTGGGAGGGTGGACACTTTCCGGAGGTTTTTCCGATGCTGCATTAACTCCCGAATCCCGGGAGATATTTGCAAATAGCTGCCTGGATTATCTGAAAAGGCATCAACTGGACGGTATTGATCTGGATTGGGAGTATCCCGGACAAGTTGGAGCCGGCAATACCTTCCGGGAAGAGGATAAGGAAAACTTTACCACCGTCCTGGGATTACTGAGAGAAAAACTGGACTCCCTGGGTAAAAAAGACAAGCAGCATTATTTGCTGACTATAGCTACAGGAGCCAATCAGGCCTATATTGATCATGTGGAAATGGATAAGATCCATGCGTACCTGGATTTCATCAATATCATGACCTATGATTATCACGGAGCCTGGGACAAACAGACTTCTCATCATACCAATCTCTTTGTATCCGAAACCGATACTACTTCCTATAAAAGAAGTTCGGCATCGGCTGTAGAAGAACATCTTCAGGCCGGGGTTCCGGCAGAAAAACTCGTTTTAGGAGTTGCTTTTTACGGGCGCGGATGGAAGGGAGTCGTAAATGAAGCTAATGGCTTGCATCAACAAGCTTTGGATGGCGGATTTGACATTACTTTTGATAGGATTTCCGATAGCCTTAATAATCCTGCCTATACCAGATACTGGGACCATGCTGCCAGGGCTCCTTATTTATGGAATGCCGAAAGCGGCATTTTTATCACTTATGACGATGAGGAATCTTTAAAAGCAAAGTCCGATTTTATTATTGAAAAAGGGATGGGAGGTGCCATGTTCTGGGAATATACGGCCGATAACAAAGAGCAATTACTCAATGCTCTTTACGAAAGCCTGATGGAACAGGATAAATAACATCCGCAGAAGAAAAATAAAGTTACTTTTTTATTTAACTAAAAGATCCTGAATGGCTAAACCCAAATTATTCCAGCTGTTTCAGGGTTTTTTCATATTCCTGTATGAGTATATGTTCCACGCCTCCTAATTCTTCCCGTATCCTCCACATCAGCCGTACGGCATCGTTATAAATCGTATGAGAATCCAGATCGAATACTTTTTGGATCAGGGTAGCACGTAAATCGTTATAGCCTTCCTGTAATCCGTATACATGTGATAGCTGCGCAGTTGTTTCGACATCCATAGCCGCCAGGAGATTACTGAATTTGGCCGTTTCGAACATAGCGTCTTTTAAGTTTCCTCCTCCTACCCCTCTCCAATTAGGAAAACGTTCATCAAAATCCTTGTCGAAGAGAAACTCCTTGCGCTGTTCCTCCGTTAAAAGCGGACTCAAACTGTCCAAAGATTTTCTAAAGGCGGCACGCTGCTCTCTTGCAGCTTTTAAAGTCAAAAGATTGGTTTGCATCTCCAGTTTAATATTTTCCAGGACTTCCTTCCTGTCTTTTTCCAGTTTCTTACCGGAATTCCATTCGGAAGCCAGGATCCCGAGGAACACACCTATAACTACCAGAACAAGTTGCAGGAAATACTCTAAAACCTTTGAACGTCTCATAATTATTAAATTGATTTACAAATTACAATATTTCCCCTTAACTCAGTATCTCGGTTTTATTGCTTCTTTCTGAACTTAAGATCATACTTACTTTTCTGTAAAAACTCTATGGGATCATTAAATTCGATTATGTCTATAATTGCTTTTTGCTTATCCTCGGCATTTTTATAATAAGCTTCCGCAATTTTGTATCCTATATAGTATCCAAGATCGGCGGGTTTGTCTTTTACAGATGCATAATTATACATCCAGTTTCTAAAGTTATTTGTGCATAGTTCTTTCTTAAAGTCATTCCATAATTCTTCCTCATGAGCGTTCCCGTATTTGTGCACTTTTTTATTAATGTTCTCCCCTACTAATAATTCTCCTATAAAATCTCCCGAACCTTCCAGTAAACTACCACTGAGCAGGCTACATTGTATGGCATCTTTTGCCGGTTTTCCCTGCTGCTGACTGTGGACACATTCATGAGCTACAATATTTTTGATCTTCTGGACTATATCTCCTTCATAAGCTAAAAAGGGGATCAGATTATTAAAAGGAGGTTCTTTAAATTCGGAAAGATCGTTTTTAGCGGTAGAGGTGGTCATCTCACTACCGATCAGCACAAAATTTTTACTCACCGTACCCCCGGTACGTATTCTTCCTATGGCAAAGCACACTTTAAAGGGCTTAAAATTCGGGTAGATCTCTTTAAACTTCCTGAACACATCTTCGACAAGCGGAGCAGCTTCCTTAACCTTATAGGTCTGTGGTCTGATGGAATTGTAAAACTTTGGAAAATCCCGTACCGCATGTATATAATTCTCTGCAGTGAGTGAGGGACGTACGCGTATGAATTCCTTGAATCCATCCGTAGCCCTGTCGATATAGATCTTTTGAAAAGTTGCTACGCTATCGGTATAGGAACGGCAGTCTTTTAAAGCATCAAAAGCCTCCCAGAAGTGATCGATATCCAGGGTTTGAACATTTTTAGCATTTTCAGGTGCTAATTCCTTTTTAATTTCCTCCCTCCTCCTTAAAGTTGCATTGCTCAGTTTATGGATCCGGATCGTTATCCGGGGTTCCGCGTTTGCCTGTGATTTTCGAAAAGGTCCTATACTCAAACTGTATTTCCCGCTCTTCCCCGGAGAAAATTCAAATTGTTTATTTCCTCTGTCACGTGGATGGCCTTCTATTTTCATCAATTCTTCTCCCTTGCCATTCCCTATGGAGATCGCTTTGTTTATCTTATCCTGCTTTATATTAAAATGATAAACTCCCCCTTTCTTTAGCTGGAATTGAAGACGTATTCCATTCTCGTCCACAGGAATGTCCTTATACGTCCGGCCTATATCCAACAAGGTGTATTCCTGTCCGTATACCCATAGAGTAAAGAACAAGCCAAACACGAGCAGGGTTAGTTTTTTAAGTAGTTTCATGATATTGTATTAGATGTTCAGCATCTAAATTAACAGCTGAAGGATAATTCTGTGAGTGCATATTGTCTCACTTGAATATATTGAGACACTATTCCTTTAAGTTTGGGAAAGGAATATGGCTTTTCCGTAAAAATGAAGAGTTAGTACAAAATAAAAAAGCCTCCCTTTTATCGGATACATCCGAAAACTGGAAAGCCTTTCATTGGTTTAACTACTAAACCTGAGTAAATCAGAGACTTACTCATAACAACACAACTAATCTTTATTGACAAAAAAAGCTTCTTGGAAAGAAAGCTTTTTGCAATAGGTGGGTTTGTTTGAATACCACCTTAATATCTTAAAAACTTGTTTAAACAAGTCAGAACTTCTTTTACAGGAGGGCAAATGTAAGGAAAAAAATTTATTTTGTTTTATTTTTTGGAAATCTTCTCTGCTATAATCAAGACTATCATATCAGGAAAAGGAAAATAAAAAAACCACCTCGTTAAAGGTGGTTCTATCTTTATTCTTTGCACGGATTACATCCCGATAGTTATCGGGACTGCGCTATCTAGTTCGCTAAACTATTTTAATTCTATATCAAAATTATCTAATTCAGCTTCTAATAACATTTTGTTCTTATATGACTCAAAAACCTTAACGGTTTGTTTATCTTCTTCTAAAAGATTTTCATAAAATAAATCTTTTAGATTTTTCCATTCAATAAAGCTACATACGTCCTGATCCTTAATATCCAATTCAGATATAGAATTCACAAATTCTAAATTGCAGTCCCAATACTTTGATATTTTATTATTAACTATCTCAAAAAGTACTTTAGGGAATGCTAAAGGATAGTCACTACTCTCATCTCCTAACAGATAATAAAAGTAATTGTTAGAATATTTTGATATAGCCATAACAACATAAGTTTTACCTTTCGTTATTTCTAATTGTTTATTTGAATTAGCCCATTTAAAAAGCCATTCGTCATGAACTTTTGGATCTATTCTATCAATTAAACATCTAACTTGCATAATTATTTAAATTTAAAATCTGTAATGTAACCCGTCTCTGGGTTTCTAATATAATGAACAACTGATTTACTTCCCTTAGGACCAACACTATAATGCCATTTTTCCCAGCCTCTGTATCTTGGGTCCGATAAATTCCTAATTATTAATCTTCCTTTCCCAGCTTGAGCTCCTTCTAAAGCTAATACATCTTGAGCACTTTTTGGAAGTCGCCTGAAAATATTATTTGTTGCACCATATGGTTGATTTCTAGCTAATCTAGCCATGTCATCTATGCTACCACTTATATTTTTTAGTGGAGCTCTTGTAGCGGTACTTACTCTAGCTGTTGTTATAGCAGTAGATCCAAATCTACCTATCGGAGCAATAGCAAACGAATTTGAATATGCTTGAGCCTGTGTCATAGAGTTACCAAGTCGATCTTTTCCTGTAAAACCATAACTAAGGTTATCCCAAAGAAGAGCTATTGGATTATATTGATTTATTCTATCTAATCCATATAATAAATTATCATAAGCACTTCCACTACCATCCCCTCCATAATTCCTATCATACCATTTAGTAGCGTAAATTTGATCTCTAATTGCTAAAGCTGCTCCTACTTCAGCGACACCTTTCCATGGACTGTTAGGGTTTCTTGTTACAGTTACACCTGGTAGTGCTGTTCTAGATCCTGGCGAGGAATTAAATGAAGTGTCATCACTAGTATAACCAACATATCCTCCATTATTCGTATAAAAACCTGAATGATTATCATTATACCAGATAGTTCCTGAACTACTCCTATTATAAATATCTAGTAAAACACTTTGTTCGATTAATCCAGTTGGATCATTCCAATATATTGGATTATTATACCCAAATCTATATGGAGTATAATCTGGTCTTAATTCGCTAAGAGGATCAATTCCAACAAACCTTCCAATAGTTGGATCATATTGCCTAAAAGTCATTTCAGAAACATTGAGATTTAATGACTCATCAAATTGTTGACCGTTAAATGTAAATTTCTGAGCAATATTAGTAGATCTTACTAGATTATTATATCCTTTGTGTTTAAGTCCAAAAGGATAGTAGTTATTCTCTTCCCTGATCTCTGCCTGTGCAGAGATGACACCATCATTATTATCATCTGAATAAGCAAGGCGTATATTTCCTAAATGATCTTTATATTGATAAACATATTCATAATTACTCCCATTTACATCAATATAGCCTTCTGCTGTGTTAAAGAACTTCAGATCATCATTTTCATAGATATAATTCCCAGCATACTCTGTTGTTGTCACAGAACTAACCGCATTATTGGTAACAATTTTTTTGATTTTCACCCCTGCAGCATCGTAAATATATTGAATATTTCCATCAGTAATTACAACATCTGTCGGTAAATTAAGGTGATTATAACTGATAGATGTAATACCCTTATTGGTGTCAGTTATCATATTTCCGTTTAGATCATAGGTATAATCATCCTCAGTATCCGGGTCTGCATTTTCCGCATCATCTTTAAACCCATATTTATCCCATGTAGTAGCATCACTGACTTTTAATAACCTATTTCCAGAATCATAGTTATAAGTCAGATTATCCATAACACCGAAGATCGTAGCAATACCATTTCTATGACCATTTCGTAAAAGCGAAGTGATATTCCCATTTTTATCATAGCTAATACTACTTAAGTTATAATTCCCGGTGTTATCGATACCACTTTTAATTCGATTGAGTGCATCATAAGTATAATTATAGGAAGTACTTACAGGGTTATCCGTATTATTTTGACTAGCTGTTTTCCAATGGGTCTGACTAATATTTCCGTTGTAATGGGCCGTACCACTTGTTGGATCATTATAATTAAGTTTGAAACTAAACAAATCATTTCCAATGTTATTTATATCGTTAATAGTCTTTAACCACCCTCTAACATTATAAGTGTAATCTACCGTTTGTAGCCTGCTTGCACTACTGGCTGAGTTTCCAACACCCTTTTCTATAAGTTGCCCCAACTCATCATAAGTGTTGGATACAATTAGCTCTTCAATACCACTGCCTATCTGATGGGTTTGGGTCAGTAATCTGGCCGCATGATCATAGGTGAATTTTTCCGTAACTATAACAGGAGCATTACTGCCTTTTATATGGGTAGTTTTGGTCTCCAGTACCTTGCCTACAAAATCAAGTTTAGTTTCTACAATATCAGTAGTTCCGAGTTCATTATTTTTACTGATACTATATACAGGCCTTCTTTTATAGTCATAACCTGTTAAGGTAGTGATCCATTTATCAGTACCTAACACCCGTACTTTACTTCCGGTAGCCAGGCTTTTAGCTGTACTTATAATAGTCGCTCCAAAACTGGTAGTCGTTGGAACAGAGAGTCCGTCTTTATCAAAAGAATCATTGTCATAATAATTGATACTGTGAATTTCTGATATCCCTACTGTTGGATAGGCTTCATTAGTATAGTATAAGGTAGTATTTGCAATAGTGTTTGATCCGCTTTTAGCAACAAACTGCTCACTTATTGCATCGGCCTCTGCTTGTACCGTTGGTCTTGAACCATTATTGTTTACCATTCCGGTATAAGCTACCCTTCCAAAGGCATCATATTTGGTAAAAAGCCACTTATCTTGTGCTTCTAAATTTGGATCCTGGGTCATAATAGGTTGATCCAGTTTGTTATAAACAATATATTCCCATCCTTTACCGGGGATCTTCTTCTCAACAAGGCGATTCCTATAATCATATTTATACTGATAACACAACTCATTGAGTTCTGCAGTACTAACTTCATCATTTACTGTTATTTTAGGAGGCAGTACAAAGGTCAGGTTTCCAAAATCATCATAGACATAATAGGTATCATGTGGAGTAGATGTTCCATTTATATCTGCGTAGGTTCTTTTTAATACCACTCTTCCCTGTTTGTCCGTAAACTCTTCGCTGGTATGATTAGTTCCGGAGGTCCAGTTCTCATCTTTAGTAATCACTTTAGAGAGCTCCCCTGCGGTATAAAACCCATCCTTGTTAAGCTGTGGTGCTTCACTGTTATTCTGATCAAAGTTCACCTCAAAAAAGACAACTTCTCCTGTAGTATTAGCATCATATTCAAATTTAATCTCATGCCCGCTTCCCATTTTCCAATCGGCTCCCGGTGCCGCTTGTTTGAGCGGTCTGTTAAGGGGAGAGTTTTCAAACAGGGTCTCTGAATAGGCATTAACATCAGCTACTGAAACTCCTGTGAAATCATCAGGATAATGATTTTTATGGTAGGTTTTAGTCGCTAAGTCCTGGTCCGTTGTTCTATAAGTTCCATAGCTCGCATCTATAGTGGTATACGGGAGATATCCTTTAACCTGCCTTCCAAAGGCATCATACTGCATATGAGTAATAATGTCTTTTCCATCCGGAGATTGTTTAATCCCTATTTGTTGCGTTCCTCTTCCAAGGCCATCAAAGTAAGTTACCTGGTCGATAATAGCTGCTTCATCAGAGATTTGGGTATTATTAATACTGGTCATTGCTACCTGTGGTGTCCTGGTGTACACATAATTCTCATCAGAAAGGGCAGGCGCATTATATGATACATTACATCCGTTAGTGCTTCCTGCTTCTGCAGGACATAAGTCACCATCGTTAGTGACATAACCATTGGGTTGTACACTATAATATACACTTACTGCCGGATCACCAAAACCATCTCCATCGGCATCCTCATAAAAGTACTGTGGTGCGATATTGGTAATATTGACAGTACTGTCATCATAATCATCATCATTGGATACATAGCCATTTGGTTGGGTACAGGATGTTGTCGTTGCCGAAGCATTTCCATAACTGTCTCCATCACTATCTGCATACCAGATCGTATCTGGATTTACATTAGCATTACTATCATTACAATCTGTATTATTTGTAACATATCCACTGGGTTGTACACTATAATACACACTTACCGCCGGGTCACCAAAACCATCTCCATCTTCATCTCTATAAAAGTTCTGTGGTGCGATATTGGTGATATTAACGGTACTGTCATCATAATCATCATCATTGGACACATAACCATTTGGTTGTGTACAGGATGTTGTTGTTGCCGAAGCATTTCCATAACCGTCTCCATCACTATCTGCATACCAGATGGTGCCTGGATTCACATTAGCATTATTATCGTTACAATCTGTATTATTTGTGACATATCCACTGGGTTGTACACTTCGATACGTACTTACACCCGGGTTACCAAAACCATCTCCATCCAGGTCCCTGTAGAATGTTTGAGGTGGGATATTGGTAATCAATATATTACTATCATCAAAATCGTCATCATTGGATACGTAATCCAGAAAGGGTTGATTACAATTTGATACCCCTGCTCCACTTCCATAGCCATCACCATCTGCATCCTGATACCATAGTATCGTATTAATGTTAGCATCGTTATCATTACAATCTGTATTATTAGTTACATAACCGTTAGGTTGTACACTACGGTAAGTGTTCACATTAGGATCACCAAAACCATCCCCATCCAGGTCTCTGTAAAATGTTTGAGGTGGGATATTGGTAATTAATGCATTATTATCATCAATGTCTCCATTGACGCTAGCATATCCTGTTGGTTGGTTACACTGTGTCACGGATTCAAGCAAATTATTATCTCCAAAACCATCTCCATCACTATCTCGATACCAAACCGTAGTAGGGTTAATATTTCCATCTCCATCATTACAATCTGCGCTATTTGAAACATATCCTGAGGGCTGACCACTACAACTTGTTGTTGTTACGGAGCCGTTTCCATAGCCATCTCCATCACTATCCCTATAATAAGTAGTTGTCGGATTGATAATTGCCCGAATAAGTTTTCTTGTAGGAGCTATACAACCTGTACTGGTATTATAAGTAGCAGCATAATAATTTGTGGTACTACTTAGACCAGGAGTGGTATAACTTGTTCCCTGGTATACATGTGAGCCTCCACTGGAACTGGTATACCATCTTATAGTATTTCCGCCACTCCCAATACTGGCTGTTAATGTTACTGACCCACTACCACATCTGCTCTTATCACTCCCTGACGCTGTTGAAGGAACAGCATTAATATTTACATTGACGCTGGCTGATCCCGTGCTCCATACTCCGCTGTTATTCCTGGCTCTAATATAATAATTGCCTGAACCTTGATTAGCGGTATAAGTGGTACCTGATCCCAGGTTTGTTGCTGTACCATTGGAATTTTTCCCCTGCCAATACCACGTCACTCCACCGGGCGGGGATCCATTTCTATTTAAAGTAGACTGACCACATCCATTGCTCTGAACCGTTGGTGTATTAGGCGTGGGTGGAGGACCACTTACCGTTACAAAAATACTGGCTTGATAGATCCCGAAAAAAGCATCTACAGAAAAAGCATCTATAGTAACAGTACCTGAGGAATTAAACTTTATTCCAGCAGAAAAGGTATTCTGGCTAGTAATCTGTGCATGAGACGATGTACTCCAGGTAGTACTGGTTAAATTCGAATTCCCATTAACAGTGTAAAATTTTGTTTCTCCTATACTAGCCGTGGTAGGCCCTGAGATACTTGTATCTCCACTACCACCTCCGCCTCCGGGGCCACCAAATTGAGCCTGGAGGGAAGTGCTGGTTAAAAATATCGCGATAAATCCTATAGAAAATAGTAATTTCTTTCCAAATAGAGTATTGTTTTTCATCTTTTCAAGGATTTTAGAGTTTAACAAAATGCCACTGCTTAATAATGCTTTTAAAACCATCTGAGGTTACTGGAATAAGCACCAGGTGGTTATTCTGAAGTGTTCCTATCCTCTGATAAGACACATTACCTTCCGGATCAGTAAGTTGAACCTCACCTGAAGTGGTGAGTTGCCAGCTACCGGTACTACTCCTACCATCAGCCAGAGTTACTTTATAACTCCCATCACTCCCAAAGAAGGTACTGCGCCCTCTGTAAGCATTCAATAATTGAGTTTTAAAACCTGGAATCGAATCCATTTTTGCTCGAGTGGCTGGTTCTATTGTGGAAAAAGAAGTGATCTCATCAAATTGCCAGGTGCCTGCTAATTGTTCTGCAATTGTGGTTTGTGCCTGTATAGTGCTTGTTGTAAGTGCTAAAAAGAAAAGAATAGTGACAAGCAAACGCTTTTGTTTTATATTGTATTTCATGACTCTTATTGATTTTTATAGTGATAGGTGTTTTCAGAGAGGATATTACCATCGGCATCACGGACATGCTTAAGTCGGTTAAACTCATCATACTCATAAGTCATCGTATAACCCGTAGGGCCTGTCATACTGGTGATTCCCACCAGGGGTTTATAGAGATAGGTAGTTATCAGTGAATTGGCTAATCCGTTACGTATCTTATTGAGTTCTGTAGTGCGTTGAGAATCTGTAGAATTCAGGTTATTTAACACAGATAAGTTGACTCCGGTAGCTATAACCTGACTATAAGTAGCATTCTCGATCTTAGCCACTGGATATTGCTGATCATAACCCCAGAGATACACCATATGAGCACCATCTGCCTGGGATACTTCTAAGGGATTACCCAAATTATCATAGCTATGATAAACAACACGATCCTCTATAGGATCAGTTCCTTTACTGACTTTTATAAATTCCGGCAGTATTAAACCATTACCATAATCTTTATAAAGTCTGCTTTCTACCAATAGTAATTCCTCATTTAATGAGGTTTTTATTTTAACCGGGTTTCCAATGATACTCTTTGTAGTCATTAAACTATTTATACTACTTGGATCATCAGTATCCGGGTAAGTGTAATATTTACTTAAGAGTTCATTATTAGAAGTATTTCTAGTACTACTGATCATTCTATTTAAAGTACTATCGTATGTATATAGATCTTCTAAAGTTGTTGTAGAGCTATCAAAAAAAGTTTCTGTTTTTTTATTAGTTATCTGATTATAGCCAATGTAACTATTGTAATAGGCTGTTGCGTATGAACTTGTACTTGAACTTACAGAAGGTTCTCCATTAATATTAAAACCGACTTTTAACGCGGGAATCTGCAATTCCTTATATGCGTATTCAAAGGTGTTTTTTTGAACTGGGGTAAATGATCCTCCGGAATGCCTATATAATGTTTCACTTTCTAAAAGCCCTTTTTTGTAAGCTTTTGAAATAGCAGGTGGATATGGTTTTTCAGTAGAGATAATATCATTATCTCCGTGAGTATACTTGTAGATCTTCCTTATTTTATCCGCCCCACTTATCAGGTCTTCAGTAACTTCATTGTATCTGACATGACCAAAATTGGATCCTAATTGAGAAAGGCTCCCCGAATATCTAATAGTTTCTACTTTAATTTCGGATACTACTCCGATATTTTTCCAATAAATATAATCGTCTTCATATTTTGGTAAAACATCTATTGAGCCGCTTGATAAGTTCGGATAATCATTTAATCTATACTGAAAAGTTCTTCTTTTTAAAAGAGTATTGTCGCTATCGTATTCTGCGACTTCTTTGATTCTTACCCCTCCAACATCTTTTATTTCTATATGATTTTCCAAATCGTTCTTCCAGTTTAGTGCAGCATAAACAAAGCTATTGCTGCTACTAACGCTACCATGTCCGTAATTTCTCGTTTCCGTAACTACTCTGTAAGATCCTTCAGGAAGCCAGATATCAACTAGATTGCTATAATTTAAATTAAAAGGGAAGTCTTCTTTTTGATAAATTATTTGATTGTTATTATCATAAATTCTAAGCTTTGGTGATGTATGAGCCTGTGCAAAATCAGAAAGATTTAAAGCGTTAATAAGTACGGAGACCTTTCTTTTGCAAATTCCACCATCACAATTAGTATTAGAAGTATTTACCGTAGTATTTATGATTACATCAAAATATTTGGTATCCTGTACAAGTTCATCTATATTATCTGGGTTTCCATAAGCAGAAACAAACTTATCAGCAGGTATTTGTATTGCTTCATTATTATTTATAACTCTGTCTTGTATAAAGCTATAGTCATGCCCTTCGTAGGTAAACTCTGAATATCCTTTTGTTGGGTAAACTATTTTTTTTAATACCAGTGCTTCGGAGTGGCTGCTACTTGGCTCCTTATCAGCTCCCGGATATGTTACGGTCGAACCTGAAGGTATTATAGTGGTATATGCAGGATAGGGAACGGAATTACTTTTGCCGTTATAATAGCCCCAATGGTCAATTGAATAGGAATTGTAATCATTGGGGAAAGCAGTTGAATTATATTCAAATTCATACCAATCCAGGGAGTTAGCATCTTTAATTCGTTTTATATTGTTTAAAAGTAACCTACCACCATTTGAATAATTAAAGTTGAATGCATCTACTATATTAGCATTCCTATCCTTTATTATGATGCTTCCCAAAGGGAATAAATTTGTTCCGGTAACATCATTCCTGGCAGTATTACCTTTAACAAACTCTATGGTGTTTTGTGAATTATTCCCTCTTATGCTCTTTAAATAAGATCCTACGATCTTCAATCCGGAACTGGATGCCGAAATAGGTCCACTAGCACCTGCCTCATTAATAGTATGTTGTTTGGTGTATTCTACCGGATACTCCATAACATATTCTTCATAAGTAAAATCGATCTTATGCAATGAAGAATGGTCTTCTATAGATGTAAGCTTCCACGCGGTAGTATATGGAACGTCATTACATACAATGCTCCAGCCTGTTAAACCAATTATCTGATTGGTTTCCCTGGCACTAAAAACATATTTATTTCCAAGGTCATCCGTGATCCTCCATTCTGAAATTTCATAACTGTTCGGTTGTTGAGTATAATCTATTTCTATCTTTCTATTACAAGCTACTTTTAAGCTTCCATCCCAGTCAAACATAAAAGTTCCCTGTAAATCTCCAACACGAAAATTAAACACATCGGGTTCTGCTTCAAGGCATTCACTGGTAAGGCCAAAGTATAATGCTGCCTTATCGGACTCACTAAGAGCGGTAATATCATCAATCGAATCAAAATTTCGGGTGTCGAGAAACTTAAAAAATCCAAGTGTATTGTCCGAATCATCAGGTTTTCCTCTTACCTCCCTTGTAATGATCCCGGCAGCATTAAGATTCCATCCCAGGCCAACCCAGGTAGCTCTCTCAGCTACCTTATTACCGGATGTTGCATATGATAAGCTTACATTTGTAGTTAATGGCCCTTCAGACAAATTACCTAACGGAATGTTAGTGTTA
Source organism: Leptobacterium flavescens (assembly GCF_010671605.1). Classification (GTDB taxonomy): domain Bacteria; phylum Bacteroidota; class Bacteroidia; order Flavobacteriales; family Flavobacteriaceae; genus Leptobacterium; species Leptobacterium flavescens. The sequence continues at coordinate 1,217,680 of NZ_JAABOO010000001.1, forward strand.
ATTGAGCCTGTGTAATATCCAACAGAAACGTCGGAAAAGTCAAAAAGAGATGAAACATCAGGAGATTTAGGCGAATAATCGATCTTTAAAGGTATTTCCTGAGCTCTACCTAACAATGTATTAGTTAAAATAAAAATAAACAGGTATAATTTTGCTTTCATAATTTTTTTTGTTTTTAAAGTGACTTCATTTCTATTTAATATCTCGATCTTTGTAATTGAGCTACTTTCATTAATATTTTGGTGTATTGTATAGTGATAAAGAATGCCTTTAATCGATGTATAAGGCATTGACATTAATAGAAAGCCTGATAAGTATCCCCTTAAAAAATGGACATAGGAATGCACCCCAAATCAATACTGGTTTTCAGAGAAAACAATTGTTTGTCTAATTAGCAATCAAATTTTTAAAGCAAAACCGTAAAAGATTCTTACATCTTGAAGGGGAAATATGTCATTTTCATCAGTTTACGCACTACCAATGTAAGTATTTTTTTTGATTTATCAATATTTTCTTACTATTTTATGCTATAAAAATATATTTAAAAGGGATTTTTCCCTCAAAGTATTACAGAAATAAGAAATAAGCGGAGCCGCAGAAATAATTACGGAAGATCTGCGATCAATAGAACGCTTCTTTTATCAATTCAGAGAGCTGATTTCGCGATAACTTCAAATTACAAACATAAGGTGGGAGCAAAAAAGGCTTTGAAGAAATTTCTCTTTGAGGTCTTTTTTATAGAAAGTAATCAAGACTATCATATCAGGAGAAGGAAAATAAAAAAACCACCTCGTTAAAGGTGGATCTATCTTTATTCTTTGTACGGATTACATCCCGATAGTTATCGGGACTGCGCTATCAGGTGAAGAAATAAACTATTCTTGATTTTGAGGTTTTGCTAACTGAAGCGTTTTCCAAATCATATGTAACGATACCAATGCCCAGGTACCTTCTAATACTACAAAAGGTATAAAGTCAATAAGAAAGGAAGACCACATTGCCATTACCGCCCCTAAAAAGTTTAAGACGGCATAAGGCAAATGATCTGTTTTCAATTTTTTTAATTGCAGCAATACATAAGCAATTAACAGCAGAGCAACACCAAAAGAACCTAATACAGTGTGAAATTCCATTATTCGTATAAAAATTGGAGTATGTTACTTATATATAATTCAGGTGAATCCTGTTGTAACCAATGCGATGTTTTCTCTAACCTAATTAATGTTGAATTAGGGATTTCAGTATGAAGTCGCTCTCCATCAGCAATGGTTTGCCAGGGGTCATCAACACCCCATAACAACAAAGTTTGTACGCCTATCTCTTTATGTCTGCTAACCAAACTCGTGGTATGGTTTGTATTTAAAGAGGATGCATTTCGAATCAGACTTATTTTTCCCTTTTCTGTTAGGTACGGTGCTCGAATACCTTCTTTAAAGGTTTCAGTTAATTGTTCAGGATTACTTAATCCCATTTCATAACCTTCCAAAAGAAAATCAGCTATTTCGCTAACAGGCTTCTTAATCCATTCCGGATTGCCCAATGCCAACATATCGTCGATTGGCCAGGAATCGTATGTCACAATGTTAGATAGCACTAATTTGTCAACTACCTCAGGATGCTTAATGGCCAATATCAATGACACACCACCTCCCGTATCGTGACCTATAATATGTGCTTTTTCAAGATTTAAGGCCTTCATAAGGCGAAGCACCATTTTGGCCTGTACCTCTATGGAGCGGTCAAATAGATCCCGTTGATCAGAATTTCCGTGACCCAGGAAATCCGGTGCGATTACACGATATTCTTTCGCGAAAGCATCAATGACGTTGTTATATAAATACGACCAGGTTGGGATACCGTGGAGTAAGATTATTGGTTGCCCCTGTCCAATATCAGTATAGGCAACATCTACGGGAATATCCACAATTCCATCCAGTTCGATATGTTTTTGGCGGCCTGCAAAATCCGCCACACTCATTTCGTTTTGTACCATATTTTCTTTGTTTTGACTATTTCCTATTGTTGAAAATAAGAAGAGTAGTATCAGTAAATTTTTCATAGTGTATTAACTATGAAGCAAAGCTATGACACCTCATAGGACCAAACTTTTACATATGTTAAAAAAAGAAGTTACTGTATTCCTGCGCGAATACGACTTAAAGATACCTGAGACATTCTCAGATAGGATGCAAGGTGTTGAAGCTTAATACGATTAAATAGTTCAGGACGCTCCTGAAGCAATTTTTCATAACGACCTGCTCCGCTTTGGAATTGGTAATCTATGAATCGTTCTTCGAGAAAAACCATTTGTTTTTCGGCAAATTTCCTCCCCCAGGTTGCCCATTCAATATTTTCTAAAAATAATTCTTTTAAGACCTTGTGTGGTAGTCTATAGATGAGGCAATCTTCCAGACACTCTACAGTTTCATAACTTATTTCATCCTGCAGATATGTGCGATAGGGAAAAACTACATCGCCTTCCAGGCCAAACCAGAACGTTATTTCTTTCTCCTCGTGATATGAATATGCTCTTACCAAACCTTCTTCCAGGAAATTGATGTAATGATGTTTTCTGTGAGGCGAGAACAGATCCTGACCTTTTGAAAACTCAACTTGCTCAAAATGTATTTTCAACATTTTAAGCGCTTCATCACTTATCGGATGAATCTGTTGTATGCCTGAATCGACGTTTTTCAAAATTAAATGTCAGTTTTAGTTTTTGTCGAAACCAAAGAGGTTTACTTTCGACTCCAACTTTACGGTATAACAAATTGCATTTAAATCCAGTGATTTTTAATACCTACATTTTATAAAAACAGAGTCGACATTTATAAATGTAAGCTTTTTTTTATTGCATGATCGATATTTCTCATTTAGCTTAGCCGAAATTCTTTCAAGGTCCTCTGGATCTAAGTTATTTAATATCGATGGTTTGCTAATTCGGGTATTCTTGTTGTAGTAACTCCGACATCTATGTTGAGGACAATAAATTCCACAAGTCAAGTACCTGTAGTTTTGATCCGTATAACAATGTTTGGAATTAGTTTTTATTCAATTCTTTGGATTCGCCTTTCTTATCGATTTTATAATACAGGGTTAAAACCCCAAAGCATTTAACTTAATCCTTGAAAACCTAAAACCAACAAAATAGAAGATTCACACATTAATATTAACCCTTTAATCCAAAGCAAAATGAAAAAAAAGAAGTCAAAACTACTATTAAAAAAAGATGTAATTTCTAATTTACAATTACGTTCAATTGTGGGTGGAACAGGCAATCTAGATGAAATTGCCGGGGAAACAGGAGGAGAGCACGCGTGTATAAGCTATACATGTCCAACTCAATATAAATGTAATACTATTGATGTTGGTGATTGCCAGTCTGATTTTGGTTGCTATACCACTCCGGATGTAACAATGACATGTGCACATTGGTCATGCGCTTGTTAGATGGTTAATATACTTTAATACCGATAAATTTACCACCATCGTAGTATTAAAAAATATTAATAAAAAAAGCCTTCGAAAATTCGAAGGCTTTTTGCGGTCTGGACGGGACTCGAACCCGCGACCCCCTGCGTGACAGGCAGGTATTCTAACCAGCTGAACTACCAGACCTCTGCTGTAATGCGGATGCAAATATACATTCCATTTTTAATTCTACAAACATTTTATACAGTTTTTTAAAAGAAAAAAACTAAGTCCTTAATTATCAGCATTTATATTAATTTTAACGCTTGCGCTGTAGTTGTTAAAAAAATTCTCCGACTAATTTTAACATAAACCACAACCCAGACATTATGAAAACATTTATACGCATCACCATATTATCTTTATGTGCTTTTCTGCTTGCCCTATCTGCTTACGGACAGGAACAACACGCAGTAAAAAAGATACGTCCTAAACCCATTAACCTAACCCCACAGGAAAAAGTAACGGTTTCTCTTTACGAGAAAGTCATTCCAACAGTAGTCACCATCTTCACCTCATCGGAAGTTATTACCAATAAGGGTCCGGCTGCAAGGGAAGGCCTTGGTTCCGGAGTACTGATCTCAGGTGAGTGTCATATCCTCACTGCTGCTCATGTAGTGGATGGATCTTCTAAAGTAATGGTCAAAACCTATGACGGAAAACTCAGGGAAGCACAATTGTTATTTAGTGAAAAGAATGCCGATATAGCCCTTTTAAAGCTTATAGAACCAGATCACACCCTCGCTCATGCTACTTTGGGGGATTCCGATTATCTGGCTATCGGGCAAAACGTTTATGCCGTAGGGAGTCCATATGGACTTGAAAATTCCTTTTCTTCCGGAATTGTATCTTCCTTCAGGAGTTTCGATCGTCTTTACGACGGGACCGTTAATGTTGAGTTTATCCAAACCGATGCTGCAATTAATTCGGGTAACAGCGGTGGTCCTCTTTTTAATTCGAAGGGAGAAGTAGTAGGAATAGCATCACGGATCCTGAGTGTTTCTGGCGGATTCCAGGGAATAGGTCTCGCAGTTTCCATCAATACAGCCAAACAGCTGCTTGCATTCGAGGAAAGACCGTGGATCGGAGTAGACAGTGTTTTTCTCGGAAGGGATGTGCTACAGAAAATATTTCAGATCAATGCTCCCGGAGCTTTGGTAGTACAATCGATAGCTAAAGGAAGTCCGGCCGATAAAGCAGGTTTGAAAGCAGGATATATTCCGGCTAAGTTAGGAGATCGGGAAATATTACTGGGTGGAGATATTATTCTGGATTTTGCCGAGCAGGAAACCTGCCATGTACAATGTTTACTGGAATCTCATAAAAACGTACAACATTCGGATACCATTAAGATAAAATTTCTCAGGAATGGGAAATTACAGGAGGTCGCTATTGATGTCTCTGAAACAAGGCGTAATTTCCTGAAGAACTAAAGGAATTTCTGCCGTTCGATCAGGTAGGTAAGCAGGATCTTATTCAGGTCTTTGGCAATATCCGCCTCCACATATTTGATCCTGTATTGCGCACATTTTAATTTCAAGTCGTCGAAATAAGCTTTCACCGCCTTTTCGTAATTCTCCTTTATGTTATGCGCATAGAGATTGATATGGTCTCCTGTTTCCACATCTACAAATCGCTTCGGGCGGTTATCGAAATCGAAATGGAATTCCTTTTCCTTGTCCATTACGTGGAAGAGGATCACCTCGTGTTTGTTATATTTTAAATGCCTGAGGGCATCAAACAGTTTTTCGGCCTGTGTTTCCGTCTGGAACATATCGGTAAACAAAAAGATCATGCTCCTGCGGTGGATCTTTTCGGCAATCTGATGCAGATAGGTATAGGTCTTTGTTTGCTTATCTTTACTGGTACTGCTGAGAACATTTCCGAGTACTTCCATCAGCATTCTGTAGTGCCTTTCACTCCCTTTTTCCGGAGCGTAAAAATCATAGGTGTCGGAATACACACTTAATCCTACCGCATCTCTCTGGCGTTTCAGCAGGTTCATTAATGAAGCAGCTGCCAGTGCAGAAAACCCAATTTTATTGAGTTTATCTATTGTTTGCTCCTTTAGGATCGGGAAATGCATGGAAGAAGAATTGTCGACGATCAGGTGACACCTGAGGTTGGTCTCCTCCTCGTAGCGTTTGGTGTACAGTCGATCGGTCTTTGCAAAAAGCTTCCAGTCTATATGACGGGTGCTTTCTCCCTGATTATAGATCTTATGTTCTGCAAATTCTGAAGAAAAACCGTGAAACGGACTCTTATGCATCCCGCTGATAAACCCCTCAACTACCTGGTTGGCCAATAGCTCCAGATTCTTAAACTTGGCAATATTCTCTTCTCTCAGTAAACTCATTCCTCTTCTCTTTCCTTCTCTAAATTTAGCTTTTTATTTTTTGTGCCCTGAAAAGCGGGTCGGCCGCCTGCAGTAATTTTGCCTTAAGTACAGGATTGTAATCAGGGTGCCTGTCCAGAAAAGCCCTTACCTCCCGGTATGCGTTCTCAGAACTGAAGGCTCCCACTGTATTGACCAGCCATCGCTTCGGAAAAAAGATATCCCCGGTTAATTGTATCTCCTCCAGCAATTCCAGGCTGGTATTGATGTATTTTTCAGAAGAAGCTGCCCTCAGAGGGTGATTCAGATAACCAAGTGATGTTAACACCCAGGCTTCTTTCTCCCTGTTCTTCGCATCTCTGAGCGATTCAAAGAAAGCGTCTCTCACAGCAGTATCATTAGACAGGGAAGGTCGCAAAAATTCAAAACGCTTTCTCCTGTCGGCATTTTTTATATCATCGGTGGCCTTGTCGAGGATACTCTCCGCTTCCGGATGCCTGTAAATGGCCAAAGAAGCAGCAATCTGACTAAGGTCGTTATTGGAAAGGTTCAATCCTTTTATTTTTTCGTTTTCATTCCAAAGCTTATAGAGTAGTTCCTGCCCTTTTTCATTATACGCCAGGGAACGATACAATCCAAAAACAGTTCTTTTAATGTTTCCTTCTGTATTCTTGTACAATTCATTCCTCAGTTGTGCTTCCAGGTCATCAACCAGTTTATCTCTTTGTTCCGATGAAATATAGGTCCAGAATATGGTTCTCAACTGCCCGACTATTAGCGAGAGTATCAGCTCTTCCTTTTCTGATGACAGACTGTTTCTAAGCACGTTCATCACCTTTATAGGAGCTACTTCCCCATCCAGCATATTCTCATAAAGGTTCAGGTAGCTTTGTGCTCTTGCCACCGGGTCCTGAATAGCCGGAATTGCTTCTATATTATCTTTTTGAAGCGGGAAGATCCCGTATCCTATTCCGTTGTAGTTGAAGATAATATCATCGGGAGTTTTCCATCCTTTTACCTCAGGGATCTCCGTTGATTTTCCTTCTATGTTGGCTTTGGCCGTTCTAATTTCATCCCCGTAAACAAAAGCAATATCAAAAAGCTGTGTCCACAGTTTATCCGATCCGTCCTCTGCCTGCTGGTCTACCCTGAAACTTTCTATAGTTCCGTCACTTGTCTTGAGTTCATAAGTAAACTTTGGCCTTCCCGGTTGATTTACCCATACCTCACTCCATTTTTTCAGATCTGCCGGGGTCCTGGTATCCAGAATGGAGATCAGCTCCGGCCAATCAGCATTATTATTGGCGTAAGTTGAAATATATTCCCGGATCCCGTCCCTGAAATTATCCTCTCCGATAAGGGTTTCCAACTGGCGCATCATAATAGGAGCCTTATTGTAAATGATCCTTCCGTAAAGGGTCCCTGCATTTTTCAGGTTATCCAGGTACTGACGAATGGGAGTTGCTCCTTCGGTCCTGTCTTCACTATAAGCACTCGGATAATGAGCGGTCAGGAATTGTAATTTGTGATTAATATCGGGAAAGGTGGGATTTACGATCTTATCTGCCATAAAGTTGGCGAAAACCTCCTTCATCCACACATCGTTAAACCATTTCATGGTAACCAGGTCGCCGAACCACATATGGGCTGTTTCATGTGCTATTAAACGTGCACGTCCCAGTTTCCGGCTTTCGGTAGCATTTTCATCCAGAAATAAGGAAGACTGACGGTATTGAATGGCGCCCACGTGCTCCATCCCGCCATACTGAAAACCGGGAATAGTTGCAAAGTCCAGTTTCTGAAAAGGGAATTTATAGGCAGTATAATCTTCCAGAAAGGAAAGTGAGCGTTCGTGAATCTTAAATATTTCATCGGTACTGGCTTCCAGCCGCTCTTCATTGTCCTCCCTGTGAAGCAAAGTCATCTCAAAATGTCCCGGATTCTGCGTTACTTCGGTAAAAACCCCTGCGACAAATGAAAAGAGATAGGTACTCATTTTATCGGAAGTATTGAAGTGATATACGGTTTTACCGGCTTCCTGTGTTTTTTCTTTCAGGTTTCCGTTAGCCAGGGTATTCCAGGATTCCGGAACTTTCAGGCTGAGCTCGTATGTGCTTTTCAGGTCGGGTTGATCAAAACAGGGAAAAACGGTACTGGCTCTGTCGGGAACTAATAGAGTGTATAAGAAATCCTCATTGCGGTTAAGCGATAATTCTCCTGCAACAAAATCGATTTCCACCTCATTCGCCCCTTTTTTGAGATTGTCTTCTGCAATGATAATATGCTCATTCCTGTGATCGATCTCTATCTCATTTCCATTTACTCTGATGGCTTTCAGGTGAGAAGCATCCTCATTAAAATCGATGATCAGAGGACGGGAAACTTCATTGATCTCCAGGTTGATAGTTTCCTTTGCGTTGATCTTCTCATTTTTATCTGCCGGGATATCGAACATCAGCCTATAGCGGATATCCGAATAATGTTGTTTTCTGTATTGTGCGATCTCCAGGGGAATACCTTTATCGATCTCCAGTTTTGTTTCTTTCCGGTCTTGTTGGCAGGAGCTTAAAAAAAGAAGCAGGGCAATTATTGAGAAGGAAATTCTTTTCATTGAATTTTTACTTTTGAACTAAAAATAAAAAAGGTCTGACCATCGGCCAAACCTTTAACTATTTATTTAAAAATATCTTCTTAGTTCAATAAAGAATCTAGAGCTTCCGTATAAGTGTTTTTAGGAGCAACACCTACTTGTCTTCCTACTACTTCACCATTTTGGAATACTAATACGGTAGGGATGTTTCTCACTCCGTATTTAGCTGCGAACTCCTGGTTAGCATCTACATCTACTTTCCCAACTACAGCTTTCCCTTCGTATTCTTTACTAATTTCCTCGATAACCGGACCTACCATTCTACAAGGTCCACACCAGGCAGCCCAAAAGTCTACCAATACTGGTTTCTCGCTATTTAAAACTACATTTTCGAACGTAGCATCTGTTATTTCTAATGCCATTGTATTAAATTTAAATTAATTGTTACTCAATTATGCGTGCAAATTTAGTCAAATATTTTTCCAAACCTTACACTAGCGATATTTGTTTTAACTATTTGGCAATTAGAATTGTTTATAAATATCCTTTCCCAAAAACAAGTGACCTTCCCGGGATAGAACATCGGTTTTTCATCAAAAATCAATAATATTTGATTGTTCTCTCTATACGATACCGTGCTTTCCCCTTTATATAAGTGGTCTTGGCTTTCCAATTTCCTTTATCGTCATTAACATATCCGGTCATAGATCTTATGGTCATCCTCCTATCTTCCACCTTTTCATAGAGACTGGTTCTGAGCAGTCTTTTTTTACCAACAATGGTAATGTAGTCATAGATCGTATTTGTTTCTCTTTTAAGCGGGAAATCGGAATATGAATATATGGATAATATCCTCCCGTCGGGATCATAGTTTGTTTCCGATTTTTTCTTTCCCTTACTATCGTACACCGTTTCTTTTCTTTTTACCCCCTTAGAATGATAGCTATATTCGTATCTGCGGCTTTCCTCTTTATTAGCGTGATCTATAAATTCTGTTTTATCTCCCTGTTTGTTGTACTGATATGTTTTTTCTACTGAAGCTTTTCTCCCTTCTTTATAGGTACGGCTCACTTCCAGCAGATTATCTTTTTTGTCGTATTTGTAGAATTCGGTAAAGAAAACAGGGCCACCATCCTTTGTGTAATATACCTTATACTCTGTTCTGTTTCCTCTCCGGTCATATTTAAAATGATGCTCCTGCTCTACGTTTCCATCCTTATTTATCCATTTGATCCTGGTATTATTTTGCGCATCATCATAGGTGTACTCATATTTTCCTATAAAACTCTGATCCGGATTATAAAATTTTATCTCCGTGTAATTTCCCGCCTCGTTAAAACTAATAAAGGAATCAGTCCGGTTTGCGTATTCGCTTTTCCGTTCAATTTTAATCACTTCATCTCCTTCTTTCCTGACCTTATAGGAAATCTCTTCAACAGATTTCACTTTGCCTTTGAGGCCATCTTTTTCCAGGTGATTTTTGTATTCTTTTGTGTCTGCAGAACTACTCAGGACGAGTATGGCGAATAATCCAAGTATTATTTTGAAATTCATATTTTCAGCATTTATTTATTGTCTGGTTTGGAAACGGATACTTTAAATCTCCGATGCAATTATTTAAAGTATTCAACTAAAAATAGAAAAAAAATACAACTTACTGTTATACTGTGCAGTACACCGGTATCATACTCGTATTATCTATAAAAACACTTAAGGGAGTTTTCTGATGATAGGATTAAATGCCTTTGAAGCCACAAGGACTTTATCCCCTATCTGAAGTTTTTTCACTTCATCTTCATCGGCTACTACTTTTACGAGGTCTTTTCCTATCAGAATAGAAATAATAAAGATAAAATCCTGCTTTTGTATCCCGATCACTTCTCCGCTAAACTGGAATTTCCCGCTTACATCTTTAGACAGCAGTATTTTATCGGGTTTTCCATCTTTAACTATATTTCCTTCTTCCAGAATGAGCATTCTGTCGGACATTTTCAGGATCTCGGAAACATCGTGGCTAACCAGAATAGTGGTCAGTTCGTATTCCCTGTGCAGTCTGAGGATATAATCCTGTAAACTTATACGCATTTCCGTGTCGAGAGCTGATAAAGGTTCATCCAGCATTAATAGTTGCGGCCTTTGTACCAGGGCTCTTGCCAATGCCACTCTTTGTTGTTGCCCTCCCGAAAGGGTCTGAGGTTTCCGGTTCTCCAGGTTCCCCAATTCCACTAACTCTATAAGCTCATCAACTACAGACTTATCCTTCTTCCCTAAAGCAAACAGCAGGTTTTCTTTGACGGTCATATTGGGGAATAAAGCGTAATCCTGAAAAACAAAGCCTATATTTCTCTTTTGAGGAGGGAGATTAATTCCGTTGTTTGTATCCAGCCACAAGGTTCCGTTCATTGCAATACGGCCTTCATCCGGTAAGAGCAGTCCGGCCAGCATTCTGAGAACAGAAGTTTTTCCTGCACCCGATTTTCCGTAGAGGGTTACAAACTCTCCTTTTTCCAGCTTAAACCCGGTATTGAGCTTCATTTCTCCGTTAGCGGACATGAGTTTTTTATGTAGGGAAACCTCTATCATTTCCAGAAACGTTTTAAATATCCGCCATTAACCAGATATACCACTAAAAGAATAGTAAATGTAAGTGCAAAAAGGATCATGGAATAACTGTTCGCAGCTCCGTAATTCAGAGCTTCCACCTCATCATAAATTGCTATGGATGCTACTTTGGTCTCTCCCGGAATATTTCCTCCGATCATAAGCACTACCCCGAATTCTCCTATCGTATGGGCAAATGCCAATACTATTCCGGTAAGCAATGAAGGTCTGATATTAGGAAGTAATACTTTAAAGAGTGTTGTTATCCTTGACTTTCCCAAAACATAGGATGCTTCCCTTAGATTCGGTGAAAGATTTGCAAGACCCGACTGGATGGGATGTACCATAAAAGGCAGACTGTAGATCATAGATGCCAGTACCAGGCCTTCGAAAGAGAAAACCATTTGCAGGCCAAACCATTCGTTCAGCCATCTACCAAAGTCATTGGAAGGGCTAAAAGCAACCAGCAGGTAAAAACCCAATACGGTGGGAGGAAGTACCAGGGGCATACTTACCAGGGTCTCAAACACCGGTTTTAAACGCCATTTGGAATAAGCAAGCCAATATGCCAGGGGAATGGAAACGATAAATAATAACACCGTGGTTATCAATGCCAGTTTTAGAGTTAATATGATAGGCCCCCAATCCATTATTCCGACAGCATTATTTCATTGGTTTTGATCATGGCCGTAACTTCAGAGCCGGTTTCCAGGCCCAGCTGGTTTACTGCATTGGTCGTAATGATCGAAGTAATTTTCCCCGCTTCGGTATCCACCACTAATCTGGAAAGCAGGTCGCCTTTTTCTATAAACCCTATCGTTCCCGGGAGCTTATTCTGTAAACTGATATGATTTTCTTTTCCCTTTCCGATAATAACTTCTGTTTCTTTAAAAATAAGCTGGATCTTGCTTCCGGGAGTAAGATACGCAGCTGTCTGAGGGGTATCTATCACAATTGCCGAGAGGGTTATCCCCTCCACATCTACATATACCAGCGACAGGCTGTCTTTAACACTGAGGTTTTTTATTTCTCCTTTTAAGATATTCATTTTGCGATTGCCGTATAGCCGAATTGCCTTAAAATTTCCCGGCCTTTATCCGAAAAGAGGAAATTATAAAATTTTTGTGCCTCCTCAAACATATTCCTGTTGTTTTTGAGGATCACCACTCCCTGCGTAATGGGGGTATGGATATTAGGATCTATTGCCACCCATCTCCCCCTGGCTTTCATTCCGGGGGACAGAACTACGGATTTTGAGGTAAAGCCTGCTTCGGCAGCACTCGAAACTACAAACTGGTTAGTTTGGGAAATACTTTCTCCGAAAACCAGTTTCTCTTCCACTGCCTCATAGATCCCGTTATAGCGGAGCACTTCTATCGCTGCATTTCCATAAGGTGCTGTTTTAGGATTGGCAAGGGCAATATGCTTTATTTCATTTCCGGTAAGTTTTTCTATGGAAACATCTGTGCTGTCAATTATACTCCACAATACCAGTCTTCCGTAAGCATAGGCCTCAGGGGCTGCTTCGGTTAATCCTTCATCAAAAAGCTCGGTCGGGTACTTCATATCTGCGGAAACAAAAACATCAAAAGGGGCTCCTTCCCGGATCTGGGCACTTAATTTACCTGATGAACTTACGACTGCATCACAGGCAACTCCCGATTGTTCTTCAAAAGAAGTTATCAGTTCTTTCATTACAAACTGCATATTTGCAGCAGTTGCAATGGTAAGTTTCTCGGGTTCTGTTTTTTTACATCCGAAGATCGTTATAAGGAGAATGATCTGAAGTATTGTCTTTTTCATCTGTTGAGGATCGGGTTGCTAAAAGTAAGGAATTTTAACCTAAAAGACCGGGTCTGCCCTATTCTATCAGCACTCCTATATCATCCCATACCAGCCAGTGTTCGCTGAGTTTTCTTGCGCGGTTTTGTTTGTAGAAATTTTGTGCTTTTTCATCATCGGGGTCTGCATCAACACATATTTTACGGGCTTGCTGCCCGACAAACCATTTGGTAAGTACTTTAAGGAGTTCCGAAGCTATGCCCTTTCTCTGATAAGTCGGATGCACATTGATCCACTGTAATTCTCCATCACAATTAAAACGACTGCTCAGATGTCCTGCAATAAAACCGATTATCTTTTCATTGTCGGAGGCCACATACAGTACTCTTGGCGGGAGGGCGTACTGAGGGTTACGTTCCCCACCGATATAACCGGAAATACGATTGGTCCAGTATTCTCTGGTACCCCAGTCCATCGATCGTAACTTAGCCAGGTCGGGGATATCACTTGTATTTACTTCTCTGTATTCCATAGTTTTACGGTTTTTTTGTATGTATACCTTAAATAAACGGCTGCAATTAAAAGGAAAGGAGCCGTCCATAGTCCGGGAATATAATTTTTCTCATAGAAAGACCACAGAAGGTGCCCAAGGCCGTTTACGATTTCCAGAACTATCCAGAACCAAATAAAAAAGGGAGCAAAACGATGATTCGTACGAACAATGAACAACCAGCAGAAAATACCAAAGACAAAGAGCCCGACATTAATTACCAAAAAGCCGGTTTCGATATCGGAGGAGATAAGTCCGCTTAAATATTCGGCTGGAGCAGAGACTTCCCATAATTTACCTATATATTCTTCAGTCGAATGTAATGCCTGGACCAGAACAAGTATTAAAAAACGGATTTTCACTCTCGGTTCCATATCTTATGCGTTAAGATTGATTAAAATCGACCGGAGAATTACAGTTCCTTATTTTTAAAAAACCTCTTCTGCTAAAATACTTCCTGAGTTTTTCAAATTCATTTGTACTGTAAGAATCAATATGTAAAGATCCGTGTTTACAAAGGGAGATAACGGTATCCGACTGGGTGTAACCCATTAAAAAACCAGGTAAGCTGGCATTGCACCGGATCAGCCAGAATAAATGGGGAATAAATTCTATAAGTTCTTTCCCCTTCAGTTCAAATCCACCGTTAAAAGTAGCGTCAATACGTTTTTTAAGATAGTTCAAAGCCTTTTGCACAGCCTTGTGATCATTCTCCTGATATAACCAGGGTGTGGGCCAGTCTCCCAGGACCAGTAAACTTTCCTGTCTGAAGAATTTTCTAAGCCCTTCCAGGCCCAGTGCCAGGTCCAGGAGATATTTCTTTGGTGTTTTCTTAGACGGAATAAGAGTGATCTTCCCGTGATATTCGATATTCAGGTGAGGTGAAAACGGATTTACATCTTTCATCTCCTCAAAATGCTTCAGCTCCTCTTCTTCCGAAGGACGGTATTTGCTTTGCTGAGCACCTATAAGATGTTCTGTAAAAACCTGATTCATTTTTAATATTTCAGCACGGGACCTTATCATATCAAAAGACATTACCACTTAACATTCTGCTATTAAAAATAACAAATTATTTGCAGTAAATCAGGCATTTACACTTCTAAAGCTTCAATATTCTCCCGAAAATTATCTCACTCTGTGCCAATGGTTTTTTAAGAACGGTTTATAATTCTCTCCATCGAAGGCTATCTCAAAAGTTTCTATAAATTCATCTCCGGAGATCTTATTTATGGTAGATCTGGCCTTCCAGTTTCCGGGATTATTCTCTATCTCACGGGTAATAAAAACCAGTTTTTCAGAGGAGGAGAGCTTTCTGTCAAGTTCATACACATTGGTAAATCCTTCTACATGAAATTCTCTCAATACGATGGCAGAAGTATTGGAATTATAGCTGAAAATCCCAACATTCCTGTGTACTTCTCCAATGGGTTTCTGTTCTGATATCGGGAAGGAAGACTGATTTTTAAGAAAGATATAATGGTCGTTCAGATCGTATTCATAGGTTCTGAATCCGATACCGTCTCCTGCAACTCCGCTTTCCACTCCCTGCCATTTTCCGATAAGGAAATTGAGTTCTTTAAAATGTTCCTGACTAAAAACAGATACGGAGGAAAGGGCAAGGAGACTAATAAATACTAGCTTTTTCATTTGTTTAAATTTTAGGTTCAAAGCAAATTAAAGCTTTTGTATTTCCGATAGCTTGTAAAAAATAGACAGTTTTCAGAAATCGGCAAAGCTGATATTCTTCTGCCTGAAATATTCTTTCGGTGTTAATCCGGAGAACTCTTTAAACTCCTTATTAAAATGAGCCTGATCGTAATAGCCCATATCATATGCAAGCTGTGTCATTGTTTTATTCTCATACTCCCCTATATGGTGACAGAGGTGTAAAAAGCGGGTGGTCCTTGAAAAAACTTTGGGGCTCACACCTATGGAAGAAACAAAATATCGCTCCAGTTGTTTATAGGAAAGTCCGGTTTGTTTACAGATGTCATCTATCGGCAGTGATCCTCTGGTATCCCGGATAAGCTTTATGGTATCGGTAATCAGGTCTGAGTTTTTTTTGGTTTTTTGCCCGTTAAGTTTCCCCATCAGGAATTCTTCCACTCTGTTTACTTTTTCCCGGTCATCCAGATTGGTAAGAACCCCCAGATCTTTCTGATAACCTCCTTCCCATAGCTCTCCGGCATCGGTAAGGTCGTCAATAAAACTTTTGATCGGTTTTTTAAAAAAATGGTGAGCTCCCCACGGATAAAAACGAACAGAGATAAAACCAATCTCTCCATCGGATTCTATTTCTATAAACTTGCTCATTTGTGAAATAGCAAATCCATCCGGTTGTTTGAGCTTTCGTCCGTCTGCAAAATAATTGATAAAAGGGTCTTTGTAATGAAACACCAGTTCTACAATTCCATCGGGAAGTATCTTTTCTTTCGGATACACCTCTTTCGGGGATTCCGATTCCATGATCCAGATAAGCTGAATATAATCTGAAAGCGGTGCCGAAGGTGTAAATTCCTGGTATTTCATTATTTATCCGTGTTTTTTTATTCTGATCACTACCGACTTGGATGTGGGGGTGTGGCTCTTATCGGCTATACTTTTTATAGGCACCAGGATATTGGCTTCCGGGAAATAGGTAGCCGTGCATTGCTGCGGAATATTATAGGCCACTATAATAAACTTCCGGGCTATACGCTCCGTTCCTCCAAAGTCATTAATGAGATCTACAAGCTCTCCTTCTTCAAATCCGTGTTGCCTGATGTCTTCAGGATTTATCAGGATCACCCTGCGTTCGTTATAGATACCCCGGTATCTGTCATCCAATCCGTAGATAGTTGTATTAAACTGATCGTGACTGCGGATGGTCATCATCATAAACTCATTATCCTTTAAGGGGTGTTTATTCGCATGGGAAACGCTAAAACCGGCTTTCCCGCTTGCGGTACGATAATCATTATCTCTAGCGCCGTTGGGAAGGTAAAAGCCTGCCGGCTGTCTGGCTCTTTTGTTATAATCTTCAAATCCCGGAATGCAGGCTTCAATATCATCCCTGATCCGGTCGTAATGCTGCATGTATTTATCCCAGTCAGTTTTGGTATCTTTTAAAACCGCTTTGGCCATCCGGCAAACAATAAGAGGTTCGCTAATCAGTTTTTCCGATATGGGGTCCAGGCTTCCCCTGGACTGATGTACCACTCCCATAGAATTCTCTACGGTAACAAACTGGAGTTCTTCACCGACCATATCCTTGTCCGTACGTGCCAGACAGGGAAGGATCAGTGCCTGTTTTCCGTGTACAAGATGAGAACGGTTGAGTTTGGTGGAAACATGTACGGTGAGGTTACAATTCTGTAAAGCCTGTGCCGTATAATAAGTGTCAGGAGAGGCCGAAAGGAAATTCCCTCCCATGGCAATAAACACCCTTGCCCTTCCTTCATACATAGCTTCTATACTCTCTACCGTATTATATCCTTTTTTGCGTGGCGGACTGAACTGAAACCTGTTCTCCAGGGCATCCAGGAGTGTTTCGGGAGGTTTTTCATAGATCCCCATGGTACGATCGCCCTGAACATTACTGTGTCCGCGAACCGGACAGGTTCCTGCTCCGGGTTTTCCGATACTTCCCTTAAGAAGCAACAGGTTAACGATCTCTTTAATGGTATTTACCGCATTTTTATGTTGGGTAAGTCCCATTGCCCAGCAGGCGATGATCTTTTTCCTGGTGCATAATATTTCGGCAACTTCCTTTAATTGTTCCAGGGGGATGCCACAAATATCGATCAGTTCATTCAGGTCCAGCTTACGGATATGGTTCAGGTAATCTTCAACTCCCTGTGTTTTTTCATTTATAAACTCATTATCCAGTACTGATCCCGGTTTTCTGTCCTCTTCTTCCAGCATCAGTTTAACCAGTGCCTGCAGCAGGGCCATATCGCCATCGAGTTTAAGCTGCAGGTATATGTCGGTGAGTTTCGTTTTTATTCCGAGGGCGCCTTTTACTTCCTGCGGATTGCTGAAATTAAGCAGGCCGGCTTCCATAATAGGGTTGACAGAAATAATAACAGCTCCGTTCTTTTTAGCTTTTTTAAGGGCACTCAGCATTCGGGGGTGATTGGTTCCCGGGTTCTGCCCCATGATGAGGATGACTTCCGTCTGATAAAAATCCTCCAGTTTTACAGAGCCCTTCCCTATCCCCAGTGTTTCACTCAGGGCCACTCCGCTGCTCTCATGGCACATATTACTGCAATCCGGAAGATTGTTGGTCCCGAATTCGCGTACAAAGAGCTGATAGAGAAAAGCCGCTTCGTTACTCGTCCTTCCCGAAGTATAAAATACTGCTTCGTCCGGGCTCTCCAGGCTATTGAGTTCTGTTGAGATAAGCTGAAAAGCATCCGGCCAGGATATTTCTCTGTAAAAATCGCTTCCCTCCTCCAGGTACATGGGTTGGGCAATGCGTCCTTTCTTCCCGATCTCATAATCGGAAAGCTCCGAAAGGGAGGAAACGGAATTCTGCGTAAAAAACTCAGGGTCCAGTCTTTTGTTAGTAGCTTCTTCAGCAATGGCTTTGACCCCGTTTTCACAGTACTCTGCAATTTTACTGCGTTCGTCATCCGGGTCCGGCCAGGCACAACCGGGACAGTCGATCCCTCCCTTCTGATTGAGGTTTGCAAGGATCTTCAGGCCCTTTCGCAATCCGGTCTCACTCATTATATGTTTAAGCGATGAAGTTACTGCCGGCATTCCGGCAGCTACGTCCTTGGGTTTTGAAGTTTTTAAACCTGTGAATTTTTCCGGGGTTCCGGCTTGTATATCTTTCTTTTCTGCCATAAAACAGCTAAAGTCTTTATAGTTCTATCCTATTTGCTCCCTGGTAGATATTAAAGCGTTCTCCGCTTAAAAAGCCTATCAGGGTCATATTAAATTCCCCGGCCAGTTCTACAGCCAGGCTGGAGGGGGCACCTACGGCCATTACAAAGGAAATTCCTGCCATCGCTGCCTTTTGTATCAGTTCAAAACTGGCACGACCGCTTAAAAGGAGCAGGTGTTTGTTTAAAGGTAAACGATCTTCCTGAAATGCGGCTCCAATAAGCTTATCCAATGCATTGTGACGCCCGACATCTTCTCTGAGTTCCAACAATTTTCCTTCGAGGTTGAAAAGCGCTGCTGCGTGCAGGCCACCGGTCGATTCGAACACGGCCTGCTCTTCCCGCAGGCGGGCGGGAAGGGTTTGCAAAAGCTTTGCGGGCACCTTAAAGTCTGTTTGCTGAGGATCCAGACGGCGTACGGTCCTGACTGAATCTATACTGGCCTTGCCGCAAACCCCGCAGCTGCTACTGGTATAAAAATGCCGTTCCAATTTGGTCAGATCTGCGGATGTATTATTCTTAAGTATCACATCGGCAGTATTTCCGTGATGATCTACCATAAAAACCTCATCGGGAGCAGTAATTATTCCCTCGGTAAACAAAAATCCCAGAGCCAGTTCTGCATCATTTCCGGGCGTCCGCATGGTAATGGAGATATTTTTTCCGATCAGCGGTGGTTTTGCCGAAGGAATACTCATACTTATTTCCAGCGGCTCTTCAACGGCAAGTGTATCATTTGTTTCGGTCGACTCCGTCCCGCTAACCTTAATTATATTTTCGGTAGTTACCGATATTGATTTCATACTTTCTTTTTGAGTTCATCATAGCAACGAAAACAGATAATTCTTCTATCAATTTTATCGTATCTCTTTGAAATTTCGTCTTCAATTACATCTATGTCATCAGGAAGATCATTTAGCAAATTATCTATTTTAAGATCTCTAATTCCTTCCAAATCCAGGTTCTCAAAACAGTTCTTACATATTTTAACCGATAGCACAGGAAAGTCATACATTTCGGAAATAATACCTTTTTCATATTCTGCATAAATGTGCTTACAAACTTCCAAAAAACTTTGTTCTCCATGCACATCACATTGAACAACTCCCATTATTTATCTTTTAAAATACATTCTACTGCAATCTATCAATTTTATCGTATCTCTTCTTGACCCTTTAATACTTAAAAGTAGGGAAATTTTGCTTACGCTAATCCTAATAAATCACAAAGCTTATTTTATTTTATCGAGCAGGGTTTTAAGGTTTACTTTGTATATGTCTCCCGGGGGGCGAACCCCTTCTTTTTGGGGTGGAACAACTCCCGGGCGTTCGGAAGTAAAGTAGAGGGTTTTATCGTCCTTACTGAGTCCGGGGGCAAAATCAGCAAAAGGAGAATTCACGTTGGGCCCCAGGTTTTTCAGTTCCGACCATTTGCCGTTCCTGTTAAAGCTGATAAAGAGGTCTGGGCTTCCATTTCCTTCTGGATCCCGTACTGCCACGATCATAAAACTCTCATCGGAAGCAATCCCCGGATTACTGGCATAAATGGGCTTGCCTCTTAATCGTAAAGTGATCTTTTCGGCTTGCTGATAATCACCGTCTTTAAACCTGCTGACCATAATGGTCCTCTCTCCACTCCTTTCGGAAACAAAATAAGCATTCCTGTTTTTTGCCATGCTTACAAAGATCTCGGTAGAATCTGAATTCATCGGTACTCCCGGATTAATGGGCTCGGACCATTTGCCATTTACCTTCTCTACATACCAGGTATCGAAGTCCTTTTTTTCTTCTCCTTCTTTTAAGGGCCTGGTAGAACTGAAATACAACCGCTTTCCGTCATGGGTAAGAAAGGGATCGACATCTCTGTGCTCTTCGGTGGAAAAAGGAAGAGCTTCGGCCTCCGTCCATTTCCCGTCTTTAAATTCGGTATACATGAGCTGCATTTGCGACCGGTCCGGACTGGTTCGGTTAAAATACATTTGCTTTTGATCTGAAGAAACGGAAGTTGCAAACTCAGGAGCATCCAGGGAGATACTGCCTTCTCCCACAATTTGAGCCTCCATAGGCTCATCGGCCGTGCTTTTACAGGAAATTATGCAAAACACGGTCATTAAGAATATAAAATTCTTCATAACTTGGTTTATTGGTGGTGTTCAGGTAAAAATTAAGAAATAGTGCTTATATAAAGTATTAATGAAATGTTATTTCTCCGTCCATTCCATAAATTCCTTAAAGATCCTTTTCCAGTGCTTTATCTTTTCCCCATTCTTCTGTTCGGTATAAGAGTGGTCGCATTCCATACATACTTCAAAGGTCAGGTTCTTTTTTCTTTTCTGAAGGAATTGTACGGGAAGTAAATAGGCTGTCTCTATAGGTGTGCTTTCATCTTTTGTAGCAAATAAAGCATAAATAGGGATCTCCAGTTTTAGCAGGTCCTCTATCGGTGGTTGTTCATAGGAAGACCATCGTTTATTAGTGAAACCGAAATGATCCAATTCCGTAGAATTAGGATCCTCAATAACCGATTTATACCACTCTATAATTCCCATGATATTCGCATGAGCCGAAGCATCTGTCTGTTTCCCCTTCAGGGCTTCAATGCGGTTAAAAAGGGAGAACTCGTAAAAATTGTTCAACACATTACCCGACCAGAACCCTAAATGAGTGATACTTTTATTCTTATTGGCGAGTGCCGCTGCTATCGGGCCTCCTTCGGAATGTCCATAAACGATAATTTTTTCCGGCCCCTGAAGGTGATGTTTTTTGATATGTTCGATGGAATAATGCAGTTGATTTACTCTGTATTCTCTATAGTTTCTCCTGTGATATTCCTGCGGAACTTCAAATCCGTCTTCATTGAAGATCCCTTCAATCCCGGGCTTAGGAATAATAGCGTAAGCGTATCCGTCATCCAAAGCCTTATAATCATCATTAAACCATCTGTAGATAACCGGTTTTCCCTCTTTAATTTTATATGAAAAAATTGGATTAGGGTCGGTACCCTGAATAAAAACCACCAATTTGGATGGTTTTTTCTCATAGGACCTCAGGTAATATACAATCGTATCCTTGCCGTGAATAAGCTGTTCCTGAAGAAAACCGTATTTACTCAGGGCATCTTCAATGGTAGGAGCAAATCCGGATCTGTTATTGTTATTTTGCTGTGAAAAGCCTGATAAAGAAATAAATAAAGCGAAGAGGAGTAGGAATTGTTTCATGAAGTTAAAACGATTAACGGGGGTTTTTGTTACAGCGTGTTTGAGGTGTATTCTTAAATTCTGTCTTATAAAAACTTCAGTCCGCAATCAGGGCATTCTTTATTCTCTGCAGTAACTTTAGCTTTACATGCCGGGCATTCGCTTAAAACTTCAATGATATTAGGATCGGCTTCAATATTTCTGCTTATTTCTACTCCACTTTCCAGAATAAACCGCTCCGGTTTGGCCTCTCTGAATCTTGTCTCGTTTTTCCCAAAAAAAGAAGAGCGATTCCGCAGCCAGAATTGCTTCAGATTATTATCAGAATCCTTCACGATAAATGTGTAATGAACTAATAAAGAAAACGGGAGAGCCATTTCAGGGAAAAAACTATTTCTGGTTCCAAAAGGATTATCCTTCCAGTCTTCCGGCACAGGATTACGTACCTCTATCAATACAAGCTTCTCATTATGAATAAACTCATTTATCTCACTTAGATAGCTTTTATAAAAATAGTAATTGCGCCTGAAAACTTTGTAATTGAAGAATATCGTCGAAAAAAGGATTCCAAAAACAAACATTCCTATTAAAAATTGATCCATTGATATTATCGTTTATTTATATTCAAACAATACTACTCTTATTCTCAACCGTTATTTCAGAGCCTTCAGCCAGCATTACCGAAACAGGTTGCAGTTTATTGAGAAAACCGAATTGACTTCCATAGGTCTTTTCAAAATCCACCGAAATTTTACAGTCCTTCACTTCATATTGCTGCCATCTGGGATGAGTAACTTCGTATTCGTAGCTCTTTTTATTGTTTATTCTGGTATATCCCCAATAGTGTTCTGTAATAAATTCGGCTTCACTGCCCTGAAGGATCTCCGTGGGCTCTCTGGACGCTTCCACCTTAAAGGAATTCCATATTCCGGCGGTTTTCCATTGGTATTCCACAGTTCTCAGTTCTTCTTTTTCCTCCCATACATGATCCATTTCCAAAGTCTGATAGTGTTCTTTATACACCGAATTAGCAATAAAGGTCAGGGCCGGTTTGGGTACGATCTCTTTTATAAAAACCACTCCCCTCCTGTCTTCACCTCCTAAAGGACGCTTTACATAAAACCTGAGGTTGACCTCCTCAAAATTCACATGACCAGGGAATTTGAGTCCAAGCAACTTAGTATTTACAAACATAAAGCCCACCAGACTCAGGTAACATCTGCCGTTCCATAGGTCGAGTTCCGTTCCGAAAGGGATATAATCGGAAAGAAGAGATGCATCGATCTCATAATTGGCAATGGCCAGTTTTCTCCATTCTGCTTTTAGGAAGCTCATATTGGTTTAGTCAGAAACACGTTCGATTGCATTCACAATCCGTTTGTTGAACTAAAGATAAGTATTTGAAGGTGGTTCAGAAAGACCTACTTTAAAGTATTTAGCATTCCCTGAATACGTCTTTCAGTTTCCTCTTTGGTGATTCCGTCATAATAATCCTTAACCAAAGGATGATCAGAACTCTCATGTGGAAAGATCTCAGGTCTGCTGTTTCCTTTTTTTGTCATAACATCCGTAGGGATCATTGCAGCTTCCTCATATTGGGGGATACTATTACACAACCAACCGAAATAGCCTGTTTCGTGATTCTCGTTATTGAAATTTGACTTATAATCGTTGTAACTTTTCTCACTTAAGGATACCCATACTCCATATTCAAGGTCTTCGCAGTGATCATTAACTTTTTGAAAGAGTACTACCCTGATAAAACGGTCTGTCTGATCTTCATATCTGATCTCACAAAAATCAGGGTTCAGTTCTGCAATAGTTGATTTTTGATGTTCGGTAAGGTATTCATAAGGATCAGGAGATCTAAAACCTAAAGCTGGCCAGTCATCATGAATCTGACCACATTCTGAGCACTTATATTTTAATTGTTCTTCTTTTCCTTCCAAAATACACTAATACAAAACCCCGTTAATTTAACTTATAATACACCTCCTGCTTGTCGAGTTCTTCCAGTAGTTCGTTAGAGATCTTTACCTTTTGTTTGCGGCTCGGCATATGCAGTTTGATCTCTTCCTGCATCTCATATACCACAAAATTTAGCGTATGGTCTCCTCTGTGCATGCTGATAAGCGATTTCAGGTCGGTAATATGATCTTCCTTCAGTTGATTGATATCCAGTTGAATGGTAAGTTTCTTAGCCTGGGATTCCATAATATCCTGCAGCATCTGAATGCCGTTAAACTGTATCCTGGGGTCGCCTTTTTTACCGGTATCCTTATTTACCCAGCCTTCCTTGATAAAGGCCCTGATATAGGTAAAGGAATTCACCATTAAAAAGTGACGGTATTTTAAATACTCTTCTCCAAAGATCCTGAATTCATAGGATTCGGTATAGTCCTCTACCGTAAAAGCTGCCCAGCCTTTCCCATTCTTGGAAACCCGGTGTTGCACGTCGGTAATAACCCCGGCAAAGGTAATTTCGCGGTTTACATAATTCTCCATTTCGCTGAAGATAGAGAGATTGCCGTTACAGAAATACTGCATCTCTATCTTAAAATCATCCAGCGGGTGGCCCGACAAATAGATCCCCACTACTTCTTTTTCCCTCCTGAGTTTTTCCATGGTTCCCCATTCTTCGCAGGGAGGTACGACAGGTTCCGGGATCTGTACTTCACTCGCATCGCCAAAGAGGCTTACCTGTGCGGAGTTCTCATTTTCCTGATATTTTGCCCCGTAGCGGATGGTCTTTTCCAGGAAGGACATTCCCTCTCCGTCATTATGGAAATACTGCGCCCTGTGCGTATCGGCAAAGGAGTCGAAGCCTCCGGCAAGGGCCAGGTTTTCAAAAGCTTTTTTATTGGCAGCACGAAGGTCTATCCGTTTGGCCAGGTCAAAAACCGATTTGTATTTCCCGTCTTCCTTACGGGTCTCTACAATGGTATCTACCGCAGCCCTTCCAACACCTTTTATCGCCCCCATTCCAAAGCGAACCGCATTGTCCTGGTTTACGGAGAATTTATAATAGGATTCGTTTACATCAGGTCCGAGTACATTTAGTTTCATTCTTTTGCACTCCTCCATAAAGAAGGTCACCTGCTTGATATCGTTCATATTGTTGGAAAGCACCGCCGCCATATATTCTGCCGGATAGTGTGCCTTGAGATAAGCCGTCTGATAGGCGATCCAGGCATAACAGGTAGAGTGCGATTTATTAAAGGCGTAGGCCGCAAAGGCCTCCCAGTCTTTCCATACTTTTTCCAGTACATCCCGGGGGTGGCCGTTGGCCTCTCCTCCGTCCAGGAATTTAGGTTTTAGCTGTGCCAGCAGGGCAAAGATCTTTTTTCCCATCGCTTTCCGCAAAACATCGGCTTCACCTTTGGTAAATCCTGCCAGTTTCTGTGAAAGCAGCATCACCTGCTCCTGGTATACCGTGATCCCGTAGGTTTCCTTAAGATATTCTTCCATGGCAGGAAGATCGTAGGTGATCTCTTCCTCGCCGTGCTTTCTTTTAATAAATTTCGGAATGTATTCCAATGGCCCCGGTCTGTACAGGGCATTCATAGCAATAAGGTCAGCAAAAACAGTGGGTTTCAGCTCCTTCATGTATTTCTGCATCCCGGCAGATTCGTACTGGAAGATCCCAACAGTTTCTCCTCTCTGGAAAAGTTCATAGGTCTTTTCATCATCCAGCGGGAAGTTCTCGGGATCGAGCAGGATCCCATGCTTTGCCTTTACAATTTTTACCGTGTCTTTTATAAGGGTAAGCGTTTTAAGTCCGAGGAAATCCATTTTCAGGAGTCCGGCACTTTCCACTACCGAGTTATCGAACTGGGTAACATAAAGATCGGAATCCTTTGCGGTGGCTACGGGAACGAAATTGGTAATATCGTCGGGGGTAATGATCACCCCGCAGGCGTGAATTCCCGTATTCCGTACCGAACCTTCCAGGATCCTTGCCTGGTTAATGGTCTGTGCTTCCAGATCTTCTCCTTCCGAAAGGTTTTTAAGCTCATTTACCTTATCCATCTCATCGGAACGGAGTTTGGATTTCAGTTCCTTATCGTCCAGTTTAAAGATCTTCCCCAGTTTCATATTGGGGATCAGCTTGGCGATCCTGTCGGCATCTCCCAGCGGCAGATCCAGCACCCTTGCCGTATCGCGGATAGAGGATTTGGCTGCCATGGTACCGTAAGTAACGATCTGAGCCACCTGATTGGCTCCGTATTTCCCGATCACATAATCCATTACCTTTCCTCTTCCTTCATCATCGAAGTCGATATCGATATCGGGCATACTCACACGATCCGGGTTCAGGAAACGCTCAAAAAGCAGGTCGTACTTAATGGGGTCTATATTGGTAATCCCCAGACAATAGGCCACTACCGATCCTGCTGCAGAACCCCTTCCGGGCCCAACGGACACTCCCATATTCCGGGCTTCCCGTATAAAGTCTTCCACAATAAGGAAGTAACCGGGATATCCCGTATTCTCAATAACTCCCAGCTCAAAGTCAAGACGGGCTGTTATATCTTCGGTGATCTCACCGTATCTTTTTTTGGCACCTTCGTAGGTAATATGTTTCAGGTATTTATTCTCTCCTCTTTTTCCTCCGTCATGCTTATCCTCTTCCGACTGGAATTCCTCCGGGATATCGAAGGCAGGTAAGAGTACATCACGCGCCAGTACGAAAGGTTCTATCTTGTCTACGATCTCCTGAATATTCAGGATAGCTTCAGGAAGGTCCTTAAAAAGTTCCTTTACCGTATCTGCATCTTTAAAGTAATATTCCTGGTTTGGGAGCCCGTATCGGTATCCACGGCCACGGCCTATCGGCGTAGCTTGTTTTTCACCGTCCTTAACACATAGAAGGATATCGTGCGCATTGGCATCTTCCTTATCTACATAATAGGTGTTATTGGTAGCTACCATTTTTACCTGGTGCTTGCGCGCAAATTGTACCAGGATATCATTTACCCTGTCTTCGTCTTCCTGCCCGTGGCGCATCAATTCGATATATAGGTCCTCTCCGAACTGCTCCTTCCACCAGATCAGTGCTTCTTCGGCCTGGTTTTCACCTACATTCAGGATCTTACTCGGAACTTCCCCGTAGAGGTTTCCGGTAAGGACGATAACATCTTCTTTATATTTTTTTATGACCTCCTTATCGATACGGGGTACGTAATAGAACCCATCCGTATAACCGATAGAGGACATTTTAGCCAGGTTGTGATAGCCGTTTTTGTTCTTGGCCAGCATCACGATCATATACCCGTTGTCTTTACGGGTCTTATCGACATGGTCTTCACAGACAAAGAACTCACAACCCACAATGGGTTTCATGATCACCTCGGTGGGTGCTTCTCCTTTTTCTTCTGCTTCCTTGTTCTTCTCTTCTGCCGCTTTATTGTGATTGCTTACTTCCTTTACAAAATGGAAAGCCCCCATCATATTGGCTACATCGGTAAGGGCTACTGCGGGCATTTTGTTTTTGGCCGCTGCACTTACCAGGTCCGGGATACTGGAAGTTGCCTGTAGTACGGAGAATTGGGAATGGTTATGAAGATGCACAAAACCTGCATCCTTCAGATCCTCTATATTCTGTTCTATCTCCTCTTTGGATATCCCCGTAGTTTGCTTGTCCTTCTGAAGTTTCTCCCGCACTTTTCGGGAAGCTTCCTTAAGGTTGATATGTGTAAGACCAATAAGCTGGATGGTCTGCGGGTTGGCTTCGGAAAAGTTGTGGAAATAGTCAGGAGAGACATCCAGTTCTTCCTGGGTATAGATCCCTTTTCTGATCAGTTCGAAAAAGCAACGGGTCGTTGCCTCCACATCGGCGGTAGCATTATGCGCTTCTTCAAAACCGTCTCCGAATAAAAAGTGATGCAGCTCGGTAAGTGTCGGGAGTTTGAATTTACCTCCCCTACCTCCGGGGATCTGACAAAGGGAAGCTGTTGTTTCGGTACAGGTATCGAGTACCGGAAGTTCCTGAAGGTCGTTATCTACTCCGAGCCGGTAAAACTCAGCTCCCATGATATTCACATCGAAGCCTACATTCTGCCCTACTACAAATTTGGTTTGCGAAAGGGCCTCATTAAATTTCTCCAGTACTTCTTCGAGAGGTACTCCCTGCTCCATGGCCAATTCCGTGGAAATTCCATGTATTTTCTCTGCATCATAGGGAATATTGAATCCGTCAGGTTTTACGAGATAATCCTGCTGGTCGATAAGCTGCCCCATTTCGTCATGTAACTGCCAGGCAATCTGAATACATCGCGGCCAGTTATCTGAATCTGAGACGGGTGCATCCCATCGCTTGGGTAAACCTGTGGTTTCCGTATCGAAGATTAAATACATAAGTATTCGTTAAGAATTAGAACTATAGAGTGAGGGATAAAAATACATATATTTTTAAGCGAATTGCAGTGAACTTATCAGGAGTTATTAACGGTTGTTTAGTAGTGAGTGTTGCTCCTACGCCAAGGCTTCGGTGCACGTGGGTGGTGGGTGGTTGATAGTTGTTGGTTGTTAGTGATTGGTTGTTACACCTTCACTAAAGTTTCGGTGTATGTCGATGGTTATTCGATTTGTCATCTCGAGCATCTCGACTACGCTCGATACAGGCTCGTCGAGAGATGGAATTTGAGGCTTGGTATTTGGAATTTAACCCGCGTTAGGGATTGAAGCGGTATCCTTTTTGAATCAAAAAGATATAGCGGAAAGCCCGGCCTTTTGACAATCAAAAGGAAACGCCCTAAAATTCAATAAAATAAAGCTTTAACTTATGCGTGGTTTTTTAAAATAAACGTATATTTGCACCCGCTTAGTTCTTAGCTAAGTAAAAAAATTAATAACAGAGGTCGTGAACCTCACTAATTAATGCATTTATGCCAGTTAAAATCAGATTACAGAGACACGGTAAAAAAGGAAAGCCTTTTTACTGGATCGTAGCAGCGGATTCCCGCTCAAAAAGAGATGGTAAATTCCTTGAAAAATTAGGGATCTACAATCCGAACACTAACCCTGCACAGATTGAACTTAATGTAGAGAATTCTGTACAATGGTTACAAAATGGTGCTCAGCCAACAAATACGGCAAAAAGACTTTTGTCTTATAAAGGAGCATTATTAAAGCATCACTTACTTGGTGGTGTGGCTAAAGGAGCTTTAACTGAAGAGCAGGCTGAAGAAAAATTCCAGGCCTGGTTGGAAGAGAAAACCGGAAAAGTAGAGGCTAAGAAAGATGATCTTGCCAAAGCTAAGGAAGAAGCCAGAGCCAAGCAGTTAGAAGCTGAAAAAGAAATTAACGAGAAGCGTAAAGCAGCGGCAGCAGAGGCTGAAGCTGAAGCTGTAGCAGAGGAAGCTGCAGAAGAAGCAACTGAAGAGGTTGTTGCTGAAGCTGAAGCAGCTACTGAGGAAGCACCTGCTACCGAAGAAGCTCCGGCTGAAGAAGCGCCAGCAGCAGAGGAAAACAAAGACGAAGCTGCTGAGTAATTTTTGCGGAGATGAAGAAGGAAGATTGCTTCTATCTCGGTAAAATCGTTAAAAAATATAGCTTTAAGGGTGAAGTACTGGCAAAGCTGGATACGGATGAACCCGAACTTTACAAAAACTTGGAATCAGTATTTATTGCTCTCGGCAATAATCTGGTTCCATTTTTTATTGAGGCCTCCTCACTTCACAAATCGGACCTCCTGCGGTTAAAACTGGAAGACGTGACTACAGAACAGGATGCGGATGCATTGATGAGATCTGATCTTTACCTTCCGCTGGATCTGCTTCCCAAACTAAGTGGAAATAAGTTCTACTTCCACGAAGTGATAGATTTTACCATGGAGGATGTGAATTTCGGAGCAGTAGGAATTGTTAAAGGTATTAACGACAGCACCGCCCAGGCTCTTTTTGAGGTTGAAAGGGATGGAACCGAGATCCTGATCCCTATGAACGACGAATTCATTAAGGAGGTAGACCGCAAAAACAAAAAGGTTATTGTAGAAACTCCGGAGGGGTTGATCGATCTTTATTTGGGGTAAATTCCAATACTCCAAAACGAAGTGAAGAAGCAACACCCCTAAAGTCCCCTCAAGGAGACAATGCTAACAACCAGTAACGAACAACCAAGTATCAAATTCCACCTCTCGACTGCGCTCGAGATGACAAATCAAACAACCAGCAACCAAGAACCATCAACCATCAACCAACAACCAACAACTAAATATCAAATGTCAAAACCATTTCGTTTTAAACAATTCAGTATTCAGCAGGATCGTTGTGCTATGAAAATAGGAACCGATGGGGTTCTGTTGGGGGCGTGGATCGATATTTCCCATCGGCCGTTTTCCGTACTGGATATCGGTGCCGGTACCGGGCTTATAGCATTGATGCTGGCTCAGAGAAGTACTGCAGAAGTTATAGACGGGATTGAGATTGACGAAGATGCGTACGAACAATGTGTAGATAATTTTGAAAACGCTCCCTGGAACGATCGCCTTTTCTGTTATCATGCCGGTCTGGACGAATTTGTGGAAGAGATTGAGGATAAATACGACCTGATCGTTTCCAACCCTCCTTTCTTTAGCGAGGACTATAGCAGCGGAGATGCTTCCAGAGACAAGGCCCGCCTGAACAGCTCCCTTCCCTTTGAAGAGCTGGTAGAAAGTGTTTCGCACCTGCTTTCTCCCGAAGGATATTTTAATACCATCATTCCGTTTAAGGAAGAACAAAATTTTATTGCTCTGGCCGAAAAGCACAAGTTATTTCCACAGCGTATTTGCAGGGTAAAAGGACATGCCGATGCCGAAATCAAACGCAGTCTTCTTTGCTTTGGTTTTGATAAGACCGATCCGGATACGGAGGAGCTGATCATAGAAAAAAGCAGGCATGAATACACAGAGGCCTATATTTCTCTTTGCAAGGATTTTTATTTAAAAATGTAGTTATCAATATTCTTTGTTTGGTTTATTTACATTAGCTACTTTTGCTTCAATAATTTTTAAAGAATCCCGCCTGTTTACCATACGGGCTAAAAAATAAAAACCATCAGATGAAACCAGACTTATTTGAAGCTCCTGATTATTACAATGTTGATGAGCTGTTAAGCGACGAACATAAATTAGTAAGAGATGCAGCCCGTCAATGGGTAAAACGAGAAGTTTCTCCAATCATTGAAGATTTTGCACAACGCGCGGAATTCCCCGATCAGATTATCGGGGGCCTTGCAGAGATAGGGGCTTTTGGCCCTTATATTCCTGTTGAGTACGGAGGAGCCGGTCTTGATCAGATAAGTTACGGTCTTATCATGCAGGAGATTGAAAGAGGTGATAGCGGGGTACGTTCTACCGCTTCTGTACAATCGTCTTTGGTGATGTATCCTATCTGGAAATACGGAACCGAAGAGCAAAGAAAAAAATATTTACCCAAGCTGGCTTCCGGAGAATTTATGGGATGCTTCGGTCTGACAGAGCCGGATCACGGTTCCAATCCCGGAGGAATGGTTACCAATTTTAAAGATAAAGGAGACCACTACCTGCTTAACGGTGCTAAATTATGGATCTCCAATGCTCCTTTTGCCGATGTGGCCGTAGTATGGGCTAAAGATGAAAGCGGAAGGATACACGGACTTATCGTAGAGCGCGGAATGGAAGGATTCAGCACTCCTGAAACTCATAATAAATGGTCTTTAAGGGCATCGGCTACCGGAGAATTGATCTTCGATAATGTAAAAGTTCCCAAGGAAAATCTGCTTCCCGGAAAAAGCGGATTGGGAGCACCTCTTGGTTGTCTTGATTCTGCACGTTACGGAATTGCCTGGGGAGCTATCGGAGCTGCCATGGACTGTTATGATACGGCTTTGAGATATGCCAAAGAGCGTATTCAGTTCGATAAACCTATTGCCGCTACCCAGTTACAGCAGAAAAAACTGGCGGAAATGATCACGGAGATCACCAAGGCACAGCTTCTGGCATGGAGACTGGGAGTACTTCGTGAAGAAGGAAGAGCTACTTCGGCGCAGATCTCTATGGCTAAAAGGAACAATGTGGAAATGGCTATTAAAATTGCCAGGGAAGCAAGACAGGTATTAGGAGGAATGGGAATTACCGGAGAGTACAGCATCATGAGGCATATGGTGAATCTCGAAAGTGTAATTACCTATGAGGGTACACACGATATTCACCTGTTAATTACCGGAATGGATATTACCGGGCACGCAGCTTTTAAATAAAAAAGAATACTTTCTAAATAATTTTTCAAAAGGCAATCGTTTAAAGCGATTGCTTTTTTGTTTTATTATCTAAGGTGAGGGCTGCCCTCATCCCAACCTACCTGTCGGTAGGCCGACCTTCTCCCACAGGGAGAAGGAGGCATTATATGATGATCTTTTTCTCAACCATTAAAAGAATCGACCTATTTTTAATTCCGTTAGAAATCAAAAAGGTTTTACATTGGGGAGTCGGAAGCTGTCCAAAAAGTGTTTTGCGAAGCAAAAACGGCCTGGGCTGCGCGGCTGTAAAAGCTTTGTAGTATTTCAAGGAATTTAAAATCAGTCTTGACCTTTTTGGTTCGTTTTTGGGTCAAGCCAAAAATGAACAGAACTTTTACTGTTCCCCGGGTTTAAACTTTAGCTAAAATGAATGATTAATAACGGATAGTTGAGTTTTTAATTATATCATTAGGTGGAGTAAAGCAATGAAGTCTGTCTGCCGACAAGGCAAGCTTACGATGATTCCGGTTATATCAATAAAATACGGATTAAGCTGCTTTTTTGAGTAGATCTAACATAGGACAACGCTTACAACGGTTACCCTTTTTGTATTTTTTACAGCACTTGCTTTTGCATTTTTTAGGGATCTCAATAATAGTAGTTGCCAGGATCTCCTTCTTCGCTTTTTTTGCCTTTTTTTCCTTCTTCTCTTTCTTCTTTATTTTCTCCTTTTTCTTGCCCACGTATCAAAACAAATTAAAAACGAGGCGAAAATACACTTTATTTTTATTCGATCTAAATAAATCTTCATATTTTTTTCAACAATTCTTTATTTCCATTAGGTTGTTCCTCAGCATATCTGGGGTCGGGAATATAATCCTGCTTCTCCATTTTTACCACCTCTATACTCAGGAAGCCGAATTCATCTACCACCTTCCCATAGAGGCGGTAAATTCCTTTCCCCCAGAAATAGTAGGTTTTGGCCACCTGCGGAAATAAAACCACATCAAAAACTTCTCCGTCCTGATCGGTAAAAGTGGCAAAATTCATTCGCTTTCCGTTATGCGTAGTTGTATTTTTTATGGATACCAGGTAGCCATAAATATCTATATATCTGTTGGTATAGCGCTGCAGGTCTTTAGCCCCATTCCTGTTCTTGGGTTCTTTAGACAGAAGTTCAAAAGGGCTCCGCAAACAGAAACCCAGTAATTCCAGCTGATCAAAAGACGCTTCCAGTGCCGTGGTTCTTAAAGCGGGAATATCGCAATGCCTGTATTCCGGTTTGAAAAGCTTTGGTGGTTCTTCTTCTTTTTTTGTACTTCCCAGCTTAAAATGAGCTTCCCAGAGTAATTCGTATTTATCGATTCCACTAAACCGGAAAGCATCAATTCGTATCAGGATACTCAACTGCTCTATAGAAATGGCCGTCCGTTCTATAAAATCCTCAAGGGAAATAAAGCTTCCTCTTCTTTCCCGTTCTTCAATAATACGCTTAACAGTTTTGTCTTCCAGATCCTTCAGGTACCCGAACCCCAGGTATATATCTTTCCCTTTTATGATATTCTGCACAAAACTTTTATTGATACAGGGCGGGTGTATCACAGCCCCCAGCATCCTGGCTTCGTGTACATAAAACTCAGAACGGTAAAATCCGCCTCCGTTATTAAGCACTGCCACCATGAATTCCAGCGGAAAATAGGTTTTCAGGAAAAGGGTCTGATAACTCTCTACCGCATAAGACGCCGAGTGCCCTTTGGCAAATGCATAACCGGCAAAACTGGCAATCTGGTTCCACACCTCAAAAATAATGGCATCTGCATAGCCTTTTTCCCGGCAATTGGAGATGAATTTTGCTTTTACCTTCTGAAATTCTTCCCGGGAACGGAATTTCCCGCTCATCCCCCTCCTTAGCACATCGGCTTCTCCCAGGTTGAGTCCGGCAAAATAGTGAGCCACCTTGATCACATCTTCCTGATACACCATTACCCCGTAAGTATCGGGCATGATCTTCAGCATTACCGGATGTGCTTTCTCTTTTGTCCGTTTCGGATTCTGGTGCCTCAGGATATATTCGCGCATCATTCCGCTTTTGGCCACTCCCGGACGGATAATAGAACTGGCCGCTACCAGCCCCAGGTAATTATCTACCGCCAGTTTTTTGAGCAACATCCGCATGGCGGGAGATTCTACATAAAAACATCCCATACACTGCGCGTGTTTTATAAGATTGTTGATCCGCGGATCTGTTTTAAACGCCTTTACGTTGTGGATATCAAAACCGGATCTGTCCGGCTGATTCTGTCTTACCACGGCAATAGCATCCTTAATTTTAGCCAGTCCGCGTTGCCCGAGAATATCAAATTTATACAGGCCGACATCCTCCGCAATTACCATATCAAACTGGGTGGTAGGAAAACCTTTGGGAGGGAAATTGGTAGCAGCAAAGTAATGCAACGGGCGTTCGCTTATAATGATTCCTCCTGCATGAATGCTCACATAATTGGGCATTCCCTGTATAAGTTTGCTGTATTTTTTAACCAGTACGGAAACCTCATCCAGGTTTACAGCCCGGTGTTTACCATCACATAAAACATCTATTTCCTCTTTGGGAAGCCCGAAGACTTTTCCCAGCTCCCTCATCACCCCTCTGTATTGAAAGGTGACATAAGTTCCCAAAAGGGCCACATGCTTAAAGCGGCTAAAAATATATTGCGTAACATCCTGCCTGTCCTTCCAGGAAAAATCGATATCGAAATCGGGGGGATTGGTCCTGTAAAGGTTAATAAAACGCTCAAAATAGAGGTCCAGTTCCATAGGATCCACATCGGTGATCCGCAGCAGGTAAGCTACAATACTGTTAGCTCCGCTTCCTCTTCCCACATAGTAGTAACCCTGCTCCCTTGCATAGGAAACGATATCCCAGTTAATAAGGAAGTAGGAAACAAAGTCCATTTTCTTTATCAGGGAAAGTTCTTTCTCCAGGCGGTCCCAGATGGGTTTCTCCGCTTCCGGATAGCGGTAAGGCAGGCCTTCCCTGCAGAGTTTTTCCAGCAGTTCCTCATCTTTTTTTTTACTCCCTGTATAGGTTTGCTGATTCTGTGGTTTCCTGCCTGATGAAAAATCAAAATGAATATGACAGCTGTTCATCAATCGCTCCGTATTCTCCAGAATAAAACTGTATTCGGCAAATACTGTTGCCAGGTTCTGCAGAGGAAACATTTTCTCATCCTCCCCGGCCTCCTCACTTTTCGGAAGCATGCTCAACAAAGTATTATTGTCTATGGCCCTCAGCAACCTGTGCGCATTAAAATCTCTTTTATTCCGGAAGGTCACCGGTTGAAGCACCACCAGTTTCTCCCTCAGGGAAAGAAGGTCCGAAAACGCCAGCCTCCTGAGGTCTGCAATGGCAATTCCAATAAATTCATTTTCCGAAAGCTCGCAGTCTTCCCACTCTGCTGCTTTTTTAAAGGGGTAAATGATATATGCATTCTCCATCCGGGGAGCCCTCTGCGGAAATTCCCTCTCCTCATACAGGTGGCGCGATAAAAAATCGTTCAGTTCTTTATAGCCCTCATTGTTCTTTGCAATTCCGACATACAGTTGCTCCACCCCATTCCTGAAATCGATCCCCACAATGGGTTTTATCCCGTATTGCTCGGATTTCCTGATAAAATTCAGGCAGGCCGAAGTATTGTTAATATCGGTAAGTGCCAGCTGGGTTACATGATTCTCCCCGGCCAGTTCCAGGAGCTCTATCTCCGAGAAAGTCCCGAAACGCAAACTGTAGTAGGTATGACAATTGAGGTACATGTTTTTGTTTTTTTAGTTTTTAGTTGATGGTTGTTAGTTGTCAGTATTTAGTTGTTGGTTGTTAGTATTCATTCAACATTCATCCCGATAGCTATCGGGATTCAACATTTATCATTTCTTATTGTGCAATCCCTCTTTCACTCTGCTTCAGAGCGCCGGGCTTTCCGCTCTATCTTTTTAGTTTAAAAAGGATGCCGCTTCAATCCCTATTGCGGGTTAAATTCCAAATTCCAAACACCAAATTCTAACTTCTCGACGAGCCTGTATCGAGCGCCCGCGTGCCGCAAAAGCTAAAGCGGAGGCGCAAGTCGAGATGCTCGAAGTGACAACTAACCAACGAACAACCATCAACCATCAACATACACCAAAACTTTAGTGAAGGTGTAACAACCAAGCCTTCCTCACTGCTTCCGGTGCGCCAGTACCACCGGGGGTTGTCCGTTAAAAGGATTATGCATCCTGCCAATGGTTTTTGCTCCCATAGCAGATGCCCTGATCACACTCCGGTCTCCGTAGCGGTTGCGAATGGTATCTAAAGCATTGTACAGATTAAGTGCCTCCTCCGTATCTTCAAATAAATTGATCTGATAGTTCCCTCCCACCAGGTGGCTGAAACGGATCCCGATCAGCCGTACCAGTAATCTTTTATTGTACAAGGTCCTGAACAGATCCAGGATCTTAGGGATCAGGATATGATCGGCACTGGTATAGGGTATTTTTAACTGCCTGGTATAAGTATTAAAATCGGAGTACCTGATCTTAACCGCTATACAGGCCGTTAACTTATTACCGCGCCTTAACTGATAAGCCAGGTTTTCGGTCATGGCCACCAGGATACTCTTCAGCCTTACCACATCTATGGTGTCTTTATCGAAAGTCCGCTCTGTCGAAATAGATTTGCGTTCGGAAAAAGGGATCACCGGAGTATTGTCTATTCCATTGGCCCGTTTCCAGATCGTCACCCCGTTCACCCCCAGTACTCCCCTCATCATATCTACAGGCATATCCTGAATGGTCTTTACTTTTTTTAATCCCAGGTTTCGCAATGTCTGATAGGTCTTATCACCTATCATCGGGATCTTCTTTATAGACAGGGGAGCCAGAAAAGGTTTTTCATGACCGTAATCTATTTTCATCTGGTTATTCGGTTTGGCCTCGTTGGTCGCTACCTTAGAAACTACTTTGTTGATCGACAATCCGAATGAAATAGGTAATCCCGTTTCTTCAATGACGGTCTTTCTCAATTCGGAAGCATAGGAATAGCAGCCAAAAAACTTATCCATTCCCGACAGGTCGGCATAAAACTCATCGATACTCGATTTCTCAAAAACGGGAACCTTCTCTTTAATGATCTCCGTCACCATATCGGAATACTTGCTGTACGTTCCCGCATTTCCTTTAATGACCGTTGCTTCGGGGCAAAGCTCCTTTGCCATTTTCATAGGCATGCCCGAATGTATTCCATAGCTGCGGGTCTCGTAACTGCAGGCAGCCACCACCCCTCTGTCGCTGATACCACCCACAAGCAGGGGCCGGTCCTGTAGTTTCGAATCGATCAGCCGCTCTACAGAAACATAAAAAGTATCCAGATCCAGATGTAATACCGTTTTATTCATTAAGCTTGGAATTTTTACAAAAATATGGAAATATTCCAATATTTTGGAAATAATCCATTAATAATTCGGAAATTCTCCCGAATTACTGCTATATTTGCTATATGGATAAGGTCTTGTCTACAGAAGCAAAACGATTTAAACAGGTCCGTGAAGAGCAGGGTTATACACAACAGGCTTTTGCCGATCTGCTCGGGATCAACGCATCAACAGCAGATATCGAAAGAGGGCGCACAAAACTATCCGGAAGGGTCGTTGCCGATCTGCTAAGGCACTTTAATGTAAATCCTCTCTGGCTCTATGGCGAAAGCTCTCATCAGTATATAAAGACCGTCAGAGCCGATATAAGTCCTAAAGTTATTTCTGTAAACTCTGCCGAAAATGAAAACATCCTCCTGGTAAATGCCAAGGCTTCTGCCGGATATGCACATAATATACAGGATACGGAATGGTATGAAGACCTGCCTGCCTTCGACCTCCCCTTACCCGAATACAGGAACGCCACCTATAGAGGGTTTCAGGTGGAAGGCGACAGTATGCTGCCCAATCTTCAGCCTAAAGAATGGGTTATTGCCAGGGCTGTAGAAGATATGAGTCATATAAAGAACAACGATATTTATGTGGTGGTCCTGGAAGACAGTATCCTGGTAAAAAGAGTAGTTCGTGACAAGGCAGGAGAAAATCTGCAACTCATTTCCATTAATCCTGAGTACCCGCCTATAGAGGTCGCCTCCGAACAGGTATGGGAGCTGTGGAAAGTACACAGCAAAATAGGCACCGACCTGGAAATAGCATCTCCCGATCTTCAAAAACTACAGCAACAGATCAGGGATGGCTTTAGCGATCTTAAAGATCAGATCGGAAAGATCCGGAATTAGCCCTCCTTCAATCCCCTATAAATCAAATCATAAGCTCTTTTGGGCTTATTTTTTACAGCATTTAATTTTTGGTTTCCATATTTGGAAACTAATTTATACCTTTGTACAAACTTTTCAAAATGAAGCCGATAGAGCTGTATGCTGAAATCCTGAAAAATGAAAACTACCCACCCATAGCCGGGAAGATCCTGGGTTTATTCTATACTTCCGATCAGAAGTATTTCACTTTTGAAGAGATCATGGAGCAAATAAATGCCAGCAAAAGTGCTACCAGCAAGGCCCTTAAGATTTTACTGGATACGGGAGAAGTAAACTTTATGATCAAAGAAAAAAGTAAAAGACGGAGGTTGTTCTACATGGATATTGAAGGCTGTAAACAAAGGATCTATTCATCTGTTTCAGCCTATGGTACTTATTATGCTCTACTGAAAGATACTCTCAACAAGAGGTCCGGCAATAACGAAGAATTAAACAGTTATATGAAAAGCGAAATAAAATTCTGGGAGGAAACCCTGGAGTTTATTAAAGATCGCATCACTTCTAATTTTGATATACCATTTGACAAAAATTAAGCGTATGAAACAACATTTATTATTCATTGCACTCCTCTTTACCTTTTTGGGGTTCTCACAAGGTAAAAAGGATTATGAGATAGGTATCTTACTGGATAATCAGACTCCCGAGCTGGCTCCGCTGCTCCGGGAGCTTCAAAACGAGATAAAATCTGTGGTAGGTGCAGATGCCAATATCAATTTCTCCGATAAAAACATACTCACCAATTATTACGATCTGCAGAAGGCGGAAGCTAATTACAATACGCTTATCAATAATGAAACCGATATCATTCTTGCTTTCGGGCCGATCAATAATACGGTAATCACCCGTCAGCAGGAACACAAAAAACCAACTATTCTTTTCGGAACAGTAAACAGCGACCTCATCCGGTTAAAGGAAGGACAGCAATCTTCGGGCATTCATAATTTTGCCTACCTGATCGCCTCTCAATCCTTTAATGAAGATCTTAAAACGCTACAGCAACTTTCCAATTTTAAAAAGGTAGGTATCGCTATAGAAAAAGATATTGCGGACGTGTTGCCTTTCAGGGAAATTTTCGATCAGGAACTGGCTGCTTTAGATGCTTCCTATACTCTTATTCCCTATGAGAACATAAGCGATCTGACCGGGCAACTGGAAGGAATTGATGCATTTTACCTGGCCGGAGGTTTCTTTCTGAACGAAGATGAGATCAAACAACTGGCACAGGCACTTATTGTCAAAAAGATCCCCTCCTTTACATCTACCGATATAGATGACGTGGAAGCAGGACTCCTGGCTACCAATCAGGCGGAGGAAAATATCAGTCAGTTCTTCAGGCGCATTGCATTGAGTGTGGAGGCCTACGTTAACGGAACAGATCTGGCCGAACTTCCCATCTATCTGGACTACGAAGATAAGTTAACCGTGAACTACAATACCGCAGAGAGGGTAGGCATCCCTATAAAATACAGCCTGATCGCTACCACGAATTTTGTAGGCGATTTTGAAAATGTTCTCTCCGAGAAAAAATACAACCTTCTGGAAGTAATGA
Source organism: Leptobacterium flavescens (assembly GCF_010671605.1). Classification (GTDB taxonomy): domain Bacteria; phylum Bacteroidota; class Bacteroidia; order Flavobacteriales; family Flavobacteriaceae; genus Leptobacterium; species Leptobacterium flavescens. The sequence continues at coordinate 1,257,165 of NZ_JAABOO010000001.1, forward strand.
ATGATGCCGTCGGAAGGAACCTCAACCTACAGGCCAGCAAAAAAGATGTGGAACTGAGAACACAGGATGTAAAGACTGCCAAAAGTAATTACCTGCCCAATATAACGGCTGCAGCTACGGGAACCTATGTAGATCCGGATCTGGCAGAAATTTCGGGAGGGCAAAATCCGGAGTATTCAACAGCCGGAAATATTACGCTTCAGCAAACCATTTTCTCAGAATCTGCCAATGCCAATATCAACATTCAGAAAAACCTGGAAAAGGCACAGCAGGAAAGTTTCAATGCCGATCAGCTCAATACGCTGCTCGATGCTTCCAATGCCTATTTTAATGCCTTGATATTAAAAGCAAACCTGCAGATACAGAGTCAGAACCTGGATGTTACCAAGAAGAACCTGGAGATCGCCACGCAAAACTATGAGGCCGGACAATCAGGAAAATCAGATGTCCTCAGGTTCCGAAGTGAACTGGCAAGCAATACACAATCCCTGGTAGAAGCTGCCAATCAGCTGGAACAGGCATATTATGCCCTAAACCAGGTGCTCAACAACCCTATAGATTTTGAGATCGATGTGGATGAAGCCGAATTGGAAAAAGGCATCTTTGAAGGTTATGATTACGAGCGGTTCCGGGATTTCCTGGACGACCCCACCCTCCGGAGGCCTTTTGTTTCCTTTTTAGTGGAAGAAGCTCTCCGCAATGCTCCCGAACTAAAATCTCTTGATTACAATATAAAAGCAACCGAACGCAATATTAAACTCAACGGATCCGGTAGGTTCCTCCCTACCCTGGCATTGCAAGGCCAGTATAACAGGAGTTTTAATCAATGGGGAGCGGGAAGTACCCCGGAACCCGTATTGAACAGCAATTACAATATCGGTTTAAATCTCTCTATTCCTATTTTCCGGCAAAATCAGCAAAACATCAACAGGCAGACCGCCATCATACAGAAAGATCAGCTGGAGATCAATACAGACAATACCAAACTGAATATAGAGCGAAATGTTAATGATGCCGTTTTGAGCATTATCAATCAGATCGCCAATATTGAACTCTCTCAGGTTTCCGAGCAAACAGCAAAAGAAGCTTTGGAATTAACCCAGGCTTCCTATGCCAACGGAGCCGTAAACCTGGTGCAGCTCATAGATGCTCAGACCAATTACTTACAGGCTCAGCTGGCAAAAGCAAATGCCGTATACAACTACTTCCTGAGTTCCATTCAGCTGGAAAGGATCATCGGTTACTATTTTCTGTTGCATACGGAAGCAGAGAACCAGCAGTTTATCCAGCGTTTTAACCAGTATATGATCGGGAGACAATAAAAAAGACACTAAAAATGAAAATAACAAAATATAAAACCAGAAAAAAAATGAATAATTCGAATCTATTCAAGGCACTGTTTCTTATTGCCGTGTTCTCTTTGTCTTCCTGTGGCGGAGAAAAGAAAACGGAAGAAAAAATAGTACGTCCGGTACAGTATCAGGAAGTTGGTTTTTTGGGAGGTGAGAAAATAAGGACCTTTAACGGAACCGCAAAAACAGATAAAATTATCAATCTGAGTTTCCGGAACAATGGTATCATCACAGAATTCAATATCAGACTGGGGCAGGAAGTAAAGAAAGGGCAGTTACTTGCCAAACTGGATAATGTACAGTCGAGACTGGCCTATCAGCAGGCAGTTTCTTCACTAAACAGTGCAGCTTCTCAGATGAATACCGCCAAATTAAGTCTGGACAGGACGCGATCGCTCTACGAAAAGGGAAGTGCTTCCTTAAGTGATTTTGAGAGTGCCAAAAACTCATACAGAACTGCATTGGCCAGTCATGAATCTCAGAAAAGAAGCGTTGATATTCAGCAGGAACAAATACGATACGGTTATCTATACGCCCCCGAAGACGGGGTTATTGCCAGTGTAAGTGCCGAGATAGACGAGAATGTAACCCCCGGGCAGAATATTGCGGTTCTGAATGCGGGAACGGATATGGAGATCTCTCTGGGACTACCCGAAAGTGTGATCAACAGGGTAAAACAGGGAATGAATGTAACGATAGATTTTTCTTCTCTGGCAGGAAAACAGTTTAACGGCCGGGTAACAGAGGTAGCACCTGCTGTAGATGCTTCCACTTCTACCTATCTGGTCAGGATAATTGTCACCGATCCGTCCGAGGAAATAAAAACGGGAATGGCAGCTAATGTGACCTTCGATTTCGGAGATGGCGAAAGCACAGCCAATACTTTAGTAGTTCCGGCCAAATCTGTAGGTGAAGACGGAAGCGGACAATTTGTATTTTTAATTGAAGGAGATGAAGCCGGAAATGGCGTTGTTAAAAAGCAGTATGTTGATATCGGAGAACTGACATCCGAAGGTTTTGAAATAAAAAGCGGTCTTTCTGCAGGGCAAAAAATTGCCACTGCCGGTTTACAGACCCTTTTGGACGGACAGGAAGTTCGTTTACAATAAGTACCGGACCCGGTAAAAAACAGGAATCCGAAAAATAAAATCGACGACAAATGAATTTAGCACAATTCTCCATAGATAAAAACAGGATCACATTTACGGTTCTCGGAACCATCATATTAATGGGACTCGTTCTCTACCAGTCTCTGTCGCGGGATAGCATGCCGCCCTATACGGTAAGGGTAGCCACCGTGGTTTCTACTTTTCCGGGAGCCAGCCCCGAACGGGTGGAGTTACTGGTTACCGACAAAGTGGAAAAAATAGCACAGGAGCTTCCCGAATTAAAAGAAGTAAACAGTACGTCCAGATCCGGGCTTTCGGTAGTATCGGTAACACTTAAAGATGAAGTTGGGCCCGAAAAACTACAGGCTGTCTGGGATCGCCTGCGAAGAAAACTGGATGCCATGCAAGGCCTGCCTCAGGGAGTGCAACTCCAGTTAAATGACGACGGGATCGGGGATGTTTACGGGATCATTGTAGGTCTGAGCAGTGATGGTTTCTCCTATGCTCAGATGAAGGAATATGCAGACGACATTAAAGACGATCTCATCAAACTGGAAGATGCGGCGAAAGTAGAGCTGGGGGGAGAACAGGAAGAACGGGTCTTTGTAGAATTCGATAACACCCGCCTTAAAGAATACAATCTCTCTGCCAGCAAATTGCAGAACATCATAGCATCTACCAATATTCTCAGTTCCGGAGGGCAGATCAATCTGGAAGATGAACGGATCATTTTAGAGCCTACGGGAAATTTCAATTCGGTAGAAGATATAAAAAGAACCCTCGTTCCGGTAGGTGATGGGAGTCAGCTGGTATATCTGGGAGATATTACCAATATAAAACAAGGGTATATAGACCCTCCTACGCAGAGGGTCAGGGTAAACGGGAAGGATGCCATTTCCCTTCATGTCAACCTTAAAAAAGGTGCTAATATCATCAAGCTGGGAGAAGAGGTAAACCAGGTGATGACCGAATGGAAGTCAAAACTTCCGGTAGGACTGGAAATAACACGACTGGCCTCAATGGATAGTTATATCGACTTTAAGATCAGCGATTTTATCAGCAACCTCCTTCAATCTATCAGTATTGTATTGCTGGTGATGCTTATTTTCCTCGGTTTCAGAACCGGAACCATCATAGCCAGTCTGATCCCCATAGTAACCATTATGACCCTGATGCTGATGGGGCTTATCAATATGGGACTCAACCAGGTAACCCTGGCTGCCCTGATCATGGCCCTTGGAATGATGGTAGACAATGCCATTGTGGTAGCCGAAACTATTATGGTGAAAATGGAAAAGGGAATGGATGCCAAAAAAGCGGCTATTCAGGCTTGTTCGGAGCTTTTTACTCCCCTACTGATCTCAACGCTGACCACTTCGGCGGCCTTCCTGGCTTTTTATCTGGCCGAATCTACAATGGGCGATATCGTAGGGCCTATTTTTGTGGTTATTTCTCTGGCTTTATTATCATCATGGATCATCGCTCTTACTGTGATCACGCTTTTCTGTTATCTGTTCCTGAAGATCAAACCCAAGGGAGAAAAAAAGCCCAGTTTGATAGATCGCGCCATCGATACCATGAAAAGATATTACAAGAATATTATTCTAAGAGCACTTGCATCTAAAAGACTGGTCCTCTTCGGAATTATCGGCTTGTTCCTTCTGTCCCTATTTGGATTTACAAAGCTTCCTTTCCTCTTTTTCCCCGATAGCGACAGGAATATGATCACCATAGATATTAACCTTCCACAGGGAACGAGAATAGAACGTACTTCCGGGATCGTTGAGCAGATAGAACAGTATATGAAGGATTCCCTTCAGGTATCTTCTTCCAGAACGGAAGGGATTATCGACTGGTCTTCCTATATCGGTGAAGGTCCCGAATCCTATGACCAGGGATATTCTCCGGACGAAGCTAATTCGAGCTATGCACATTTACTGGTCAATACCTCATCAGCCGAGCTTAATCAGCAAATGATAGACAGGCTGGATGCTTATAGCTTTAAAAGTTTCCCCAATGCAGACATTAAGGTAGGACCACTGGGAGCCGGTGGAGGCGGAACCCCCATAGAGATCAAGGTTTCGGGAGATAGCCCGGATGAATTGGCTAAAATATCAGAAGCTGTTAAACTAAAACTCTCGGTCATTGCCGGAACTAAAAATATAAAAGACGACTGGGGGCCTAAAAGTAAAAAGTTTGTAATAGATATAGATCAGAGCAGAGCCCAGACCGCCGGGATCACGAGTCAGGATATTGCTACTTCCCTGCAAACGGTACTCGACGGTTTCCAGACCGGAGAATACAGAGAGGATGATAAGTCTATCCCGATCGTGATGCGTAGTGAGGCCAACCAGCAGCAAAGCCTGGAATCTCTGGAAACCCTGAACATCTATGCTCAGAATTCGGGGAAAAGTGTACCCCTGCTTCAGGTGGCAACCATCGTACCTGAATGGCAGTATTCCAAGATCAGGCGATTGGACCTGAACAGAACGATAAATATATCGAGTGAATTACGTGCAGACGGGAATGCTTCTGCCATTACAGCAGAGATCACTCCCTGGCTGGATGAGCAAAAACAGAACTGGCCTGCGGGTTATGATTATCAGTTTGGGGGGGATGCAAAAAGTACGGCAGACAATATGGGAGCCGTAATAAAGTATCTGCCGCTTTCAGGTTTTATCATTTTATTACTTCTCATCATACAGTTTAATTCGTTCAGGAAGACTCTGATGGTTACCTCAACTATTCCACTGGGAGTTATAGGAGTGGTTATCGGGCTGATGATCTTTCAGGAGCCTTTCGGATTTATGCCCTTCCTCGGAGTAATTTCCCTGGCAGGGATCGTGATCAATAATGCTATCGTGCTTATCGACAGGATCGAGATTGAACAAAATGAAATAAAACGCAATATCAAAGATGCTATTATCGCTGCTTGTCTGCAGCGTTTCCGTCCTATCCTCCTGGCTACCTTCACCACTGTTCTCGGGTTGATCCCCTTGTATATCAGCGGAGGTGAAATGTGGGAAGGAATGGCAGTAAGTATCATGGTCGGACTCCTGTTCGGTACGGTAATTACACTGATCTTTATCCCCTCTTTTTACAGTATCCTGTTTAAGGTGAACTACAAGGGTTATGAATTCGATGAAAAACTACTGGAAGAATAATTTTATCTGTATAAAATGATCAAAAAATTTTATAAAAACCGCTTTGAGATCTTCTTTTTCAGCATGCTGACTATCCTGTTCGGATCATTGGTAGTCCCTATAGATTTTTTTGAAAAAGTTCTGGTTCCCATCCTATTTCTGATAAACATCATTGCAGGGATTCTGCTGATCTCCAAAAAGAAGAAACTGGTCTGGTTTTTTATCATCCTTCTTATCAGTGCTTCTTCTGTTTTCGGAGCCGATATGATGAGTAAGCACTTCGAGAGCTCCACCCAGTTTATACGAATGGGGATCTATTTCCTTTTTTACTCTACGGTAACCATAGAGATTATAAAGCAGGTATGGAATGCCAAATTCGTAAATAAGAATGTTATCATAGGCCTGATGAGTGGTTATGTATCGCTGGGCCTGATCGCCTTCTTTATTTTTACCAGTATCGATATCAGCACTCCGGGATCTTTTGAAGGGATCCTTCTGGATGATCAGAGCCCATCGGCCAGGATGGATTCTCTTATTTATTACAGTTATATCACCCTGCTTACTATCGGATACGGAGAGATTATTCCTGTAACTCCCGTAGCACAGAAAGCAGCTATCCTGGTAGGACTGATGGGGCAGTTCTATATTGTGATCATTACCGCCGTAGTGGTGGAAAAATACATCCGGCACTCCAATAAATAGTGCCGGAACCTAAAGATCAGGATACTGGTCTTTAGCTCTCATAACGATATATAATAGAGATATCAAAGCTCTGATGATCTCCCTGCATTCCTTTTTTACTTCCGGATACTCCTGTATGGCCTTGTATACCTCTCTGTTTTCTTCTTCAGACAGGGCTCCCGCCACGTAGAGTTCCAGAACACCCGATTCTATGTATTCGTTTACATCCATAATTACCCTCTATTTTTTCAATACGATCTCCCTCAAAACCGCAATACATTCTCTTAATCGTGTTTTTATTGTCCCCAACAATAAGTGAATCACCTCATCAAATGTGAATCTGAGATTTGATCCATATACATTTACGAAAAAAGAAGGGTATAAGTTTTATTTAAGCAGCAGGAAAGAAAGAATTACAAATTTCATATGATAATGACATTCAAATAATTTTTTGCAAAAAAGAAGAAAAGGGTAATTTCTTACAGGGTTTTCCCCTATTTTTAAGTTGCGGTTAAAATATTTATAAAAATACTGCTAACTTATCAGTGTCATAAACATCTGCTTCAAAAATTAAATCCAAAAGCATGGCAAATTCCAATAAAAAAAGAGATGAAAAGGTATTGATTTCCAGCAATTATCTTTCGGGCTCTGAGATTACATCCGCATTACAGGAAATAGATATTAATACGGAATTAATTTCAGACGAAGAGGAAACCCGTAGTGATCTTCATCCGCTTTTAATGGCAGCTTTGATTACTGTTACTGCCGCCAGCAGTATTAATATCACCCAGAAATTCATCATCCCAATGATCAGGATCTTAAGGGATAAGTATAAAGGCACAAAACCGGAAGGCCTTATTATTATAGAATTTCCATCTGTACGGGTAAAATTCAGGTTCGACCTGTCTCCCGAAGATTTTGAACGACAAACAGAAAAAATAAAAGACCTCCTAGGGAATCCAAAAATCTTTATCACAAAGCACGAAGATGAATAAAGGTACTTTTCCTCTACTCGAAAAATTGTTTTTGACGGGAGATTACAAACAATTTACTTCTATTTACAACGATCTGAAAAAACCCATTTCAGACGGGATCCTTTTTTTAGCTCTTCAGGTATTTCACAATACGGAAAATGGGGAGGCTGTCAAAAAAACACATGATGCTCTTAAAAGATCGGAATCTCATACGACCAGAGTCCGTGCAGAGTTATCTTCCGGTTTTCATTCGTTTATAGAAGAGAAACTCACGAAATCTGAAGGCAACAGCATTTGCGCAAAATGTAAACTTCTGGCAGAACAACATCAGGGTACGGGTCTTGCATTTTTTGCTACAAGTACAAAAATAAAGGTAAAGTTCGCCCTTCTTAACCAGGGATTGATCGATGCAGATTGCAAGGATGAAATTATAGAAGAAGGTCTTGAGCTATACAAAGCCTATAAAAACATCTTGGGAAAAGAAACCTCTTCCTTTCTTCTGACCCTTATCAATCATACAACAGCAATGCCTAAAGCTGATCTGAAAAAGGGCATAAAGCTTATAGATGATTATCTTTTGGAAAGTGAAAAGTCTTCAAAAGATCGTCTGTATGATACTTCTTTTTATCTAAAAAAAACGCAGCTTGAACTAAAAACAATTTATTACGACCGGTTTTACGATCCGACAAAACTTCCGGATTTTGTAGAAAACAGCCTGAAAAAAATAGAAAATCGTGGGTATTTGGCTGCAAAAGCCCGAATTTTTGGAATTTACGGATCTCATTTATTGCAACTAGAGCTTATAGAAGGAATAGAGTGGCTGGCGCAAGCTATTCTTCTTTTCTGGGAACTGGATCACCGGAAAGATGCCTATATCTATGAGAACAACTGTTTAAAATGGTTGCAGGAAAGGCATCAGGCGATTCTTCTGAATGACTTCAAAAAAACCATTAGCCTTCCTGAAAACTCCAATAACAGGTCAATTTCGCAGGAAATAAACATCCTCAACAAAGCACATCAGTATTTTGCAGAAAGTGATTATTATGCCAGTGAAAAAATATTAAAAGACACCCTGGAGGAGTTAACAACAGAAGGAAACAAGATACATTTCATTAACTTATTGGCTAACAGTGCTTCCAAAATAAAACTGGACAACAAGGATCTCCTCACCGTCATTGATGAAGCCCTGGAGTCTTTGTCTCCTGTTAAAAATTCTATTCTGACCGCTCAATTGTATTCCTTTAAAGCTATATTAGATAAAAACAGAGCCGGTGATCATTTTGCAAAGACGATCGGAATTTTTAAAACCCTGGATTCAACTGATGAAGTTGTAACCCAGTTAACAAACCGTTTTATCCATAGTGCACAGGAGCAAAAAGGAAAGAAAGAGGCAATTTTCACCAAAGATACCATTGCCGATCTGGAGGAAGCAGATGCCTATCTTTTAGACAAGAAATGGATCAAGAACAGATATTCGTTAAGAGGAAAGTTATTCCAAACATACGCTTTCGGGCTGCTTCTGGAAAGGCAATTTGACAAGGCTCTTAAATTTTTAAAAGAAGCTTTACAGCTATTCGAAAAGGCCGGTCATTTAGGTAGTGTTGCTACAAATGCGCATCATCTGGGAAGTATTCTCATTGAGTTGGGAAGGGCTCAAAAGGATATTCATTTTTATGAAGAAGCAAATAAGCATGCATTAAATGCACTAAAAATACTGGAAACCGGAAGTCTGATCGATTTTATCTGGCGATTGGAGTTTCAGGCAGCTTTAAGTTATTCGGAAGCTCTGCAAAGAAATCTGGTAAAAGAAGATCAAATCTCCTTTTACCGAACAGAAGCCGAAAAGTACTTTAAGGCTTCTCTGTTTACTGCTCAAAGCCGAATTAAAAAAACAGGTACTTTGGAAACTTCAAGAAATCTGGAAGCGGCTATTAATCTTCAAAGAGATATAAAACAACTTATCTCTTCCGGCTTTTACTTTTTCTTCAATCACAAAAGATTTAAAGACTGTATAGAGTGGTTAGAAAATGTCAGGGCAAAATCCCTGCTTTATTCCATCGCAAACAATATCAAACCGGATCCTGAAATAAGCGATCATCTTTTATTGGCTGAGGAACATAAAATATTAGAAGCTATTTCTTCCTCCTCCTCTATTCAGGAACAAAGAAAACGGGAAAAAACCCTTGGAGATCTGTACGATAAGATGATTGAAGATCGGGCACTTCAACAATATGCAAAAAAGAAAACAGAAACTATTCCTTCTTTTAATGAAGTTATATCAGCCATTAAACAGGATGAGAAAAAGTTAAAGGGAGAAAAGCTCTTCTTTTTATACTATTATATCCATCAGGACCGGCTATATGCTTTCGGGATCAATTCCGACAACTCCGAACCTTTACTCTTTGAGATCTCTATATCTGTTCCTGATCTGAGAGAGGAGATACTCACTTTTTCTCAAAAGATGTCGATGGCCAGATTTAAGGATTTCAGGCCCGAAGAAAGTTTCTGGACACAGTTCAGCGCTTTGATCGAACCGCTGGAAACATGGACAAAACCCGGCGATATTATTTGCATTATTCCGTATGGGATACTTCAAAACCTCCCTTTTCATGCTCTTTTATTAGATAAAAAGCCTCTTATTATGAGGAATCCTGTTTTTTACAATTCCAGTTTAACCAGTTGGGAATACCTTCAGTCTAAAACAAAAGAAGAAGATATCTTTAAGAAAGCATTTGTATTTGGCGACCCTGAACTGGATCTTAAGGAATCTGTAGAAGAAGTAGAAACTATCTCCCGCATTTTTAATACAAAACCAATTGTCGGGAAAGAAGCGCACAAAAAAAAGTTTACCGATGCATTGGATCAGGCATCTTTTATACATTTTGCCGGGCACGGTGTTTTTGATGAGAATAGAGGTTTCTTATCCGGGCTCAGTCTTTATAATAATGAACTCGTTACTGCGGAGGAGATCATGAACAGGAATAATATTGCTTCTTTTATTGTTCTTTCGTCCTGTGATACGGGGCGTCAGAAGAACCATCCGGGAGAAGAGTCTATCGGATTGATCCCTTCCTTTCTGGCTGCGGGTGCCAGTACGGTAATGGCAGGTTTATGGCATGTAAAGGATAAAGATGCCAAAGATTTTTTCCAGTTGTTCTATAAAAAAATCAGTCAAGGTATCCCCAAGGTTATAGCCTATCAGCAAAGTATGATCGAATTGATGAAAAGACCCGAAAGAGCCCATTTTTATCATTGGGCCATGTTCTCCCTGAACGGAGAATGGCAATAGCGATCAGTATTCCTCTTTATACAGTTTTACCAGTTTGCCTCTGAATTCTTTTTGGATGGATCCTATAAGTCCTTCTTTATTGGGAACCGAACTAAAAAGAAGCCCAGCGGTCCCAATTGACTCATGAAGTTTTTTTGCTTTATCCAGTTTAAGGTTCATTGTCCTTAGCTTATTACTCATAATATTCCTGAGAACAGGCTTAAGTCTGTTGTTACCAAACAGATTGATATAATTCCTGATCTCCATATAAAACTCTTCATCCAGAACTGCCTGGAGGTTTTGGGCTTCCAGATCACTTAATTGTTTTTCCAGGTAGGTAATATTTCGTTTTAAGGTGTCTATTTTCGAATTTTCTCCCCTTATATCCTTCTCCCTATATGTTCCATTATTTATTTCTTTGACTATTGAATTAGCAAAATGATATACTCCTTTTTCTTCATCCTTACAAGGAGAATACTTTCTAAAAAAAGCATCCAGCATACTTTTATTTTCCAGGTAATATTCTTCAATTTCATTTTTATTATCATCAATATATTCCCAGAAAGTTGTTTTAGGTCTATCAGAATCATCAACAAGCCATTGTACTAATCTATCTATATTAATTATTTTTCTGTTTCCAGGTTGGTCTTTAAAACTAAAAATCCTTCTTAGCGTGGATCCAGAAAATGATTCATCAACCTGAAGCAAAGCTTTAATATCATTTGCCACAATTGTAAAATCTTTCGTATTCAGAGGTCTACCGTGAAACTCTTCTTTCTCCACTCTATGGATTAAATAAAACAACCCTTTTATTTCCTTTTCAGTTTTTATGGTTTCCTCATTCATATCAATACTCTTTTTTGATCCGTGAAATTCCATGAAACTACCATCTCACAGATTACCAGGCAATTACAAATACTTTTACACTAGATCACTTTAGATCTCGTCTTGCGCAAGACACGATAAACAAAATGAATTAATAATCGGATCGGAGGTATCAGATTCCCGAGATCCACAAATCGTGTCAATTATGTTTAATAGTAAATTTAATTTAATCTTGTTAGCTAGTTTAATCATTTTTCTTAGTTCCTGTAGTCTGGACGATGATTATTCAAATTATGAAAATCCTACTCCGATTCTGGCTACGGATACGGATCCGCCAAATCAGGGAAATGATCCTGATCTTTGCGAAGATCCTGATGATGAAAATTGCCCTGACTGAATAGGTCTAATCGCTCTTAACATATTCGAATAAGTTTGTTTACAGGATACCCGCCCCGGGGCGGGTATCCTTTATATTTTTTTGAAGGGCGGGGTCGTTCCTTCATAATCTTCCCTGTACGCACTTTTATACCGTATATACATGCTCACCAGTTCTACGGAATTATTTGCATTAAACCGCTGACAAAGGTTCCTGATATGCGACTCAATGGTCTTTGGCTCTACAAACAGTTCGGCTGCAGCTTCTTTTTGCGTATGCCCTTTACTCAGCACGGTTAACACTTCCTTCTCGCGTTTTGAGAGTTTAAGCCACCTGCCGTCATCCAGCATCTTCCTGATATTCGGATCTATATAATTTTCACCGGCCATTACTTTCTCTATCGCCTTAAACATTTGCTTTACCGATAGCTGCTTGTCCAGATACCCTTCCACTCCGTATTCATCAACCAGCTTTTCATAATGATCTACTTTGGCATGCTGTGTAAGCACAATGATCTTTGTATGTTGAAAATCCCTTTTAACCTCTTCTGCAATCTTAAAACCATCATAGTCCGAAGAATCAAAATTAAGGTCCAGTATCATGACGTCCACTGTTTTGGACTGAAGGAATTCAAAAGCTTTTTCATAATTATGAGCCAGGGTAATTTTACTCACCAAAGGATGATGAGACAACAATTGCTCCAGCCCTTCCGAAAAAATAACGGAATCATCTACGATCAATACGCTTAATTTTTTCTTCATTTTAAATGTGCATTTAATGGAAATTCCAGGCTGAGCTCCGTCCCTTTAGAGGTTGGAAAAACCGAACAGATCCCCTTAAGAAGTTTAGCCCTCTGCTGCATATTGAGTATTCCTATCCCATTGCTGTCGGTCTCCTTAAAGCCAACACCATTATCCTTTATATTAAAATGAAGGCGATCGGATTGATCAATACTATGAGAGATGATCACTTCGGTGGCTTTAGAGTATTTTTCAATATTGTTCAGTGCCTCCAGTAAGATCGCATAAAAATTGGTTTGGGCTTCCAGCTTAAGTTTGTCGAGCACTTCAGGGATCTCATCCTTGATATTAACCAGTATTTTTCTGTAGGTCTGGAATTCGGAAAGCTGGGATATTATGATCTCCGACAGTTTATACTTCTTTATTTTATCGTCCAGCGGTGACAATCTATGCGATATCAGGCGCATCTGGTGATTGATATCCTGGATATTATCCGTAATATCTTCCGCCAGTTTCTTCTTATCCTCATCTACGGATAAAGACAGGGCCTGTACCTTTAAACGGATCCCATCCAAACTGGTAGCTACAATATCGTGAAGGTCTTTGCTCATAACCTTTTTTATCACCTCCTGTCCTTCATAAATTGCCTTAAGTTGTTCTACGGCCTGCTTATGCTTTAAAGTCTTCTGTCGCTGATTCAGCAAGAGGTAGGCAATGATCATCAGTAGTAACAACAATAAAGACACGAGCAGGAAAAGCCTGTTAACCTTAATGCTGCTTTTTTGTTTATCTATCAATATCTGGTTTTCCTGATTCAGGAGGGATAATTGCAGGTTCTCGTTCTGTTTTTTTTCGGTTTCAAACCGTTCCTGCAGTTCCTGTACTATTTCGGCCTGACGGGTATTAAAGACCGATTGATACAGATCTGAATACTTTTTCTGAAAATCATAGGCCAGCCGGTAGTTTCCCCTTTTGTTATTGTACAGAGCTTTTATCTCGTAGTTCCTGTATACGGCTTCCTGATTTTCTATCTTATCTATCAACCCATCGGTCATGTTCAGGTATTTAGCGGCTGCGGGAAGGTCATTAGCCTTAACACATAGCAATGCCAGTTCATTGGCATTGTAAAAAACAGATTCCGTATAGTTTTGCTCCTTATTGATCTTTAAAGCCTTGTCGTAAAAAGACCTTGCATTTTTCAGATCGTCTTTCAGGTAATAAGCAACCCCCACGTTGTAGAGGGTTGAAGCGTATCTCCTGGAGTTTTTATCTTCAAGCTCAAGTGATCTTTTATAATAGAACAAAGCCGAATCGTATTCCTTCTTTGTCTTATACGCATTGCCAATATTGTTAAAACTCATGGCAATTCCCGAGGTGTCTTTTGCCTGCTTCCTGTATGACAAAGCCCTAAAGTGATAGTTAAATGCTTTTTTATTATTTCCAAGGCTATTCTGTATCTCAGCGATGGAGTTATTTACAGATCCCAGTTTTTTAAAATTTGCCGTTTTATTAAAGCCTTCATCTGCCAGTAGCAGATAACTCAGTGCTTCCTCATATAGCTGGCGGTTCTTATAGATAATTCCCGCATTGGAAAAAGCGTTATATGCTACCTCATCTTCTCCTTTCTCCTTATAAATGGAAAGGGCAGCCTCCAGATATGGCAGCACACTGTCTTTTTCCCTTAATCTTCTTTTGATGAGGGCAATACCCTGATACGAATAAGCTGCATTCAGAGATAAAGGACTTTCTTCAATACTTTTTGTATACTGACCGATAGCCTGCTCATATTTCTTTTCCCTTCTGAAGAGTCTCCCCCGTTCTTTGTGTAAAGCAGATCTTAATTCGGCATCTCCTGCTTCAGTTGCCATCAAAATTGCCTCCGAATAGATTTGATGGGCCCGGGCATATTCTTTCTTTTTAGCAAGACTATCCGATTTAGCGATAATGGAGTCGAGTGGAATAGTAGTTTGTGCTCTCAATAAAGATATAGAGCCGAGAAAAAGCACCATCAGCAACAATACAAAGGAGGAGGATTGCCCGTTGAAAAGGTATCTCTGTTTCATAATTCTAAAATAATTAATATTCGAGGGGGAATCCTAGCTGCCGTATAAATTTAAGGAAATTCCCTCATTGAACTACAGCCGATTATTCAATAATATTGATAAGAGTAAAATCCGGTTTTAAAAAACCGGATTATTTCGCTAAACAATCCCCTAAACATACGAGTATTAAGCTCTGTTAAAAACGGAGTCCTGCCCTTCATCAGATACCATAAAGTTTAGCCTCTTACGAGAGACCACAACTTAATTAATTTAAACACCATCGGATGAAAGCAAAAACTACTCTAAAAACCCCCATTAAAAAGTACTTTTCATTAAAAATACTGCTCGTCTTTATTTTTTTCAGCTCTCTGGCTTTTGCTCAGGAGGAGGAAACCTGGAAGGAAGCAACCATTTTCGAATTTACTGCCCCCTATGAAAAGATAGTTATCAGTTTTGACGATGAGGAATTTACTTTCCTGGTCAACGAAAAGACCGAGTTTTTACGCTCGAAGAGAAAATCGATCGACAAGGACAAGATCTTTCCCGGCAGCACTGCAGATATTTCCTTTGTCATTGAAAACAGAAAGCGTGTACTCACCAAAATAATGGTAAGTGCCGAAGAAGAGGAAGGCAATAAGTTTGAAGGGGTATTTGAAGTCCTGGAAGGCGATATTGCCTATGTAGATGGCCGGAAAGTCATGCTTACCGATAAGACCAGTATAAAATGTAAAGGTGGAGACGGCTGCAATTGCAGTAAGGGAAGGAGTTTTCTGGATCTTACCGAATTACCGGTCGGTAGTTTTTTAACCGTAACCGGAAACCAAGGTGCTAATGGCATTTATATGGCTTCCAAAATAGAGGTCTGTAAAAACGTTTATACCAATAATGACAAGCTGCTGATGAAGGAAGTTGCCAAAAGTTTTGACGCTTCCAATATGAGCCGAATAAAACTGGTGCCTGAAAATTCCTTTAATCCCTCTTACGGACTCCATGAAGGGAATATCAAGATCGGGAGTGTAGACTACAAACTTCTCGATAATATAAGGATACAGGGCTATATAAATTTTGTCGGTAACCGCGTACTTCCCGAATACACCAAGGAAGAAAGCTTTTCTCAGGAACACGATGTGTATTTCAGGTTTTATGTAATAGATAACGATGTTCCCAATGCCATGGCCTTCCCCAACGGGATGATCTTTATAAACACCGGTCTGCTGAAGCTTATGGAAAACGAAGCTCAACTGGCTACCGTACTCGGGCATGAAATAGCTCATGTTACTTACGAGCACGGAGCCAAAAGGTTTAAGGCCACCAAGTTTACCGAAAGTAAGATCGGGAAGAAGGGATTCGGATGGATGAAAAAAATGCTTAAAAAGAAAGTCAATGTAGCGGACGACGGGATCCTGGGAGCTGCTTTCGACAAGGCTCTGGAATACACTACTCCGGAGAATATCATGAACATTTTCGATAAAAAGAAAGAGACTCAGTCGGACCGGGTGGGGCTTTTTTATATGCATAACAGTGGATACGATATCAGGGAGGCTGCCAAATTCTGGCAGATCATGGTGAGTAACACCAAGAATGAAAAATTCATGAATAAAATTACCAGTAGCACCTGGGATATGATCAACTCGATTGAAGGAGAACTGGATGGCGATCTGCTAAACCAACTGGGGAAAGAAGGTTCTGACCTACTGGTAACCCAGATCCTGGAAACCGTTTATACTTCTCACCCCTTATCGGTAAAGCGTTTTGGCGATATTAACCGCCTACTAGCTGTCACTTACGAAGGTGTAGACTTTAGTCAATACCAGATAGGAAAAGAAGAGTTCGATAAATATATAGCAGAGATCAGGGAATGAGCATACTAAAGCTACAATGCACAATACTCCTTCTTCTGTTTTCGGTTTTGGTAAGCGCACAGAAAAAGGGGCCTCCGCATAAAGATCTGATCAGGCCTATTACCAATGGAATGATCATTCATCTGGATAGAGGATCCCCGTATGAAATTAAACTCGAATTATTGGAAATAGACGGGGTAAATTACTCAGCTGTTTATGGAAATTCTCCGTTGGGTATTAAAGCTATTTCAAATACACAAAACTCAAATTTGTTTCTATTAAGGAGCAATGGCAAAATATATCCGATAGAAGATCTCAGTGGTATCTTTTTGAGTCCTTTTGCTCCTTATAGTGCTGATTATGAATTAACATTAAATGTCGACACAAGTAAGCACAATGTCAAAATAAAAGGAACTATATTCTATTTAACGGAAGAAACACACTTAAAAAGAAATACTTATAACAGAGTTGCGACCGGTGATTTGGTACTGGATACCAAAACCGGATTATATTATGATGACTGTGGTACTCCCTGGATAAAACTTGCAAAAATTCAAAGTAAATTCCATGATCCTGACCACAATGTTAAATTTATAAGCCCTAATCCTGAGGGAGGTGAATACGAGACCGTTAAGAGATTGGGAAAAGGGGAAAATCATAACTCAAAAAGATTTACAGGTGAAGTTAATTTTGATATTCCTATTCTAGGAACTTATAATTATAGTCATACCAATAATAAATTAAATCACGCTAAATGGGACATAGTACCTCACGGATTATGGGGTGATAAATACAATTTGGGAAAGAATTTTTTATGTAATCCTACAAAGAATACAAACTCAACAACCCTTTTCCTTTTTGATCGTTCCGGGAGTATGGCGTCTAAAGGTGCCAGCGGAAAATCTAAAATAGAGGAAGCCAAGGAAGCTGCTTTCCACAGCTTGAATTCCATGCAAAACAATGGAGGTTCCGGGCAGGAAGCAGGTTTTCTGACCTTTTCCGGTAGTTGTATTGACAATCCCACTGCTTCTCAGGCTCTTAATTTTAGTTCGGATACGCAGCAATTGCAAAATGCCATCAATGCAATACCCCATCCAAGCGGGGGTACTCCCTTAAAAGAAGCGGTAGATGCCGCCACCAAAAGGTTACAGGAATACGTAAGGTCTAACGGAAACGGCAATACACCTAAACTCATTGTCATGAGCGATGGGGTTTCCTCCTGTGGGAAGATTCGCCCGCCCGGTGTATACAGCAAAGGAACGCCGCTTCAAAAAAGGACTTCTTCCCGTTTTGCAAGTGGCTTTACCAGCAGCAACAACTTTAACAGCAATACCTCTAATCCGGAAGTTTCCGGATTATCCCAACAACCGGCGGTAGATATTAAGTACTACACTATAGGTTTTGATATTAAACCCGGTTCCGAAGCAGAGCGCGACCTTCAGTACCTGGCCCGTTCTTCGGGAGGAAAATATTTAAACGCCCAGAATGAGTATGAGTTGACAAGGGCTTTTCAGCGTTTTTTCAGGCTTTACCGCCCTAAAGAGACTTCTGCTCTTAACGATTTAGATCCGGAAGGGCTTCGGAAATTTCAGGAAGGGGTTTCCAGCATCAGAAGAGAAAACTACTCAGATGCCAAAGATATTTTTAAAGAACTGATAGCCAGTTTTCCCCAGGATTACAATGCTGTGTTTAATCTGGCCCTTATGTACGAGGCTAATAATCATTATACCGCAGCGATAGAAATGTTCGGGCAATACCTTAATCTCAATCCCGAAGCAGAAGACAGAGAATGGGTGCTTAAACAAATAGAGCTTTTAATAATAGACAGGACGGCCTTTTTTGAATACACCAGGAATATCCTTAACAGCGACCTGGAATATTTAAACCTTCATTTCAAAAAGGTCCAAAACGGTGAGAGTATAAGCCTTGCCGAAGAATTCAAGGCTTTTATCAGGGAAAAACAGGAATACTATAAAACACTGCCCGAGCTTTTAAGCACGGGAAACCGGCAATTAAAGATCGGTGCCGGAGAAATTTCAAGAGGGCTAAAGAACTGCACAAATCTGATAAAAAAAGATCCGGAGAACTGGGATAAAAATGCAAGCCCGCTGCTATCCGTAATATATCTCAACCTGGAAAGATTGATAAAGAGTTTTTAGGTTATAAATCATTAGAATTCAGGGAATATCCTGATTGTTTTCCCCTACATAATTTACAATATTCGTTCAGTAGAATTAAGAAATAATCAACATTAATAATTTTAAAATATGGGAGATAGTGAAGAAAACAGTTTTTCCAACGGTTTAGGAATAATCGTTGGGATTGTCGGTGCAATTTTAGGCGTTGGAGCGGCAAATAACGATCCTGAGATAAGCGCATTTGGCGGTTTTATTGTCGGAGGTATAATTGGCTATTTGGGCGGTTGGATCGTAGGTAAAGTGCTAACCTTTGCCTTAAAGGTATTAATCGCCATAATATCAATAATATTTATCATTTACCGTGTATACAGATTGTTGACCTTTTTAGCTGAATAAGTGATTTGAACAGAATAATAAACAACGTAATTTCAGGTTTTTTCAAGGGTTTTGTTCCTGTAACATATTTAACCTTTATTATCGCGGGTTTAATTTCGGCCTTAGTTTCCGGGCTGATAGAGTATCAGGTTTTTCTGGAACTATTTCCCAAAAACAATGGTGGATCCAAATGGCTGATTCTGTCCATTCCTTTATTAATTGTTTCTTCTTTTGAGATCACTAAAATTTTTCTGATTTTTTTAGACAAACAGTCTCAAATTAGTAATAATATAAATTACAAAGTAGATCAATCTAAGTTCAGGTACTTAAGATACATTTTGATCTTTATTTCCTTTTTTGCCACTCTTATTTTTTCATATTACAATTTACAAAACCCGGAATTCGATAAGGTAATTGAAAAGAGAAAAGCGGAATTAGATGAACAGTATGAGGCCGAGTTAAAAGAGATCAATAATTCCTTTGATAAACAAATCAACCTGTTAACTCAGGAAATTGACAGGCAAATTTCAGTTTATGACACTAGAATGATTACCGAGGAAAGATTCAAATTTAAAAATAGTCAGGAATACAGAGGGCCCCGTTTTAATGAAGCGAAAAAAAATAAAGAAAATCAGGAGAAAAGGCGCCTGGCGATAGTGGAAAACACAAATATCAAAAGAAGAAATGAAATTAAAAGTCTATTTGATAAAATTCAGCTAGAGAAACAAAAAGCAAGTGAAGAGTTGAATCAATCCAATACTTCGGGGAATAAAATGCTATCTGCAACTCTAAGAGTTTTGAACCTCAACGCTAAATTTCCCGAATGGCAATACATTATGATAATTACCATTTTAAGTTTAATAATGAGTGCAGGACTCGAGTTCATCATTTGGTCATCCTTTACAGTATTAGCCATTAATCATGGAGATATTTTTGATTTTGGTATTCAAACTGAGAAATACAAAAACGCAACTGAAGCAGAAATTATAATCGATAATGTCCAATCTAAAAGCGATATAAAAAAAGCAAGAAACTATGCCAGCAATATAATTAACACGGTTAAGTCCACAGCAAAAGATCTAACCCGAAAAATGAGAAAAGATATAAACAAGAAAAACTAGAAATTATGAGTAAATTATCTAATAATAATAAAAACGAGTTGGTTAACCAAGACCATTTTTCAAATGAGATAAATCAGAAAAAAAGCGAAGCGCAAAGATTGTTGAATCGAAAAATGACATTATTACAACGTATTTTTCCCTCAGTTGAACAAAAAGAGGCGATCAAACATACAAAAATAACGTTGGCACAGGAATCGGAGTCTGACCTTGAGGTAAGGAGGATGCATAATGAGTTTTTCAAACAAGCTTTGCAAGCTACATTCGATAAGGTTTTGACAGAAGGAACAGAATCAATACAAGAAGGGTTAACGAGGAAGTTTACGGCAAACAAAGCAACCCTGGATAAAGAAATTGTCAAGTTGACAAAAGAGTATTTTGAGGAAATGGAAGCGTTTGAAAATGAAATATTTCAAATTAAGAGCGACAGAATGCGAAGCAGACAACTTAATATGCTGGACAAAAGAATTGACGAATTCGAAAGAACCGTAAACAATCTAATGAAAAAATATGAAGATACCCATAACAAAAGTGTAGGAGATAAAAATTAAACCTACACCTCCTTCCTCAACACCTCCAGGGGAGGGCTTTTCAGTACGCTTCTGCTGTTACTAAGCCCGATAAGTAATACCAGGGCGGTAACTCCGGGTAAAAATACCAGGAAGGGTGTTAGAGAAGGCACGAAAGTAGCTTCGAACACAAAAGTGGCCAGCAGTTGACTGCTTACCAGAGATAAAAGGATCCCGATCCCGCTGCCGATCACTCCCAGGTATAGAAATTCCAGGGTGGTAATTCGCAGGATCTGCTTACCTTTTGCCCCAAGGGTCCGCAGAAGGACATTTTCCTTAATACGCTGATATTTACTATTACGTACCGAACCTATAAGAACGATAACCCCCGTAAGAATACTGAAGAAAGCCATAAAATTAATGGCCCAGGCAATCTTTTCCAGGATGTTTTCAACGATCGTGAGTATCTGTCTAAGATCCAGAACGGAAACATTGGGGAATTTCTTCACCAGTTCGCGCTGTAAAGATGCCGAACTAACTTCATCCGGGGTATGGGTCGTCAGAATATGGAACTGAGGTGCATTTTCAAGAACCCCCTTTGGAAAAACAAGGGAGAAATTCATTTGTACCCTTCCCCAGTCTACTGCACGTATACTTCCAACAGTGGTTTTCATTAATACTCCCTGTACATTAAAGACAATCTCATCACCTATATCAACCTGGGCATCTTCTGCTATATTGTCGGAGATCGAAATTACGATCGGGTCTCCTGGTGCTATTTCCGGGGTCCACTCTCCTTTGGCAAGGGTTTCGGTGGCGATCAACGAATCTCTGTAGGTAGCTCTGAACTCGTTATTCAATACCCACTCCCGTACCCCGGAGGCACTGTCTTTACGAATATCATTGGCCGGTACTCCCTTAATACTATGCATCCGCATGGTTACAATAGACATATTATCGATAAGTGGGAGTCCCTTTGGGGTAATGGTCCTGGCAACTGCTTCTCTCTGTTCTGTCTGAACATCCATCAGAATAATATTGGGACTATCAGAACTGTTCTCCAAAGCTGTTTTGGCCAGTAACATATCTTTTGTAAAGTAAAGGGTACTGATCAGAAAAGTTCCCAGTCCGATTGCCAGTACCAAAACCATCGTCTGATTATTCGGACGGTAGAGATTCAATAAACTTTGCCTGGAAGTAAATCCCCATGAGGTAGGGAAAAATCTTTTGATTGCCTTCATAAATAAACTTGCTATTCCGGCCAGGATCGAAAACGTGATCAGGACTACTATCACAAAAGCCAATGCAAAAACACCGTCTTCCAGAAGCCAGAATGAGAATAAAAAGATAAAAAGCAATATCCCGGTAAACGTAAGAAACCTGGCTCTCCTCGATTTTACCACTTCCCCTTCTCTTACGCGCAACACCTCCAATGGAGCAACATACCAGGTATTCAATAATGGCAGTAATGCAAATAAAACCGACATAAAAATACCCAGCAACAGTCCCAAAATAACCGGTTGTGCGGTTAATGAGATCTCTACTTCAAAAGGCAGGAATTCCTGTAAAATAAGTGGAAACGATTGCTGAAGTCCTATCCCGATAAGTGTTCCGATAATTCCTCCGGCAAGCCCCATCCATGCAATCTGTATCAGATAGATCAGGAAGGTTTGTTTTCGGGTAGCGCCCATACATTTAAGGACGGCTACGGCTCCTAATTTTTCTCTTATATAAATATGTACCGAGCTTGCAATTCCCACACAACCCAGAAGCAGGGCTACAAAGGCTACGAGGTTCAGGAATCTTCCCATATTCCCGTAACTGCGCCCCAATTGCTGGCTCATTACTTTATGTGTATCCAGATCTGCATTTTCGGCATCCAGAACAGGGTCCAGATCTCTATCAAGTGCATCGAGATCCATTCCCGGAGGAGCTACAAAAAAGTATTGATATTCCTTTCGGCTCCCCTGTTGTAAAAGTTCGGTCTTATCGATAAAACGATATGGGATCAGTACCGGGGGAGCTACCGATGCGGAAATAGCTGAACTTCCGGGCACCGATTTTAACGCCCCTATAATAGGTAATGTAAGTTCTCCCAGTTTAATGGAATCGCCGGGCTCTAATTCAAACTGCAACATCATGGTAGCATCTACCAGGGCGCCTCCCGATGCCTGATATTCTGTAGCTGCCGAAGCCGGTTCCGTTTCCAGGGTTCCGTAGAAAGGAAAGCTGCCTTCAACACCTCTCACCCGTACCAGCTTAGCTTCGCCATTCTTGGGAAAGGCCGCCATAGATGCAAAATTAACTTCAGAAGCATCGGCTCCTCCCAGGGAATCGATAATATTCTGCACTTTTTCATTCGGAAGCTGCCTGCTGTCGATTATAAAATCGGCTCCCATTAATGCTTTCGACTGGATCGCAATATTCTCTTCCAGGTTCTCACTAAAGGATTGAATGGAAACTACTGCTGCGATCCCCAGAATGATAGATGCCATAAAGAGCAGAAGCCTTGAACTACTGGCTTTACCATCTCTCCACGCCATTTTAAACAGCCATTTCAGACCGGCTTTTGATGTGTATTGATTATTCAAGATACCGCAGTTGTTTCGTTCATTATAATCTTTCCTCCCTTAAGTCTGAGGATCTGTTGTGTTCTGTTTGCCAGTTCGAGATCGTGAGTAACGATCACCAAAGTGGTTCCCGCCTCCTGATTCAGTTCAAACAGGAGTTTTACCACCTTTTCACCTGTTTCTTCATCCAGGTTCCCGGTTGGTTCATCCGCAAATAATATGGAGGGTCGGTTTGAAAAAGCTCTTGCCAAAGCCACCCGCTGTTGCTCTCCCCCCGAAAGTTGCGAAGGATAGTGATGAGCCCTGTCTGCCAGTCCTACCTTATCCAGTAATTCCATCGCTACCTTGGTTGCATTTTTTGCTCCCTGTAACTCAAGAGGAACACTTACATTCTCCAGGGCATTCAGGGTTGGAAGCAATTGAAAATTTTGAAAAATAAAGCCTACTTCCTTATTGCGCAACTGTGCCAGCTGATCTTCATTAAGATCCTGTAAAGGAGTTCCGCATAATTCGATCGCTCCCGAATCAGGCCTGTCTAACCCGGCACAAAGTCCCAGGAGGGTTGTTTTTCCGCTTCCCGAAGGACCTACAATAGAAAAGGTGTTTCCTTTTTCTACTTCAAAGGAGATATCATTCAATACCGTCAGCTTTTTCGAGCCGCTCGTATATGTTTTCTCCAGCTTATGAATCTTTAATATCTTTGACATCAGAACTGTTTTGGATTTGCTTTTGTCAAGCAAAGCAAAATAAGGAAATGATTTGGACATTTAGACCCTGGAACTATGCAAACTATCTTAAAATTTCGTTATTTTTTAGTCTTTTTATTACTGATTTCCTGCGGAGGGGATTCCGGCGCGAAAAAAGAAAGTCAGTCTACAAAAGACACCGATACGGAAAATACGGTTACTTCAAGTACCAATAAAACCATTTTGTTTTTTGGCGACAGCCTTACTGCCGGCTTTGGACTTGAAGTTGATGAAGCTTTCCCGGCTCTTATTCAATCCAAATTAGATTCCTTGCAACTCAGTTATACGGTCATTAATTCTGGTTTAAGCGGAGAGACTACAGCAGGTGGAAGAAACCGACTTAACTGGGTACTCAATCAGAAAGTAGATGTTTTTGTACTGGAACTGGGAGCCAACGATGGCTTAAGGGGGATCCCCTTACAGGAAACCCGAAATAACCTGCAGGCCATTATCGATCAGGTATGGCAGAAAAGCCCGGAAACGGTTATTGTTTTGGCAGGAATGCAACTCCCACCTAATATGGGACAGGATTACACCTCGGAATTCAGGACTATTTTCCCAGAATTGGCCGAAAAGAACGAAATTCCTCTTATTCCCTTTTTGCTAAAAGATGTGGGCGGTATTCCGGAACTCAATCAGGAAGATGGGATCCATCCTACAGTTGAAGGGCAAAAGATCGTAGCCAATAATGTGTGGGAGGTATTGGGACCTATTGTCAGCAAATAATTTAGAAGCATTTATAAAAACAAAAAAGCCGGAACTTTCATTCCGGCTTTTGTACTCGAGGTGGGAATCGAACCCACACTCCCGAAAGAACTGGATTTTGAATCCAGCGCGTCTACCAATTCCGCCACTCGAGCATTTTTGAGGCGACAAATCTAACAAATAAAATTCGATTCTTTTATAAAATTAACCAATAATTACTTTCGGTCTTGGAATAAATTTCTAAATTTGCAGCTCGTTTAACGCAAGCTAATAAAAATCAGCGGCTAACAATACTTTTTAGGCATGCCTAATGTAAATTTAGAACCAAAAATTTTTGCCTGCTCACAGAGCAAAGAACTCGCAGAACAAATAGCGAAATCTTTTGGCACCGACCTAGGAAATGTTATAACATCGACGTACAGCGATGGAGAATTTCAGCCCTCCTTTGAGGAGTCTGTAAGAGGTACCAGGGTATTTATTATAGGATCTACATATCCGAATGCAGATCACCTGATGGAAATGCTGCTTATGCTGGATGCTGCCAAAAGAGCTTCGGCAAGACATATTACCGCAGTAATGCCGTATTTCGGATGGGCAAGACAGGACAGAAAGGATAAACCCAGAGTTCCGATTGCCGCTAAGTTAGTTGCAAAAATGCTGGAGGCTGCAGGAGCCACAAGGATCATTACCATGGACCTGCACGCAGATCAGATACAAGGGTTCTTTGAAAAGCCGGTAGATCACTTATTTGCTTCTACCATATTTTTACCTTATTTGCAGAGCCTGAATCTGGACAATCTGACGATTGCTTCTCCGGATATGGGTGGTTCCAAAAGGGCTTATGCGTATTCGAAAGCTCTGGAGTGCGATGTGGTAATCTGTTATAAGCAGCGTGCCAAAGCCAACGTGATCTCCCATATGGAGCTTATCGGAGATGTTAAAGGAAAGAATGTGGTGCTCGTAGATGATATGGTAGATACCGCAGGAACACTTACTAAGGCAGCAGACCTGATGATAGAAAGAGGTGCATTGAGCGTAAGAGCAATTACAACGCACGCTATCCTGTCCGGTAACGCCTTTGAAAAGATAGAAAAATCAAAGCTAAAGGAATTGATCGTAACAGATTCTATACCTTTGCAACAGGAAAATGAGAAGGTAAGGGTACTGAGTTGTGCCGAGCTCTTTGCAGATGTAATGCACAGAGTACACCACAACACCTCTATCAGCTCTAAATTTTTAATGTAAATACATTTAATTTTATATAATAATGAAGTCAATTACAATCAACGGATCTCAAAGAGAAAGCGTGGGAAAAGCGGCAAGCAAATCCTTACGTAATGCTGGAAAGGTTCCTTGCGTGTTATACGGAGGAGATCAACCATTGCACTTTTCAGCCGATGAATTAGCATTTTCTAAATTGGTTTACACTCCAGATGTACATACTGTAGTGATTGACCTTGGAGACAAGAAATTCGATGCTATCTTACAGGACATTCAATTTCACCCTGTAACGGATAAAATTCTACACATAGACTTTTTCCAGTTACACGAAGACAAAGAAATTGCTTTGGATATTCCTGTAAAAATCACTGGTAATGCTCCTGGAATTCTAGCGGGTGGTGTTTTACGTCTTAACAAACGTAAACTAAAAGTAAAAGCGCTTCCTAAGAATTTACCGGATTTTATCCTTGCAGATATTTCTGAGCTTGAGATCGGAAACAAACTTTATGTTCCGACCCTTGCAAAAGATGAGTACAAATTTTTACACCCGGACAACACTGTTGTTTGCCAGGTAAGAATTTCACGTGCTGCGATGAAAGCTGCGCAAGATGCTGCAAAAGAAGAAAAAGCTGCTGCAAAAGAAGCTGCTGCTACAGAATAACAAAAGAATATCTTTATCAAAAAGCATCCTTAGTAGGATGCTTTTTTTATTTTTACTGAAAAGCGGATAGAAATGTTCGGATTCATTAAAAAGATTTTTCAGAGAAATACATCGCTTACCGAAGAAACAGATCAGATGAAGAAATTTTTAATCGTAGGGCTCGGAAATATAGGTGCCGACTATGTAAATACCCGCCACAATATAGGTTTTAAAGTAGTCGATTTCTTTGCCAAACAGGAATCCCTCAGTTTTGAAACTCAGAAACTGGGCGACCTCTGCACTCATAAGATCAAAGGACGCACTCTTATTTTCCTTAAACCCAGCACTTATATGAATCTGAGCGGGAAAGCGGTAAAATACTGGATGGAAAAGGAGAAGATCTCCATCGAAAACCTTCTGATCATTACTGATGATATTAATCTCCCTTACGGAAGTATCCGCTTAAAAACAAAAGGAAGCGACGGAGGTCATAACGGCTTAAAAGATCTTCAGGCCAAATTGGGAACTACCAAATACAACCGGTTCAGATTTGGTGTAGGTGCTGATTTTGGTAAGGGCAGACAGGTTGATTATGTTTTAGGTGAGTGGAACGAGGAAGAAAACACCAAACTCCCGGAAAGACTGGAACGTTCCTGCGAACTTATCAAGTCCTTTGTGCTGGCAGGTATAGAACGTACGATGAATACCTTTAATAATACCTGAAAAAGCTTCTCTTTTTTATTTGGTCAGGGATCTGATCCTGAACTTCAGTAAAACCTCATGAGTACCTGTCCCCGCTTCGTTAAGCTCGCTTCGAAGAGAACTGTCGTAGGCATAACCTACTCCCAGCCAATCGGTCAGGTTAAATAATGCAAGGCCGCCAATGGCACTATCGGTCCTGTATGCCAGGCCAAACTCAAGTAATTCCCTGTATCCCATTGCCGCGGTAATATCGGCAGATAGCGGAGCTCCGTTTACATATCGCATCAGGACAGACGGTTTAAAGATCCAGTCGTCGGTAAGCCTGAAATCATATCCTCCCGAAAGAAAGAGATGCAGCTCGTCGGTTGCTTCTACCACCACTCCGTTCCTCTCGTCAAAACGTCTGGTGTTTAATATCCTCGGAGAGGAAAGCGAGACAAAATATTTTTCATTCTTTAGATAGAATCCTAGCCCAAGATTAGGGTTAAACCGACTTTCATCCCTCAAAAGAGGATCGACTACCCGGTTAAAGGTTTGTAATCCGGCAGCATTGACATCAAAAAAGTTCCCTCCGGCCTTCAATCCCATAAATAAAGAAGTTTCCCTGTCGAGTTGAAGTTTATAGGAGAAGTCGATAAAAACCGCTGTTTGCCTCTCGATAAAGGTTTTATCATTAACTAAGGAAAGGCCCAGACCTACTCTATCACTAAAAGGTGTAGCTGCAGAAAGTGTCTGTGTTCTCGGGGCTCCTTCTATTCCCTGCCACTGACTCCTGAGATTGGAAGTAATATCGGCAATACCATCCGACCCGGCATAAGCAGGGTTAATCACATTCATATTATATCTGTAGAATACGTAGTTCGGATCTTGTTGTGCATGCAGATAGCCCGTAATTAAAAGAAAAAGAACTAAAAAACTCCTTGTTAAACTGCAGTTCATTCTATTATGTTAAGTATGCTTGTTTTTATTAATATGTTATATACACCCATCCCTTTAGATCGACATTTCCATCACCCGTAAGATCGATCTGATAATAATAGGATCCGGCAGGCAGCTTTTCACTTCTGCTTTTATACACTCCATTCCAGTCATTGTTATAACCTACCGTTCTGTAAACCCGGGTTCCCTGTCTGTTAAACACAGAGATTACCGCATTGGGGTACAAATGTATATTAACGATTTGCCAGGTGTCGTTTATAGAATCTCCGTTAGGAGTAAATGCTTCCGATACCAATACATCTTCATCACAAACATCACCCTCCCCGTCATTATCTATATCAAGCTGGTCCGGATTAAAATTTAAAGCACAATTGTCGTTCTCATCTGCAATCCCGTCATTATCATCATCCGGATCACAAACATCCCCTATTCCATCGTTATCATTGTCGGCCTGATCTGCATTTGCCGTAAGCGGACAGTTATCAACCACATCAAGTATCCCGTCGTTGTCATCATCCGTGTCGCAAACATCTCCAATTCCGTCATTGTCGTTATCTGCCTGATCTGCATTTGCAGCAAAAGGGCAATTATCATCTATATCCAATATCCCATCATTATCATCGTCCGGATCACAAACATCTCCCATCCCGTCATTGTCGTTATCCGCCTGATCTGGATTAGGTGTATTCACACAGTTATCTACATTATCCAGAACTCCATCTGCATCTATATCGGGAGTAAATTCACCCGCCACACAAACTTCCAGGCTAAAGGTATTTATCGCTCCTCCATCCAGGTTAAACGCATCTTCCACTTCCAACCTCCAGTTACCGGCTGCCGATTCGCCAAAAAGCTGAGACAGGGGTTGTAAAGGCATTACTATTCCCGAGACTGCAGGCATAGGTGAGCAGCTAACAGCGCTTCCTCCGTCATCGAAGGTAGCCTGAATATCCTGATTATTATCGCATGCCTGAGCCAGCAAAACTATGGTGGTGCCCTGAGGTGAGATCAGCCTTAAAGTAAGGTCCGATACAAAAGTGTGGGTAATATCTACCGTTACCTTTATATCGGTAATCGGAAGGTCATCCGGAACGGTAATAAAGGAATTTACCGTTGAAGGCTGGTTTGCAGGAATGGTTACCGGCACGTCCGATGCCGTAAATACTTTACAGTTAACCACCGCCGTACTAAAGTTAAAAGCGGCGCTATAATTACCGGTTCCGCAGGAATTTCTGGATCTGACCCTCCAGTAATAAGTGGTATTTCCGTTCAGATCGGATAATACATAAGAGTTGGTTATCAGTGTTTCCGAAGCTACAATATTGGAAAAACCTGCATCCGTAGCTACCTGCACATCATATTCATCCGCAAAAGGATCGGCCTGCCATTGTAAAGTCTGGTTCAGAAAAGCGTCGGTTGTTCCGTTTGCAGGGCTTGTCAGTGTTACATCGGCCAGGGAGCTACTGAAAATTTCCAGGGTAAAATCCACACTTTTGGACACGCTTGCCGAAGTAGCATTAACAGGGATCGTATAAACTCCGGGAGTTACTCCGGCTGTATTTGTAAAGGTCATTTGAACATTGGTCCCATCCGCCGTAGCCGAAGTGGGAACAAAATTCACCCCCAGTCCTGCCGGCAAATCGCTCGCACTGAATGTCGTTTCTTCATTAAAACCCAGGAAAGTGTTATAAGTAAAATTAACTACCAGGTCATCCGGCTGGCATACGGTCATTTCCAGACTTGGAAAATTGAGAACAAATTCCGATTCCTGAATAGACAGATCGCTGCTGTTTACCGCAAAGAAAATATTGTTGCTGGCCCTTACCATAATACGGGCACTGGAAGTACTTATCCCCCCGGGAACAATGATATTGTGTTGGCCGTCATTTGTC
The DNA here is from genome assembly GCF_010671605.1 of Leptobacterium flavescens. Lineage (GTDB taxonomy): Bacteria > Bacteroidota > Bacteroidia > Flavobacteriales > Flavobacteriaceae > Leptobacterium > Leptobacterium flavescens. Next base: position 1,287,071 of record NZ_JAABOO010000001.1, read on the forward strand.
ACATTTTGTGCAAGGGTCACAGGATATGTAAGACCTCCGTCTGTAGAGAGAAGAATATCTACCTCGGTAGTATTTACAGGAGGGCTACTCGTATTGGCCACATCCCATAAAATAGTTTCCACCTCTCCGGCAGTAAGAGTAAGAGCACTGCTATGCGAGCTCACTAAGAACGGACCGGAATTATCATCGACTGTTACTCTCATCTGGTCGGTACGTGTTTGTCCCCCACCAACGACATTATCCCTTACCGTAAAGGCAAAATTCATTCCCCGGCCTACATCAGAAACTGTTTCCCAGGCATCATTAAGGGTTGGATTTGTTTGTGTAAGATCTCCCGAAAGTACCCTGCTTAAAGCCGGCATGTATCGCACCGGAGATGCTGTTGGAGGCAATGACCTGAAATTAGCACCCAGGGTATTGGTGGGTCCGAAAGTGGTATTGGTAATCACTCCGTCATCTACCTGTTCCCAGGTATATGAGAGGACATCCCCCGCATCGGGATCGGTCCCTGTTCCTGTTAACACAAAAGCGGTAGATCTTGGAATAATATAATCGTTCCCCGCATTTGCATTAGGAGGGTTATTGCTTAAAGGGATCTCCACATCGCAATTGGTTCCTGCCACAAAATTGGATATCTGAAAAATACTCAGGTAATGAAAATACGGATCACTGTGAAGCTGTACATTGTTCTGCCCGGTAATCCCGGCATAAGCCATGATAGTGGTTCCGCTTGCCGGCTCCACATTTACTCCCGTTCCTTCCGATTCGAAGGACCAGGTATGATTGGCACCGAATTGATGCCCTATTTCGTGAGCTACATAATCAATATCAAAAAAATCGCCAGTAGGCATGGTAGTCGCCGAAAATCCGCTTCCTTTTCGGTTATCAACACAAACACATCCTATACAACCGGCGTTCCCGTTATCGGAGGCCTGGTGAAAAAGGTGACCTATATCGTAATTTGCCGCCCCGATCTCACTGTTGAGGGTAGCCTGAAGTTCTGTGGTAAGTGATGTTCCGTAAGGATCTGTTGCCGCATCGGTATAAATGACTGTATCTGTATTGGCAATAACTTCAAAGCTGATCCCAAGATCGGTTTCAAAAACTTCATTTACCCGGGTCACGGTTGCATTTATAGCTGCCAGGGCTCCGGCTACGGTTCCTCCATGAAAACTGGTATATTCACCCGTGGTAGAGACCGCCAGCCGATATCTCCTCAGGGTCTGGTCGTCACTATTCCTTCCGGCTATTCCTGTTTTTTCCTCTTTGGCTTCCTGGGTAGAACAGATGGTTCCCTTAACATCGGTACGGGATGCTCTGTCATAAACTATATAGTCGGTACTGTTTTTGGTATTCTTTTCCATAAAAACGGTACGGCCGTCATCAAACTTAATCATACTCTGCACTTCCTGAGGAGACACACTAAAACGAGCTCTCACAGCAGGGTTTTCAACACTGTAACCTATATAGGATTTAATGCCCGGGTATTTTCTTGAAAGGGCATCCGATAAAACCGGCGCTTCAAAAACCCTGAAATTCATCAACCTCCCTTTTTCATCAGGCAGGGAAACCTGTATTGCTGAAGTTCCGGAGATCCCTGTTCTTAAAGGTGCACCGTTCAGGGCATTTCTAAACTGTTGCTCATTCAGGGAAACAATAGTATAACCATCCTGTTCCAGGTTTTGAAGTGAAATGTTTTGGGGTTTATCCGCACTGCTTATCCTATTCCAATAATTTGATTGTCCTGCAACCGAAAAGGAGAGAAAAATCATTGTAATTGAAAAAACATAACGTAAGTTTGCGATCATATAAAGAAAAAGGTTAAAATCTGGTTTTATTGCATTGAGATAACAAACATAAGTTTTTTATTTTTATCATCTTGTTTAAGTGATCACCTTCGAAAACATAGAACAGTTTAATAGTCAGGAACCTACGGTTGTTACCATAGGCACTTTTGACGGGGTTCACGTAGGTCACAGAAAGATTATCAACAGGCTCACTGCCAGTGCCAAAGCCAACAATCTGAAATCTACGATCCTTACTTTTTTTCCGCATCCGCGGATGGTACTTCAGCAAAATACAGACCTTAAACTTATAACCACTCTTAGCGAGAAGAAAAGTATTCTCGAAAAAACAGGCCTTGATCAATTGTTTGTACATCCCTTTACCCGGGAATTCTCCAGGCTGTCTGCTTTGGAATTCGTCAGGGATATTCTTGTAGAAAAACTCAACGCCAAAAAAGTCATCATCGGTTATGATCACCGTTTCGGACGGAACAGGACCGCTACCATAAAAGATCTTATAGAATTCGGTTCCCTTTTTAATTTTGAAGTGGAGCAGATCTCAGCAGAAGAAATAGACGAAGTTTCCATCAGTTCAACCAAGATCCGCAATGCTCTTAATGAAGGAGATATCCACACGGCAAATACCTATCTCGGTTATGAGTTCATGCTTAACGGAACTATCGTAAAAGGAAAAGGCCTGGGCAGGCAAATAGAATTTCCCACTGCCAATCTCCAAATTGAAGAAAACTACAAGCTCATTCCGAAAAATGGGGTATATGTAGTAAGGAGTTCCATAGAAAACCGAACAATTTATGGGATGATGAACATTGGGGTCAACCCTACGGTTAATGGGACTCAAAGAACCATAGAGGTTCACTTTTTTAACCTGGAAAAAGATCTGTACGGACAACAATTTCAGATAGATCTTTTAACGAGATTGAGAGATGAGACCCGTTTTGATTCTTTGGATGCTCTCAGGGAACAATTAAAAAAGGACAAGAAAAATGCACTGGCTCATATCGAAAAAAGAGAAATTTGATCAATTCCTTTTCAGGCCTATTGACAATGCTCCTTTAATTGTCTTCAGGATCATTTTCGGTTTACTTATTTTTCTGGAATCTGTAGGTGCTATTTTTACAGGGTGGATCCGTCGCACACTTATTGAACCTGATTTCACCTTTAATTTTATCGGATTAGACTGGTTGCAGCCCCTCCCCGGCCACTGGATGTATGTATACTATGCCGTTATGGGCGTCTTCGGGCTTCTGGTCATGATCGGTTACAGATACCGCTTAAGCCTTGGCTTTTTTACCATTATGTGGACAGCCACTTATCTTATGCAGAAGGCATCCTATAACAATCACTACTACCTGCTCATCATAATCTGTTTAATTATGATATTGTTACCTGCCGAACGCTATGCTTCCGCAGATGTCAGAAGGAAACCGCAGATAAAAGCACTGAGCATGCCTAACTGGTGTTCCTGGATAATTATCATTCAGTTATGGATAGTTTACACCTATGCTTCGGTGGCTAAACTATATCCCGACTGGCTGGACACCACGGTAGTTGAGAATCTGATGCTCGGAAGAAAAGACTATCCGATCATAGGCGATTTTCTTCAGCTTAAAACGGTACATTATGTCATAACTTATACCGGCATTATTTTCGATCTGCTCATTATTCCGACGCTTCTGTGGAAACCTACCCGAAAGCTCGCATTTGCAGCATCGATCGTTTTTCACATATTTAATTCTATCGTACTTCAGATCGGGATCTTTCCGTATCTCTCACTGGCCTTTACGCTCTTCTTTTTTGAGCCCGAAAAGATCAGGAGTATCTTTCTTAAGAAAAAACCCGTAGCAGAACTTTCTGCAGTTCAGCTTCCTCTTAAAAGGAATCTTTTTATCGCTTTGGGGGCAATTTACTTTGTGATCCAGATCGGTCTTCCGTTACGCCACTGGGTAATTAAGGATGATGTTCTCTGGACAGAAGAAGGTCACAGAATGAGCTGGCGTATGATGCTGAGGAGTAAGAGCGGTTATGTGAATTTTAAGGTAGTTGATAAGAATACAGGAGAAACCGTTATTATAAGTCCAAAGAATCATCTCAGCAGGAAACAATACAGGATGATCGGTACAAAACCGGATGTAATCTGGCAATTTGTCCAATATCTCAAAAAGGATTTTGCCGAGAAAGGAAAGGATGTTTCCATCTATGCCATGGGTAAAATAAGCGTTAACCGAAGCCCTTATAAAACCCTTATCGATCCTGAAGTGGACCTAGCTGCGGAAAAGTGGTCGCATTTCAGGCATCACTCCTGGATATTACCTTCGGAAAAAGAATAGATTTAAGAGCTGTTTTTTTCTTATTTACACTAAATTTGTCCTCCTTTTTAAATTAAACCGATATAGTTTATGTTACAGGTAGCATTTATCAGAGAAAACAAAGATGCTGTAATCGCAGCACTGGCAAAGAGAAATTTTGATGCCACTCAGGTTATTGAAGATGTATTGGCATTCGATGAATCGCGAAGAAGTATCCAGGCCGAACTGGATAGTACCCTGTCGCAATCCAATAAACTATCCAAAGAGATCGGTCAGCTTTTTAAAAGCGGAGAGCGTGAAAAGGCCAATCAACTGAAAGAAGAGACGGGCCAGTTAAAAGAACGTTCAAAACAACTTACCGAACAATTGAATGAAAAGGCAGAAGGGTTGACACAACTATTGTATCAGATCCCGAATGTCCCTCATGAATCCGTGCCTCAGGGAAATACCGACGAAGACAATGAAGAGGTTTTCAGGGAGGGCGATGTTCCTCAATTGGGAGATAAGGCACTACCGCACTGGGAGCTGGCTAAAAAATACGACATCATAGATTTTGAACTGGGAACCAAGGTTACCGGAGCGGGATTTCCTGTTTATAAAGGGAAAGGCGCCAGGTTACAACGTGCTCTTATTTCTTATTTCCTCGATAAAAATACCGAGGCCGGGTACACCGAATATCAGCCTCCGCTTATGATCAACGAAGCCTCAGGTTACGGAACAGGACAATTACCCGATAAAGAAGGGCAAATGTATTATGTGGGAGCAGACGATCTGTATCTGATCCCTACTTCTGAAGTTCCGATCACCAATCTTTTCAGAAACGAGATCCTTTCGGAAGATCGCTTCCCGATCTGCTGTACAGCTTATACTCCCTGCTTCAGACGCGAGGCCGGAAGTTACGGGGCTCATGTAAGAGGATTGAACCGTTTGCATCAATTTGACAAAGTGGAGATTGTGCGTGTGGAGCATCCCGATGAATCTTATAAAGCTTTGGATGCCATGGTAGATCACGTAAAGAACATCCTCAGAGAACTTAAGCTTCCGTACAGGATCCTTAGGTTATGCGGAGGAGATCTCGGATTTACATCGGCACTTACTTTTGATTTTGAAGTTTTTTCTACGGCTCAGGACAGATGGCTGGAGATAAGTTCTGTTTCCAACTTCGAAGCTTATCAGGCTAACAGGCTGAAATTGCGCTACAAAGACAAGAACGGAAAAAGTAAACTGGCACACACACTGAACGGAAGTTCACTGGCATTGCCAAGAGTACTTGCAGGGATACTTGAAAACTATCAGACAGACGAAGGAATAAAGGTTCCGGAAGTACTTATCCCCTATGCCGGTTTCGATACAATTTCCTGAAAATTTGGTTTTTAGAACTTTTTTATATAGCTTTGGGTAGCCAAATCTTACAAAATGCCTTTTTTATGAAAGCTGGGCTATGGTAAAATCCCACTTTTTCCATTTTTTCAGATTGTAGTAAGATTTAGGTATTTTTTGACTTAGTAAGTGAAAAAGATATATAAATATTTGCCAATGTAAATAATATAATCATACGTTAAGTACATCGATTAATAGCACTATTATTTTGATTGGTTACGCCCAGACATCTCCATGTTTGGGCTTTTGTTTTTTTAATATTCTTAACTTTTTTTTCAGAACGGTTATGTTATCTTTGAATAAATGGCGATGCAATTGAAAAAATTCATAATACTAACATTCTTATTTCTAGGCTTCCAGCTATCTGCTCAGAGTGATGCTCTGGCCAGGCAATATTTTGAGGACGGGGCTTTTGAAAAAGCCGCTCTGTACTACAAGAAGCTCTACGATAAGAAACCTCAGCGAATAGACTACCTTCAATACCTGGTTGAATGTTACCAGCAACTTGAAAAATACGACCAGGTTGAAGCCCTGCTTCTCCCAAAAGTAAAATTACCTAACTTCTCTCCCAGCTTCCTGGTAGAACTGGGTTATAATTACACTTTGCAACGAAAAGAGGAAGAAGCTCATAAGTATTACGAAATGGCAATAGCAAGGATAGATCTTAATCCCGGTTATGCCTTTGTGGTAGGTAACAGTTTTAAGAGGAAATCTCTATTGGATTATGCCTTGAAAACGTATCAGAGATCGATGGAGCTAAAACCAAACAACAATCTCAATCTGGAAATTGCCAGGATATACGGAGAAAAAGGAGAGATCGAAAAGATGTTTGGCAGCTACCTCGAACTGATCAGTAAGAATAAAGTTTATCAACCTAATATCCTCAGAAATATAAGTCAGTTTATCGGGGAAGATCCGCGGGAAGAAAACAATATCCTGTTTAAAAGGGTCTTACTTAAAAAATTACAGACAGATCCCGATGTTCTGTGGAATGAACTATTGAGTTGGCTTTTTATCCAGCAAAAACAATATAAAAGTGCCTTTGTACAGGAGAGAGCTATTTTAAGACGTGCAGAGATCTACGACATACAAAGGATCATTAACCTCGGGCTGACCTGCCTGGACAATGACGATCTTAAAACAGCAAAAGAGATCTTTGAATACGTTATTGAAAACAGCAATGACAGGTCCATTCAGTTAAGGGCACATCTGTATATTCTGGAATTCGAACTGAAACAAGCGCCTCCGAAGGATTATGCAAAGATTGAAGAGCAATATAAAGTGCTTATTCAGGAGTTCGGGGTCTATCCCGAAACCCTCGGACTGCAAACTGCCTATGCCAAATTCCTGGCATTCTATAAAGACGAAACCGATACGGCGCAGCGCCTTCTCAAAGAAAGTCTTGAGCTTCCTTTAAATCGTTTTCAGCAGGCAAGCGTCAAAACAACCCTGGCAGATATCCTGGTTTACGATGAAAAGTTCAATCAGGCTTTGATCTACTATTCCCAGGTCCAGAAATCACTTAAGAATCATGTTATCGCGCAGACCGCCCGTTTTAAAGTGGCAAAAACCAGTTTTTATAAAGGCGATTTTGACTGGTCGCTTACGCAATTAAAAGTGTTGCGTTCCTCCACTACCCAGCTTATTGCCAACGACGCCATGCAGCTGAGTTTACTGATCTCCGATAATTCTCTGGAAGATTCTACCCAGACAGCTTTAAAGATATTTGCAAAAGCCGATCTGCTTGCCTATCAGAACAAGAACAGGAAAGCTATAGATCTGCTGGAAAAAATACTGGTCGACCATAAAGGAGAAAGTATTGAAGACGAAGCCCTTCTAAGGCAGGGAAAATTACTGGAAGCCGAAAAACAATACGACAAGGCAAGACTCAACTATATAAAGATCCTCGAATTCTTCGGTACCGATATCCTTGCAGACGATGCTCTCTACGCTTTGGGTGAGCTCTATAGCAACTACCTGGATGATCCCGAAAAGGCCAAAGAATTTTACGAACGTATTATCCTGAATCACGGCGATAGCATTTTTGCGGTTGAAGCCAGGAAAAAATACAGGAAACTGCGGGGAGACGCTATAAATTGATAGTTGGTGGTTGATCGTTGATGGTTGTTCGTTGATGGTTGATGGTTGTTTGTTGATCGTTGGTGGTTAATTTTCCGAAACATTCCGCATTTAATCTTAACCGAAAGCCAACAACTAGATCCCAACAACAAACAACTAAACTCTAACAACCAACAACTAAATCCTAACAACCAAAAGCTAAAACATCAATTCTTTTTTTCATTTATTAAGGTGTACCTTTGTAGCCTTATAAATCCAAAACGATCTTCATGTACATTTACAATGTTACCATTAATATAGATGAATCGGTACACGACGAATGGTTCAGCTGGATGAAGGATATTCATATTCCGGATATGCTGGCAACGGGTAAGTTTTCCAATGCAAGGATCCTTAAAGTTCTTGTGGAAGAAGAAATGGGAGGCATTACCTATTCTGTTCAGTACATAACCGACAGTAAAAAGACCCTCGAAAGATATTATGCAGAAGATGCGCCCAGGATGCGTCAGGATGGGGTAAACCGTTTTCGTGATAAGTTTGTGGCATTCAGGACAGAACTGGAAATAATAAGTGAACACTAAAATGGCAAAGCAATACAAGGCAACCAATTTCTATTATTTTAAAATGGTGTTGATCATTTTGCTCATCGCCCTGGTATACTTCCTGTATACAGCTGTTTTTGCAGCTTTATTGAATTTCGGAAGGATCTCAAATATCATTATCGCTTCTGTTTTCGGGATTGTAGGCTTATTTGCCATTTTTATAGTGATCCTGTCCAACAAACCCGTTATTATCTTCGAAGACGAAGCAATAATATATCGTTATAAGAAGATCTTCTTTTCAGATATCGCTTCTTTTCACCCTGCTAGAGGCGGAAGTGAACCCTATATAATTACCAAAGGTCAAAAAAGAGTGGATCTCGAACTGTCCTGGCTTACCAAGAAAGACAGGGATGAGATCGAGGCAACCCTTCAATCGATTTTAAAGAATGAGTAAAGTACGTGCCAAAAAACACCTGGGACAGCATTTTCTCAACGACGAGAATATCGCCGAAAAAATAGCGGACTCGCTGAGCCTGGAAGGTTATAAAACGGTGCTGGAAATCGGCCCGGGAATGGGAGTACTTACCAAATACCTTCTTAAAAAACCGTTTACCACCTATGTGGTTGAGATCGATACCGAATCTGTAGATTATTTAAGGGCTAATTATCTTCAATTGTCCGATCGGATCATTTCCGAAGATTTCCTGAAATACGACCTGAAAAAAGTATTTAAAGACGAACCTTTTGCAATTATCGGGAACTTCCCATACAATATTTCCTCTCAGATAGTTTTTAAAATGCTCGAGATGAGAGAGCAGGTTCCGGAATTTTCCGGGATGTTCCAGAAAGAAGTTGCCGAAAGGATCTGCGAGCAGAAAGGAAGTAAAACTTACGGGATCCTTTCCGTGCTTGTGCAGGCTTTTTACGATGCAGAGTATTTGTTTACAGTATCGGAGCATGTTTTTTCCCCTCCCCCTAAAGTAAAATCGGGAGTACTTCGTCTAAAAAGAAAAGAAGACTATCATCTGAATTGCGATGAATCCTTGTTCTTCAGGGTTGTAAAATCTGCTTTTAACCAAAGGCGGAAAACACTTCGTAACAGTTTAAAAACTTTTAATCTTTCCGATAATTTAAAAGAAGATACTATCTTTGGGCAGCGTCCGGAACAGTTGAATGTTCAGGATTTTATAGAGCTAACACAGAAGATAGAAAATGACACCGTTTAAACTCAGCAAAGAACTCATTGAGCATATAGAACAGCTCATTGAAAACAAAAGCAATACTGCGCTCCTGGATTTACTTGGAGAAGTGCACTATGCTGATATTGCTGAAATTGTAGACGAACTCGATCTTCCGGAAGCCACCTATCTCATCAAATTACTCGATAGTGATAAGACCTCGGATGTCCTTACCGAACTGGACGAAGATGTCAGGGAACGTATCCTTAAAAACCTTTCCAATGAGGAGATAGCGGGCGAATTACTGGAGCTGGATACCGATGATGCTGCCGATATTATTGCAGAGCTCCCCGAAGAAAGGGTACAGGAAGTTATCTCGAATATCGAGGATAAGGAGCACGCCAAGGATATTGTAGAACTCCTGAGGTACGATGAGAATTCTGCAGGGGGACTTATGGCAAAGGAGCTTGTAAAGGTGAATGAAAACTGGAACGTGCTTACCTGTGTCAAGGAAATGAGGGCTCAGGCCGAAAATGTAACCCGTGTGCATTCCATTTATGTGGTTGACGACGACGATAAGTTAAAAGGGCGCCTGTCCCTTAAAGATCTGCTTACCACCTCAACCAAAACCCAGGTAAGCGAGGTATATATTCCAAAAGTAGATTATGTAAATGTTCATGACAAGGCTGAAGATGTTGCCAAAGTCATGTCGAAATATGACCTGGAAGCTATTCCCGTAATAGATGAAATGGGGCGTTTGGTAGGAAGGATTACCATCGATGATATTGTAGATGTTATTAAGGAAGAAGCAGAGAAAGATTATCAGCTTGCTGCGGGTATTACACAGGAAGTAGAAGCCGATGATAATATCTGGCAACTCACACGTGCACGCCTGCCATGGCTGGTACTGGGACTTCTCGGAGGACTGGGAAGTGTTTTTATCATGGAAGGCTTTGAGGAAGCTCTTAACGAATACAAAGAACTCTTCTTTTTTACACCACTCATTGCGGCGATGGCCGGAAACGTAGGGGTACAGTCGAGTGCGATTATCGTTCAGGGTCTTGCTAATGATGTTGTAAAGGGAAGCCTTTTAAACCGTTTACTCAAAGAAGTGGGTTTAAGCCTGATCAACGGAAGTGCTCTGGCCATTCTCGTGATTATTTTCGGGTTTTTTATAGATGATATAGGACTGAGGTTCAGCCTTACCATAGCGGTCTCTATGATGTCTGTGATCATTGTTGCCGCCCTGATCGGGACTTTTGTACCGATCATACTGGATAAAAGAGGGATAGACCCGGCCATTGCCACCGGCCCCTTTATTACCACCAGTAACGATATTTTCGGGATTTTCCTTTTCTTCTACCTCGCAAAATTAATCCTCGGTTTTTAATTTAGAGTGATGAATATTGAGATCAGAAAAGCCAACCCGAACGATGCTACGCTTATTGCACTCCTTGGGCAGGTAACTTTTGATGATACCTTCGGAGATCTGTTCAGAGACCGGCAGGATGTACTGGATTATATGGATCGCACCTTCTCTGTTCCCAAGATCAGGTCTTCTTTACAAAAGGACAATAATGTTTTCTGGATAGCATTTGCCAATGAATTACCGGTAGGCTATGCCAAGTTAAAAAAGATAAGCCCTCTGGAAGGTGATGCCGATATTAAAAGCGCTCAGCTTCAGAAAATATACGTACTCAAAGATTATCTTGCCCTTAAGATAGGAAGCAAATTGCAACAGGAGGCCATTCGGGAAGCCGCAAATTCCGGGGCGGATATTTTATGGCTTTCGGTTTTACATACCAATAACAGGGCCATACATTTTTATAATAAGCATAAATTTGTAGAAAAGGGAAAACACCATTTTACGATCGGAAAGGAAGATTTTGAGTTTAATATAATGATGCTTCATTTGTAATATTTAGATTACATTTTTAAAAGTAATCAAAACTTAATATATTAGTCTTGTAAAAATTAACTGACCAATGACTGATAAAAATTTCTACCCTGAAAGCCCTTCGATCAACAGAAAAAATTATACCAGAATTAGCTCCAGTTACCAAAACAATGTAATGGTAGTTCTGCTAGGTATCATTTTATTTTTCCTCTTATACTTTTCTGCTCTGGTGGCTTCCTTCTATCTAATTTACCTGGCTATTAGTTACGATATGGGTCCATCAATCAACAAATTTACCATTCTCCTAAAAATAGGAACTATAGGAATGAGTGTAATGTTTTCCCTTTTTATGCTAAAGTTTTTGTTCAAAAAGCAAAATTTTAATACTCCACTTAATATTGAAATAACTAAAGATGAACACCCCAAACTTTTTAATTTTATTAAAATACTTAGTCAGGAAACTAATGCTCCATTTCCTAAAAAAGTTTACCTAAATCATGAGATTAACGCTTCAGTATTTTATAACAGTACCATCCTAAGTCTTTTTCTACCTGTCAAAAAGAATTTATTGATAGGTTTAGGTCTGGTGAATAGTTTAAATCTATCCGAATTTAAAGCAGTATTGGCTCATGAATTTGGTCATTTTTCACAAAGTAGTATGCGATTGGGAAGTTATGTATATATGACCAACCATATTATTTACAGTATGGTATATGATACAGATAAATGGGATGAAACATTCGAATCCTGGAAGCACTCCAATATACAACTAGCTATTTTTGCCTGGCTCTTAGCTCCTATAATATGGATTACAAGGCAGTTAATGGTAATAATCTATCAGGGAATTAACATTTTACAATCCTCATTATCCCGTCAAATGGAATATCATGCCGATTTGGTAGCCGTCAGTGTTACAGGAAGTGATGCTATAGTTAACAGTTTGTATAAATTAAATACTCATTCTCAAACAATGAGTTTTGCCTGGGAGCATGTCAATTCTGCTACACATAACAAAATTTACACCTCTAATCTATTTTATCATCAAACTGAAGCCTACAACTATTTGAAAAAATCAAATAAAGAGTTTAGAGAATCTCTTTTAGAAAACCAAAAATCAGATCGCATTTTTGTAAAGGATGATTTAGCTGGTATTCCTGCTATGTATAGTTCACACCCCTCCGGGTATAAAAGAGAAAATAATGCTAAAAAAGACTATATAAAAGGTATAGAGGATAACAGATCTCCTTGGATCCTATTTAATGAGCCTGAAAAAATATGTGAAAAAATCACTCAAAATCTTTTAAAAATTAGCTTAGAGCTACCCGACGCGGTCGAATTTACTCCTGCAAAAAAAGTTGAAGAATTTATTCAATCCGAAATTTCGGAAACCCAATTTAGCGAAACATATTTGGGCACATATAATAGTCGTTTTCTGTCTGAATTTGACATTAATGAAACCGACAAATATGCTAAGGCTTATAAAATAAATCCGGAGAACGCATCAGCAATTATTTCAGAAATGCTCGATGTTACGCTCAAAGAAAGGGCCCTTCATGAAACAAAAACCTCAGAAGATCTCACTCTTTTAAATGATATCATTACAAATACAAATAAGAACAAGAACTTTATTTACAACGGGATAAGTTATCATAAAAAAGATGCACAGCAATTATTTGAGGAGTTGCTAAAAGCAATAGATCAGGATCAGTGGTACGATGGGTTTGACAAGAAAATGTATACTGCACATGTTTTGCTTGCTGACCCTATTAAAAAACAGGAATTGAAAGAGCGTTACAACTTTCAGATATCTTTTCAAAAATTTCATAAATCTGTAATAGAAATTCAAACAACACTACATGAAAAAGTAATAGAATTGCAAGGGGCTGGAACTTTATATGAGGACGACGTGAATCGATTTGCCTTGGATTTCCACCTTCTAAGAAACCGATTTGCTTCTCTAATTGAAGATGTTAATCTTACTATGCCTCCTATGTCTAATATGAATAAGGTTAAATCGTTGAAAGAGTTTTTAAGTCCCGAAAAAGTTCCGGTGATCTCTTCAAATAATCTGGATGGTGAAAAATTAAATAAATTATTGTTACAAATAGAACAAACTGTATCCAAAACCCAAAGATTATATTTCAAGGGCTTAGGCAATATTCTTAACTTGCAAGAGGAAATCAGATCAAATTAAAACGCTATGAAAACTATTAACATTAAAGAAAAGTATTCACTCTTCGACAAGCAATGGCATCCGCATCAGATAGCTACTGTAGATGATATGCAGGTAATCATTGCCAAGATCCAGGGAGAGTTCGTATGGCACAAACACGACCATGAAGACGAATTGTTCCAGGTAATGAAAGGAACCCTGATCATGAAATTCAGGGATAAGACCGTTGAAGTAAATGAAGGAGAAATGATCGTAGTTCCCAAGGGAGTAGAACATTGTCCTGCTACCCGTGAAGGCGAAGAGGTTCATATCCTTCTGTTTGAAAAACTATCGGTAGCGCATACCGGAGATGTTGAGAGCGATATAACAGTTTCGGAATATCCTAAGATCTAATTTTTTTCCACTATCGATGAAAGTACTTCACCTGGATACTAACCACCCTCTGTTAATCAACGGACTTCAGGCCCTGGGTTTTCAAAATGATGAAGACTACAGCTCCTCTAAGGAAGTGATCGAAGCCAAAATCCATGATTACGACGGGATCGTGATTCGCAGTCGTTTCCGGATCGATCGTCAATTCCTGGATAAAGCCAAAAAACTGAAATTTATAGGGCGTGTAGGTGCCGGGCTGGAAAACATCGATTGTGATTATGCCGAAAGCAGGGGAATAAAGCTTATAGCTGCTCCCGAAGGCAATAGAAATGCAGTGGGAGAGCACGCCCTGGGAATGCTGCTCTCTCTCTTTAACAAACTTAACAAAGCAGATAAGGAAGTACGTCAGGGGATCTGGCTCCGAGAAGAGAATCGCGGACTGGAACTGGACGGAAAGACTGTGGGTATTATCGGTTATGGTAATATGGGAAAAGCCTTTGCCAGAAAGCTACGCGGTTTTGAAGTAGAAGTGCTCTGTTATGATATTCTCGAGGGTGTAGGTGATGAAAATGCAGTTCAGGTTTCCCTGGATACGCTTCAGGAAAAAACAGATATCCTGAGCTTACACACTCCTCAAACCCCGCTTACCGTAAACATGGTAAACGAAACCTTTATCAATGGTTTTAAAAAGGATTTCTGGCTGATCAATACCGCCAGAGGAAAAAGTGTGGTTACCCGTGATCTTAACCAGGCCCTCAGGTCCGGGAAAATTAAAGGTGCCGGCCTCGATGTCCTTGAATATGAAAAATCTTCCTTTGAAAATCTGTTTGCCAAAAATGAACTTCCCGAAGATTTCCGCCAGCTGATAGAAAATGAAAATGTAATTCTCTCTCCGCATGTAGCGGGCTGGACAGTGGAAAGTAAGGAGAAGCTCGCTCAAACCATTTTAGATAAGGTACGGGATTCTTTTGGGTGAATTAAAGATTCCTGCCTACGCAGGAAATCGAAGATTCGGCGTAGCCAATGACAGCAAAATTTGTCAATTCGAGTGATCCCAAAAGGATTGTATCGAGAATCGAATTTTGTGTTTATCCTTTGTAATTGTTCTCGATACTTTTTCCTGCGGATTTAACCCTTCCGTCTTTAACGTAGGTGATATACAAATTCCCCTCCTGTCATCCTGAGCGCAGTCGAAGGAAAAGGAGGGGTGGTTCGTACACCTCTCTTGTTTTCTCCCTCCAGAGGAGAACGAAATCCCAAATTCCAAGCACCTAACTTCACCTCTCGACGAGCCTGTATCGAGCGTAGTCGAGATGCTCGAGGTGACAAATCGAACAACCATCAACGAACAACGAACAACCAATTACCAAATCTCACATCTCAATACTCTATACTCAGTACTAAATACTAATAAATGATTTTCTTAAATTTAATTCGTGAAAAGAACCATATTCATTTTTACGATCCTTATTGTAGCTATACTTACACTTTTCCAGTTAAGTAAATACACTATTATTTCCGGCGATACTAAAATTGAAATGATCATTGGGGTCATTGCCATTGTATTTTTTGTGATCGGGGTGTATATGAACAAAAGATCCCTTCACCGGAAACGACTGCCCGAAGGAAGTATCGATCATAAAAAAATAAAGGAACTCGGATTGAGCAAAAGAGAATGTGAGGTGCTTAATCAGATTGCAACGGGCCGTTCTAATCAGGAGATAGCTGAAAAGTTATTTGTCTCCGAAAGCACGGTAAAAACCCATGTGTCCAATATTCTTATGAAATTAGATGTAAAACGGAGGACGCAGGCCGTTCAGAAAGCCAAAGAACTGCAAATCATAGCATTTTAAAGGCATTCCAACTAAAGTAGGAGTGTATTTGGTACTTTAGTATGAGTTCTTTTCAGGCCGGCCGGCCTAATTTTGACCTGAACATTAAAACGTATAATCATGCAAACCACTATTAAAAAATTCGGAATCTACGCAGCCGTTACTTCAGCAGTATTATTTCTGGCCGCACTTTATTTTGGACAGGGTCTTGACTTCAGTACCCAGGAAGTTTTGGGTTACCTCACGATCTTCGCATCCCTTACTTTTGTATTCTTCGGAATAAAACACTTCAGGGATAAGGAAAACGACGGCCTGGTTTCCTTTAAAAAAGCTTTTATAATAGGAATTATTATTTCTCTTTTTGCCTCTCTGGGTTTTGGTATTATCGATGGTCTTTATGTAGGTTTTATCAATCCCGATTTTGGCAGTCAGTACTTGGAGTATACCCTGGAGGGCATGAAAACTACCCTTTCTCCGGAAGAATTTGAAATTAAAAAAGCAGAACTCACACAACAAATGGAAGCATACAGCAATCCCTTCTTTACGGGTATGTTTATGTTTTTTATAGTTTTTGTGATCGGAATTATCGTTTCTCTCCTCTCTGCATTGATATTACAACGCAAAAGCTAATAGCAATGGACAATGAGCTCAAAAAGATAGAAAGCTTCCTGAAAGAATCATTTCAGGCCTATACTCCGGCCTTAAAGATCTCGAGTAATAAACCGGGAAGTATGGAAGCACATGGTACCATTCCTACCATGCAGGGAAGGCAAAAGGTAGATGGCTTTTACTTTGGAAGCATTGTCCCCAAACCCAAAGATATCAGGCTGTATTTCTTCCCCATTTATACACATCCGCAGGCATTTGAAGATATTTCCGAAGGCCTGAGAAAATGCCTGAAAGGGAAAAGCTGTTTCCACATTAAAAAAATGGACGAAACGCTCAAAGAGGACATCTCCCGAATGATAAAGACGGGAATAGAGACCTATAAAAAAGAAGGTATTTTAACCAAGTAAGAATAATTTAAATCGACGTTTATGAAAAAAAGAGTAACAGGTCTGGGCGGTTTTTTCTTTAAATCCAAAGATCCCAATCATCTGAAAGAATGGTATAAAGAACGCCTGGGTATTCCCACCGATGCCTACGGATGGACCTTCTGGTGGAAAGACAAGGACGGGAACGATTGTTCTACCCAATGGTCTCCGTTTACAGAAGACACGACCTATTTCCAGCCCAGTGAAAAGCAGTTTATGATGAACTTCCGGGTGGACAACCTTGTAGAGCTTTTAAAGGTCCTTAAAGAAGAGGGAGTAACTGTGGTTGGAGAGATCGAAGAATACGAGTATGGAAAATTTGGCTGGATCCTCGATCCGGAGGGAAATAAACTGGAACTTTGGGAGCCTGTAGACAAAGCATTTCTCTGATATTAAAATATTTACTATTTTAGACATCCTGTTTTTTAACCTAACACTAAACTAACCAAAACAATGTCTGAAGAAAACAACAGCTTTGAAGATAAGGCAAAAGAATTTGCCGAAGGAGCCAAGGAAACGGCTAAAGAATTTGCAGATAGTGCTAAAGAAGCTTTTGCAGGTCAGGACAACAAAAAGATACTTGCAGGTATCCTAGCTATCTTTCTCGGAGGATTTGGTATTCACAAGTTCATTCTCGGGTATAATAAGGAAGGTATTATTCTGCTTGTTGTTACCATTATTATAGGTGCGATAACTTGTGGATTTGCTGCTACAGTTACCTGGATAATTACAGTAATTGAAGGAATAATCTACCTGACTAAATCTGATGAGGAATTTTACAATACTTATCAGGTAGGCAGAAAGCCCTGGTTTTAAACATAAATTTTAAAAAGCATAGAGGTCGGCTAGTGATAGCTGACCTTGTTTCAGAGTTTTATAACAGCAATATATTTTTAATATGGGTACAACTAAACTATTTGCACACTCCCTTCGCCAAAACCGAATCGCCAGGCTATACAAAGCCTTAGGACATCCTGCCCGTATTGCTATCTTGGAATATATAAGTAAACATCCCGAATGCATCTGTAACGATATTGTTTCCGATATTGAGCTGGCTCAGGCCACGATCTCTCAGCATCTGAACGAGCTAAAAAGAGCCGGACTGATCAGAGGAGAATCCAGAGGGAAAAAGATCTACTATTCGATCAATATCGATAAATGGTACGAAACCCATCAGATCTCAAATAATTTTTTCCGTGACGCCCAGAAGGTAATGTAGGTTTTATCTTTTAGCGCCTATATCAATATTAATTGTCGGAGAATAATCATCGGGTAAAGCGTCTGCCAGCCCAAGATCTCCCATATAACCTTTAAAGATAACTGCCATTGGTGGTGAGATAGTTCCGTTCCTGTCTACTACGAATGAAGGATCTCTCAATTCCAAAAGGGAAGAACGCCGGTTATGACGTACGGTGAGGAATTTATCAAAGCTCACCAGCTTCTCATTTACCCCGCCTGAGACGTAAAAGTCAACGTTGTTTTTGATCTTTCTTCCGCTGCGGCCTCTAAGCACATATCCTTGTTGCTCCCAGCTTTTGTAGTAGAGAGCGATCATAAAATGTTTTATGGAACCGTCGTATATATTGCTTCGTCTTTTCTCGAAGTAATCGTTCCTTCCTTTTTTATCTACAAAAAAGGTAGTCCCCGACCTAAAGGCATAGACCACCTCTTTCGGGTCCAGGGTTTTGCGGCTAAAGAGTATAAAAAAGTCCTGCAGATTATACCTCAGCTCATATCCCAGGAAGTCATTGGTAATATAAATTGGCACATCGGCATCTGCTTTCAGTATGTTCTCATCTACATCAAAATAGAGATAGACATCCTCTACATTCTTAATTTTACAATACCTGGCCAATCCGGTCTTTCCCAGAAAATAATCCTTGAAGATCTTTAGTTTTTCCTCCCTGGAAAAAGGATCTGCCTTGAGGGTTACTCCTTTAAGAGAAATGGATTTAGGATTAAGGAAAATTTCCAGTTTTGAGGAAGTTTCCACATTCTTTATCTGTTTGTCGAAATAGCCCAGATGACTAATGACCAGTTTGTAGTTGGATTTGGAGGTCTCTCCCTCCCTGCCGCTCAGGCTAAAAAAACCATTTTCATCGGTTATGGTTCCTATGGTCGTGCCATCAAAATAAACAGATACTCCGAAAAGGGGTTCTTTGTTTGCTTTATCGTAAACATAACCCGAAAGTCGTTGAGAAAAGGATACGGAGCTTATCAGGAAAAAAACTAAAAGTATTCTTTTCATTATAGAAATTTTTAACAATATAGTAAAAATCTCTAACTGTTTTCAGTAAACTTTCGTTCCAACTCTGCCTGAAATTCCTCCATTACCGGTTTTACGGTACTCTCGGGAAGATCGGCAATCCTGATATACATTAATCCGTCTACCGCATTGTTAAACAGGGGGTCTACGTTAAAAGCAATTACTTTGGCGTTTTGTTTGATGTACTTTTTAATAAGTACCGGTAATCGCAGGTTACCCGGTTCTACCTCATCAATAAGCTTGTCGAACTTATTCAGATCGGCTTCGGTTTCATCAAAAATAAAATCCTTATCGGCATCGTTCAGTTTAACTTTAAATTCCTTCTTGGGCTTGATGTACTGAGCTATGTACGGATCGTAATAATTAGATTTCATAAACTCGATCATCAGCGATTTCGAAAAATTAGAAAACTGGTTACTGATACTCACGCCCCCGATCAGGTATTTGTGTTCCGGGAATCTCAGGGTGGTGTGAACGATTCCTTTCCACAGTAAGAACAATGGCATGGGTTTTTGCTGATACTCCTTAACGATAAAGGCCCTTCCCATTTCTATGGATTTACTCATCATCTGATAGAGTTCGGGCTCAAACCTAAAGAGGTCCTGCAGATAAAAACCGTCTATCCCGTATTCTGAAAATATCTTGGATCCCAGCCCCATTCTGTAGGCTCCTGCTATTCTTTTGGTATTATCATCCCATAAAAACATATGGTAATAATAATTATCAAACTTGTCGAGGTCTATAGGCTGGTTGGTTCCCTCTCCTACTTCCCTGAAGGTAATCTCCCTGAGTCTTCCTATCTCCTGTAAAATATTGATTATATGGTCTGCCGGAGCGAGGAATACTTCGTAATTCTTACTTTGAAGCAAGCGAAAATCCTTTTCCCTCAGGATATTGATCTCCGATTCCATCAATTCCGTCTTTACAGGCGTAATGATCTGTTTAGGTGATTTCGGGATCTTTAATGTGGATGGTACCTTTTTAAGGATGCTTTCTTTTTCATAGGGATTGGAAAGCATATAGGTTTTCTTCCTCAGGAACTCGGTAAACTCGTCCAGGCTTTCATATTCATTCTGAGAAGCTACAGATATCGGCTTTCCGATCCTAACCTTGATGATCCTGTTTTTCTGTGTAAGCAATTCCGAAGGTAGCTTGGCCGTTCTCAGCGTATCGCTCATTTTCGACAGCCTGTAGAACAATCTGCTGTTCTTGGCGTGAAAATAAATCGGAACCACAGGTACCCCAGCCTTCTTGACCAGTTTCATGGCAGCTTCCTCCCAGGGCTTATCAACAATAAGTTTTCCGTCTTTATAGGTAGACACTTCCCCGGCAGGGAAAATACCCAGCGGATGCCCCTCTCTAAGGTGGCGGATAGACTGCATAAAACCGGAAATACTGTTTTTCGCCTCTTTGTGATCCTCAAAAGGATTAACCGGCATGATGTAAGGAACCAGGGGTTCTATACGGTGAAGCAGGAAATTTGCAATGATCTTATAATCAGGTCGCCTGTCCAACAGCAATTTAAGCAGCAGGATCCCGTCTATCCCTCCCAAAGGGTGATTGGAGATCGTTATATATGCTCCGTCTTTCGGTAAACGTCTCAGGTCTTCTTCGGGGATCTCAAATTTGATCTGGAATTCATCCAGAATTGCATTCAGGAATTCTGTATTACTTAGATGTTTATTTCTGTTGTAAATTCTGTTAAGTGCCGATATCTTAAGTACTTTCATGAGTATCCAACCCAGAAAAGTCCCTAAAAATCCGTACCTGTCTACTTTTATAGCTGTGGCAACTTCTTTCGCTGTTACTAGTCCCATTCATTGGTTTGTTAGGAGAAATACAAATGTACATAAATTCGATACAGTTTTTCTACCTGAATCAACGGCAAAAAAGCAACTCGTATTCACTTAAGTAAATATAGTACAAAAAAGAATTATTTTTCCTATTTAACTACCAATTGAACGGTATCCTGTAAATATTGTTTTAATAAAATTTCCTTATCTCCTTCTATGGTCTGAATGGCATCGGTGGTAGCATGCCTGATCGTAAATAAGGACACATCCTCATAATACTCTACCTTGAACTTGGCTTTGAGTACCGAAAGAAGCTTATCCAGGTTGTTGAATTTGTTATCGGCACATACCGAAAAACTAATAGCGGAGTTCTGGATAACATCTACCTTCATCCTGTGTTGATGCAGAAGCCTGAAGATCTCGCTGATATTGTCTTCTACAATAAAAGAAAAGTCTAAAGAGGAAAGAGAGATCAGCACCTGGTTCTTCTTTACGATAAAACAGGGCACCAGGGGTTCCAGTTTCTTCCCCTTGCTTACACTGGTTCCATTTTCCTTGGGATTGGCAAAAGATTTAACAAATAAAGGGATCTCTTTTCTCTGAAGTGGCTGAAGAGTTTTAGGGTGAATTACGGAAGCTCCGTAAAATGCCAGCTCTATGGCTTCGGCATAGGAGATCTGATGCAATAATTGAGTATCGCTAAAATAACGGGGGTCTGCGTTTAGAACACCGGGCACATCCTTCCAGATGGTCACACTCTCGGCATTGAGGCAATAGGCAAAAATAGCTGCCGTATAATCCGATCCTTCCCGCCCAAGAGTTGTGGTAAAGTTATTCGGGTCACTGGAAATAAAGCCTTGAGTAATATTTAAAAGCGATTTATTGATACACTCGTTAATGTTCTGCTGGGTCATTTCCCAGTTTACATTTCCATCCCTGTAATTCGCATCGGTCTTTATCAGGTTTCGCACGTCAACCCAGGTATTCTTTATTCCGATATCCTGCAGGTACTGACTGATAATGGTGGTGGAGACCAGCTCTCCGAAACTCACTACCTGATCGTAAACGAAATTGTAATTAGGCGATTTGTTCCTTCCCAGAAAGGAGGTGAGTTCTGCAAACAGTCCGTCCACCTTCCAGAAAACAGGGTGGTTCTCATTCTCAAAAAGATCGAGAAGGATAGTATTGTGAAATTTCTTGAGTTCCTGTATGCTGCTTTGCAGTTCCTTCTGATTGTCAAAATAATTTCGCACTATGGTTTCCAGGGCATTGGTAGACTTTCCCATTGCAGAAACCACTAATAGTGTATTGTCATAGCCTGCGGCCGTGAGTACTTTTACTACATTTTTTACACCTTCCGCATCCTTGACCGATGCTCCTCCAAACTTAAAAATTCTCAATTTTAATACTTTATATTGTTCCTAAATTCTTCTTTACTAAACGCTTTCTTTATAAATAAATGATAATCCTTCTCTTTTTTTAAGGATCAGAGCTTGGAAATATAGTTTGCTATCCCCTCTTCGGTAAGCTGTACCACATCCCAATCTCTCAATACATTGGCCCCGTTCTTTTCGTAAAATTTGATAGCAGGTTCGTTCCAGTCCAGGACCGCCCATTCTATACGTTTTACCCCCTGCTCATGTCCGTATTTGATAACTTCTTCAAATAAGGCACTTCCAAGGCCGGTTCCTCTCATCGATTCGGTTACGATCAGATCTTCCAGATGGATGGTCTTTCCCTTCCAGGTAGAGTAACGAGGATATATCAGAGCCATCCCTTTTATCTCCGTGCCTACCTCGGCCACAAAGCAGTGAAAGGCAGGAGAATCTCCAAAGCCATCCTTTTGCAGATCTTCTACTGTTACCTCTACGGCATTATCTTCTTTTTCAAACGAAGCCAGTTCTCTGATCAGCTCCAGAACCTGGCTCATATCTTCTTTCCGGGCTGTTCTGATTGTATATTCCATTTTGTTTCAAATAAAACACAAAGTTATAAATGTAAAAATTAATAATTGAACGAAATCGTTTTAGTTTCACATTTTTGACGATATTTGTGTGCAAAATCACAACAAAAGTCGCATGTCAAGAAAGAACCAAACGCTCGGTGAATTTATCATAGAAAATCAGACCGAATTCAAATATTCTTCAGGTGAACTCTCAAAACTTATCAACGCCATCAGGCTGGCTGCTAAGGTAGTAAATCATGAAGTAAATAAGGCAGGTCTCGTAGATATCATCGGAGCAGCAGGAGAGACTAATGTTCAGGGAGAGGATCAGCAGAAGCTGGATGTAATGGCTAATGAAAAGTTCATTCAGACCCTTACGAAGAGAGAAATTGTTTGTGGAATTGCCTCGGAAGAAGAAGACGATTTTATCAGCATTAACAGCCAGGATGAAAATCACCAGAATAAATATGTGGTACTTATAGATCCGCTGGACGGTTCGTCCAACATTGATGTAAACGTATCTGTGGGGACCATTTTTTCCATTTACAGAAGGGTAACTCCGGTAGGGACCCCGGTAACGCTTCAGGATTTTCTTCAACCCGGAAGAAATCAGGTAGCAGCCGGTTATGTGATCTACGGAACTTCTACCATGCTGGTGTATACCACCGGGCATGGCGTTAACGGTTTTACACTCAACCCTGCCATCGGGACTTTCTATTTATCCCATCCCAATATGGAATTCCCCGAAACAGGGAAGATCTATTCCATAAACGAAGGGAACTATATACACTTTCCGCAAGGGGTGAAAGATTATATCAAGTACTGTCAGATGGAAGAGCAAGACAGGCCCTATACTTCCAGATATATCGGTTCTCTGGTATCTGATTTTCACAGGAATATGATAAAAGGCGGTATTTATATCTATCCTAAGAGTAGTGTGGCTTCCGACGGGAAACTGCGCCTTCTTTACGAATGCAACCCTATGGCATTCCTGGCAGAACAGGCCAACGGAAAGGCCAGTGACGGCTTCGGAAGGATCATGGATATTGAGCCTACAGAGCTTCATCAACGGGTACCTTTTTTCTGCGGAAGCCGCCTGATGGTTGAGAAAGCCGAGGAGTTTATGCAGAAAACCCTGTAGAAAACCGCCGAAATTTTAGTATTTTTATCCACAAAATATTAGAATTGAGCTGTTTTCATGAAAAAAGAAGCAAAAACTGACAATAATACACCTCAAAATGATGCCTCCTCTAAAATAGAGGTCATCAAAAACCTCATCTTTGGGGAAAATATTGAGGCCTATAATTCGGAATTCGACAATCTCAAGAACGATATCCTTAAGAAGAAGAAAGAGTTGGAGTCTCTGGTGGAAGAAGTGAAAAGCGACTTAAATCAGACACTGGATAATCTCAGTACCGACATCAATATCCGGATCACCGAACTGGAAAACTCTCTTGAAGAAAAAGCCGACAACCTCGACGCTGCAAAAGTAGATAAGGAAACCCTGGGTAAACTTTTGGTAGACCTCGGCGAGAAGATCCGAAATAAATAATCATTTCCAAACTTCAGGGGATGAATGAAGATGATAAATTAAATATTCTAAAGGATATACTGCTTACAGACGACCGTGAGTATGCGGAGTCTATCAGCAGGAAGATCAGGATATTGGAGGAGATCATCGAACAAAGGGAGAAACTCTCCACAAAGGTAGATCCCATTATTGACGAAAGACTGTCAGAATACACCAAGAGCATCCCCGATACCCTGGGACCGACCATCACCAAAACCCTGAAAAAAGAGATCAAGAATTCCAAAGATCAGGTGGTCGAGGCGCTCTACCCTATTATGGGTAAGATGATCAAAAAATACATCGCCCAGGAAATAAAACTCCTTACCGAACGCATCAACAAACAGCTGGAAAACAGTTTCTCTCCCAGAAGCTGGAAAAGACGTTTTAAAGCCTGGTTCGGAGGGGTAAAAGAAGAAGAGCTTATCCTTAGCGAATTATCTTCGGCCCGCATCGAACAGGTTTTGCTTATAGAAAAGGATTCCGGAATTCTTCTCGGAAGTTATTCCAACACCGAAACCATCGATAAGGATATGATCTCCGGGATGCTGACCGCCATTAAAAACTTTGTGGAAGATGCTTTCAATCAGGGCGGTCAGAATCTTGAACTTATAGAATACGAACTGTATAATATCCATATTCAGAGTTTTGTTTCCTACTATATTGCGGTAGTAGTCTCGGGAAATTACAGTACACATTTTAAAAATCAACTTCAAGACACTATATTTAACTTCTCTGATAATTTCCTTTCGTTGCCTTCCAGAGAGAGTTTCGATACGGAAACTATTGAAAAAGAATTAACCTATTATTTTAAAAATGACATTGTCTAAAAAAGTGGTTATCCTGGGGCACTTCGGTGTAGGCAAAACTTCCCTTATCCGAAGGTTTGTAGAGAATAGTTTTTCCGAAAACTACCAGGTATCTATCGGGGTGCATATTATGAAAAAGGAGGTGGAGGTTCCCGAATCCGAAAATGTTACCCTTATTCTCTGGGATCTGGAAGGAACAGACGATATAGAAAAAGTAAGACAATCATATTTACTGGGGACCCATGGTCTGATCTATGTATTTGATGTGACCCGGCCTACTACTTTTCAGAATATCAACAGTGATATTGAGGCACTTTCGGCCAAACTTCCCGGTGTTCCCCTTCAACTCATCGGAAATAAAATCGACTTGGTCGATTTAAATGAATTAAAGAAACTCCTGAAAGAGAACAAAATAAAGTATGATTACCTTTCCAGTGCCAAGACGGGAGCCCAGGTAAATGAGCTTTTTACCGACCTGGCCAAAGCCCTGAGTTAATATGCTTGAAAATTATAAAAAACAGTATCTCAACAGCAAAGTTCAGTTTATCCTGACCGATCCGGGCGGGCGTATTTTGGAAAGCGATCAAATGCTCTTCAAAGTATCGCCGGGAGAAGCTGTATTCGATCTGCACCCGTTTTTCCTGTGCCTGATAGATTACCTGGAGAATCCTTCTTCAGGCCTCACATATACCTGTGTGCACCTGGAATTCGGGAAGAAGAAACTTATCTGCGATATAGATATTCACCTTTCCGAGGATCAAAAGCAGCTAGTGATCGTTATTCACGACCTCTCCGATCATTATCTGTCCTATCAGACCCTGGCACAGGCACGGAATGAGTCTATCATTAAATCGGAACTGGTAACCCTGAAGAATATTGAACTGGAGGAAAGGGAGAAATTCAAGAACAATTTTATCGTGAATTTTTCTCATGAGTTACGCACTCCCTTAACCAATATTATTTCCTTTGCCAATCTTCTGGGCAAAACCAGCCTTACCAATGAACAGATCCAGTATATTAAGCTCATACAGGATTCCAACTCCAATCTAAAACTCATGCTGGAAGATATCCTGAATATAAACAGGATCGCTTCTGGCAAGCTGAACCTTCAGAAAAAATTATTCAACCTCTACGATCTGCTGGAAGTCCTTCGTCTGACCTATGGCCATAAAGCAGCCAATAAAGGCCTGGATTTTGTACTGGAACTCGATGAAAATATTCCGGAATTTGTAGAAGGCGACAGGCTCAGGATCAACCAGGTATTGATCAACCTCCTGGAAAATGCCATAAAATACACCCAAAAGGGAAGCATCCATTTTAAGGTAAAGCTGAATCAGAAAAGGGCATTTAAAGCTAATATCCATTTTGAGGTTTCCGACAGCGGGATAGGGATCCCGGAAGATCAGCTGGACACCATCTTTGAAAGCTTTACGCAGCTCAACCCCAAAGGAAGTGCTGCCGGAACCGGCCTGGGGCTTACCATCGTAAAAGGTTTGCTGACTTTGATGGGAAGTGAGATAAAAGTAAAGAACAACAAAGAGAAGGGAACCACTTTCTATTTCGATATCAACCTGAAGTACCCGATAAAATCGCTTGAAAAATCATTAAAAACCAATAAAAAGATCACCGAAAAAGGGCCTACGATCATTCCCGGCGATAAAAAATTCAGGTTACTGCTGGTAGAAGATGATGAGAACAACCAGATGATCCTCTTTAAGACCCTGGTAGAAACACATCACTTTTACATAGATCTAATAAATGATGGTGAAAAAGTACTGGAAGAGGTGGTCGAAAATGAATTCGATATTATTTTAATGGATATCAATCTCCCCAATATCCAGGGGCATATGATCGCTAAAATGATACGGGAATTACCGTTTAAGGAGCTGAGGAAAATACCTATTATAGGAATTACAGCCAATGCCTTCCCGGAAGACATCAAAGCGTATAAAAAGGCGGGAATGAATGATGTTATTTTAAAGCCCTTCGATGAAAAGGCATTGCTCAATACGATCTACAAAAGATTAAAATAAAAAACCCTGACGATAGATGTCAGGGCTTATTTTATCTGTTCATAAATCTTATCTCTTCTTTAAAGTCGTTGCTGTCGATACCGTTATGAACCAGCTCCAACGCTTTAGCTACCACATATTTCACATTTCCGGGAGTAAAGCCAAGACCTACTGCAAGTCTTTCCAGCAAAGCCTGCTGGCGCTTACCCAAATGATGATCTGCATACACCATTCTTGCCAGGTCGTACAAACGCTCCAATCTCGCGTTGTAAAAAGTAGGAGGGTTAATAGGGTATTTTAAAGGATCTTTTAAAATATCCTTGTACTCCTCATCAGAAATATCAAGATTGGAAGCCAATCTGTCTAAAAAAGCTTTTTCTTCTTCGGTAATAATATTATCCGATAAAGCTACACGAACAATCGCTGCAAAATGACTGCGATTTTTTTCTCTAAAACCACTGGAATATAAATCTGAAATTGACATCTATTAAATTTTGATGGGCAAAGATAAATATTCTCACAAGCTTATAAAATCAATTTTATTTCTTTTTTACTACCAAATGTTACATTCGCTCTTTTTCCGCTCTCTTTTCATTCCTGTTTCTTAACTTCGTCACACAATAACACTCATTTTTTGCAATGGATCATCAGAAAGATTTTTTCAGCATCCCCGATCATATTACTTATCTGAACGGCGCTTATATGTCGCCTTCCTTAAAAACAGTAGAAGAAGCGGGTATCAGGGGTCTCAAACGCAAGAGCCTTCCTTTTGAAATTACCGATATCGATTTTTTTAAGGAGCGTACCCTCTTAAAGCAGGCCTTTGCAAAGCTGATACATGCCGATGATCACGAGTTTACTGCCATTATCCCTTCGGTTTCCTATGGTATAGCCAATGCAGCCAATAATATCGATTTTAAAGAAGGTGATGAGATCCTGGTGGTACAGGAACAATTTCCCAGTAATATTTACAACTGGCAGCATATTGCAGAAGAAAAGAAACTAACGATCAAAACGGTTAATCCGCCTGAAACTTTTCAGGACAGGGGCCGGTTGTGGAATCGTTATCTGCTCGAAGCTATCGGGCCGAAAACAAAGGTAGTTACTCTCCCCCAGGTGCACTGGGCAGACGGGACTGTCTTCGACCTGAAAGCAATACGGAAAAAAAGCAGGGAATTCGATGCCTTGCTTATCATAGACGGGACCCAAAGTGTAGGAGCCTTTCCGTTCTCCATTAAGGAGATCGATCCGGACGCTCTTGTTTGCGGAGGTTACAAATGGTTGCTGGGCCCATATTCTCTTGGGATGGCGTATTACGGATCTTATTTCCACAACGGAAATCCGATAGAGCACAACTGGATGAACCGCAAAGACAGTGAGGATTTTTCCAGGCTGGTCAACTACAATGATGAGTACCAGCCTAAAGCCGGGCGTTTTTCGGTGGGAGAATCCAGTAATTTTGCGCTTACTCCTATGCTTATAAAAGCTATCGAACAACTTATCGAGTGGAAGCCTGAGAACATTCAGGAATACGGTCGCTCCATTTCCGGAGAGGCTGTTGCTGCCTTAAGGGAGCTCGGGTGTTTTATTGAAGAAGACAATAGTCGGGCGCACCATCTTTTTGGGGTATTCCCTCCGGAAGGACTGGATATTAATAAGCTGAAAGCTGCATTTAAAGAAGAAAATATTTTTGTTTCCTACAGGGGAGATGCTATCAGGATCTCTTTGCATTTATACAATACCGCAGAAGATCTCAACAAACTGGTACGTATTCTTAAAAACACCTTAGGAAGCTAATTTATATTGATTTATAAAAAGCAAGGGATTACCTTTGCACCAAAATTTTTCTAGTGAGTACATCCGTCATCTCGCAACTTTTCGCACAGTCTTTGCAAATGCAAAAACTAGGGGAAGCTATTTGCCGTTCCCAAAGTAAAACTCATGTAAAGGGCCTTCACGGGTCTTCACTTTCCTTCACTATTGCAGAGATCTTTAAGAAGGCAGAACTCCCTTTTCTCTGTATTCTGAACGATAAGGAAGAAGCCGCTTATTATCTTAATGACCTGGAACAGTTAGTGGGAGAAAAGAACGTCTTGTTCTATCCCGGAAGTTACAGAAGGCCGTATCAGATAGAAGAGACCGATAATGCCAATGTATTACTAAGGGCAGAAGTCCTGAACCGGATCAACTCCAGAAAAAAACCGGGCATTATCGTCAGTTATCCCGATGCTCTTTTCGAAAAAGTGGTAACGCGGAGAGAACTGGAAAAGAATACCCTGAAAATTTCCCTTAACGATACTCTATCCCTCGATTTTGTCAATGAAGTGCTCTTTGAGTACAAATTCAAAAGAGTGGATTTTGTTAGTGAACCGGGGGAGTTTTCGGTACGCGGAGGTATTGTGGATGTATTTTCTTTTTCCAATGACGAACCCTACAGGATAGAGTTTTTCGGAGACGAGGTAGACAGCATCAGGACCTTTGATGTGGAGACGCAGCTTTCTACGGATAAGATCAAAAAAATATCGATCATTCCGAATGTGGAAAATAAATTCCTGGAGGAAAGACGGGAGAGTTTCCTGAAATATATCGCTTCAAAAACGGTGGTGATCGCCAAAAATCCGGAATTCCTCTTCGGAAGGATAGATCTGCTGTTCGGAAAAGCGGAAGAAGCTTTTAAAGAGCTTTCAAAAGATGTAAAGCACGGTACGCCCGAGGAACTCTTTTGCAGTTCGGCGGGTATTAAAGAACAACTGGAGAAGCTTACTGTCATGGAAATGGGAGCTCAACCCGTTTTCGCCCAGAGCGCAGATACTTTTTCCTTTGCTACCAAACCTCAGCCTTCATTTAACAAGCAGTTCGATCTTCTTATCGAAAATCTGAACAAGAACCATGCAGAAGGAATAACCAATTATTTGTGTTGCGCCAGTGAACAGCAGGCAAAGCGGTTCAATGATATTTTTGAGGAAATGGAACAGGAAGTTCATTATAAAACCCTGGTGTTTCCAATGTTTCAGGGCTTTGTCGATCCTGACCTGAAAATAGCCTGTTATACGGATCATCAGGTATTTGAGCGTTATCACAAGTTCCATTTAAAGAACGGCTATGCCAAGAAGCAGGCCATTACCCTAAAAGAACTCACCAACCTGAGTGTAGGCGATTATGTAACCCATATAGATCACGGGATCGGGAAATTCGGAGGCTTGCAAAAGATAGAAGTCGAAGGAAAAATGCAGGAAGCCATTAAACTGGTGTACGGAGATCGCGATATTCTTTATGTAAGCATACATTCCCTCCACAAGATCTCAAAATATAACGGTAAGGACGGAAAGGCACCCAAAATATACAAACTGGGAAGCAATGCCTGGAAAGCCCTTAAACAAAAGACCAAAAAGAGGGTTAAAGAGATTGCCTTCAGCCTGATAGAACTCTACGCCAAAAGAAAAACCAAAAAAGGTTTTCAATATGCTCCGGACAGTTATTTGCAGCATGAACTCGAAGCCTCTTTCCTTTATGAAGACACTCCCGATCAGAGTAAATCGACTGCCGATGTAAAAGCCGATATGGAAAGTGAACGTCCTATGGACCGCCTGGTTTGCGGGGACGTAGGTTTCGGAAAGACAGAAGTGGCCATCCGCGCAGCATTTAAAGCTGTTGACAACGGGAAACAGGTAGCCATCCTGGTACCTACCACCATCCTGGCTTTTCAGCACTACAAGACCTTTAGTGAGCGGCTTAAGAATTTCCCCTTAAAAGTAGAATATCTTAATCGCTTCAGAACGGCTAAAGAACGAAGGTTAACTATCGAAGGACTTGCCAGCGGAGAAGTAGATATCGTCATCGGTACGCACCAGCTTACCAATGCCAGCATAAAGTTTAAAGACCTGGGGCTTCTGATCGTTGATGAAGAACAGAAATTCGGAGTAGCCGTAAAAGAAAAATTAAAGACCCTGAAGGAGAATGTGAATGTTCTGACCCTCACCGCCACTCCTATTCCGCGTACTTTACAATTCAGCCTTATGGCAGCCAGGGATCTCTCGGTAATCACCACTCCTCCGCCAAACAGGTACCCTATAGATAGCCAGGTGATACAATTTAATGAGGAAACCATCAGAGATGCGGTTTCTTATGAGATACAAAGAGGTGGACAGGTATTCTTTATCCATAACAGGATAGAGAATATCAAGGAAGTTGCCGGAATGATCCAGCGCCTGGTTCCCGATGCCAAGATCGGGATCGGTCACGGGCAAATGGAAGGCAAGAAACTGGAGAAGCTTATGCTTTCCTTTATGGGAGGGGAATTTGATGTGCTGGTATCGACCACTATTGTCGAAAGCGGCCTGGATGTTCCTAATGCCAATACTATTTTTATCAATAACGCCAATAATTTTGGCCTTTCAGACCTTCATCAGATGAGGGGGCGCGTGGGTCGAAGTAATAAGAAGGCCTTCTGTTATTTTATCACTCCGCCCTATTCGGCCATGACCGAAGATGCGCGAAAACGTATCCAGGCCCTGGAACAGTTTACCGAGCTGGGTAGTGGTTTTAATATTGCCATGAAGGATCTGGAGATCCGCGGAGCTGGAGACCTCCTCGGGGGTGAACAAAGCGGTTTTATCAATGAAATTGGTTTTGACACTTATCAGAAAATATTGACGGAGGCCATAGAAGAACTGAAAGAGAACGAATTCAAGGAACTCTATCAACAGGATGAAGAGAAGAAAGAATATCTGAAAGACACCCAGATAGATACCGACTTCGAGTTGTTGTTCCCGGATGATTACGTAAACAATATTACCGAACGTCTCAATCTTTACAATCAACTCAGTAGCGTAAAAACCGAAGAGGAACTTCTGGAGTTCGAAAAGAACCTGATAGATCGTTTCGGGCCACTGCCACCTCAGGTAAAAGATCTTCTGAACAGCGTACGTATAAAATGGATCGCTATCCAGATAGGGCTGGAAAAAGTAGTGATGAAAAAGAACAAACTCATCGGTTATTTTATATCCGATCAGCAAAGCAGTTTTTATCAGAGCAGCAGCTTTAGCCGTATCCTGAAATTTGTTCAGACATATCCCAGACTATGCAAGATGAAAGAAAAGGAAACCCGTAACGGACTCCGTTTGTTGCTGGTGTTTGAAAATATGTCTTCTGTACAGCAGGCACTCAAAGCATTGCAGCCTTTATCCTTAAAGGAAGAATCGGTAGCTCATTTTTAACAAACATTTAATTATCAGATAGTTAGCAATTTGAGGAATTTGAATTAACTTAAAGGATTCAATTGCTATCAGATGGAGGAAAAAATTTATACGGAGGCTTTCGTATCGAACCTGTTCGATAATATGAGCATGTCCTATGTCGGTATGAATACCTTCACTTCTTTTGGTTTTTATCCACTCTGGCGAAGGCTGGCCATCAAAAAAATACAGTTAAAGGAAGGCGATATGGTTACCGATCTGCTAACCGGTGTCGGAGAATGCTGGCCTTCTATCTTAAAACACATCGGGAATTCCGGAAGGCTTACGGCTCTCGATTTTTCAAAAGGGATGATCGCCAAAGCAAAAAAGAGAAAGCAAGACTACCCCTATTACGATATTCATATCCTGGAAGAAAGTGTTTTTGAGAATTCCATCCCCGATGCATCCCAGGACGCAGTGATATGTGCCTATGGCCTGAAGACATTTCAGTTAAGCCAGATAGATGATTTTTCAGGAGAAATTGCCAGGATCCTGAAGCCCGGAGGGCAGTTCAGCCTGGTTGATGTTTCCCTCCCCAGGATCGGATGGCTCCGAAAGGCATATCTCTTCTATATCTCAAAAGTGATCCCTTTTCTCGGGCGTATCCTTGCCAATGAGAAAGAAAGTTATAAGATGCTGGGGGTATATTCCCGCAACTTCTCAGATACCGATACCCTTCTTCCCCTGTTTACCGCAAAAGGCCTGGAAGTTAACAGCTGCAATTATTTCTTTGGATGTGCAATGGGCCTCTACGGCCACAAGCCTTAAAGAGATTTCAGGTCCTTTATTACTTTAAAGGCCTTGTCTATCTGATCTTCTCCAACAAGAATTGTAAACTCATAGGTAGTGGAGATCACCTCAAAAATATTTACACCCTCCCACGACAAACGCTGGAAAATAAAATAATAGATCCCCGGGATGGTTACATTCTCTTTGGGAAGTTTTACCGTAATGGAAGACACATTTTCAATCTTTTCTATCATTCGTTCCTTGCGGAATACTTCCTCTACGTCCTTGGCAATGTTGTTACTTACCACTATGGTTGTTTCATTAACTCCTCTTGAAGAAGTATAGAACGCATTCTTATTATCTTCTATCTTGGTAATAAGCAATGCCATATTCTGAAGAATAGTGTCTGATACTTTAAAAGTATAATCGTTCAGGGAAGAACGCACTGTAATTTCTCCAATATTTTTCAGGGTCTTAACGATCTTGTGCGTAGCTCTGAATTCCAATTCGTCGGAAAGACGTTTTAAGGCCATAACTACAGCCCCGTTCCTGACTTCTTTTCCTAATTGGTCTTCAATTTCCGGTTTGATGATCCGAGACAGGGATGTAAGGTTAATAATTCCCTGAGCTAAAGCGCTTTGAAGGAAAGGCTTGGATTTAATGTACCCTTCAACAACAGAAGAAATAGTTTTCATATGTAACAGAAAGTTGAATTGAGGGTGCAAAAATAAACAAATTGTGATGTTTGACACACGTTTTAAGATTTTTTTAATAGAAATAGAAAGCATTTTCTATTAAATCGATAGAATATGTGTTACTTTTCTTAACAACCGATATAATATCGAACCTAACCTCCACATCCAGTTTGTTTTCCACCACATATTGGTTTGCAGCTTTGACCAGCAAGGCGATCTTTTTCTTGCTTACGGAGTCCTCAGGTCTTCCGAAATCTATCCCGCTTCTCGCCTTTACCTCAACAACTGATAATATCCCGCCTTTTTTAGCAATAATATCGATCTCCGCCTTTTCAAAACGGTAATTCCTGCATACGATCTCATAACCTTTCCGGCTTAAATAGTCGCAAGCCAGCTCTTCTCCCTTTCTTCCTAATTCGTTATGAGATGCCATTTTTTAAATTCTAAGATTCAATAGCGTCCCGGACGTATTCACGTCCAGTTCCGCTTCCCTGCCAAGAATAAGGGCCCTGTTGCCCTTTACATGTCCGGAAGGAAAATTAAAAGCAACCGGAAAATCATAAGAGGAAACTATATCCAGGATAATTTCCTTTGCGTTTTTCCCGAAGGGGATGGTATTATCATGCATATCGGTCATCCCGCCTATGACCAATCCTTTCAGTTCTTCAAAATATCCGTTGCGTTTTAAATTCATCAGCATCCGGTCTATGTGATAGAGATATTCGTCAAGGTCCTCCAGAAAGAGGATCTTTCCTTTGGTATCTATAGAAGTAGGAGATCCCAAAAGGCTGTATAGTACGGACAGGTTACCACCCACCAGTTCTCCCCTGGCCTTTCCTATTCTGTTGTACTTGCTGTTTTTTACTTCGTATTTAAGCTTCTTCCCGAAAAGAGCTCTTTTTAATGAACGCAGGGCTTTGGGTTTTAGGTTCGGAACGTCGATAGGCATGGTAGCATGCAGGCTTTGAACTCTCAGGCGATTAATATGGGAATGAAGGACGGTAATATCCGAATACCCGACGATCCATTTCGGATGTTCTATAAACCCGCTAAAATCCAATCCATCCAGGATACGAACCGTTCCATACCCTCCTTTTGCACACCAGATAGCCTTTACTTCCGGATCATCCAGAGCTTCCTGAAAGTCTTTGATACGTTCTTCATCCGTACCTCCGTATTGGTCATTCTCCAGGTCTATGGTATTCCCTATCTTTACCCGGAGGCCCCATTTTTTTAAAAGTTCAACCGCGGGTTGAATGCTTTCTATCGAAATTTTCCTTGCTGTTGCCGTAATCCAAATCAGATCTCCCTCTCGTAAATATATAGGTTCTTTCATTTATTAGATTATATCATTGTAAGATACTATTTTAAAGGAAAAAGCATCTCAATTAAATTGAGAATTGTTTTAATTAATTAATTTTTAGTACATTAGAAACTTAATTAACGTGCCCAAATCTTATGGAAATCTTTTCAGACTGCAATACTGCAAGCCTTAACCCCTATGTGCCTACAGCCGAAAATCCGTGGGACGCATCCAAGATCAATCACCTATATCGTCGTATGGGTTTTAGCGCTTCTGCTCAAACCGTAAATACCGCTCAACATCAAAATCCGTCAAATTTAGTCGATTCTTTAATCGATCAGGCGCTTAATATACCGTTGCTTACCGCTCCGGCCTGGGCTCAGTGGAACGATTCCAATTACAGTGGGGATGATGACCAGGTGAGGGATACAAAAAATACACAGGTAGAGGAATGGGCGTTGACAGTTACCAGGGGGATGATCACCAATAATCTGAGAGACCGCCTGAGTTTTTTCTGGAGTAATCATTTTGTAACAGAATACAGGGAATACCAATGTCCCGCTTATCTATATCAGTACTATGAAGTCCTTCAGCAGTATGCTCTGGGGAATTTTCGGGAATTTACCCGGGAAGTCGGCCTTACTCCCGCCATGTTGATGTACCTGGACGGAGGAAGGAACCGAAGAGGGGCTCCAAATGAAAATTACGCCAGAGAGCTGTATGAGCTGTTTACCATGGGTGAAGGGAACGGATATACGGAACAGGATATCCTGGAAACTGCCAGGGCTTTAACAGGTTATACCGACAGACCGGTAGATTGCGGAACCATTTCTTTCGACACCTCCACTTTCGATCCCGGTTCCAAGACTATTTTCGGAAGGGCCGGTAACTGGGGATATGATGATGTTATTGATATTTTATTTGACGCTCATCCACGTCTGATCGGAACCTTTATCTGTACCCGCCTGTACAACTTCTTTGTAAGTCCCGTAACTAACGAACAGATCGTAGATCAGTTGGTAGATACTTTTGTGAACAACGATTTTGAAATAGCCCCCGTGCTTCGACAACTGTTTAAAAGCGAGCATTTCTTTAACGAAGAGACCATCGGGGTTGTCATAAAAAGTCATTTCGACTTTTTTATCAACTTTATCAATGAAACCGGTTTAAGTTATACGGACGACACCCTCTCCTGGATGCTTAATTCCTGCAGACTGGCAGGTCAGCAATTATTTTCTCCGGTAGATGTTGCCGGGTGGCAACGGAACCGAAGCTGGATAAATTCGAATTCCCTTATCCTCCGGTGGAATATGCTGGACACTCTGGTTACAAGGGCCTGGGAAGCTAATCAGGAGCAATTCAGGGATTTCGCCCTTGCTGTTGCCGGAGACACCAACGATTTTGAATTTGTCGTAAGGAGTATTTGCGGAAAGCTAATGGCCAAAGAGCTGTTTTCGGAAGCTGAAATGCAAGTGGCTTGTGATGCCTTTAAAGGAGCAATGACCGATGACCATATGACAAACGGTGCCTGGAACCTGTACAACGAACACGTACCTCTACAGGTATTTCAATTATTGATCCATCTAATACGCCAACCTGAACTTCAACTTAAATAACCTACACCATGTGCCAACATCATTCACCACAAAATAACAAAGACCTTTCACACGACGAAGAACACAAAATATGGAGTAGACGCTCCTTCCTGCAGGCACTCGGAATTGCAGGAACAGGAACCATGATGCTCGGAACCAATTCTATTTCTGCTTCTTCCGTTTCTCCTCTCACCATGGCCCTCAGCCAGGCAGAAACCGATAATATTCTGGTATTGGTGAGATTAGTGGGTGGTAATGACGGACTTAATACCATCATTCCCTTCTATGACTATGACAACTACGTAAACGCAAGACCTACCATTCACATTCCTCAGGACAGCCTGATCTGTCTTACCCAGGATTTTGCGATACCAAATTATATGGAGCCCCTTCAAGCAATGTTTGGAGAGGGTAAAATGAGAGCCATCCACGGTGTTGGCTATGACGATCCTAACCTTTCCCATTTTACCTCTTCAGACATTTGGGCAACGGCCGAAGACGAAGACCGTATCCGTAACGGCTGGCTTGGACGTTATTATGAACATTTATATCCGGATTATTTTATCAATCCTCCGGAAAATCCTGCCGCGGTACAGATCGGTAATTTTGCCAATCTTGTATTTGAAGGCTACGACAAGAATTACGCTTTTGTGCTCTCCGGAACCAATCAGTTACAGGATGTAGCCGAAAACGGTACCATGCACGATATGCTTAACCTCCCGGATTGTACTTACGGAGATCAGCTGGAGTATATGAGAGGTTCTATAAATACGACCTATACCTATGCCGAAAAGATCCATGCTGCCTATGGCCGCGCCAGTAATGCCGTTGCCTATCAGGATACCGGTATTGCCAGGCAGCTGGCTACCGTAGCAAGACTTATAAAAGGGAACCTGGGAACCAAAGTATACATGGTAAGCCTGGGTGGTTTTGACACCCATTCCGGGCAACCCGAAAGGCATTCAAAATTAATGTCAGAACTATCAGATGCCATGGCCAGGTTCTATGAGGATCTGGACGCCGGAGATATGTCGAAATACGTATTGGGAATGACTTTTTCCGAGTTTGGACGAAGAGTCTTTGAGAATGGATCCGAAGGTACCGATCACGGTGCCGCCGCTCCGATACTGATGTTCGGACCGGGTCTTAACGGAAATGAATTTATCGGGGAACATCCCAGTTTAAGTGCTACAGACAGAGGAAATCTTGTATCTTCCATAGATTTCCGGGATGTCTACGCCACCGTTATGGCAAAATGGCTTTGCATTGATGAAACTGTCGTTAGCGAAGCCCTTCTCGACAAACCATACGAGGCTCTGGAGCTCGGGTTTGATTGTAACGGAAGCTCCACTCCGAATCCCACCGAACAGTCTATCGGTGCTTATATGAGGCATCGCCCCTATTATCCGGCAGAGAATACACCTTATATTTATTTTGAGCTACCTGTTACCGCTCATGTAGATATTCAATTGTACAATATGATCGGACAGCGCGTTGCATCC
This sequence comes from Leptobacterium flavescens, assembly GCF_010671605.1. GTDB lineage: Bacteria > Bacteroidota > Bacteroidia > Flavobacteriales > Flavobacteriaceae > Leptobacterium > Leptobacterium flavescens. The sequence continues at coordinate 1,325,119 of NZ_JAABOO010000001.1, forward strand.
ATTGCCAATGAGATGATGTTTTCGGGATCTCATAAGATCAACATAAAAGAAAAAATAAATACCAGACTGCATACCGGACAATACATTTACAGTATCAGTATTCAGGATAAGAAATTTAGTAAATCCGTAGTAATTAGATAAGGTTTTTCCGGTTTACTAAAGGGGCCTCCTTTTTAAGGAGGCTTTTCTTTTCATATCACCTTCTTTCTTCTTTCAAATTCTTTATTTTTGTGGCTTTAATCTCAGAAGATGTCACAAAACTCAGAAAGATATACGATTACCGCAGCTTTACCTTATACAAACGGCCCTATTCACATAGGCCACCTGGCAGGGGTTTATGTTCCTGCGGATATTTATTCACGTTATTTGCGTTTAACAGGAAATGATGTTGCTTTTATTTGCGGAAGCGATGAGCACGGGGTAGCCATTCCGATGAAAGCTAAAAAGGAAGGCGTTTCCCCCAAAGAGCTTATCGATAAATACCATGCAATTATCAAGCAGTCCTTTCAGGATTTTGGGATCTCTTTTGACAATTATTCGAGGACCTCAGCACCTGTTCATCATAAAACAGCTTCCGATTTTTTTAAGAAGCTCTACGAAGACGGGAAATTTGTTGAGGAAGTTACCGAGCAATTATATGACAGCGAAGCAGGGCAGTTCCTGGCCGACAGATTCGTTACCGGAACCTGTCCGAAATGTGGAAATGAAGAAGCCTATGGCGATCAGTGTGAGAACTGCGGAAGTTCACTAAACGCTACCGATCTTATTAATCCTAAATCGGTTTTAAGCGGTTCCAAACCCGATCTGAAGCAAACCAAACACTGGTTCCTGCCATTGGATCAATACAACGATTTTCTGGAAGAGTGGATATTAAAAGGGCATAAATACGATTGGAAACCCAATGTGTACGGACAGGTAAGCAGCTGGGTAAAGGAAGGTCTGAAGCCTCGCGCAGTAACCCGCGATCTTGATTGGGGTATTCCGGTACCCGTGGAAGGTGCCGAAGGAAAAGTACTTTATGTATGGTTTGATGCTCCTATCGGATATATTTCTTCTACCAAAGAATGGGCAGAGCGCGAAGGAAAAGACTGGGAGCCTTACTGGAAAGATAAAAACACCAAGTTGCTTCATTTTATCGGAAAAGACAATATCGTTTTTCACTGTATTATCTTCCCGAGTATGTTAAAAGCTCACGGCGATTATGTTCTTCCTGAAAATGTTCCCGCCAACGAGTTCTTAAACCTGGAAGGCAACAAGCTTTCCACTTCTAAAAACTGGGCAGTATGGCTTCATGAGTACCTGGAAGACTTTCCGGGCAAACAGGATGTATTGCGCTATGCATTAACAGCCAATGCCCCTGAAACCAAAGACAACGACTTTACCTGGAAGGATTTCCAGGCACGAAATAACAACGAATTGGTAGCCATTTTCGGAAATTTTATCAATCGCGTAGTGGTACTGACCAATAAATATTATCAGGGGATCGTTCCGGAGCCCGGAGCTTATTCGGATGCGGATAAAGAAACCCTGGAAGAACTGAAAAACTATCCTGAAAAGATCGCGTCTTCCTTAGACAGATACCGTTTCAGGGAAGGTTCTCAGGAATTGATGAACCTTGCAAGGCTTGGGAACAAATACCTGGCCGACGAAGAGCCCTGGAAACTGATCAAGGAAGATGAAGAGAGAGTAAAGACCATTATGTATGTGGCCCTCCAAATTGCAGCCGGTCTTGCAGTGCTTAGTGAGCCTTTCCTTCCTTTTACATCCGAAAAACTAAAAGGAATACTCGATCTTCAGAATACAAAATGGACAGATATCGCATCTAAGTATGATGGTTTAATCTCAGCTGCTCATCAGATCGGGAAAAGCGAACTGCTATTTTCTAAAATAGAAGATGCAGATATCCAGAAACAACTGGATAAACTGGAAGCGACCAAAAAGAGTAATGAAGCCGAAAATAAAGAGGTAGAACCTCAGAAAGACACCATCACTTATGAGGATTTTACCAGAATGGATATGAGGGTAGGAACCATTATTGAGGCCGAAAAAATGCCAAAGGCAAAAAAATTACTTGTTCTTAAAGTAGATACGGGTATTGACACCAGAACCATTGTTTCGGGAATTTCGGAGAGTTTTAAGCCGGAAGAAATCATAGGTAAACGCGTTACTGTTCTTGTAAATCTCGCTCCCAGAAAACTCAGGGGTGTGGAAAGTGAAGGAATGATCCTGATGACGGAGAACAAGGAAGGTAAGATCGTATTTTTAAACCCCGATGAAGAAGGGGTAAACGACGGGGAAACGATTAATTAAATCCTGAACCCAGGCACTTAATCTTCGCTAACCTTAATTGAGATTTACGGGTAAATGAATCCTTCCGCTTTTTCTTGAAAAGAAAAACTATAAAATTCCCCTCCTTTTCCTTCGACTGCGCTCAGGATGACAGGAGGGGTGTATACAATCCGGCATCCGATAATTCTCATAATGTTGCATTTTTAGATAGTGTTGCATAAATGTCACACCGAGCGCAGTCGAGGTGTATGTATTATGAAATTCTACTATGTATACATATTGAGGTGTTCTGATAATTCGCTATATACAGGTATTACCAGTAATATTGAAAAGAGGTTCAGTGAACATCAGGAAGGAAAATTAAAAAATGCTTATACTTTTTCCAGACGCCCTCTTAAGCTGGAGTTTTATCAGGAGTTCATGGAACCCGAACAAGCTATTTATTTCGAAAAGAAAATAAAGAAATGGAGCAAGGAAAAAAAGGAAGCACTCATTAGAAAAGATTTTGATATGCTTCAAATTTTATCGGAATGCAGAAATGCAACACATTTTAAATATAAATCTTGATCGTATCTCGACTGCGCTCGATATGACAGAAGCTCGACTGCGCTCGATATGACAGAAGCTCGACTGCGCTCGATATGACAAAGGCTCTATAATACTTCATCAAAACTTATTATTTCCTGTAGTTATTGGTCTTTAATATGATAAAATTTTAAGCTATTTTCGCTATACTATGCTCAAAATCGCCTATCATCCGATCTATAAGCATCATTTACCGGACGGACATCGTTTTCCGATGCTGAAATACGATCTCATTCCGAGGCAGCTTATTCATGAAGGAACCTGTACCGAACAGAACTTCTTTGAACCGAACTTTCCGGATCAGGAGCATATTCTCCGTGTGCATACCAAAGAATATTACAAGGATCTCCTGGAGCAAACCTTAGATCCAAGGGCAGCGCGGAAAATAGGTTTTCCATTATCCAGAGAATTGGTAGACCGCGAACTGCTGATTACCGACGGAACCATCAAAGCTTGCGAATTTGCACTGGAAAACGGTATTGCCATGAACATTGCAGGAGGTACACATCATGCCTATACAGGCCATGGTGAAGCTTTTTGCCTGCTGAATGATCAGGCTGTTAGTGCACGTTATCTTCAGCATAAAAAACTGGCTAAAAAGATCCTGATCGTAGATCTGGATGTACATCAGGGAAATGGTACGGCCGAGATATTTCAGGGAGATGAAAGTGTCTTTACTTTTTCCATGCACGGAAAGAATAATTACCCCTTTAAAAAAGAAAAAAGCGATCTGGATATCGAATTAAAAGATCATACGGGTGATAAGGAGTATCTTGATATTTTAAACAAGACTTTACCCGGGCTTATCGAGTCGCAAAAACCCGATTTTATCTTCTACCTGTCCGGGGTTGATATTATTGCAAGTGACAAACTCGGAAAATTAGGTTTGAGTGTTGAGGGTTGTAAAAAAAGAGATGAGATCGTACTGGAAAATTGCCATCGCTATCAGATCCCGGTAGAATGTAGCATGGGAGGCGGATACTCTCCCGATATCAAAACTATTGTTGAAGCACACGCAAATACCTATCGCTTGGCCCAGTCCATCTATTTCTGAGAATTTTAATGTATTTTTAACCTCAATTCCCGTTGGGATTAACTCTCAAAAAAATCAAGTTGTAATGAAGACAAAACTTAGCCTGTTCTTTCTGTTATTTTCACTTATAGCTGCTCACGGGCAGACGCAAACTTCTTTAAACATCTCAAAAGAGCGAAATACATGGCAGACGTTTACCTACGACATGGGAAATGTCTTTAAAAGTGTAGGGCATTCCTATAGCAGGCCTGTTCACTGGAAAGGAGAGCAATGGCTTAATTTTGCAGGGGTTGCAGCAGGTACTGCCACCCTCTTTTTCGTAGATGATGAGTTTAACGACTGGGTTGACGGATTCAGGGAAGATGTTCCCAGCGGACTCGTAGAATTCGGGAACAGATACGGAAGCCCTGAAAACAACTATGCGTTAACAGGGGCCGTATATCTGACAGGTTTATTTACTAAAAACGAAAAATTAAGAAGGACCGGGGTCCTCCTTATAGCTTCTGCAACTGCAGGTGGTTTTTTACAACAGGTAAGTAAGCGTATTATCGGAAGAGCACGTCCCAAAAGCGGGGAGTCCTCCGATGTCTTTGATCCTTTTCACCTGCAACGGGTACGCAATTTCGATTCCTTCCCATCCGGACATGCTATCCTGGCATTTACAAATGCCTATGCTATCGCCAAGCAATTTAAGAGTCCGTGGGTCAAGGCAGGGATCTATACCGTGGGTCTTATCCCCGGTTTTGCAAGGATCGTAGACGAATTCCACTGGATCTCCGATGTAGCTTTTGGTACCGTACTGAGTATCTTTATCGTAGAATCTATCGATCGCTATCTGGATTCCAAATACGATCAGAAGTACAACGATGGTGAAAAGAAAGTGAGCTGGGACCTTAATTTCGCACCTGGTCAGATTGGAGTACGGGTAACGTTTTAAGGGTCAGATCGGACAGATTTTTTTCAATTGACAAGGAAGTTATTTCCATTTATTTACGATAATTAACTACTTATTCACTAGATTATTAATATATTGTATTCATATAAATTTCCTGTATCGTTAAGATGAAACTCCTTCGCATATTATTGATCTCATGTATGTTTTCTTTTTCATCGACATCCTCTGCTCAACAAAGGATACAGGATTCCATATCAGATTTAAGCTATCAGGAGTTAGCCAATCATTTTTACGGAAATGAAGATAATAAAGAAGTTGCTATCGTTTATGCCAAGGAATATTTGAATAGAGCAAAAAGAGATAATGATGTTATTAGGATTGCTGACGGCTATTTTTTTATATCCTATATCTCAGACGAAAGCATTGCCATTAAATATGCTGATAGTATTATACTTAAAACTCAAGGAAAAGTACCCAACAATAAATTCTATCCCTTGCAAGGGCATTTTATAAAGGCTGATATACTATATGAGCAAAGGCGATTCAAAGAATCACTTGATCATTATGTAGAAGCTTTCAAACTAGCAGAACAAAATGAAGATATAGAAACAAAATTCCTCGTAGAACATCGAATAGGATTAATTAAAAGCAGACTAGGGTATAATGAAGAAGCTCTTCAAATTTTCAAAAACTATGTAAAGTTCAATGTCGAGAATGATTATCCTGAAATTTACAATTCCAATTACCTGATAGCCCTTTTCGCCTTATCAGATTCTTATAGAAGAAATAAGAAAATAGATTCCTCTACCTATATTAATAAAATAGGTTATAAAGAGTCGATTTTATCCAATGATGTTCTTATGAATCATTATTTCAAGTTTAATGAAGGAGTAAATGAATTCCATAGAGCAAATTATTTGGCATCTATTGACAGTATTAATAAAGCTATTCCAATTATAAGAGAAAACAAGGATAAACCAAATCTTGCTGAATCCTTCTTTTATCTTGGCAAGTCCCATATGAAGCTTCAAAACAAGGAATTGGCTATGTCCTATTTTAGAAAAGTAGATTCCATTTTTATCGATATCGGCGATATTCATCCGGATTTAAGAGAATCCTATGAAATACTAATCAACCAATACAGAAATGAAGGAGATCTGGAGAAGCAATTGATATATATTGAGCGTTTAATTAAAGTAGACAGTATTCTTAATGATAATTACAAATATTTATATGATAAATTAAATAAAGGTTACGATACCCCCAGTTTGTTATCGGAAAAAGAACAGTTGATCCATTCTTTAACAAACAGGAATGAATCTGCCCAAAGAATAATCATGATCCTATTTTCAATATCCTTTCTATTTGCACTTTTAGTATTCCTTTATTTTAAGAGAAACAGACAATACAAAAAGAAGTTTGAGCTTTTAATTAAAGAATTAAATGTGGAAACCAAGTCAAGATCAATTGAAAATATGGAAAAGACTGATAAAGACATGGGGCTTCCAACAGAAATACTACAGACCATTCTAAAGGGACTAAACCATTTTGAAAACAACCATGACTATATTGACAATACTGTTACATTAAACGGTTTGGCCAAGACTATTGGTTCTAACAGTGCTTACGTTTCTAAAGTGATCAATACGGTTAAGCAAAAAAATTTCTCTTCATATCTGAATGATTTGAGAGTTACTTTTGCAACCAAAAAGTTACAAACAGATAAAACTTATCGAAAATTTACTATAAAAGCTATAGCACTCGAAGCAGGGTTTAAAAGTCCGGAATCTTTCTCCAAGGCTTTTTTCAAAAAAAATGGTATTTATCCTTCTTTTTATATCAAACATCTTGAAAAAAACGACATATAAGCCTCTTTTGCAGCTAGTGATCATAAAAAAGGTCTTCGTTTATAAATAAAGACATACATCTAACATATAATTTGTAGAATATCAAATAATTAAATTATTTAGAGTTCTAATCATCAAAAAATTATGTATTATGAAAAATGCAAGATCGCAATCGAAATTATTTCTGAAAAAATTTAGAGTTGCTAAATTAAATCGCCCTGATCTGATATTAGGTGGTGAAGGGGATGGAGACGGACAAGGTGAAACAATATTCACTAAAACCAAGACAAAACCTACTGTAAAACCCACTACTGAAAAACCAGTTGCGCAAGATGGCATTAGTGAAGAAGGTTAATTTTTTTTTATCTGAAAATTAGTTATCTTCTCCACTTTATGGACATATTAAAATAAAGGGCGATCTGCTATATTAGATCGCCTATTATTTAACTTTTAACATCTCTTATGCCTGAAATCTGCAAAAAAATAATTGGTTTAATCCTTCTGATATTAATTTTCTCCTGTAATCGAACAAAACACTTTCCTATTCCTTCTTCTATTTCCGATACTATTTCCAAAAAGATTCCGCTATCGGAGGGTGAAATGGAGAACTGGCTGCATAAAGATATTATTAATGATACCATACCGGGAACCAGTTTAGAAAGAGCTTATAATGAGTTGTTGAAGGGGCGAAAAGGTCAAAAAGTCATTGTTGCCATTATTGATACTGAAATTGACATTAATCACAAAGATCTGGATGGGCAGATTTGGATAAACGAAGATGAAATAGCAAACAATGGTATAGATGACGATGAAAATGGTTATATAGATGACCTTAACGGATGGAACTTTTTAGGCGGTCTCGATAATAATATTATTTACCTTCATTACGAATCGGTAAGGATCCTCAAAAAATATCAAAGAGTCTTTGAGGGAAAGAGTATTCAGGATATCTCTAAAGATTCTGTTGATCTATTCAAGCTTTATTTAAAGGCAAAAGATAAATATGATTCACAATTGAATAATGCCAGAGAAGAACAAGATTATGGAAATTTTCTGGCCGAAGGGTTTAAAAAATCCAAGGAAACGCTGAAACGCTTTTTCCCTAAAGAAGATTATACGTTAACTCAACTCGATAGTTTGTATGAAATTTACAAAAATGAGGAAGAACTGAGTAAATGGATCTATTTTATGCAGGATTATTTTCGATACGATCTATCCGAAAAATGGATTTATGATTTCAAAAGAAATGCCGATATGGTAATTGAGAAATCTCTTAATTTAGATTATAATGAGCATATTTCTTCCCAAGCAAACGAAAACTCAGTTGAAGACACTGATTATGGAAATAATAATATTTCCGGAAACATGGAAGTGTTTTACCACGGAACACAGGTTGCCGGGATAATTACTGCTAAAGGAGAAAATAGTTTAACAACAAATGGTGTTTTTAACAATATCGAACTGATGGACCTGGCTGTAGTTGCCAACCATGGGAATGAACGTGATAAAGATATAGCACTCGCCATAAAATATGCTGTAGACAACGGAGCCAAAATAATCAACATGAGTTTTGGAAAGGATCTCTCTTCCGATAAAGAATGGGTTCATGAGGCCTTTAAATATGCTGAAAAAAATGATGTCTTAATTATTTCTTCTGCAGGTAACAAAAGTTACAATTTAAATTTAATGAATGATTACTATCCCAACGACAATGTGGAAAACAAAGAAGAAATCTCAAACAATTTTATTCTGGTAGGAGCAAGCTCATCCAATTTAAATGAAAACCTGGTTGCCAGCTTTTCGAACTACGGAAAATATGATGTAGATATCTTTGCACCTGGACAAGAGATCAAAACCTTACTTCCTAATAACGGTTATAGGAAGGATAGCGGAACTTCTCTCTCTTCAGGTATTGTGAGCGGTATAGCTGCATTAATAAGGTCTCATTATCCGAATTTATCTGCCTCTGAAGTAAAACAGATTCTTATGCGGTCGGGAATAGAATACGATATGATTATAAATGTCCCCGGTTCCGGAGAAAAAAAACAGAAATTACATTTTAAAGAACTTTCAAAATCAGGAAAAATCATCAATGCATACAATGCCTTTTTAATGGCAAAAGAGCTTAGTAAAAGCTCTTTTGCACAATAAATAACAGGTAAAAGCAAAAATTTGCCGGTATTTAAAGTTTATAAATCAATTTTCAGCTATCTCTGCTGTAAAACCTTTGACTGCTTGAGCTAATTTCTTTCCAGCTTCTATACAATCTTTTCCCGTAACGCTTAACTTAACCGTAGTTCCGTTATAATCAACCTCCGCACTAACAGTACAGTCTTCCATATTATCATAAAGAACAGATTCGATCTTTAGGTCCAGGCTTGCAGGAATTGTCAAATCTGAAATAATAGATTTAGTTACAATAGTTGTGGATTGATCATCCTTTTTTTTGATTTCCGAATTATTCGCATATGAATTAGCGAAAAAAAACACACTTAGTGTCAGAACAAAAATTATTTTTTTCATTACAATATTATTTTTATGTCATTATATATTTAGTTTACTTTTTCTCCGTCGATCTGAATTTTGTTTATTTATTAAACATATCCCGACCGTATTGGAATCTGGATGAAAGCAGTCTGATTTAACAGGAGTCATTAATTTTCGCCATTAATTTCCTCCAAAAACCCTTTCACTGCCTGTGCAACACCGGCTCCAGCCTTCTCACAGGTATCCTCAGTAATACTCAGTGTTGTTTTTACCCCATTATAGCTCAATTCAACACTCAAAGTACATTCATATTCATTTATTTTTTTAAGCTCCAAGGATTTAATAATCACTGAAGCAGCATCAATACTTCCTTGCTGTGCTATCTCAGTTTTTTTTATAGTTTGATAATCATTTTCTTTTATTTCAGAACTATTTGCATAAGACTGAGTAAGAAAACTAAAGCTTATTGCTAAAACAAAAATTATTTTTTTCATAATATTTATATTTTAATGGTTAATATTTTTGGCAAATTCTGCTTTTGTTATTTTCGCCTACTCTTTAAAGGATTTTCGGCTTCCTCCTTCGTTACGTAACTTTTACTTAGATCGCTATCAAATGTAGGCTGGGAAGGGTTTTGAAGCAAACAAAGAACCTGATCATTTATAAATGCAAAGAGGTTATTTATAAACAAAGACAAGTCTGATAATAAGCTTAAAGTATGCCGGGATTTCAGAACCTAAAATCCAGTTTGAATAAAAAATATCTGGGTTGTAATCTGTATTCCGTACTATACCTATTCGTATCTCCAATAAAAAAATTGGCAAACGTATTCGTATTCCAAAGATTTTGTGCTGTAAACTTAAATTTTAACCTGTTTTTCTTAAGTACATATTGCAAATCCAGATCCGTAAAATAGAATGTATTATTCTGATCCAAGTTTCCGAAATAGTACCTCTCATTAATAAGTTTAAAAGTGAGTTTTCGTGAAAGATCAAAAGTCATATCCAGGAATGATTTATTATCCGTGTTGGTGCTTTCAATATTTGTTTCGACCCTGGAAGAGTTCCAGTTCGTTCCTACGTGAAAATTAAAAAAACCTGAAAACGCAGAACGTATCTCCATCCCATAAGAATAAGTCGTTGTTTTAATATCGCGCAAGTCAGAATTGTTTACAATGTTCTGAAAACTACTCTCCGAAACACTTCCGTTAATTTTAATATTGGAAGAAAGTTTGTCTATAAACTTATCGATATTCAGATTCCAGGAATAAGAGGTTTTATCATCCAGAATAATTCTTTCGGACAGGCTAAAGTTGGGGCTTATCTCGGTAGATGAACTTCTGTATTCATTTTCTTTTTGTAATAAAAAAGAGGTGTTTACCAAAAACTCATCTGCCCAATCACCAAATACATAACTAGTTAAAAACACATTACCCCTTAACTGATCAAATTCTCCAACTCCCCTATCAAAATTCCTAAATCCTGTAAGTATAAAGTTGTTTTGAATATCTGTTAAAGAAAAATTTCGGGTGTTAAACCGGTAAAGAATTGAAAATTTATTCTTCTTATTAATTAACCAGTTCAAACTTAACCCGGGAATTACATAAAAGGATGATTCTCTGGAGATAGTTCCTTCGTTTCCAACCAAAGCCCACAATTGATGTGGTTCTAAAGACGCTCTCAGCTCAACCTTATTTATCCTGTATTTATATCTTAATTTTCCGAATATATCGTTTAATTGATAATCCAGGGCGTTAAAAAACTCATTCCCTGCATTAACAACCCCATCGTTTTGATCGATAAAAGAAAGCTGACTATTCAGATTATTTTTTGTATTGGAATACCCCAGTTTTATTTCAAGATTAGCATTTTTGGAATTAACAATGTAATCACCTTCTATACCAAAAAAATTAAGTTTACTGTCTATATTTTGATGAACCGCCACAATATCATTCAACTCTGGAAATAATTGGTCAAAAATAAAATCATCTATTCTGTAAGTTTGAGGCCTTTCATCATATAAATATCTCCCGGTAATAAGAATAGCGCTTTTATCCTCAATCCGCTTGGTATATGTTATTCTCTGATCTGTAAAATGATTATCGGTATCTAAAAACTGATTAATCTCTTCATTATTAAATATCAGTCTGGAGACATCTTCTTTATTTGAAATGTTATATTTCCCCGAATATTCAATTCTTGAATCTTTGCTAAGCGAATAAATAGCATCCCATTTACCAAATCCTGTGCGTATTTTTTTTCGCACTCTAAGATCTTCAGTATTGGTAAAACTATCGTCTCCTATGAAAAACTGCGTGATACTATTTCTGAAAAAATCATTTTCATCAGTGTTAAAAAAAAGCAATCCTTTAATTTTTAATTTATCCGATGGATTAAATATTCCGCTCAACGACGCTAACTCAGCGTTATTGATATTTACCCTTCTACTATTTAAGTTCGGGGTAAAGGTTCCGATATTAACAAATTCATTGGCTGAAAGACCATCTCCTATATAGTTGGTTCCGGATAATGCATTAGGATTGATTAATTGATAGATATCTCCTGTAGGGTCTGTTCCGATATTATTGAGCCCTCCAAAAAAATAGTATTTACTTTTCTTATTAAAAGATATAAGGTTAAGCCTATTTTCATAAAACTGTTCAGAACCATAACCCACTGTTGCATTACCGAATAAAGAAGTTTTTCTATCTTCTTTTAATGTAAGGTTTAGCGCAACTTTATCACTATCTTCTATTCCTTTCAGAAGAGCATTGTTCGAAAACTTTTCTAATACCTCAACCTTGTCAAGCACTTCTGAATTAAGGTTTTTGGTCAGCAGCTTATACCCTTTTTCAAAAAGATCATCTCCTTCAACCATAACTTTTTCAATGGACTTTCCTTGCACGGTTATATTTCCATCCTCACTTACATCAATTCCGGGGAGTTTTTTTAAAACATCCTCTATTACTTCTTCTGTCCCATCCGTGAAATGATTAACTTTAAAACTAATCGTATCTTTCTTTCTAATTATGGGAATATTTGAATTTACCACTACTTCATCCAGAATAAGTGTTTCTCTGCTTAAAACTACATCCCGATGTATTACAGATTGAGGGCGAATACTATCTATTTCGAATAGAACTCGCTTCTTTTTAAAGGAAAGGCTACTAACATTCAACACGAACGAACCTCTTTTTTTTAAACTAATGGTATATTCTCCTTCCTCATTCGTATATGCGAAGGTCAATATTGCTGTTTTTCCCTCTTCCTGAATGAATACATTAGCATAGGGAATAACAACCCCAACCGAATCCTTAACTACACCTTCCACCAATGTTTGCGCCATGACTGGCAGAGAGTTAAGTACGGTAAAAAGGAAAATATAAAAAACCCTTTTAGAAAACATTTCTAATTCTTAATTCTTATTGTTTTCCAAAATCTCTTTCCAAAAAATTTTCCGAAGTACTTTCTACACTTACGGTAACACCGCGCGGAAATTTAGATTTAAGTTTTTTTACGAGGTCATTAGCTAAATTCTTTTGTGATTCTGCATATTCCTGAACACTAATTCTTTTACCTTCTTCAAAAATTTTTGAGTAGTCAAACGCTTTTTGAGGCCCAGAAGTTTTAATGGATTTAAAATAGAATTGCACAAACTTTTCTTTGTCATATGCTTCTAAAATAAGTCCTGGTAACCCTTGCAATTTCCATGGCCCTGCATTCACAGGGACATCCAAAGTGTACCAGGCTGTATAAATTCTTCCTCTAAACTCTCCTATAGCTTTATGACATGTAAAACTCCCTATTTTTTTGGTTTCCTCTTTAAGATCCCATTTAATTCTGGGGTTGTTTTCCTCAAGAATAATTACTTCCTTAAATCTCAGGCTTCTGGTTAACAAACTACCTTTACCAAAATCTGTATAATTAATAGTTCCTGTTTCATCGGTTATATCCAGATGAAATTTATAATTACCGAACTCATCTGTGGAAGTTGCAGATTTATTTGTAGTATCGTTCCAGTGAAAAAAAGATCTGTTATTCTGGATATACAAGGTTGAATTGTATTGTTTTAACTTACCTAGGTTAATATGCATTTCATAATTTAATGTCATATTGTTTTTATAAGTTCCGTTTTGAGCAACAATTATATTACTCAGAGAAAAAACGATTAAATAGAATATTTTTTTCATAATTTGAATTGTATAGCTGCTTATAAAAACCACCTCTAAAACCCATATGTGATTTTGGTGTATCTCTTATGGGCTTTAAAGTTGATTTTATGAGTTAAAAATTGAACTTTTAATACTTTTCTAAAGAAAACAAGTAATTGTAAAGACTTGATTATAAATAAAATGGATTAATTTTCGCCGCTAACTTCTGCCCAGAAGCCTTTAACGGCTTGTGCTATACCCGCACCAGCTTTTTCACAGTCATCTTCGGTAATACTTAATTTTATTGCCACACCATTGTAGCTGAATTCTGCACTCAAAGTACAATCGAATTCATCGGTGTTTAGTAATTCAACATCGGTAGTTTTGATATCTAAAGAAGATATTTGATCTTTAGCTTTTTCCACACTTGAATTACTGGCATATGTATTTGTAAATAATGTTAAACATATTGTCAAAATAAAAATTGTTCTTTTCATAATTGTATATTTTTATAGTTATTAAATTTTGTTTGACAAATCCTCACAATTACTTGTTTAATTTTTAAATGTATTTTCTACATTAAAATATTTCAGATATGAAACCATTGATAGCGTCTCCGATTCCTTCTCTTGCTTCTTCACAAGTATCTGCGGTAATACTTAAACCAACACCTATTATTCCAGATTGGGTTGGCACGTAAATTTTAATTGAAAGTGTACAATCTTCGTCCGGAGTGATTTGATCTCCAATATTGTTTGAAATAAGGGATTTAATCTCTGTCGAACTCATATCGTTCGTATTCGGTCCTGCATCTGTAAAACTTGTTAATAGACCGAATAAGATCATAAGAAAGAAAAATCGTTTCATGATTTAAATCTTTTAATTAATATAACCTACTCGTTAAAGGATTTTCGGTTTCCTCCTTAGTTACGTAACTGTTTGCGATTTAAACCAAATGTAGATTCATAAAGATCTTAAAACAAGTAAAGGCAACGACCATTTATAAATGAAAAGAGGTTTATTTATAAACGAAGACCGTCAGAGTATAAAAGATGATTAAAATGGATTGATCCTTCAAATTAGAAAAGGATTGCAATCATTCTATAAATATCAATGGGTTAGTATGTGCTAAAATATTAAGGTCCCAAAAAAGTAGCAAGATGGGACCTTAATTTCGCACCGGGTCAGATTGGAGTACGGGTAACTTTCTAAATTATTCCTTTAAATAACTTCTAAGGCCGTAACTGGCAAGGACACCTTCACCGGTAGCAGCTGCCACCTGTGCAATAGCTCCTTCCCTGCAATCTCCGGCAGCAAAAACCCCATCTACTGAAGTTTGAGCAAGGCCGGTAGTTTTGATAAAGCCTTTCTCATTCAGATCGATAAATTCCTGAAAAGAAGTTGTATTCGGAATAAGGCCGATAAAGATAAATACCCCATCGGCAGAAATAAGTTCTTCCTCTCCGCTATTATTATCTTTTACTTTCAAAGCTTTAAAAAGTCCCTTCTCATCTGCTACAAACTCCACGGAGGTCTTATCCATAAAAGTTTCTATATTATCAATAGCAGGAAGTTTTTCAACATAGGTTTTAGAAGCTGAAAACTCCTGACTTCGGTTTACGATCTTCACTTTTTTGCAGAAACCGGAAAGGAAAATACCCTCTTCCAAAGCGCTGTTTCCTCCACCTATAACTATCACTTCTCTGTCACGATAGAAAGCTCCGTCGCAAGTAGCACAAAAATGTACTCCGGAACCGATCAGATCTTCTTCTCCCGGAATATTTAATCTGCGATAAGTAGATCCTGTTGCCAGAACCAATGACCTGGCACTATAAGTATCGAGTTTGGTTTTTACCTGAAATATCCGGTCCCGGTTTACAATATCCGTCACCTCTTCCCCGGTTTTGATCTCTGCTCCATAAACTTTTGCCTGTTCCTCCATTTTTTCCATCAGAGCAGGTCCGGAGATATTCTGAAAACCTGGATAATTCTCTATTTTCTCTGTTAAAAAGGCATTCCCTCCAATAGTAGATTTCTCCAGGATCAATGTATCAAACCGGTCGCGTTGTGCATAAATAGAAGTGGTTAACCCTGCGGCTCCTCCACCTATTATGATGGTATCGTAGGTTTTTGTCTGCTTTTCGGCATCCAGCTTTAAAATATCCCGCAAATAGGCATTATCAGGATTCGTATATGCAACATTATTTATGAGGATGGTTGGAATAATACGTTTACCGTTGTTTATTTTTTCAACTTTAGTGGTAGCCCAATCGTGTTCGTCTACATCAATAAACTGAAAATTGATCTCATTGTCCTTTAAATAGCTTTTCGCCCTTCGGCAATCCGGGCACCAATCGGCACCGTATAATTGTATCACCCCCTGCTTATTGATCCCCAGAACAGAAGCCAAGACACTATTATCCGGGTTTGTATAAGATCTTTCATTTATGATGATGGTCGGGATAATGCGCTTCCCGTTGTTGATGGATTCTACTCTTTTTGTAGCTTCTTCATCCAGGTCGACATCAACAAATTCGAAATCGATCCCGTTTTCCTTTAAATAACTCTTTGCTCTTCTGCAATCCGGGCACCAGTCTGCACCGTAAAATTTTATATCATTCATTGTAAATGGATGTCTGTAGTTTATAATTATTTGATACAAAGATAAATGTAGCCATCCGTTCTGAAGAGGGCAAATCCTCCCTATTCCTTGTCAAATTTTCCTTGACAACCCTACTCCGCCATATATACCCTTGGTTTGAGATATCCAACAACGAAAAAACAACCGCCTAAAAAAGGCGGTTATTTCTCAACTTAACAACTACTAACTCAGCTACAAAACGAGGTTGCGCTGAATATTCAATATTGATATGTCATCTGATCAACAATATTTCTCAAGTTCCTTATATATTCAGGTTCAGGTAGAGTTATTCCTGTAAATAATATATTTCAGTATCTTTTTTTGCCATTGTTTTCGGAATTCTCCGGGGCTCATTCCTGTATTTTTTCTAAAAAATCTGGCAAAATAAGCCGGATCGTTAAACCCTATCTCATAACAGATAGAACTTATATGATTATCGGTAAATGCTAATTCTTTCTTAGCTTCCGCGAGAATTCTGGTTTTAATAAAATGATGAGGATTAGGAATATTAATTGCCATAAATAATTCGGTGGCTTTTTTTGAGGTAACTCCGAGTAACTTTGCATAAAAACCGATCCGGTGCTGCATTTTATAATGAAAATGAACTTGGGTTACGAACAGATAAGCCCTGAGTTCATCTTCGGTAGCTTCTTCCAGGCATAACAGCTCAAAAAGGTAAAAAACCTTTTCTTCATTAGATGATTTTTTGTCTGTAAGTCTTTCAGGAAAGACAAAATTATCCGTAAATCTTCTCTGTTCTTTATTCTTCGTCTTAATTTCAAAAAACTTTTCAGGCTTTCCGAATACTTTCAGGAAGGTATTAGATTTTATAAGGGCTCCGGTTCCCCGAAAAGCAAAACCCATAAGCATTTCATAGTTCTCGATCATCAATACCTCATCCGGGCAAAGAGCAATAACTCTGTAACCCGAAATATTCATCCGTTGAAAATTAAGATAAAGCTGCCCGTGGTGCTTTACAAAAAGAAGTGTAAAGCAATTTGGGTCTGTAACTACTATCGGTTTGCCGTCCCCATTAATCCTTTTAATATTCCCTGCAGTATATAAACCCTGATTATTTTGGTTGGTATCCATCTGCAAAACATTAAAGTGTTAATGATTAAAAAATAGGCCTGTCAGACCTGTCATCTTTTATGGTTAAAAGATCAAAACCACTTCGAAGTTTTGACGGTGTTTAATTTTTTACACATCGTTATATTTTTGGTTTAGGGTTAAAAGTTGTTTTTAGTATTATTTCCGAAGGCTTATAATTCCATTATCCCTGTAAATAATTTTCTAAACACATAAAAGGCAGTTTATCCCTTTTTGTATTCGGCCTGATCAAGGCAGTAAAAAAGGTAGTTCCGAGAAGTCGTAAAAGGCCTTAAAAACAACTATCTGTTTCCCGGAATCGTAAATTATTTTAAAGGAATTTGTCTTAAGCCAGGAGCCAATTTAGAAGATCGAATGAAAAAAAAATTGGACTTTTTTCTTTTATTTAACACTTCTGTACGATTGTCTGCTTTGATCTCAGGGGGTTTTGTAAATCGGTTTTTCTTCCAGGAGTGGTGTGTTCCGGTATTTTTTTCATCCCCTTTCCCTTTTCTGATGAGTATCTGTTACGGATACCACCAATCGGGAAGAATATTGAATAAAAAGTAGAAAGACAGGGTTTAAGGCAACTTTCAAAAGAGTTGTAGAAATAGAATCAATTGAATTGAGTTGATCTAAAGATATTGTTTCGATATCGCTTTTCAGAATAAAATTAAGAATAACCGCCTTTGTTAAGGCGGTTATTCTTTTTTCAGAAATCAGCCGAGCATCAGAATTTCGTTACAGTTAATTTCGGTAACATATCGCTTTATGCCCTCTTTGTTCTCGTAACTCTTATTCTGCAGTTTCCCCAGTATAGCTACTTCACTACCTTTGTTCAGGTACTTCTCAACGATCTCTGCCGTTTTTCCCCAGGCAACGATCTGATGCCATTGTGTATCTTTAATAACATCTCCGTTTGCATTTTTGTAGGAATCGTTTGTAGCCAATGAAAACTTTGCCAGCTTCTTTCCGCTCTCCAGACTGATCACTTCCGGGTCGTTCCCCAGATTCCCGATCAATTGTACTTTGTTTCTTAATGTACTCATACTAATAATTTTATTGTTAAACCATCTCTTTCCATGTCCTCCACACCGATCTAACAAGGCAAATATATTTTATTCTGAATTTTTTTTGATAATTGTAAGTAATTACTTTCGTATGTAAACATTTGTAGTCGTTTGTACATGAATATTTTTAGTATCTTCACAAAAAATCATCAACAATGAAACCAACCAGAATCATTCTTGTCCTTTTATTAATATTTCCGTTATCAATTTATCCGCAGAGACGTGCAAAAAAATCCAAAGTCAACACCGAAAACATAGATGAAACTCAGTTCAAAGCCTTAAAATGGAGGAATATCGGTCCCTTCAGAGGCGGAAGAAGTGTTGCTTCCAGCGGAGTAGTATCCGATCCTATGACCTATTATATGGGAAGTACCGGAGGCGGGGTATGGAAAACCTCCGATGGCGGTATCAGCTGGAAAAATATTTCAGACGGTTTCTTTAAGACCGGGAGCGTTGGAGCTATTGCCGTTGCCGAATCCGATCCGAATGTAATCTTTGTCGGAATGGGAGAACACGCTATTCGCGGGGTGATGACCTCCAGCGGTGACGGAGTATACAAATCTACAGATGCCGGAAAGACCTGGAAGCACGTGGGACTTGATCAGACGATGCATATTTCCGATGTGATCATCCATCCGCAGGATCCGGATGTTGTTTTTGTGGCAGCTCAGGGGGCTCAATACGGCGCATCGGAAGAGAGAGGAATATATAAATCGACAGATGGTGGTGAAAGCTGGAAACGAGTACTCTTTGTTTCGGAAAATACCGGAGCTTCATCCCTGTCGATGGATATGAAAAACCCGAGGATCCTTTATGCCTCTATATGGCAGCATAGGCGTTATCCGTGGACCATAGAATCGGGAGGAGAAGAATCCGGATTGTATAAATCGACAGATGGTGGTGAAAGCTGGGATAAAATGGAAGATGGTCTTCCCGAGGCCTTTGGAAAATCGGGGATAAGTGTTTCAAGAGCAAATCCCGACAGACTTTGGGCGGTCATTGAGGCCGAAGGAACAAAAGGCGGAGTATACAGGTCTGATGATGGCGGAAAAAAATGGTCCCAGATCAATAAAGACCGGGTTAATATAGCCAGATCCTGGTATTATATGGAGATATTTGCCGATCCTCAGGATGAAAATATAGTGTATGTACTCAATGCACCGGTGATGAAATCTATTGACGGAGGAAAGAGTTTTTCTCCCCTCCCTACTCCACACGGAGATAATCATCATCTCTGGATCAATCCTACGAATAATAAGATCATGATCAACTCCAATGACGGAGGTGCTAACGTTTCATTTAACGCAGGAGAAAGCTGGTCATCTCAACAGTTCCAGCCTACAGCTCAGTTTTACAGGGTAATCACAGATAATCGTGTTCCCTACTATGTTTACGGAGGGCAACAGGATAATTCGGCCATAGCCATTGCCAGTCGTACCAATGATCAGGGGATAGACTGGAAAGACTGGTATTCGGTGGCAGGATGTGAAAGCGCCTACCTGGCCTTTGATCCTGATAATCCGGAAGTTGTTTATGGCGGATGTTATCAGGGGATCATTGAACAGTGGATCAAATCGTCGGGAGAAGGAAAATCTATCAAGGAATATCCCGAACTGGCTTTGGGAAATGCTCCTTCCGATTTTAAATATCGTTATAACTGGAATGCACCTATTATCAGTTCTCCTCACGACAGGAATACTATTTATCACGCCGGGAATGTAGTGTTTAAAACTACCGACGGGGGTTTAAACTGGGAAAAAGTAAGTCCGGACCTCACAAGGAACAACAAAGACCAGCAAATTCCGGGAGGCGGACCCTACACTAATGAGGCTGCAGGGGGTGAAAACTACAATACGCTTATGTACCTTGTAGAATCTCCTCATGAAAAAGGGGTGCTCTGGGCAGGATCGGATGACGGCCTGCTTCATTTAACAAGGGATGGCGGTGCCAATTGGAAAAATGTAACCCCGCCGAGAATGCAGGAAGGTATTATCAATTCTATTGAAGTATCTCCCCATGATCCGGGAACTGCTTATATAGCAGTGATGCGTTATAAATTCAACGATCTGAAACCCTATATTTACAAAACTTCGGATTATGGGAACACCTGGACGAAGATCACAGACGGCATTGATGACCCTCATACTTTTGTGCGGGTGGTGAGAGAAGATCCGAAAACTAAAGGTTTGCTTTATGCAGGAACCGAAACGGGTCTTTATATCTCGGCAAATGATGGTGCCAGCTGGCAAAAATTCCAGCTTAACCTGCCCGTCGTTCCTATAAATGATCTTGTTATTCAGGATAATGATCTTGTGGCCGCAACAGCGGGAAGATCTTTCTGGATCCTGGATGATCTCGGAGCCATACAACAATCTTCAGGAAAATTCGGAGAGGGCAAGCTTAAAATATTCAGCCCGAAAAACACCTATCGCCTCTTTGGCGGCTCATCCGCTAATACTAACGGAGGGCAGGGACAAAACCCGAAGGAAGGCGTTACTTTCGATTATTACCTCAACAAGGACATAGACTCGGTTTCCTTTAAATTAAAGATATTCGATCAGCAGAATAACCTGATCCGGACTTATAGTAATCAACCGCAAAAAAACTTTAAATCCTGGCCCGGAGGGCCTCAAAAACCAGCTGTGTTGTCTTCCAAAAAAGGAGTTAACCGCTTTACATGGGATTTCAGACGGGAAACTCTTCCGGCTGTAGACAAGGTATTTGTCTTTGGAGACTACAGAGGTTCCAGAGTAGCCCCGGGAACCTATAAATTGCGACTGGTTATGGAGAAGGATTCCGTGGAAACTCAGGTTGTCATTCTTCCTAATCCGAAAGTCAAATCAACCGGTTCGCAATTCAGCCAGCAACAGGATTTTCTCAGGGAGATAGAAAACACGGTAAAGGATATTCATGAATCTGTTAACAGCATGCGCTCCGCAAAAAATCAGTTGAAATCATATGCATCCTTACTAAAAGGCAAAAAAGAGGCTGAGGAATTACTTGAAAAGGGTAAGGCCATCAGTGAGCGAATCGGGAAATGGGAAGAAGAGCTTATCCAGCCTAAGCAAAAGACCTTTCAGGATGTTATCAACTTTAACAACAAGCTGAATGCAGAGCTTTTAAACCTGAAAAGCTATGTCGATGCAGCAGACCCGGCCCTTACGAAAGGGGCAAGGGAACGTCTGGCAGACCTTAAAGGACAGTGGAAAAGATTCTCCGATGAGAAAAACGCCATTATTTCAACAGAAATGAATGCATATAACGACCTGTACAGGCAGC
Source organism: Leptobacterium flavescens (assembly GCF_010671605.1). Lineage (GTDB taxonomy): Bacteria > Bacteroidota > Bacteroidia > Flavobacteriales > Flavobacteriaceae > Leptobacterium > Leptobacterium flavescens. Next base: position 1,346,484 of record NZ_JAABOO010000001.1, read on the forward strand.
TCGGGCTTCCTGCTCTTATTTTAAAAGACTAAATCATTAAATAAAAAGCTATGATCATTCCCATTTATCAGGTAGACGCCTTTACCACCAAGGTATTTCAGGGCAATTACGCGGCAGTTTGCCCCTTAAGAAGGTGGCTGGAAGATGAAGAACTATTGAATATTGCCCGGGAAAACAACCTTTCGGAAACGGCATTTATCATTCAGGAGGGAAAGGATTTCACTATCCGCTGGTTTACTCCTGATATTGAAATGGATCTGTGCGGGCATGCCACGCTGGCCAGCGCCCACGTCATCTTTAACCACCTGTACTATTCGCAGGAGGAGATTGTTTTTAATTCTGCAAGCGGCACTTTAAAGGCCATTAAAAATGACGAGTTCATCTATCTGGATTTCCCAAGTCGCATGCCGGTCCCTGCAGAACTGCCTGAGGTCATTGGATCAGCTATGGGGAAAGCACCTAAGGAAGTACACAAATCCAGGGATTACGTCTTGCTTTATGAGAATGAAGAAGAGATCCTGAACCTGAAGCCAAAAAAGGAGATCCTGGATCAGATCAACCTGGATCCCGGAGGTATTATTGTGACGGCCCCCGGAGAGGAAGTCGATTTTGTTTCGAGATTTTTCACTTCCCAGGCCAGTATATTTGAAGACCCGGTAACCGGATCGGCACATTGTTCCCTGATCCCTTTCTGGTCGGAGCGTCTTAATAAAACAGATCTGAATGCAAAACAATTATCAGAACGCGGAGGCGAACTTCACTGCATCCTGAATAAGGACAGGGTATTGATAGGAGGCAAATGCGTTACATACTTAAAAGGAGAGATTTATATTTAATATGGAAGAAAGAAGATGTTTGGAATGCGGAGGGAAAATAGTAGGGCGAATCGATAAGAAGTTTTGCTCGGACTATTGCAGAAATACCTATAACAACAAGATCAATAAAGACAGTAAGAATCTTATACGGAATATTAACAATCGTCTCCGGAAGAATTATCGTATCCTGGAGGCTCTTAATCCGGATGGAAAAACAAAGACTTCGAGAGCTAAGCTACTGGAGAAAGGTTTCGATTTTAATTATTTCACCAATCTGTACACCACCAAAGCCGGGGCAACCTATTATTTTCTTTATGATCTGGGATATCTGGCACTGGAAAACGATCTCTATATCATTGTAAAAAGAGATCTTTAGTTATGGCACAAAAAATACCTCCCGCAGACAATGGTCTGCAGTATCAGAATAAATTACCGAGGGAAAACAGAATTTACCAATTCTGACTGCTTAACTTCAGGGCGGCAACTACTACATCTTTTCTACTGATCTGTCCGACCAGTTTACCTTTTTGAAGAACAGGTAACCTTCTCCTGTTACTCTTATAAAAGACAGACGCAGCATCAAAGATACTTGTGTCATGAGGAATGGTCTCTACCTCCTTTGTCATGAAGCGCTCTACACTTTTATCGAGAATAGGCATATTAAAATACCGGCTTTCCGATATCTGCTTCATACAATCGGCTTCGGAGATAATACCAACAAGTTCCTCCTTGTCATTTACAACAGGACCTCCTGAAATGCGATGTTTTATAAAGAGTTCCATTACTTCCAGTATGGACTGTTCGGGACTAAAAGTCACCAAACTTTTCATCATATGATCTTCTACCAATAAAGGAGCATTGTACTCTTTTTTTACTTTCTCCCTCGCACCTTGAAAACTCTTTATAGCCATGATATTAAAGTTTTGGTTAGTATATAAAGTTAGTCATTTTAAATTAATTAGAATAAAAAAAGTCTATTCCATCTCTGTTAAAATAGCTGAATTTCCTATTTTTATGAGGTAAATACTCTCAAATGAAAAAACTCTCTACCCCCCTCTCCCTCCTTCTTGTTTCAGCTATTATTTATTGGAGTTACTATGCTTTAATGCCACGGGATTACAGCAGATCCGATGCAGAAAAAAGCCAGTTTTCTACCGAACGGGCCCTGGAGCATGTAAAAGTAATGTCGGAAAAAGAACATTTTGTAGGCGCTCCTGCCCATGAAGAGGTCAGGAACTACATAATCGGGCAGTTACAGGCCCTGGGACTGGAAACCAGTACGCAGGAAGGTTATACTTCCGGAGATTGGGGTAATTTGAGCAAACCCATAAATATCCTCTCTAAAATTGAAGGAAGCGGAAATGGTAAAGCCCTGATGCTATTGTCTCATTATGACAGTAATCCCCATTCATCTTTAGGTGCCAGCGATGCAGGAAGTGGGGTAGCCACCATCCTGGAGGCAGTGAGAGCATTTTTATCTAAAGGAGAACAACCTAAGAACGATATTATAATCCTGATCTCGGATGCTGAAGAATTAGGGCTTAACGGAGCTCAGCTGTTTGTTAATGAGCATCCATGGGCCAAAAATGTTGGCCTTGTACTTAATTTTGAAGCCCGCGGAAGCGGTGGCCCCAGTTATATGCTGATTGAGACCAATGGGGGTAATAAAGAACTTATCAAGGCATTTAGTGATGCCGGACCTCAGTATCCCGTAGCCAATTCCCTGGCTTACAGTATCTATAAAATGCTTCCGAATGATACGGATCTTACCGTTTTCAGGGAAGATGGAGATATTGAAGGCTTTAATTTTGCATTTATAGATGATCATTTCGATTATCATACCGTTAAGGACAATTACGAGCGACTGGACAGGAACACCCTGGAACATCAGGGAAGTTATATGATGCCATTGCTCTCTTATTTCAGTAATGCTGATCTTTCCAGCCTTAAGAGCGATGAAGACTATGTTTATTTTAATGTTCCGGTCTTTAAGCTTGTTTTTTATCCGTTTTCATGGATCCTCCCGATGTTAATTATTGCAGTGGTGCTCTTCCTTTTCCTGATCGGTTACGGGCTGAGAAATCAGCGTTTAATGCTTTCGGAGGTTTTTAGAGGTTTTGTTCCTTTTCTCACCTCTCTAATTATTTGCGGACTGATAGGCTATTTCAGCTGGTCGTTACTAACCAGTCTTTATCCGCAGTACAGGGATATGCTTCACGGTTTTACCTATAACGGACACCTCTATATCGCCACCTTTGCAACTCTGAGTATAGCCATCACTTTCTGGATATACAGCAGGTTTAAAAAAATGAAAACGGCAGATCTAATGGTAGCCCCTTTAACTATTTGGTTGATCATTTGTGCCCTGGTAGCTTTTTATCTGCAGGGAGCCAGCTTTTTTATTATTCCCGGACTGGCTACACTCATTGCTTTTTATGTTCTCTTAAAGCAGGAGAAACCATCCATACTGCTGTTAGTGCTGATGATATTACCCGGTTTATGGATATTGAGTCCGTTTATACAAATGTTTCCCGTAGGCCTGGGATTAAAAATGATGGTGGCAGCAACTGTTTTTACCGTTTTGATTTTTGGCCTTAGTCTTCCTGTCTTCGGTTTTTACAAAAGAAAGAAGAGAATTGCCTGGATAGCACTTCTGTTTGCCATAGCATTTTTTATCGGCGCCCATCTTAAATCAGGGTTTAACAGCGAAAATGCCAAACCAAACAGTTTGCTTTATGTATTGAATGCCGATGAGAATAAGGCCATGTGGGCAACTTACGACACCTATCTGGATAATTGGGTAGAGCAGTATATCGGAGAAGAGAAGAAGGATCCGAAAGAATTGGTTACAGAGACCTTCAGCAGTAAATACGGTACCGGTTTTTCATATGTTTCGGAGACATCGGTCAAAAATATTCCAGGTCCGGAAATACAATTAAGCAAAGATACCCTGATAGGCGATAAGCGTTTTCTACAGGTTTGTATCAGGCATCAACGCCCGGTAAACAGGCTTGAAGTCTTTACAAATCAGGAAGCACAGCTGGAGAGTTGTTCAGTGAATGGAGTTTCCCTTCCGGAAGCCTTTTTACAAAATCCGAGGCGCAGAGGAAAACTGGTTGCACACTATATCAGCAATAACAGTTATACGGAAATAGATATGGTCATTAAGAAAGGGAGTCCGTTAGAACTGGATATATACGAATCTTCAAACGATTTGCTTAAAAACCCTCTCTTTTCGATCCCAAAACGTCCGGAAAACACTATTCCGATGCCTTTTGTTCTGAACGATGCCATTATAGTAAAAAAATCCTTTAAAGTTGAGTAAAAACATTGCGATCATGGGATGCGGCTGGCTGGGGTTTCCCCTGGCTGTTTCCCTTATTGAAAAAGGATATATTGTAAAAGGTTCTACCACATCAGCAGAAAAAAAAGAAGTGCTATCCGAGGCAAGGATCCAGCCCTATCTTATTGAACTTTCCTCTAAAGCGATTAAAGGGGATATTGACGGATTTTTATCGGGAACTGATGTATTTATAGTTAATATTCCTCCTAAATTGAGAGGAATAAATTCTGAAAATTTCGTTCTTAAAATTCTTTTATTGATAGAGAATATAAAAAATCACAACGTCAAAAAAGTCTTATTTATTAGTAGTACATCGGTATATACCGATGATAATTCCATCGTTTCCGAAGCTACTCAACCGAGGCCTCAGACCGAAAGTGGGAAGCAACTTCTGGAAGCAGAGCAAAAACTTCAGGCCTGCCCGGAATTTGAGACCACAATCATCCGTTTTGGTGGGTTGATCGGAGGAGAACGACACCCAATATATTTTCTCTCCGGCAAAAAAAATATTAAGAATCCTAATGCTCCTCTTAACCTGATTCACAGAGACGATTGCATGGCCATTATAGAAAAGATCCTGGCCACAGAAAAGTGGGGAACTGTTTTTAATGCTGTTTATCCCGACCATCCTTCCAAAAAAGAATATTACAGCCGGAAAGCAGCGGAATTTAAATTAACGCCTCCCAATTTTGACGAAGCAACTCCATCTACAGGAAAAACTATCAGTTCGGACAAACTTATACGAGAATTGAATTATCGTTTTACTACAGCATTATAAAGCTTTAGCATCCCATTAAGAGTTTTATTCAATAATTTTAATAGTTTTGGAACAATTAAAAACAAACCAAGCGTAACGAATCGTGAGAGTAATCATGTGACAGTGAGGACTTCAGGCGATGAATTTTACCGGCAGAAAACGCCGGGGCAGACATTAAAATAATTCAACAGATGAAAAAATTAGTTTTTTTCCTATTTCTAGGAAGTGTGATGACAGCACAGGCACAGAGCAAAAATGATCTAATTGCTCATTACCAGGCTTACTATAAGCAAATGAAGACACAGGGAGATGTACAGGGAGTAATCAATGCCATGACACATCTTAATATTTTAACACCTTCTCAGGCCAGGAAAGATACCCTGGCTTATTTATATGTTAACAGTGGGAAGCATATTCAGGCTCTGAATACCCTTGGTATAGAAAAAAACCCATCGGATTCCGACCTTGCCGTAGAGGTAAAGGCTGTTTCATTAAAAGCTGTAAATCAACCTCAGCGTGCATTAGAGCAATACGAGGTTTTATTTTCACGTAAACCCAATCCGTATCTGGCTTATGAGATTGCCGACCTGAAAATACAGACAGGAGATATGCCGGGAGCTGCGATAAAGATCACTTACGGACTTACCAATGCCAAGGATGAAATGAAATACGCTTATTACGAAACCGGAACTCCTTATGAGGTTCCACTAAAAGCGGCGTTTACCTATCTGAAGGCTATTCATGAATTCAATAAGGATCAGAAAAATATCGACGCTGCGGTAGCTGTTATTGATGAAGCACTGGCACTGGCACCAAATTTTAATCTGGCAAACATCAGCAAGCAGGCTTTACTGAAGAGAAAAGAAGATGCTAATAAGCAGTAGTTGTTAGTTGTTGGTTGTTAGTTATTAGCGGTTAGCAACTGTTACTCCTTCACTTTGTTTCGGAGTATGTGGAAAAATTATAAAGATAAAAGCCCTGACGATAAACACCAGGGCTTTCCAATTGTTACTCACCTGCTAATTTTTATTACCAGATTCTGACTCTTTTCTCTGGTGCCAGATACATAGCGTCTCCTTCTTTAATATCGAACGCTTCGTAGAAGGCATCAATATTCAATAAAGGTTGCGTTGCTCTGTATCTTCCCGGAGAATGCGGGTCTGTTTTGATCTGTGTGCGCAATGCATCTTCTCTGGAAAGCGTACGCCATACGGTAGCCCAGGAAATAAAGAAACGTTGCTCAGGAGTGAAGCCATCTATATCATCAGGTCTTCCGTTCTCTTCAAAGAAACGCTGAAGTCCGTCATAAGCTCCTAAAACTCCTCCAAGATCACCAATATTTTCTCCTAGTGTAAATTTACCATTTATATATACACTATCTAAAACTTCTACCTGGCTGTATTGTTCTGCCAAAGAGTTTCCTCTTTCGGTAAAGGCTTTAAGATCTTCGTCTGTCCACCAGTTGCTAAGGTTTCCGTCAGCGTCGAAACGCGCTCCGCTATCATCAAAAGCGTGAGAGATCTCATGTCCGATCACCGCTCCAATTCCTCCGTAATTCACAGCTTCATCCGCCTGATAGTTATAGAATGGAGGCTGAAGGATAGCTGCAGGGAAAACGATCTCATTAAACAACGGGTTAAAATAAGCGTTTACTGTTTGCGGAGACATTCCCCATCTTGTTTTATCTACAGGCTCTCCGAAATCTGCAAGGTTTTTATCCAGATTCCACTTGTTAACTGCGGTCATATTCTCAAAATAGGAATTTCCTTCTTTTACTTCCAGTGCGGAATAGTCTTCCCACTTATCAGGATATCCTATTTTAACGGTAAACTTATCCAGTTTTTGAATAGCCTTTTCTTTGGTTTCATCGCTCATCCAATCCAATGACTTGATACGATCTTTATAGGCAGCGATCACGTTAGCGATCATTTTTTCTGCTTTTTCCTTAGCTTCAGGAGGGAACATTTCATCAACATACAGTTTTCCAAGTGCTTCTCCAACAGAACCGTTTACGGTAGCCAGTGCTCTTTCCTTAGCTGGACGTTGCTCTTTCTGACCTCTTAGCGTCTGACTGTAGAATTCCCAGTTTGCTCTTTCGATATCTGTAGAAAGTGCTCCTGCAGCAGCGTTAAGTGTTGACCAACGCATTACAGTTTTTAGAGTTTCGATATCGGTATCTGTAAATACTCTTTGTAACTCATCCATGTACTTAGGTTGCATTACAATAACCGTATCAACTTCTTTTTTAAGTCCGATATCACTGATCATCTTTTTCCAGTTCACAGAAGGAACCATGTCTGACAGCTGATCGATAGAACGCGGGTTGTTAAAATTCCTCACATCACGACTCTGAACTTTATCAAGGCGTGGTTCTGCTACTCTGGTTTCGAATGCAAGAATAGCTTCTGCCTGCTTACGTGCACTTGCCTCATCGTCTCCTAAGAACTGAAGCATACGTGTAATATGATCTACATATTGTCCGCGTATTTCCTTGGATTTCTCATCCTGATCCAGGTAGTAATCACGATCCGGCAATCCTAAACCACCGGGAGTTACATAACCTGAATTTATTGTACTATTCGTTAGGTTAGGGAATACCGTAAATCCAACGAAAGGTGTTGCAACAGCCGATTCCGTTGCTAAAACAGTTTGCAGGTCATTGATATTCTTAATTCCTGCAATTGCGTTTAAGGCCGGTTGCAGAGGTTTGATCCCTGCTTCATTTCTGGCCGTGGTATCCATTTCAGAATCGAATATCATAAGGGCTTTGGCCTGATCGGTATCTGAAGCATATCTTCCACTCTCTTTGGCCAGGGCCAGGATATTCAGAACATCCTGATCTGTTTTCTTACGCAAAACTCCGAAACCACCCCAGGTAGTTCTATCTGCCGGGATCTCGGTAGTTTGCATCCAATTTCCATTAACAAAATTGTAAAAATCATCTTTTGGGCTTACCTCAGTGTCCATATTCTCCAACACGATCCCCGGTGTTTTTTCTGCGGTCTCTTCTTTCGCATCCTGTTTACAGGAAGTAAATGAAATAGCCGTTATCAGCCCTAAAGCCAGGGCCGATCTATTAAGTGTTTTCATTCCAGTAGGGTTATTTAAAAATTTAATGTTTTGTAAATTAGTATAAACAAGACTTCTAATGTTACAACATTTAACAAATTAACATTAAAATAACAATCGATTTTTTCCGGAAACCTTACAGTGACAGCAAAAATTTAACCTTCTGCTACTGACCTTCTTCCAGAAATTCCTCCACGATATTCTCTTCCATCGCTTCAGACAATTGTTTTACCAGGGAGTTATAAGCCGTTATCATTTTGGCGTATTGCATATTGATATCGCCTTTTTCTTCAACAACAGCTTTCGTTTGCAATACAAATGTCTTTACTACCATCAATCGGCTTTTTACCGCAGGAAGGTCAAACTTAGGAGGGAAATCCGAATCTGCCAGTTCCTTTTCCTTGTTTATGAGTTCATCCAGTAAAAAGGTAAGTTGATCTGCTTCCGTTTGAGGTAAGCGACTTATTTCAGTTTCAAAGGCTTTAAAGGCCGCCCATTTATCCAGTTCGGTCTTTAATTTTGAAGGTACTTTTGCAAGCGTCGGTAGCTGTCCGTTAAATTCCTGTACCTCTTCCGTCACTTCTTCGGGGGTGTCATTTTTCACCTCTTTGGTACAGGCTACCATCAGCAACAAAACCATCAAACAGGAATACATCTTATTCATCTTCCACAGCTTTCCCCTTAACTTTGATATCTTCTTCATTTGTTAAACTTTACTTTTCCTCACATACAGGTTTTACCCTTGTTTACACACTGCTAAGATAGTACTTCTTTCGGCAAGATCGGCAATCAACAAAATATATGTTTTATTGTTTTTTAGGCTTTGTTTATTGCACAATCCTCAAAAATAAATTCATAACCGCCTGTTATTTTGTGAATTATTTAATCAATTAAAAAAACTGTTTAAAAATGCAGGGCGAAATACCTATATTTGGTGCTGATAATTTCTTTAGATGGACACGAAAATTTTGATCATTGGCGCCTGCGGACAAATAGGCTCCGAACTCACTATAGCACTTAGAAAACTTCACGGAACTTCAAATGTAATCGCCTCCGATATCAGGGAAGGCAGTGAAGAGCTGATGAATTCGGGTCCGTTTGAGATCGTAGATGCCACCGATAAGGCTGCAGTTGAAGGGTTGATCTCCAAATACGGGATCACCGATGTGTACCTTATGGCGGCAATGCTATCAGCCACTGCTGAAAAGTATCCGGACAGGGCATGGCAATTGAATATGAGTTCTTTATTTCACGTTCTCGACCTGGCAAAGGACGGGCAGCTGAAAAAAGTATTCTGGCCAAGCTCTATAGCTGTTTTCGGTCCGACCACTCCCAGACAGAACACTCCTCAACATACGATCACAGAGCCTTCTACAGTGTATGGTATCAGTAAGCTGGCCGGAGAACGCTGGTGTGAATACTACTTTAAGAATTACGGGGTAGACGTCAGAAGTATCCGTTATCCGGGACTTATCAGTTGGAAGACCAATCCGGGAGGCGGAACTACAGATTACGCCATCGATATTTATCACAAAGCGGTAGAAGAGGTGAATTACGAGTGTTTTTTAAATGAGGAAAGTACCCTCCCGATGATGTTTATGGATGATGCCATTAAAGCTACCATGAATATTATGCTGGCCGATAAGGAAAAGATCAAGGTTCGTTCTTCCTATAACCTGGCGGCCATCAGTTTTAACCCGGTGGAGATCTCAGACTCTATCAAAAAGCACTACCCTGATTTCAGTATCAGCTACAAGCCTGATTTTCGTCAGAAGATCGCAGACAGCTGGCCACAGAGTATAGATGATTCGGCGGCTCAAAGTGACTGGGGCTGGAAATCGGAATTTGACCTGGAGGATATCACCAGAGAAATGCTCAGCAATCTGAAAAAGGTAAAACAACACAGTTAGATCCTGTATTTTCTAAAGTTTAAATTTATCCCAGAACACTGCTCAGTTTAAACATCGGCAGGTACATGGCTATCAGGATCACTCCTACCAAGAGGCCGACAAATACAATGATAAGCGGTTCCATGACCGTGGACAGTAGTTTGGAACGCTGCTGCAGTTCAGTATTGTATTGATTGTTCAGGCGCTCGAAGATAAAATCGAGTTGATTTGTTTCTTCTGCTACTTTTATCAGGGCAATTATCTTGTTATCGAACACTTTATTTCCTTTCAGGCTCTCACTCAGGGAGGTTCCAGTCAGTATTCTTTCCTCTGCGGTTTGCAGTGCCTTTTGCAAGGGGTAAAAGCCTATCATCTTTTTTACCAGCTGGATACTGCTGACGATAGGTACCCTGGATGCACTTAAAAGTGATACAGCCTGGGTAAATTGCGCCAGGTAAACGGTTTTAACAAAAGCTCCCAGGAAAGGGATCCTTACCAGCAGCTCGTCCTTTTTCCTCATATACCATTGCTTTTTCTTCAGCATTCCCCTGAAAACAAAGAAGAGCACAATAGCAGCCAAAAAAAGCCATCCATAGGATTTCAGGGATTCGGACAAGGCGATGATCATTTTGGTAATGGCGGGTAGTTCTACATTGTTCAGTTTAAAGATATCCTGGAACATCGGCACTACAAACCTCAACATAAAAACAAGTACCAATACGGCGGTAACCAGAATAATGACCGGATAAGTCAGGGCGCTTACCAGGTTCCTTCTCTGTTCGTTCTTTTTATAGAAAAAACTCCCCATTTCCTTGCAGATGCGTTCCAGGGTACCAGTCTCCTCTCCTATTTTTACAGAGTGATATTCGTATTCGGTAAATTCCTTGCGTTTAAGCATGGTCTCTGAAAAACTATTCCCGGCAACGATCTCGGTAATAATTCCTTGTAGAAACTCTTTTATTTCCTTCTTTTTCTGGGCTTCTTCAATTAGGCTCAAGGCTTCTTTCAGATTGACCCCGGCTCGTAAGAGGACACTGAGTTCGGTATAAAAGTTCTCTTTTTGCTTATTTGAAAAAAGGGAGCCGAAAAGACGGATCTCCTTTTTTAAAATGCTTGTTTCTCCTCCGCTTTTTTTGGAAGGAGCAGTTGCATTAGCGGTTGATATATTGTCCAGGTTAAAGGCCATTGTTCATATAGTGGGTTGCATCGTTCTGTTTGTAAACGAAGATGGTTTTGTTTAAAAATTCCTTTGATGTAATTATTTCAATTGCATCTACAGCTCCCTGCACTGTTTCTTTTCCATGCAGGTAAAAGATCATTTCTTCTCTTTTGATGTGCAGGGTATCCTGTTCCCTGATGATGGATCCTTCCTCAAAATCGTAGGCAACAGATCCCAGTTCATTTTGGAGTTGTAATTTTTCCTCCTGCGGATCGTAGTGCACACGGGAGTATCGATTAAAATCGATCCACAGGCTTTGCTCCAGTTTCCTGACCTCATCGCTGGCTATAAAATTCTGCTGTATGCCATTCATCTGTTTCTGGGTAAGGCGAAGGACAGAAAAAGCCAGCCCTACCACAATTGCCGTAAGGATAAGTACCACTACCATTTCGTTGAGGGTAAATGCTTTTATTTTACCGTTCTTCTTCAAGCCTGAGTTTTCTTTTTAATTCTTTTTTTGTTTCCTTGTTCACAGCTTCTATCAATGCGATCTCCCGGCCTGCCTCTTTTTCAATTTCTATAAGGATATCCCATTTCCCGAATTCTTCTTCAAAAGGTAGTTTTATCAGGTGGTTTTTATACTGATATTCCAGTTTATGAAGATAGTTCTCTATCTGATGGGTGTTATTACTGATGCTATTGTTAAAGGTATTGTTGAGCGTCAGACTGGCAATAATAAATACAATTACTATCAGTACTGTAGCCACCATGGTTTCCATCAGGGTTGATGCTTTTATTTTCCTTAATACAGCCATTTAACGATATTCTTTTTTGTCCCGGAAAAAGCTAAGCCTGCATACTGATCTGTCAGGGCAGCAGCAATGATCTTTCCGTTAAAAATATGGTTCAGATATACCGATCCTGCCTGATTGGAAACAAAACCAGAAGTAAAGACGCTTCCGTAAACACTGCCCTTTAGTTCCATCCTGGCCTCACAATAAACTTCTCCTTCTATCAATGCATTTTCTTCGATCACTACCTGAGGTTTAAAATTGCGTTCGCCTGCTGTCCCGAACTGGGCGATTATTCCTTTTACTGATGCACTCTGATCAAGAAATATCTGGCGCTTTTCCTTATTCGGATCCTGATCCGCCTGGATTTTAATATTTAAGACCAAAGCGGTCGGATAGCTTAGTTCGCAATTCTTTCCTACCGATATATTTTTAGTGGCAAAAGCCTGAAAGTTTCCTTTTACTCCTGCTTCTATCTCAATTTCGGGAGCTATAAGGATGATATCTTTTAATACGGCAGAAGTGCCCACCCTTATCTTTTGTTCGGAGCGAACGATAATATTTCCGACCAGCTCAATTCCGTCGAGATCTATTCTCTCACCCAGGTACATCAAACGGGTTGGCTTCTTAAAGGAGTTACGGATAGATGTATTTGCTTCTCCGGAGATCAATTCTGTATTATTCGATCCGCCGGTTTCCATAAAGCTGTCCAGTTTGTGTTTAAATGTATCTTCCAGCAGAGGGAGCTTATCGGTACTTTCATTCACACTTCCGTAAATCAGGGAAGAGCCGTAATATGATTTCCCGGAGATATTGCCTGCCCTTGCCCCCTGTTTGGGGAGGAAGGCGCGGCCTTCTATCCTGGTGTTCCCCACCAGGATCAAGGGCTGGTGACTCTCTTTAAGATACAGTGCCGTTCGTTCTTTTACCTGACCTCCGTTAAGGGCAGTTTTGGTAAAACTGTATTTTTTGGCGGTACTTACGACGGTTAATTTTTCAAATACTCCCCAGTTACTGTTGGTGATATTATCCTCATTTTCCAAAGACAAGATTCCCTGTTTATTTTCCAGAGAAGCGAATAGGCGATTATCGCCTTCCTTAACGGTTTGTACCACCAGATTGCTTTGTTTTTTAAAGAGCGTATGTACGTGACTGAGACTGATAAAGGCTGCCAGGAGAATAGCAATAAGCACCGCAATAAAAAGTACAAATTGCAGGGCTCCTCCCTTGATCTTTATATTTAAAAAAGCCTTTATCATTGCATGTTAACTACTTTTTTCCTTCCCTTAAAACTCAGGGTAACGGTTTCTTTATCGCCTTTTATAAGGCGGATATCCTCCATACTGTCATTTTGTTTCAGGAGATATTGTTTCCCGTTGATAAAAACAAAGAATATGCTTTCATCGGAATTCCCGTCGCCCATTAGTCCGGCATACCGGATCTGTGGCCATGGGGTTTCTTCTTTTACTACTGCTATCCTTTTCTTTTTTGGTTTGGGCTTTGTTTTAAAAGTTCCCAAAAAAGGGTCTCTTGAATAGGAACTGATATTAAAGGTATCCTGCTCTTTAACAGCTTTAGGGGTAAAAGACACGGCTGCAATTTCAGGTGCGACTACCTCATCTTCCGGACCCAGTGCCGAAAATACTCTATAAGCAATAAGCCCCCAGACCACAAGGACCAGGGTAAGAAGGATATATGTATTGTTTTTATTTTTCATTCACCAGTTTTTCCAGTACCTGAAGTAATTTTTTATTTGTTTTTTCGAGTTCTTTTATTCTTTTTTCCTGATTGATCGTATATAAGGTGAGTTCTTCTATTTTCTGAAGTAATTTGGAGTCCATCTCCCCCAGAAGAATCCCATTTTCCGCAACTTCTTTTGCAGATGGAATATCTTTAAGGTGACCCTTTTCCTTAATGTGTTCTTCTACCTCGGTAAGAGTTGGTAGGTCATAATCTTTTTCAAAAACAAAATCACTCCAACCTGTGTCCACTTTAATTTCCTTGGCCCTTATTTTACCATTTACCGCTAGCTTCCAGCCATTCGGAGTTACAGTCCCGATTCCAATATCTCCATCTCTGTTTATATAAAATCTGTAGTTCTGAATATATTGCTGAAGATCACTTGAAGTCTGGTTGGGGGATTGATAGATCCCAAAATCTCCCCAATCATAAAAATCATTTGCCATAATCCAGCTCCTGCTATTGGTATTTCCGGTACTATAGCTGTATTTAAAATATGCAGCTCCATAGGCTCCACTGAGCATTTTAATACTGCCATTAACATCTAATTTTTCATCCGGATTCGTAGTTCCTATCCCAACCTTACCTTCATGATTTATAATCATGTCATATCCTGTGTTTACCCCGTTATTATGTGGGACTTTAAACCCCAGATATCCCTGGTTAGTTCCACTTGCAAACAGAGAAATATCAGAATGCAAAGTGCCACCCGAACTACTCTTGGAACGAAGCCTTAAAGAAGCTTCATTCCCATAGCCATCGTTTTCAAGCCGTAACAGGTTTATACTCGAATCTCCATTCACCGTTAAAATACCATTACTTGTATTTGTAGTTCCGATACCAACGTTGCCACTAGCAGGAAACGTATTTTGAGCATTTAACCCAATAGATGCACCGGCAAGTAAAATTGTAAAAATTATTTTTTTCATTTTTTGATTTTTTAAAATGTTTGATTGTATCTTTTTTTTAATTCACCGTAAATGTTCGGGTTGCAGAAAGGTCACTTTCATTTCCAGCCTCGTCATAGGCTCTTACCACCCAGAAATAAGTGTCGGCTTGCAGGGTGGCTGAAAAAGCTTTGGTAATACTTTGGTCTTTGATTGCCAGATTTTGCAGGTTGCTATCGGTATAAATAAAAATACTGTCGAGTTCCCGGCTTCCGGCAATATCCTCCCGGGTCCAGTCGAAATCGATCTCCATCCCGTCAAAGGTGTCATTATTGACCGGGCTGCTCAGTTGCGGTACATTAGGATCAGTCAGATCGATAACAATGGAACGGCTACTGAAAAGTGAACTTTCCGTAGCGTTTTGTGCTCGTACCCTCCAATCGAATTCTCCTTCGGTAAAGGTCAGATCAATTGAGGTTTCTTCAATAGTTTCATCAAAGATCACCGTATCTTCTTCTACCTGTATCCTGTATTCTGTGGCATCATTAAGAGCTTCCCAGTTTAAAGTAACTTCCGTATTATTCGTAGCAAAATTATCGGCCGGGGAGCTGAGGATCACCGTATTTCCGGAAAGGCCGTCACTTTCCTCAACCGTAAAATTCCTGAAAGCATAAGCCGTTTCAAATCCGCTATTGATAGCCTTCAATCGCCATTCATAGCTATTAGGTAATAGTTCTCCTGTAAAGCTTGTTCCCGTAAGTGTACTGTCGATCACGATTTGAGAGGCATTATTAAAATCAGGTGTTGCCACCTGTAAAACATATTCTTCGGCATCGGTTAATGCCTGCCAGCTAAAGGTTGTCGTGTTTCCCTGAACACTTGTCCCCTCTGCAGGGGCTAATAAGATTACTTGTTGATCGGATATGTCCGGAACCTCCAGGATGTCATCACAGCTGATGAATAAAAGGAGGAGGCTGTATAAAATTGGTTTTTTCATATTTGTTAGTATTAAGTCCCGATAGCTATCGGGATGAGTACAAAGTATTGAGAAGTGAGATATGAGATATTTGCTAATGGCAATGATTAAGCCCCAAACCTTAATCCCGATAGCTATCGGGACCAAATTCCACCCATTCACTCAGAAAATACCGGGTCATATAGATGATTAAGGAGTATTATTTTCATAGCCATTTCAACACTCATATCTCATATCCTATGTCTCAATTATCTAAACCTAAAAACATCTTTTTTCTTCTCGATTTTATGTGCTTTTTTATATGTGTTTTTCGGGCAGGGGTTACCATCTACAATAGCTTTGATGACCGTCTGATGTTTATAGTTCTCTCCCCAACAAAAGGAGGAAAGCTGATAGGCAAAAGGGCTCAGTGCTGAAAAGTTCACTTCCTTAAATACCTTCCCGTCTTTTAGCAGTTCCAGTCCCAGTTTTGAGATCCCTTTTTGAACCAGGTATACTTCCTCTGCTTCTGAAAAAGATTGTAAAAGCTCGGGTTTTACTACCGTGGTTATCTCACTTACGATCTTATAGGCCTTATCATTTTCCAGGTAGGAAAGCAGGGCCTTGTTTTTGGGTTGGTTTAAGGCTTCTTTTACACCAATCCTGTCCATTACCGACAGATGAAGGTAGGTTGGTTTTTGCGGTAGGGAATCCGAAAATTTAAGCGGACTTTCCTTTCCGGTTTCCTCCAGGTATTTGACATATGCTTTATAGCTGTTTTTATCGAAAGGGATCTTTTTTGCCTGAATTCTGATCTTCTGTGGCAACTCCGGCATTCCCACCTGCTGAAAGTTATTATGAAGAAGATTGCCTTCTTCCATTCCTACAGATCCCAGTTCCGGCACCGATACTGCCAGTTGTTGCTTTTGATGCTGTACACTGATGGTCTTACAGCCCGAAATAAAAACTAAAGACGATATAATAATTACTTTTTTCCACATTTTAAAATAAGATATTTACAAATGTAAATGTAGGAAAAAACCATTATTTATACTAGTGTTTTCTTTTAAAATCTTCTTAATTTATAAGAAAAAAGCCGCAAATTACATTTGCGGCTTTGGGTTTAATTATTTTAATTTATTCCAGCACCAGAAGTATTCTGGCGCTAACGGGGAGCTGCCTGCGCTATCGGATTATCAAAATAATTTACTTAACTCTTCTATAATTATCCACAATCCAAATATTATAAGCGCTAGTAAGCCTACAAAAATTGTAACGAAATTCGGGAGTCTCATCCCCAGATTTTCAATCTTTCTGAACCTTTTAAATTCATATAGAAAAATACTAGCCCCTAATATTACCATAAATAACCAAAAAATTAAGCGTGCATAATTCATTGCTGTTTATTTTCGTTTTCCGAATTCCTAAACTGGCACTATCCCGATAGCTATCGGATTATCAAAGTATTTTACTTAATTCTTCTATTATTATCCATAGTCCAAGTATTGCAAGTGCCACAAGACTTATAAACATTTTAAGAAAATTTGGAAGTAGCATTCCTGGTTTTTCAATTTTCTTGAATTTTTTTAGTTCATATGAAAAAATACTAGCTCCAAATATTACTAAAAGTACTCCAAAAATTAAGCTTGCATAATTCATTATTGTTTATTTTCGTTTTCCGAATTCTTAAACGGTTCATATTTTGGCAATTCAGGGTTATCAGAGTTATCAAAATAATTTACTTAATTCCAGTATTACTACCCATGCTCCTATTAGAGCAAGGCCAATCATGGCTCCAAACATCCCTGTAAACATCGGGAAACGCATATCATTACTTTTAATTCCTTTAAATTTTTTCAGGTCATAATAAAAAACAATTCCGCCAATAATAATAAACAAAAACCCAGTAATTAGCTTCGTATAATTCATAACAAAGTATATTATAATTTCATCTTATTGGAGTTTATTTTTATTCCCCAAACTGGCACTATCCCGGCATTAGAAATGCATGTTGTTAGAAGCCAGAAAAATATTATCCCCATTCTCATCATAAAAATATTTTAAGTTCTCGATACACCATTATTATACCAATCGCAAAAAAGGTTAAAATTCCTATATATATTTTAATGTCGTAAGAAAAAATCATATAGTCGAACTCTTTACCTTTATTGAATCTGTTAATTTCATAAACAGTATAAGAAATACAGGCTATTATTAATAATAAACCTATGAGGCGTTTTAAAATATCCATATCAAATTAAGTTAATTTTTCTTCTCGTACTTTATTGGTTCTGTTTGCTTTTCAATTATTTTATTTGTTATTTTTTCATAACCTCCCCTATTTATCATTTAATAATTGATTTAATTTCTCTTCCAGCTGCAGAATTTTTGTATTCTGCTTTTTAAGTAATTGCAATTCTGCTGCTTGTTTTTTGATTGTTTTCTCCTGCTCTAAAGTGTAAAGGGTTAATTCTTCAATTTTCTCAAGGAGTTTCATATTCATAACCCCCAATTCAACTCCACTAGTTTCCATTTCTTTTGCGGATGGAATATTGGGCAAGTGCTTGTTTTGTTGAATGTATTTCTGAAGTTCTTCTAAAGTGCGGAGGTTATAATCATTAGCAAAAACATAGTCTGGTCCGGGAACGGAAAGATCAACTTTTACCTCTTCGGCATGTATTTTTCCTTTTACAGTGAGCTTGGAATCGGGAGAAGTAGTACCTATTCCAATGTTTCCATTTTCCTTGATAAACATTCTGGCTTCCGGATTGATAATCTGTCCGGCCACCGTATTTCCGGAACCCGTATAGAAGTATAATTTACCCCAGGCACTTCGCATTCCTGAGTATCCATAATTATTATTATGGCCTGAAGGAGTTATAAGTTTATTATGATTGATTCCTCCCTGTATATAAGCCAGATTAGATCCAAATAAAGAATTTCCAGCAGACGTTCCTGAAATATTAGCCCCGAAATTATTTCCAACAACGAGTTGTGTTTTAGGGCTTGTTACTCCTATCCCCAACAAACCATTATTTGTCAGACGCATATATTCCGTAAGCTGATGCTGACCATTGGAATCACTATTACTTACATTTCTGTATAGCCATCTGAATCCGTGGTTCGATCCTTCAAAAACTCCTTTACTTGTATATTGATTAAGACCAAAATAATAGTCTTTCGTATCATCATTATTTCTATATGCATTAAACCCCAGGTAACCTGCCCATTTATTCGAACTTCCGTTCCAATTAGCTTCATATGCCCAATCCATTTGCAAAAGGTGACTTCTTCCAACAGCTACCCTTCCCTCAACCTGAAGTTTACTTAGAGGATTCATAGTTCCTATCCCTACATTCCCTCCGTTAAACCAGGAGTAACCATTAGAGTTTATAAGGAATTTATCCTCAACAGCATCATTTCTTCCATAAATATATCCATGAGATTGTCCGTTCAGGGCAAGTCTATAACTTCCGTTCTTATCAATTGTAAGGAAATCTTTCCCTTTAATAATACCGTTAACATCTAATTTAACGGATGGACTGGTAGTACCTATCCCAACATTTCCATTAGCATCTTCATGTATCTGCGCAGAAGTAATTGAAGCAATGAAAATGGTAATAACTGAAATTAAAATCTTTTTATCCATAAACCTAATTTTTTACTTATCGAGAAAAATTCGATTATTTTATGAAATAAAATTCTTTCAGCTACAGTAATCAAATATAAGAATAAGTTTTCTTTTGAAAGAAAAATATTACTAAATACTAATTCTTACGTATTCAATAAAATTATTTTTCTTATAAATATGACATTACTAATGATAATAATATAAAAACTATGAGAAGCTATTTAAACAAAAGGTTCCGGCACTAAATCTTCAGGAAATACTGATCGTTCTGGCTATCATAGGAATTCTCCTTCCCAAGCTGGTGCTATCCCGATAGCTATCGGGATGTGACTGCAGTCATATATCCTAAAGATATGCATTCCTTCTTTCCTTCTATCAATCAAAAAACCACCTCCCTAAAATGAGAAGTGGTTTCGCTTTTATTCACTGTATTTCCTTTGCACGAGCAACAAACCTGACTGCCGCCAAGCAAGTTCCGCGCTATCAGGCACCTACAGTAGATGGTTATTTATCTTGAGAAATAGCTTCATTGTGAAACTCTCTCAATCGAGGTAAATTTTTCTCTAAAACCGTATAAAAAAAATAAACTGATTTAGTTTCTCCGTTTAAAGAATATTTTATTATTCCTTTATGAATAGATATAATGTCTTTTAACGGTACAGTTATATTATTATCAATATATAGATTTGTTTTATCAAATGATAAACTTCTGAATCGACGTTTTTTCCTGAAAATATAAATCCAGTAAAGCAAAATTATTAATGATAATATAATTGTATAACCCCAGTTCTTGTTTAGGATATTTACCAACCATATTATAGACAAGACTATTAAACCAAAATATGATCCGAACGAACTTAATGGTTGAAAGTTATTATCAAGATTAAATCTCTTCATTTTTAAGATAAATTAAAATTTAGGCAGATTAAAAGAGAGTTCACCCGTAGCAAAAAATTCAATTCCTACTCCTGCTTTTCCTCCCAAAGATACACCATGTTTATTATACAATCTTACTGCTTGATCTGTATAAAGCTCTTTATCGAAACCTATTTGCAAAAGTGATGTGGCTTGCGCTTGGGCATGAAAATTTATACTCGTAATACGTCCTCTTTTAGTTGTTATATCAAAACCATGCTCTACTTCAATTGGTATGGGAATAGGTACCTCACCCGCAGGTATCACAACCACTCCTATTGGATATGTAAAACTTAAGGCTTGATATCTTCTATCAGAATCCAAATAATTTTTTCCTCCTTCAATATTATCAAAAATATTATAAAATTCATTATTATTCCATTCCAACAAGGTCGTGGAAAAAAAATTTGCTTCAAGACCAACACCAAAAAAATCAAGCCCTCCCTGTAGACCGCCAGTAATTCTAAATCCTGTAACTAGCGAAGCATCAAAGTTAAAATCTTGAACCGCGTCAAAGGTTGTACCAACAACTTCTCCATTTACAACCGAAGTAGCATTTCTATAACCAGAGAAACGATTTCCAGTCCATTCTCCTAAACTTCCTCCATTTGCCTCAAACTCTAGAGCAGCGTCACTATTCCAACCTCTACCTAATATAAAATTACCTAATTCTTGCCAAAATCCCCCATCTAAATCAACTCCATTAATAGGGTTGTTCCCCATTCCTAAATACGGAGAATTATATTGCTCATAAGGATCAGTTGTTAACCATCTACCTATTCTACCATCCCACAAACGAAGTTCAAAAGCTTCCTTACCTGTTTCAGTATCCTTTTCCTGCCCCTGATATGCATAACGATAATTACCATCATTTAACTGTTTATTAGGCATTATCATTCCAAAAGGATAATAGTCGGAAGCATTTGTAATGGTAGCCGTATTTCCGGTTTTACCTACTACTGCCCTAACATTCCTCAAATGATCTGTTAACTGATAAACACTGGTGTTACTTTGCCTGAAAAACATTCCTAAGCGATTACTTCCGTAAATCGTATGTTCTGTAACCGCACTACCATTGTAAACTGCTAGTGTTGTACCTTGTGCATCCCGAACGTAAAAAATACTGTTTTGTAGTACTCCATTCGTATCATAACTCTCCTTTTTAACTCTGTGATTTTTATCATTATAAAAGAACTTTATCAAAGGAAGGTTGTTTTTCTTCACTTCAGTAACCAAACCGCTAGCATTGTAAATATAAGAAATCCCCTCTTCATTATTGGTAATTAACTGTCCTAGTTCATTATATATATAATTATTTCCATCCTGGTCCTTTATATCATCCACATTTGTAGTAGCGGTTACCGCATCATCTACCCTTAACAACTGGTTAGGTTTGTCCGTTTTATAGGTATAACTCAGGGCATCCATGGCATTAGAACCGTTCTCAGTATTTTTATTCCGGTTTAAAGTCTGGATATTCCCATTGGCATCATAGGTAATCCCGCTTACATTATAATCGCCATTACCATTTTCCTGAAAACCGTCTGTATCCAGAACTACAATACTAATATCCGAGCCCGAGGTGGCGTGAAAACCAGGCGTTAAGGTAATACTGTTACTGGCTTGATACGTTTCCGTTCCAGATACCACCGTATTTTTAGTAATATTTGCCGGAATATTGGTATTGGAAGTTGTTCCTGTATACTGCCCGTACTCCGCACCGGTCAACCAGTTATTGCGGTTATACTGATAAGAATAAGCATTTTGAGCATTACTTAAAGGCTGATAGCCATTATTCCACCTGGTTCCTTTTATATTCCCATCAAAACGATCTGTCCCATAGGTAGTAGAAGTGATATTACTTAAAGCACGCATATAATCGGCATTATGATAATCTATAGCCATTCCGAAAAGATCATTATTATCTCCTCCAGGATCATTGGAAGCACTTAAACTTGGATGGTTAATACTCTTTAACTGGCCTGCCAGATTATACACATAATCAACTCCCTGGAGACCTCCTCCTAATTCCATCCGTTTTAGAGCTCCGGTCTCATAATAGGTATAATCTGCATGTACAGTATAGTTTGTGTCGTCTGTAGAGGTTTCTACCTTAATCAAGTTGTTATCCTGGGCATCATAAGTATATTTATGTACAAAACGCTCTGAGCTTGTATAACGCTGGAAGTCCACTTTAGTAACACTTCCCGTAACAGGGTCATATTCATAATCAATGGTCTTTGTTCCCAAACCATCTATCTTTTGCACCATCCATTCCACACGCCCGTATACATCATAGCTATACCAGGTGGTTGTGGTTGAAGGGTTTAAAGTGTAGGTCTTTACCACATTACCCGGTACAAAGTTCTGGGTTGGGTAACTAGAAGACAAACTTCCCAAAGCGGTGCTTAAACCTGATTGATCAGGAACATCATATACCGTAAAATGCTGCTCTTTCCTGGTTCCGGAAGAAAGTACTCCATCCGGGTCTGCAGTTGTAAAGCCAGAATTACTTAATACCCCACTTTCCACAGGTCTTCCAAAACTATCATAGTTTGTATAGGAAAATTCATTGGCAGCCAACTGCTTACTGTTCTGAGAATAACGTATCTGCCCATCCTTTCGGTATTTAAACCAGGCCTCTCCTTCATCCGGACTGATCGTATGTATTAATTGCCCCAACGCATTATACTCATAGGTACTCTTAAGATTATTGTTATGAGCTGGCACAGCCTGATTTAGAGTATAACTATTATCAAAGCCCAGAGGTTGTAAACTGGAAGTCAATCTACCTGCTTCGTCATAATAATTTAAACTAAAATCATAATAATTGATTTTATAACGTATCCCTTTTAAATCTGAAAAAGCAGGCTGAATACTCCCATTGCTTTTATCAATATAAGCAAAAGGAGGGCTACTACTTTTATTAATAGCTTCTATTCTATAAACTCCAGCCGTTAGTGTAGTAGAAGTTGTAACCAACTGCCCTGTTCTTAGGTTATACACTTTATAATTGGAAGTTCCTCCCAGGTAGGTAATTCCACTCTCACAGCCTTTGGCGATATGAATATCTACATAACCCTGATCTCCAATAATGGACAATACTTCCTTTTGAGCTCCTTCACCGGAACGAGCAGCGGCCAGGGTTCTCCCTTCACTATCTGTAAACACCACATTTTCCACCCCATGAGGATCTATCGATATAGTCTTAAAAGCTTTTAGAGTAACAACATTTTTATTTATATCATTAAACAAGCCTGTTAAAGTAGCATTTGTATATTGGGCAAGCACCTCATCTTCTCCTTCTGTAAAAAAGTCTCTTCCAAAAGCATAGTATAGTTCCTGGGATGCAGGAACCGTATAGCTATAACCCGATATCCAGTCATCTATCTGCCCATCTGCATCCGTATCAGCTTTATTCCCTCCAATAATCATTCTGGTATTACCCGGGTTTAATTCATCATAGATCGTTCTGCTAAAGGGATAGGAGGTAATATCCTGATAAGGCTCTCCTGTATTGGAAGTACTGTAATACCAACCTAAAGTATTAGCCTGATTACCTACACCAGCCGGATCCTCTATGTTGGCTTCAAAATCTGAAGTGCCATAAGTAACCCCGTTAGATTTAAGTACAAAGTTATTTTTATATAAAAAGTTTGAAGGTGACCCGATAGGTGCGCTTAAAGTCTGTAAAGCGGGTCTTCCCTGAGTATCATACAGTATTTGAGATACCCATATTTTTCCTGTATTAATATCCAAATTCTGTGCCTGGGTTGGTTTACTTAAGCCATTAAAATAAGATATACTTGCTGCCCTTACAGTTCCGTTAATATCATATAAAGTGGTAGATATTAAATTCTTATCGGTATCCGATATTCCAACTTGCTGTGCAAAACCATGGAATGCCAGCAAAGAGAATACCAGAATGAAATATTTATTTTTTATCATGATTTTCATTTCTTTTTAAATTATTCCTGATTAATAAATTAAGCCCATTCTAATTTCCACCGATCTCACTTCCTCGTTGATAGCGATAAGTATTTTCGGATATTTTTTTGAAGCCTCCCACAATAGATCCTATATCGACTACCTCAACATAAGTTCTTATAAGGCGTCCTTCATCATCATATTCATATTTGGTTCCAAGATTGTTTGTACCAAGAATATGAGTGAGTTCATTCCATTCGTTATACACATAGGTGGTCATCGATGATCTTACAGGGTGCATTCTGAAATCGTCATAATAGGCAGTACCAGAGATAGTGGTTATATAAACTTCCTGATTAGCTGTTACAGGTACATCAAAGTTTAACTGCACCCAATTTCCCGCAATTACTTTTTCACCTTCATTGTAGGAAATAGTCTGAGAGCCGGTTTTTACTCTTGTGGTAGAATAATTCGTTTTTTCTACCCAGACCGAAACTCTGTAATTACCTGTAGTCTTAGGTATAGCAGCAAATGCTTTTACATTGGCAGAAATTCTCACCGAGCTCTTCCCACTATGCATTTTTGTATCATCAACAATTGCAGCGCCAGCTTTATATACTTCTCCGCTAAAATTATTCCCAATTGGATCTTCTGCTCCGGAATAGAATATTTCATCATAACCTGCATTTCCTACAGCAAATATCTTGGTATCATTGTCTCCCATTTTTGTTGCAAGTGCATTACCATTAATATCAATCGTCTCAAGGATCATCGAGTAATTATCATATTTAGATATTTCAGATATCTTTTGCCAGTCAGAAGTTTGCGAAGTAGCAGATGTAGCCCAATTAAAATTGTCCGAATAATTCTGGAATGTTCCATCAGCATTCAAGGAACCTTTCCATGTATAGGTTCTATGTTTTCTCCACACATCATTATTCCAGGATTTCCATGTTGTAATTCCAACTCCTATTTCTTTCCAGGGATCTGGAACATCATTCGGGTCAAATAGGTAATTATAACTTGCAGTCGCCTGAGTAAGCATATTTTTATTCGAAATATTATCTACCTTGCTTCCCATATCAGAATATTTGGTATAGGCAGGTACTATTTCCGTTTTAAACGCTCGTCCATCGCTTCCATAAACTCTTGTTTCGAGAAGTTGGCCAGTTATATCATCATGTTTGTCAAAATAAGTTGTTGTTGTATATCCTCCCTGCGTAATAGTTGTGCTTTTAAGTACCGAAGGGTATATTATTTTAGTAGAAGCATTTAAAAGCCATTCATCTTTCAAATTACCGCTGGCATAATCCACCTCTTTATACGTCTGGAAAGATTCCTGTGAAATTCCTTTGGTAATTTCATCTGTAGAAGCATAATCGTTAACCGTTTTCGAAATTAACTGTCCAAAACTATTATAGCTACTAATTTCCAGGATTTGACCGATACAGGAAAAATTGTCTTTTACATTAATGGATTTTGCCTCCACATCTTTATTCTGAGCAGAATTATGAACATCAAAATTTGTTTGAGAGGTAATTTCAAATAAATCACCAAATTTTATATCCTGTACATCCTTTAAATCCAATACTTTAAACTTATGAACAGTTTTAGTAAGGATATTTGAACTTGAATTATAAGTTCCCAATACATTCTCTACACTGACATACTCATACATTGGGATAGGAGGCGGAAGTTCCGATCCATAAGGGACGGTTTCGTCAGCCCCTTTAGCAAATGGGATATAGCTTACAACTCCAGATGTTTGTCCTGTATTAGGATCGTTGTAGTTATACCCTATTGTATAAGTTCTGTTTTCTTCATCAACAGTGGAAATCGAATTTACGCGAATCCCACCTCCGGTTTGTACACTTGAACCTATCTCCATTTTAATGATAAGATCATCGTGATATCCACTACCAGAACAATCAGTAAAAGGATCAATCTGGTAATTTATAGGGTTTGTAGTTTTAATTGTAAAGATTCCATTATTTCCACTAAGTACTGTTCCAGGACCATCGTACTCTACGATAGTTTCGGTTCCGTTATTATTATCTCCCTGGCATGTTTGTTGATCATGAGAAATGTTCTTCACCGTACTATTAAGCAAATTGATCTGTCCGTTTGTCTCAACCAAATATCTCCCATATACTTGTCCATTTTCTATGATAGTTCCATTAAATCTGGCTGAGTATTCACCTGTTGTTTCATTATTAAAAGAAACTTCCTGGGTCGGGATAGATGATTTTACTTCATCATTCTCATAATTTATGATTATTTGCCCTCCGGTAGGTGTAATAACTTTATTTAATGACCAAACTTCCGGCTTGTCTATATGATACCCCCACTCATTTTTTTTATCAATATTAAAATCATATGAGTCATCATATTCAAATGTGTATGATGGCAATAACTGAACGCCGCTTTTGCCCTTAAAAGAAACTCCATTTAAAGTTAAACGTCCTGAGGAAGCATTTGGAGAATTCGTCGCAAGATCATAAGAATAATGAGCTCCAAAATCAATTACTTTAATCGCCTTATTTAATGCATTCTGTATATTATCATTTACATCCAAAACCTTATCTTCCATGTTATAAGAAGCAGTTTCTGTTTTTTCTCCATTGTAAGTTATGTTAACACTACCTGTATTTGCTAAATTACTTCCAGAAGCTTTTGAAGTATTGTCATCTTCATTTTTTACCAAAACAACTTTTTCCAAGCGTAATGAGTTTTGTGAAGGAATTGAAAACTGTGGAGTATCAAATTCGGATGCGCTAGGGAACTTGGCTAGTCCAACAGCTTGATATGTCCAGTCTTCACTTTTGTTGTCCTGTCGGATATTCTTCACAAATAAAGCAGTATGAGTTCGAGTTTTAACTTTATCTAAGTAATAGATCTGTTTTCGCCCATGAACTTTGGTTTTAATGTCCTCATCTTCATCAGATACAGTATAATCTTCTCCATATGGTGTTTTCCAAACATAAGCGTCCGACCATTTTCCATAATCAAATCGAACCCAATAACCCAGATCACTTTCATCCGGATAATCTCTTGTAGCATCCGATTTAATATAATCAGGGCCCGTAACAGCCGTTAACAACCAGTGCGTAGCGTAAGGTTTAAGTTGACGCTTTTCAAAATATGATTCTCTTTCAGGCTTATCTACAACTCCTATGGTTCTAGTTAATGTTTCATGATTATATACCGGTAACGAATAATGATAAGTTTTACCATCGGGCGAAGTAATTTTATATCCCCCAATCCCATCTTCCGTATCAAATGGTTTAGGTTCATTATTTACAGGAAGTAATAAACCCTTTTGCTGAGCTATATCGTTATTAATCTCTTCATTGGTAAAAACCTGGACAAATCTTCCATCTTTTTTCCTTGAAGCCTGTGTATCAGCACTTGAAAGGTTTAAATAGTCAAAAATATCATTACTATTCGTATTATTTTGAAAAGTAACTGGATTTATATTTAAAGAAGATGAATATTCATTATCAAAAGTAAAATAGATATCATTCTCAAAATCAGTATAACTTGACTGAGTACTACCCGAAAGAGGTAGCTTGTAATTCAATGTATAGTCAAAAATACTTTTGTAATCCCGGGATAATCCCATAAGTGCTCCATTTTCATAAATTTTAGGCCTCATATTTCCTGATAATCCTTGAGCATCCACACGATACCCGTCATATGCAGGAAAAACCGCATTGTTGTATTTGAGTTCAGCACTTGCATTAGTAATACCAACTTCGTTTATATCCATAAAAGAATCTCCTTGTTGAACAAATTCAACGTTAGTTCCATCGCAAGTATCTCCAATAGGTAATGTTCCAACCAAACTACAGTCACATTCTGCTTCAGAATTAACAAAAAAAGTAGTTGTATGAACCTCTGTTTCCGGAGGGCTGATCGTATAAACTTCACATTTATATTTCCCTACCTGATTTCTTGCCTGGTTTAAGTTCAAAACTCCACTAACAAAGCTATTTTTAGAAGAATTTAAGGCCCATCTGATCTTTTGTTTACTAAATCCAATAGTATAAAGACCTTGTACATCACCATTAACAATGGCAGGTATTGGTATAAAGAAACCCCATCCTGTTCTTTTGTAATTATAATCATTGGCACTTACTGCTTGCTGAAATCCTATGTTTACACCTGCTTCCGATGCACCTATCCCTCCGGAGATACCTACTCCTGAAGATGATAGATTTAAATCAATACTATAATTTTTCCCCTGCGAGGTTCCTGCATAAGAAAGATTAGCTGTAGGCTCTGCTTTGGTAAAAAAACTAAAACCCAATCCAACACTTCCGTGTTTTCCTCCTTCTCCTAAACCAATATTTCCTCCGACCGTCACTCCCAAACCTCTTTTATCATAGGATAAAGTTCCTAGATCTATTCCAAAGCCATCATTGGATGAAAATTTAAAAGCTCCTGATCGGATCGAGAAACCATCAGTTCCAAGTGAACCACCAACTCCTAATGCAGAATTACTATAACTAACAGAGCCTCCAAAACCTTTATTGGAATTATGAGATACTGATAGACCGAAGGATTGTCCGGAAGCTAGAGAAGTATAATTCGCTCGAAAAGAATGTGTCGTTTCAGTGCCCCCAGCATCATAGAATCTTTCCGTAAATTTACCTGCATTCCAATCATCGGGATATCCATTTACAGAACGGTTTATCGCTCCCGGATTAACATTCCACCCCAGGCCTACCCAGGAAGCTTCCTGATCAACGGCTACACCTCCATGATATGAAAGCGCTAAGGGATAACCTCCCTCCGGAGATGGCACGTTTAAAAGCGGTAATACATAACTTAGGTCTCCTGAAAGTAAACTAACCATATCGGTTGCATCTACAGGTTCAAACCCGGCTGCTTCAGGTGCTATTGGTCCGCTGTTAGATGCCAACAGCATATTATACGGAACAAAAGTCTGGAGAAAATTGAGTGTTAAAAACACTGCAATGACTTTGTGTGAAAATCTGGTTTTGTTCATAATGTTATCTTTTTTATTCAAAACTCCCTTATTAATCAGGGCAGCATCTTGTTAAAATTTAATTTTGGTTCATCTTTTAAAGGGTCCAGAGGTATTTTAAAAGTCACCTCTCCCGTAAATAATCCAATATCTTCTATACTAAGATTGATATGGTCCTGTTTCATTAATTGCTCTTCTTTCGGATAGACCAAAAGCATACTTGTCCTATTACTCATTCCGTACATCCTGGGGTATATATAATCCAGCAATGCTATAGTATCACGTTTAGGAGTGTACAGATGTACTTTATTTGTCATTCCAAATGCCAGCTGATTGACCAGGAGTCCAAACCTGTTACGGTCATGAGCAGTACTGCTCAGCAGCTCCTGATTATTTCTGGACATAGATAGATTGAAATAGAGATACTCTCCATATTTTTCACGCAGGCTATCCACTCTTTTCTCATTTATGTCCTTTCCCAATTCCTGCTTTACCAGCAGATCTGTCGGGCGGTATGTCAGGGTAAAGTCAATACCGTTTATGGTTTTATGCTGTACATATCCATTAGGTTCTTCCTTTAAATGTGCCCATAAAGCTTCTTCAGTATCGAAGCTTTTTTGAGTACAGGAAATAAAGCTTATCAGGCCCAATATTAGAATGATATGTTGTTTGTATTTTCTCATTTTTTCTGATCTTCTTAAATTCCCTGATATGATTTATTAAGGCCTTCCAACACCTCCCTGGTAAGATCGGATGCCTCATGCGCATACATGATATTTCCGTTGCCGCCGGCACCAAAAATGATCTTAAAACCATTGTTCTTTCCATACTCTTTTACATAATCATTGATATCATTAATGACTGTCTGTGTCATTTTCTGATCTTCTTCCTGTATCTGCCGCTGCACAGCCTGCTGATAATTGTTGATCTGCTGCTGTTTACCATTCAGCAGCTCCTGTTGAAGCTCCTTTTCCTTCTTACTCATAGAAGCTCTCTCTTTCTCATATTTCTTAAGTTGATTTTGCCAATCCACAATCAGGCTGTCCACATTGGCTTTTAGAGTGGTTGCTTTTTTATTAAAAGCTTCCTGTTCTACTTTGGTTCTATCATAACCTTCAAGGAGTTTATTGACATCTACATAAACCAATTCGGATTGTGACTGGAAATAAAAGAATGAGAATACGCTTCCAATTAAGGCTATTAATGCGAGGGGTAATGCTAGTTTATTCATGATCGTATTTATAATTTTAAGTGTTGAGTTTTATTTTGATTTTCCCGGAAGCAACTCTTCCAATCTTGACAGACGTGTTTCCAATTTTTGATTAGCTTCTTTTTGTTCTTTAAGCTTTTTTTCCTGCTCTAAAGTGTAGAGTGTCAGCTCTTCAATCTTTTCCAGAAGTTTCATATTCATAATCCCCAATTCAACCCCATTAGCCTCCATTTCCACAGCAGAAGGGATATTGGGTAAGTGCTTGTTTTGCTGAATATATTTCTGAAGTTCTTCTAAAGTGCGGAGATCATAATCGTTGGCAAAAACATAGTCCGGGCCAGGAACGGAAAGGTCTACTTTTACCTCCTCGGCATGAACTTTTCCTTTTACGGTAAGTTTGGAATCCGGAGAAGTAGTTCCAATACCTACATTACCTAATGAAGTTCCATCTGTTTTAGTAGCTAAAATGGTGTTTCTGTCTAAAGATTTAATAAGGTCCAGATCCCCTCCAGCCGAATTCGTATTAACTCCATTTCCATACTGATAAGTCCCTCTAAGTGCCCAGTTCATTGCTCCGGTTACACCACTGTATCCCAAAGGTACTATCCGGGCAACATTTTTATCTGTATTGTTAGTAGCTAACCTTACCCTGATCTCATCTGCAACCTCCAGTTTAGCATTTGGATCAGTTGTTCCGACTCCCATATTACCGTTATAATCTATAATAGCGTCGACATTCTCACCACCACCTACACTAAATTTTATATTCCCCCTCATATCAAGGCCTTCAAAATACCCGGCTATCAGTTTAATATCTCCTTTATCAGAATCAGAATCTCTTTGCCCCACCGAAATCCAGGAACCGTTATTAGTATTTTTATTTCGAACCATCATATAGAGGTTCCCATCTCCAATTTTTCCATCTCGATATCCCATTAATCCATAGGCCATGGAATCATAACCATTCTGACCAATTCTAGGGCCGGTAGCTCCGTGAGATATAATATCTCCGTCGCCTCTGAGCTCTCCTCTGAAATAAAACTTGCTGGCATCGAAAATCATGAACTCATTAGTGCCGTTCAAAACTTTAAATTGAAAAGCGTTTAGGTTGTTAGAAGCAAACCCTGTAGTGGCTCTTATTATACCATCCTTATCAATCCAGTTCGTATAAAGTGCTCCATTATCGGAAGTTTGAAGCGTTAATATATTATCCGAATCTGCTTTAACATGTAAAGGACCGGATGGGTTAGTAGTACCAATCCCGGTATTTCCTGTAGAAGGAAAGGTGTTTTGCGCAGTTACCCCCCAGGTAAACGCTAATGCACAAAACGAAATTAATTGTTGCTTGTTCATTTTATTTATTTTTTAAAAGGTTTTCCAGTTTTTGAAGGCGCTCTTCCTGATTTTTGATTTTCTTCTCTTGCTCTAAAGTGTAGAGGGTCAGCTCTTCAATCTTTTCCAGAAGTTTCATGTTCATAATTCCCAACTCAACTCCATTGGCTTCCATTTCCACAGCAGACGGGATATTGGGTAAATGCTTGTTTTGTTGAATGTATTTCCGAAGTTCTTCTAAAGTGCGGAGATCATAATCGTTAGCAAAAACATAGTCAGGTCCGGGAACAGAAAGATCTACTTTTACCTCTTCGGCATGGATTTTCCCTTTTACGGTGAGTTTGGAATCGGGAGAAGTAGTTCCAATACCTACATTTCCGTTAAACATGTTAGCAAACAGATATGCTTTATCCAGAAGTTCGGTATTTGTATATTCGAGTTGAGATCCTGCCTGATGTCTGATAAAGTAAGTTCCTTCATCCTGATAAATAATTCCCCCTATGTCATTATAAGTACCTGATGGGCGCACCCATTTCTGTATACTCTCATCCCATTTTGGAGGGCCTGAATTACCTGTAAGCCACTCATCTCTAATCCAGCTATTAGCAGCACTTCCAACAGTCGCCCCTATCGTTGTTTTTCTAAGTTTCACTCCATTATTCACATGTAGTAAATATTCCGGAGAAGTGGTTCCAATACCTACATTTCCATTGCTTTTAATAACCATATCAGAATTATGATTATTTACTCTAAAGGTCATCTCATCGTTGGAATGATCATATTGCATTCCTCCTACATAAGAATCATCCTGGTCAGCAAATCCGAAATATGCATCCCTGTTATTCGGAGTGAGAATAGATATCATTCCATTATCATTGTCTTCAACTGTAATATCAGAAAAGCTATGAGGGCTTCCTCCTGAAGCTCCTTTATATACGAAAAGCCTGGATAGAGGGTTAGTAGTCCCTATTCCTACATTACCACTATTATTTATGTACATTGAAGGGTTAGTAATGCTGTTATTGTTTACGGCAAAACGCAAGACAGAACTGGATTCAAGCCCTCCTCCATAACCTGAATAATTTGTTACCAGTCTGATATTATCTCCACCATTTCTTTCAATCTGAATCCCCTGAATTCCAGTATAAGTTCCTTTAAACAGAGCATGAGTAGAGCTACTTGTGTTTAATTCCAATAAATGAGCTGGTGTTATAGTTCCAATTCCAACATTCCCTGAAGAAGGAAAAGTATTTTGAGCATTTACCCCCCAGGTAAATGCCAATGCAAATAGTGAGATTAATTGCAGTTTTTTCATCTTATTTGCTTTTTATAAGTTCTTCCAGTTTTTGAAGGCGTTCTTCCTGATTTTTCAATTTTTTCTCGAGAATTTGAACCCTGGAGTTCTTAGAATTAAGCTCCGTTTGTTGTTTCAAGGTATAAAGCGTCAATTCTTCAATCTTTTCCAGAAGCTTCATATTCATAATTCCCAATTCAACTCCATTGGTTTCCATTTCTTTTGCAGATGGAATATTGGGTAAGTGTTTGTTTTGTTGAATGTATTTCTGAAGTTCTTCTAAAGTGCGGAGATCATAATCGTTTGCAAAAACGTAGTCAGGCCCCGGAACGGAAAGATCTACTTTTACTTCCTCGGCATGGACTTTTCCCTTTACAGTGAGCCTGGAATCGGGGGAAGTAGTGCCTATTCCAACGTTTCCATTCTGATGAAGGCCAAAAGTTCCTCCGGAAGTTCTAAGCAGTAGACCATAATACCCTGCAATCTGAACGGAAGTTTTATTATTAGCTGTAGATAGCCCGGTAAAATTACTTCTTCCTAATCCATACCAGGGACTATCATTCACTCTATCATTAATATTGTTTGTAGAATATCTTAATGCTCTTACACCATCACCATTAACATGAAGATTAGCAGAGGGGTTAGTAGTTCCAATACCTATATTTCCGTTCTGTGGGTTAATGATAAATCTATTCCATACTTCCTGATTCGAATACTTGGTACCAATCCCAAAATTATTCCCCCCGAAATTTTCCTCGGAAAAGCCCATATTAATCCCGGTAGCTCCACCATCCTGTCTAAGTTGAATTATAGGATTATCAGATTCATTATTATTATCCGTATCGGCATCCAAAATAAAAATCGCATCCCCTAAAACACCACTGGAAACATGTAATTTACCGGAAGGATCTGTAGTTCCGATTCCCACCTTTCCGTTTGAAGTCAACGTTAAAATATCTGACCAGGTAGCTGTATTATGCCTTCCCTGAATACTTAATAAAGTCTTTCCCCCCGGATCTGAATTAATAATTCGATGCCCAAAACCTGACCCCCAACTAGACGAAAACCAGGTGATTGATTTACCTGTGTAGTTGTTGGCAACTAAATTGTCAAAATTTGTAGTCTGTGCGTTTATGGAAATCGCTGACAAAAAGGCCCCCGCCAATATTATTTTTCTCATAATCTCCCCTATTTATTATTTAATAATTGATTTAATTTCTCTTCCAGCTGTTGAATTTTTGTGTTCTGCTTTTTAAGTAATTCCAGTTCTTCCGTTTGTTTTTTGATTTTTCTCTCCTGTGCCAGAGTGTAAAGCGTCAACTCTTCAATCTTTTCCAGAAGTTTCATATTCATAATTCCTAATTCAACTCCATTGGCTTCCATTTCCACAGCAGATGGGATATTTGGTAAATGCTTGTTTTGTTGAATATATTTCTGAAGTTCTTCCAGAGTACGGAGATCATAATCATTGGCAAAAACATAGTCCGGCCCAGGAACGGAAAGGTCTACTTTTACCTCCTCAGCATGGACTTTTCCTTTTACAGTGAGTTTGGAATCTGGCGAAGTAGTGCCTATTCCGATGTTTCCGTTCTGATGAAGTCCAAAAGTTCCTCCAGAAGTCCTAAACAGCAATCCATAATATCCGGCAACCTGGACGGAAGTTTTATCATTAGCAACGGATAGTCCAGTAAAATCACTTCTTCCTAATCCATACCAGGGACTATCATTGATTCGATCATTAATATTATTTGTAGAATACCTTAATGATCTTATACCATCACCATTAACATGAAGTTTAGCGGAAGGATTGGTAGTTCCTATCCCCAATCTCCCATTATTAGTCAACCTCATATATTCTGAAAGCTGGTGCTGACCGTTGGAATCACTATTATTTACATTTCTGTACAGCCATCTGAACCCATAATTAGATCCTTCAAAAACTCCTTTGCTTGTATATTGGTTGGTCCCGAAATAGTAGTCTTTTCCATCATTATTACTTCTATAAGCATTAAAGCCCAAATAACCTGCCCAGTTATTGGCATTTCCTCCCCAATTGGATTCGTATGACCAATCAAGGTGTAATACTCCTGAAGTACCAACCGTAGTTCGCCCTTCAACCTGAAGTTTACTCAGAGGGTTCGTAGTTCCTATTCCTACATTCCCCCCGTTAAACCAGGAGTAACCATTAGAATTTATAAGGAATTTATCTTCGCCAGCATCATTCCTTCCATAAATATATCCGTTAGATTGTCCGTTCAGAGCAAGCCTATAACTTCCATTCTTATCAATTGTAAGGTAATCTGTCCCTCTAATAATTCCATTAACATCTAATTTAACGGATGGATTGGTAGTCCCTATTCCAACATTCCCATTAGCATCTTCATGTACCTGCGCAGAAGTAATTGAAGCAATGAAAGTGGCAACAACTGAAATTAAAATCTTTTTATCCATAAACTTATTTTTTACTTGTTAAGAAAACTTTGATTATTTTTTTGAAATAAATTCCTACATTTAGAGTCACAAATGTAAGAATAAATTTTTATTTTGCAAGAAAAATATTATAGTATATTAATTATTATATATTTAATAAAATTATTTTTTCTTATAAATAATTAAATATATATTTACACTATATTTGTAGGAATAATATTATATAAATGATCATAATTATAAGATAAAAACTATGAAAAGCTATTTAAACAAAAAGGTTCCGGCGCTAAATCTTCAGGAAATGCTGATCGTTTTGGTCATTATAGGCATCCTCCTTTTAATTGCATTGCCTAACCTGATGCCGCTTATTGCCAAAACCCAAGCTATCGAGGCACAAACCCAGCTTAAGGCCATATATAATGCACAAACCACCTATAGGTATATGTATGCCAAATACAGCCCGGAAATGACTGCTTTAGACTACGAAGCACCCAGAACGGTTAATGAAAACGGAAATGCCAATTACAGTTATGAACTCCTGGAAGCTACGAATGCATCTTTTAAAGCAAGGGCTACCGCAATAACCGATTTTGATGGTGACGGAGTTTTTAACGTGTGGGAAATTGACGAAAATGGAAACCCTAAACAAATTGTAAAAGACTGATGTTTTTCCTACAAATCATATTAGTCCTGCTTTTTGGGATCGTTTTGTACGAAGACCTGCGTTTTCGTATGGTGCATTGGTTTCTTTTTCCTACAATCGGATCTCTGCTAGGACTCCTACATTTTTTTCAAAGCGACAAGCTTGTTTTCCTAAATAATGTTGGGATCAATTTTATGCTGATCTCCATCGTACTTCTGATCCTATATCTGTACAGCAAGCTCATAATGAGGTCTGCTTTTTTAAACGGAAGTTTCGGTTTGGGGGACCTGCTTTTATTTTATGCGATAGGCCTTGCCTTTCCCACAATCAGTTTTAGCATCCTATTTGTTTTTTCGCTCGTCTTTAGCCTGGTCCTTCACCTTTTGGTAAAGGGAAAAAGGAAAAATTTAAGCGTACCCCTGGCGGGTTATATGTCGCTGTTCTTTGGCTCAGTCTTCACCTGGAACCTCATTAGCAATCAAGCTTTCTTATATCAGTTTTGAATATGGATAATACTTTTCAAATACCGGTTGAATTACAACAGCTCATTTCGGCTGAACAGGCTTTTCATTATCGTATAGTACCGGTAGAAGCCCTGAACGGACATATTGCCTTTAAGACCGATAGGAAAGACAAAAGTGCCCTGGAAAGTGAATTGGGAATTATCCTTGGAAAGAAGGTCAGCCTCATAGATGAATCCACGGAGCAGCTACAAAAATTCTTAAGCACAAATTTCAGAAGATCACAAAAATCAGCCGCGGAAGATATTCACTATACCTCAGATTTTCTGGAAAAGATCCTTCAGAGTGCCAAGGAAATAGGGAGTAGTGATATTCATTTTGAACCTTATGAGCACAAGTGCAGGATCCGCTTTCGTCTGGACGGGAAACTCACAGAGCAGTTTACCATCCCCATTGAGGAATATCCCGTTATTATCAATAAGATCAAGATCAGAGCCGGGTTGGATATTTCGGAAAAGCGCCTGCCGCAGGACGGGAGAATAAGCGTGAACCGCGGAGCTGAAGAATTCGATATCAGGGTTTCTTCCCTCCCGACCCTTCACGGTGAAAAGATCGTTTTGCGGATCCTCAGTAAGGACAATAACAATATAGACTTAAAAGATCTGGGTTTTAGCAAGGAAGAACTATCTGTTTATACCGAAAGCACCAAAAAGCCTAACGGAATTGTACTGATCTCAGGGCCTACGGGTTCAGGAAAAACCACTACACTGTACGCTACGCTCAAACTACTTAACGACAGTAAAACCAATATCCTGACCATTGAAGATCCTATAGAATACACCCTGGAAGGCGTAAATCAAGTGCAACTTAAGGAAAATATAGGCCTGGATTTTGCATCGGCCCTGCGCACTTTTTTAAGGCAGGATCCCGACATTATC
Source organism: Leptobacterium flavescens (assembly GCF_010671605.1). Taxonomy (GTDB): domain Bacteria; phylum Bacteroidota; class Bacteroidia; order Flavobacteriales; family Flavobacteriaceae; genus Leptobacterium; species Leptobacterium flavescens. Next base: position 1,383,660 of record NZ_JAABOO010000001.1, read on the forward strand.
ATGGTAGGTGAGATAAGGGATGTAAAGACCGCCAATATGGCTATCCGCGCCGCCCTGACCGGACACCTGGTACTATCTACCATACATACCAACTCTGCCTGGGCCACCGTATCCCGGCTTATAGATATGGGAGTTCCAACATTTCTCATAGCCAGTACTTTAAACGTAAGTGTCGCACAAAGACTGGTAAGGAAGCTATGCAACAACTGCAAACAACAAACAACTGTAAATCCGGAGGTTTTTCCACAAGATTTTAAGATCCCCACTTGGCTTACAGATCACTATGAAGCCGTTGGATGCAACGAATGCTATTACACAGGTTACAGGGGGCGTAAGGCTATTTACGAGATTATCCCGATTAAGCGGGAACTCGTAAAACACATTAAAAGCAATGAGCTGGAAATCGACAGTTATCTGGCCGAAAATAAAATAAACACTTTAAAAACCAATGCATTGCAAATGATAAAAGAGGGAGTTACCTCTGTGGAAGAAGTATATGCATTATTAAGCAATTGATCATGATTAGAAAATGGAGTATTCTTTGTCTTTTATTCTTATGTTTTTGGGTGAGCGCCCAGGATAACAGGATAGAAAACATCAAAAATAGATTAGAAGTACTTTCAGTTGAAAATAAAGGATTAACCGAGGAATTGAAGCTCAATATCAATGTAACCGATATAACCCTCCCCAATTTTTTAACTGCTGTGTCTAAAGTACATCAGTTAAACATCAATATCTCATCCGAACTAAACTCCATCACCCTGGTCAATAATTTCCCGGATGTTAACGTAGCAGATCTGTTGGTGTTTTTGTGCAAGGAGTACGATCTGGATATCGATTTTACGGGGAATATCCTGTCGGTTAAAAAATACAGCGCGCCTCCTCTTGAGGTTGAGGAGCGAATAATTCCCGTAAAATACAACGCCGTTCAGGATATCATTTCTCTCGATCTTAAAAACGATAAGTTATACGATGCTTTTATCGCTATAATGAATGAAAGTGGAAAGAAACTGAGCTGGTCTCCCGATATTGCAGATAAGCCCATAACTTCTTTTATTAACGGGGCTTCCTTTCACAGTGCCATGAGTAATCTTGCTTTTGCAAATGATCTTTTGGTTACCAAGAACAAGGACGGTTTTTATCTGTTTGAAGATAATTCGCTCGTTCAGGGAACAACAGCAAGCAATACGACAAATACGACTCGTCCGAGACCGCGAAGAAATAAAAGTTCCAGTTTCTATTACAAAGTTCTGGATACCTTAAATCAGGTGATAGAAGTGGATTTTGAAAATATTCCCATCAAGGATGTGATCAGTGATATCGGGAATGATCTGAAAGTCAATATTTTTACTGCAAAGCCGTTGGATGAAGCCGGGACTGCAACTTTTAAGACGAAATATATCGCTTTTGACGACCTGCTGGATAAACTTTTCGAAGCTCAGCAATCTGTTTCCGTATCAACGTCAAACAATGTTCAGACTTCAAGTAGCACAAGCAGACAGCAAAGCGGCCTAAGCGGTTCTTCCGGCCTGTTTACCTATAAAAAAGAAGGGAATACATATTTCTTTGGTACTTCAGACCAGTTAAGTGTTCGCAAGATCGAAGTGATCCAGTTACAACACCGCTCGGTAGAATTGCTGGGAGATCCTTCGGGTTCTTTCGGGAGTCAGCGAAGCGCAGGCAGAACACAAGGGGGAAATCTGAATTTTATAGGCGGCTCTGCCAACGGTTTTCAGAATAATAACAATTTCGGGAACAACAATAATTTTAATAACCGGAACAACAATAACAATAGGGTCAACAGAAATCAGCAGGGCTTTAATTCAGGCGACTCCAAAGCGGAAACCCTGATCAGTATATTGCCTGAAGATGTAAAAATGGGATTGGATATAACCATGGATGTGGAACTGAACAGTTTTATGGTAAGTGGTCCTGCGCCAAATGTAAATCGCTTTAAAGCTTTTCTCAATCAGATCGACAAGCCGGTACCTTTTATTCTGATTGAAGTGATCCTTCTGGAGATCAATAAATCGGCAACTATAGAAAGCGGGATCAGTTGGGGTATAGGTGATGAGCCTGTAAATACCAGGGGCGGACTTTTTCCGAATACCGATATTACCCTTGGAGCTAAGACGGTTAACCGGATCATAGGCGGATTTGATGGCTTTACCAATATCGGGAAAGTGGTTCCTAATTTCTTTGCCAATATCAAGGCGATGGAAGCCAACGGACTGGTAAAAATACGGTCCACACCCAAGCTCTCTACTCTAAACGGACATCGGGCATCCCTCTCCATCGGAGAGACCACTTATTATGTGGTAACGAGTCAGAATTTTTTCGGATCGCAGATCCCTCAATCTACCGAGATCAGGAATTTTGTTCCTATCGATGCCGAGCTGGCCATAAATGTCAAACCCTCGGTTTCGGGTGATGGGCAAATCACTTTGGATGTCAACGTAGTACAATCCGATTTTAACGGAGCTCGAATAGATGAAGATGCTCCTCCGGGATTGAACTCGAGGGAATTCAGCTCTATAATCCGCGTAAGAGACCAGGATATTGCAGTGCTTGGCGGACTGGAAGAAAAAATAAAGAACGATTCGGGTAACGGAGTGCCTTTCCTGGCAAGAGTACCGGTTATAAAATGGTTCTTCAGCCAGAGAAGACGGGAAGATACCAAAAGAAAGCTCACTGTTTTAATTAAACCCACGATCATATATTAAATGCTAAAGGATCTTTTTAAAAATATCAAAGATGGAAGGGTTTTCTGCGGACTGGAATATTCGGAATATGCAGGGGATGAAAAGTTCTATGGGGTACAGCTTATCAGAAGAAAGAACAGCCTCGAAGAACTGAAGAGCTTTGAAGTTCCGGAAATGGAAGATCTGGGGGAACAGTTAAAAAAGCAGCAAGCTTTATTTCTAGTCATTAATACTTCCCAGGTAATTACCAAAAGTGTAGGTCGCACAAAGGTCGCCGACCTGGCTGTGGTAAACAAGGCTTTTCCGAACCTTAATATGGAGGATTTCTATTATGAGGTATCGGAAGTTTGCGGAAGCACACTGGTCTCCATCTGTAGAAAGCCCTATGTTGATGAAATTCTCGAAAAATTAGAAGCTAAAGGGTTTGCCATCATAGGATGTTCCCTTGCTTTACATCAATTAAGGCAGGTGGAAGAGTTCCTTCCAAAGGATAAAATACATCTGTCCAACACAGAAATTGTCAGAGAGGAAGATGGTCTTACCATTCATAAAACCGATACGGTTGAAGTTCCTTATAATGTGAACGGGATCAAAACTGCAAGTCTTTATCTGCTGAGTTTAAGTGCTGCTCTAATGCATTTTTTCAGGAACACTGCGGGATTCTCCAACCTGGAAGAACAAAACGCTTCCTTTCAGGAGAATTTTTATCAAAAGCGTTTTTTTCGCTTGTTTTCAAGAGCATTGATGGTCCTACTTCTCATAGTATTGCTGATTAATTTTTTTGCCTTTAATCACTATTACCAGAAGGTAGAGCAATTAAAACAAACCTCTGAGATCAATACCAGCAATAAGGAAAAACTGATGGAATTAAACGCACTTATTGCCCGAAAAGAAAAGCTGGTAGAAGATGTACTGAGTTCTTCGGCTTCCAGAAGTTCGATGTACCTGGATGAAATCTCCGCCGAAATTCCGGAAACGCTCCTATTTACGGAAATAGACTATCAACCGTTAAAAAAGAAAATAAAAAAGGATAAGGAAATACTTTTAAATCCGGGGGTGATCGATATCTATGGGCAGTCTACCAATAGCGACAATTTTTCATTGTGGATAGAGCATCTGGAGAGCCTGGATTGGGTTTTAAGAGTAGATGTGGAAGACTACGGTTTTCAGGCCGCCAACACTTCATTTTTTAAAATAAAAGTTCGTATTGCCGATGAATAACAAAAGAAAAAATAGTATGCTGATCCTGGCCAGCCTTCTGGCAGTATTTATCTGTTATAAGTTTGCCATTCAGAGAACGCTTGAGCAGAAAGCTCAATATCGCGAACTTAAAAGTCAGGAAGAGTTATTTAGTAATATTCCAAGACAATTCGGGCTTCTCAATGAGAAGAATAAGCATTACGATTCCTTGCTTAAGAAATTTCAGATTACCGAAACTTCAATGCAAAATAATTTACTGAAGACAATTAACAAGGCATCGGAAAAACTACAGCTTAAGCTTATCGATTTTGATGAACCTCATATATTTTCGGAAAACGGAAGATCCAAAAATTCTTTCCTTTTTAAGGTGGAAGGAAGTTTTGAGAATATCCTAAAACTCGTTCATCAGTTAGAGCAGAAGACCCGTTACGGAGAGGTTACAAACCTGCATTTCCGCAAACTGAAAAATCCTAAAAACAGAAAAACCTTCCTTCAGGCAGAGGTATTGATCATGAATTATAAATAGCCCTCCAACAAGGGAAGGCTATTTATTTTTTAGACGATCCTTCCTAACAGAATTGTATCGTAAGAGGACCACATTCAACACTTACACATCCGAATATGGTTCCACCTCCACATCCTTCGGTAGGATTTTCAACACATGGTAAACAGGCAGAAACTCCTGTTGGTTCCAAACAGGCCGGATCATGGCTGTTTTCAGGAAGTTCGCTTCCTCCTTTTACTCTTTCCTGACTAAAACTTGAAATGGTCTTTTTGTTAAGGGATAAGCCCTTTAATTTGTTTTTTTTCATAACTCAAAAGTTTAATAGTTAATTGAAATTTTCTGAAATTCACCGGTAAATGTAGCGTGTAGGAAAAGTACTGGTCAAGTACAAAAGATCGATATTCCGGAATATCGACTCCGCAATTCAGGGAATTACGACACTTATCTTATTAACTAATGGGAAAGAAAACTTCATCAGGTTTCAGCTTAATTTTTTATATATATTAGTAATCTTAACCGTTGACTAAAATGAGAGTTTTTACATTTTCCTTTTATATCTTTCTGTTTATCTCTTTTTGCACCAATACAGATATTAACGCTCAAACTTCCTTTAAAATCCCTGATTCTTTAAGAGGAAAAACTTATGAAGAATTAGAAAAAGTGATTGTGAATTCAGGTTATAATTTTTCTCTTTCAGGAGTTCATGCAAAGTCTTATTTACAAAAAGCAAAAATTGATAGAGATTCAGCACATCTTGCCACAGCCTATCGTAATTTAGCTTATCTGTTAAAGGAAGATGAGGTACGACTTCTCTATTTGGACAGTCTAATCCTGATAACAAAAAAAAGAAATGATTCCATTTATACTGCGCAAGGATATGTGTTTAAAGGTGGTGTCTATTACGGGAATCAGAATTTTAAAAATGCCCTGGACAATTATCTTGAAGCAAATTCATACGTCGGTAATAAAAATGCATTTTTACAGAATCAGATCAGATTTAATATTGGATTGCTTAAAAATGATCTGGGAGAATACGAGGAAGCTCTCGAACATTTCAGGGAATATTTTTCCTATGCTCTAAAGAATGAAGAAAACAAATTCAATTATTACAATTCTCTCTTCGCTTTATCCACAGTTTTCCGGAATCTTAAAGAGGTGGATTCTGCATTCTATTACAACGATATAGCTCTTAAAAAGGTCCTTCCCGGTGAAAAAGGATACTGGTATTATCAGTTTACTTTTAACGGGGCCAAAAATGAATATCTCAAAGGGAATTACGAAAACACCATCGAATATCTCAATGAGGTTCTTCCCTTTTTTGAGAAGGGAGGAGATGATACAGAATTGTTACTTCTTTATTCCTATCTCGGAAAAGCATTCTATCAATTAAAAAATAATGAAGAGGGAATATATTACCTTAAGAAAGCAGCTAGCATATTTGAAAAAAATCGGAAAATAGCACCAGAGATAAGAGATGGTTATGAGATGCTAATCAATTATTACAAGGAAAAGAACGATTACCAAAACCAGTTGGTTTATATTGATCAGCTTATGAGTTTTGACAGTATTCTGCAAAATAATTACCGGTATTTGTCAAAAAACATTATTACGAAATACGATACCGCCAAACTGATTTCGGAAAAAGACGATATCATCAGTACTTTACAATCTCAAAAGCGTATATCTTTTATTAAGAACAATGTTCTGAGTATTTTACTCTTCCTTGCAATTCTCCTGATCATTTATCTGTACTACAGAAGGCTCATTTATCAAAAGCGTTTTGAAAAATTTATGCGGGAGCAAAAAAATCCCCCGAAACCTCAAAAAACGATCTCCAGGCAGCGTATTGAAGTGCCAAAGGATATCGTTGATGACATTCTTAAGGGGTTGCAGATGTTTGAGGACAAACACGCTTTTACAGATCAGCAAATTACTTTGAGCAAACTGGCCAAAAAACTAAATACAAACACCAAGTATTTATCACAGGTGATCAATTTCAGTGAACGCAAAAGCTTTATTTCTTATATCAACGATTTGAGAATAGCACATGCCATAAGCCGTTTGCAAACCGATCGAACATTTAAGAACTATACCATAAAATCTATCGCACATGAAGTAGGTTTTAATCATCCCGAGACTTTTGCCAAAGCTTTTTATAAATATTCCGGGGTATATCCTTCTTTTTTTATCAAACAACTCAACAAAAAAGCAAGTTCAATGAGTAAAACGGGTTAAAAACACCCATTATTCGCTGAATTCCGATATATACCTATCTATTTTTCAAGGGTTTTACTTCTACAGATCATACATTTATAACAAAACTAAGTTATATGAAAAAAGCAAAAAACCTAAGAGTATTAAAGTTGAGAAAAGTAAGTATTGCCAAAATGAATTATGTTTTTGGCGGAACCGGAGAGCCTTCGGGAATAACTATTGACGATCCCGGTTGTAATACAGAGACACAAACAGGAGAAACAGGTACAGGTGGTCCTACATCATTAACTAAAGCTGCCACTGCACTGAACACTTGTATAGGAGATTGTAACAGTACGCTTTGTAACGAAAATTAAACTTTCATTAGATATCTATTCACAAGAGAACAGGCAGAAACTCTCCGCCTGTTCTTTGTTTGAAGATATACTATCTTCTCGTTCTCATTACCCACTTTTTTAGCACTGAGTTACACCTGGCTCTGTATGTCCTGTACAGGCAGCATAAAATGTAAATTCGCATAAATGCTCGTCCTGACTTAAACAAGTGTCATTTGTTTCACAGTTTAAAGTAAAGCCACTTCCACCTTTGATATTCGATGATTTCAAGTTGGAAATAGTTCTTTTACTAAGATTCAATTTCGAAGCTAATTTTCTTCTTTTCATAATGTAAAATTTATAATTTAAAGTTATTAATATTAACATCCGGTTACTCCCACATCTGTGATCCCTGTACAAGCGGCGTAAAATGTGAATTCGCACAGATGTTCATCATGACTTAAACAATCCTGCTCTGTAACACAACCTGCAAAGGTATTATTACATTGACCCGTACAATTCTGATCGTTGGTGTTCCCTGTTCCCCCTTTGATTGTGGAAGACTCAAAATTGGAAATGGTTCGCTTTCCCAAACTCAGTTTCAAGTTTACCTTTCTTTTTTTCATTTTAATTTAAAGTTATTGGGTTAATACTATTTAACAACCTGATAGATTCAAGTTTGAAATAAAAGTAGCGCCGTAAAAACTTACAAGTCAACCCTGATTAATCGGATTTCTGGAAAACAGATCGGGAAATTCGCGGAAAACAGACTTCTATTTTGTTAAATTAGACCTTTCGCTCTCTAATACACATCTTTCTGTATATCAAATAATTAACATCTGATTTTATTTTGTTTTATCTGTACTTCTGTTTTGTGTAGTTATTTTAAAACACTAGCTTGCTGTATCTATCTATAAAAAAATGCGTGAGTTTTTTACACTTCTTGGAATTGCCTTTTATTCCTGTTTCTCATTTTCTGTACAAGCCCAGACCGAAGGCTCTTTTAAAATACCTGATTCTTTAAGAGCTAAGAATTCTAGAGAATTAAAAAGCATTATTTATAAGCTTCACCGAAATGATGCTAACAGAGAAAACTATATCAGATATTATATAGAGAAAGCCAAAGAAGAAAAAGACACTTTCGAATTAACTATAGCCTATCATTTCATGGCAAGTTCAAAAGAAGAAGATCGTGAAAAGCATATTTATTTAGACAGCCTTATTGCAGTTTCAAAATCTAGAAAAGATTCTATCTATCCTCAAATAGCCCATTTGTATAAGGGGAGTATGTATCATCAAAAAACAGATTATAAGAAAGCTATCGATCAATATATTTTGGCTTATACATATGCTTCAGAAAAGAATCAAACAAATATTCTGGATCAGATTACTTTCAATATCGGTTTATTAAAAAGCGGAATAGAAGAATACAGAGATGCTCTGAACGACTTCATGAAATACCACGAATCCATTACTAAAAATGATACAACAAATAATTCTTATGCGCATTTTGCCTCTCTGTATCAAATTTCGAAAGCATATAGAGATCTAAATCTCAATGATTCTGCAACTTTTTACAATAAGCTTGGAGTTTTGGCATCTTCCAAAACCAAAGGAGAATGGTATCATCAGTTTATTTTAAATGAAGGAATTAATGAATTTCATAAAAAAGAGTATCAAGCGGCAATAGACAGTATCTCCAAAGCAATTCCGTTTTTTTCCGATCCAAAACGCGATTTCGAATTAATGATCATATACTCATACCTGGGGAAATCGAATTATGAATTAGGCTTTAAGGAAAAGGCAGTAGGTTATCTAAAAGAATCTATAGATATCTTTAATAAGATTCGATATGTTATTCCTGAAATCCGAGATGATTATAACACGATCATAGATTATTACAGAGGCAAAAAAGATTATGAAAATCATATTAAATATGTAGATTATTTATCCGTATTTGACAGTATTTTGAAAAGTGATTATAAGTATTTGACAAAAAAAATAATTGCCAAATATGAAACAGCCAAACTACAACAACAAAAAAAACTGTTATTGCAAAAAGTAGAAAGTCAAGAAAGGACTAACTTACTCAGAAATATTGTTTTTTCAGTTCTTTTATTGATCGCTCTTTTAATCATTTTTTATTTTTTCAACAGACAACAAGTTTATAAAAAACGTTTCGAAAGGTTTATGAAGGAGCAAAAAAGTACGATCCATAAATCTTCAATAACGGAATCCCGGCAACATATAGAAGTCCCCAGGGAAATTGCCGATAATATCCTTACCGGCCTGAATTCTTTTGAGGAAAACCTAAAATATTGTGATCAGCATATTACACTGGGTAGCCTGGCAAAAAAGCTGAATACCAATACCAAATATCTGTCCATGGTCATTAATCATATTGAAGGTAAAAGCTTCAGGGCCTATATAAACGATCTAAGGATACAACATACCATAGACAGGCTTCAGACCGATCGTTTCTTCCGCAAATATGCCGTAAAATCTATAGCAAATGAGGTAGGCTTTAACAATCCGGAAACTTTTTCCAAAGCCTTTTACCGCTTTACCGGCCTCTACCCTTCTTTTTTTATAAAACAGCTGGAAAAGTAGGTCTGATTTCTGTTAAAAAACAACTGGTATTTCCGTGAAAACAGACTTCTATTAAAAGAAGCAATGCTGTATCAATTACAATAAATTCTACTTTTAATACCCAAACAAAAAAGTATGAGAAAGCCGAAAAAATTTAAAAGACTACAATTAAACAAGGTTAATATAGCACACTTTGATAAGATAAAAGGAGGGAATCTAACTATTCAAACATGCTTTCCTGCCTGTCCTACCGAAGAAACAGAAACTTGTGATTGCGAAGCAGAGACTCAACCTGTAACCATGTGTAACTCAATTGATGTATGTAATACTACCATTCAACCGGCAAGTAAAAACAATACATGTGACGCTACCTGTCCTGGTCCGGGCCCTATTTAATGGTTTATGTCCTTTCTTTTTAGCAAGTGCCAAATAGCGAATTAAGATTTTTTTAAACATTTTAATGAAGTGATTAGCATATCTTTAGTGCTTGAACAAATAATCACTTTTACAAAATGAAATCATCTCTATCCTTATTCCTGGCGGTTATCGGGTTTTCTGCATCGGTAACTGCTCAGAGTGTAAGCTTTGAAGAATACGATCCGCCATCCACTCTTGTGGTGCCGGGTAAAGAAATCAAAAAAGCCAAATTCCCTTTTATTGATGTTCACAACCACCAGTTCAGGATGCCTTCACAAAATCTTGGCGAACTGATCTCCGAAATGGATAAACTCAATATGGCGGTAATGGTTAACCTGTCCGGAAGAGGGCGCGGTTCTACCGAGCACCTGAGCGGAGCTTTAAATAATGTAAAGACCAATTATCCGAACAGATTTATCGTATTCACCAATATAGACCTCAACGGAATTGATGACCCCAACTGGACGGAGAGAACCGTAAAGCAACTGGAGGATGATGTAAAAATGGGGGCTAACGGACTTAAGATCTATAAAAGCCAGGGGATGGATTCGAGAGATAGTAATGGAAAACGGATCAAAATTGACGATCCGAGGATAGGTCCTGTGTGGGAGAAATGTGGAGAATTGGGGATCCCGGTTCTTATCCACGCTGCAGATCCCAAATCCTTCTGGGATCCTCACGACAATAAAAATGAGCGCTGGCTGGAGCTTAAATTAAGGCCAAGAAGAAAACGCGAAGACGCTACTACAGCTCCCTGGGCAACGATCATTAATGAACAGCACAATATCTTCAGAAGGCATAGGAACACCAAGTTTATCAATGCCCATTTAGGTTGGTTTGCTAACGATCTGGGAACCCTGGCAAAACTGATGGATGAGATCCCGAATATGTATGCCGAGATAGGAGCGGTTATTGCCGAACTGGGAAGACAGCCGCGCTTTGCCAAAGCCTTTCTCACTAAATATCAGGACAGGATCATGTTTGGTAAGGATTCCTGGAATCCCAAGGAATACTACACCTATTTCAGAGTACTGGAATCCGATGACGAGTATTTTCCATACTACAAAAGGTATCATGCTTTCTGGAGGATGTACGGACTCGACCTGAGCGATGAGGTCCTTAAAAAGATCTATTACAAGAATGCCCTCAAAGTCATTCCAAATATAGATTCAAGTCTTTTTCCGAGATAGATAAGTACTTTTACAAACAGAATACTAAATTCATATTATAATGAACTCAATAACTCACCAATCTGTTGCAAACAGCCTGAAGTCTGTCGGTCTTTGTGCCCTATTTCTTCTGAGCAGTTGTAACAAAGAAAAAAATACGGATGTGAAAGAAATCACAGATAATGTTCTACTCCAGGAATGGACCGGGCCCTACGGAGGGATTCCGGCATTCGATAAAATGGATGTAAACGAAGTGACCGAAGCTGTAGAGATCGGGATGCAGGTAAATCTCGATGAAATAGATGCCATTGCCAATAATACGGAGGCGCCTACTTTTGAGAATACTATCGAAGCCATGGAAAGAGCCGGGCAGGATCTGGGCCGTGTGTTTACCTATTACGGCATCCTTAGCAGTAATATGTCTTCTCCCGAATTCAGGGAGATCCAGCGTGAACTGGCACCGAAGCTTTCGGAGTTCAATTCGAAGATCTCACAGAATAAGAAACTCTTCGAAAGAGTTAAAGCCGTTTATGACAATTCTCTTAAAAACCCGTTAGATGAAGACCAGCAACGCGTGGTTCAGCTAACCTATGAAGGTTTTGCAATGAACGGAGCCGAATTAAATGAAGAAGACAAAGCCCGTTATGCAGAGATCAATAAAGAACTCTCCAGTCTTTACACCAGTTTTTCCAATAACGTCCTTGCCGATGAGGAAGGTTATGTGACCTATCTGACGGAAGATCAGCTGGGAGGTCTGCCTGAATCATTTGTTAAAGCGGCTGCCAAGGCGGCTTCAGATCGCGGAGAGGAAGGTAAGTACGCTGTTACCAATACGCGTTCCTCCATGGATCCTTTTCTCACCTACTCTACCGAAAGAGGGTTAAGAGAAAAAGTGTGGAAAAACTACTATTCCCGTGGAGATAATGCCGATGAGCACGATAACAACGAGATCATTTCCAAGATCCTTAAACTAAGGAATGAGCGTGTAGCCCTTCTCGGATATGACGATTATGCTACCTGGAGATTGCAGAACAGGATGGCCAAAAATCCTGGGCGCGCCATGGAGCTTATGAATGCCGTATGGCCGGCAGCAATTGCAAGGGTAAAAGAAGAAGTAGCCGATATGCAGGCCGTAGCAGACAAAAATGGCGATAATATTACCATAGAACCATGGGATTACCGTTACTATGCAGAAAAAGTGCGACAAAGTAAGTATGATCTCGATTCTGATGAGGTAAAGCAATATCTTCAACTGGACAAGCTTACGCAAGCCCTGTTCTTTACAGCGGGAGAGCTGTTTAATTTCGATTTCAAACCTGTTCCCGAAGGAAGTGTTCCGGTATTCCAGGAAGACGTAAAGGTTTGGGAGGTTACCGATAAGACAACAGGAGAACATATAGGTCTATGGTACCTGGATCCTTTCGCCAGAAAAGGAAAACGCTCGGGAGCCTGGGCAACTACTTATAGAAGTCACACTACTTTCGACGGAAAGAAAACCGTACTTTCATCCAACAACTCGAATTTTATCAAGCCTGCACCGGGAGAGCCCGTATTGGTTTCCTGGGATGATGCCGAGACATTTTTCCATGAGTTCGGGCATGCACTGCACTTCCTTTCTTCCAATGTAAAATATCCTACATTGAACGGAGGGGTTCGCGATTATACCGAATTCCAGTCGCAGTTACTGGAGCGCTGGTTATCTACGGATGAAGTGATCAATCAGTTCCTGGTTCATCATGAAACCGGAGAAGTAATCCCTAAGGAACTGGTAGCCAAGATCAAGAAAGCTTCTACCTTTAACCAGGGGTTTGCAACTACAGAATACCTGGCTTCCGCTCTGGTAGATATGATGTATCACACCAGTGATCCGGGAAATATGGATCCTGATCTTTTTGAAAAAGAATCGCTGGCCAAACTGAATATGCCTAAAGAAATCGTGATGAGACACCGTTCCCCACATTTCGGACATGTATTTTCGGGAGAAGGATATGCCGCAGCCTATTACGGTTATATGTGGGCAGATGTACTTACTTCAGATGCTGCAGAGGCTTTTAAGGAAGCTCCGGGAGGTTTCTACGATAAGGAGGTAGCTGCCAAACTGGTAAAATACCTCTTCGCACCACGAAACTCTTTGGATCCTGCAGAAGCCTATAGAAAATTCAGAGGACGCGACGCTAAGATCGATGCTCTGATGAGAGACAGAGGTTTCCCTGTTCCTTCAGAATAATCAAAACTCAAATAAATATAAGAACCTCCTGATAAGCGATATCGGGAGGTTTTTCTTTATAGATATAATTTTTTCTTCAAAGACGCAACCATTTTAAAATTACAAGACTTTCTAGTAAACGTCCTAAAACTTTTAAAATGAAAACTTTGATCAATTCCGGGATACTTTTCCTGTTTATGCTATGCTTTTTTAGTTGCAACGAAGAACTTATAGACATTGCAGATCCACCTCCGCAAGAGTTGATAGAGGTAAACTCTCCTCTCTTTACCGAGTTGTCTGAAATGGTAAATACAGTAAGAACAGATCAGGAAAGGGAATTTCCGTGCCTTAACTTTATCTATTCCTTTGCCATTTATATCTATGATTCCGAACAGGATTTCCAGCGCCTGGAAATAATCAGGAATAGGGAGAATTTCAGTACTGTTCTGCAAAGTCTTGGTGAAAATGAACATCTCGGGATCAATTATCCCATTAGCGGTACTTTAAAAGACGGTACATCTTTCAGTATTGAAAACAACACCGATCTTCAACTGGCGCTTAATAACTGTACCTCCGAGAATATTAAGGAATTACTAGGAAATTCACCTTCATCGAGTCCGTGTATATGGATAGTTCAGGCCTCAGAAGATGGCGACAACACTTATGAAGGTGCAATTTTCGAACTGGATCTGGATAGAGGTTTAGCTCATTTTTACCATAACGGAATTCAATATGAAGCTACCTGGACCATATTCTTTGTAAGTGGAGAAAGCGAGAATCCCCTGGAAACAAAATTTAGGGTAAACCTCCATATTAATGATGACGGGCAAATAGCCGAGGACTGGAATTTCGACTGGATCATATCTGATACGAGCGAAGGTGTTTTTGAATTGACCAATGAAGAAAATATAATTGTCCTGAATAAACAGTGCGAGTATGAGATCGGGGATATAGGCCCGGCCGGCGGGATAGTTTTTTACGATAAAGGTGAGTTTACCGATGGATGGAGATATCTTCAGGCTGCTCCCGAAGATTTTAGCAATGCCCAGTGGGGATGCTACGGATCTGCGATTACCGACGCAAGACTGACCGATATTGGTTCCGGCTTTGATAATACGTCCGCCATTGCTTTGTTTCATAACAATTTACAGGGATTTGATGAGAATCCGGAACTATGCAGTCAGCAAAACGACGGAAGCGTTGCCGCATGGATCTGTCTCAACTTCGAGAATAACGGAATAAGAAGAGGATGGTTTTTACCCAGTAGTGAAGAAGCTATGCTGATGTATGAGAATTTACACCTGAACGGAATTGGAAATTTTGAAAAGGCTCTATACTGGACATCTACGGAAGAAGATGAATGGAGCGCTATAAGTATCAATTTCAGCAACGGAAACCCGGATGTTTCGGATAAGACAATATCAACGGAACTAACAGGAGTGAGAGGAGTTCGCTATTTTTAGCGATATTAAAAACAACCTAATAAGATTTTATTTTAATTGAACTTAGAGGATTTAATTAAAAAATGTAGAAATAATGACCGCAAAGCACAGGAGAGGCTCTATCTCCTCTATAAGGATGCGCTCTTTATCCTGTGCTTAAAATATTGTCGGAATATTGAGGAAGCAGAGGATAATTTGCAGGATGCATTTTTGATAATTCTGAAGAACATAAAAAAGTACAAAGGAAAAGGTTCTTTTGAAGGGTGGTTAAAACGGATCACCATAAACAGAGCCATAGACAGGTATAAAAAACAGCCCCATAATCAGGTTCTGGATGAAAGATTTCCCGAAACAGAGGATACAATGATCGAAGAAGGAGAAATGAACCTCTCTATGAATAAGCTACTCGAACTTATTCAGGGCTTACCTGACCGGTACCGGCTTGTCTTCAGTTTATACGAACTAGACAACTATCAGCACAGCGAGATCGCCCGGATGTTGTCTATCTCGGAAGGAACATCAAAATCAAATTTGCATCGGGCCAAGATCCTTTTAAAAAAGCAGATAAAAGAACAAGAGAGTGATCTCAAAAAGAAATCTATGCAATCATGAAAGGAGGAAAGAAAGATATAGGAAGAGCGGTAAAGGAAAGGTTGTCTGACGTACATCTTTCTCCTAAGGAGAGCGTATGGGATAATATTGAAAAAGAACTGGATAAAAAGCGTAAGCGGCGTTTTCTTATATGGCTGTTCCCTGCAGCCGGTTTACTGATATTCCTGGCTGTTTTTGCATTATGGCCGGAAGAACAGATCCCTTCTCAGGAGGGAGAACCCATTAATACAGAGCATATCTCTTCCGAAGAAATGCAGAGCATCAGGGAAAAAACAACGCCTGCCGATAGCGACATCGTAACGGATAAAGATAGCCCGGAAGAAAGCATAATGGCCGATAAGGATCCGGCAGCTAAAAACCCGCAACTTATCAGCAGCTCCGAAAACAGGAGAACTACCGGAAGATCACTATCCTCAAAAGACAGGAATGCCCATAAAGACGACAACAGTTTTAAAAGGGATGAAAACCCGGATACCAATGCGACTACTGATACACAGGAAACGGCCAAAAAACAAAAACTGACTGTGGTAGAAACCGAGGAAAAAGATTCCCTGGTTGAGAAAACACCGGTAAAACCCGGAAAAAAGAAAAGAAAACCTGTTGCCAAGGCAAAAGAAGACGTAAAGAAAGAAGAAGAAAAAGAAGAGAAATTCCACATCACTTTTTATGCTGCACCCACCGTTCTCAATCCTCTGACCAAAAGATCGATCCTTCATGAGAATCTGGACAATAATTCGCAGCAGAATGAGATAGCCCTGAGTTATGGGGGTTATCTGAAGTTTAATCTGAGCAATAAATTCGGATTGCGATTTGGTGCCGGTCTTTTAAATCTTAAGACCACAACCAATAATGTAGCTGTGCTCAATGAAGGAGGTACTCCGGCAGATATTCTTGGCCTTTCCATTTCGGCTGTTCCGGGAAGAAACAATGCGGAAATAGCGAATTTCTTTAATGGAAACCCTGTTGATCTGCGTCAGGAGATAGCCTATCTGGAGATCCCGGTAGAATTCTACTACCTCCTGATAAATAAAAAAATAAAACTGGATGCCATCGGAGGTTTTGGCCTTTTATTCCTTACAGAGAACAGCATTTATGCAGAAGGAGCTAACGGAAGCCTGTTGCTGGGAGAGGCAGATAATCTTTCCAAAGCCAGCGTCAGTATTAATCTTGGTGTAGGCTTGCATTACGATATTTCGGAAAGGATCAGGTTTAACCTCGAGCCTATTTTTAAGTATCAGATAAAAGCCAGGGATAATAGTCCGAACACGGCCAATTTATATAGTTTCGGGATCTATACAGGTTTCTCGTTTAAGTTCTGACGGCACTAATATTTGATAATGAAGCTTTTAAAACTTTGCTCATTTTTATATATTTGTTACAGAAGAAGTAATGCAACCTCGGGTTGCTCGCTTATTTTTTAACTTAAGGAAGAAATTGGAAAAATAAGCGAACCTCTTACGGAAGACCTCCGTATACCTTAAAAACGTTTTATGTTTTCGGGTGTACGGAGGTTTTTTTGTTCCCCGATCCAAAAGAAATTCAATTATGATAACCATTGAAGAAGTAAACAAGGCATATGAAAATATCCGGGCAGATATCCGGAGAACATCGCTGGAATTCTCTCCCGAACTAAGCAGGATCTCCGGAGCAGAAGTATACCTTAAAATGGAGCAGCTGCAATTAACAGGTTCCTTTAAAATTCGCGGAGTACTCAATAAGATACGCAGTATCGAAACCGCAGATTTCAATAAGACCTTTGTAGCCGCCTCTACCGGAAATCATGCAGCAGCCTTTGCCTATGCTTCAGATCGCTTTAACTTTAAAGGAGATCTTTTCCTTCCTGAAAAAACTAGTGAAGCCAAGATCAGGGCCATAGAAAAATATGCAGTAAAAAAGATCTTTTACGGCCGGAACAGTATGGAAACCGAAGCAAAAGCAACTTCGCATGCACAGGAGATAAACGGGATCCTGATACACCCTTACAACGATATCCATATTATTTGCGGACAGGGTACCATAGGAGTGGAAATTAAGGAACAATTACCCGAACTCGATACCGTTTTAGCCCCGATTGGCGGAGGTGGGCTGATCTCCGGCCTGTGTGCTTATTTCCAGGATGATAAAACAGTTAATGTTATTGGGTGTCAACCCGCAAATGCCGATGAGATGTATGCATCGGTAAAAGAAGGTCATATCGTTTCTCCGAGTACCCTGGATACTATTTCGGATGCCACTGCCGGAGGGATCGAAGAGAATGCCCTTACCTATGATATCTGCAAAAAAATGCTTTCGGGTTTTGAGATCATTGAAGAAGAAGCCATTAAAAAAGCAGTAGCTTTTATAGTAAAATATCATCAGACGCTTGTAGAACCGGCTTCTGCCCTGCCTGTAGCTGCACTTTTAAACAGCAAAAACTACAAAGGGAAAAAAGTGGTACTCGTACTGACAGGAAAAAAGATAAACACCTCATTGCTCACTCAAATACTAGTTGAATATGGTAATTATTATTAAAAAAGAAGATATCCTCAAGGCAGTTGAAAAAGTGGATGTGGTAGCAGCCATGGAAGAGGGATTTATACAATACAGTAAAGGAAACACTGTGGTACCTCCGGTCGGGGAATTGCTTTTTGAAGAGCCCCGGGGTGAAGCCCATATTAAGTACGGCTATATTAAAAAAGACGATTTCTACTGTATTAAAATAGCTTCGGGCTTTTACGACAATCCCAAACTGGGGATCTCCTCCAGCCAGGGCCTGATGCTTTTGTTTGATCAGAAAACCGGGCAGCCGGCGGCAGTCCTTCTGGATGAGGGTGTGCTTACCGATATTCGAACAGCTGCTGCAGGAGCTTTGGCAGCCAGGTACTTTGCTCCCCGGGATCCCGAAAGTATCGGGATTATCGGAACGGGGATCCAGGCCAGGCTACAACTGGAATTCCTTTTAAAACAGACAGATTGCAGATCGGTTTGGATATGGGGAAGGAATGAAGAGAACAGCAAACACTTTAAAGAAGAAATGGGAAAGGGCGTAGAAATACACATTGCCCGAAGCCCTTCTGAGGTTGCTCAAAACACCCGATTGATCGTCACCACTACTCCCTCGGAAACACCTCTTCTTTTTGCCGACGATATCCGGCCGGGAACTCATATTACTGCAATAGGTTCGGATACTTCCCATAAACAGGAACTGGAAAGTGCTCTGCTCCAGAAAGCAGATATCCTTATTGCCGACAGCAAGTCGCAAAGCAAAAGCCGGGGTGAGATCTTCAGGGCTGTAAAAGACGGCCTGATAGATGAAGAAAAAGCTGTGGAACTGGGGAATGCTATTCTAAATCCGGACCTGAGAAGAAAAAAGGAAGATCAGATCAGTATAGCAGATCTTACCGGAGTGGCTGTCCAGGATATTATGATCGCCACTGCCGTATATAAAAACTTTATAAACAACTGAAAATTAAAACATATGAATATCCCGATTTTTGAACTGGAAAGAGTACAGTCCTTATTTGAAAATACAGTCGATTATAACCTGACAGAAAGCGGTTTTCATCCTTATACCCTTTCCGAACTACTGGATAAGGATCAGATAGAAACCTTAACCAATACCGTTTTAGGGTACGGGCAGACCAATGGTTCCATTCCGCTGCGAAAAAGGATCAGTGCCATCTATGAGGGTATTAATGAAGAGAATGTATTGGTAACCAACGGCTCCTCCGAAGCCAATTTCGTAGCCTGCCATACCCTGCTGGAAAAAGGAGATGAGGTAGTGATGATGATCCCCAATTATATGCAGATCTGGGGATTGGTACAGGAGATGGGATGTACTCCCAAGGCATTCCACCTGAAAGAAGAAAACAACTGGGCTCCCGATCTGGACGAGCTGAGATCTATGGTAGGCCCTAAAACAAAGATGATCGCTATTTGCAACCCTAACAATCCTACGGGCTATACTCTGACCGATGAGGAAATGCAGGAAATCATTGCTATTGCCAAAAGTGTTGATGCCTGGATATACAGCGATGAAGTATACAGGGGAGCAGAACTGAACGGTAAGGTCATTCCCAGTTTTGTAGGGATGTACGATAAAGTTATGGCCTGTGGTGGCCTTTCCAAGGCTTATGCCCTACCCGGTTTGCGTCTGGGCTGGCTGATCGGGCCTGAAAAACTCACTGCCGATACCTGGGCCTATCACGATTATACCTCCATTACTGCCGGAGTACTGAGTCACTATGTGGGAGAAATAGCTTTACAGCCTCAGAAGAGAATGGAGATCCTGAACAGGAACAGGGCCATGCTTAATGAGAACCTGATAGCGGTCAGGGAATGGCTGGATCAGTACGGAGATCTGTTCGAATACATCATTCCCAAAGCCGGGGGAATGTTATTTGTAAAATACAATCTGGACATCAATTCTACCGAACTGGCCGATTGGCTCCGAAAGGAAAAGAGTGTATTTATTGTGGCCGGCGACTGCTACGGAATGGATAATTATTTCAGAATAGGTATAGGCGAACGCAAAGAGTATATCCTTTCCGGCCTTGAACGTATAAAAGAAGCATTAAAAGAACGTTTCGGACTATAAAAAGAAAAGATTATCAATAAAAAAGACCTGTTTAGAGCAGGTCTTTTTTTTATTTTTTTTGTAGCCCCGGCAAGAATCACTTCGACAATGCTCAGCACAGGCTTCGATTCCAGGCCCTGCCTTTCTACGCTCACGCGCAGTTGCCACGTCTACTTTGTAGCCCCGGCAAGAATCACTTCGACAACGCTCAGCACAGGCTTCGATTCAGGCTCTGCCTTTCTGTGCTCACGCGCAGTTGCCACGTCTACTTTGTAGCCCCGGCAAGAATTACTTCGACAATGCTCAGCACAGGCTTCGATTCAAGACCATGTCTTTCTGCGCTCACGCGCAGTTGCCACGTCTACTTTGTAGCCCCGGCAAGAATCACTTCGACAATGCTCAGCACAGGCTTCGATTCCAGGCCATGCCTTTCTGCGCTCACGCACAGTTGCCACGTCTACTTTGTAGCCCCGGCAAGAATCGAACTTGCATCTAAAGTTTAGGAAACTTCTATTCTATCCATTGAACTACGGGGCCATTGATATGACGCCTGCAAAATTAAAAAAACTTAGAGAAAAGAAAATATTTATCCCTCCAATTTCCCCTTTATCCAGAGATTAAAATCAATATAACCCAGGATCTCTTTCGGAATAGGATCTTCCACCAGGTCTTTTTCCAGCTTTTTAAAAGCCTCTTGTTTTTCCTTCGATGGATACCCTACTGTTTTCGATAAAAAATACAATAGTTTTTTCTCGTAGGAAGCTATGTTTTTTTGATTTTTAAGATATCTTTTCATCGCATCTATCAGGTGTCGTATCACAAAAACATTCTCGCGTTCGTAATGCAGCAATAAATTAAGCCAGTACGTATAACGTATCAGATCCTTCCGGTCGTTCCTGCTGTGATGATTCAGAATATGATTTACCCATTTTAAGCAAAATCTATGGTCCCCTTTAAGGAAATAGAGATAGGCAAACTGAAACCGGAAAGACAACCAGTAATTATGCGGGATCAGATCTTTATGGTCTTCGGTAAAAGTCCGGATCTCGGCAATGATCTCTTCAAAAATATCAACCCTTTTCAGATCCCTGCATATCTCCAGCTCAATATTGTAGAGGCGTAATTTTTCCTTTATCAAGGCAGCGGAGACCGGGCGAATGCCTGAGCTTTGCCTTTTTAATTTCCGGATCCGCTCCGTGGCAATTTCATAGGAACCTTCAAACAGAAGAAAAGCAATATACGTATTACACACAGAGAAATAGGTAATAAAATATTCCCGGAACAATATGGGTTCGGACTCCCATTCTTCCAGGATATCCCCGATGATCCTTTTTGCTTCCTTACTATTACCCAAACTCAGCTGTTTCCTGAATAAATAGAGCATCTCAAGGGTTTTATTGTGCAGGGAAGTGCTGCTCTTATGAGTGAGAGAGAACTTTCCCGGATCTATGTTGGCCAGCAACAATTCAATATAATCTGTAGTAGATTCCAGGGCCTTTTTCTGCTCGCTTACGATATCTTTCATCCGCTCAAAGTCCTGGGGATGCAAAGCCTGATGTACTTTTCGTTTCCAGTCCTGAATATGGAACAACCAGAGATGATGCTGAAAAAGCTCCGCCTTTTTTTCCGCACGCTTTAACTCGCTTTCACATAGAGTGTACAAACCTTTGTGAAACAGGATCTCAATATTTCTGATAATATCCAGCAATTCGGCATTGACAGAAATACGCGAATGATAATTACGAAGGGAAAGCAGGATCCTGTTCTTTAAATAATTCTTTATAGTTGTTAGCTGAAGTACAAACTTCCTGTTCCTGAACATTTCCTTTATCTCCTCTTCGTCATAGGTCGATTGAGCTTCAATAGCCTGGAAAAGTGCCAGGTATTCCGCTTCACTCACTCCCGCAACATCCAGCTTGAAATATCGCTTTTCACTCTTACTAAGCGATTTGATCAGATAGAAAAGTTCTTCTTTTTTCTTCATTTCAGAAACCTATGTTTTTTCAAAAATAAAATTTTTTGAGCTTTCCTCATCCTATATCTTTGAGTTATCAATAATCAAAAAATCAATATGTTATGTCAAACGCAATTAACTGGTTCGAAATACCGAGCACTAACTTTGAAAGAGCAGTAAAATTCTATAGTCAATTACTGGATGCCGAATTACAACTTATGGAAGCCGATTTTCAGATGGCATTTTTGCCGTACAAAGACGGTGGAGTAGGCGGATGTGTAACTCACGGAAATGGGAACAAGCCTTGTCAGGAAGGGACTTTTGCCTATCTGAACGGAGGTGATGACCTCTCTGTACCCTTATCCAGAGTAGAAAAAGCAGGCGGAAAGGTGCTTATGCCCAAAACCTCTATAGGGGAGAACGGATATATGGCCATCTTTCTGGATACCGAAGGAAACCGGGTAGCCTTCCACTCTATGGGTTAAGTCAAAATAAATCAGGCCTGCTTAGCCGGGCCTGGTCGTTTTCATTAAAATCCGGATCCATATGAGTTATTTCACCGAAGACTATACAGCTTTTTTTAAAGAACTGGCAGGGAACAACCACAAAGACTGGTTCCATCAGCATAAGAAAAGATATGAGGCAAGTGTCAAAAACCCTTTCCAGGCTTTTGTTGGTAGGCTTATTGAAGAAATTGCCCGTTATGATAAGGCATTGCATATAGAAGCCAAAGACTGTATCCTACGTATCAACAGAGATATCCGTTTTTCTAAAGACAAATCCCCCTATAACCTGCATTGTACGGCTTTTGTTTCCTATGGAGGAAGGAAAGACAAGAGTATTCCCGGTATCTTTCTCAGATTCTCTCCGGAGATGGTAGGGATTATGGGAGGGTGCTTTGCCCCGTCCAAAGAACAATTGCATAAAATACGAACCGCTATCGGTTCAGACGTCAAGGGCTTCAGGGCACTTATCGAGAACAAGGATTTTGTAAAGGATTTTGGGGAGATCAGAGGAGAAAAGATAAAACGTATTCCCAAAGAGTTCCAGGCTGCCTTTGAGAAGGAGCCGCTCATAGCCAATAAGCAGTTTTACTTTATGAGTGAAAGGGAACCGGAGCTTATAACCAGGGAAGATCTGCTGGAGGAAATGATGGGATATTGGCAGAAAATGCGACCTTTAAATAATTTTTTAATCAACGCAATACAATCGTAATGGCTTATAACGAATATGTAGCAGACCGGATCCGGCAGTTCCTGAATGAAAAAAAGGCTCCCTTTTATGAAAAGAAAATGATGGGTGGTGTGTGTTTTATGGTGGATGATAAAATGTGTTGCGGGACTCATTTCGACAAAAAAAGGGAAACAGACCTCATCATGGCACGTATCGGGGAAGTAGCTTCTATGGAAGCCTCAAACAGGAAGGGGTGCCTACCTATGGATTTTACCGGAAGACCCATGAAAGGTTTTGTTTTTATCGGCCCGGAAGGTTTTGATCTGGACGAAGACCTGGAGTACTGGCTACAATTATGCCTGGACTTTAACCCTTTTGCCAAAAAAAGTAAGAAGAGAAAATAACGACTTATTTTCCTTAAATTTAAGGATACCAAAACAAGGAAAATTCCAATGGTATCAAATCTTAAAATGCATTTTAGCTGGTCGCAGATCAATCTGACCAGAAAACAGGAGCAATTTCTTATGGGGATAGCGGTTGGGATACTTCTTATCCTGAGTATTTTTACGCTAAAACCTTTTGGGATCCGCTTTAAAGGCGGGGATACAGGTTTTCGCTTGTTGCTTCTGGCTTATGCACTAGCAACATCTGCAGTACTTCTTTGTAATGAAATGCTGGTAAAGAACATCCTGCTTCCGAAGTTCCGCTTCCGGAAATGGAGCGGATCCTCTGTTTTTCTCTGGTATTTCTATCAGATGGCTTCCGTCCTTATCGTCTGTTTTCTCATTTTTTCCCTGAATTCCTATTCGTCAAGACTTCCCGCTGACCTGACCGTTTTTATGATCGGGCTTCGCATGGTGGCTTTCCTGCTGGCACCTTTAATGATCCTGGTGTCTTTTACCATCAGGAAACTGTTTCCGTTAGATGATCTCATCACCTTAAAGTCATCCGATAAAAGCAGTGACTTTCAGATCCTGCCTGCAGAACTCTTCTTTATTGAATGCCAGGATAATTACGCAGCCATCTATTATACCGAAGGCGATGACAATCATCTGAGAAAAAAACTGATCCGGTCTACCATGAGTGCCCTGGAGGAGCAATTATCTAATGCTGATATCCGGAAATGTCACCGGTCATTCATTGTGAATCCGCTTCATATTCAAGCGGTAAAAGGAAACAAAAAACAAATGCGACTGGTTTTGAAAAATACAGATCGTATTATTCCCGTTTCCAGAAAACACAGTGATTTTTTCGAAAAACTCAGGAAATAAGAGGGCCATTTATCCCAAAACAGCCCTGTTCTCCCCAAACAACTTTTATCCTTTTCTCCTTTAATACCTGCCCTCTACATTTGAATAGACAGAATTCAAAATTACAATCTGATGAACAAATTCCTCACTATTCTCAAATGGACCCTGATCGTTTTAATGGCCTTGTTGTTTTTAAGTTCGGCATATCCTAAGATCCTTCCGAATACTGCTATGATCAATCGTTTTGAAGCATGGGGTTATCAGAAATGGTTCCTTCAATTTATCGGCATCGCAGAATTACTGGGAACCGTACTTCTGTGCATTCCCAGGTTCTCTTTTTACGGTGCTCTTACGTTAATTGCTGTCATGATCGGAGCCGTATACACTCATCTCAGTACCGGTATCGGGAGCCCCGGTTTCGCCATTATTACTATGATATTACTGGCACTTATAGCCTTTTTATGGAAGAAGGAAACACTGCTAAGGCCCAACAGTAACAAAAAACTTTCCTGATCATCTTTATAGTAAATCAACCAACTGTAAAGCACTATGAAAACGATAACAGAAATTCGTGCCCTTCTTATTTTTTGTCTTATTACCTTTTGTTTTCCGGTGGAAGTAAATGCCCAGGAAAAGAAATACACTTTTCACTACGAAGACATTGAGAATTTCCGAATTGCCTATGAAGCCATTCAGTCGGGTTCGGATGCTGTTGAAGAGATCCGGAAATACTTCGGTAAGGCCAGTCCCGGGATGAAGGGATGGCTGGACATCTACGGCCTGAAACCGGAAAGGCTTGCAAAAGAAGTAGTGAACAGGCCTAAATTTTATAAAAACCTCCTCCATACAGATAAGGAAATACGAAAGTATGAAAAGACCATCTCCGAAGCTTATACCCGTTTACTGGAATTCCCTCCGTTAAAGGGTCAGACCATTTTACCTACCTATTATTTCATTCTCTGGAGTGGCGGCGGATCTGTCAGGCCGGCCGGGTCCATGATATCGGTCGATTATTTCGGGTTAAGTGATACCATTGATCCTTCGGAATTCCCGGAAGGTATTTTCCCAAAAGGCAGAATACCGCTTGTATCGCTAAAAAATATCCCCCATGTCTCACTTCATGAGATGGTTCATTGGTTTCAACGTCATTTCCAGGGGCTCGACAACTATGTATCCATATATCGCAATAAGGAACAAAGTACACTTCTGGCCTATGCCATCCGCGAAGGCGGGGCAGAAATGATAACCCGTGTACTAACCGAATTGGAAGATACCAAAAGAAATGATTTCGGAAGAAAACACGAACAGGAAATATGGGAAGCTTTTAAACCCGATATGTTTAAAAATGTTGACGAAGCCAGAGGGTGGTTTTCCGGAGCTTTTCCCGACAAAAGAGAATGGCCTTTCCAGATCGGATACTATATGGGGCTGGAGATAACACAGTACTATTATGAGCAGGCTAGAGATAAAGAAGCGGCCCTGGAGGAAATATTCAATGCATACAAACCGGAGCAATTCAGGAAATTTATTGATGTATATTCCAAAAAGTTTGAAGATTGAGTTTTAAATTTGATATCTCAACACTCAAAATATGGATAAGAGCAATTTCAGGATCGAAGGCTTGACGGTAGCTGTAGATCATATGGATAAAATGGTCGGTTTTTACTCCGGGGTTTTTAATGTTGAATTTCAAAAGAAAGAGCTATACGGTTCTACTCTCTTTTCCGGAGAATGGTGCGGATTTCAATTGTTATTCTGCCCCGCTCAACTGGCAGGTATCGACGTAAATCGCAATCGCCAGCAATTCGATATTGTGGTAAACAAACTTGAAGAACTGGTCCAGGCCGCTTTAGATTCGGGCGGAAAAATTCTCCAGGAAATAACTGTTCAGGAAGGCTTTCGCACAGCTGCGGTTTTTGACCCGGACGGCAACAGTATTGTCCTCAAAGAATATACAAAATAGAAAAACCTGCCTTCCCCTTTTAGAGGTTAGCAGGTTCCTAAACAAGCTTATAAAAAGGCAAGTTTAATTACATGTTCCTATGGTCTTCCACCAGTGTTCTCCGCTTCCCGGAGTTACCCAAAGTGGTCCTGTCTGTGCTTCGTAAATGGTTCCCTGGTACACCACTCTGTCTCCCTGATTGTATATGGTCGGATAGGGTTCCCAGGCTGCTATTCCGTCGCAGGAACCTCCTCCTCCGCCACCTCCCGAAGAGGTAACACTGACCGATACGGAAGATGAAGTTGTCGAATCTCCGGCATCGTCGGTTGCCACAGCAGTTAAGGAATGATTCCCTACAGCCGCATTCGTCCAGTTATAGGCATAAGGTGCTGTTGTATCTTCTCCAAGTTTTACACCATTGGCAAAGAACTCTACCCTGGTTACATTTCCATCACTATCGGATGCAGATGCAGTAATGTTGATGGCATCCCCTTCCGTAAATGAAGCATTAGCTACCGGAGCACTTATAGAAACCGAAGGAGCAGCATTGCTTCCGCCTCCGCCTCCGCTTCCATCGCAATCCTGTACAAATTCCCATGGATTTCCGTTCCCCAGGCTTTGGGGAGGAATATTGTTCTGTGTCCACCATTTGGCGCGGTATAATCTGTTCTCATAAATAGCTTCCTGTCCGCCTGTATAAGCCGTAGCTGAATCCCATTGCGGTGCACCATCACATCCTGTGCCGTTTCCTCCGCCACCGGAGCCACCTCCACCACCGCCTCCGTTATATGGAGACTCGGGATAATTTTCCGCATTGGCAATCGCGGTTTGTTTTGAAACACCGCCTAAAACCTGGCTTCCCACATACATATAACCGTAAGCAGAAGAACCACCTCCCTGAAGAAGCAATTGCCAGATCATAAGTCCGTCCGTACTGCTTTGTGCTGCAATATGAGAGGAAAGATCGGCTATATTATCATAGGTATAGGTATAATAAGGTCCCCAGGGCTCATTGGGAAAATGAGTTCCTGCAGCCAGCGTAAACCCGTATTGATCTGCATAATACTTATAGGAATCATACATAATGCTTCTCCTGCTGGCAGCACCGGAATTATATCCCTGATAGGCAATAAGGTCTATCTTATCTCCCACCGCTTCCATTACCGGGATCATATGTCCTGTTGATGTAAATCCGAAAAGGCTGATAGCTTCATTGGGAGATGTGGCATTAAACAAATTAGCATCGGATTCGCCGGTTACCTGATTTCTTTTGCTGTAGGCAAAAGGTGAAGCCGGGTCGTCATTGTTCACACCTCCCAGAGCTCCCACTCCTGCAGGTGCACAGGCAATGATATATTCTCCCTTGGGCATGATAGCCCTGGAGTTATTAAAGAAATCAATAAAACGCTGAACGTTTATCGGATCTCCGATGGTCTGGAAACCTCCGTTCGGCTCAAAATCCCAGTCAATCCCGTCAAAGCCCATATCGTCTACAAGATCCTTGATCTGCTGATATTCTATATTATAAGCACTGGGAGATCCCCAGTAAGTTTCTCCTCCGATAGACAGGATCACTTTGATCCCCTTCGATTTCAGGGCAGCCACAGAGCCTTTTAAGGTAGCTCCGCCATAGGGGGTTTGTATCCCGGTACCGCTAATGTCTAAAGATCCTTTCTGATATCTCAGGTCGGGTCTTGCAAAAGCCAGGAATACATGATTTACGTGAGTCGGAATATCCCTTAGCCTGGAGCCGTTATCTCCGGAGGTCCAGGTTTCCGACCAGGAAGGGAAATAACCCAGAATAATAGGATCGGTACTCTGAATAGTGGTCGTTGACTCAATCTGTTGGAGTTCCTCCTGACCAATAGTTTCCAGTTCCGAAATACTTTCCTTATTACAGCCAACCAGCAACACGGGCAGCAACACATAAGCAAGCAGCTTTTCTAAATTTTTCATGTTCATCTAAATTTTGGTTAATACACTGAAATTTAGTCAGGTATTGGGTTGATGACCGGAAAATTTATCTCAACAACACCGGATCGCATACTAACGACAAAATGTGCTCGATTTAAGGAGTAAGGGCAAATTTAAATTACGGGTTTTCAATCACTTAACAATGTAATTCCCTCAATGGTTTTTTTTAAAATATACGGGAAGCAGCTGTTTTTAGTTCTCATTATACCGCTTTGAGACAAATCTAACCCTCCTGTTTATACACATCCCCGGGCATATCCTCTAAATTTATTCACAGGCAGAAATTTTACTGTTCCTGCTTTAAAGCAAAAGCATTCATTTTCAACCCTTAACCAATAAACAATTATGAAATATCTATTTACTTTATTATTTTTAGCGATGTCCGCCTCAGGTTTCGCTCAGGAAAAAACCCTGGAAGGCGAATGGACAGGACACTATCAGACTTTGAGAGCATTCGAAGGCAAACTCAAAATACAGGTGTCTAAAGAAGGATCTAAATGGAACCTAAGCGTAATCTCCTCCAATGAACACTACCCTCAGGAAGAACAGGAAACACTGGAAAGTTTTCTGGTTGATGGGAATACTATTATCTGGTCTATAAACTGGGGGCCGAATAATGTAACCTTCAGAGGGCATTTAAAAGATGACCACTTTATGGTTGGTACTATTGAAGGAAAACAAAACGATATAGGAGTGAGTTTCGGAGGGCAGTGGATAGCAGTGCGAAAATCGGCCAGAAGAAGGTAAAACTTCCCTGCTTCCCTCAACCGTCCGAAATTGAAAATAAATTAAAAAAATATGCTGAAAAAAGTTCTTTTCTTTTATCTGCCCCTAATTCTTGTCCCCTTTTATACCTTGTCACAAAGTAACCCGGATAATGTACTGGTTCCCGCTCCCTACGATGCGGGCTTCAGGCAGTACTGGGTATCGGACCCTTCCAGGGAAATGAAGATCAAGGGAACGGATATTCAACAGGAACGGGCCATGCTGGTCAATATCTGGTATCCTGTAGAACCCTCTGCCGCCCCCTCACCTTTTACCCGCCGTACATATTTTGATTTTGTCAAAGAGGGAAAGTACAAAGCTATATCCGAAGCCTACAGAAACTATAATCTTGAGGTGCTGGAAAGTGAGATCTTCCCGTATTTCCCAGACTCGCTGGCCACTCCTTCCGTAAAAAAGGAATACCTGGAAGCCTTTCTCGATTTACCGCTTCCGGTGCGTAAGGACGCACTGCCGATCCAGGGTAAATTCCCGGTGGTCATCTATCACCAGGGAGCAGGCGCCTCCTTTGAGGATAATAATTTTTTATGCGAATACCTGGCGGGGCACGGGTATATTGTTATAGGAAGTTCTTTCTTCTCCGGGAAGGGAAGTTTAGGTCCTGACGGAAGGCTAACAAGCCTGGAAGATATAGGGTTTTTACTCGATTATTTAAAAAAATACTCCTTTGCCGATACTTCAAAGGTAGCTGTAATGGGACATAGCCTGGGAGGGCAGGGAGCTCTTATAAGTTTTGCTCTTAATTCCAGAGGTATAAATACCGTAATAAGTATGGAAACCACACAGGAGTATCATGAGATCGATCACCCCCTCTGGAAAGATTTTACCGATCCTGTTCTGGAAAGCGATATAGACAGTCGGGGTGGGTCCCTTTTGTCGTTTGCTTCTCATTCTTCCTTATTTGCCCTTAACGATCTGATGAAAAAAACAGATCGTTACTATGTGTCATTACCCTCCTATTTTGATCATAACGACTATCTGTCCCAGGCTTCGTATGCCCGTACTCTTTATTTGTATTTCTTATACAAAAAAGGATCTGAAGAGGATGAACAAGATATTGCCGACCTGAAATTACGCCAGCAGTTTATTGATGAAAAATACGCCGAAGTCCTGTCTGTAACTCTCGATTTTCTGAATCATAAACTAAAGGGCAACAGAGCCGGTCTTATTAAAGGGCTTCAATCTTCCTCCAGAGAGAATATCAATTACAACCAATTGATCCGTCACGAGCAGAAACCCGACGGGCCTGTTCCCACATCCAGGGAGCTATATCAGATGCTGCAATCCAAAGGTGTATCCCGGGTAATAAAAACCCTGAGGCGTTTTAGCGAGGAAGGAACCAAATACAGAAATGACCTCGGAGAAGAAGTGGATAAACCCATCTTCGGAAGTACTTTTTCCTATGTAATGGTTTTAAGTCTGCTGAAAAAAGGAAAAATTGAAGAAGCCAGGAAACTTTCGGGCTTTTACAGCGAAATAGATATTCATGTTGCCAGTCGTTTTATCTCGCTTAGCTCTTTTTACAAACTGTTCGGGAAAAATGAGATCTCCAAACAAAATCTCCGTTACCTCCTGTTGCTGGAGCCCGAAAATCAGGAAGCAAAGGAATTATTGGAAACATTGTCAAAAAAAGAATAAACCGATATGAAAAAAGCACTCTCCCTTTCCGTCTTAATCATTAGTCTGTTAGTAATTTCCTGTCAAAAGCAGGAAGCAGCAACCGTTGATCTTGAAAAAGAAAAGGCCGAGATCCTTAAGTTACACCACGCACAAAGAGATCATCATTTTGGCAAAGATTCCATTGCCTTTGCCAGCCAGCTTTCGGAGGATTTTATTTCCGTAAACCGGGGAGAGATCACAAAACCCACTTATGAAGAAAACCTCGGGCGCTACCATGCCTACTTTTCTTCGGTGGAATTTGAAAAATGGGACGATACGGCAGAACCGACCATCCGTTTTTCGGAAGATGGAAAAATGGCCTATACGATCGTAGAGAAAGAGATCGTCATCCGCTTTGAGGAAAATGGGAAACCTATGGAAGAGAGTACGGAATACGCATGGGTATCCATCTACAGGAAATACGATGACGGTTGGAAAATAGACTGTGTTTCCTCTACCAATAAACCGAGTACTGTTCGGGAATTAACCGAATAAAAACAATTTATATGTTTTCGACCGATTCTGGCCATTTGTTTAACCCTTTTTTAATTCTCCGTTTCCTTTTTTGGAATATGAGTCTTAGCCATAGCATTGTTATGGTTTGTCCTTAGAGTTTTTCGTTTTCTACCGTTTAATATCAATACCAATTCTTCATCACCGTCCTGTAAGAGTAATTGTTCAGCTATCATATCATGTCATGTGCGGGATTATTTATTTCATGAGGGATAGGTGAAATGTTCTTTAAATGAATAAGGGTTTTTAAATAATCAGATATTGGTTCAAATCCTATAAAACTTAACATTATTTCAGTTAATTATGAGATTTATCGTCAATATGTAAATTTCATAAAGCTCTACCGACCTATCGATCAATCAAAATTTTAAAATACTATGAAACAAACAGAATTAAAAAAATTAGCACTGTTGCTAATTTCTATGGTAGCCTTTACGGCTTGTAAAAATGATGATGATAGCACCCCTCAATCTCCGGAATCCGAAAGAACATTAGTTGGGTTTTTATATACTACAACAAATGGAGAGCAAACAAATCAAGTACTCAGGCTAGATCGTTACAGCGATGGGAGCGTCGGGAATGAAATTGCTTATCCTACAGGTAGTGATGGAGGTGCAGATACTTCTGCG
This sequence comes from Leptobacterium flavescens, assembly GCF_010671605.1. GTDB lineage: Bacteria > Bacteroidota > Bacteroidia > Flavobacteriales > Flavobacteriaceae > Leptobacterium > Leptobacterium flavescens. The sequence continues at coordinate 1,415,462 of NZ_JAABOO010000001.1, forward strand.
GGAGGTGATGCGAATGGCGATTTTGACTCTCAGGGAGCCGTACAAATAATTGGCGATTATTTGTTAAATGTTAATGCAGGAGGCAACACTATTTCTGTTTTTTCCTTAGACAGACCTACGGGCGATCTAACATTTCAAAACAATGTAACTTCCGGAGGAACAAGACCCGTAAGTATTGCATTTACTCCCAAAGATGGAGCTACAGACGAATATTGGGTGGTTGTCGGAAATCAATGGAATAATCCAAACGTACAAAATGATGGACCAAATCTTCAACGTTTTCCTAATGATGCTTTTCATAATGAAGATTTAACCCAATCGGATGCAACAGATGCAGAAAGAAATATTACATTATTCAGTTTTAACACTTCTACCGGAGCGCTTACTTTGGAGCGTCAATTAGACTCTTATGTTAGAGAAAATGGAGGGCCCACTACAGTTGCGTTTAGTGATGATGGCAGTAAATTGGCAGTATCTACCTGGGGAATTGCCCATTTTGCTACGGAGAACCCTTCTTTAGATGAACAACGGGCAAGCAGAGTTTACGTATACGATTTTGCCAATGGCATCATTTCCGGAGAGCGATTTTTTGAAGAAGAAGGTATTGCAGGTACTATTGGATTTAACTGGGCCAGGGGTAGTTCCTCCATATTACAAGTTTCAAATTTTAATTTAATATCGAGTAAACTGGATAATAGTCTTACCATTTTATTTGATGACGGAACTACTGTAACAAAAAATCAAAACTTTAATACAGTAGAGGAGGGCGATATTAACGAAGCTTGCTGGAGTGCATTAAACCCCGATGGAACTGTTTTATACATTTCCAGTTTTGGCGCTAACGCTATTACTGCATTTAATGTAGATGCAGCCGGAAATGTTTCGTCTGAGATTGGTTTTGAAGTTAGAGGAGGATTTGCTCCTCCCGGAGATACAAAAGATATCTATATTAGTTCTGACGACGCTTATCTTTATAATATAGGTGCTTTTCAGTCATTTTCTATTAACACATTCAGTATTTCCGATTCCGGTGCCCTTTCTTATGAAGAGCAATTTACCTACGAAACAACTTCTGCTTCCGTAGGCAGTGCCGGAACGTTTAATTTTCTTGGACTTAGTGGATATGACCTGGAATAGCTTATTATATAAATAGATTAGTGAACTCTAATAGCCAATAGAGTTATCATTTCAAAAAAAGCTTAAAACAAAAGCGTGCACCTTAAAAAGTGTACGCTTTTTTTTAATACTAGTCCGTCGAAAAAGGGAAAGTGAGAGAAACAGGGATCGCATCTTCCTTTTTAGTTATTCCTCTCTTAATGCCTCCACCGGGTTTTTAAAGGCTGCTCTTATTGCCTGAGAGCTTACCGTTAGTAATGCTACCACTAAAGCGCCTATTCCTGCCAGGATAAAATACCACAATCGCAGGTCGATCTTATATGCAAAACTTGTAAGCCAGTTAATGCTCAGAAGATAGGCTACGGGAATACCAACAAGAATGGAGATTCCAACCAGTTTTGCAAATTCTCCCGACAGCAACATAGTGATCTGGCTGCTGCTCTGACCAAGCGCTTTGCGAATACCTATTTCTTTTTGCCTTCTTTCGGCTGTAAAAGCCACGAGCCCGAATAGGCCCAGGCAGGAAATAATAATTGCCATCCCCGCAAAGTATTTGGACAGGACGGAAACTCTTTGCTCCGACTGATAGAGGTGCTGATAGTCCTTATCCAAAAACTCAAAATCAAAAGGGAAACCGGGATTGTATTCACTGTAAAACGCTTTGAGGCTGTTGAGGGTACTTTCTTCCCTACCCGCCTCTATTTTGATCATAATATGATTCCCGCTATCAGACAATTTGTAAAAACAGGGTTTTACTTCCTCATAAAGGGATTCAAAATGAAAATCGCCTACCACACCTACTATTTCCCTGTTCCTTCCCCAGAGTTCAACTATCTGGCCTACGGGATTTTTCAGTCCCATTTGAGCAACAGCGGTTTCGTTCAGGATGATCTTGTCTTCGTCTGTGCTAAAATCCCTGGAAAAAGACCTTCCTTCTTTTAATTCCATCCCCAGAACTTCAATAAAATCGTAATAGGCATTGATATAGCTGAATGCAATATTATCTTCCGGATCTTTCCCTTCCCAGGCATCCAGGCCGATGGTAGTACCATGATCTCCGGTCAGGTTGTGTGCATAGCTCGTAGCTCCTGTCACCCCGGGAATATTTTTAATTTCATTAAGCGAGGTCTCCAGTTTTTCGGCCATCTTACCTTCTCTTCTTAAGTAGATGATATTGTCCTTCTCATAGCCCAGGTTTTTTGTCTGAATGTATTCTATCTGCTGATAAATAACTATAACAGAAACGATCAGGACCACCGATACTCCAAACTGAAATATTACCAATCCCTGGCGTATCCACAGTTCACTTGCCCTTGTAGTGAATTTTCCTTTTAACAGGCTAACCGGTTTGAAACCGGAAAGATAGAGCGCCGGATAACTTCCCGATACAAGGCCGACAAGCAGGCTGACTGCCAGAAGGAACACAATATGAGGCCACTGAAGATCGAGCTGAAGTTCCTTCCCGACGATCTGATTGAACTGAGGGAGGAAGATCACCACAAATAAGAGTGCGGTCAGCAGGGCCAGAAAAGATGTCATGATCGATTCTCCGAGGAATTGAAATCCGAGAGATCTCCTCTTTATACCCATGGCTTTTTTGACTCCCACTTCCTTGATCCTTTTGGAAGCCTGAGCTGTGGACAGGTTGATAAAATTAATACAGGCAATAAGCAGGATCAGGATGGCAATAACAGAAAAAAGCCGTACATAAGTTATTCTACCTTCAGCCTGTACCCCGTTTTCATATTTTCCGTATAAATGCTTACTTGAAAAAAGGGTCAGGAAGAGAGAAGAAGTCTCATCGTTAGATCGTTCCCTGATCAAACGGGTCATCTTGCTGTTAAGAGCCTCGATATTCGCTCCCTCTTTAAGCACCACATAGGTATGAGGATCGTTATAGGTCCAGTTGTAATTATCGGGTACACGATCCTTGTATTCTTCATAGGAATAAATAACATCGAACTGAAGGCTTGAACTGGCAGGAGGAGCTTTAAAAACTCCGGAGATCGTATAATTCCCGCTGAGTTCTTCCTGTTTCCATTCCAGGTCCCTCCCGATGATATTCTCTGAAGTTCCGAAGAGTTTTAGGGCCAGCTTATCCGAGATAACAACTGCCTGATTTCCCGAAAGGACCTCATCTTTATTCCCATCGATCAGTTCGAAAGAGAAAATATTGAAAAAGTCCTTCCCTGCATACAACTCCCTTGCTCTGATCTCTTTTCCGTTTCCGGGAGAAATAATCCCGTTCTCCTCAGAAAGCACATTAGTGGCATAGACTATTTCCGGCATTTCTTCCGGAAGGGTCTTTGCCAATGGGCCGGGAGTCCATTCGGAAGTAAAATTCCGGTTAGAGGATTTATTGGTTTTCATTACCTGATAAAGCCTGCTGTCATTCTGATGAAATTTATCTACACTTATCTCATCCTCAATCCACAGCGCAATAAATAAAAAGCAGATCAGGCCGGTTGACAAACCGACAATATTGATGAAAAAAGAGTTTTTATTTTGTCTGATATTCCTGAGGAACAATATAAAATTATGCTTTATCATGGCAGGTGTTCTTTTAATTTAATCCTTGATCATTCTTCCGTCCAGCAAGTTGATAGTCCTGGAACCGTAAGCTGCATTTTTCTCGGAATGTGTTACCTGAATTATAGTTACTCCTTCTTCATTCAGTTGCTTGAAAAGCTCCATGATCTCCTCTCCCTGTTTGGAATTCAGGTTTCCTGTAGGTTCATCGGCAAGAATGAGTTTAGGGCTTGAAATAAGTGCCCTGGCTATTCCTACCAATTGTTGCTGCCCTCCGCTGAGCTGGGTGGGAAAAAGGTCTTTTTTACCAACTATATTAAAACGATCCAGCATATCCCCTACCAAAGCTTTTCGCTCGGAAGAGCTATATTTCTTGAACAAAAGTGGCATTTCTATATTTTCATATACCGTGAGTTCGTCCATCAGGTGATAGGCCTGAAATACAAAACCTATATATTTTTTGTAGAGGTTGATGCGATGCTTCTCCTTAAGGCTCTGAATAGGTTCTTCCAGGAAATTGTATTCTCCTTCATCAAAATTATCCAGCATCCCGATAACATTAAGCAGCGTGGTCTTTCCCGAACCCGAAGGCCCCATAATGGAAATAAATTCGCCTTCTTCCACCTGAATATTAATATCCTTTAAAAGAAATATCCTTCTGTTTCCGGAGTTCACCCATTTAAATATATTGTTTAATTCTAAAAGCATTTTGTATGTTTTATATATTGATAATTTCTTGTTTTATTCTGTTCTGAGGCTTTTTACCGGATCAGCCAAGGAAGCTTTAACGGATTGAAAGCTGCAGCTTAGTAAAGCGATCATTAAAGTGATAACTCCTCCGCTGAGGAACATCCACAAAGATAATTCTACCTTATAACTAAAGCCCTGAAGCCACATGTTCATGGCATAATATACCAGAGGTACGGCAATGATAAAGGCAATGGCAACTAAAAAAATAAATTCTTTGGAGAAAAAGGTAACGTTGTCCAGAAGTCCTGCTCCCAGAACCTTGCGTATCCCTATTTCCTTTGTTTTTCTTAAGGTGATAAAAGACATCAGGCCCAGCAGTCCAAGGCATCCTATACTTATTGCCAGGATAGAGAGGATGGTAAAGCCGTTAAAAATAAGTCGTTCCACAAGATATTCCTTCTCCATAGAATCGTCCAGGAATTCGTAGTTATAAACGGAATTCTTAAATATCCCGTTCCAGGTCTTCTCAACAGAAGCCAGGGTACGGGAACTTCCGTCTGCTATTTTAATAAAGGCGTTATTCTGATAAGCATTCCAGTTTAAAATAATACAGGGAGTGATCTCGTACTGAAGGGAGTGATTATTAAAATCTTTTACAACTCCAACAATAGTGGCCTCGCCTTCATTGATAGCCAGCCTCTTGCCAATGGCCTCCTGTGGGGTCCAGTTATAGGCTTTCAGCAATTTTTCATTTACAATAAATTCGTCAAAGCGGTTTTTATTGGAAATAAAATTCCTTCCGGCAATCAGTTCCAGGTCATAAAAGTCCAGATAATTAATATCGCCTATTTTCATTTCGGCACTCTTTCCTTCTTCTACGGTTTGTTCCGGAGTTCTGAATGAGGTTCCCAGCGAATATCCGTTTACACCCATTGGAGGGCCGGACCCGAAGGAAACCTTCAGGATATCTTTATCCTGCAAAAGAGCATTCCTGTACACTTCCAGTTTATTGAATTCGGGAGCGGAGGTCGTTACCACGGCGTCCGAAGAAAACCCGATCTCCTGATTCCTGAAATAATTCATCTGTGTTGCTACCACAATAGAGGCGATCACAAAAAGCTGAACGATCACAAACTGAAACACGATCAGGGATTTGCGAAGGGTAAGGCCATTGGTCTTTTTAAAAACCACCATGTTCTTTAATGCGGGGATCGGTTTAAAGGACGAGAGTACCAATGCTGGATAAATAGCTGCCAGAAGCACCGTAAGTCCTCCGATAAGCAGTACCAGGCCTATCTGTTCCCATCCGAAGTGCAGTTTCAGGTTTATGATAGACAAAAAACCATTGAGCTCATTAATCAGGAAATAAGACATCAGCACCGAAAGGCCAAGAGTAAGGCTTATCAGGATAATATTTTCCAGGACAAACTGAAAGATCAGGTTAAAACGGGAACCTCCCAGCACTTTTCGTATTCCTACTTCTTTGGACCTCGATGTAGATTGTGCGGTTATTAAGTTTACAAAATTAACGATGGCAATGATCAGGATAAAAAGAGCTACCAGGGATGCCGTACGGAGTACACCGGCGGGCATGGTATAGCCACCCGGAATACTGCCGTAAAGGGTTTCGGTATGTATTTCTTTTAGAGGTTGCAGGAAATAGGAAATACGCCGGTCATCCTCGGGTTTCAGATATTTTTTCTTCCAGCCCGCAATCGCCGACTCCAGCTTTTCCTTTAATTTTTCGTTTTTCAGGACCACAAAAGTAGTTCCCTGATAATTCCCTGACCAGTTGGAGGTAAAAAAGGGATTATTCTCCTTAAAAAATTCATAGGGAACCAGCATATTATACCGCTGATTGGCATTTCCGGGAGGGTTCTTTACCACTCCGCTTACTACCAGCGGATCTTTACTGTTCAGCATAATGGTCTTTCCCAGAACGGATCCATAGTTGCTTATATCATTTCCGAAATACTTTTTGGCAAGGTATTCGGTCAGGACAACCGAACCGTAATTATCAAGGGCTGTATTACGGTCTCCCGCCAGCCATTCTGCATCAAAGGTTTCCAGATAGTACCCATCCGCAAATAATACATAAGGTTCCTCATAGAGTGTAACTTCTCCCTGTTCGTTCTTTACACTGAATTCCCTGCTGGCAGGACCTGCGGTCTGAGTAACTATATCTATTTCCGGAAAGTCGTTCCTCAGGGCTTCGGCCAGAGGATAAGCGGTCGTATTCCAATACAGGGTCTCTTCCGGATATTCGGTGTGCTGCACTACGCGGTAAATATCGTCTGAACGCTGATGATAACTGTCAAAATCAGATTCGTATTTCGTAAAAACAAGGATCACCATACAGGCACTGATCCCGATAGATAGTCCCAGAACATTTATAAGCGTACTCAGCTTGTTCTTGACAAGGTTACGCCAGGCTATTTTCAGATAATTTCTAAACATCCTTATATTTTTTAATTCTTTATTCTTCTTTTAAGGTCTTCGCAGGGTCGAGCCTGGAAGCCAGTACAGTCTGGGAACTAACCGTCAGAAATGCTACCATCAGGGTTATAGCTCCCGCAATTACAAAATAAGACACATCAACAGGCACCCTATAGGTGAAACCTGAAAGCCAGTCTTTAAAAAACAAATAAGCCACAGGGATCCCGATTGCCACCGAAATAACAACCAGCTGCATAAACTCTCTGGATAACAGCAAAGTAATCTGAGCGCTACGCTGTCCCAGTACTTTTCGTATCCCTATTTCCTTAACACGCGCCTGTATAGTATGAATGACCAGTCCGAACAGCCCCAGGCAGCTTATTAAAATGGAGAGACCCATCGCCCATCGCAAAAGGGTAGACATTTTTTGTTCCTGCTCATAGAATTGTGCTACGGTCTGGTCCATAAAGCTGATATCGAAAATGGCATCGGGATATATTTTTTTATATACCCTTTCCACTTTTGCCAGGGTAGCTGCCCAGTTCTCCTTACTCCCTTCGGCCATGGAAAAATGTATGGTATTTAACTGCCGGAATCTCGGGCCGTAAATATCTCCGGTAAGCACCAGTGGCTGGATAGGGGATTTAAGTGATCGTTGATTAAAATCTTTCATAACTCCGACTATGGGAGTTTTTTCACCATCTACCTCTAAAATTTTTCCAATGGCATTTACCGGATCCTGAAACCCGAGTACTTTCAGGTAAGATTCATTAATGACATATTCTTTTATGGTATCGTTTAAACGTTCTCTTCCCGCCAGCAGGTCGATATTGTACAAATTAAGATAGTTCAGGTCTCCGTACAGAAACTCTACTTCTTTCTGTATTTCCTTTTCTCCTTCTCTGTAAATCAGGTTTGAAGAGCTCACATTAAATGAAGCCGGAGGGTTATTTCCCAAACTGATGTCCTGAATAAGCGGAATAGCCTTTAGTTCTTCCATAAACTGCAGTCTTTTTGCTTCGGAAGAATCGTACCACGGACTCTGAACATAGGCAATGGCATTTGTTTTAAAACCCATATCCTTGTTCATCATAAAACTGATCTGTTTCCCTACCAACAGGGTTGCCAGAATAAAAACCTGAGCGATCACAAACTGAAAAATCGTTAAATACCTCCGCAGGGATGCCGATTGCCTGCCCGAAGACACTTTGTTTCTCAGGATAGCGGAAGGCCTGAATTTAGACAGTACCATGGCCGGATAAAAACCGGATAAAAGGGTAACACAGATCAACAGTACAATTATAAAGCCGATGATCTGCGGGCTGGTGAATAATTCGGCGGTAACACCTTCAGGCGTGAAGTCGCCGAAAATCCTCAACAGGTAAACAGCAAAAACAACAGACACCAAGGTGGCTATGACAGTAAGCAGGAACATCTCTCCAAGCATCTGGAACATCACCTGCCTTTTTGCAGCTCCCAGAGCTTTAATAATTCCAATTTCCTTTGCTCTTTTAGTGGCTTGTGCCGTATTCAGGTTGATAAAATTAATACACGCCAGCAAGAGGATAAATAAGGCAATTCCCGAGAGTCCCCAAAGCGAAGATCTGCTGGCCGGGCTGCCACTGAAATTAAAGATGCCGTAATCTGCATTAAAGTGAAGATCACTCAGAGGTTGCAGGTGAAAACGCTGTTTCTGTTTGTAAACGGACAATTCTTCATCTAACTTCGCTGCCGCCAGTTCGTCCAGTTGTTCTTTTACGACCTGTTTATTTATATTCTTATCCAGTTTTACGAATAATTGAACCCCCGAATTCGTCCCTAGCCAGTTTTCACTGAGGATCTGCCTTCTCTGACTGGATTTAACGGCTGTTTTTAGAGAAATAAATTCCTTTCCTTTAAAATCGCTGCGCTGTTTCAGATCATCAACGATCCCCGTAACCCTGGTACTCATGGAGTCGTTATATATTAAAGTTTTTCCCAGGATCTGATCTGCAGAAAGGCCGGGGAAATATTTCTGAGCCCTGTTTTTGGTAAGCACTACCTCATCCGGGTTTTCCAAAATCCCGTGTGGAGAGCCTGCCAGCCAATCATACCTGAAGAGTTTAAAATAGCTTTCATCTGTGTAGATCACATCGTTTACTTCCCGGTAAACATGCTCTTTTTGAGGTGTATTTACAGTAGCTATATATCCGGTATAGAAATAAGTAGCCTGTTCCACACCCTTAAAATCTTCCTTCACGCTGGTGGTAAGTGGTCGCGGCACTCCTCTGTTGTGTGCCTTAAACTCGGGAGAGGTAAAGTTGCTGGTTATCCTATAAATGCGATCGCTGTCTTTATGAAAGGTATCAAAGCTTAAATCGTAGTATACCAGGATCCCGATAACGAAAGACGTGCTCAGGCCGATGGCCAGACTTACAATATTTATGGAGGTAAAGAGCTTATTCTTCCACAAATTCCTCCAGGCTATTTTCAGATAGTTTTTTAGCATCTTGTTTTCTTTAATTTTTTAAAATATCGATCGGGTTTGCTTTAACCGCCCTTATGGTCTGGAAACTCATCGCTGCTGTAGACACTATAAAGATGGCCGCTGTCGAAAGAATGAATGCCCAGGCATCAATATTGATCCGATAGGCGAATCCATTAAGCCAGCCATTTAAAATATGAATGGTAAAAGGCACGGCAATGATCACTGCTATGGCAATTAAACCGAAGAATTGCCTGAACAGCAAAAGTAAAATATGCGGGGTTCCCGCTCCCAGTACTTTTCGCATACACACTTCCCTGATCCTCTGGTTTACGGTATACGCAGATAGGTTGAACAAACCTAAACAGCCTACAAATATGGAAAGCCATGCAAACAGGTTGAATAATTTTTTAAACCGCACATCATTGAGGTATTGCTGATTAAAATAGTCTTCAAGAAAGAAGTAATCGAATGGGTTCCCGGGAAAGGCTTCTGTCCATTTCTGTTCTATTCCGGCAACGGTCGTATCCAGTCCGGCGTTAGCTTTTACCTTCACAAAAAAGTATTCCCCGTCATACCGGTTCAACCAGTACATGGTGGGAATAGTGTTCTTTTTAAGGGATTCGTGGTGGTAATCCTCGATAACTCCTACCACCGGTTTGGCAAAATCGTCTCCGTTAATATTTATGATCTTGTCCAGAGCATCCTGAGGTTCCTTATACCCCATTTTCTCTGCCATAGACCGGGTAATTATAACTCCTTCATTTGAGGGGGAAATGTCTCTTGAAAGTCCTCTTCCGGCAATCAGGTTCATCTCCAGGGTCTGAATAAAATCGTAATCCGCTCCGGATATCTGAGCGGTAATTTCCCGGCCGGGTACACTCCCCTGTTCGCTTAGCGAAAACAATCGTTTCATTTTTTTACCGGGAATAGATTGAGCTGTACTCACCAGGCTTATCCCGGGTAAACTCTCCAGGTTTCTCTTAAACCTATCTATACTGTTTTTCAGCTCTTCTTCTTCACCGGGAAGGCCTGCGGCCCGTTCAACGATCAAAAGTTGCTCCGGGTTAAAACCAAGGTTTTCGGAAAGCATAAAATTTATCTGATCTGATATTATGATCGTACCGGTTATCAATACCGAAGAAGCGGCAAATTGAAAAACAACAAGGCTTTTCCTTAATGATGCTGTCCTGTCTGAGGTACTTAGTTTTCCCTTAAGGACATCTACTGCTTTATAGGACGAAAGTATTAAAGCAGGATACCAGCCGGATAGCACCGAACCTACAATCCATAGAACGGCTATTAAAAGCCAGAAGATTGTTTGTTTTACAGGAAAAGCCCCGATTTCAAGTCCCATAAATCCGCTGAGGAAAGGAGAGAGGTAAAACAGGATCCCGACAGATAAGGCGATGGCAAATCCGTTAAACACAAAAGATTCCATCATAAATTGCCCGACAAGCTGTCTTCTCTGACCTCCCATTACCTTTTGCACTCCTACCTCCTTTGCTCTTGTAAGTGATCTGGCGGTTGCCAGGTTGATATAGTTGATCCACGCCATCAGTAAAATAGCGATCCCGATAACAATAAAAATATAGACTGAGCGGGCATTTCCGTTTGCTTCATTCTCATCAGCCAGATCGGAATGTAAATGAATGTCCTTTATAGATTGTACAACAAACGATCTTTTATGGTCCTGAGGTAAATCATGATCATGTGTCTTCATCAGAGAAGCGAGATTTGATTTAAACACATCTTCATCTACACCCTGGTTCAGCTGAACATAGGTATGCACATGCTTTCTTTGCCAGGAATTCTGAAAAAAGTCGGATGCGTAGCTTCCCCTTGAATAAAGGGTGGAATAGGATATTAAAATATCGTATTTAAGATGGGATGAAGATTTCGGTTTTTTGAAAACTCCCGTTACCTTCAGCAGAAAGTCATCTCCATATTCATCATTTTGCATCCGCAGCACCTTTCCTATTGGGTTTCCATTTCCAAAATATCGCGAAGCCTGATCTTCCGAGATCAGTATACTATGAGGCTCATTCAAAGCTGTTTCCGGATCTCCGAGAGCCATCTTAACAGAAAAGACCGAAAGAAAAGAAGGGTCTGCAAAAAAGCTTTCCTTTTGCTTGTATTCTTCCAAATTTCCTTTTTCATCCTGATAGCTAACTACCACATTGCTCTTCCTTCCCACATCAAAGAGTCGGACGTATTCTTTAATTTCAGGCAGGTTTCTTTTGATAAAGCTTGCCGCTCCCGGATAATTTTCGGCAGAACGGAATACCTCTTCTCCTGAAGCCGAGTAATCCAATCCTATACGATAGATCCGATCCTGATCTTCAATATGATCTTCATAACTTGTCTCATGAATTACATATTGAGCAATTAACAGAAAGCTCACCATTCCAATCACCAATCCGGTAATGTTTATAAAAGAATAGGATCTTTCCTTTAAGATACTCCTGTACAGCAACAAAAACTTATATTTTAACATAACTGTTTCTTTATTCTTCCCTTAATGCATCAACAGGTTTTCTATAGGCAGCCCTGATGGTCTGAGTCCCCACGGTAAACAGGGCAACGACGAGGGCAACAACACTTGCCAACACAAAATACCAGAGTTCTATATTTATTTTATAGGCAAAACCGGACAACCAGTTTTGCGTTAAAAGATATCCCAACGGTACCGCAATCAGAATGGATATCAGCACCGGTTTGGTAAACTCTCCCGACAGGAGTACTCCTATCTGAGTACTTCCCTGGCCTAATGCTTTGCGGATCCCGATCTCTTTTTTTCTTCTTTCTACTGCAAATACAGCCAGGCCAAAAAGCCCGAGGCACGAAATAAGAATGGCTAAAAAGGCAAAATATCCGGAAAGATCTGCCACTCTTTGTTCTGAGGTATATAGTGCCTGATATTCATCATCCAGGAATTCAAATTCAAACGGAAGGCCCGGATTGAACTTATGGTAAAGCTTTTCAAGGCCGGCCAGGGTCTCTTTCTCCCTGCCTGCCTGTATCTTAACCGCAATTCTATTGGCATCTTCCGGAAGGTATAGCAGAAACATCGGCTCTATCTTTTCATAGAGGGACTGATAATGGAAATCCTTTACAATACCTATGATCTCACGTTGCCCCCGGATATTCACTATTTTGCCTATGGGATCTTCCAGTTCCATGGTTTTAATGGCTGTTTCGTTGAGTATAATTTTCGATCCTTCATCTCCGAAATCCCGGGAAAATGAACGCCCTTCCTTTAACTCTATTCCCAGGGTCTCTACATAGTCATAATCTACCCTGGCAAAGGTAAATTGAATAGAAGGCCTGTCCTTTCGTTTGTACCCGCCACCCGAGTTGTCAAAACTGGAAATATTTCCTTCCAATTGAGTTGCATTGAGCACTCCCGGACTGCGTTTTAATTCTTTGAGGAAAGTCTCCGAATTTTCCACCAGCTTTCCTTCCTTCAAGAAAGTAACCACATGATCTTTGTTATATCCCAGGTTTTTGGATTGAAGAAAATTGATCTGTTTCGAGATTACAATGACCGAAATAATAAATATTATGGACACGCTAAACTGAAAGACCACTAATCCTCTTCGGGTAAAAAATTCTCCGAATGAGGTTTTTAATTTAGACTTTAATGTTTCTACCGGTTTTAAGCCCGAAAGAAAAAAGGCAGGGTAACTCCCGGAGATAAGACCCGTAAGGAGTGTAATGATCAGTGCTGCGCTAATGAGTTCAGGATCCGGCCGGAGGTTGATCTCCTTGGCTGTGATCAGGTTGAATTGTGGCAGGAGCAACAAAACAATAACAAAGGCGACTACCAGGGAAATAATGGTGAGAAATACAGATTCTCCGATGTACTGAAGAATAAGGTTTCTTCTGGAAGCTCCGATCACCTTTTTGATCCCCACTTCTTTTAATCTCCTTGATGCCTGAGCTGTAGAAAGGTTTATAAAATTAATGCAGGCAATAAGTAAAATAATAAGAGCTACTACGGAAAAGAGGATCACATAATCGATCCTGCCTCCGGCCTGTACCCCGTTTTCGAATTTGTTGTAGAGATATCTTTCCGAAAAAGGCTGAAGGAACATATTACCTATATAATGGTGGTACTTTTTACTGAAAACAACTTCCAGTTGAGCTCTGTAAAACTTATTGAGCCTGCTTTGAAACTCCGTTGCATCTGTTCCTTCTTTAAGTTTCAGATAAACATTTACACCATTACTGTTCCATTTAGCATCATAAGGATCGCGTTTGGCGAGGAATAATTCATTTGTAAGTAAAAAGTCGAACTCCAGGGAAGAACTTATTCCCTCTGTGTCTACAACACCCGATATGCTGTAATCTCCTGCATATAATGCTTCCCCATCCGTATTGTCGTAAATATTCACTGTCTCACCTATCAGGTTTTCGGAGCGATCAAACAGGGCAAGGGCTATTTTTTTAGAAATAACGATGGAGTTCTCGCCTCTAAGGACCTGATCTCCGTTCGCTTCTATTAACGGGAATGAAAAGATGTTGAAAAAATCTTTTCCCGCCAGTTTTCCGGAACCTTTTATCGTCTTATCACCTGTTGAGATAATGGCATTGGAAGAATCGTCCATCAAAGGTGCAGCATATTCCACTTCGGGAAATTCCGCCATCATAGCGGGTATCAGAAGATCGGAATTACTTTCATTTGTATTGATGTCACCTGAGCTATCCGGTACATTCCTCAGTACCTGATACAGTCTATGATCGTTAGCATGGAATTTATCCACACTTAATTCATCATTTACCCAAAGATAAATTAGCAATACACAGGCCAGGCCGGTGGACAGCCCTACAAGGTTCACCAGGAAAGTACTTTTATGCTTCCTGATATTCCTTAAAAAGAGTAGTAAATTGTGTTTTAACATAGCTGTTTGTTTTTTGATGATCATTCTTCCCTTAATGCATCTACCGGGTTTTTATGTGCCGCCCGGATTGCCTGGGTACTTATCGTAATAAGAGCTATAGACAGGGTGATGATTCCTGCCAGTACAAAATACCAGGGGTGCAATTCTATGCGATATGCAAAACCGGAAAGCCAGTTCTTACCGATCAAATAAGCCAGCGGTAAACCAATAACAAGCGAGAGGACTACCAGTTTTACAAAACTTGCCGAAAGCAGGACGGTAAGCTGTGAACTTGCCTGCCCGAGGGTTTTGCGTATTCCGATCTCTTTTCGTTTTCTTTCTGCCGTATAAGCTGCCAGGCCAAAAAGCCCGAGGCAGGAAATTAAAATGGCGAGAGAGGCGAAGTATTTCGACAGAACGGATACCCGCTGCTCGGCAATATACAGACGGTTATAATCCTTATCTAAATAGGTATATTCGAACGGAAGTCCGCCTGTAAACGCCCCGTAAGCTTCACTGATGCGGTTTATGGTTTCTTCTTCGGAACCTGTTTCCAGTTTCACCAGGATATTCTGGCCCTCCGGGGAAAAGCGTACCATACAGGGGCCTAATTTTTCATAAAGGGAACGGAAATGAAAGTTTTTCACCACTCCGATAATCTGTCTTTCCTTGCCCCAAAGTGTAATTGTTTTGCCCACCGGGTCCTCAAGCCCCATTACCTTGATCGCTTCTTCATTAAGAATGATATTCTTATCGTCTTTATCAGTCCCGAATTCTTCGGAATAAGTGCGCCCGGCTATCATTTGCATATCCAGGAGTTCCATCAGGTTATAATCGACCTCAATATTTCCGAATTCTACCCTTTCACCGGCTTTCTTCCCATCCCATTTAACACCACTGGTACTTCCGCTATCTCCTACCAGGTCATGTTGAAAACTGGAGGCTATTGCCACTCCGGGTAAGTCCCTGATCTCGTTAACAAAAGACACCAGGTTTTCATTGAGTTTTCCTTCCTTTTTAAAGGAAATAATATTTTCTTTTGAATAGCCCAGGTTTTTATTCTGGGTATATTCTATCTGTTTGTATACGATCAGTACGGATACGATAAGGACTACCGATACAGTAAACTGAAAGACGACCAGGCCTTTTCTGGTCCAGGCTTCTCCCCTGGGGGAACTCAATGTTCCCTTAAGCACTTTTACAGGTCGGAACCTCGATAAATACAAAGCGGGATAACTTCCGGACAGTAAGCCTGTAAACAGGGTGATGAGTATAATAGACAGAATAAATTCTGCGGAAAAGCTGAGGCTTAGATGTTTTCCGGTAATCTCATTAAACTCCGGAAGTAAGATGGCTACCATCAGTAAGGCAACGCATAAAGACAGAAAGGCAATAAATACAGATTCGTTAATGAATTGCCAGACGATATTCCTCTGCCTGGCTCCAACCGCTTTTTTGATCCCTATTTCCTTCATTCTTTTAGAGGCGATCGCGGTGGAGAGGTTCATAAAGTTGATAGCAGCAATAAGCAGCATAAAAATGGCAATCACGGAAAATAACTTCACATAGGTTATTCTGCCTCCTGCCTGTACTCCGTTTTCGAATTTGCTGTAGAGGTATCTTTCGGAAACAGGTTGAATAAACAGGGTCCCGATATACTCCAGATATTTTTCTCCTACCGTCTTCCTGTATTTTTCTTTAGCGAGATCTTCGATCTTCTGATCAAAAGCCTTGCTATCTACTCCTTCCTTTAAAAGTACAAAGGTGCTCGGGTTACTGTTCCCCCAATTTGTAAGGTTATCTTCATAGGCTTCATAAAACAGAAGGTAATTGAACAAGATCTCAAATTGATGAGTGGAGTTTTCAGGAGGGTCTTTAAAAACACCTGAAACCGTGTAGATGCCACTAAACCTTCCACGTTCCCAGCTAATTGTTTTACCTATTGCATTTTCAGGCTTTGAAAAAAGCTTATTTGCCAGCTTTTCGGATATAAAAATACTTTGCTTGTCCTCCAGGACACCGCTGGTATTTCCGCTTATCATTTTCCAGGAGAACAGTTTAAAATAATCCTCGTCGATAAACTGTCCGACAGCTTTGAAATGGCGGTCTTCCGCAGATGCTATTCCCTGTCCGCCATCGAACCACTGAGGAGGAATAACAGCTGTCGCTGCTTCTACCTCCGGCATTTCTTCATTTAGTGTTTTTGCCAGGAGTCCGGGAGTATACTCTTCCGTTTCCACACCCGTTGCCAACGGGGTATTCATCATAACCTGAAAGAGCCTGTTCTTATTCTGATGGAAACTGTCTACTTTCAATTCGTCATTTACCCATAAGTAAATGAGAAGTACACAGGCTAATGCCGTAGACAGGCCAGCAATATTGATAAAAAGAATATTCTTGTTCTTTTTAATGTTCCTGAAAAAAAGTAAGAGGTTATGTCTTAACATAGCTGTTTGTTTTTTGATGATTATTCTTCCCTGAGCGATTCGACCGGGTTTTTATAAGCTGCCCGTACAGCCTGTACACTCACCGTACACAAAGCCACCGCCAATGCGGTTACTCCGGCAAGGAGGAAATATCCGTAATGCAGGTTTATCCGGTATGCAAAACCCGATAACCAGTTGTTGATCAATATATATCCCAGGGGTAATCCGAAAAGAATGGAAACCGATATCAGCTTTGCAAACTCTCCCGAAAAAAGAACGGTGATTTGCTTGCTGCTCTGCCCAAGGGCCTTTCGGATCCCAATTTCCTTACGTCTTCTTTCGGCAGTAAACGCCGCCAGTCCAAAAAGACCCAGGCAGGAAATAAGTATGGCCATAGCGGCAAAGTAACCGGAAAGGGAAGAAACCCTGTTTTCTGCATTATACAGGGCCTGAAAATCTTCATCCAGGAACTTATAGTCAAAAACATAGCCCGGATTGAATTTGGAATAGGTGTTTTCAAGTTTTTGCAATACCTCTTTTTCTCTCCCGGCTTCTATTCTTGCCATAAAAACAAAAGATTGCTGTTCGGGGACTATTCTGAAGAACATGGGTTTTACCGTTTCCCTGAAAGACTGGAAGTGAAAATCCTTCATTACTCCGACAATTTTCCTTTTTTCGCCCCATAGATCGATGATCTTACCTACCGGATCTTTTAATCCCATACGCTTGATTGCGGTCTCGTTCAAAATAATAGCGGTCTGATCTGAAGCAAAATCCCTTGAAAAAGTCCTTCCTTCCTTTATTCCAACATTCAGGGTTTCCGTAAAGCCGTAATTTATCCCCATCTCATAAAAGCTGATATCCTGTCCGCTTGTTTTTCCCGGCCAGTTTAGCCCGTTGGTTTTATTGATTTCCGTACCTATAATGTTTTGTATACTACTACTCGCTTTTACAATCCCGGGAATAGCTTCCATTTCACGAATAAATGCCTCCACATTCCCTTCCAGTCCACCTTCTTTATTAAAATAAACAACATTGTCCTTATCCATTCCCTGGTTTTCCGATTGTATGAAGTCTATCTGTTTATGAACCACCAATACCGCCACTATCAGGACAATAGACAATGTAAACTGAAATACCACCAGGCCTTTTCTGACCCAGAGTTCGCTGAGGGAGCCTTTTAGTTTTCCTTTTAAGACCGCTACCGGATTAAAACGCGACAAATGCAGGGCAGGATAGCTTCCTGCAATCACACCTGTAAGTAAAACTACAGCAAGTATAAACCCGATCTGTTTCGGGTCAAAGCTTAAAGACAGGTTTTTTCCGGTGATGGAATTAAACTCAGGAACGAAAAGATACACCAGTATTAATGCTATAAAAAGAGCGAGGAATGACGTCAGGATCGACTCTCCGAAATGTTGTTTGATCAGTGTTCCCCTTCCAGAGCCTAATGCTTTTTTAATTCCGATCTCTTTCAGACGTCTGCTTGCATTGGCTGTGGAAAGATTCATAAAATTAATACAGGCGATAAGCAAAATAAACAATGCTATTGTTGAAAAGAGGTAGATATATTCGATCCTTCCTCCGGCTGTCTCTCCGTTCTCGAACTTTCCGTACAGATAATTGGAAGAATATTTTTTTACAAGCAGGTCTGCCTCCACCTTATCGCTTTGTTGTTTGGAGAACCCTTTTACCTTTGATGCAAATTGCTCAACATTTGTTCCTTCTCGAAGGACGATATAGGTTAAAGGAGCATTAAGGTCCCAGCCTATGGGTCTTCCGATATTGGCAGATACTTTCTTGAATGCCTCGAAGGGAAGTACAAAATCGAATTGCTGACTCGAATTGGAGGGGGTATCTTTAAACACCCCGCTTACCTGATGTTTTGCCTGGGTATTAAGTGCATTCCACTCCAGGGGTTTTCCGATCGCGTTTTCAGCCGAACCGTAGAGCTTTTGTGCAAGGGATTCGGAGATGACGATCGCATTGGCATCTTTTAGTACATCATTCTTATTTCCGTACAGCAATTCATAGGAAAACATTTTAAAGTAATCGGAGCCGGCAAAACTCCCCGGGGCCTTAAGGTTTTTTTCTCCCGTGAACAATGCCACTTCTCCCATCATCTCTGCAGAGATGACAGCAGCAGCCATTTTTACCTCAGCCAGTTTTTCGGCCATGGTCTCTGCAAGTAAGTCGGGAGTCCAGTGTGATACCGTAACTCCGTCAGGCCTCTCAAACCTGTTCCATACCTGGTACAACTCTTGATCGTTCTTGTGAAACTTATCGAAGCCCAATTCATCCATTACCCAGAGTGAGATCAATATCACACAGGCAAGACCGGTAGATAAACCGATAATATTGATAAGGAAAGTACTTTTATACTTTTTTATATTTCTCAGGAAAAGTAAAATATTATGTGTCAGCATGGTTTCTTTTTTTTATTCTTCTTTTAGCGATTCAACAGGGTTTTTGTACGCGGCATTGATTGCCTGGGTACTTACCGTAAACAGCGTGATCGCCAGGGTTATAATTCCTGCCATCAGAAAATATCCTAATTGCAGATCTATTCTGTATGCAAAGCCAGAGAGCCAGTTTTGAGCGAGCAAATACGCAATGGGTAGACCTATGGTAATGGAGATCACGACCAGTTTGGCGAACTCCTCCGATAAAAGCAGGGAGACCTGTGTACTGCTCTGCCCCAGCGCCTTCCTTATACCTATTTCCTTGCGGCGTCTTTCGGCGGTAAACGCTGCCAGACCAAATAATCCCAGACAGGAGATCACAATAGCCAAAGCGGCAAAGTATCTTGAAAGCGAAGAGACCCTGCTCTCTGCTTCGTAAAGCCTCTGGTACTCCTGATCCATAAAACGGAAATCGAAAGGGTATTTTTGATGGAATTTCTCGTATACTTCTCTGAGCCTGTCGATGGTTGCCTTTTCCATTCCGGCCTTGATCCTCACAATGGTGGTCCGTCCTCCGGGGTCAAACCTGAAAAAAACCGGTTTTATGTTTTGATGAAGGGAATTGTAATGAAAATCCTTAACTATTCCGACAATCTGCATCTGCTCCCCACCCCTCTTAATGTATTTACCAACGGGATCTTCATAAGCTATCATTCGGGCCGCAGCTTCATTGATAACCAGTTTTGACGCCTCGTCTCCGTACGTTCTCGAAAAAGTACGGCCCTGCTTCAACTCCATTCCCAGGGTTTCAATAAAGTCGTAATTGACCTGCGGACTTGGAAAAACTATTTCCTCATCCTGAAGCGTACTTCCTTCCCAGGAGTATCCCAGGTTCAGATTAACATCCTTTATAATATTCCCCCGGATACCGGATGCACCGGCAACGCCGGGTATCTTTCTCAGTTCGGAGAGAAAAACATCTATATCGTTCTCATCCAACTCACCTTGCCTCTCGAAAGAAATAAGGTTTTCCTGGTCGTAACCCAGGTTTTTGGTCTGTATAAGGTTGATTTGTTTCTGAATGATCAGGAATCCTGCAATAAAAATAGCGGACAGGCTAAGCTGAAAAACTACCAGTCCCTTTCTCACGAAAAGTTCATTTACAGAGGTCCTGAGTTTTCCTTTTAGCACTCTTGCCGGTTTAAAACCGGAGAGGTAAAAGGCCGGATAAATTCCGGAAACAAAGCCGGTGAGCAATACAATGGCAGCTATTGATAAAGCGCCTTCCGGGCCGATATTAAAAGACAACTGCTTCCCGGTAATTACATTGAACTGAGGAAGAACGAGCATCACCAGTAAAACGGCAAGTGCGCAGGAAAGAACAGCCATCAGAACAGATTCTCCCAGAAACTGAAAGATCAGTCCCCTTCTGTTCATCCCTATAGCTTTCTTGATCCCTATTTCCTTCGTTTTCCGCGATGCCTGAGCAGTCGATAAGGTCATAAAGTTGACAGATGCGATCAGCAATATGAACAGGGCCGTAACGGAAAAAAGCCGGATATAGTTTATCCTTCCTCCTGTCTGGACTCCGTTTTCATAATTTCCGCGAAGGTATTTTTGTGAATACTGCCTGACAAACAAGCTGCTTTTGGCCCTGGAGGTGTGTTTCGGCTTTAAAAAACCGTTAATCTTAGTATTGAAGTTTCCTATATCTGTACCTTCTTTCAGGACCAGATAAGTATAGGCATAATCACTGTTCCACTCTCTGGATCCGCGATTGTCATCCAGTAAGACATCGTAGTTCATTACAAAGTCAAAACGCACCGTCGAGTTAGGTGGAATATTCCCGAAAACACCGGAAACCTTAAACGTCTTTTTCAGTTTTTCACTCTCCCATTCCAGGTCTTTTCCGATTATATTTTCGGCAGTACCAAACAATTTGCGAGCCAGTTCTTCGGAGAGGACAATCCCGTTTACATCGTTCAGAACACTTTCCTTATCTCCATGAATCAACGGATAACTAAATACCCGGAAGTAATCGCCGGTAGCAAACATTCCCTGGGTATCTATAAAATTATCGGGGCCTGAAAGAATTCCTTTGGCCTGATTCTCCTGAAAAATGATATTCGTAGAAGTAACGTATTCTATCTCGGGGAACTCATTCAACAGGGTTTGCCCTAAAAGTGCCGGGCTATAATCGGTGGTAATAATTTCATCCGGACGCTCAAAATTCTGCATCACCTGGAAGAGGTGGTCATCCTTTTGGTGAAAGCCATCTACTTTTAATTCATCATTCACCCATAAATAAATGAGCAGCACACAGGCCAGTCCGGTAGACAAACCAATGATATTTATAAAAAAGCTGCTTTTGTTCTTTTTTATATTCCTGATGAAAAGTATTAGACTGTGCTTTAACATGGGTTGTGTTTTTAATTCTTTATTCTTCTCTCAGCGATTCTACAGGGTTCCTTGTAGCAGCTCTTACGGTCTGAGTACCTACCGTTAGTAATGCCACCAGAAGTGCAGTGACTCCTGCCACAATAAAATACCACAGTTTGATCTCAATTTTATAGGCAAAACCTGAGAGCCAGTCGCTGGTCAGGAAGTATGCCAGAGGCAGGCCGATAAATACGGCTACAATAACCAGTTTGGCAAATTCTCCCGAAAGCAGGATGCTCAATTGTGTACTTCCCTGCCCCAGGGCTTTGCGTATACCTATTTCCTTTTTTCTTCTCTCTGCGGTAAAGGCCGCCAGGGCAAAGAGTCCCAGGCACGAGATAATGATGGCCAGTCCGGCAAAATACCTCGATAAAACTGCAATTCTCTTCTCCGCCTTATACAGGCTCTGATAGTTTTCATCCAGAAAAGTATAGCTAAACAAGAATCCCGGATTGTAGGTCTGATAAAAATCGGTAATCGCTTTCAGGGTCTCTTCTTCTTTTCCCGCTTCCAGCTTTACCATTAGTTTGGTTAGTCTTTCCGGCCACATATTAATGATCATCGGGCTTATATTTTCATGAAAGGAAGAGAAATGAAAATCTTTGACCACCCCGATAATTTCCCTGGGTATCCCCCGAAAATTAACAACTTTACCCACCGGGTCTTCCAGCCCCATATAAGCAATGGCGGCCTCGTTAAAGATGGTCTTTGTGTTCTCGGAAGTAAATTCCTTTGAGAAGGTCCTTCCCTCCAGGAGTTCAATATCCAGCATTTCCAGCAGGTCGTAATAAACGATCATATGCTGAAACTCGGTTGCATCTCTGAGTTCTTTTCCCGGCCATTCTATCCCTCCGACTCCCCAGGGCTCATCTGCCAGTTTGGTTCTGCTGCTCGATGCGCTTACCACTCCCGGTATTTTTTCCAGTTCGGTTAAAAAGGTTTCCATGGAAGCAAAGTCCAAAGTCTTTCCTTCACGGTCAAAGTGAATGATCTGATCCTTGGTATAGCCCAGACTCTTACTTTGTATGAATTCTATCTGTTTATAAACGACCAGGACAGATACGATCAGAACAATAGAGATCGTGTATTGCGTAATTACCAGGCTTCTTCTTATCCATACCTCACTCCCGAATGTCTGGAGTTTTCCTTTTAAGATATCTACCGGGCTAAAGCCGGACAGGTATAAGGCCGGATAACTTCCGGATAATAAACCGGTAATCACGGTAATTCCCAAAAGCCAGAGAAGGGTACTGCTATTGTAGCTTAACATCAGTTCTTTTCCGGTGATCCGGTTAAACTCAGGAAGCAGCAAATGCACCAGTAAAAGGGAGACAAAAAGAGCGATAAAAGATACGGCCAGCGATTCTGTAAGATGCTGAACGATCAGCGATCTCCTGTGAGCTCCTGCTGCTTTTTTCACCCCGATCTCTTTAAGTCTTCGGGATGCCCTGGCAGTTGACAGGTTCATAAAATTGATGCAGGCAATGATCAGAATAAAAACAGATATGATGGAAAACAATTTTACATAGGTGATCCTTCCTCCGGTCTGTATTCCGTTCTCATATTTTCCATAGAGGTATTCTTCGGAATACTTTTTCAGGAATGGTTTGCGATGTCCCTGCCGGTAATCGGTTTGTTCTATTATAAAGTTCTCTATCTTTTTATTGAAGGCAGAAATATCGGTACCGGGTCTCATTTTAAAGTACACTACCGTAGAAACACTTCCCCATTCTCTTAAATAGCTATTGGCCGCTGCCAATTCTTCAAAGGAAAGTACAAAATCGAATTGCTGGGAGGACCGGTTCGGAATATCTTCAAAAACCCCCGAAACTGTCAGGGTCCTTCTATGCTGGAAATCCACGGCTTTACCCATAGCATTGCTTGCGGAACCAAAGAGGATCCTGGCAAGCTTTTCCGATATCATTATTCCGTTCTTTTCTTCCCAGACCTTATTTTTATTTCCTTCCAGCAAAGGGAAGGAGAAAATTTTAAAATAATCCTTGCTCACATAGCGCCCATCGGCTCTTATGACCTGATCCTCTGTAGAAAGTGTTGCATCATTCGGATATCTTCCTACCTGAACGGCCAGTTCTATTTCGGGCATGTGTTCTTTTAGCAATTCTCCTGCATGTCCGGATGTGGTTTCACCTACCTCAATGTAGCCCGGATATTCGGAAGTCTCCATCATGTGGTACAGATCGGCATCATTTTCGTGAAATTTATCTACGTTCAATTCATCATTTACCCATAGTGCGATCAGCAATACACAGGTCAATCCGCTCGCCAATCCGATGGTATTGATCAGAAAGGAGTTTTTGTGCTTCTTTATGTTCCTGAAGAAAAGTAAAAGGTTGTGATTTAACATGACTTTCGTTTTTTGATTGATGATTGTTATTCGGCTTTCAGCACATTTATCGGGTTTTCCGTTGCTGATTTCCAGCTTTGCCAGCTCACCGTTGTTAAGGCGATAAACAGCGTAATCATTCCTCCGAGTGCAAATACCCACCAGCTTAGAGAAGTTTTATAGGCAAAATTCTCAAGCCAGCTCGACATGGAGAAAAAGGAAATAGGAATGGACAGAAGGAAAGCCACGCCCACCCATTTTATAAAATCCCTGCTCAGGTGCAGCATATCTCCCGCCACCGAGGAACCGTGTACTCTCCGTACTCCGATCTCTTTTCTGCGCTGCTGCATATAAAAGGTAGCCATTCCCAGGATCCCTAAAGCGGAGATAAAAAGTGAGAGCACCGTAAAATATCCGATGATCCTCGCTGTTTTTTCTTCTTTTGAATACCATTCGTTAATGGTATCGTCAATAAAACCGTATTCAAAGGGAGTGTTATCTACCAGTCCTGCATACACAGCTTTTATTTTTTCCATGGCCGCACCCGGATCTGTTTTAGCGGTTTTTATCATGATCTCCCAGGGCTGTTCGTTTTCGCGGATCTCCCTGATAAAGGCCGGGCCAATATGTTCACTGAGTTGTCTGAAATTAAAATCGTTTACGGTTCCCAGCAAAGGGAGGTCTGCATCATACATTCTGAAGGTAGCGGCATCGGGAGCTACTTCCAGTTGTTTTACGGCTATCTCATTCAGGTAGATCCCGTTCCTGTCATAAGCCGTTCCTCTCGATCTGACCTTCAGGCCAAAAAGATCTATAAAGGAAGAGTCTACCGCAAACTCCTGAAAGCTTACCGGTTTTCCCTTATAATCAAAAGACTGATTATTACCTCCGTTGAGCGGGCTTCCGAGAACCAGGGAAACCTGTTCTATTTCCGGAAGCTGTAACAATGCACTCTTGATCGTTTGTTTCTTATCGGTCGAGCCTACATAATCCATCCAGATGATGTGATCTTTTTCAAATCCCAGCTCGGTATTCCTTAAAAAATGGGTTTGCTTGGCCACAAAGGCCGTACAGATGATCAGGGAAATGGTCACGGTATATTGGAAAGTAACCAGGAACTTGCCGTATCTGGCTTTGGTTTGTTTCTGAAAAGTTCCTTTCACCATCTCTATCGGTTTAAAATTGCTCATAAAGAGGGCAGGTACCAGTCCTGAGATCAATCCCACCAGGGTAAAAATGCCCAGAAGCCAGAGCACATTTTTCAGGCTTATCTTTTGGTTCAGTAAAAGCTCGGTATCGAGCAGGCGATTAAATACGGGTTCGGCCAGTTTTGCCAGGACCAATGAAAAAACAAGGGCTACCAGGCACAGAAAAACAGATTCGAGTGTAAAATGAGTAAGCAGTTTTCTTTTGGAGCTTCCCAGCAATTTCTTCACCGCCACTTCCTTGCCCCTGAAGCTTGCCTGGGCAATGGTCAGGTTTATATAGTTAATAATGGCCAGTAACAGAATAAGGAGTGCGATGACCGATAGTACAACAATTAATTTTTTGCTGTTGGTTTTGACTCCTTTCGCTTCTTTCTCACTAAAATAAACATCTTCTAAGGGAGTAAATTCCAGGGTCTTTGCATAACCGTCCGTATAGAGCCAGAAATCCTTTTTGAATTTTTCCAGGATCTGAGGCGCCTTGGATGGAAGATCGGTATTGGGTTTTGCCAGAAAATAAATATTCATGGAGCAGAAACCGTATTCGGTCATCAATCCCTTAAAACCCCAAAGGTCTTCGAAAGCTTTCATATTGATCAGGGCATCGGTCCTCTCAAAATGAGTTGCTTCGGGAAAATCCTTCATCACTCCCGTTACCAGGAATTTATTTTTATTGTCGATCAGTATTTCTTTTCCGACAGGGGAAGCAGATCCGAAAATCTTTAAGGCCAGGCTTTCGGAAAGTACTATGGAATTCCGGGCCTGGAGAACTTCTGCCGGCCTACCTTCAGACAGGGGATAGGAAAAGATCTCAAAAAAAGAGGCATCGACTCCAAAGAAATCAAACTTGAATTTCTGTCCGTCTACACGCGAAATATTTCCGGAATCATTCAGTAGCCTGGTAAAATCCTCGATCTCGGGAACCGTATTTTTAAGGTCGTCGGCTATCGGGGCCGAAAAGAAGGTATCTTCATTTTCGATCCGGTAAATTCTGTCTTTATTTAGCTGAAAATCGTTTACGGCCAGCTCGCTGTCAATGTAAACGCTTAGCAATACAACAAACATCAGTGCAATGGAAAACCCGAAAACCGTAATTCCGGTAAACAGCCTGTTCTTATTGAGAAATCGTAAAAACGTTTTAAAGTAATACATAGTTATTGTTTGTTGTTATTTGGTGTTTTTTATTCTGTTTTCAAGGCATCTATAGAACTTTAGATGGTTTACATAGTTCTGTTTATACTTTCGGTCACTACCTGACCATCAAAAAGGTTGACGATCCGGTGTGCAAAATTGGCATCGTGGTCTGAGTGTGTTACCATAATGATCGTTGCTCCCTCCTGGCTTAATTCGGTAAGGAGTTTCATTACTTCCGCCCCGTTTTTAGAATCCAGGTTTCCCGTCGGCTCATCTGCCAGAATAAGCTTGGGATTGGTAACAACAGCTCTGGCTATGGCTACCCGCTGTTGTTGTCCTCCGGATAATTGCTGAGGAAAATGTTTAGCCCTGTGCGCTATTTTCATACGCTCCAGAACGGCCATTACTTTTTCTTTTCGTTCGTTTTTGGGAACTTTTAAAAACAATAGCGGCAGTTCTACATTCTCAAAAACCGTCAGGGTGTCTATGAGGTTAAAATTCTGGAAGACAAAGCCCAGGTTCCCCTTGCGTATTTGTGTTCGCTGCCCTTCACTCAGATTGGCTACTTCATGACCGGCAAATACATAAGAGCCCGAATTGGGTTTGTCCAGAAGGCCCAGGATATTGAGTAAAGTTGATTTTCCGCATCCCGAAGGCCCCATGATAGCAACGAATTCATTCTCTTTTACCTCCAGATTAACACTATTCAATGCCAGGGTCTCTACTTCTTCTGTGCGAAAACTTTTTTTTAGGTCCTTGATCTGTATCATTTTAAGTCTTTTTTTAATTGATGATCTGTATTGGTTCTTGTTACAGTTATTCTTGATTATTCGGTTCTTAAACTTTTTACTGGATTAGCTATCGAAGCCTTGATTACCTGAAAACTTATGGTTGCCAGGGCTATTATTAATGCTACCAGGGCCGTTCCTGCAAACAACCACCAGCTTATATCAACCCGATATGCGAAATCCTGAAGCCATCTGTTTCCGAGATACCAGGAAACCGGGCCTGCCACCGCTACAGCGATGAGCACCAGCTTAATAAAATCTTTAGACAACAGGCTGGTGATCTCCAATACGGAAGATCCCAACACTCTTCGGATACCGACTTCTTTACGTCTTTGTTCGGTAGTGAACGAGGCCAGTCCCAACAGTCCTAAACAGGCAATAAAAATGGCGATAAGGGTAAAACTGATGATGATATCGGAAGTACGTTGTTCCTTTTCGTAATTCATCTGGAAATCCTGATCCAGAAAAGAGTATTGCAAAGGTGTTTCGGGGTTCACATTTTTCCAGACCGTATTAATATCGGCAACCGCATTCTCAAAATCGTCTTCTTTTATATTCAGGATAAAATAGCTGGGTTGTCCTCCCGAAAATTTGGTTAGGGCATATGGTGAAATGGTCTGGTGCAGGCTTTTAAAATTAAAATCCCTGATCACACCAACGATCTCAGAATAAAGGCGCTCCTCTCCGTTTTCGTAATAGATCTTTTTTCCTACCGCATTTTCCGGTTCATAACCAAACTGTTTTACTGCGGTTTCGTTTAAAACAATCGCGTCCTGATCGGCATCCGGATTAGGGGACAGCGGCCGGCCATATAATAATTCATAACCTAAAGTCTCAATATAATCTTCATATACCTGTGCAAAATACACCAGTACTTTATCTTCCATGCTTTTGCCTTCGGAATAGAAAAACATGTCCTGTACCAGGTCGAATCCCGGGTAGGTAGAACCTGCCGATACCGAAGTTATCGAAGGATTCTTAAGAACTTCATTCTTAAAGGCACTGTAATTATCTACAACCTCCGGATTTCTAAGCTGGAGGATCATTTGTTGTTCTTTTTTAAATCCGAGATCACGGTTCTCAATAAAATCGAGTTGACGCACCATGATCACTGTCATCAGGATAAGGCAAACCGAAGTAGCAAACTGAAAGACCACCAGGCCTTTACGGATAAATTTTGCAGAAAAGTTATTGGTAAGTGCTCCTTTTATAACCGTTGTGATCTTAAAAGATGAAAGGTAAAAAGCCGGATACAGACCTGAGATCAGGCCGGTAAGCATCGTCAGTCCGATCATCCAGAAAATCAGCACCGGGTACTGCAGGAAATCCAGTTCTTTTTGCGCAAAAGCATTAAATACCGGCAGAAGAAGATAAATAAGCAGTATTGCCAGGAGTAAAGCAAGAAAAGCAATGATCATAGATTCTCCCAGGTACTGAAAGATGAGTGAGCGTTTGCGGGCTCCCATTACCTTCTGAACTCCCACTTCCCTGGCCCGTTTTTCGGAACTGGCCGTAGAAAGGTTCATAAAATTAATGCATGCTATCAGAAGTAAAAATGCTGCAATAGACCCGAAAATATACAGGTAAGTCGTCCCTCCTGAGGAGGAGATCTCATTTCCGATATTAGATTTCAGGTAAATATCTTTAAGCGGTTGTATAAAAAGTTCTTTGGAAATATTGACCGCCTGAAAATCTGCGGAAGCATTCTTTTCCAGGAAAGCCGGAAGCTTTTGTTCAAAAGCAAGCGGGTCACTCCCCTCTTTAAGTTTTACATAGGTGTAAAAAATATTGTTGTTATTCCAATTGGTCTGACCGTCTACCCATTGCCCCAGGTCATCATTCCTCATAGAGAGGAAGAAATTAGCATCGATATGCGATTTATTACCGGCCTGCTTAAAAACCCCTTTTACGGTATAATCAAAACTCCCGTATGGTATTTCAATGGTGATAAGCTTATCTACCGGATCTTCTTCGCCGAACATCTTTTGTGCTACAGCATCTGAAATTACCATGGTATTCGGCTGGCTCAGGGCCGTATTCTTATCGCCATATTTAAAATCGTAACTAAAGATCCTGAAAAAGGTAGAATCTACATAGTAACCGTTGGTCTCGTAAAACTTTCTGTCGGTCTTTGTGTTTTTGAGCAGAAATTTATCGGTGGTCGGGAAATTCAGAAGTCTGGTCGTTTCTTCCACTTCGGCCATATCCGACATAAGCCCCTGTGACAAGGGAGCCGGTCCAGCAGCCCATTTTTCACCATTTACCTCAAGGGCAATCCTGTAAATACGGTTAACATCCGTATGGTGTTTGTCATAGGTTGTTTCATTAAAAACATACAACATCAGCAGAAAACAGGTGGCAAGCCCGACTGCCAATCCGAAGATATTGATAAAGGAAAAGAATTTGTTCTTTATCAGGTTTCTCCAGGCGATTTTAAAATAATTCTTGATCATTTTGTTGTGTTTTAAATCCTCTTTCTATTCTTTAAGCACAATTTTCTCAGCATTTCCAAAGGAATCATAGCTGGAAGTAATGACCCGTTCTCCTTGTTGCAAACCTTCCAGTACCTCGTAGTATTGAGAATTCTGTTTTCCGATCTGCACATTGCGTTTATAGGCAGCTGTTCCCTCTCCGTCCAGCACGAAAATATACTGCCCTCCGGTACTTGTATAAAAACCTCCTCTCGGAACCAGCAGGGCATCGTTGGATTCTCCCAACTGCAATTTAATATTATAGCTCTGTCCGGCCCGGATGGTTTCGGGTTTTTTATCGGTAAATACCAGATCTACCTTAAACTTTCCATTGCGAACCTCCGGATATACTTTCCTCAGACGCAGGATATATTCTGTATTATTCCGTTCCAGGATGGCACTCAGGTCGCGCCTTACCCTGTCTATATAATGTTCATCGATCTCAGCTTCGATCTTAAAATCGGTAAGTACGTTTACCTGCCCGATTCGCTGTCCCTGAGCTATACTTTGTCCGATCTCCGCATCCAGGAAACCCAATTGTCCGTCGGCCGGAGCGCGAACATTTAAATGATCGATACGCTCATAAACCATAGAAAGGGTCTTTCTCATTCTTGCCAGATCCGAATCCAGTTCGTTGAGTGTCGTATTTCTCAGTTTTTCATCCTGTTGTGTCTGCAATTTAATGATCTCGTGTTGTTTTTGAGACAATTCGTAATTCTCTTTGGAGGTCAGGTATTCTTCCCTGGCGATCAGTTCTTCCTCATAAAGCGACTTGTTCTGCTCATAGGTACGTTTTAATTTCAGAAGTTCGTAATCGGCTTTTACCAGATCTTTCCTTCCTTCTATCTGCCTGGCATCGAAATTTATTTTGGTGGTCCTCAGGTCGTTTTGCTTCAGTGCGAGGTTATTTTCGCTGGCAAGGATCTGTTCGTATAAACTGCGATTCTCCAGTTTCAGGATGATATCACCTTTTTTAACCATCGCTCCTTCTTCTATCTGCTTCTCTACGACTCTTCCGCCTTCATAGGCATCCATATAAATAGTTGCAATGGGGGCCACGGATCCGTTTATGGTGATATAATCATCAAATTTTCCGTGGGTAACCTCAGCTATGGTAAGCTTGTTCTTTTCCGTTCGGAAAACCGATCCTGCTTCAGACGAGATCAGCTTCCAACCGATAAACAATGCAAACAGGCCTCCTATAATGTATCCTATATGCTTTTTGTTTAACCCTTTTTTCTTTTCGATCTGTATGTCCATTGTACTATTCTGTTTTATCTATATTAAATACCGGTAATCCCATATAAAAATCCAAAGTCATTCGCTGTACCTTCACTTTTAATTTTAACTGAAGATTCTCATTCTGTGCTTTGGCATAAAGGTTTTTTGACTGAAATAATTCTACTGCGCTGATCAATCCCTTATCGTATTTCTTCTGGGCGATCCTGAAAGCGAGAAGATTGGATGCTTCACTCTGTTTTGTCTGTTCATACTCATTTAAGGAAGCCTCGTAGTTTTGCACCAGCTCCCGGAGAAGCTGATTGAGCTCCTGCTTTCTGATCTCCAGGGTATTGGATGCCCTCAGTAAGGCGATCTTCTGCTGTTTTACCCTGGATCTTGAGCTCCAGCGCTGACTGATAGGGATCCTCAGCGTAAAACCTATTGACTGAGAAGCGTTATCCTTTAACTGTGTACGAAAGGGAATAATTTCTCCGGATTCATCTACATTGGTTTCAAAAAAATCAGTTCCATAACCGGCAGACATACTAAGAGAAGGATATAAGTTACCCCTTGCTACAGCTATATCTTTTTTGGCTGCCTTAACCCTCAATTCCTGTCCCTTTATGATCGGAATAAAAGAAAGTGCTTTTTGATAGATCGAATCTTTGTCGACCCGAGCATTCTTTTCTTCCTCAAATATATCTGCCGATGTATTGATACTGATGCTACTTGTATTTTCCAGATTCATTTCCTGGATCAGTTTAAGGCGAGCTGCCTGTAAACTATTCCTGCTCTGGGTGAGGTTTAATTTGTCCGCTATAAGAACAGATTCTGCTTCATACAGATCGGTTCCCGCCTTGGTGCCTATTTCTATTTGTTTTTTTACCAGCTCATAATTCTTCTGAGAGATCTCTGCCTGCTCTTTGGATATCTCCTCCAGTCCTTCAAAGAACTGTACATCATAAAAGGCAGTCATGACACGAAAAGCCAGTAAGTATTTTTCATGAAGTGTTTCCTCCTGGGCCGCCTTGTACAGGAACTTCGCCGACGCGATACTGTTCAGTTTCTGAAAACCCTGGAACAAATCGATGCTCGCATTAAGAGAGTAACTGTTTGAGAAGAAATCGGTGCTGACAATCTCATTGGTATTGGGATCTACAGATCGTCCGTACCGAATTGTATAATTGGAACTTCCGGATAGCGACGGCAGCAATTCTCTGAATGACTGCCGGTAATTTTCCCTGTTGGATTCCTTATTGTAGTTCAGATCATTTAGCTGAAGATTGTGCTCCAGCGCATAACTTATACACTCGTCTAAAGACCAGCTTTGCTGCGCTAAAGCACCGATACAAACGAAAAGACACTGAAAGATTAATAACTTTTTCAACCTTGTTTATTTAATGTTGTGCCAGATCTATGTCTAATTGCATGCCATGAATGTAATGAATTGATTATCAGGAAAATAAAATCATTTTAAAATCAAATGACAAAAAATTGTGTAAAATAAATGGACAAGAAGTGTCAAATATTTTGACAGTTTTTAGAAACTGATGGATACAATTGCTAGCTTTAGAAAAAATTCACGATCACAAAGATGGTTGACGGAAGTATTCTTATAATAGACGATAACAAAAGTATCCTCAGTGCCCTGGAGATCCTTCTTCAGTTTGAGTACAAAACGGTTAAGACGATCAATAATCCAAATCAGATCTCTTCATATCCCGATCTGGGAGATATTGATATCGTATTGCTGGACATGAACTTTTCTGCCGGGGTAAATACGGGAAATGAAGGTTTGTTCTGGCTGAAAGAGATCAAAAAGAAAGCCCCGGAAACTTCTGTGATCATGATGACGGCATACGGAGCGGTTGAACTGGCAGTAAAAGCACTAAAGGAAGGGGCGGCAGATTTTGTCCTTAAGCCCTGGAAGAATGAGAAACTCCTTACCACCATCCGTTCTGCATATCTCCTCAGGAAATCAAAAAAGGAGATCAAAAACCTCAAGCAAAAGGAGCAGCATTTAAAACAGGTACTCAATCAGGATAAAAATTATATTGTAGGGACTTCCAAAGCCATAAACTCTGTACTCAAACTAACTCATAAGGTGGCAAAAACCGATGTAAGTGTTTTGATTACCGGAGAAAACGGTACCGGAAAGGAACTTATAGCCCGGGAACTACACCGGAGTTCGGCCCGGAAAAATGAGGTCTTTATCGGGGTTGATATGGGTTCTATTTCGGAGAGTCTTTTTGAGAGTGAGCTTTTCGGGCATGTTAAGGGTGCCTTTACAGATGCAAAGGAAGATCGTATCGGGAAATTCGAAGCGGCAAACAGCGGAACCCTTTTCCTGGATGAGATAGGTAACCTCTCCATGCCTATGCAGGCCAAACTCTTATCGGCAATACAGAACAAAGTGATCGTCAGGGTAGGTTCTAATAAAGAAGTTCCGGTAGATATCCGTCTGGTATGTGCTACCAATAACGATCTTTTTCAGATGGTAAAAGACGGGCTGTTCAGGGAAGACCTGCTCTATCGTCTGAACACTATACATATTAAGATCCCTCCCCTTCGGGAGCGGGATCAGGATATTCTGGTCCTTGCTGATTTCTTTCTGAAAAAATTCGCTTCCAAGTACGGCAAGCCTCAGATGGATATGATGCAAACAGCAAAGGAAAAACTGATGTCCTATCCCTGGCCGGGAAATATCAGGGAATTACAGCATGCCCTGGAAAGGGCTGTGATCCTGGCAGAAGGAAATAGCCTTAAACCGGATGATCTGCTACTACAGGCAAGCCCCTCCATGAAAGGCGAGCAATTATCGGTTACCCTGGAAGAAATGGAACACCTTATGATCACCAATGCTTTAAATGAACATAACGGGAATTTCAGCGCGGCAGCCGAGCAATTGGGAATATCAAGGCAGACTTTGTACAACAAACTGAAAAAAATGAATCCCGATGGCCAGTAGACATTTTTATTTTCAGCTGATCTTCAGAGTAATTGGTATAAGTCTTACTACTTTCTTTATTGCTTATACCCTTCTGGATTCTTTGTTTTACCATGCCGGTGTTCTTATCTTTTTTTTAGTACTGCAAGTCGTTTGGCTTATAAAATTCCTCAACCATACCAACCGGAAGATCGCCCATTTCTTCGAATTTATACGCAATGAAGATTATAGTTTACGTTTTTCGGAGGATGTGGACCTTCCTTCGCTGCAGCATCTTCACAAAAACCTCAACAAGGCAAATACTCTTATCAGGGACATGCAGATACAGAGCAAAACACAGGAAAAATATTATCAGGAGATCCTGAAACGTGCCGATATCGGTATCCTGACCATCAATAAAAAGGGACATGTCCTTTACGCCAATCCCACTTCCAGAACATTGCTTAACAGCAGGCAACTAAACCATATCCGTCAACTTGAAAAGGTAGATACACGGCTTTTTCAGTTGTTTTCAGACCTGAAACCTTTTGAACGCAAGGTATTCCAGCTAACCAATGAAAGGGAAACCATTTCTTTAGCATTAAAATCGACTGAAATTGTCTCTGGAACCGAGGCTCTAACCCTGATCACCGTGCAGGATATCAATAGCGAGCTTGATGAAAAAGAAACGGATTCGTGGATAAAGCTCATCCGGGTACTTACTCATGAGATCATGAATACGGTAGCTCCGATCACTTCTATTTCCGAGTCCATTCTCAACTATTATAAAAGTGATGACAGCTTGCTGAAGCCGGAGCAGATAGATGAAAATCATATCCGAAATACGGTAAAAGGACTGGAAGTCATAAAAGAACAGGGAGGCGATCTGATGAGCTTTGTACAATCCTACCGGAGTTTCCTCAATGTTCCCGTTCCGGACAAAAAAATAATAAAGCTGCAAGAGCTGACCGAAAAAGTAAAGGTATTACTTAGCCGGGAGATCGAGGTTCACAGTGTTTCCTTCGACCTGGTAGCCAATGAAGACGATCTCGAGGTCTTTGCAGATGAAAAACAGATTACTCAGGTACTGATCAACCTGGCGAAAAATGCTGTTCAGTCATTCGACGGGCAGGAAGACAGAAAAGTACAGCTGATCTACGGGATCGATCAGGACAAGAAAAAATATATTGAGGTCAGAGACAATGGGCCGGGTATTCCGGAAGATATAATCGATCAGATATTTGTTCCCTTTTTTACTACCAAAGATACGGGTACCGGTATCGGCCTGAGCCTCTCCAAACAAATTATGCAGCTTCACGGTGGTACTTTAAAAGTCCGTTCCGCTCTGAATGAAGGCACTTCTTTTTTAATGGTATTCTGAATTTTTCAGGCTAGTTATCCGTTTTGATTTGCTTTCGGGGAGTATTGTTCGGATATGGAACTTATAAAAAGAGTCGCTCTAGGCGACTCTTTTTTCGTTGTCATTATCGTTATGATCCGGATTTGTTAAACAGTCCGATCGGCTGCCATCCTTGTCTTTTCGTTTATACTTCTTAAGTTTCGCCTGCATGTTTTTAAACCAGGTATGATCCTTAATCAAACGAAAGATCAAAAGAA
Source organism: Leptobacterium flavescens (assembly GCF_010671605.1). Taxonomy (GTDB): domain Bacteria; phylum Bacteroidota; class Bacteroidia; order Flavobacteriales; family Flavobacteriaceae; genus Leptobacterium; species Leptobacterium flavescens. Next base: position 1,450,553 of record NZ_JAABOO010000001.1, read on the forward strand.
CCAGAAAAACAGCTATAAATCCCATTAGAAAATAGAGAACCTTAAGGCTGGGCAATTGATCTATTTGTTCAAAAATCTCCATCATAACTCCTATCGACTTTTACATCCGTAGCAAAGTTCGACCAAAAAAAGCTTGCTTTTTAATATGTTTCACGTAATTAAATTTATTTACATGAAATGAATAATAACATATTGATTATTAAATTATTAGAAATCAAAGAGTGTTTTCCTGTTTCATGAATTAAGAAGAAAAAATTGCTGGTATTATCTTAAAAGCCCCATGGAAGTATTAATTAAAGCCCGGAAGTTGTCTTTTGTTCTTAATTTCCGGATGGAAAGGGTGTTTTTAGTGGTTTTTATAGGCTTTATAAAAAGTAATTTAAAACGAATGCCTGTAAAACAGTTTTGTAAACAATGAATTAGCTGCGAAAAGACATGTCATAAAAGCTTTTCCCCTTATAAAAACTAATAGCTCCCTCTTTCACTTGTCATGCGCTTTTTTTCACATAGGCAAATACAACCAACTGATTGCAAGTGTTTTAAAAACAAAATGTTCGATTAAATTTTCACGAAAATTTTGAGTTTTTCATGAAAAATTCTACTGATTTTGTGATTTGATTCTTTGGTACTGAAAATATTTATATTGCATCAAAAACATGTTAAAATTTGCCCGGAAAATAGCTTCATACCTCAAAAAAGAGTGTATTCCCAACCAGTTGAATGTCAACACATGGAAGGCAAATAAATTCATTTTCGTTTTTACCTATATCGTACTGTTTTTATTAAAACCCTATGAGCTGGTTTCCTTACCTATGGAACAATTGCATATTTATATAGCTATTTACAGCATTATCTATTGTATCGCCTACAGCTTGTCCATCATTATTTTTATGCCCTTCAACACTTCATTAAAATGGACCAAATTCAAAGAGTTTGGTACCGCTATCATCTTTATCCTTATTTCCTGGTTGTTAATTCTCGGGGTTTCCTTATACTTCCACGAAGTATTTTATCCGGAGAATGAAAATGTCCTCAATCTGCTGATAACCAAAAAGAACACCCTTAGTTCTTTTCTTTTTACCATTGGCCTGGGAAGTTTAATTCTGGTCATGCTCTACTTTCTGAATCTGAATACCAAGCTTCACATATACAACAAACAGTATAAAAGCAAAAGCAATGAAAAAATAACCATCATCGGGAAAAACAAGAACGAGTACCTGGAGCTATTCAGCGGGACCTTTATATATGCCAAGAGTGAAGGTCATTATGTGAAAATATATTATTTCAACGCTTTCCGACAGGTGCGGCATTATCTGATGAGAAACACGATGAAAGAGCTGGAGAAATTTACCGAACACTGCAATAGTATTTATAAATGCCATAAGTCCTATTTAGTCAATCTCAGCTATATAAAATCCCTGTTGGAAACATCCAATAAAGCTTATATCTATATGCTTGACTTTAAACATAAAATACCCGTATCTAAGGATAAGATCGCTGAATTAAAAGGAATACAAAAACTTGCCGGAAAATAAAATATACTTCAGGGATCTTTGATCAGGTCTCAATCGTGATGTTAATTTTTATTTCCTCACCCATCTGAACCGGGGCTTCCACCTTATTTATCATATACTCTTTCACTCTTTCAAAATCCTCATAAACTATGATTCCCTGCTGAGTGTTGATAATAAAGCCGTTTTCAACTTTTCTCAAATAGAATTGATATTTTGACATAATAGCACATTCACATTAAGACAGACTATCGGGAGTATTTTATAGTTTTTAATAAAAGTTTATTCCCCGCCAGTCTTAAATGTACTCAGTAAAACACCTGGAAAAAATTTATTTCACGAATACTTATTTATTTTCACGTAATCATTTTTAACCTTCTCGAAAACAGTTCTTTAAATATTTCGTGAGATTATTTTTTTTCACTTCTCAAAACAAACACTATAAAGATCTTGTCTTTTTCAACAGCTTTTCTCCGGTACAATTCCGGAAATATTAGTTTTTAATTACGTAATTAATACATTTTTTCATGAAGTTTTATACTCATCATTTATTGCTAAGCAACTGATAAGCAATAATCTATATTATTTTCGTGAAAAAAAATTTCTGCTCGTGACAAACTCCCCAAGTGTGTTGTTATAGTTCCTAGTTTTAAGCAGAAAATCAGTTACTAATTAAAGATCGTATTCAATATGAAAAAGGAAGACAACAGGAGTTTGACGCTCTTTTTAAAAGCTCTTATTTTTCTTCTACTTGCTTTCCTGGGCTTTGTGTTTATAATGGCCCTGATAGCATTAATAAATTTGATCTATTAAAGTTTATGTTTTCAATAAGCTCTCTGAGTACCAAAAGAATGGAGCGGACGATAATAGAAGTTATTAAATTAGGGTTAGAGTTATACTTTAAGAAAACAATTTGTTTGTTTTTTACTAATCGCCCGTTTCAGCCTTCCAAATCTGTGCCTGTTCATCAGGCGCAGGTTACGGAAGGTAGTAGTACTTATTTACAGAGATATCATTAATTAGAAAACAGATATATGATTCTTTCTGTATTCTTTAATTTCCTGAACCTTTTCTTTTGAAACCGGGATCTTACCCTTAAAATCCCTTAAGTAGATATACGGCCTGTTAGGGTTTTCAATAACCGATTTCACACAGTCCATATTTATAAGATATGATTTATGGCACTTGCAGATATTTGAACTTTGCCTGGTTAACTTTTCCAGTTCCTTTAAACTGTTCCGCATCAAATAGTGACGAGTTTGCCTAAAAGCATTGTAGTAGTATATTTTTACATAATGCCCCTCGCTTTTGGCCAGGATAAAAGTATCATTGCAAAGTTCGAGTTGCTCGTTTTTATTCTTTCCCCTGATACTGATTTTTTCGGTATTGACCTCCATGTTCTCCCCCGGGATTTTGCGTTTGCCCAGATTGTACTCGCCCACAAAGAACAGCATAACTAAAATCAAACTTCCCAATCCCATGGTTGAAAAGAGGACACATACCAGGCATTTTTGGGCAATGACCTCAATCACCTGAGCCCGGTCCACTGTAAAAAAGATGGTATCATCATAGAGCATAAATCCCAGAATGAGTAACCAGGCAATCATAATAAATACTATTGCCGCACATAATTCTTTGAATTTTGTCCACTTAACAGAAATATTAAAAGGCATAAAGATAATTGCCGAAAGACTATAGGCTATGCAATAAATCAAGCTATAAATAGTGATGTGTATCATTTGCTGCCCGATACTCAGTGTGTCCAGGCTATACGGTTTGAGGAGGAACAGAATCAGGTAGGCAAACAGAAAAATAAGCCTGTTAGCCTTCCAGGTATTGAAGTCCAGCTCATTGCGTTCATTTTCCTTTCCGAGAAAGGAGATCGTATTTTTCAAAGGTGTTTTCATTATAATTTTAAAAGGAAGAATTAAAAACAACTTTATATGTCTAAACAGAATAAAATTTTTAAGAATCATAGCCACATAAATATCAATTATTTGATTGCTTTCTACGTAATTAAAGAACTCCGTTCTATAAGTAATTCACGTAAACAAAAACTATTTGAGGCTTGTAAAATACCGGTAGATTAATGTTTTAGTTTTTCCGAAACAGGAATAAAAAGATCTCCTGCCTGCGATACTGTTAAAGAATAAATTTCATATGTAATGTTACGGCAACCGCCAGTAAAAAAAGAACTGAAGCGGTTAAGAGAAGAATAAAGTTATTCTCTTTCGGGGGTCTACATGATTTCATGATCATACATTTTAGATCTGCATTTTACACAAGAAGCATAGAGCATATTTTCTCCATAAACAGATCGATTAATTTATATGCTAATTTTCTAAATTATTCTCTCAAATACAATACGTATTTACGCGTAGATTGATCATGATAATGAGGATATTAGGGTGTTTTTAGGGGTAAAATTGAGATATTTCCGAAAATGCTATTCATTCCTAGCTAAAATCTTTCTTTTTTAAAGTTTTTCCCTGTCTTGAACCGTATCATCAGGTTCAGGTACACAGAAAAAATAAACTTTTTATCATTGTACAAAACACCGAGGTCTGTTCGTCTTTCCAGGTTTAGTAATAATGAAAGTCCGCTGAAGCTGTTAAAATAATATCTTATATCCGTATTGAATCCGTAGGAGAGAAAGCCAAAATTATGATCTTTGATGATCAGCCCCCCTTCTATTCCCGGAGCTATTTCCATATCTGTTTTTTTAAACGGTTTTATCGTACGCCCGAAACCGAGGCCCCAATTCTGATAACCGATTGCCTCAAAACTCTCAAATAAGGCGGTTGCTTCAAATTTTCTGTCCTGAAAAAAAACCCGGATGAGCAAATTCAGATCCGGGTCGTTTACATCACTTCCAAATAGAGCGTTTTTAGGATCCAATCCCAAACTGACCACCTGACTGGATAATGTTACTGTGCTGAAAGAATATAGCAGGATAATCAGCAGGGGTGGTATCCTGAAACAGCTTTTTCGAAAAAGTGATTTTTTTATAAGCATCCCTGTTTTTGAGGAGTTGAGATTTTAATCGTTTTTTAAAAAGGTCAGTGGGATAAAAAAAGAGGGAAGAATATGATATCGCGTTAACTGACCTGTATTCGTGTGATATCGTAACTATATCTAAGTTTAAAAAGAACTAATTTCGATATTTGCTTCCCTCTGTATATTCAACAAACTCAAAATGTAAAAATAGTTTCTATCAATTGTGATTTATATCTTGGCTCCCTTCATTTTCAGCAATAATTCGTCATACTCCAGCTCATTGTAAAATGACATCAGAGCTTCAAAAATGGTTTCATATAATTCTTTTCCTGACGAAATCTGGATCTTTCCTTCACTCATTATCCGCATTGCACTTTTAAGTGCGATCTCCTGAACATTGGCATCGAGAAAATCCTCTTTTTTTAATATGTTATGTCTAAAAGCGTTCCTGACGATCTCAAAATCGTTGGCTGCATTAAGTTTGGACTTCAAAAGGGTTTTATAGTAAGAAATAGATTTGGTGCTGCATTTCATTCTTCGCATAATATCTGCCATGTGATAGCCGGATGCGAACAGTCTTAAGAATTCTATCTGTTTATTGGTAAAACTAACGCCTCCGATTTTTCTCTTTTTTTCAGAATATATCATACTTCAATTTTTTTCTTTTTGTATTTCTATTATTGTAAAATCTGACTCTGATAAAAAAATTGAGAGTGGGGAAGAGATTGCTATTAATCAGCATGGGGGTAATTATTAACCGTAATATATCTTTTCTCATGCAAAATATCTCTTCCCACTCTCCTATGAAACAACTTAGCTCTCAAGCCAAACAAATTATAATTAACACTAAAAAAAGCTTGAGAAATAGCTGCAATTACAAGTGTTGCTGAAACAAATTTAGGCCTAAATAAAGTGCACTGAGAGCATATTTCATCAAGCAGAAAGTGTTTTACATGTAAATATCACAATCAACTGATTAACAGTTATATAAAAACAAAAAAGGTAATTATCGTTTCATGAAAAGCCCGTAGAAAAATCATATAAAGTTGTTATATTTTCCCTCACCAAATATCCCCGTACTTATAGACAATCATCTTTTCCTCTTTAATTTCTCAACCATAGTTTAAGAAGCTCGTATATGATTTACTATCTTTAAAATTCCTTACCCCGGATATTTAAAAACCAATACCTGTAAAATGAAAACATCCCAAATACATACAGCTTACATAAAGCACATTATTGCTGTTCTGTTTGTCAGCCTGATTCTCGGATGCGGGGATACTCAAAAGGAAAAGTTTGACAGCACGGATGAAACTGCCATCAGGCAAATTCACGAAGACTATGTTAGCGGTTGGCTGGAAACAGATGAGGAAAAGATCATGGGGCTTCTGGAAGAGAATTCCCGGATCCAACCCAATAGATTAGCTCCCATTGAAGGAAAAGATAAAATACGGGAATTCTGGTTTCCAAAAGACGGATCGAAAACCACTATTAACGAATATAAAACCGAAATAATCAGCCTGGATATCCTGGATTCCCTGGCTATTACAACCCACAGCTCATTGCTGGATTGGTCCTACCAAAAGGATTCAACAAATTTCGGAATGCGGCAAAAAGGATTTAATACTACTTTATACAGAAAGCAAAAAAACGGTTCCTGGAAGATCTGGAGATCGATGTGGACCGATATTTACGCCAAGCCTCAATAACCAAATCTAACTAATATTGATTTGCCGTTGACCATTCTCTTCTCCCAGGGTTTTTAACCCGCTATACCAGGTATTTTAATAAGCTTGATCCATTTTCAAAAAAATGTATTGTTAGTGTAAGGTAAAAAGGGGGGATTCCCCCTTTTTTCATTTTGAAATTTTGTGAACTTTTATACAGCTAATTTTAAACAACCAAAAGATGAAAAAAAAGAAGTTAAAAAACCTGGTACTTCACAAAAGTAAAATTGCCGATTTAAATACTATGCGGTCCGTTGTTGGTGGAAGTAACGCCTGCAATGCCGAATCGGTAATAATATGTGAATCCGGCGATACCGGAGATGGCGGCGGTGGCGGTGGAGGAACCGGAGCTCAGTCCATTATCGACTGCCAACAAACTCAGCTCTGCGGGCCTACACAGCAAACCTGTGGCTGTGCCAGTACTACAGCTACTGTTGTTGATTGTTAATTGAGCATATATCACTAACTATATTAACTACGGATAAAAGGATTTGACTTTATGTTTTAGGTCAGGTCCTTTTTTTATTGGTGTAAAATGGCGGCCCGCTTTCTTTACTCTTTGCAACGCCCCTTTGATGATACAGTCTTTTACAAGAAAAACAATGAGTAATACCAAACTACTGACCGTTATATCATTTCTATTTCTTATTTCCTGTAATAGCCACGATAAAAATACCCTTGTTCTAAAAGATGCCAATATCATTAATGTGTACAATGGAGAAGTATCTGCAAATTCCGTTGTTATTGAGGATGGAATAATTAAGGAAATCGGGGCTTTTAAAAATTTAAACTCTGCCAAAAGCTCTCAGGTAATAGACTGTAGCGGAAAATATCTTTTACCCGGTTTTTTTGATATGCATACACATATCCTGGAGCATAAAAATTCCACAAAATTCCTGGATTCCTTATTATCCGTCGGAATCACTTCTATTCGGGATATGGGTGGTCATGCTGATTCCCTGGCTCGGGTTAAATCTGAAATTAATAAAGGGATAATTAACGGGCCGGATATATTTTTTGCCGGATATACCCTCGATGGGGATAAGCAAAGAGACACTCCCGATCCAACTACATTAATCATCAATGATTCTACCGATCTTTCGGAAGTGGTTTCCAAACTGAAGCAATATAAGGTGGATTTCATCAAAGTTCACAGTTATTTCCCGTATAACCGACTGGAAGAATTGATCGGGATCGCATCACAACAAGACCTATACGTGGTTGGTCATATTCCACGTAATACAGACCCGAATGAAGCAATTCAAAAAGGAATGAGATCCATCGAACACCTCAATTCCATCATTGAAGGTTTGGTTACAAAAGAATCCAATGGGGTGGAAAATATCACTCAGGCCTTTAATACTATCGATTCTACTTACCTGGATTCCCTATCCCGTTCATTTGTCGGCTACGGATCTGCTTTTACTCCGACTCTGCATATAATCGACAAAATATATAGCTCTAATCCGGATGAAAACCTAAGAAGGCTGGGCGGATTGATGATGGATAGGTTTATGCCAATGGTATTGGCTTTACATAAAAACAATGTTCTTATCCTGGCGGGTAGTGACGATGTGCCTGTTGATAATTCAAATTACGCTGCTTTGCATAAGGAGCTCGAATGGCTGGTAAAAGCCGGATTAACAAATCTGGAATCCATACAGACAGCCACGATCAATCCTTCAAAATTCCTGGATATTGAATCCGAATACGGATCAGTGGATATACATAAAAAGGCAAACCTGATCATTTTAAACAGTAATCCACTCGATAAAATCGAGAACACAACAGATATTTCAAATATTGTAGTAAAGGGACAGTTGTTAAAATAAGAGGTCAGGTCAGCCTGCATCCTGGCGCGGACGCTAAAAAGGTCCACCGGACCTTTTCTTAACGCTTGGCCCTCCCTCTTGGGCTTCGCCCAAAAGTGTAAAAAGCAAAAGAGCCACACTTTCGTGCAGCTCTTTTGCTTTTTGCTCCCCCTCTTGGGCTCGAACCAAGGACCCTCTGATTAACAGTCAGATGCTCTAACCAACTGAGCTAAGGAGGAATTTATTTTAAATATTTTCCTTTCAATTTTTCAACAATTTCCGGATATTTTTTAAGATTATGAATATAAGTTCTACTTTTCATTTCCTTAATATGTTTTTCAATTTTAATAGCTTGATTCTTCGAATCACATTCTATTTCAAAAAACAATACCCAGTCTCGTGTCTTAGACGTATAAGAAGAAATATAAAAACCAGTTTTATGCTCTTCCAGTCTTTTAGGGAGATCTGAAGTCTCTCCTACATAAAATTTATCCATTTTTTCAGAATAAATTATGTAAACACTATGCTGCATTATTATTAAGAACTTCTTCTTTGCTCTAACCTCCCGATAGCTATCGGGATGAGCTAAGGAGGACTATTATCGCTTTTGCGGATGCAAATATATGTGTTTTTTTAATTACGCCAAATAAAAATTCAGCTTTTTTTACTTATCAAAAAGCCACCTATAAAGATCGTTTCCGTTAGCGTATAATAATAAGGCAATTAGGATAAAAAACCCGGTCATTTGCGCATATTCCATAAACTTATCACTTGGCTTCCTTCCCGCGATGATCTCATATAAAAGGAACATTACATGACCTCCGTCCAGTGCCGGGATCGGCAGGATATTCATAAAGGCCAGAATAATAGAGATAAGGGCTGTGGTATACCAGAAACCTTCCCAGTCCCAGGTACTCGGATATAAGCTGGTAATCGTTCCGAAACCTCCTAACTGGCTGGCTCCTTTTTTAGTAAAAATATATTTGAATTGAGCCACATAGTCATGTAGCGTCCAGTAACCGAAACTAAAGCCTTTGGAAATAGCCTGTCCGAAGGAATATTCGATCTCCTTTTCCTCTCCGAAAGCATCTCTGTCTATTTTTACATAAACCCCCACTACTCCGTCATCTCCGGTAGCCAGGGAAACCGTGTCTCTTACGGCTCCACGCTCATAAACCACTTGCATTTCCTTTCCTTTATTCTGCTTAACGATCGTGTTGAATTCATCCCAGTAGGTAATAGGCTGATCATTTACAGAAAGGATCTTATCATTCTCTCTGATTCCCAGCTTAGCCGCCGGTTTACCGGCAACAACACTGTCAAGTATCGTAGATTTGAATCTGGGTGTAAAAGGTAATCTTACCCCTTCCTTAAAGATATAATCCCCGATACTATCCGGTATCTGAAGTACTTCTGCAGTGCCATCCGCATGAACCACATCTACATTCTTAACATCTCTTACCAGTAAAAAGCGGTTAATATCATTTGCATCTTCCAGAGGCTTCCCGTTAGCCTTAAGGATCTTATCCCCATTCCTGAAACCGTACTGCTCCATTTGTTCTGCAACTGCATATCCGTTGCTCAGGGTCTCAGGCTCAACGATCGTTCTTCCGTAGAAGAAGAGGATCATCATATAAATAAGGAATCCGAGCACCAGGTTTACCGTAACTCCTCCCACCATAATAATAAGGCGCTGCCATGCCGGCTTGGAACGAAACTCCCAGGGTTTGGGTTCTTCGGCCATCTGAGCCTTATCCATACTCTCATCAATCATTCCGGAGATCTTTACATAACCTCCCAGTGGCAACCAGCCTATTCCGTATACCGTATCTCCGATCTTCTTTTTGAACAAAGCAAATTTCACATCAAAAAAGAGGAAGAACTTCTCTACTCTTGTCTTAAATAATTTGGCGGGGATAAAGTGCCCCAATTCGTGTAGAACGATCAATAAAGACAAGCTTAAAAACAGCTGAATTACCTTAACTAAAACTGGACTCATAAATAATTTTCTATATTCTGAAACGCACAAAAGTACGCTTTTCAATCAACTTTATAAAACCCGGCATATTAAGCCTTCGGTTTTTAAGAATGTTTTATGAGTTCCGAACTGCTTTTTCCATCTAAAAAAAGCCCGTAAGGCCAGAAAAATGATTAATTTTGCCTTCCAAAATCGATGCTATGCGCCGTTTTTTATCCAAGTTTAAATTCTTATTCATTACACTACTCGTCCTTTCGGCCATTATCCTGACCTTATTCTACAATGCGCTGAAACCAAAAGAAGTACTTCCTATTTACCAACCGGCTATGGTAAATACCGAACTGGTGCACGATTCGGTACAGCACGTTAAGAAATACCACACCATTGCCGATTTTAAACTACTCAATCAGAACGGGCAGACCATAACCCAGAAAGATTATGAGGATAAAATTTATGTAGCCGACTTCTTCTTTACTACCTGCCTGAGCATATGTCCTATCATGACCGGAAATATGACCACCATCCAAAAGGAGATCATGAACGATAAAGATATTCTGCTTTTATCGCACTCGGTCACCCCGAAAATAGATTCTGTTGCACGACTTAAGGAATACGCCCTGGAAAAAGGAGTGATCGACAGCAAGTGGAACCTGGTAACCGGCGATAAAAAACAGATCTACGAACTGGCCCGTAAATCTTATCTGGTAGCCAAGGATGACGGGATAGGCGATGAATACGATCTCATCCACACAGAGAATTTTGTACTGGTCGATAAGAAAAAAAGGATCCGCGGGTTCTATGACGGGACCAAAACAGAAGATATCCAAAAGTTGCTTGCAGACATCAGGATCCTCAAATCGGAATACGAGTAAGGAAACTAACAGATTCCTAAAATTCTGTAAAAAAGACGAAAACAGGATAAACTTCCTTTCCCATGCTATTTTTTTATGCTACATTTGCCCTTACTTAAAATGAGTCTAAATAGTGAGGTTTACTGTTGCACACCTTAAGAGAGGAGAGAAGGGTATCATTAAAGATATTTCTGCAGATCAGATCCCAATCAAACTTTTTGAAATGGGTTGTTTACCGGGAAGTGAGGTTGAGCTTATCCAGTTTGCCCCATTCCAGGATCCGATGTATATCAACATTAACGGTTCATTTTTAGCTATCAGAAGAGAGACAGCCCTTCATATTGAAGTGGAAAAAGTTGAAGAAAAGCCCACTCTATGAGTAAACAGATTAACGTAGCCCTCATAGGAAATCCCAATACCGGTAAAACATCGGTTTTTAATGCGCTTACCGGTCTTAACCAGAAAGTGGGAAACTATCCGGGGATTACCGTAGAGAAAAAAGAAGGTGTTTGTAAATTACCGAGAGGAGTGAAAGCTCATATCCTCGATCTACCCGGTACTTATAGCCTTAATGCCACTTCCCTGGATGAGAATGTGGTTATAGAACTCCTCCTTAACAAGAAAGACAAAAATTTTCCGGATCTGGCCATCGTGGTAACCGATGTGGAAAACCTGAAACGAAACCTTCTGCTCTTTACTCAGATCAAAGACCTGGAGATCCCTACCGTGCTTGTCATCAATATGGCCGACAGGATGAGCAAAAAAGGGATATCTCTCGATATTCCTCTACTGGAAGAAAAACTAAATACCAAAATTGCCCTCGTCAGTAGCAGGAAAAATACGGGAATAGACAAGATAAAGGAATTGATCCTGGATCACAGAAACATTCCTACCTCAACCTGTGTAGATACTACGGTAATTGATAAAACATATTTCGAAGGGCTTCAAAATGCCTTTCCATCCCAGTCTGTATATAAATTATGGCTGGTGATCACTCAGGATATAAATTTTGCAAACCTTGACAGGAACCTGGTTAAAGACACCTCCGACTTTTCAACCAAATCCAAATCAGATCTAAAACGCCTGCAGCAAAAAGAGACCATCATACGATATAAGTTTATCAATGATGTCTTAAAGGAAGGTTACAAAGTAGACCTCAACGCGGCAAAAGGCCTGAGAAGCAGATTGGACAGGATCCTGACACATAAAATATACGGTTACGTTATTTTCTTTCTGATACTACTTTTGATTTTCCAGGCTATTTATGACTGGAGTCAGTATCCGATGGATTTTATCGACGGTCTTTTTGCGACGATCAGCGATTGGACAAAAAACACCTTACCCCCCGGAGCCTTTACCAATTTAATTGCCGAAGGTATAATTCCCGGATTGGGAGGTATCGTTATTTTTATTCCGCAGATCGCTTTCCTCTTCCTCTTTATTTCCGTCTTGGAGGAATCCGGTTATATGAGTCGCGTGGTCTTTTTAATGGACAGGGTCATGAGGCGTTTCGGCCTTAGCGGAAAGAGTGTGGTTCCACTTATTTCAGGGACCGCCTGTGCAATTCCCGCAGTCATGGCCACCAGGAATATTGAGAGCTGGAAGGAAAGGCTAATTACCATTCTGGTAACTCCCTTTACCACCTGTTCTGCCCGTCTCCCGGTATACCTTATCATCATTGCCCTGGTTATTCCCGATACTACCTATCTGGGACTAAATGTTCAGGGGCTTACGCTGATGCTTTTGTATCTGCTTGGCTTCGGGACCGCTGTTTTCTCAGCCTGGGCCCTTAATAAAGTATTGAAAATAAAAAGCAGGAGTTTCTTTGTGGTAGAAATGCCCAATTACAAGCTTCCGCTGATCAAAAATGTTGGTATTACGGTACTGGAAAAGACCAAGAGTTTTGTTATCGGGGCAGGAAAGATCATCCTGGCTATCTCTATTATCCTCTGGTTCCTGGCTTCTAACGGGCCTTCCGATAATTTCAGGAATGCAGAAGAAATTGTTACGAATCAGACCGAGAGCAACAACTTATCTTCAGATGAACTGGCAACCAAGATTGCCTCCTATAAATTGCAGAATTCCTATATAGGGATCGCCGGAAAAGCTATTGAACCTGCTATCGAACCCCTGGGTTATGACTGGAAAATAGGTATTGCCATTATAAGTTCTTTTGCCGCCAGGGAAGTATTTGTAGGGACTTTGGCCACTATTTACAGTGTGGGAAGTGAAGAAGAAGATACGATCAAAAACCAAATGGCAGCAGAAGTGCATGCAGACGGAAGAAAGATCTTTAATCTGGCTTCCGGGATATCCCTACTCCTGTTCTATGCCTTTGCCATGCAGTGTATGAGTACCCTCGCCATTGTAAAAAGAGAGACCAACAGCTGGAAGTGGCCTATGGCTCAATTATTTATTATGAGCGGATTTGCGTATCTTGTAGCTTTAATTGCTTATCAATTCTTAAAATAAATTGTAAGCATCAGATAATTAAACAGACTTTAATAAAGTGGAAATCATTCAGAACATATTGGTCTATATAACGGTTGCAATTGCTGTTGGCTTTATTATTAAAAAATTCTTCCTGCCAAGAAGCCTGTTCACAACCGGAAAAAATAAATCTTCCAAAGCCTGCGGAAAAGATGGCTGCGGATGCCATTAATCCCTCAATTTATCTTTCTTGTTTTTCTTTTTTAACCAACTGAAGCGGTTTCGGTTTCAGGAAATAAGCTTTGTTTTAAAGTCCTGTGTTAAATTTCACATAATATTTTGAAAATGTAGGTGCTGTACACGGCATTTTTCAATAACTTAACTCCACTAAAAACCAACCAGCATTTTGTTATGTTAAAATATTTATACTCACTGGTTGCAGTGCTTTGTTTTTCCAATGCTGCAGCCCAGGGAACACAGTTGTTGCGACAACCCACCCTATCATCAGATCATATTGTTTTTGTATATGCAAACGATCTCTGGAAAGTTTCCAGAAACGGAGGAAATGCCATCCGTCTCACCAGTAATGAAGGCCTGGAATCCTCTCCTCACTTTTCTTCCGACGGGAAATGGATAGCTTTTTCCGCGCAGTACGACGGGAATACGGATGTCTATATAATTCCTTCCGAAGGAGGATCTCCTAAAAGGCTCACCTGGCATCCCGGAGGCGACATCGTTCAGGGATGGACCCCGCAGGGAGATATTATGTTCAGATCAGGGCGTAAAAGCCGTCCTACCCAAACCGCCAAGTTCTATACCGTATCGCCTAAGGGTGGTTTACCGGTAGAGATCGATATTCCAAGAGCTGCTTTCGGTGAGATATCTCCCGATGGAAAGCATATTGCCTATGTTCCCATAACTTTCTGGGATCCTGAATGGAGGAATTATCGCGGTGGGCAGGCAATGCCTATCTGGATCGTCAATATGAGGACCAAAGACCTTATCAGAACTCCGCAGCCCACCAAGGAGCGACACCTGGATCCGGTTTGGCACGACAATAAGGTTTTCTACCTGTCGGAAAGAGATTATGCCAGTAATATCTGGTCATTCGACCCGGCTACCAAAGAAGAAAAACAACATACTTTTCACAAGCAGTTCGATGTTAAAAGCCTGGATGCCGGACCTAACGGTATTGTATACGAGCAGGGAGGATACCTCCATCTGCTGGATCCTCAGAGCGGTAACAGCAAACAGCTTGTTATTCACGTAAACGGCGATATGAACTTTGCCCGTACCAGATGGGAAAATGTTCCGGCAGGTGGTTTGCAAAACCCTAATGTATCCCCTACCGGGAAACGTGCCATTTTTGAGTACAGGGGGGAAATTTTTACCATTCCGAAAGAGAACGGAACCTGGAGAAACCTTACGAATTCTCCCGGAGTGGCCGACCGCGCCCCCGTATGGTCTCCTAAAGGCGATAAGATTGCCTGGTTCTCCGATGCAGGAGGGGAATATAAAATGGTCATCGCAGATCAGCAGGGAAATGTGCAGAAAAATATCGATCTGCCGAACCCGACCTTCTACTTCAGACCCGACTGGTCTCCGGACGGGACTCAAATTGCGTATACCGACACTCATTATAATATCTGGACGGTAAATATTGCAACCGGAAAGGCTACCAAAGTGGCTACCGACAGCTATGCACATCCGAACCGTTCCATGAACCCTGTCTGGTCTCCAGACAGCAAATGGATTGCCTATACCAAGCAATTAAAAAGTCATTTTAAAGCTGTTTTTGCCTATAATGTAGATACTAAAAATACCCTGCAACTCACCGATGGGATTGCAGATGCCATAAGTCCGATTTGGGATGAAAAAGGAAAGTATCTCTACTTTCTCGCCAGTACCGACTACGGACTTAATTCGGGTTGGCTGGATATGAGTTCCTATGATCCGGATATCTCACGCAGCCTGTATTGCCTTGTCCTGTCTAAAAGCGACAAAGCTCCTACTCTTCCTAAAAGCGATGAAGAGAAAGAGGCCGAGAAGACAGCCGATGCTTCTTCCAAGAATGGTAAAAAGCCTGCAAATAAAAATGTTACGGTTACTATTGATGCGGATGGGATTGCCGGAAGGATCATCCCTTTGCGTCTGAGTGCAAGAAATTATGTTGCCCTGGTAAAAGGGCCTGCAAATAAAGTATTTGTCCTGGAAGCGGTTCCTAATCAGCCGGGGTTAAAAATGCATGCATATGATGTAAAAAAACAGAAAGCCAGCGATTTTGCGAGCGGGGTCCAGACAGCGGTAGCATCTAACGACCGGAAGAACCTTCTGTTAAGATCCAGAAACAGTTGGAGCCTAGTAGGAACATCAAGCCCTCCGAAGAAAGGGAGCGGCTCTCTGACCATCAATGCAAAGATCAAAATAGATCCCCAGGCAGAATATCATCAGATCTTCAGGGAAGGATGGAGATATATGAGAGATTTCCTTTATGTTGACAATGTACACGGAGCTCCGTGGGACGATGTATACAAATGGTACGCCCCGTGGATAGATCACGTAAGGCATCGTACCGATCTGAATTATGTGGTGGATATTATGAGTGGGGAGGTATCTATCGGACACTCCTATGTTTCCGGAGGAGATCTTCCTGACATCGACAGGGTTCCTGTGGGACTCCTGGGATGTGATCTCGAAGAGGATAGAGGGCACTATAAGATCAGTAAAATATATACGGGAGAAAGCTGGAACCCCAACACCAATGCACCATTAGCCATTCCCGGTCTCGGTGTAAAAGAAGGAGATTATATCCTGGCTATTAACGGGCAGGAGCTAAAAGCCCCGGTAAATCCATACAGTCTTTTAGAGCAGACTGCCGGAAGAACGATCTCTCTTAAAGTAAACAGTTCAACAAGTTCCAACGGAGCAAGAGAAATACTGGTTACACCTGTACGAAGTGAAAATGCCCTGAGAGCCATCGATTGGATTGAGGGGAACAGAAGAAAAGTCGATAAAATGTCGGGAGGAAAGCTGGCTTATGTTTATGTACCCAATACGGGCCAGCCAGGTTTTACTTCCTTTAACCGCTATTACTTTTCTCAGCAGGACAAGAAAGGAGCTGTTATAGATGAAAGAAATAACGGTGGAGGTTCTGCCGCAGATTATATGATAGATATTATGTCGAGGAAACTCTTCGGTTACTTTAACAGTAAAGCCAATGACAGGCGTCCGTGGACCACACCTATGGCCGGTATATGGGGTCCTAAGGTGATGATCATTAACGAAAGGGCCGGTTCCGGTGGAGACCTGCTTCCGTATATGTTCAGAGCTAATAATTTAGGCCCTCTGATCGGTACCCGAACCTGGGGAGGTCTGGTAGGAACCTGGGATACCCCTCGTTTTATAGACGGCGGAAGAATGGTAGCTCCAAGAGGTGGTTTCTTTGATGCAGACGGGAACTGGGCCGTGGAAGCTGAAGGAGTTGAACCGGATATAGAAGTTATTCAGGACCCTAAACTGGTATTGGAAGGAAAAGATCCTCAGCTGGAGCGTGCAGTACAGGAGGCACTGAAGCTGCTCAGAACAGAAGAATTTCATTTAAAACCCGAGCCCAAAGCGCCTGTTCGCTGGAAGCGTCCCGACGGTTTTAAAAACAAATAAACCTCCCAGGAGGTATCAAATGCCCTCAGGTCTGCAGGCCTGAGGGCAATTTTATGATCACATTTATATAAACGACTCTATGACCTTTGCCGAACAGGTAATCAGATTTAATAAAAACCTGGAATTAGACATCTCCCTTCCAAAAAACATCAAAGTTTTGCATCCCTTTAAGGAGAACCCTCAGGTTTTACCTATTGCAGAAGCCTTTTACGGGAAATTTTACAACGACAACAGGGAAAGGAAAATGGTTCTGGGGATCAATCCCGGAAGGTTAGGCGCCGGATCTACCGGTATTCCCTTTACCGATCCTAAACGCCTCTCCGAAAAATGCGGACTCGAAATAGATCTTCATTTACACGAGCCTTCCTCTGTTTTTGTTTATGAAGTTATAGACGCCTACGGAAGTGTAACCGATTTTTACAGCAATGTCTATATAGGTTCTGTT
Source organism: Leptobacterium flavescens (assembly GCF_010671605.1). Taxonomy (GTDB): domain Bacteria; phylum Bacteroidota; class Bacteroidia; order Flavobacteriales; family Flavobacteriaceae; genus Leptobacterium; species Leptobacterium flavescens. The sequence continues at coordinate 1,467,963 of NZ_JAABOO010000001.1, forward strand.
TGTCCCCTGGGATTTGTTATTGAAGATCAGAAAGGCAAGGTTAAGAATTACAATTATTACGACAGTGCCTCTCTGGCCAAAAAGACCACGCCTTTTATCGTAGATTCGATAAAAAAACAACTGGAATTCGGAATAGACCGTCAAACGGGCTATTGTATGGGAACCGGTAAGAATTTCGCTTTTCTTAAAAAGCTGAACGAAGAGCACAGGTTCTTCGAGGAGCTTATCCCTCTGGAACATCCCAGATATGTAATGCAGTACAAGGCAAAGACCAAGAGCCTTTATATCGATAAATATATAAAAGCCCTTAAGTCTTAAATTCTTGGATCAATTCTCAAAATGGATAAAGGATTTGCTGACTACGGTCCATTTTCCATTTATCTTGTGTAATAATAAATAATCAAAATAATTGAACTCAAACATGGGCACATGCAGTTTTGTAACCGCAATATTTCCCAGGATCTCCAATGACAGGATCTTCATCCTGAAATCTTCCCCCAGGCTCTCGGGGCTTTCTCTTTTAGCTACTCCATCGAGAAAATCCCCGACCTCACGATAGTACGGCTCTCCGTTGATATCACCGAAAAGCTGCATTTTTTGATGAAAAGCTTCTTCTAACAATTCTTTTTTTCCCTTGTAAAGACCTGTAAAATAAAGCTCTATAACTTCCTGTATTTTCTCCGATTCTGTTTTATACATATTCATAACAATTTTTAAAACCGGAATTCTTCCGGCTTTTGTTGATTTACATTTTAATTATTAACCAAATTGATGCCCGGCAGTATGCCCTCCAGCAATATTCAGGGTCTCGCCTGTAATAAAATTTGAATTAGCCAGATAGAATGCTGCTTCAGCAACATCCTCGGTTTCCCCTACTCTATTCAGGAGATGTAATCCCGCCAGGTCATCAGCACTATTAACGCCTATTTTGGCTTGTAAAGGGCTCCTGATAATTCCGGGAGATATCGTGTTTACCTTAATATTATCTTTTCCGTATTCTGCTGCCAATTGTTTGGTCAGGGAATGAATGGCGCCTTTGCTGCTTACTGGTGCGGTAGCCGGAAAGCCGGCAATGGCATGGTCTACCAGAACGGTTCCCATATTAATGATTGAACCTCCATTTCCCTGATCAAGCATCTGTCTGATAACGGCCTGCGAAGTAAAATAGGTTCCTTTCAGGTTTACACCCATAAAACGATCCAATTCCTCTTCTCCGATATCCAAAAAAGGTTTAGGTGAAAAAATCCCTGCATTGTTGATCAGTACATCAACACTTCCGTAGTTTTGCACCGCTGCCATTACAAGTTTTTCTCCGGTTTCTTTCATGCTGACATCGCCCACAATACATATCGCATTTTCCGGCTCTCCGAATTCCCTATACGTATTCTTAAGATTTTCCTCATTGGATGAATTCATCACTACATTGCTTCCTCTTTCAATAAAGAGTTTAGCAATATTTTTCCCTATCCCGGTGGAGGCACCGGTAATAATTACTGTTTTCTTTCTCATTTTTTAAACTTCTCTTTTTCGTATATCCGTAACTGTTTCTCCTGCAACACCCCAATTGTCCGTGTCTATTTCATCTATGACCACAAATGTGCTCTTAGGGTCTTTATTCAAGACATCTGTCAACAATTGTGTTGCTCCTTTAATCAATGCTGTTTTTTGTTCTCTGGTCACTCCTTCTCTGGTAACCTCGATCTTTATATAAGGCATAACATAACTCTTTTAATTATAGAGCAAATTTCAATCAAAACAGAAGGCAGGTAAATAGACAAAAGAACAAATGACTTGTACTTTTGAACATGAAGAATAAGAGATATTTAAATTTTACCGGCTGGTTATTGCTATGTTCTCAAGTTGCTTATCCCTGAACTGTTGCGGAGAGAGTCCCTGGTGTTTTTTAAAAAAACGGGAGAAATAGGCCGGATCTTCGAATCCGAGGAGATAACTAATTTCTTTAATATTCAGGGTTTCATGATAAAGGTTTCTTTTTGCTTCGAGAACAATTCTATCCTGGATCAGGTTTCCGGCAGATTTAGCTGCGAATTTCCGGGCTACTGAATTCAGATGCCTTCCGGAAGTGTTTAAATTCTCCGCATAGTGCTGAACCGCATGTTTTGTTTTGTAGTTTTTTTCAATGTCCAGGATAAACTTTCGGTACAAAGCATATTGCGGGTCATTTTCAACCAGAACATTTCCTTGTTTTTGTCGTTTTAACCTATTAATATGGGTTACCAGGATTTTGAGATAGGAAGTAAAAATGTTTTCAGCATCAAGATCGGCCTGTCTGAACTCCTGAAGCATCTTCTGAAATATATCTTCAAAAATTGGAGAAAGATGTTCCGGGATCGGGATAACCGGACAGGATGTTGAAGTATCAAAAAGACAGGTATCCAGAATATAGTTGTAAAAATTTTTTTCTTCCTTGAACAGGGCGGGAAGAAACTTTACTACATAGCCTTCTGCTGTCCGGTCCTGTTTGATCTTATGGATCTGGCCAGGACTCAGTATAAAAAGTACGGAGCCTTCATAAGGGTGATCAAAAAGATCTATCTCGTGTACACCTTCACCGTTCTGCAACCAGATAATCTCAAAAAAATCGTGCCTGTGATTCTCTGTAAACTCGGTTTTTGTACAGGAGGTCTCATCAAAAGTTGCGATCTTAAAATTCTTTACATCCAGATCTTCGCAGAAATCGTCTATATAATATGTGGGAGTTTTTTCTTTTTTCATAAGCTTCAAGCTTTTACAAAATTATAAAAAAAGAAAGTAGCTTGTCCTCCGCGATCCAGGAGAGATACCTAGTCGACAATTCCCGAAAACTTCTGCCCGATACGCACCCTGAGTTTTCTCATATAATCTTCCTCAAGCCAGTTGCGGTAGTTTTTGGTATTGTTCATTATGCAGTAAGAATACAGACGTACCCTGTATATGACATCATCTTTAAGCTCTTTGGCAAGTATACGTGCATCAAAAACATCTTCACTGTTCTCCACACACAATTGTGCATGTTGTTCTATAGAGCGTTCCAATGCTTTTTTGGAAGACATTCCTTTGGAAGTTACTTCCTTATAAACGGCTTTGATATCAAAATCGACAGATTCTGATTTTCTGAATTTTGCCCTTAGCTCGGCCGGCATTTCATACACAAAATTCCTTTCGATCTCTTCATCGGTACGGATGTTCTCCAGGAAATAATCCGGATGATAAAAGATCTCCTGCCAGTCTATAGGTGAATCCCATAGTCCGAACCTGGCAATGTTATTTCCGAGATCGATGATCTTAAAGCTATCCTTACTTCCTATGATACGCGATCCTCTCCCGATCATCTGGAAATACAAGGTAAGAGAGCGCGTTGCTCTGTTCAGGATAATGGTTTCTACCGAAGGTTCGTCAAAACCTGTGGTCAGGATACTTACCGAACTCAGTACGGCATCCGGGGTTTCACGGAACCACTGCAGGATCTCCCTGCGTTCCTTGGCATTATGGGTGTTATCTAAATGCCGGATCTCATGCCCTGCTTCTTTAAATGTCTCATATACATAACGGGACGTATTGATCCCGTTGTTAAAAATAAGGGTCTTTGTTCCTTTGGCCTGATCTTCATAAGCTGCCAACAGCTTTTCCTGCATCAGGTCGTTGTTGTATAATTCTTCGGAAGACTTTACCGTATAATCTCCATTAATCCCCAGTTGAAGACTCTGCAGGCCTACATCATAACTGAACATCTTGGGTCTGGCCAGGAATCCTTTTTGGATAAGGGAAGAGATCTGCTCTCCCACAATAAGTTCCTGGTAATTGTCCTTCATCGGAAGTTTGATGTTCGAACTGAGCGGTGTTGCAGTCACCCCGAGGATAAAAGCCTTACTGAAATAGCTGAAGAGCTTTCGGAACGAATTGTAGTGGGCCTCATCAATGATCACCATTCCCACATCCTTCATTTCAAACTTGTTGTCCTGCAGACGATTATTCAGAGTTTCTACCATGGCTACAAAACACATGAATTCTGCCTGATCGGGAAGTTCCTTTACCTGGCTGTTGATGATCTTGTTGCGTACGCCAAAACCTGTAAGCATGCGCGAAGTCTGGCCGCACAGTTCTATGCGATGGGTAAGTACCACCACCTTTTTTCTGGTTTCCTGAATATATCTTCGTACAATTTCAGAGAAGATTACCGTCTTCCCTCCACCGGTGGGAAGCTGGTAGAGCAAATTATAGTCGCTGGGAGTTCTGCCAATGCATTTGAAAATGGCATCCAGGTCTTTCTCCTGATAGTCATACAGCTGTTTTTCTTCTATAATTTCTGCTCCTTCGGTAGGCCTATTCATTGCGTTGAGTTCCAAACCGGTAAATCTACATACTTTTAATGCATTATCGTAATTTTTAATATGAATTTAGCTTTAAGGTTTAAAAATCGGATTAAATGAAGTCCGTTTTCCAAAAAAATTCAGGCTTCCCATACGATTTAACATCTGTAAGCCGTGCTGATAAAGTACATATATAAAAACACAAACCGGAAAAACAGCACAGTCATGAAAATGAAGTCAAAAATTATCAGGATCATCAATGTATTTGAGACCGGAACTCCGGACGGGGAATACGATTCTATTGCCGTTTACAAAGACGGTCCGGTCATTAAGGGTGAAAAGATATATCAGATCACCTATGGCCGCAGTCAGACGACCGAATTCGGGAATTTAAGACGGCTTATCGAACTGTACATAGAGCGAAACGGTATCTATGCAGACGAATTTAAAACTTATGTAAAGCGCATCGGAAAAACACCCTCTTTGCGCCATGACCCCGATTTTAAAGAACTCTTAAAACGGGCAGCCAGGCACGACGATATTATGAGGACCACCCAGGACGAATTCTTCGACATCTATTATTTTCAACCGGCTTATATCTGGTTTAACGGGCACGAATTTGAAACATCACTTAGCTTACTGGTCATTTATGACAGTTTTATTCATTCGGGAGGTATTCTCGATTTTCTGAGGAAACGTTTTCCCGAACGTCCCCCGGTAAACGGTGGTGACGAGAAGAAATGGATAAGTCAGTATGTGCAGACCCGGCACGACTGGTTACGCACCCACCGGATCAAGGCCCTGCAAAAGACCATTTACAGGACACGTACCTTTCTGGAACAGATAGAAAATAACAACTGGGATCTCTCCCAAACCGTAAACACCAATGGGGTAGCTGTTCCGTAAGCACAAAAAAACTGCCTGAAAAATTTATCATTTAAATGCATTCCTATCCTGGCTTAGAGTATTATGAAGAACAGAAACACAAGGGCTGTATATAGAGAATGATACTTTTCAGACAGTTCTACAAGCTAATAATCAATGCTTAACTGTGTTCCTAACAATCGCAGGAATTGATTTGTGTATCATAGATCTGGCAGTAGGGCTCTCCGTGACAAGCTGTGTAAATACAGGTTTCACAGGTGTGTCCGCCAATGGTAGGGTAGTTAGTCCCTCCTTTTACTCTTTCCATATTTGCGATGGTGTCTTTAGAAAGCGATAATTTCTTGAAATTCGACTTCTTTTTTTTCATGATGTAAAGTTTGTTAATGGTTAATTTTTATACACCACAAGTTACTTAAAGTCGCAGTCCGATTAAAATTCCAGGTCTTGATTTTAATCTCTAAAAAACTGATTATTAAAGAATTAGAAACATTAGAAGAATGTGCATCAGCCAATAAGAAGCTGAAAATAAATCACTTACAAAAAACAACAACTGTAAAGCACTGAACATCAACGCTTAGTGTTAATTTTTTGTAAATATGGCTTTTAATTCCATTCCGGCCATTTTAATCCTTTTTTAGCCGGAAAATCGAAAATAAACCCATCGTTGTTTTATGGTTTTAGATCATCCTATTTCCTGTATTTCTCAAACCAGGCCAGGGTATGAGCAATTTTTGAGATAAGGTTGCTGGGTCTGGCTGCAATTCCGTGAGAAGCTTCCGGGATCTCGACCAATACGGTTTCTTTCTTGCGAAGCTTCAAAGCATGATATAATTGTTTCGCTTCGCTGGGCGGAGTACGCAGATCGTTCATCCCTACCATGACCATAGTGGGAGTTTCTATATTTCCTACCAGGGAAAGGGGCGAAAACTTCCAGTAGGTCTCAAAATTCTCCCAGGGTTGTCCGGGATAACGGGAATTGGCATAACCAAAATAATTATCGGCTACCAGGGTCTTACTGATCCAGTTCATTACCGGTTTGGCAACAACAGCAGCTTCAAAGCGGTTGTTCTTCCCTATCATCCAGGCAGTCATAATACCTCCGGCGCTTCCACCTGTAACATACAACTGATCTTCGTGTGCGATCCCTTTTTTGATGAGGGCATCCACTCCATCCATCACATCGTTATAATCCTGGCCCGGATAGTTGTTGAACAGGAGATTTCCGAATTCCTCTCCATAACTGGTACTTCCCCTCGGGTTCGGGTAAAAAACAATATAACCTGCAGCGGCATACAGCTGCATCTCGGCAGAAAAACGGTCGCCGTAATTTAAGATCGGACCTCCGTGGTTCTCTACCATCATCGGATATTTTTTATTAGCGTCATAGTTAGGCGGATATACGATCCATCCCTGAATATCGCGTCCGTCGTAGGTAGATTTATACCATATCTCCTCTGTTTTTCCAAGAGTTCGGTACTCCAAAAGAGCTTTGTTCAGATCGGTAATAAGTTGAGGGTTTTTACTTTTAGGTCTCAGCACGGCCAGTTCTGCCGGGTATTCAGGCCTTGAGTAACAGTAGGCAATACTTCCGTCTCCGGAGGTAGTGAACGACCCTCCTGCATAAGGACGGCCTATTGAGGTTCCTCCCATATTATCGGCCAGTTTGTTTATTTTTCCTCTCAGGTCTATACGGGCAATTTTACTGTTCCCTTTATCGTCATAACTAAAATAAAGGCCGCTGCTTTTGGCATCCCACCGGATCCCGGAAACACTTCGGTCCAGTTCTCCCGACAGTAGTCTTTTGTTACTTCCGTCGATATTCATGATCTGTAACTGGCGTAACTGATAGGTCTGTACTTTATCTTCATAACCGATATAGGCAATGTATTTTCCATCCGGTGATACTACGGGATTGGTATCGGGACCATTGCGGTCTGTCAGGGCATTTATCACTCCGGTCTGTGTATCTACCGAATAGATCTCACTATTCCTGAAGTCGTATTCATAATCTTCATTCCTGTTGGCCGAGAAATAGATCTTTTGTCCGTTCGGATGCCAGGACAGGCTTCCTCCGTGGTTAAAATCGCCGCTGGTAAGCTGACGTGGTGCTCCCCCATCCGCGGGGATCACAAAAATATGGTTAAAGCCGGGAGCAATATATCCTCTGCCATCGGCCTCATGATAGAGGCGGTCTGTTATACGCGGACTTCCCGCCCATTTGGCTCCTTTTGGTTTTTTAGGCAGTTTTACCAGGACAGGGGCAGCTTTTGCAATATTCATACTAAATGCAATTTGCTTCCCGTCCGGGGACCAGCTTATAGATGACGGCGATTTTTCCAACTGGGATATACGGGCCAGTTTTCCGCTACCCACCCAATAAATATAGATCTCCGAACCTTCATCCGTACTGCTTACAAAGGCAATACGATCTCCGCTAGGCGACCATCGGGCCGAGGATTCGTTCACTTCCCTGGAGGTGAGTTTCTGATGCCTGCTTCCGTCAGAATTGACGATCCACAGGTTTCCGACTGCTCTGTCTTTAAGGATATCGAAACCCATCCTTCTGTAAACGATCTGATTTCCGTTGGGAGATATCTGAGGATCCGAAACATATTCCAGTTCAAAAACATCCAGATAAGAAAAGGCGGGTTTATCGGTTTGTGCCAGGGCGATGGAAATAATCGACATAAAGGCAAGAAGAAAACTATATTTTTTATACATGACAATGGCTTTTAAAAAGGGTTCTAAACTTACTGATTATGAAGGAGGAAAGCAAGGAAGTATTTCTTAAAACTCTCTCTTAAAATCCGAATACAACAGCTGTCAGAAAGCTGGAGGCAATACCCAGGGGGATGCCTTTAAAAAAACCGATAAGATGCGGTCTTAGTTTACGATAATAGTCGGTATCCGGTAGTTTCAGAAAGGCAGGGTGCCATACTACAATGATCAGGTAATCCAGAACAATAAGATCGAATAAATGCACGGTAAAAAAGATCCCGAAGGAGTTGAGCCACAGGGTCCAGAGCCCCGGATCCTGCCCCAAGTGGTTTATCAATCGAACATTTCCGAAATGCATGATCCCGAACAGAAAGGCGATAAAAATGCTAAAGGCCAGAACAGATTTCCAGTTAAGTTTGCCGGTAAAATTCCCTTCCCGGTCCCTCACGGCTTTTGCCATCCCCGAATAGGAGAAAAACAGGATCCACAACATAAATATCAGGCAGCCTATCCCTCCGACAGTAAGGATGTTATATGTGAGTTGAGTTGCCATTGCATGTTTATTATCCTCTAAACAGGAAGAAACGGTCTTTCATTTCCTCTATAGCCGCATTCTTGTTGGTAATGATATAATCTATCGCCTCCGAAGTAAAGCTCTTTCCTTTTTTGGTTAGGGAGATGATATCATCCTCAATGGTGATCATATTATTTTTAAGCGCCAGGTCCAATACCGATTTGGAACGCACTTTCTGCCAGTTGATGTGTTCATTCAGGTGATTTACATGCCGTTCCGATTCTTCCTCGTGATTCTGAAGGTGAAGCAGGAAGGTAAGCAAATGCACTTCCACCCTTTGCCGCTTTTGCCTGTAAAGAACCGAAATAAGTCCTTTTCCGGGTGCAAAGAGGTATACCAGTAAAAACAGAACACCCAATACGGAAGTCATAGACCCTGCAATGGAGGCATCCAGCCAGTGTGCTACCCAATAGCCTGCTATGGCCCCGATCACTCCGAAAATTACCGAGAGGATCAGCATTTTTTTAAGGTCTGTTGTGAGCAGATAAGCCATGGCCGGAGGTGCGATCATCAGGGCTACTACCAGAATAGCTCCTACAGCATCAAAAGCACCCACCGTAGTTACCGAAGCGGTAGCCATCAGGCCGTAATGCATGATAACGGGTGAAAAGCCCAATGTGGCTGCCAGGCCTTTATCGAATGTGCTTAGTTTTAATTCTTTAAAAAAGGTGATCAGTAGAGCAACGGTGATGAGAAGGATACAACCTATCACCCAAAGTGATTTGGGTCCGAGGTCCGTTCCATTTACTTCCAGTCGGTCAAAAGGAGCAAAGGCCAGTTCCCCCAACAGTACGGCATCTACATCCAGGTGTACATCATTGGCATTCTTCGCGATCATGATCACCCCTATACTAAAAAGGGCCGGGAACACCAGGCCAATAGCCGTATCTTCCTTGACCAGGCCGGTTTTCTGAATAAACTCTACCAGAAAAACGGTAATGATCCCAGTAACTGCCGCCAATAATATCAGCCAGGGCGAATTGAGATCATGGGTCAGAAAGAAGCCTGCTACAATTCCGGGAAGGATAGAATGACTGATGGCATCGCTGATCATAGCCATTTTTCTCAGCACCAGAAAAGTCCCGGGAATAGCACATGCTATAGCCACCAGGCTTGCTATTAACTGTATTTCTATCTGAGCACTAGTCATCTGTTTCTTCCTGTTGGTTATATAAATTAGTGGCTTTCTTATAGCCTTTCTTAGTGAGGGACCACATAGATCCGCTAACGGTTATATATTCTCTGTTCTCCAGTTTTTTCAACGATCTCTTTGTATACCCCTGAAAGTTATTCAGGATCTTTACCGCATGCGGATGGGAAATATCTTCGTGGTTCTTGGCTATGTTGAACATAAAAGCCAGGGTCTTGTGAAGCTGCAGGTCATTACGGTTCTTCCAGTAACGGATCTCCCTGAATAACAAACCTCTCCCGGGTGAAAATATAAAGGATAACACCACAAAAGCTGCCGCTATCAGGACAATTACCGGTCCGGTCGACAAGTTATTGGAGCTGGCACTTACTGCAGTTCCGAGTACTCCGGAAAACGCTCCGAAAATAGCGGCCAGAAAGATCATCGTCCCAAGGCTGTTGGTCCATTGCCTCGCCGCAGCTGCAGGCGCCAGCAGCATGGCACTCATTAATACCACACCTACGGTTTGCAGCCCGATAACGATGGCCACAACAATAAAAGAGGTGATAAGTATATCCAGAAAACGCGTATTAAAGCCTAAAGACTTTGTATAATCGATATCGAAAAGGAGTATCTTGAATTCTTTCCAGAAGGTGAGTAGTACGATCAGGCTAATCCCGGTAATAATACACATCAGCCATACATCACTCTCCACCAGGGTGGCTGCCTGCCCGAAAAGGTATTTGTCCAGCCCGGCCTGATTGGCATTGGGCATCTTCTGAATAAAGGTTAGCAGTAACATCCCGAAACCAAAAAACAGGGAAAGGATAAGTCCCAGGGCCGTATCTGATTTCAGATGTGTTTTTTTAACGATCCCCCGTATCCAGAAGGTACCGATCAATCCGCTGATAAGGGCTCCGATAAGAAGGGTATTACTGTTCTTGGCTCCGCTTATCAGGAAGGCTATGGCAATTCCGGGTAATGCTGCATGAGAAATGGCATCTCCCAGAAGACTTTGCTTTCTCAGAACGGCAAAACTCCCCAGCATTCCGCAAATAGCACCCAGTACCGCTGTTCCCAGGGTAATGGTTCTAAGGGTGTAGTCGCTAAAGACCAGAGAAAAATATTCTTCTAAAGACATTTTATATGCTTATATAAATTCCAGTTTTCAAATTTAGACTTCTCGATGAGCCTGTATCGAGCGTAGTCGAGATACTCGAACCTACCTGCCGGCAGGCAGGGTGACATATCTCTCTATACTCCGAAGCTTCAGCGAAGGAGTACTAAATCACTGTTGTATACTCACTTTATAATTAATACCATAGGTCTTGGTAAGGTTATCGTCGTTAAAAATATCCTTTACCGGACCGGTGGCAATCTTCTTTACATTTAAAAAGGTTACCCAGTCAAAATACTCGGGAACGGTTTGCAGATCGTGATGTACCACGATTACTGTTTTTCCCGCTTTTCGCAGTTCCTTCAGGATATTGATAATTGCCTTTTCCGTAGTGGCATCCACTCCCTGAAAAGGTTCATCCATCAGGTAGATACTGGAGTTCTGTACCAGTGCCCTTGCCAGGAAGATACGTTGTTGCTGCCCCCCGCTCAACTGACTGATCTGCCTCGATTTGAATTCGAGCATCCCTACCTTTTCCAAAGCTTCAAGGGCTGCTTTTTTCTGTTTCTGTCCGGGGCGTTTTATCCATCCCAGGCTCCCGTAGGTTCCCATCATTACCACATCGAGAGCTGTGGTCGGGAAATCCCAGTCCACACTCCCCTTTTGAGGTACATAAGCTACATGCTCATGTTGTTTTTTATAGGGTTTCCCGAAGATCTTCACGCTTCCGGCTATGGGTTTGATAATATCTAAAATAGATTTTATCAGCGTTGATTTTCCTGCTCCGTTGGGGCCTACTATGGCCATAAGTACTCCTTCGGGAATACTGAGGTCAATATCCCACAATACCGGCTTGTAATTATAAGCAACGGTAAGGTCGTCTACGGAGATGGCTATTTTTTCACTCATTTTAAATGTCTTTTCTATTTCAGGGCACCCACAATGGTATTCACATTGTAGCGAAACATCCCGGTATAAGTGCCTTCTACAGTTCCTTTATTACCCAGGGCATCGGAATACAATATTCCTCCGATAGTTACTTCATGTCCCTTAGAACGTATCGATGCCTGCAGGGCTTCGATGGTCCTTTTCGGAACCGAACTCTCCACAAAAATAGCTTTTACCTTTTTTTCGATGATAAACTTTGCCAGTTCCTGAACATCCTGTACTCCGGCTTCGGTAGCCGTTGAAAGCCCCTGAAGGCCCACCACTTCAAAACCGAAATCCTGCCCGAAGTAATTAAAGGCATCGTGAGCAGTAACCAGAATACGCTTTTCGGCAGGAAGGCCTTGTATGATCTGCCTGATATCGGTATCCAGAACATTAAGGGATTCCAGGTATTTTTTACCGTTCTCCTCAAATAGCGTTGCGTTCTTAGGATCGGCTTCCTTTAGTTTTTCGACAGCAAAAGCGGTCATCTTTTTCCAGAAACTGATATTAAACCAGATATGCGGATCGTAATTCGATGCAAAATATTCAGACCCTATCAGCTTCGCCTCATCAACAGCATCTGCCAGGGCCACGGTCTTAACGTTTCTTCCTTCCATCTTTTCGAAAACCTCCACCAGTTTTCCTTCCAGGTGAAGGCCGTTGTAAAACACCACATCGGCATTGAACAATTTGCTTACATCTCCTTCACTGGCTTTATAAAGGTGGGGATCTACCCCGCTACCCATCAGCCCCTGTACTTCAATAGCATCTCCCCCGATATTTCCTATCAGATCGGTAAGCATAGTGGTGGTGGTCACCACATTAAGTTTAGCATTCTCGTCCTTTTTAGCATCGTTCTTACATGCAAAAACAAAGATTGCCGTAAGGATCAAGATATATTTGTTCACTGTCTTTTTCATTTAATTTTTTAGTGTAACTTTGAGAGCAAATGTAAAAAAGTTAGGCATGACTAACAAGTTTTATTCGTATGATTTAACAAAGAGCGAGGAAGACTACTTAAAAGCACTCTTTCAGATAATTATAGAAAGTGAAGTAACGAAAGTGGGCAATAACCAGCTGGCCGAATATCTGAAGGTATCTCCGGCTTCTGCAAACAATATGATCAAAAAACTGAAAGGCAAAAAACTTGTGATCAGTGAAAAGTACGGGAAGCTGGAACTGACTTCCGAAGGGAAGGAAATTGCCGTTTGGCTGGTTCGCAAGCACCGGTTATGGGAAACTTTCCTGTATAAATACATGAATTTTAGCTGGGATGAAGTACACGAAGTAGCCGAACAACTGGAGCACATAAGATCTGCCAAGCTTATTGACGAACTCGATCGTTTTATGGACTACCCGCAAAAGGATCCGCATGGCGATATCATTCCGGATGAAAAAGGAAATTACGAATTGACACCCAAAATTACCCTCTCCCATTTAAAAGGCGGAGAACGGTGCAGGCTGGTTGCTGTGAACGACAGTTCGGTAGCCTTTTTAAAATACGTATCCGAGATCGGGCTTGCCTTGAGCAGTGAGATCAAAGTAGAGGAGGTTGTGGAATTCGACAGGTCTGTTCGCATCAGCTTTAGCGACAGAACGGAAACCGTATCCCGTAAATTTGCGGATAATATTTTTGTGGAATTACTATAATTAAATTACGGCATTCACGTAATTTCAAAAGATATTTAAACAGGAATACCTTTGAAATTTCCTTGCAAAAGGATCAATATCCCTTTAATTAAGGTCAGTTCCGCCCAATTTTGATTATAAATAGATCACATTGAGTATCTTTAATCCTGAGAATTGTTAAAGATTAAATAAACCCCCTAACCTTTGAAATCAAAACTCATCATTATCAGGTGTATAGAGAATTCTTTTCCTGAAAGCCGGAAGCAAACTCTCCGGATGTTCCAAGTGTCAAACCCTTTTCTTATCCGTTAATAAAGATTCAGATTATGGGTAAACCGGAAATCCTGAAATTACTTCTGAAGGAAAAATTAAAAGTCTCTATTGCTCTTATCTGGCTGCTGAATGCCCTGGCCATTATAGGGATCTATGCGGGTTTTGAAAGCGTTCTTGTAGCTCTGACCCCTCTTAATCTTATTTGTATCCTTTTCCTTATCCTTTGGCATACCGATTTTAAAAAGCAAACGCTTATTGCATTGAGCATTCCCTTCCTGATCGGATTGACAGTTTCCTACCTGGGAGTTAATTACGGCCTGATCTTCGGTCCCTTTTCTTATGGAGAAAATTTAGGCTTCAAAGTACTTAATGTTCCTCTTATCATGGGAGTGTACTGGGCTATTCTCACCTATTCTACGGCTTCTATCAGTAAACTGATCAGTAATCATCATATACTGGCAGCCATTTCGGGAGCTGTACTTACCACTTCTCTGGACCTTCTGATCGAGGTTTCGGCTTCCCGTTTCGACTACTGGCGATTTGAGCAGGGGTTTGCACCTATTCAGAACTATATCGGGTGGTTTGCAGTATCTTTTGTAGTACACCTCATCTTCCAGAAAGTTCTGAAAAATGACCACTTTATGTTGTCCTTTCATATTTTCACCGCCATGACAATGTTCTTCTCTGTCTTTACCTTTTTTTAAAGAAGACATAAACACAAATAGGGTAATATTGTGTCTTTCTAAGAGTTTTATAGTAAATTGACCTCGGTTTGAAAGGCGTAAAACATTACGATTATATTATCCTCGGAACCGGGCTGGCAGGTTTGCAGCTGGCTTATTTTATGGTTCAGGACGACTTCTTTAAAGATAAGTCCATCCTATTATTGGATAAATCCAAAAAACAAAAAAACGATCGCACCTGGTCTTACTGGGAGGTCGGCCACGGCGATTTCGACAATATAGTTTATCAGATCTGGAACAGTATTTATGTCGGAAACGAGCATTTTAATATCACTGCACAGGTACATCCTTATCAGTACAAAATGATAAAGGGTATAGATTTCTACAACTATATGCTGGGAGTTCTTCGAACTTATAAGAACCTGACTTTTGTAAAGGAGGAAGTATTGAGTTATCAGGACAACGGCACTCTGATAACCGTAAACACCGCTTCGAAGACCTATGAAGCAGACAAAGCTTTTAACAGTCTTCTGCAAAAGGAGAAAATGCTGGAGCAGGAACGTTTCCCGCTTATACAACAACATTTTATCGGGTGGTTTGTAAAGACGGAAAAGCCGGTCTTTAAAGTTGACCGGGCCGGTTTTATGGATTTTACGGTGCCACAGAAAGGCAATACGCGCTTTATGTATGTCCTTCCTTTTTCGGAGACCGAGGCCCTGGTAGAATATACACTGTTTTCTTCCGAGCTGCTTCCGAAGGAGGAATATGAAGAAGCCATTGAGGCCTATCTGAACAAGATGGGAACCGGGACATATGAAATACTGGAAAAAGAAGAAGGAAGTATTCCGATGACCAGTTATAAATTTCATCAGCACGACTCAGAAAACCTCATCAATATAGGTACCGCAGGAGGGTGGACAAAGGCCAGTACAGGCTTTACCTTCCGGAATACCGGTAAAAAAGTAAAGAGGTTACTAGAGTATATGAAGAAGAATGAAGACCTCTCCGGTTTTAACAAAAAGAACAGGTTCTGGTATTACGATCTTATTCTGCTGGATGTGCTCAACAGAAGAAATGACCTGGGAGCTTTTATTTTTCCCACGCTATTTAAAAAGAACAAACCTCAGCTGATCTTTAAATTCCTGGATGAGGAAACCAACTTTAAGGAGGAAATAAAAATAATGCTATCTATTACCCACTGGCAGTTTATCAAAGCATTTTTCAGAAGACTTTTTTAAACCGATCTGTTCATCAGTTTTTTACCGAATTCCATCAGCATTTGTTTTTTGTCTTCGGACACACACATATTCTCAAGAACCCCAAAGGCCTTTTCCGTATAGTGTTGTATTTCCTGCCGGGTAAGCGCAGCTGCTCCGCTACTCTCGAAGATCTGCTTGGCGGTCTCTATCTTATCTGCAGGTTCCTTGGGCTGAATACTAAAGAGGTGTTTTAATTGCTCTGCTTCTTCTCTGTCGGCTTTTTCCAGAGCTTTCAGGTAAAGGAAGGTCTTCTTATTTTCAATGATATCCCCTCCTACTTGTTTCCCAAAGGTTTTGGGATCCCCAAAGGCATCCAGATAATCGTCCTGTAACTGGAAGGCCAGTCCGAGGTTCAAACCAAAATCGTAGATCGCCTGTGCATCATTGGTTTCCGCGTCTGCCACCAGGGCACCCATTTTCATAGCGGCTCCGACCAGGACGGCTGTTTTATATTCTATCATTTTAAGGTACTCCTTAATGGTAACATCGTCCCGGGTCTCAAAATCCACATCGTATTGCTGGCCTTCGCAAACTTCGATAGCCGTTTTACTGAACAATTTTGCCAGCTCTCTGAATGTTTCCGGTTCATAACCTTCAAAAAAACGATAGGCAATTATCAGCATAACATCACCCGAAAGGATCCCGGTATTTATATCCCATTTCTCATGCACGGTTTCCTTTCCTCTTCTCAGGGGAGCGTCATCCATAATATCGTCATGTACCAGAGAAAAATTGTGAAATACCTCAACCGCCAGAGCAGCATCCAGGGCTTTCCTGAAATCGGCCCCGAATATTTCGGCAGACATCAGGGTGAGTACCGGCCTTAGCCTTTTTCCTCCCAATTGAAGGATATAAGATACAGGTTCATACAGGTTTCGGGGCTCTCTGGTTTTTACCTTCATGCTCATATATTCGGTAAAAGCCTCCTGATATTCTTTTATGGAATGCATGCAGTAGAATTATTTTTCGGCTAAAATACCATAATTCGATCTCAATTTAACCTAAATCTAAAATAAGTGTTAAAAAATTGTAAAACGATGGAAACTTTTATTGTTTTTAAAGTTTCCTTGTGTATTTTTGTCCCCCAAAAACATTATTTACACACTTAAATGAAGGAGGAAATTTTAGAAAAGGCAGGAGAAATGTTTTTAAAGCTCGGCTTTAAAAGTGTGACCATGGATGACATTGCCAATGAGATGGCTATGTCTAAAAAAACACTTTATAAGTACTTTAAAAACAAAGAGGTTCTCGTAGAAGAAAGCACTTCTATGATGCATGAGGCCTGCCATATGGGGATCCAGATGATCACCGACCAGGGCTACAACCCTATCCGTGAGAATTTTGAGATCAAAAAAATGTTTAAGGAGATGTTTAAGAATGCCGATTCGTCTCCCATATTTCAATTAAAAAAATACTATCCGAAAATACACGAGCGTGTTATGTGCAAAGAAATGGGTGCTTTTTCGGAATGTGTCAAACAAAATATAAACCGGGGTATTGAGCAAGGGTATTACAGAGAACAGATCGATATTGACCTGTGTATACAATTCTATTTTGCCATTGTTTTCAGTATTCATGAAAATGCCGAGACCGAAAACCGTCCGGAGTTTGAAGTCCTTGCATTGGAATATCATACCCGGGCCATTGCTACCGAAAAAGGTATAACAGAGTTAGAAAACCAATTATTAAACTATACGTCATAAATAAATGAACCCAAAGTTCCTTTTAATAGCCTTATGCTTTGTAGGGGTACTACAAGCTCAGGAAAAAAAGCTGTCTTTTACGCTTGATGAAGCCATCACGTATGCGCTTGAAAACAACCGGGCCGCAATTAATGCAGATCGGGATATCGATGCCGCTAAAAAACAAAAATGGGAAACCACTGCAACCGGTCTCCCGCAGATTAGCGCTAAAATAGATTACCAGAATTTCCTTAAACAACAGGTAACCCTGTTCGATACCAACGGAGATGGTATTGATGAAGAGTTTACCTTCGGGACCAGGCAAAGTGTAAATGCTGTCGCTACGCTGGAGCAGTTGCTTTTTGACGGTTCCTACCTTGTGGGCTTACAATCTGCCAAGGTGTTCCTGGAGATCTCCAAGAATGCCAAAGTAAAAACAGATCTGGAAGTCAGAAAATCGGTAATCGACGCCTACGGAAACGTACTTTTGGCCGAGGAAAGTGTTGCTATTCTCACCAATAACCAGGCAGTGCTTCAGAAGAACGTAAACGAGACCCAAAAGATCTTTGAGAACGGACTTGCCGAAGAAGAAGATCTCGAACAATTACAAATAACACTGGCAAATGTGACCAGTAACCTGAATAACACAAAGCGACTCAGAGATGTGGCTTATAAATTATTCAATATTACGCTGGGGATAGAACTGGATGCCGAGGTTACCCTTACCGAAAAACTGGAGGCACTTGCCATTCAGAATATCAATGAGAACCTTAACAGTGCTCCCTTATCGTTAGAAAGTAATATAGATTATAAAATTGCCGATAACAACAAGCGTTCGCAGGAATTGTTACTAAAGCTGGAAAAAAGCCGCGCTTTACCAACACTAAATGCATTTGTTAACGGAGGTTATCAGGGTTTTAGCGATGAATTTACTTTTCTGGACAGCGGGCAGCGTTACTTCGGAAGCTCTCTTATAGGGGTAAGTTTAAATATTCCCGTTTTCAGTTCGCTTCAGCGATCTGCAAAAACACAACGCGCAAAAATAGAACTGGAAAAGGCCAAGACCGACCTGGAGGATACGGAACAAAGGTTGAGATTACAGCTGGTTAATGCCAAAAGCAATTATCAGTTCGCTATTGAGCAATATCTGACCTCTAAAAAGAATCTGGAACTGGCAGAGCGTATCGAGCGCAAAAACCAGGTAAAGTATTCGGAGGGTATTGCTACCAGTTTTGAACTGAGGCAGGCTCAGACACAGTTGTATACCACTCAGCAGGAATACCTTCAGGCTATGTTGGATGTCATTAACAACAAAGCGGAACTGGAAACTATATTAAATTCAGACACTTTAGTAAAATCAGGAAAATAAGCATACACCAAACAAATCAACGCAATGAGAAAATTATATATTAGCATATTCGCAACCGCTCTTTTAGCCTCCTGTGGAGGTGGAGGTTCCCAGACATCTGTAGAAGATGTTATAGCCGAGGGAAACCTTAAAACTCTTAAATCCAAAAAGAAAGAGATCGAAGCAGAGCAAAAAGCCCTGGAAGCAAAAATAGAGGCTTTGAATGAAGCCATTGCCCAAAAGGATACGGTACAGAAACTTCCATTGGTTACTACTTTTAAAGCCAAGGACACTGTGTTTCATCATTACCTGGAGCTACAGGGAAGTGTTGAGACCAAACAGAACATCGTTATCTTTCCTGAAATGGCAGGAATACTCACCAGGGTATTCGTTAAAGAAGGTCAAAGGGTAAGAAAAGGACAGATCCTTGCAAAAATCGATGACGGAGGGCTAAGCCAACAGGTAGCACAACTGGAGGTACAGGCGCAACTGGCCAAGACCACCTATGAGCGTCAGAAGCGTTTATGGGATCAGAAAATAGGTTCTGAGATCCAGTATCTTCAGGCAAAGACCAGTTATGAATCTCAGAAGAACGCAGTAGATCAGTTAAAACGCCAGTTGGCAAAAACTTCGGTTACTGCTCCTTTCTCAGGAGTTGTAGATGATATTATTACCGAGCAGGGTTCGGTAGTGGCACCCGGACAGTCTCAGCTGATCAGGATCGTAAATCTGGACGATATGTACATCCAGGCAGAGATCCCGGAAAGTTACCTGCCAAGTGTGGTTAAAGGAAAAGAAGTTCAGGTCTTTTTCCCTGTACTGGGAGAAACTGTTAAGACCAGTATCCGTCAGGCGGGGAATTATATCAACCCTAACAACCGATCTTTTAAGATTGAGATCTCCGTTCCCAACAAAAGCGGAAATATCAAACCCAATCTTACGGCACGCCTTAAGATAAACGATTACACAAATGAAAAAGCCATCCTGATCCCTCAGAGTGTGATCTCGGAAAATGCCGAAGGAAGGCAGTATGTGTACATTACCGGAGAACAGAACGGGAATCATGTAGCGGAAGCCAAACGTTCGCTGATCACTACTGGAAAGACCCAGGGAGATTATGTGGAAGTACTTTCAGGTATATTGAATAATGATGATGTTATAGAAGAAGGAGCCCGAAGTGTAAAGGATGGACAGAAAGTTGAAATCAAGAATCAGGAATCAGAAAAACAGCCAGAAAATGAGTAAAAAGCAGAAAAATGTCGACAAGGAGTTCAGGCTCTCATCCTGGGCGATAGACAACAAGACCACTATCTATGTGATGATAGGTATTTTTTTGGTGCTTGGTCTTTCTGCCTATTTCGGGATGCCGAGAGAGAACTTCCCTGAGATCAAGGAAACCAAGATCTATATCAGTACTCCCTATCCCGGGAATACCTCAGAGGATATTGAGCGTCTTATTACCGATCCGCTTGAAGACCGGCTGAAGAACGTGAGTAATGTGGTAGAGGTACTTTCAACCTCTCAGGAAGATTATTCCATTATTACCGTGGAGTTCGATGAAGATATTACCGTAGAAGCGGCCAAGCAGAAGGTTAAGGATGAAGTAGACAGTGAAAAGGCCAATGAAGACTGGCCCACTTTTAACGGAGCCAAGGTAGAGCCTAATGTCTTTGACCTTAATATCTCGGAAGAGACGCCTATCCTGAATATCAATATCTACGGAGATTATCCGGTAGACAAGCTAAAAGAGTACGGAGAGTACCTGGAAGATGAAATTGAAGACCTTCCGGAAATAAAGCAGGTAGATATTCGCGGAGCTCAGGAAAAAGAGGTGGAAGTAGCGGTTGATATTTACAAGATGATGGCTGCCAAGGTGAGTTTTGATGATGTTTTGAATACCATCAGAAACGGAAATGCTACCATCTCTGCCGGAAACCTCATCACAAGCGGGCAAAGAAGGACCATCCGTATTTTAGGAGAGATCGAAAAGCCCAGTCAGTTAGATGATTTTGTAGTTAAATCTGATGACGGTGCCGTATACCTGAGAGATATTGCAAAGATCTCCTTTAAAGAAGAAGATAAAACTACCTATGCCCGGGAATTTCACGGGAGTAGTGTGGTAATGCTGGATGTAAAAAAGCGGGTAGGTAAAAATATGATCCAGGCCGCAGAGCAGATCAACAAGATCGTGGAGGATGCACAGGAAAATGTGTTCCCGACAGATCTTTCTGTGAGCGTTGCCAATGATCAATCTGCAAAAACATTAAACCAGGTAAGTGACCTGGTAAACAATATTATTTTCGGGATCGTCCTGGTAGTAGGAGTTCTGATGTTCTTCTTAGGCTTCAGAAATGCTCTTTTTGTTGGATTTGCCATCCCGATGTCTATGTTTATGTCTTTTATGATCCTTTCTGCTTTAGGTTATACCATGAACACCATGATCCTTTTTGCACTGATCATGGGACTTGGAATGCTGGTAGATAACGGGATCGTGGTTGTTGAGAACGTATATCGTTTAATGGAGGAAGAAGGAATGAGCAGGATAGAAGCAGCCAAGAAAGGGATCGGAGAGATCGCATTTCCGATCATCATTTCTACGGCAACTACGGTTGCAGCTTTCGTTCCGCTGGGTCTATGGCCGGGAGTAATGGGGCAGTTTATGATCTATTTCCCGATCACCCTGTCAGTAGTATTGGGATCCTCTCTTTTTGTGGCCATCTTTATCAACTCCATGCTGGTATCGCAGTTTATGGAAACGGGAGAAAAGGTACTTAGCAGGAAGCAATTAATACGTTTGAGTATTATTCTGGGAGGTATCGGAACTTTTATTCTTATTGTCGGAGGACCGGTGAGAGGTCTCGGATCGCTGATGATCTTTACGGCTTTTATGTTCTGGGTGTACCGCTACGTACTTAAGCGTGCAGCTACCTTTTTCCAGACCCGTATCCTTTCGTGGCTGGAAAACAAATACAAACAATTTCTCGGTTATGCATTAAGAGGATGGCGTTCTTTTGCCGTTGTCGGAGGAACCTTTTTACTTCTCTTTGTAGTTTTCGGTCTTTTCGGGGCCTCAATGGCCAGTCAAAGAACCAAGGTAGAGTTCTTCCCGGACAATAAGCCAAATCAGATCATTGTGTATATCGAATATCCTCAGGGAACCGATATAGATAAGACCAATGCCATTACCAAAGACATTGAAAAAAGGGTATTTGCTGTTCTTAACGATCAGGAGTACCTGGAAGCACAGGAAGGAGAAGATTATAACTTCCTGGTAGAGTCTGCAGTTTCCCAGGTTGGTGAAGGAGCAGGAAACCCTCAGACCGATGGTGGGTCTAATGCCGAAATGCCGCATAGAGGTAAGATCACTGCCACTATGAGAGAATATAAGTTCAGACAGGGGAAAGACAGTGAGGTTCTTAGAGAGAAGGTACAGGAGGCTCTGAAAGGTATTTATCCGGGGGTTGCCATTTCGGTTGAAAAAGATGCCGTAGGTCCGCCGGCCGGATATCCTATCAATATAGAGATTGAAGGAAATGATTATGCAGAACTTATTGCTACTGCCGAAGAAATGAGAAACTTTATCAACTCCAAAAGTATTGCCGGAATTGAAGAGTTAAAGATAGATGTAAACCGTGGAAAGCCGGCGATGCAGGTAGCGGTAGACAGGGAGAAAGCAGGAGAGCTGGGAGTATCTGCCGGACAGGTAGGAACTCAGCTAAGACGTTCTCTCTTTGGTGAAAAAGCAGGAATTTATAAGAAAGACGGGGAAGATTATGATATCTATGTGCGTTTTAACCAGGATCTGAGATATAATACCAGTGCCCTGTTTAACCAGAATATTATTTTCAGGAACAATCAGGGACAACTTAAGGAGATCCCGGTTTCTGCGGTAGCCTCTCAAAAGAATACCTCTTCTTTCAGTGCCATTAAGCACAGAGATACTAAAAGAGTGGTAACCCTTTATTCGGGACTGGAACCCGGTTTTACAGATGCAGGTGCCATCGTAACCCAGATCCAGGCGGAGATGCAAAATTACCACAACCTTCCGAGGGGTGTTGAAATAGATTTTACCGGGCAGATAGAAGAGCAAAATAAGCAGATGCAATTCCTGATGGGAGCTTTCTTCTCAGGTCTGGGTCTGATCATGCTTATCCTGGTCTTCCAGTTCAGCTCTATTTCCAAGCCTACTATTATTATGATAGCCATCTTCCTGAGTTTTATAGGTGTTTTCGGGGGAATCCTTCTAACCGGAGCTCCCTTTGTGATCATGATGACCATGATGGGGATCATTTCCCTGGCGGGAATTGTAGTAAACAACGGAGTGGTGTTACTGGATTATACCCAGTTGCTGATAGACAGGAAAATGGTGGAATTAGGTGTGCCTGACGATCAGTTGCTGGATGCAGAAGAAGTACGTAAGATCATTATTAGAGGAGGTAAAGCCCGTTTACGTCCGGTATTATTGACCGCGATCACAACAGTTCTCGGGCTAATACCGCTTGCCGTAGGTTTCAATATAGATTTCTTCTCGCTCTTTACTAATTTCAATGCGAATATCTATTTTGGAGGGGATAATGTGATCTTCTGGGGGCCATTGGCATGGACCGTAATATACGGGCTTATCATAGCCACCTTCCTTACCCTGGTAGTAGTGCCGGTACTCTTCTTCCTGGTTCACAAGCTAAAGCTAAGGATCAGAGGAAGCAGAAATACCGCCGCTCCTGTAATCGTTCAAAAAGAAGTGGAAGTAGTTGCTTAAAAGCAACACAAGCATAAAAACAAAAATCCCGGGAAGTTCCCGGGATTTTTTATATCATGTAATCTGGAGTCTTATTTATTTATTACAACCGGATTTGAATTTTTCCATTTTGTAACGTTTACTATCCTGCTGTCATTATAATCTACTTCGTTTAACGTCCCGTCTTCTGTCCAGAAAAACCATTTTCCGATTTTCTTTCCATTCTCGTATTGCCCCATGGCAATCTTCTTTCCGCTCAGATTATAAGCTTTCCACTTTCCGTGAACTTTCCCATCTTTATAAAATCCGATTTGGGCAATTTCTCCATTATCATGGTAATAGGTAGCTTTTACCATATCACCTTCTTTTTCCAGGAGAGGTTTATCATTCTGGGCCATCAACGTAGCCGTAAACAGCATAGCAAAAATTAAAATCAGGTTCTTCATAGTATATATTTTAAATATTATTATTCTCGCATGTATAACAAATATAGAGATTTATTAACTATTTGTCAATGTTTAGGTAACATTAAATTAACATTGAAGAAGTAAAAAACTGTTTATCAAAACATTAACCCAATAAAAAACTCCTGCAAATGCAGGAGTTTTTGACTTTTTAAATCTCTACTTACTTATTCATTTTCGGTAAGTGGAGTTGGAAGTACATTGAATATCTGATCTCCGGGCCTGTCTATAGGTAAGGTATTAGATAAATTGTACCTTCTAAGATCGAACATCCTGTGATTTTCCGCCCATAAGGAATAGCGTCTTTGATTTAACATTTCATCGATTAACGCCTGCTGGGTAACAGCTCCTGCATAGTCTGCCAAACCTGCGGCATTACGGATCACATTTAGAGCATCCACTCCTTCTGTCAGCTGATTCGATCTGATATTAGCCTCCGCATAGATAAGAATCAATTCTTCATTCCTGATAATATCTATCGGACTAATATTCGATGCGTAAAGGGCCGTTTCATTGGTCCCGTTCAAATCATCCTGACTGGTAGGATTGGTTCTAACACTTGTTTTAGTGGTCACTCTTGTGTCTCCCGCTTCGGCATCCGTAACCCAGCTATCGTGTACAATGATCTGATCTCCGTTATTATCCGGGATCTTAAATACCGGATTGGTTACATCTCCACTGTTAAGACTGAAAGAATGCTTTGGTCCTACTGTCAGATCACCTCCCATATCGAAAAATGAATCTCCGAGGGCCGCCAGGGTTGCAGGAAAGTCTTCTGCATATAAGGCTGCTGTTGCCAGTACCGCCCTGTTAAACTCTAAAAAGGTTTGAGGTGTATTAAAGCCATCAAAACCACTGCTCAGGTTAAAAGCAAATTCTGTCCCTGCGGCGTTTAAGTCGCTTTGCGCATCATTCAGAAGTGTAATGATCGCAGCTAAAGCCGGTCCAAGGTCCAGGAACGGTCCTAAATTATCCGGATCGGTCACATCTATTCTGGCCCTTCCATAGGATTTAAGGACATCGATCAATTCATGTGCGATGATGGTTCTGGCATATCCTACATATCCGGCTCTTTGCTGAGCATCTATAGCCTCAGTATTATTTGCGGATTCTATTAAAATATTTGCATTCTTAATAGAGCGGTATCTACCTGCAAAAGGCGCTGTGGAATAAAAGGAATTGTTATCCAGATTAATTCCGTTCTTTCCGAGCAGATCTCCCGTATTTCTGGGATCCGCATCAAAAAGATAGAGTTCTCTGCCCAGCGTTCCGCTTCCGGTAGTCTGGATTCCGAGCCCGTTTCTCATAGCGGCCTCTACTCCTACAACCAGATTATTCAGTTGATCAACGGATGCATTGTTCAGGACCCCTTCCAAACTAGGTCGGTTCGGGTCTATTTGATCATCAAAGGTGCAGGATGCGGTGGTTATCAGGGCCATTACCGCTATTACGTACACCATTTTTATATTTCTGTATATTAATTTCATGATTTTCCAGATATTAAAAATTAACATTTAAGTGAAAATAAAATTGCTTAGAACTAGGAAATGGTGTAACCTCAATTCCACTAGATAATCCTGCTCCTCCATTCACCGATGTTTCAGGGTCATAACTGCTGTAATCGGTGATAGTAAATAAATTCCTTGCAGAAATTCCAATTCTAGCTCCTTCTATATGTTTTCCGAACCACCCTAATCCCGATTTAGGGATCCTGTAATACACGGCTGCTTCTCTTAATCTAAGGTATCCTGCAGGTTCAATAAAACGACTTGCCGTTGCCGGTGATGTTCTTCTGGCTTCTCCTTCGGGAGTTTCCAAATCCGGTGATGTTCTCCCCAAATCTGTTAAGAACCTAGATAGGTTCAGGTTATTTCCTCCTTCTTTCCAATGTAGCAAAAAGGACACGTCCCAGTTCTTAAAAAGTGTGATTTGGTTGTTGAATGATACTTGAAAATCGGGTTCAACATCTCCTAATTGGGTCGGAACTCCATTCACATTTCCTGCTAATTGAGTTACCGGCTGACCTTCCTGTATAAAGAATGTTCCCAAACCTAATCCGAATCCGGCTCCAGGCTGAGGGAAAGCGGGCACATCCAGTCTGGTTACTTCAGATCTGTTCAACCAGAAATTAACTCCGGTATTCCAGTAAAAGTTCTCCCGGTTAAATACATCCAGACGTACAGCAACCTCCACACCATTATTCCTTAAGTCTGCAAGATTGGTCGTTTCTGTGCTAAATCCTGATGAAGTGGGTAGCGTACGACTCAAGATCAGATCCTTAACCCTTCTGTTATAGAAGGTAAATTCCAGGCTTACCCTGTTTGCGATCCTCGTATCAAAACCAACCTCGAACTCTGCAGAAGTTTCAGGCTCAATATCGGAATCACCACGTAATGCAGCGATAGTTGATCCTCCGTTACCACCTATGGAAACAGCATCCAAACTGGTGAATGTTGATCCGAATGCACCAGACGATCCGGTTTCCCCATATGCGGCTCTTAGCTTAAACAGATCCAGGTAAGAAACATTCCAAAAATCAAAACTAGCTAAATTCAGTGCTAATGAAGCTTTTGGAAAACCATACAACCTGTTGGGGTCTCCATTCAGTGTAGATTTATCTAACCTGTACCCTAAAGTTGCAATAATACGGTCCTTATAATTTGCTTCTACCTGACCGAAATATCCAAATTCCCTTACCGTAGACCTGGTCTGGGTGATGGCTTGTGCCGATGATTGCCCCAAATTGGTCTGGCCCGGGATAAGTTGTGTAGCCTGATTGAACACTATATCTGCCTGTTGTTCCAGATATGTAATACCTCCCTGGGTAGTGAATGCAAGATCTCCATCCAAAGCATCACGGTTCCAGATGGCAATTGCCTGGTAATTGTAATTGGTAAAATTGTTCTTTCCAACTCCTATAAAACCATTCTGATTTCCTCTTTGTGCCTGATGGGTTTCCGGAACATATACAAAAGTCTCATTAGCCAGGAAGTCCAGTCCTCCATTAAAAACCAATCTCAATCTATCTCTATCTGTATTCAATAAATTGGTGGTAACCTTAAGGCCTTGAATGATCCTGTTGTTCTTGTCCTCATTCCTTGCAAGGTCCCGAACAAAAATCGGGTTTCCGGGATAATTGGGGTTATCCGGATAATTTCCGCTGGCGTCCGGAAAAAGATTGATCCAGGGACGTGTAAATGCCAATGTATATCCGTAACTCAGTCCTCCCTCATTCTCGTTTCCGGTAAAGCTCCTGCTGGAACTACTTCTGGTATAATTAGTAGAGGTAGAGAAACTGAATACATCGGAGATCTTGTGATCGATATTTGCTCTTAAAGAAAATCTTTCGAAGCCGGTATTCTCAATAATACCTTCTTCGTCTCTGTAAGAACCTCCCACATAGAATTTGGTTTTATCACTTCCTCCGCTGGCACTTAACCTGGTTTCCGTAATAAATCCTTCCTCTCCGTAGATCTCATCTTCATAATCTATAAGACCTCCGTTTGCAATTGCATTTTCAAAAAGTAGCCGCTCAGCAGCTCCAAAAGCTGTTTCAACACTTTCCGCCGTCCAGGGTCTTAATCCCAATTTTTGAATGATGGTGTTGAAACCTGTATCCTGGCTAAACCGGATATCGGTCTTTCCTGCCCTACCTCTTTTGGTGGTGATGATCACTACCCCGGCATTCGCCCTTGTTCCGTAGATAGCAGCAGCAGAGGCTCCCTTAAGGACCTCAATATTTTCAATGTCGTTAGGGTCAAGGTCGGCTATCCTGTTTGAAGAGTTTTCTTCATTTCCTCTGTTAGCTCCTGATGCAAATCTCAAACCAGAGGGGATCTCTGCGTTATTGATATAAACACCATCTACAATAAACAGAGGCTGGTTATTTCCGTTAATAGATGAAATACCTCTCAGTCTTAATGCAAATCCACCACCCGGAGCACCGGATGAAGAAGTAATGTTTACCCCGGTAAGCTTACCATAGAGAGCACCATCTAACGTTGGTTGTGTGGTGGTCCCTACCAATTCTTCCGCGGAAACAGTGGATACCGCATTTGCCAAATTCCTTCTCTTAATGGAAGTTCCAAGACCTGTAACTACCACCTCATCAAGTCCGGTAGCGGCAGAGGCCATCGATACCGAAATAGGTGTTGAGGAAGTAACCGTTACTTCCTGAGTTTCATAACCTAGACTGGAAAAAACCAGTGTTGCCGGAAGGGACGATACATTAAGCTGAAATTTACCGTCGAAATCGGTCACTGTTCCATTCGTTGTTCCTTTCTCAAGTACATTTACTCCGAGCAGGGGTGTGGATGTATCTGCCTCTACGACAGTACCACTCACCTGTTGCTGAGCAAAAACACCTACAGACAGGAACAAAAAAAAGACATAGATTGCCTTTTTGAAATAACTTTGTTTCATAATCTGGTTGTTTTTTAATTAATAAATCGATTAGCTTTTCCTTAAGTTTTTATGATATTTTAACGAAAATCGTCACTAATTTAAGTTTTTTAGTGAGAAGTTGATAATTATAACAGTTAATTTTTGATCTTAGGCTTAAATAAAAGACTACAAAAATTACTTCACTTCATTATATTACTTCCTGATTTAACTTATTAACTTTGCAGCTTCAAACACAGATCAAGAATGTACAGAAGTCATAACTGCGGTGAGTTAAGAGTATCCGATGTAAATAAGGAAGTTACACTTTCCGGATGGGTACAGCGAATTAAGGACAGAGGAATACTAAACTGGGTGGTCATCAGGGACCGATATGGTATAACCCAATTGCTTTTCGATGAGGAAAGGACCCCAAAGGAATTACTGGAAGCTTCCAAAAAACTCGGAAGGGAATTTGTTATACAGGTAAAGGGTACCGTTATAGAACGGGAATCCAAAACCAAGAATATGGCAACAGGAGATATTGAGGTTCTGGTTTCAGAGCTTCAGATACTGAACGAAGCCCAGACACCTCCCTTTACTATTGAAGATGAAACAGATGGTGGGGAAGACCTCCGTATGAAATACCGTTATCTCGACATCCGCAGGAATCCTGTAAAAGACAATCTGATCTTCAGGCACAAGGTTACCATGGAGGTCAGGAAATACCTTTCCGATCAGTCATTTATAGAAGTGGAAACTCCCTATCTTATTAAATCGACTCCGGAAGGAGCCAGGGATTTTATTGTGCCCAGCAGAATGAACGAAGGGCAGTTCTATGCGCTTCCGCAGTCGCCTCAGACATTCAAGCAACTTTTGATGGTTGGCGGTATGGATAAATACTTTCAGATCGTAAAATGTTTCAGGGATGAGGATCTGCGCGCCGACAGGCAGCCGGAATTCACCCAAATAGATTGTGAAATGGCTTTTGTTGAGCAGGAAGATGTTCTAAATGTCTTTGAAGGTCTGACACGTCATTTACTAAAAGAGATCAACGGTGTTGAGGTTGGCGAATTTCCAAGGATCACTTATGATGAAGCTATGAAGAAATACGGGAATGACAAACCCGATATCCGCTTCGGAATGGAATTCGGAGAACTTAACGATGTAGCCAGGAATAAGGATTTTAAAATTTTCAACGAAGCCGAACTGGTTGTCGGTATAGCAGTTCCGGGAGCTGCTTCCTACACCCGTAAGGAGATCGACAAGCTTATAGATTGGGTAAAACGCCCACAGGTTGGTGCTATGGGAATGGTTTATGTAAAATGCAATGAAGACGGTACCTATAAATCTTCAGTAGATAAATTCTACGACCAGGAAGATCTTGCCAGCTGGGCCAAAGTTACCGGTGCGAATGCAGGAGATCTTATATGTGTGCTTTCGGGCCCTACGAATAAGGTAAGAGCTCAGCTAAGTGCGCTTCGAATGGAGCTTGCAGAGCGTCAGGGACTGAGAAAAGCCGATGAGTTTGCTCCTTTATGGGTAGTAGATTTTCCTTTGCTGGAATGGGATGAAGAAACCGAAAGATATCATGCCATGCACCACCCTTTCACATCGCCCAAACCGGGACAGATAGAATTGCTTGCTACGCAGCCCGGAGATGTCAAGGCCAATGCATATGACCTGGTCCTAAACGGAAATGAAATAGGCGGAGGCTCTATCAGGATACACGATAAGCAAACACAGGCACTTATGTTTGATTATCTCGGTTTTAGCCCGGAAGAGGCCAAAGCACAATTTGGCTTTCTGATGGATGCTTTCCAGTATGGAGCACCACCTCACGGAGGGATCGCTTTCGGACTCGACAGACTGGTGGCTATTCTGGGAGGTCAGGAAACCATCAGAGACTTTATAGCGTTCCCTAAAAACAATTCGGGAAGGGATGTAATGATAGATGCGCCTGCAGATATTGATAACGAGCAGCTTAACGAGCTCAACATCGCGCTGAAAAACTAAAACAGATTTATTTATTCTCTTTATAAATTAAAAGGATGCCTTTAGTCAAAGGCATCCTTTTTGTAATTTTGGATAAAAAGGAACAGACAATGCAAAAAGAAATCGAAACTTTACTAAATAACCAGATAAAACTGGAAGGTACCGCCTCTATGCAATACCTGTCTATGGCGTCATGGGCAGAGGAAAACGGCTTTAACGGAATAGCTGCTTTCTTCTACAAACAGGCAGAAGAAGAAAGGATGCATATGGTAAAACTCATCAAGTTCGTTAACGAACGCGGAGGAAAAGCCATTATTCCGGTACTGGATAATATTCCGGATAAATTTGATTCTGTGGATCATCTATTCTCCACTTTCCTGGAAAGTGAACAGAAAGTAACCAATCATGTTAATGAGATCGTTTTTCAATGTCTTGAATTAAAGAATTACACGGTTCATAACTTTATGCAGTGGTATGTTGCGGAGCAACTTGAAGAAGAAACGCTTGCAAGAACCATTCTCGACAAACTCAATATCATCGGAAACGATAAGGGCGGACTTTATCTGTTTGATAAGGACCTGGAGACTTTTGAAATTGAACAGGAAGAAAACTAGTCCTGATTTTCATACGATAAAAACACTTTTTATCTTAATTTTGAATCCTGCTTCGTGCAGGATTTTTTAATCGCTTTAAGTATGCCCAATACAAAAAGATCCAGGCTCACAAGATTTCTTATCTGGAGATACAAACACATCTCTACCAAGAACTTTATCTATATTCTGAGTATTGTAGTGGGTCTGCTAGCGGGTCTGGTTTCGGTAACCCTTAAGAATATTACATTTGCCATTCAGTCCTTCCTGGACATGGGACTTATCTTTTCGGAGAATCAACTCTATTTTATTCTCCCGCTTATCGGACTACTATGCGTTTATTTTATAGCACGCTTTATCACCAAAAAAAATGTAGAACACGCTATTCCAAGTATATTGTATTCCCTGTCCAAAAAGGCGGGAATACTTTCAACCAAAAAAATATATTCTCCTTTAATTACGGCGCCTATTACCGTAGGTTTCGGAGGATCCGTAGGTTTGCTGGGGCCGGCAGTTGCATCGGGTTCGGCAATCAGTTCCAATCTGAGCCGTTTATTTCATCTCGACAGTAAAACCAGGATACTGCTTATAGGCTGTGCCTCGGCCGCAGCCATATCCTCTATTTTTAAATCGCCCATAGCCGCTATTATTTTTGCGGTAGAGGTATTCAGTCTGGATCTGACCTTTGCTTCTCTGATCCCGCTTTTACTCGCATCGGTATCGGCTGTTATTACTTCTTACTTCTTTTTGGGGGATGAAGTTCTTTTTAATTTCAGCGTAAGTGAGAAGTTCGAGATAAGGGATACTCTATTCTATCTCCTGCTCGGAGTGGGTACGGCTTTTGCCTCCATTTACTTTACAAAGATGTATTTTTATATCACCCGTCTTTTCGATCGCCTGAAACGCCCTTTGTATAAATTGCTGATCGGAGGTCTTTCTATAGGCGGGATGCTTTATTTTATTCCGCCCCTGTACGGAGAAGGTTTTGGTTTTATCAATAATTTACTGGAAGGGAATCATATGGGCGCTCTCGGAACCACTCCTTTTGATGATATGATAAGTAATATCTGGGTGGTGATTGCGCTGCTTGCGGGGATTACTATTTTTAAGGCCATTGCCATGACCGCTACCTTTGCCGCAGGAGGTTCGGGAGGGATCTTTATCCCCACCCTGGTTATGGGGAGTGCATTGGGAAATGTAGTGGCCAAGATCATTAACAATATAGGTTTCGGTTTCCAGGTTTCGGAAACCAATTTTACACTGATAGGTATGGCAGGGCTCATTGCCGGGGTATTGCATGCCCCTCTGACCGCCATCTTCCTGATTGCCGAGATTACCGGTGGCTATGAGTTGTTTATCCCGCTTATGCTGACCAGTGCCATTTCTTTCCTGATCACCAAGAACACTTTAGATTATACTATTTATACCCGTAAACTGGCAGAGGCAGGAGAACTGATCACGCACGACAAGGATGAGACCGTACTTACCCTTATGAAACTGGACGGGGTTATTGAAAACAATTTTGTTCAGGTAAGCCCGGAGATGACCCTGGGTGAAATGCTTCACCAGGGAGTCGCCAAATCTTCCAGAAACCTTTTCCCCGTGGTAAACAGGAATAATGAGCTGGAAGGGATCATTTTGCTGGATGATATCAGGGGGATCATGTTTAAGGTAGAACTGTATGAGACCACCCGGGTTGAAGACCTTATGCATGGCGCTCCCGAGTATATTATCTATGAAGAAGACAATATGAAACGCGTCATGAAAAAGTTTCAGGACAGCGGCGCGTGGAATTTACCCGTAATCAAAAGAGGGAAATATGCCGGTTTTGTCTCAAAATCCAAATTATTGACGGCTTATAGAAGAAAGCTTATTAATTTTACCAGATAATTGAAATTGACAAAATTTGAAACGAATCATCCAAATCCTCTTTATTCTGATCCTGATCGCTCTCGGGGCAGGATTCTATATTAAAAGCACCGGAGATCACCTCACCGGTGACCGGATAGTTGGTCTTGCCATTATTGCAACTGCTTTTATACTAATGCCGATCTTTATTTATCATCAGTCAAAGGGAAAAAAAATGAAAGATTACATGTTGACTAAAGAGAATATTGACAAAATGAAGGAAAAAAAGGGGAAAAAACCTGAAAATCAATAATTTTTGCAACAAAAAACAATTAATTAACCTTTGGCATTTATTTAAAACTTACCTTTACCGCATTATATTAATTATTTATTTTTTTATTAATGACAGGTACAGTTAAATTTTTTAATGAATCAAAAGGTTACGGATTCATTACTAATGACGAAACAGGCAAAGACATTTTTGTTCACGTAACAGGACTAAACGGTGTTGAGCTTAAAGATGGTGACAAAGTAGAATACGTTGAAGAAGAAGGAAGAAAAGGTATGGTTGCTGCTTCAGTGCAGGTAATCAACTAAGTGATATTATTTTATTTTGATTGATTAAAAGCGTAACGGATGTTGCGCTTTTTTTTATGCCTTTAGTTCAGGTTCCTTTTTTCAATAAAAAAACGTTTTAAGAGCGTAGCGGCCTCTTTTTCCATTATTCCGTTAATCACTTCGGTCTTCGGATGCAACTTGGTACCCATTACCTCATATCCTCTCTGATGATCTTTAGCTGCATAGACAATTTTTGATATCTGACTCCAGTAAAGGGCTCCGGCACACATCTGGCAGGGCTCCAGGGTAACATACAGGGTGCAGTCTTTAAGATATTTTCCTCCCAGAAAATTGGCCGCAGAAGTTATGGCCTGCATTTCTGCATGGGCGGTCACATCATTCAGCATCTCGGTTAAATTATGCGATCGGGCAATGATCCGGTTATCTATAACGATCACTGCTCCCACCGGGATCTCCCCTTTCTCATAAGCAACCTCCGCTTCCTGGATGGCCTTCTTCATAAAATAGCTGTCATCAAAAATATTCTCCATAAAAACGCATTAGCAAATCCTGCTTCAAATTTAGCGGAATTTGTCCTTATAGGAGCGAGAAAGTGGAATAATTATCTTGTTGATCAGTACAAGGGATTCTGCATTTATCTGCTTGATAAAATTTCTGTTTACGATATAAGAGCGGTGGCACCTGATAAAATTAGGAGGTAACTCCTCACTGATCTGGCTCAGTTTTCCGCGGACAAAGTGATTTTTACCGTCGCTGGTAAAGATATTCAGGTAATGATCATCCGATTTAATATGGATCAGATCCTCAATATAGATCTTGGTCTTGTCTTTAAGAAGGATATGGTCTTTAGTAACTATATTCTTCAGCTCTTCTATTTGCTGAACAGTCTCTTTTTGAAGGTTTTCAAGTCGATGCGTTTTCTTTCTGTTTTTCCGGAAGAGGTAAAACAACACAAAAGAAAGAAGCAGGAGGCCGATCAGAACAGGCAAGCCTTTTTGAAGGTATCCCTGAAGGGTGGTCTTTTCGGATTCGAGGTCATCTATTTTCTTCTCCTTCTCGGAAACTTCAAACTTCGTTTCAATTTCCTTAAACTCCTTTTGTTTTTTTATCGCATTAAGAGTGTCTTTTATCAAGCCAAGTCTTTTATGCCATACGAGGGCTGAGTCCGAACTTTCTATTTTCTCATAGTAAGCTGCAATTCTCTGTGCCGGCTGAATGGCATAATCGTATTCTTTTTTCCTTTCTGCTTCAAAAAAAGAAGATTCCAATAATGCCAGGCCTTCCTTTTCTCTTTTGTTTTTGAGATAGGCATTCCCCAATATCATTTCAGCTCCCTGCCTTAAGCGCACATCTCCAAGACTTCCGGCAATTTCATAACCTTTTTCAAAATATGAAATTGCCTGAAGGGTATCTCTTTTCACATTCCAATATATCTGACCCAGGTCGAGATAGGAATACCCCCTTATCTTCTTCATATCGGATTTCTGGCTTAAGGAAATGGTCTTTTTCAGGTATTCTTCAGCTCCCTTATAATCTCTCTGGAACATAGTACACCTTCCCAATATGGAAAGTATATTCGTCTGTTTTCCCAGGTCTTTCAGCTCCAGAGCAATTTCGTAGGCCTGTGCTGCATATTCACAGGATTTATCAAATGTCCTTCTGGACATATACAGATTGGTGATCCCGTTAAGTGCTTTAAATTTTTCGTTTGGGGTCGCAGCAATTTCCAGGGATTTTAAAAAGTAGTCGATGGAGGTCTCATCCTGGTTCTTAAAGGAATTAAAAATGGCATACTCCAGATATGCAGTGAAAAGGAGTTTTTTTGTATCCTTGCTTTCCGCATAGGCAATTACCTCTAAATACTTTGCTTTTGCATCTTCTACATTTCCGAAGCTCTCCTCATACCCTGCAAGTTCTATAAGTGCATAGTGTTTTTGTTCGGGAAGATCATTTTTAACCGAAAGCTCATATGCTGCCTGTGCATAATCATAAGCCTCTTTGTTGTGATAGGAGTTTAAAAGCTCGGCAATCTTTAATTGTAATTGTATCTTTTCAAGGTCGGTATTGCTGTTGCTTAATTCCCGTTTTAGTGAATCCACCTCTCCGGTCTGGCTTAAACAATTTAACGGTAAAAAGAAGAAAAGTACCCATTTGATGTAGTTGGTTCTGAAAAGTTTTCGCATTGGTTATTAATTAGCTATCAATAAAAATACTATTTTTTATCAGATCGGTTCAGATGCAGGTCAGCCCGGTAAACCTCAAAACCATTGGAAATTTCCCTTAGACCCGTTTTCAGATATTATTTACCGGGAACTGCCCTGAACGATCCGGATATCCGGTTTAAAAAGTAACCGTAATCTCTCTAAGCTCCCCTTTGCGGATCAGCGTAAGCTTGATGTCTTCTCCTTTCCCTACAGATTTAATAAACTGAACGGCCTCCGCAGTATTCTTCGGTTGTAATCCGTTAATTTTTATCAGAATATCTCCGGGGATAATATTAGCATCAAAAGCAAGGGACCCATCCAGCACATCCAGAATAAACGCTCCTTTGTTCCGCTCTATTTCGGTACGTTCCTCTATGGTCAGGTCGCGCAATAAGACACCCAGTCTTGGCGGAGAGTCTCCCGGGGGGAGGGAGCTCATCGTATTCTCAACCGGATTAGAATTCTGCTTGTTTACAGATAGCGGGGATTTTTGCAGAACGTAAAAATCGGGGAGGGTAAAATCATAGGCCAGTATTAGGGTAGCCCCTGCCTTTTTTGCAGCATTCACCGCCCTTTTTTTGTTTTTTGATTTTTTAAAAGACGGATGCCCCAGGTAACTCCCTATCACCACGTAGCCTTTATCCTTTAAGTCCTGCTGCTTCTGACTGAGTTCTGCAACATTGTTATAAAGTACGATCTGCGGGTCCTCTCCTTCTTTCAGAGCAATAAGGTTATCGTCTGTTTTCGGGTCCAGAACCGGAGAATAGGTCCAGAAATTCTGTGCTGTTATTTGAGTTACGCACCCTATCGCCAGGGTACAAAGAAAAACTCTTACTTTAAGATACATAAGATTGTTTTTAAGTTTAACTTTCCTAAAATGAGGTTCCGCTACCTTTAGCGGGTTGAGCGGAACCTCAGGCTGAAGAATTTAAAATCCTCTGGTTTAATTGATCTTCTGAATTTCGAAATGCCCCTCGGTCCTTACGGTAGGATTGTTGGATAAGGTCCCGAAATACTGGAAGGTCTGACGCTCCTGCAGGAGAGACTCCTCCCCGTCGAACTGTATCTCATATCGTTCATTTCCCAAACTCCCGTAATTGAGGATAAGGGTAGCGGCATCAAAAGTCCCACCGGTACTTTCATTGATAAACTGCCAGTCCTGGGTAGGAAGTTGTACCTCCCCGCTTCCGAGTACTGTTGTACTATTAACAAACTCATAAGTGGTTACCGAAGCTACATTCACACCCGAAGGCTGAAATATGACATTGGTATGGTGAAAGACAATCCTATAGCCAATAAGGTCTTCGGGTAAAACCGATTCCAGGGCTTCGTTGTCAA
The DNA here is from genome assembly GCF_010671605.1 of Leptobacterium flavescens. Lineage (GTDB taxonomy): Bacteria > Bacteroidota > Bacteroidia > Flavobacteriales > Flavobacteriaceae > Leptobacterium > Leptobacterium flavescens. The sequence goes on from NZ_JAABOO010000001.1 coordinate 1,504,636, forward strand.
GGCTGTCGTCGGACAGGCAGGAAACAAAACAAACGGAGATCATTAAAAGGGCAAAAAATCTTAAATAAGTTTTCATAGTATATAGTTTTATTTGGTCCGGCTAAACTATCTGTTTATTAAGCCTTTATCCTAAAAAATGTCGTGAATGACAGAAAAAGTGTCGCGAATTACATTTGACTCTCCTGATCATTCTATCAAAATCAGCTTTTAACATATCTGTCAAGCTTTGTGATCTGTATATTTGAAAGCTTTTAAAAATCGTAGTTTTGTAATTTCATTTTCAGATGTCAGCACCTTTATTACCACATATCAATATTCCCGCAGATCTCCGTAAACTAAAGGCAGATCAGTTACCTCAACTTGCCAGGGAACTAAGGGAGTTTATTATCGATATTGTCTCGGTTAAGGAGGGGCATCTCGGCGCCAGTCTGGGCGTTGTGGAACTGACCATTGCTTTGCATTATGTTTTTAATACTCCCGAGGACCTTCTGGTGTGGGATGTAGGGCATCAGGCATACGGACACAAGATACTTACCGAACGAAAAGATATCTTTCACACTAACAGGCAACTCAACGGGATTAGCGGTTTCCCGAAACGTTCCGAAAGCGTATACGATACTTTTGGGGTAGGGCATTCCTCCACCTCTATTTCGGCTGCTTTGGGAATGGCCATCGCCTCCAACATAAAAGGAAATACTGAAAAGCATCATATAGCAGTTATAGGAGATGCCTCCATAGCCAGTGGAATGGCTTTTGAAGGGTTGAATCACGCCGGAGTAACCGACGCCAATCTGCTGATCATCCTTAATGATAATGCCATAGGGATAGATCCGAGTGTCGGAGCTTTAAAAGAATACCTGACCAACGTTAAAACGGATAAGCGTCTGGCCAAAAATAACATCATCAGAGCGCTTAATTTCGATTATTCAGGCCCTATTGACGGTCATGACCTTTCTGCCGTTATAAACGAATTAGAACGGCTTAAAAGCATTAAAGGGCCTAAGTTCCTGCATCTGGTTACCACCAAGGGAAAAGGTTTGAAGAAAGCTGAGGAGAATCAGGTAAAATATCACGCTCCCGGAAAATTTGACAAGCATACCGGAGAGCTTCTTCCCAAAAACAGTGAGAACCTCCCTCCCAAATACCAGGATGTGTTTGGGCATACCATTGTGGAGCTGGCAGAGCAGAATGAAAAGATCGTGGGTATTACCCCGGCTATGCCTACCGGAAGCTCCTTAAAGTTTATGATGGAAAAGATCCCGGACAGGGCTTTCGATGTGGGGATTGCGGAACAACATGCCGTAACGTTGGCTGCCGGAATGGCCAGTCAGGGACTGGTACCTTTCTGCAATGTGTATTCTACCTTTTTACAGAGAGCCTATGACCAGGTAATCCATGATGTGGCCCTTCAGAAACTGCCTGTTATTTTTTGCCTGGACCGTGCCGGCCTTGTAGGTGAGGACGGAGCTACCCATCACGGGGTTTTCGACCTGGCATACCTGAATTGTATTCCCAACCTTATTATCTGTGCTCCGAGAAATGAACCCGAGCTAAGGAATATTATGTTTACCGCACAACAAGGATTATCGCATCCTATTGCCATCAGATATCCCAGGGGAAGAGGGATCACCCTAGACTGGAAAAAACCCATGGAAAAAGTTGAGATCGGAAAAGGGTATCAGCTTAAAGAAGGGACGGAGATTGCAGTTATCAGTATAGGGAGCGTCGCAAAAAACGTTTCGGAAGCTCTGGAAAGCTTCGCTGCTGCTGATAAAGTTGCGCATTTCGATATGCGTTTTCTAAAACCTATAGACACGGAGTTACTTCATGATATTTTTAGCCGATTCGGTAAAATAATAACCGTAGAAGACGGCAGTGTAAAAGGCGGACTCGGAAGTGCAGTGCTGGAATTTGCCGCTACTCATAAATACAGTGCACAAATTGAGATCATGGGGGTTCCCGATATGTTTATTGAGCAGGGAAGTGTATCCCAGTTGCATACGATTGCCGGAATAGATGCGGAAAGTATTCAAAAAAAATTGCAGCTACTGACCTGACGATCGAGTAACTGCAATTTTCATCGAAATATATATGATTAAAAATCTGGTATTAATTTACTGTGAACTCCCATATCTGGCCTATACTTTTGGCCCCTGAATCATCTGTGGTATCGATTCTCCAGTAATAGGTCATTCCTGATGTTACCGTAACATCAAAAGTCTCGGCAGTAATACCTGTCTGGAATGATGGCGGATCTACTTCTGTTCCGAAAAACAACTCATAAGTTAAAGTGTCTTCAGTATCCGTATCTCCTCCCATCCACGTCAGGGAAACTGTACCGGCATCCACACTACCTTCATCGGCCGGACTTACCAATGCCGCTGTAAAAGGAGCGTAATTTGCCACACCATCACCTTCTGTATAGAAAGCCTGAGTAGGAGTTGGTGTACTTGAAGCACCTTCGCTATCCAAAGTAGTAACACTCCAGTAAAAAGCCACTGCTCTTTCCAGGGTAATGGTCACCTGACTTTGATTAACCGATCTTCTTTCCTCTATCTGAGTCAGGTTTCTGTCGCGCGCGATCACGATTTCATAGCGTACCGTCTGCCCTTCAGGATCTGTCGCATCAGACCAATCGAAAGTGATATTATTATCAATACACAAAAGGTCGGGAGACGGGAATATTAATTGTGCGGTTGTAGGCGGTTCGTTTGGTGGCGGTCCGTCACTTCCACCGCCACATGCAAAACTCACCAATCCTAAGACCATTAATACTATATGTTTCTTTATATTCTTTTTCATTACTTAACAATTTTTAATACTATCGGATTTTCAATATCTAGTCTCACAAAATAAATTCCTCCCGGAAGATTGCCGAACGGTACATTTAATCTGTTACCGCTAACATTCAATCGTTGCTGATATACCTGCTGACCGGAAATGTTAAATACCCTTACCGGAACTGTTTGCTGGCCACCAACAACAGATGGCATTGTAATGGTTAAATTATTTATTACAGGATTCGGGCTTGCCACCACAGAATCTACTCCTGCTCCATCTATAGAAAGTGAAACTACTCCCTCACACAGACGAGATGAACTTACTTCCAGTACTCCGGAACCTTGAAGGTCTACTTCAAAGGCACGCTCATTGGTTGTGAGGATCAATTCTCCGTTAAATCTTATATCAAATGGTCCTGTACCGGTATTTACACTTAATGAATAGGTTCCGAATGCTACGGATTGCTGACCGAAATCTATATCCAGCGGAGCCGCTTCATCTATATTCACTTCAAAACACTGCTCAAAAGTCTGTCCTTCCACACTAATACATACCACATAAGCTCCTACAGGTACATCCTGGAAACTTGTATTGGAAGTAAAGCTCTGATTTAAATTCAATCCGTTACCGGTTAATACAGCAGTATAATTAAATGAAGCTTCCTGTGCAGTTACATTGATCACTCCATTTTCCTCACCCGGGCAGGTTTCAGAGATAGTTTCTACTCTAAGGTTATCCGGTGCGGCAAAACTTGTATCACACACATCACCTATTCCGTTACCATTAGAATCTGCCTGATCGGCATTCGGGGTGTCGGGGCAGTTATCATCAACATCCGGCACTCCGTCACCATCACCATCCTGACAAGCGTCTCCAACACCGTCATTATCGGCATCGGCCTGATCAGGGTTGAAATTCATCGGACAGTTATCATCGATATCCAATACTCCGTCATTGTCTGTATCCTGACATGCATCTCCAATTCCGTTGTTATCAGCATCGGCCTGGTCTGCATTCGGCGTATTCGGACAGTTATCCACTCCGTTCAATACTCCATCTGAGTCGTTATCCCCATTCGGGTCCTGCGTAAATGATCCTGTAAATAATCCTCTACCATGAGTAGCTGCTAAAACCGCATTATCTGACGTTCTCAGATCAAGGTCTACAACCGCAACATTACGCATTCCGTTAAAGGACTGCTCCCAGGTTGGGCTTGCATTTGAAAAATTAGTAGTTCTCCAAACCCCGAATTGAGTCCCAACAATGGCTTCATTAGGGTTTAAAGGGTTCTGAAGGATACTGAATACAGGAATATTCGGCAGGTTTCCTTCTTTAGGTAACCAGGTTTCTCCGTTATCTTCCGAATACCATACGCTTTGCACTCCATAGTTGGAAGCAGTAGCAAAAATTGTAATATTATTAGCTCCGAATTCTATATCCGAGATAGAACCAACAAAATCTGGTCCGGAAATATCGGTCCACTCAGGAGATTCTCCATCAGCATTTTCTATACTGAATAAAGTTCCGTCTTCTGTTCCTACCAATAACCTGGTGGCATCGGTAACAAAAGGTGATACTTTAAAAGAAGAGATGGTTTTCCCTGCTATATCCACATCTGTTAAGAATTCCTCTTCAATACTTCCTGCTCCATTTTTAATATTGGAATATCGTCCGATACGTGTCGACGCATTATTAGAAGCATTGATATACAGGATATCCAGATTACCATCTAGTTCGGCCTCATTTATAAAGTTTCCTTCCTGAGGTGTTCTGACAATGGTATAATTTGTAGATTCTATCTGCCCGAAAACACCGATCGGCGCTCCACGAGGAGTAGAAAAGGCATTGGTAACAATAGGTAATTCAAAATATCTGTAATTGATAAACTGAGTAGAGCCTATATAATATTCTCCTTCAGGATCGAACTGGGCAAAGGCCCCGTCTCCGGTAGTAATATCGAAAAACGGATCCGCACCACCTGTAGGTGTGAAGTTAAACGGTGTTCCGTTATCCTGTGTTCCCCCCGCAAGGTTATTAGCGCTTTCTTCATTAATACTTCCGAAGTAGAACTGAGTAACATTATAATTGTTATTTCTTACTCCGAAATTAGTGTTCGGTGCCTGACCACTGGTAGCAAGATCACCGTTATAATAGATACCTCCATCAGTTCCGAAAACCGCCTGATTGGAATTTCCGGGTCTGAAAACAATAGCATGCTGATCTGCGTGAACCAGGGAAACATCCAGGCTACCCTGGAAAAAGAGGTTCCATACAGAGATCTGTTGCCATGCCACTGAAGGTGTAACTTTATCTACCGTACCTCTGAACAGGTCAATACCTCCGATATAAAGAATACTATCATCATTCGGGTCTACCTCAATAGGAAGGTCATAAAAAGCCTGTCCTCTGGCGTAATCCGTACTTGGAATACCGTCATCAACATCAGCCGGTTCATTAAGCTGGGTGAAGCTGGCAAAGGCATCCGTAGTAAGGAATACATCTGCTTCACCATTTACATTTACTGCTGCATATAATACGTTGGCATCCTGTTGGGATACTTCAATCTCCGTTCTTCTTGCATTAGGAATGGTATTGATAAGCGTAAAGGTTGTTCCGTCTGAAGATCTGAAGATATCTCCTCCCGGATCACCTGTAACATCTCTGGTTGTAGCAAGCCAGATATTATTGTTTATATCGAGTTCCAGGTCATTCGGGTTAATAGAACCACCACTGCTTGAAGTTATTGTAATCAGACTCCATGTATCTCCGCCATCTGTAGATCTGTATAGTCCTCTTTCAAAAACACTTAAAAACGCCAATGGCGTTGAAGTTCCTCCGATAAGTCTGTCTGCAGAATTACTGGCTGCCGTCATGTAGAGTTCTGTTGAACCACCTACGTTTCTGGCGATAATATCATTAATATAGAAGATCCCTCCTACGAATATATTACTTCCCGAAGGAGTAAGCGTTCCGTTAGGTCCTCCGAAAACCATTTCCCAGTTAGCACCTCCGTCCGTAGAACGATATACTCCGTTTCCGATAACCGCTCCGTTAACATAGGATTCTCCGGAAGAAGCATAAAAAGTGTTAGTATCATTAGGATCGAAGATAATCTGACTCACCGCAATATTTTCCGGTACGCCATCTATCAAAGTCCAGCTGGAATCTTCATCTGTAATATCTTCGTTTACCCAGAGACCTCCACTTACACCCCCTGCAAACACTCTTTGGTTGTTTGCATCATTAGGGTCGAACATAATAGCTCTGGTTCTTCCTCCAAAGTTATTAGGACCTCTTTCTACCCAGGCATTTCCCGGACTGTCACCAGGCACTCCCTGTCTGACAAGTTTGGCTTCTTCAATAAGCTGGTGCTGGATTGCAAGTGCCCCTCTGTGGTCGGGGTATCCTAAGTTAGGATCTATGGTACGATCCCATAATTGTTCGAAGTAAGCGTTAGGTGGTAAGCCTTTGGCCTTACGATCTTTTTTACTTAAGTACCTGGAATCCTTATACGGACTGTTTTTCAGGAATTCTCTGTGTTTTTCACGAAGTTCGGCCGAACTCAATTCGACTTCAGTCTCCGAAAATGTTTCAACATTCTTCTCCGTAATAAAATATGCGAGGGCCAATCCACATATTATTACGGGAATAAGTAGAAGTAATTTTTTCTTCATCAATTCTCAATTAAAAGTTATGTTAGTTAAAGTCTATTTCTATATAATCCTTATATCGGCAAAAACCCTACCCCCAAAATTGTTAAAATTTTGTGAAAAAGGTTGTCTAAAGTATGTTTTATTAAGGAATAGTCAAAATTAATCAGGTTATTTAACTTTTAACTGATTTACCGTTAACAATTTATCTTCTTAATGAGCTGGGTAACCCTTCCATCAGTAAGGCTGGCAATAAAACAACAGATATTGAGAATTGTATGATAAGGCGATGTATCGGTCTGAAGGAATTTCTGAGGTATCAGGTGCAGTACCAGTTTGTCGTAATTGGTTTCCTGGCCGTTTAATCTTCGGAGCGCCCCCTGAACAAAAACATCCAGCAGCTTGGCAATAATAGCGTAACCGGAGATCTCTTTTTCCACCACTTCCTGCGATCTGTAGATCTTTTCCACACTCAGTTTTATAATATCGTTTATCTGAGCCGTATATTCCGATCGCTCCAATAGTGAAGTATTGAATTCCCCTTTAAGGATACTCTCTTCATTTTCCATAAAAACCCTGGTGGCTTCGCCTATTAAGGTACTTACGGAAAGAGCCCTCAGGTAACTCAGGCGATCTTCGGTAGTGGTAAGGGAATGGTATTTTTTAGTGTTGATCTTATCTTTTACCAGTTTGATAAGATATTCCAGGGCATAGGATTCATCGATCAGGCCGAGGTTGATGCCGTCTTCAAAATCGATGATCGTATAACAAATATCATCTGCGGCTTCTACGAGATAGGTAAGCGGATGCCTGCAATAAGAGATATCTTTTCCTTTTCTGGTCTGTATCAATCCGAGATCGGAAGCTATGTCGTTTACAAAGGCCTTTTCCGACTGGAAGAAGCCGAATTTCTTATCTGCAATATGTGAAGTTGGTTTTTTAGGAAGGGATTCTTTAGGGTATTTCATAAATGCTCCGAGCGTAGCATAACTCAATCTCAAACCTCCTTCTATTCCCTTCCTGCTTTCGGTAAGGATCTTCAGACCGTTAGCATTCCCTTCAAAATCCACAAGGTCCTGATATTCCTTCTCGCTCAGAATATCTTTAAAACGGCTTCCATTCCCGTTCTTAAAATACTCTCCGATAGCTTTTTCCCCGCTATGGCCAAAAGGCGGGTTACCTATGTCATGTGCCAGGGCTGCTGCGGCAACCACCGCGCCGAAATCATTAAAATGATAACCGTGTATTTCCTTTAAATAAGGATGCTTTTCCAGAACCTGTTTTCCTGCCAGTCTTCCGAGGCTACGGCCGACAACAGATACCTCCAGGCTATGCGTAAGCCGGGTATGGACAAAGTCTGTTTTGGAAAGGGGAATAACCTGGGTCTTATCCTGTAAACTTCGGAAAGCAGAAGAGAAAATAACACGATCATAATCTACTTCAAAACCCAATCGTGTTTCATCCTGTTCTTTTCTGAGACGTTTATGAGTATCTCCAAATCTTTTTAAGGACAAAAGCTGTTCCCAATGCATCATATCTTTCCAAAGTTATTTATGTTAAAAATGAAAAGGGAAGCTATTACACCTCCCTTTTCCGGTTAAGTTCAAACAGATTAATAATTAAGAACCACACATAAGACAATCGTCATCCTCGCTTTCGCGGGATTTTGCCAGCATTTCTTTCAACTCCTGGGGCGTCAGAGGTTCTACCGGAACCTGAGAGGGCTTATTCATGGCAGGTTGTGCCACGCTTGCCGTACTTGCTACCGGTTCTGATTTTTTCGTATTATCCAGGGTAAATTTAATCGCATCTACCGCAGATTTGGTCCTAAGGTAATACATTCCTGTCTTTAATCCACTTTTCCAGGCATAAAAATGCATAGAAGTCAGTTTAGCGAAGGTTGCACCCTCCATAAACAGGTTGAGCGACTGCGACTGATCTATAAAATACCCTCTGTGACGTGACATATCTATAATATCCTTCATACTCAATTCCCATACGGTCTTGTACAGATCTTTTATATCCTGAGGGATACCGTCTATATGCTGTATAGAACCGTTTGCCCGCATCAGCTCTTGCTTCAGATCTTCATTCCACAGTCCTAAGTTAACCAAATCTTCCAATAAATGTTTATTTACTACGATAAACTCACCGGATAGTACCCTTCTGGTGTAAATATTAGAAGTATAAGGCTCAAAACATTCGTTATTTCCAAGGATCTGAGAGGTAGAAGCGGTTGGCATTGGTGCCACTAAAAGAGAGTTTCTCACTCCGTGCTTCTTAACATCCTTTCTCAATTTACCCCAGTCCCAGCGACCGCTCAATTCATCATCTTTAATTCCCCACATATTGTGCTGGAACTCACCTTCAGAGATCGGCGATCCTTTATAAGTTTCATAAGGCCCGTCTTTCTTGGCTTCTTCCATAGAAGCTGTTACTGCCGCAAAGTAAAGGGTCTCGAATATTTCCTGGTTTAGTTTTTTAGCTTCATCACTTGTAAAAGGCATTCTTAGCATGATAAAGGTATCAGCAAGTCCCTGAACTCCCAAACCTACCGGTCTGTGACGGAAGTTCGAGTTTTGAGCCTCTATCACCGGATAGTAATTCCTGTCGATTACCCTGTTAAGGTTTTTGGTTACCCTTTTAGTTACCTTGAAAAGTTCTTTATGATCAAACTCCCCGTTCTTAACAAACATCGGAAGTGCTATGGATGCCAGGTTACAAACAGCTACCTCATCCGGAGACGTATATTCAAGTATTTCTGTACAAAGGTTGGATGAACGGATAGTTCCCAGGTTCTTCTGGTTGGATTTCCTGTTGGCCGCATCCTTGTAAAGCATATAAGGAGTTCCTGTTTCAATTTGCGATTCCAGGATCTTCTCCCAAAGCTCTCTCGCCTTGATAGTCTTTCTTCCTTTTCCGGCCTTTTCGTATCCTTCGTACATTTTTTCAAACTCATCGCCATAGCTATCAAAAAGTCCCGGGCATTCGTTAGGACACATCAGCGTCCATGTTCCGTCTTCCTGTACCCTCTTCATAAACAGATCGGGCATCCACATTGCGTAAAAGAGGTCACGCGCACGCATCTCTTCCTTACCGTGGTTTTTCTTCAGGTCGAGGAAATCAAAAATATCTGCATGCCACGGTTCTACATAGATGGCAAAACTCCCTTTTCTTTTTCCACCTCCCTGATCTACATAACGTGCCGTATCGTTAAACACCCGTAGCATTGGCACGATCCCGTTAGAAGTTCCGTTCGTACCACCTATGTAAGATCCTGTAGCACGTATATTGTGAATAGACAATCCTATCCCTCCCGCAGACTGAGAGATCTTGGCTGTCTGTTTTAGCGTATCGTATATTCCGTCTATACTGTCATCCTTCATGGTTAGAAGAAAGCAAGACGACATTTGCGGTTTTGGCGTTCCGGAGTTAAAAAGCGTAGGCGTCGCGTGAGTGAAGTACTTCTTGGACATCAACTCGTAGGTCTCTATCACACTGTCTATATCATCCAGGTGAATTCCCACGGAAACCCTCATCAGCATGTGTTGCGGACGCTCTGCTATCATTCCGTTGATCTTGAGAAGGTACGATCGCTCCAGCGTTTTAAATCCGAAGTAATCATAACCGAAATCGCGATTGTAAATGATCGTGGAGTCCAGGGTCTCGGCATTATCCATGATCACTTTATAAACTTCATCCGAAAGCAATGGTGCTTTTTTATTGGTTCTCGGATTTACGTAGTTATACAGATCGGTCATGGTCTCTGAGAACGACTTCTTGGTATTCTTATGCAGGTTGGATACCGATATCCTTGCTGCGAGACGTGCGTAATCCGGATGGGTGGTCGTCATTGTGGCGGCTATCTCGGCAGCCAGATTATCCAGCTCCGAAGTGGTGACCCCATCGTACAATCCTTCAATAACCCTCATGGCTACCTTTACAGGATCTACCAGGTCGTTTAACCCATAACACAATTTTCTAACCCGCGATGTGATCTTATCGAACATCATCGGCTCTTTTTTTCCATCTCTTTTAACTACGAACATGCCTAATTATATTTTAATTTAAACCCTAATTTTATCTCTTAAGTCGAAAAACCTGTTATAAGACATTCCACAGTCCGATCAGAATAAACCATTCTCAACCGGAATCAATAAATATCAATCCTAAGAATTTAACAGGTAGTTTGGTTAGTTGCTTCCTGCAGAGAAGACCCTAAAAGTCTTCATCAAAGCTTATCTTATCAGCTCCGGTATCGTTGTTTAATACACCCGCCTTCTGATATTCGGACACCCGCTTCTCAAAGAAGTTGGTTTTCCCCTGAAGGGAGATCATATCCATAAAATCAAAAGGATTGGTTGCGTTATACTCTTTTTCGCAACCCAGCTCAACAAGGAGTCGGTCTGTTACAAACTCCAGATATTGCGTCATTAGTTTAGCATTCATTCCGATAAGACTTACCGGCAGAGATTCGGTAACGAATTCTCTTTCTATATTCAATGCATCAACTATGATCTCTTTAATTCTTTCTTTTGGCACCTTATTTACCAGGTGTTTGTTGTGAAGGTGAACGGCAAAGTCGCAGTGCATACCTTCATCACGGGAGATCAACTCATTGGAGAAGGTCAATCCCGGCATCAATCCTCTTTTCTTCAACCAGAAAATAGAGCAAAAAGCTCCTGAGAAGAAGATCCCTTCAACCGCTGCAAAAGCAATCAGTCTTTCCGCGAAACTCGGAGATTCAATCCATTTTAATGCCCATTGCGCTTTCTTCATAATGGCCGGAAAAACCTCGATAGCTTTAAAAAGCTTATCCTTTTCTACCTCATCCTTAACATAGGTATCGATAAGAAGAGAGTAGGTCTCCGAGTGAATATTTTCCATCATGATCTGGAAACCATAAAAGAATTTGGCTTCCGAATACTGAACTTCATTTACAAAATTCTCGGCTAAGTTCTCGTTTACTATCCCGTCTGATGCAGCAAAAAACGCCAGGATATGTTTGATGAAATAACGCTCATCATCATTCAGTTTATTATTCCAATCGCTCAGGTCCTGATGTAGGTCAATTTCCTCAGCCGTCCAAAAACAAGCCTCCATTTTTTTATACCACTCCCATAAATCGTGGTGCTGGATAGGGAAAATGACAAATCGATCTTTATTTTCTTGTAAAATCGGTTCTACTGCTGCGGACATCTTTTTAGTTTTTAAGGAATTAACGAATTTCTATTTGGGGTGACTTGGGACTAACAAAGATTGAAAATTGTTGGTGAAATTGAAAGGGTGAAGTAGTGTTAAAATAATAAAGTTTTTAACATGGGTTGTTGAAATCTGTACTCCATAGCCATGGTTACTGGGCTGTTAAGAAATTGTTAAGCAAGCAACAAAACGGCAGTCTATTTTTGAAGTTGTAAGAGAGGCTAAAACAACTGAAGGTTATTTCTTAATTTTTTCTGCTACTTCTTCCAGTTCGGCATACCAGTCGGCGCCGAATTTCCGGATCAGGGCCTGTTTTACAAATTTGTAAACCGGCACTCCCAGTTCTTTTCCCAGGCTACAGGCATCATCGCAGATATTCCATTTATGGTAGTTAACCGCAGCAAATTCGGAATATTGCTTTACCCTTACCGGGTACAAATGACAGGAAACAGGTTTTTTCCATTCCACTTCTCCCTGATTATAGGCTTCTTCAATTCCGCAAAGGGCTGTTTTCTTTTCGTCGAAGATCACATAAGCACATTCGCTCCCGTTTACCAGAGGGGTTTCCCATTCGCCGTCCCAACCTTTTACATGAGTCCCCTGTTCTTCTATAGCAGCGACCCCTTCTTTTCTTAAAAAGGGCTTTACTTTAGGGTAGATCTCCTCCAGTATCTTTACTTCTTCCTCATCAAGCGGAGCTCCGGCTTCACCATCCACACAGCAGGCCCCTTTGCAGGCTGTTAAATTGCATACAAAGTCGTTTTCGAGGATCTCTTCTGATATTATGGTCTTTCCCAGTTGAAACATGGGGCAAAGATACTTTTATTTGGTAAAAATCAAGGGTCGGCAGCAAATGAAATTTTCAGCGGTTTTTCTGTTAAAATTGATTGGGGAATTCATAATTTTGCGCGGAAATAAAAAACTGATAACTATGCAATTAGACATCAAAGAAATAAGCGCTTCGGCAATGGTTCTCTTTGCCGTGATCGATATAATCGGAAGCATTCCTATTATTATTGGCCTGCGATCTAAGGTAGGGCATATTCAATCTGAAAAGGCTTCGATCGTTGCTGCCGTTATTATGGTTGCTTTTTTATTTGTGGGAGAAGAGATCCTGAATCTAATAGGCATTAATGTAAATTCATTTGCCGTAGCCGGGGCCATCATCATTTTTTTCCTCGCCATAGAAATGATCCTCGGAATACGATTGTATAAAGACGATGCGCCGGAAACAGCATCTATCGTTCCGCTGGCATTTCCCCTGATAGCAGGAGCAGGAACACTTACCTCTCTCCTTTCGCTGAGAGCGGAATATCACGTTGAAAATATTATTGTCGGGATCGTCATCAACATCCTGTTTGTGTATATAGTCCTTAAGATGTCTAAACGGATTGAAAAATTCCTCGGAAAATCGGGAATCGGAGTGATCCGTAAAATTTTTGGCGTAATTTTGCTGGCAATAGCAGTAAAGCTGTTTACTGAAAATGTTTCTCAATTATTTTAATGATTTTACAAATGAGAATTTTAACTGTCATATTGATCGTTCTGGCTGTTTGCCTGATAGGATATAATGTTACCCGTCTGGATTTTAATGCACTTTTTGAAGGAGACAGCATGGTTGCCGTGATCGGGATCGTGGCTTCATTATGTGCCATTTTACTCCTTCTTATCTTTACAGTCTCCAAGAAGATAGAGAAGAAGGTAAAAGAAGGGAACCGGGCTTAATCAGTATCATGACTAAATGGATCGTACTCTTAAGAGGCATTAATGTAAGCGGGCATAAGCTCATTAAAATGGCACTTTTAAGGGAGATCCTGGAGCAACACGGATTTAAATCTGTAAAGACCTATATCCAGAGCGGGAATATTGTTTTCGAATCTGAAGAAAGCAATGAAAACCGTACTGCCGGGCATATAGAATCTATTCTTTTAAAAGAGTTTGGCTATGAGGTTCCTACCATGGCCATAGAGCACAGCTCTTATGCAGAAGTTATAGAAAGAAACCCTTTTAAGGAGCATACTTTCGGAGAACACGAAAGGCTTTATGTATCTTTTTTAAAGGAGGCACCATCCGGGGAAGCAAAAGCCGAACTGCAGGCTTTCAGCAATGAGGATGAACGCTTTGTGGTAGGGAAACAGGAAGTGTATGTGTTATGCAACAAGCTGGCTAAAAAGCTTAACTATTCGAATACTTTTATAGAAAAGAAATTAAAAACAAGGGCTACCACCAGGAACTGGAATACGGTAAACAAGATCTATCAATTGTAAAGGGAAAAGCTATTCCGAAGCTTCGACGGTCTCTTCTTCATTCTCAGTACTGATCTCAATGACTTTTCTGATCATCTCATCGTCGTCATCAAGGATCTGTTCGTAGGCATTCGAACCGTAAAGCTGCTCTGCAATGGTGGCTTTCATGTATTTCTTAAGGATCTCTCCGTATTTCCCGAAATTCATGACCACTCTTCTGGCAGTGGCATATTCGATAAAATCTTCCACAAGCCTGTCATCCAGCTCTACTTCATCAATAAATTGCTCCTGGTTATAGGCAAAGAAACGGTTTCGGTTCTTATCGAGGTATTCAAAAATAAAATAGGACATAAATCCGGACTCCAGAACAATATTCAGTTGTTCTTCTTCCCTGCTCTTGGTGAGGGGAACAAACACATCGGGAATGATCCCTCCGCCACCGTAAACGATCTTTCCTCCCGGGGTTCTGAATTTAAGGGAATCTGCCACTTCAATACTGTCTGCAGACCTCAACTCTCCGTTTTTATATCTTTTGTAGTAATCTTTGTAATAGTCTTCCACCCCGTTTTCATAGGAACGCTGAATGGATCTCCCCGTCGGGGTATAATATCTTGAGATGGTAAGACGCACCGCCGAACCATCCGGCAACGGCATTTCTCTTTGCACCAGGCCTTTTCCAAAAGACCTGCGTCCCACGATCGTACCTTTATCATTATCCTGAAGGGCACCGGCAACGATCTCACTGGCAGAAGCCGAGCGTTCATTGATCAATACATAGACATGGCCCTTTTCAAAATCGCCTTTTTTAGTAGCAAAGCTCCTTTCGATGGTTCCTTTCTTGTTCTTCGTAAAGAGGATCAGTTTATCGTCTTCCAGGAACTCGTCGGCCATCTGCTCTGCAATCCCCAGGTAACCTCCCGGGTTATCCCTCAGGTCCAGAGCCAATTTTTTCGCCCCCTGTGCTTTAAGTTTCATAAGGGCCGATTTGAACTCCCTGTATGTAGATTCAGCAAAGCGGTTTACTTTTATATATCCCAGGTCATCGGTCAGCATATAATGAGCATCAACACTTTTGATAGGAACATTGGCTCTTTTAACCTTAACCTCAAGGTTTTCTGCGGTTTCCTTCCTGTAGATCCCTAAGGTAACCGGTGTTCCGGCCTTCCCCTTAAGTTTCCCAACGATCTCCTCGCTCTTTAATTCCTTTCCGAAAAGAGCTTCCCCGTTAGCGGTAAGGATACGGTCTCCCGCCTTTATTCCTTCCACTATACTCGGACCTCCTTCTATGGCCCTGATAACAGAGATAGTATCTTTATACATATAAAAGCTGATCCCGATCCCTACAAAATCTCCTTTCATATTATCACTTTCCCTTTCCATATCCTTTTTGGGAATATAAACGGAATGCGGATCGAGTTTATCGAGGATATTATTTACCGTAACATCTACAATACTATCGGTATTTACATCGTCTACATATTCGTAATCGATATAATCTATAAGCCTGTTAAGCTTGTCTTTTTTAGAATTTGTTGTAAAGAGTTTTTCCGGGCTGTCGTCGAAATGAAGTTTCCCGCCAATAAAGATCCCGGCCGCTAATGCTGCAGCTATAATAAGCGGGAGCCAAAAATAGTTCTTCCTGTTCACCATAGTTCAATCATCAAGATGGGGAATATGTTTTAATTCAACGCCAGCTTTCGCCAGAAATTGTAAACCCGAATCATCTTTATATGCCTGCTGATACACTACCCTTCTTATTCCCGCCTGATGTACAAGCTTACTGCACTCCTTACAGGGAGACAGGGTAATATAGAGGGTGGCGTCCTCACAGGATTGCGTAGAGGCTGCTACTTTTAGAATGGCATTGGCCTCGGCATGTAATACATACCATTTTGTATAGCCTTCTTCATCCTCGCAAACATTTTCAAATCCGGTAGGAGTACCGTTATATCCGTCAGAAATGATCATTCTGTCTTTTACAATAATCGCGCCAACCTGTTTTCTTTTGCAATGGGAGAGTTTTCCCCATTCTCTCGCCATTTTTAAGTAAGCTTTATCGTATCGTTCCTGTTTTTTTCCTGACATAAATGGTACTGCCTAAGCTGTTAAACGAATATATAAGGTTCTGAGGGCATTATCAAGCTGCCGACTTGTAAATTTATGCTAAAATTTAAAACGGCCAGGTCTCTCTAAGCATCGGAATAACAAATCCCAGGACAATTCCGGAAACCACCAGGATCCATTCCTTTTTGCTAAACCTGAAAATACTGTGCGCTACAAAACTCAGCACCAGTACAATTAAAACCACAATTACCTGTGCGGCCTCTATCCCCAGTGCAAACTCCAGGGTAGGTAACAGTTTACTGTCTGCCGCTGCCACGATCTGCCGGAAATAGTTAGAAAACCCGAAGCCGTGTATCAGCCCGAAAAAGAGGGTCGTAAAAAAGGTAACTCCCCATTTTTCTTTGGCATTCACCTTCCCGGCTGTAAAAATATTGAACACAGCAGTGATAAAAATTGTCAAAGGTATCAAGAATTCTATCAACCTCACACTAAAGCTCACTATGTTATATACGGAGAGAAGCAGGGAAAAGGTATGACCGATCGTAAAAATTGTTACCAGCCAGATTACACGCTTCCAGTCCTTAAAGGCATACGGAATGGTAAGGGCAACAAAAAAGAGTACATGATCATAGGCATCGATATCCAGGACATGAGTCAGTCCTAACTTGAAATAAAACCAGAATTGCGACATTTTTTATTTGTTTGAGGAATCCCAAACATACGACAAAAAAATAAGATGCGGGAGGTGAAAAAGGCGGGAATAAAATTCCCCGCCCTCTATGTAAATTGTTTAAAATCCTAGTCCCGGAACGGGTGCAGATCCATCGGGGCAAATGGCGTCACAATCAACTATCTCAATTTCCTCATTTCCTGACCTTCCTACTACTATACAACCACAACCTTCGGCCGGTGGCGGAAAAGGAAAGCCTCCCCCTACTTTTTTAAGTTCTTCTTTGTTTAGCGTTCTTGCGCCCTTCAGTTTTAAAATGTTCTTTAACATTTCTAATAAAATTTAAAGTTTTAGTAATACCTGAACAATTATAGACACTCAGGCCCTGTGTCTGTATTGTTCTGTTGAGAGGGCTAACAATATGAATGGAAAAATAAGGCAGCAGGCAGCTGCTTCTTAACAAAAATACAGAATTTTCCTTATTTGTGTATTATGTCTTTTTTAACACCGGAAGATATGTGTTTGGGGATGGCATTCGGGAAAAAGTTTTAATTTAGCAGTGGTAATAAAAACGATTTGGCTTATGAAAAAAATTACGCTATTTACTTTAATGTTACTATGTACCGGCTTCCTGGCCCATGCCCAGAAGAAGAAGGAACTATTGGAAGAGATCGAACAACTGAGATCAAAACTTCAGAACACGGAAACGGCCCTCGCAGAGTCTCAGAAGAATGAAAAGATAAGCTCGGCCAAATTATCATCTGCAGAAGAGCAACTCACCAGTCTTAAGGAAACCAATGCCTCTCTACTGAGCAACCTGAACAACTTTACGGAAGTATCCAAAAAGAAATCGGATAATGTTAGTAAAACCCTGGAGAGTCTAAGGGAAAAAGAAAGGCAGTTAAAAGTGATCAACGATGCGCTATCCTCTAATGACTCCATTAAACTGGCAGTGTTTTCGGCCTTTAAGAATGCGGTGGGAGCGGATGCTCAGATCGGGATCAAGGGAGGTGTGATCATGATCAATATTTCCAATACGCTGCTTTTTGGTGATAACGACAAAAATTATATGGTTGAGGATAAGGCCAAAGGTCTTCTTGAACGTATAGGAACTGCACTTAATAACAGTCCGGATATAAAGATCACCATAGAGGGTAACAGTAATGCTCTGGAGTTTAAAGACAAGTCTTTGCTGGACAACTGGGATCTGAGCGCCAGACAGGCCGCCTCGGTGGTAAGGGTTCTGGAAACCGATTATAAGGTAGATCCCAAACGTATGGATGCCATGGGAAAAAGTCAGTACGGATCGGATGCGCTGAGTATCGAAACCTCAACCCGTATAGTTATTCATCCTAAGTTTGATGAATTCTACAGCCTGATCCGGGAGAATATGAAGAATTAGCCCCGATAGCTATCGGGGTGGGGAATGTTGGGTTTTAAATTTTAAATTCCAGGCATCAAATTCCAAATTCCAGTTCTTATACCATTAGGATTTTATTTCGAGTTTCTGGTTTTAGGTTTCATGTTATATAACCTAACAATCACCTTTGTGCTCCGCCCGCGTGCCGCAAAAGCTTGTGTCTCCACTAAAGTTTGTGCCTTGGCTAAAGCTACGGCGACATGCAGACGATGACATGTGGATAGCGGAGGAGTATCAAATTCAGAAGTGAGAAATGTTGAATTTTAAGTGTTGAATGTTAAATATTTGACATTCGAGCTAAATGCTAATTGCTAACAACCAACAACCACTTACTAACAACTAAACCGATCCTTCGGCATTCTTTCTGCTTCTGACCATTTCGCGGTATTTTGCGGGAGTGGTTCCCGTATGTTTTTTAAAAGTGCTGTAGAAAGTGCCTTCGGTATTAAAGCCTACTTCCTTACCTACAACCGAGATCTTATAACGGCCAAAGCCCGGGCTACTTAGTATTTTTTTGGCCTCTTCCACTCTGTAGCTATTGACAAAGTCGATGAATTTTTTGCCTGTAACCTGATTGATCAGCTTGGAAAGAGTAGAGGTATTGGTCTCCAGTTTTTTGGCAAGCAGGTACATGCTGAGATCACCGTCTTTATAGATCTTTCTTTCCTCCATGTCTTTCCTTAACTTTTTAAACAGCGGATGCTTATCGGTATAAAAAACACCTCTTACCCTTCGTTTCGGCTCCACCATCCTGGCAAAATCGGATTTTACTGACCAGTTCTCCAGTTTTTTAAAGTTTTGCAGCAGTTCCCTTACCTCTATAAGGTGATCATTGATAAGGATGCCATTCTGCTCCCAGCCACGGTCTTCCAACAGCTTTGTATCTTCTGAGGAAGGGGTGATAAGGATACGGTGGTCTATGATATAATACCTGCGATGGAAATAACCGTAACTGAGCTTCCCGCCCTTTTCGGCAAAAACCTTAAGGGATTGGTATACGGATGCATTCATTCCCCCTTTCGGAAGGATAATACGTATGTCAAGGCCCTGGTCCAGTTTGTTTATCAGAATGTCCATAAGTTCACTATCGGTGATACGCAGTTCTACCACATAAATGGCAAACTGGGCCTTTTTAAGCTGATCCCAGATCGTCTGTCTTATATTCTTTCTGATAATATGTCCGGATCCTAGCATACGCTTACTTCTGATTCTCACAACAACTGATATTCCCTTTGCTCACTTCAACCGGCCTTTCTTGGATTTTTCTGTTTTTTTAGTTAAAAAATAGGCAAATTTGCCTATTTTATTGTATCCTGAGTCCACGAATTTTACTTTGTGGAGTATTTAAAGGATAAGGCCCTCTTGGAGGCATTCGGCAACAACCTAAGGAGATTACGGAAAGAAAAGGGGTTTACACAGGAAAAACTCGCTTTTGAGATCGGTATAGAGATCTCTCAGATCAGCAGGATAGAAAGAGGGATCCTCAATACTTCCGTCAGTACCGCCAATGCCATATCCAAAGCGCTTAAAGTTCCGATCAGGGAACTTTTCGATTTCGACAGGGATCGGCTTTCCTAAAAACCACAGATCCACCCTTCAATCCCACTTCAACTTTAAAATTCTTCTGTACAACAATAAGTTACAAGTTTCTTTTTGTGTAAATATAGTAAATTTCCTCTTAATAAACGTAAAAAATTACTTTTCTTGTAAGTTTTTACCTATTTTCTAATAATAATCTTATAGAATACTACCATTTCCTATGTTAGTGCTCGTCTATGGCTAGTATAAGCTCTTAAAGATCCCGTTGGTGCAGTCCCGATAACTATCGGGATGTAATCCGTGTCACAATAGGTTTAATCATTGAGTAAAATATCATTATATGGTTTCCCTTCTCCCAGGTGGGAGAAGGTCAGCCTGCTCGCAGGTCGGGATGAGGGGCAGGCAGGTAATCTTTCTATCCTATGACAAATTCATCAAAAGCCACCTTCAAAAGAGGATAAGAAAAAATATTTAATACATGTAGATTTATTCTTTCAAAAATCCGTAATAATTTTGTGGTTTATCATCAGCCAATACTTATAATTAGTAGGTATCTTGTGCATATTGAAAACACAATTGTATTAACCCAAAAACTTTAGTAAAATGAAATTAAAATTGTTTCAATTGTTATTAGTATTATTGGTGCTAAGCTATTCATGTACCAACGAAAGCAATGTTGAAGAAGATCTATTAACTTCTCCTCCAGGCAATATTGAAGGTGTAGTTACCCCAAATCTTCCCGGGCCCAGTAGCGGCGGGATAGGGGTAATAGGCGTCATTTTTGAGGATGTTGCCTGTTTTAACAGTCAGGGGATCCTGGGCTATCGGTATAAACTTCATGCCGCAGCCATAGAAGGGACAAAACCCTACGACAGAATCGTGCATATCTCCGTTATTAAAACCACGAATGGTATATCCAGTGAAATAGAAGGGAAATCCCTTCTTATACCGGCAAATGCACATTCATCGGAAGCTGTATATGTGTTTACAAATATTCACACCTATGCTATCGGAGCTGTTCAGGTGTGGGTAGACTCTATAGTAAGAGCAGATGGTGCTCCGGATGCTACCGTTTATACTACATATAACGGTAACTATACCATAAATAATTGCTTTGAAACCAATACCGGAGGCGGAGGTAGTCCATGCGGAAGTGGTGTCGGTGAAAGTGGTGGTCCTGGCGAGACCGGTAGTAACGATGCGGATGGAGATGGTATTTGTTCCGGAATAGATCCCAACGATAATGATCCTTGTATTCCAGGACCCAGCCCTGCCTGTAACAGTTAAAAGAAACACAGATTTTATCTGAAGAGCAGCTAATCTTTAGCCTGGTCATAAAATTCAAAAAACCATCCTTAACAGGGATGGTTTTGTTTTTATTTGATTCCGCACAAGTTACAAACTTGCGCTAACAGGGGGTTAGACATTTTAAAAAAATCGTTCCTGTTTTTTCTGCTCGTTTTGATATAACGAGGCGTTATAGTATCTTGTTTTATTTCTCTAAAGTATGTTTTGTTTCCCTAAAGTATGTTTTGTTTCCCTAAAGTATGTTTTGTTTCCCTAAAGTATGTTTTGTTTCCCTAAAGTATGTTTTGTTTCCCTAAAGTATGTTTTGTTTCCCTAAAGTATGTTTTGTTTCCCTAAAGTATGTTTTGTTTCCCTAAAGTATGTTTTGTTTCCCTAAAGTATGTTTTGTTTCCCTAAAGTATGTTGCTTAACAATAACTGCTTGGTACTCTACTGGGTAGCTATAACCTCATTATGTAAAGTAGTGAAGCTGCCTGTCTCAGGCAGGGCAACACATTCGCTTACCCTCTCCTCATATTTCATAGGATTAGTTTGACGAGAATTTAGCGTCATTATTCGCTATGATTTGATGTTTTTGATCACATAGGATATTACTAATATCTTTATAGAAAAACTTAACAGTTATGCAAACACAACAGGAAGAAAATTACACCGTAGAAAAAGTCTTAAAAAACTTAAAGAATCATATAAAAACTAAGTACAATAAAAATTTCCCAGAAGGAGATTTAATCAAAGATCACACTACTAATTTCATAAAAGATAGGATTGGTTACTCAAACGCTCCAGTATTTTTTAACCCATCTAATTATCCACTATCTCTTTTCTTAGAATGGAAAGAGTTTATTATAGATCAGCTTGAACTATTAGATGATAAAAAGTACAATAAATATAATAATACCGACAATGAGAGCTTGCATAAAGTAATAAACTACATAAAAAACATGCAAAAAACTATTAAAAAAGGTGATTATATCTGATAAATACCCTAACCTTCTAAAGATAAACATTCCTCCTTTCCTTACAACAACAAAAAACCGCCTCCCAAAATGAGAAGTGGTTTTGTTTTTATTCTACCCCATACAAGTTATAAACTTGCGCTAGGTAATCTCTATTTCAAAAAAATGATAAAATAGGAAAAACAATTCAACAGAACATGTATTATTATAGAATAGATTATTCCGTAGTTGATTCTAATAAAGGTGAAATATAGTGCTCCTAAGCTTTGAATTATAAAAACAATAATAAAGTGACTCCCAGTAGTTTGATTTGTAAATAGAATATGCCATAAGGAGAAAAGAAATACCTGAATATAGACTACAAGCAAAAAATTAGCTTCAAATATTTTTTTTATTCTTTTTTCATGTTTATACAACACAAATCTGAGCAAAATAAAAATAATCAGAGCCAAAAAAATAAATCCGCCGAAATAAGCTAAAATATAAGCTGTTTCTTTATTAAAGATTGAAAAACCTTTACTTCTAAAAACAAGAAAAATGACATCAGCTAAAAAAACAGATAATGAAATCTTAACAAAAACGAAATTGAATTTCGTTAACAGAAGTCTATATTTTAACTCTTCTATTATAGCAGAAAATACAATTATTAATACAATATTCTTAAGGCTTACATATACGACATTTTCAATGTCGTCACCAGGTTTAATAGGAATAAGTAGTTTTAAAGTTGAATTTAAAACTGGTATTAGGAACATATAAATCAGGAAACTCCAAAAAAGCATCCAGTACGATTTTGGAGTTTCAATATTATCAGCGTTAAAAATCGTTTTAGTCTTTACCAAAGCTCATTTACTTCAATTAGTATTTGCTTAAACTTAATTGCATTTTTTAAAGATACACTTTCCCGCCAACAAAAAACCACCTCTCAAAAATGAGAAGTGGTTTTGTTTTAAATTATTCTTATCTCTTGCACGGTTACAAATCCGTGCTATCAGGGTTTATACTCATACTCCTTCAATTTTTCTAATTCATTTGTAATTCTTGATATCCATTCTTGTTGTTTCTTTTCATTAAAGTATACTTCAAAATCATAATTATTATTTTCTTCTATTGCACAATTAATTAAGTTCTTATACAAGTCTTCATAAAATTTAATATCAGCGATCTTTTGATTATTCAATTCCATAAATCCTTTCCTTATTTTCCTAGAAAACAATTCATAGATATCAAAATGCAATTGTTCATGTTCTAAAGCTTCATGATTTGTAGTAACTGTCCATGACCTTGATTTAATAAAATATGTTCCTATAATGATATTAGGTAGGTTATCAACTAATTCGATCTTTATAATTTTGATTTCACATTGAGTTGCAGCTAATGCAGCATCTTTATTATTGGGAGGGTTTCCTTGAAAATCCTCCCAAATCAAATTTCTATTTTTTAACCATAGTATTTTATCATTAACATCAATTTCGCTATTAGCATAAAATTTGTTAGTGGAAATAGATGCTGTAATTAAGCATAAGGTTATTAATGTTACTATATATTTCATATTTAATTACCCGAATTTTTCAGAATAAAAGAAGTAGTCCTTCCCTTATCGTTGGCTCTCGTCTGTGACCAGTGCTATACATCCTAAAGATAAACATTCCTCCTTTCCTTTTCCAACAAAAAACCACTTCCTAAAAATGAGAAGTGGTTTCCTTTAAATTAAATTATTCTTAATCTTACCCCTTGCACGGATTGCAAATCTGCGCTACCGGGTGGCTTTTAATAAATATCCAATCTATCACATCTAAATGAGATATAATCACCGTTCACTATATCACCTGGGATAAAACGACCATCAATTTCAATCATTATATCTCCTATTTTCATAAGTCCTGACTTTTTATCTACCAATTCACCTTCTATCAGATAATCAAAACTCTCATCCAACTTTTTTATATGAGAATTTGGAGTTTCCAATCTAATAATTTCCGTCGGATCCAAAGCATATATAGGACCTGTCAATTGCTCTCCTTTCTTTTTTTTAAATGGATGTCCAAAGCATAACAGATCAAATTGACCATCAGTAATAACGACTTCTGCTTCAAGAATTTCTTCTGAAATCCAAATTATTTCTTTAACTACCATATTTACTTAGTTCTTCCTTACCGTTGGCGCTAGTCTGTGACTAGAGCTATACATCTTAAAGATAAACATTGCTTCACATCGTTCGCAATGATTCATCCTTAATATCATTACCTCTTTTCCATAAATCAAGAGTCTTATTAAAAAAACTAAGCGATCTATTTGATAATTTCTTTTTAAATGATTCATTATACATTCCTGAATCAAAAATAGAAATAGCTATTTCTTCTAATAATGCCGCTATTTCGGAGGTGTCATTTATAGACATTTCATTAATTAAATCAATTGAACTGCCTAATACAGGTTTATTATTTTCTTTCAAGGCTTTAATTAAAAAGATCGAAAAGAATGAAAAGACAGTAATTGGTTCTTCCTCTACTAATTCTTTCATATCAAAACCAGGAACAGCATTTTTAAGGCTATTTACTATATTTTTATATTCTAACATACTTTTCAATATTTCCCTAAGCTAGCACTAGACTGTAACTAGAGCTATACATCCTAAAGATACAGATTCCTTCTTTCTCCAAAGCAACAAAAAAACCACTTCACAAAAATGAGAAGTGGTTTTCTTTTTAAATTAAATTATTCTTAATCTTAACCCTTGTATGGAAAACATTTCCACGCAATCAGAGATCTTTTAAAATTGATAACCGTAAAGTTTATTTTGCTTTCTTTTTTTATTTAAATAAACTATTCTTAAAAGAATTACAATAAAAGTTCCATATAAAACCCAAATATAGTTTCTAAATAAAACAGTCAAAAATAACCCCATAGAAATACCAATAAAAATAAATATGATATAGCCTCTCAAAGCAAAGTCATCTTTTTCAGCTAAATAAACACCTATCGGTTCAACATACTTAGAGTAGTTTTCTTGACTATTCTCTTCTAATATCTTTTCCTTTTCTTTTGTTATCAAATCCAAATAATCAGCTAATAGCACTCTATATTTCATAAGTTCATTAGACTCAAGATTCATTTTCTTTAAACTTAAATAGAAATTAGAAATTGATTCATAATGTATATTTTTCTTGAATTTCGAATCATAATTTAAATTAATTATAGCAAGTGATTGTTTACAATTCTTCTCAAATAAATCAATATCGAAATACGTATTTTCCATAATTATTTTAAATTATTCCAGAATCTTATATATGGTTCGAAGGGTCCTGTACAATCGTTTAGCAGTTTTTGAGTTAACCAACTCTCCCACATCTGCTTTCTGCAATCTTTTCACAACTTTCTTTAACCCTTTTCTTTTCAAAAATTCCCTTAATCCTTTGGAGCCATGTTTTCTAAAAACTTTTAACCCTTCTTTAAGTAGAAAGTTTTTTAATGCATTCAAATTAGTTCGAACCACTGTGCCACCTCTAACAGAGGTAAAAATTTCTATTTCTCTGACTATGGCATTTATATGCGAAACCAGTCTTGAAACTGCGGGTGAAGAGGCTATACCAGCTTCAATGGCAATAGGTAATGCACCAATAACTAATAATAGAGTTCCGAAATCCTGCCCAACTTGGTTTACTCCAGTTTGACTTGTCAGACTGGAAATTCTTCTTTTTGCTTGTTCAGAAAGTAAGCCTGAATTTATTAATCCCCCAAAAAGTTTTGCTCCATCATTTTCTAACAATTCCCCCGGAGTAAAACTTCCAGGTTGAGTATTAACAAAACCGACACCTACCTGTGCACCGCCTGAGTTCACAAAATTAATAACATGTTGTCCTATATCGTCTCCTTCATCTGAAATCTTTATAAATTCTCCTGTATCTACATTAAAATTATAAATCCCTTCAAAAGCTTGAGATTCTTTATTTATAAAATCAAAATTAGTATCATTCTCATTCTCACCTATTCCAATAGGCATCATACCATCTGGATCAATATAGTAAATAGGATTATCAAAAGCATAATTATAAGGACTATGTCTTCTCATTTCTTCAGCAAGTGGATCAATATTCATCCATCTCCCTAATGCCGCGTCATAATTCCTGGCCGTAATATCTATCCAGGCAAGTCCCAACTCGTCTTGTTCCTCTTTACCTGTAAAGCCATATTTATGATTTCCACCTACAATGGCTGAGTTATATCCCTTATGCTTAAGCCCAAAAGGATAATAATTATTCTCTTCTCTGATCTCTGCCTGCGTTACAGTACCATCTCCATTATCATCCGAATATGCAAGGCGTATATTCCCTAAATGATCTTTATACTGATAGATATAATCATACCCATTACTTCCATCGGGTTCTACATAACCTTCTGCAGTATTAAAGAATTGCAAATTGTTATTTTTATAAATAAAGTTACCAGCATACTCTGTGGTTGTTAAAGAACTTCCGTCTGTAACGATCTTTTTAATCTTTATTCCAGCGGCATCGTAAATATAGTTAATTTTCTTATTCTGATCGTTGTCAAATACCACCTCTGTCGGTAAATTAAGATGGTTATAATCTATCGATGTAATTCCTTTATTATTATCCTTGATCATATTCCCATTAGCATCATAGGAATAATCAGTTTCTCCATTAACTTCGAAGTCCTTAAATCCAAAATCTATTGAAGTTCCATCTTCAACATCTACCAATCGATTTCCTAAAGAGCCTAGAGAATACTCATACTCCAGGTCATCCATTTCATTAAAGCTTGTTGCAGCAGCATTAATATGTCCTTGTCTGGACAGAGCAGTAATATTACCGTTCAGGTCATAAGAAACATTATTCAGATTGTAATTTCCTGTATTATCTATAGCCGAGATGATCCTGTTAAGGCCATCATAACTATAAGTATAGGTTTTTAAACTACTATCGGTATTAGCCGTTCTCCAATGAGTCTGACTGATATTTCCATTATAAAGAGCAGTTCCGGATGTGGGATCGTTATAATTTATCTTAAAAGAGAACAGGTCATTTCCTATATTATCCACATCGTTGATAGCCTTTAACCATCCTCTTATATTATAGCTGTAGTTTACCTCCTGAAGCGGATTGGTTATTGTATTTCCCACTTTTTTGACCGTTAACTGACTGATCTCATCATATTCATTCTGTGCGATCAGTTCTTCCGGTTCATTATCCACTTTATGGGTCTGACGTAGTACTCTGGCTGCATGATCATAGGTAAATCGCTCCGTAACTACTATAGGAGTACCTCCATCCCTGGTATGGGTGCTTTTAGTTTCCAGTACCTTTCCCGCAAAATCCAGACTGGTCTCTACAATATCGGTAATTCCTAATTCCACATTTCGATTATATACCCAAATAGGTCTGGCCTTTTCATCATAGCCGATAACGTTTATAATGCTTAATTGTGTTCCTAACACCCTGGTTATAGTACTGGTTGGCAATCCCTTAAGGTTTGTTTTTACTGTTTGACCAAAAACCGAAGACGGCATAGAAACCAGCGTAGGTGGAATAAAATACTCATCAAAATGATGGATGGTATAAGCCTCTGTATTATCAATAGGGAAACTTTGATTACTATACCCTCCAACAGAAGCTCCATTAATATTAATATTACCAGGTCCCGTCATAGATTCATATGGTTTTGTTCCTGAATTATTAGTATAATAATCGTCCAAAGCTGTTTGCATTCCCGCCTGGGTATTGATACTATTCGTATATTTCCCGGTCAGGATCACTCTTCCAAAGGCATCGTATTTGGTGTAAAGCCATTCCCCATTAGCTCTTAGATTGGCATCCTGGGTAAGTACCGGCTGGTCCAGACTGTTATATACGATATACTCCCAACCCTTACCGGGTATCTTTTTTTCAGTAAGACGATTTCTTCTATCGTATTTATATTGGTAACCTACTTCATCAATCAGTTGCTGTACGGTGATTATATCACCCCTGCCTCCAATATCTGCATTAAGATCAGTAACATGAATGGGGAGAGATTCTATCGCTTTGGGAGGTAGCACATAGCTAAGGTTTCCAAAATCATCATATATATAATAAGTATCATATAATAACAAGGAATATAATAGTACTACAGGATCTCCGATTTGACCACCTCTGGGGTCATCTTCAGTAACAACCAACTCATAGGTTCTTTTAAGAACTACACGCCCAAACTGATCCTTAAATTCATCAGTGGTATGTTCATGACCTCCTATCCAGTTCTCATCCCTGGTAGTGGTTTTGTAGAGAGTTCCTTCATCATAAAATCCGATCTCCGTTAATTCCGGTTGACTCGTATTCCCATTTACAAAATTTACCCTAAATAAACGTACATCATCATACTCCAAAAGTGAAGTGGGAGTAGCAATTTCTCTTTCCACAGTCGAAGTTCTTCCGGAGGATAAGGTATCTGTTGTGTTAGATAGATATTCAAACTTGATCTCATGTCCATTACCCATTCCCCATATATTACCGGGAGCTGCCTGTTGTAACGGCCTGTTTAAAGGCGAAGCTTCAAAGGCTGTTTCCGAATAGGCATTTAACAGTACTTGATTCTGTGGCAGGTCATCCGGATAATTAAGTACATAATAATCGGTTGTTCTGTCTTCTGCATCATTTCTATGGCTCCCTAAAGTACCGGTAGCACTATAAGGCAGATATTGCCTGTGTTGTCTTCCGTACTGGTCATAGGTAATATGAGCAACAATATCCTTTAAGGTAGGCGATTGTTTGATCCCGATCTGTTGTTTGGGCCTTCCCAGCCCGTCAAAATAGGTCACTCCTTCTATCACATCATGATCGGAAGAGATATCATTAGCCGAATCTTTGGCATTCTGATAGGCCCTTGTATATACATAGTTCTCATTGCTATCTAAACTAATAGCGGTATAAGGTGCCAGGGTACTAACGGATAAAGCCGTACTCTGTACTCCTTCATTCCCTGCTGCATCAGTAGCCGATACGGTAAAGGAATAGGTGCTGTTGGGTGTAAGCGCTGTGACTGAATAACTAAGCACATCTCCCAGGGTAGCTTCCAGTACCCCATCCTTATATACCTTATAACCGCTCACTGCTGCATTATCGGTAGCCGCGGTCCAGGATATATCGGCCGTGGTTCCGGTACTGCTTATAAGACTAAGCCCTGTTACCTGTGAAGGTGCTTCGGTGTCCTGTGCAAGGATGGACACACTGTCTATAAAGACCGTATCTCCCTGACTCCCTCCACTGGAAGGGCTTGTATATACCCTAATAATCGGAGAGGCCGAAGTGGCCGTCACATTAAAGGTATATTCGTTCCATGCAGTCCCACTGATCGGAGTTGGATTAGTAAAACCGGTAAGTCCGCTCCAGTTGGCAAAGGCAGGGCTAAAACTCTGGGTGCCTTCCCTGGCCCGGATCTTAATGGTATAGCTTTGTCCAACTACAGCAGAGAAGGTATAGCCCATATCCCTTCCATTTGTGGCAGAAGAAGAGGCACGAAGTGCATACTGCCCATGGTAGGGATTCGTAGCATCGGAAGTGATCACTGCAGCTCCGGTCCATCCGGTAGTCCCATTAGCCTCATAATCTATAGAGGCTGCGTTGGAAGAGGTATGCAGATCTTCCAGATAAGGATTAAATACTTCAATGGAAATACTGTCTATAAAAACCGTATCTCCCTGGCTCCCTCCTGTAGAGGGGCTGGTATAGGCCTTGATATTCGGAGTGGCACTGGTGGCTGTTACTACAAAGTAATACTCCTGCCAATTAACACTCCCGATAGGAGTTACATTAAAACCGCTTACTCCTGTCCAGTTGGCAAAGGCAGGGCTAAAGCTTTGAGCACCTCTTTTGGCCCATATCTTAATGGCATAGGTTTCTCCTACGGTAGCATTAAAGCTAAAGTTCAGTTCTCTCCCGTTAGTGGCAGAGGAAACTCCCCGGATGGCATAGGAACCATGGTAAGGGTCACTTCCGTCGGAACTGATCACAGCAGTTCCTCCCCAACCGGTAGTGCTATTGGCCTCATTACTGACCGAGGCCGCATTAGAGTCGGTATATAAATTCTGGGATTGTGCTCTCCAGCCGGAAAGTCCCGTTAACAGCATAACGGCAATCCATATATATTTAAACTTGTTGTTCATCGTGTTTAGTTTTTATAGTGGTACTGATAATCCGATACGATCTTATTGTCCTGATCCCTGACCGCTTTAAGACGATTGTACTCATCATACTCATAAGTCATCGTATAACCGCTGGGGTCTGTCATAGAGCTTATCCCCGCCAGAAGATCATAGGTATAAGTAGTAACCAAAGCACCCGACAAGCTGTTTCTAAGACCGCTAAGGGTACTTAAGTCTGTTACTCCATCATCTAAGAGTGCTGCGGTGGTGGTATTTAGGGCCGTGGCCACTTCTGCCAGGGTAGCATTCTCTATTTTAGCTACCGGATAGGTCTGGTCATAACCCCACAGATAAGTAACCGGTGCCCCGTCTTCCTGATTTACCTCTACCGGATTACAGCTGGTATCGTAATGCACATAATTGATCCTTCGCTCTGTGATATCGGTAGTTTTTTTGGTTTTTACCTCCTTCATTTTTATCATATTGGTATGGTACTCTTCATATACATTCTGAAGGCTGGAAAGCAAGACCCCGTCCTCATAGTTTTTAGTATAGATCGGGCTACTGATCTGGTTAAGCGTGACCATTTTAGCGATCACTGTCTGCTCTGGCCCTGTATATTCCGCAGTGGGATAACTCTCTACCGGATAGAAGAATTCGGTCTTTCGGTGGATAGTATCTCCGTGCTCTTCGATATAAGTATCAACCACCTTTTGCTGGTAGTTTATCTGGTTATACTCAAAGGTCTGACGTTGTTCCACTACGCTTTGTGTGCCTTGCGCATCATAGAAATAGCTTTTGTTGATCGCTTGTGTTAGTGGCGACCAGCCCGAGGTCAGGTTATCGGTAAAAGTGAAAAAAGCAGGGCCGCAGTTCTGGTAATTCCCTGCTCCTATACAATCAGTAATTTGCCCTTCACTTCCACCTCCACAGGAAGGTGCATTTTCAGGAAGGTTATTGATATAGTTAAAATACTGATCATAAAACTGTGTCCAAGTGCAATTAATGGGCTCCACATTAAAGGAAGGTGCAATAGTTACTTCCGATGGGAGATTGTAATCATTGATCGTTTCGGTCAGGATCCTATCGCTATTGTCATATACCTTTTGATTTATTAAAAGCCCTCTTTTAAACTCCAGATTAGGTGCCGGTCTGTAGGGGTAGTTAAAAGTCTCTACAGGGCTTGAAAAGTCCCTTGGAGAAGTAAAGGTAAATACCGATTTTCCAAGATTGTCTTCAAACATGCTTACCGTTTTATAACCTACATAATTCCCCTGGGTAAGCTGCGTATTTGGTTCTTTAGAGGTGATCTGATAGGTTACGTTGGTAGGAGAAAATGTTGTTTCCCTATTATCCGAAGTGCTAAAGAGGTATTTAGTCTCTGTTAGCTCATAACTTTTGGTCAGGTTTCCGATACGTCCGTCAATAGATCCGGACGATTTATCAGCATCATCAGGTTCGGCATAACTATAGCTCACTTTCTTTTGAATCGCTGTCGGATTTGCATCATCCCTGAAGATCACTTCCTTAATACGTACTCCTCCACCTAAAAGATATTCCTTAATCGATGAGCTGGCAGCTCCGTAATATAATTTTGCAAGGGTTGTAACCGAGTATGGATCCAGGGTCAGACCATCAATAAGTTTTAAACCAAATGTATAGCTTCCCGCAGGTACGGAGAACTTGATACAGCTTTCATTTAAAGTGGCCCAGTACTCATCTCCGTTGGAAGCGGTAAGTACCACTCTGAATCTGTCGGCATCGGCCTGGGTCCCACTCTGAAGGGTTGCATTGATATACACATCCTGCGCATAACCTATGGTAACCGGGGTAGGTGCCGGTGGCGGGTTATTATTAGATCCCGATAAGGTAAGCGATAAGGTAGTGGGTGTAAAATTTTCAGGATTCGACATATACACATCCGATGACAATGCCTGACTTCCCTGGAAAGAGAAGGTGTTATGCTCAAAAACAAACTCCTTGCTTCCTCCTGTCGGGTAAGTGATCTTGTTTAAAAGCCCTGTTTTAATTGCATCCATATCAAAAGTCAGGTTGCTGGAACAGGCAGTGGTTGTAGTACTATAACCATCTATATAACCCCAGACATCACTCTCCGAGTCAAAAGCCGGTAACTGGGTCCTGCTTGTATAGGAAAGCGTATGATCATAGGAAAGGCTTCCCGCCTTTTCCGATACTTCATCCAGCCACAGACGCGTAGCTATAGTAGAATAACTTAAAGTATATCGCTTGTCTTCCTGCCCTTGTTCATCTTTAATGATAATATCCTTTAAGATAGCCCCTCCTGTTTCCGGATGGGTATTATCGGTTACAAAGTCGATAGTCACCCCATCCTTAAAAATGATCTTGGAAAGTTTTTGGGTATCAGTATCTGTAGTATAGTAAGAAACCGTGCTTTCAGGTCTTAGGATACTGGTGTTATAGGCATTTGATAAAAATTCAGCTGTTGTGCCGGAGATAATATCGTTGTAGGTTCTGGTGATCGAAGCGGTATATAACTCCTGGATGGTGTTATATTCAAAACGTACCAGTTCCGTATCGTTACTGGTAGTGATCATAGATAAATGCCAGGCCGAACGATTATTTACCACTCCCGCGGCAGATGCCGGGATACTTCCGCTGCCTCCCTGAGGAACACTTCCGGTAACCGGAGTGGATTCCACATCCTCTATCACAGAGAAAAGATACTTATAACCAGCCGTATCTGTAATCGTAAAGGAATTTACCGCAAGGGTCACTGTATCATAATTCAGGTCGATCTTTACCTGTTGGGACCTTGATAAAAGCTTAGGTACCAGAACACCGTTTTCCTTGACGATCACAAAACGACCTGATACATTCAGCAAACTAAACTGATACAGATCCAGCTGGGTGTCGTACTTATCAATACTGCTCCCATTGGCCTTCCAGTTAAATTCGTCTTTCTCGGCCGTGGTTAAATTGGCGTAGTTCCAGAAATCGTCGTTGTGAAGTACGCCCGTTCTAATACCGGGCCCTTTCTTCTCTTCATCCACAACGCCACGTACCGTTCTGGAGATCACCCCCAGACCTGTAAGCGACCAACCCGTGCCTGTCCAGCCCGAACGTTCATTAATACGTACACCCGTGGTGTGATAACTTAAACCAAATGATAATCCCAGTCCGCCCGATAAGGGGCGTGAATACAAAGGGATACTAATGTTTGCCTGTCCGCTGTAATAATCGACAGGAACTTCTTCAAATTGCATCAGAGATGCGACCGTCGGAGACGGCGGAATGATCTCGGGGAGGGCAACATCACTGCCCTGGGCATAAACGCCCATTCCCATAAGACTACAAAAAAAGGCCAGAAGCCAATAAGGTCTTTTCATAATACCAGATTTTAAGATTATTAATATTTGCTTGTAGGAAATTGAAGGAATTATCCCTCAAATACAAATGTAAGTATTTTTTTATAAAATGAAAGAAAAGTTGTAAGATATTTAAGATTTTACATATATTTAAAAAAGAAAAGTAGCTCAGTTATTGAAGAATAAGTGGTTCCTTATTTAGCATTTTTGTTAAAGTCTGTTATAAATTTTATAAATCTGCAGGAGGAGAATGCGGTGGTACAATTCTTGTAAATTCTGAAGTCGATCAAAGACAATAATTTGCGTATCTTTGTGTTATCATTTAGTTGAAAAATAAAATCATTAAAATATGTATCCAGCAGAATTGGTAAAACCTATGAGAGAGGACCTTACAGCGGTCGGATTTCAAGAACTACATACAGTGGAGGCAGTAGACGCTGCCATGAAGAAACAAGGAACAACTTTGGTGATGGTGAATTCCGTATGCGGATGTGCTGCGGCTAACGCCCGTCCGGGTGCCCGCCTGTCATTACAAAATGCAAAAACTCCCGATAATCTTGTAACGGTATTTGCAGGAGTAGACAGAGAAGCTACAGATAAGGCCAGAGGTTATATGGTGCCTTTTCCACCATCCTCACCTAGTATCGCTCTTTTTAAAGACGGAGAATTGGTTCATATGTTAGAGCGCCATCATATTGAGGGCCGCCCTGCAGAATTGATCGCAGAAAACCTGGTAGACGCCTATAACGAGTTTTGTTAAGTCGTTCTTTACAGAATAAATCTAAAAGGAACCACGCTTTTTTGGCGTGGTTTTTTAATTTTGGGGATTGAAAATGTCAAAATCTTGAGAAAATTAATTTCATATCCGCTTTCCGTTCTGTTTTATCTGGCATTCGGACTCACTTTGTTGTTTTTCCATCCAGTGCAATGGATATGTCTGAACCTCTTCGGCTATCAGGCGCATAAAAAGAGTGTGGATATCTTTAATTTTTTCCTGCTGAGGTGTACCAATATCCTCGGTACTCGTTACACCTTTGAGAATACTCATCAGATCCCGGCTACTCAACCTCTTATTATCGTTGCGAATCATCAGAGTTTGTACGATATTCCTCCTATCATCTGGTATATGCGGAAGCATCATCCGAAATTCATCAGTAAAATAGAGTTGGGAAAAGGTATCCCCAGTGTATCTTTTAATCTAAGGCATGGGGGCTCGGTTCTGATCGATCGCAAAGATCCTAAACAGGCTATTCCGGCTCTAAAGGAATTTGCCGGATATATAGAAAATACTCGACGCTCGGCGGTTATCTTTCCGGAGGGTACGCGCAGCCGGACCGGAAAACCCAGGAAGTTCGCTACCAGCGGCCTTAAAGTATTACTGGAAAATATTCCCAGCGCCCTGGTCGTTCCGGTAAGTATTAACAATTCCTGGAAAATGCTTCAGTACGGGAAATTCCCCATGGGTATCGGAACGCATCTGAAATTCAAGGTTCATGAGCCCATTCCGGCAGGGAGTATGGAAGACGACCTTCTTATCGAAAAAGTAGAACAGCAGATCACAGGATCCATAATTTAAATATGACACAAAAAGAGATCATTGCACATACGGTTAACTACGTAAAGGAAACCCTTAAAGATGCAGAGGGAGGCCACGACTGGTTTCATATTGAGCGGGTATATAAAAATTCCCTGCTTATTCTTAAGGAAGAGGAGGCGGATGCTTTTACGGTAGAATTAGGTGCGCTGCTTCACGATATAGCAGATTCCAAATTCCATGGAGGAGATGAGACCGTAGGGCCGAAAAAGGCCAGGGAATTCCTTGAATCTCTGGGGGTTGATAAAAGTGTTATTGATCATGTAGAGAATATCATTAAGTACATCTCCTTTAAAGGAGGGAATACAAAGCAAAACTTTCGTTCGCCAGAACTGAATATCGTTCAGGATGCCGACAGGCTGGACGCCATCGGAGCCATCGGAATTGCTCGGGCTTTTAATTACGGGGGATTTAAAGATCGTGGGCTATACGATCCTGCTATCGAACCTAAACTGAATATGACCAAAGAGGAATATAAGAAGTCCACTGCTCCTACCATCAACCATTTTTACGAAAAGCTTCTGTTACTCAAAGACCGGATGAATACCGAAAGCGGGAAAAAGATCGCTGAGGGCCGGCACAACTTTATGAAGCAGTACCTGGAGCAATTCTATTCGGAATGGAATGGTAAGCTATAAATTACCTGTTATAAGGGGTTTCGTTAATCCAGTTAAAGCCTCTGCTCAATAAACGGAATTGCTTCTCATCAAAACGTTTCATCCGAATTTCCAGAGTATCTATCCCGGAAGAATTAGACATTATGCCATTAAGTACATAATTAATACTATCTGTCTTTCGGTAGTTAAGATCTATTATATCGGTACTGTCACGATAAGAAGTTAGCTTCATTTTGTGTTTTGTCGTATCCAGGGAAAGGCGATAGCCGTAGTATCTTCTTTTGGAATCATCCATTTTCTTTATGGAAATACTTCCTTCATAATTGAGAACTACTTTCCGCCATCTGATCGTATCGGTCATAAGCGGAGGCAGAGTATCCTTATTTATGATAAATTCTTCCACGTCATAGATCCCGTAAAGTGCTGGCTTTGGTGCTTTGGTCCCATATTGATACATACTTTCTATATCGCTCGAGATCAGGCTGAATAAAATATATCCCACAAAGAGTACTTTTACTCCCAGGGCTATTTTGTTGTTCCTGGCTTTTTTAAACAACTTCTCTTCCTTTCTGGCTTCCGTAGCTTTATTGAGTAAAAATACGTTCAATAATCGCTTATAGTCGGTACAAACGATCAGTACTGAAAAGGCAAATAGATGAAAGGAAAGCAGCTTTACCGGGATATCATAAGACATATTCATCATAAAGATATTGAACATGGTTCCCATAGCCACCAATCCGCCCAGGATCTGAGTTCTTCTGAAAAGTAGCAGTAGTCCGGCCAGTACTTCACAGGCTCCGGCAAAAAAGGTATAAGTGTCTGAATAGCCCATATAGGTCCAAGCCAGTCCCATAGGGGAGAAATCTCCCAGAGGTTCCAGTAACCTGAATAAAGTAGGAGACGAGAACTGAAGTTTGATCACTTTAACGAATCCATATACGAACATAAAATAGGCCAGTACATATCGGACGTAGATCACTCCCCACTTCATCAGTTTGTTGTAGGAAGGTCGCTTTCTGTCCAGGATCGTCCATATCAATGCTGCCAGAAGGGAGATAAGTATCATGATCAATACCTGTATATAATCTGCTGTAGTATCTCCACTTCCCCTTCCGTTCATCGAGATCTCACCTTCAATACCCAAAATAGTG
Source organism: Leptobacterium flavescens (assembly GCF_010671605.1). Taxonomy (GTDB): domain Bacteria; phylum Bacteroidota; class Bacteroidia; order Flavobacteriales; family Flavobacteriaceae; genus Leptobacterium; species Leptobacterium flavescens. Next base: position 1,541,320 of record NZ_JAABOO010000001.1, read on the forward strand.
TTCCCGAACCAGGGAACCAGCTTGTTCCAGGTGTACTCTTGTATCATCCATGGAAATCTCCCAAGAAAGCCAAATGTGTTTAAGGGAAATGGAAAAAAAGAAAGAAAGGTGTAAATAACGAGATAAAGAAAGCCAAACTTTTTAAAAAAGTTCCACCGGGGAGTCAGATTGCTCATTTTAATCAGTTATGAATATTTATTGCTGACCCAAAATAGAATTTTTATTATTAATATTCCTACTTTTTTAACGATGTTTTCGGAAAAAATTCAATTTTTCACTTAAAGTATTCCTTTACGCTTTTTTAAGAAATACTTTTTCTCAACTGTGTTTTTGGTAAGTGCTACAGCCTTCTCCAAAGCTGTCTTCATTTTATTTTTATCCTCCAGCATCCTGAAAATATCGGCTTTAATCGCATAAAAAAGAGCGGTTTCCCTAAAATGATCGGTTTTTTGGTATTTCTGCAATTCTTTTAGAGCAGTTTCCGGGCCTTTTACCTTAGCCAGCGGGACGATCCGGTTGAGTTCTATAACGGGTGAATACTGATATTGCAGCTGAAGGTTGTATAGATGAAGGATATTCTCCCAATTGGTCTTCTCAAAGTCAGGTGCTATACAGTGTTCATAGGATACTGCCGCCTGCAGGTGATACGGACTGGGTGTTTGTCCCATTTCGGTAGCTGTCTCCAGATGATCGATCCCAAAACGAATAAGGTCCTTATCGTATTTACTACGATCCTGATGTTCCAGGTCTACAGCTTCCATCTCCTTATCCAACCGGGCCTCAAAACGGGAAGTGTGAAAACACATCAGGGCTATCAGCGCCTGTACTTCGGCTTTGTTGCAATATTTATTCCGGCTCAGCAGGAGGGCAAGCCGGATGGCTTCCAGGCAGATGTCCTTTTTAAGCATGACTTCTCCGGTACTGGCCGCATAACCTTCGGAAAACAGCAGGTAAATAACCTTTAAAACCACATTTAAACGGGAGGTAAGCCCGATCTCTATAGGTGTGTCCAGGGTTTTAACCTTAGACTTCAGCATCTTCTTTGCCCGGGTAAAGGATTTAGCCACAGTATCTTCCTTTTTTAAAAGGGCCTTGGCAATTTCCTTATTGGAAAAACCACCAATCAGCTTCAGGCTCAGGATCAACTGATATTCTTCTGAAATAGAAGGATGACAACAGGCAAAGATCATCTTTAGCTGGTCGTCATTGATCCGGTTTTCCATTACCATTTCTTCAGGTTCGGCCATATTTTCAGAGTTTCCCGTATCCCCAGTATCTTCCTGCATATACTTCTCCTTTCTGAACATGTCTATCAAACTGTTATTGGCTACCCGGATGAGCCAGGCAGTTGGCTTTTGCGGAGTATCCTGGTATCCCCAGACCTGCATAGCCTTCAGAAGTGCATTCTGGACCGCATCTTCTATCTTATCCAGATGAGAAGGGCCATATTTATTTACCAGAACAGCGATCATCTTTCCGTATTCGTGACGAAAAATGTTTTCAATGATCTCTTTGTTTCCGGTGGTTTGCATAGTTAGAATAAGAAAAGGTGTCTGAAAACTAGTCCGGATGTCATATTGAGCGCAGTCGAAATATTAGAATTCTTCGATCTTTCTCAAACCGGAGTTTTCAGACACCTCTAAAATAAATTTTGGTTACATATCCATAGACATGATCTCCCTTACCTCTACATTACCTTCGTGTTCGAAAATAGGGCATCCCTTGGAGATCTCTACCGCACCTGCAAGGTCATCGGCGGTAACGATCAAGTATCCTCCAACTACCTCAGCACCTTCCGCAAAAGGTCCGTCGGTAATGACAGCTCCTGCTTTTTCCACTACTTTTCCTTCCTTGGCCAGGGGTAATCCGTCTACCAGTTGTCCTTTTTCTCTAAGGCCTCCCATCCAGGCGCCCCATTTTTGCATATGCTTCTGCATTTCTTCTGGAGATTGCTGTATTCTTCTTGCATCTCCTCCTCTGAATAGAAATAAAAAATTGCTCATAATCTTAATTTTTAATTGTTTGTTTCTTTAAAGACGATGCTATAAAAAGAAATTGGACAATTTCCCTTAAAAATAATCAATTCTCTTCTAAAACAATTTCATCTGCCCGTTCTTAAAGGCTTCATGAAGAGAAATATCCAGTTTGGGCATTCCCTTATCTTTAAAGTACTTCTGTTTTGCCAGATGAAAGAGGCCGTGTATCTGATCGGCGATCTTTCCTTCTCCTCTGGTCCTGATCCCAAAACGGCTGTCGTTCAGCTGCCCTCCGTGGCAATCCTCTATCTGATGTAATACCTTATCCGCTCTGTCGGGCATTGTTTTTTTGATCCAGTCGGTAAAGATCTGTCCAATGGCCCCGTTCAGGCGCACTACCGTAAAGGCAATGGAGGAAGCCCCCATCTCTGCCGCCTTTTTTGCCAGGGGAAGGATCTCATGGCTGTTAATGGAAGGGATCACCGGAGCGATCATCACATTTACGGGTATCCCTCTTTCCGACAGTGCCTTTACGGTTTCAAACCTTCTTTTTATGGTAGCTGTTCTCGGTTCGAGGATACGCCTTGTCCTTTCCGAAAGGGAGGTAATGGATATATTTATTCCTATCAGATTATCGGCTGCCAGGGCAGACAGAATATCCAGGTCGCGGGTAATCAAAGCATTTTTGGTGATCATCCCGACCGGATGCCGGTATTTTAAAAACACCTTCAGGCATTCCCTGGTCAGTTCGAATTTCTTTTCTGCCGGCTGATAGCAATCGGTGTTTCCCGAGAGGACTATAGGATAGGCTTTCCAGTTGCGGTGCTTTATTTTCTTTTCCAGCAGGCGGGCGGCATCTTCTTTGACAAGTATGCGTCGCTCAAAATCGAGTCCGGCTCCATACCCCCAGTATTCATGGGTGTTTCTGGCGTAACAGTAAATACATCCGTGCTCACACCCCTGGTAGGGGTTCATAGAATACATCATCCCGATATCCGGGCTGTCTACCTTGTTTACAATGGTCTTCGGATATACCCTGATGTATTGGGTCTTGTTATCTTCGGCCTCGTCTCCTTCGAGCCTGCAATACTCCAGAAAATCATCCCTGGTCTCGTATTTAAGTGCATCAAATCTGTTATGAACCCTTAACTGGGCTCCTCTTCCCTTTATTACTTTTTCCTTATCCATAGCAGTTCGGTTTAAGGAAATAAAGGTATTTCAATAGCTAGGAAAACACCGGCTTTGCCTTCTTAAAACTGCTGCAACTACGGGAATGATGGTTGGTTGGTAGTTGGTGGTTGGTAGTTGTCACACCTTCACTAAAGTTTCGGTGTACGTTAGTGGTTGTTGGAGGTTTAACGTTTGTCATCTCGAGCATCTCGACTACGCTCGATACAGGCTCGTCGAGAGGTGAAACGTGGTGGTGGTTGGTTGGTGGTTGGTGGTTGTTTAAAGTTTGTCATCTCGAGCGCAGTCGAGAGGTGTTGAATGTTAAGTTTTGAATGTTGAATTATCCTCCGATTTCCAAGTTCCAGGTGCTGTAAACCATCTCTTTACTCAATACTCTGTACTCAATACCAGCTTAAAGCATTACTTTAACCAATTGTTTCCGGTTTCCTCTGCGGGCCAGGAAATAAGCGGCTTCGGCGTTTTTAAGGACAGCTCCTCTGGAGACCATGATCGGTAGTCTGATGTCTTTATTATCGGTTACTTTGTGGTAGTTCATTTCGCCCTGACCGTCAATGCGGATCATATACACTTCCGGGCTGCGGCTAAAGCCTTTTTTAAAGAGGATACGGTTTTTGGATATTTTTGTGGGAATCGCTCCGGAATTAATAAAAAAGCAGCTTTCATCTCCTTTTTGAGCAGAAGTATAGGAAACATAGGCTTCATCTCCCTGGGTGGATTCCGCCTTATTGATATTTCGCGCCCATAACATATTCCCATCAGCATCGAGCTTGGCGCAAACTATATCGTTATAATGATAACGACTGATACGGGCCCGGGAACCATCCACAGAGTTCTTAAAATTGGTGTTCATATAACACTCTTCGGCATTGAAAACTATAGAACCGTCCGAAGTTTTATGGAGTCCCCTGAATTTTAAATTCTTTACCTCCTTATCCACCTCAGCACCGTATTTATCTACCATAAACTGGTCTGAAAACGGATTGAGTTTCTGCTTTCTGATCTCCAGCGTATTTTTATCGATCTCAGTATAGACGAGTCCGCGGTACTTCCTGCTTTTGGTGAGTGAATAGAAGCCTACACACTTCAGGAGGTCGTCTTCTACGATCAGTTTCAGGGAACTTGCATAGCTGTCATCGGTCTTAAATTCTTCAACATTCATATTCCCGTTGTAAAACCTGAATACCTGATAGGCAAATTTTTTGGAGATGGCTTTGGTTCGTTTTCCTTTTTCATAGGCTTTCCCCAATAAGTAGAACACTTTTTCATTCGCATCATACTCCATATACTCAAATACCAGATGGCGGGCTTCCGTTTCCTTCTTCAGCTCGTAGTTCGATCTCTTATTGAGGTTTTTATCAAAAAAATAAAGATGGTGTTTGTCCCTTCCTTTTTCCTTACTGTCTATGGCGATGGCAAATACTTCTTTCGAGCTGTCAAATAGCAGCTGAGAATAGAATTTGTCATTAAACTCTCCGGAATAATCAGTCAGGAAATTGATCTTCTTCTCCTTCTTTCGTTTAAATTCAAGTAATTTGCTTCGCTTAAAATCCAGCTCGGTAAGTGAGGTTGAATTGGCCCAGTACACGTATGCCTGCCTTAATTCATCATAGACCACTTCCAGAACGGTAATGCGGTTATCGGCCACAAAAACCCCCATGATCTCCAATTCATTTACCGGATAGTTATATTCATTAATCAGTTGAAGATCAGCATCGTAATGTTCTATGTAGTAGCCTTTTAGCTTCATGATCATGCCGCCATAATAAGATCTGACGATTACCACACCTCCTTCTCCGTCTTCTTCAATTAACTGAATATTGGAAAACTTGTGTTTATCACTGAGGCTTTCTCCTTTTACATAAAGATGATCGTCTGTTTGCTGTGAAAATAAAAGGCTGCTAAAGCAGAAAAAGCATACTAAAGAAAATAAGCTCTTCATAGGACAATAGGATTGGTTAAGTTTGTTTCTACGGAATGATACGGGCATATCATTCTCTATACAAACGGAAATTTAACACAATTATTCCTAATAATTCCTATTTCCCCGGAAATTCTGCTTTGCGTTTTTCTAAAAATGCGGTAGTTCCTTCTTTAAAATCCTCGGTTCCGAAGCAATATCCAAAGGCTTCAATTTCAGCATTGTATCCGTCTACACCATCTTTAAAACCTGCATTAACCGCTTCAATAGCCTTGGCAATTGCCACCGATGAGTTGTTGGTTATCTTACCGGCTATCTTTTCGCAAAAAGGAAGAAGTTCTTCCTGGCTAACCACATAGTTCACCAGGCCTGAATTCAGGGCTTTCTCGGCATTTATCATCCCGGCGGTCATCATCATTTCCATGGCAAGACCCTTTCCTACCAACTGAGGTAAACGCTGCGTTCCTCCGTAACCCGGAATAACCCCAAGAGATACTTCTGGTAATCCCATTCTTGCATTATCGCTGGCTACTCTAAAATGGCAGGACATCGCCAATTCGAGCCCTCCTCCCAATGCAAAACCATTAACGGCTGCTATAACAGGAGTTCCCAGGTTCTCTACAAAATCAAAAAGCTGTTCCTGGCCGTTTGCCGCCAGATTTTGCCCTTCCTCTACAGAAAAATGTGCAAACTCAGAGATATCGGCGCCTGCAACAAATGCTTTTTCCCCGCTTCCGGTAATAATGATCACCTTTACCTCAGGGTCTTTGTCTAATTGCCCGAATGCCTGGTGTAATTCGGCAATGGTTGCCCGGTTTAAAGCGTTTAATTTGGAAGGTCTGTTTATAGTTAGCGTTGCAATATTTGCAGAAGTGCTGATAAGGATATTTTCGTAGTCCATTTTTATTTTTTTTCTTTTGGAAGTGTTACGGTAAAGACAGTTCTTTCACCAAATTCGGATGTAAAGTTAATACTTCCCTGGTAGGTTTCCACAATATTTTTTACCATTCCCAGTCCGAGTCCCATTCCCCTGCTTTTGGTGGTGAATTTAGGCTCAAAGATCAGGTCTTTGGTCTCATCATCTATTCCTATCCCGTTATCTTCGACCTCTATTTTTACCTCGTTCCCTTCGGAAATTACCGAAACAATGATCTTCGGATCTTCATTTCCTCCGGCATTAATGGCCTGAATGGCATTTTTTACCAGATTGGTGATCACCCTGATAAGTTGCGTGCGGTCCAGGTAGGCTACGATCTCTTTTTCCTTGGCAACAAATTCAATATAATCCTCATTAAAGATATCCAGTGCAAGTTTTACCACTTTTACCACATTAAGGGTCTCATTCTGTTGTGCAGGCATATTGGCAAAATTCGAGAAGGCGGAGGCAATACTGCTCATGGTATCTATCTGCTGGATCAGCGTTTTGGAATACTCCTCTACTTTTTTATTTACATCCCCGTCATCCGGGTTGAATTTCCTCTGGAAGTTCTGAACACTTAACCTCATCGGGGTAAGCGGATTCTTGATCTCATGGGCTACCTGCTTGGCCATCTCCCTCCAGGCGTGTTCCCGCTCACTTCTGGCCAGTTTTACAGCACTTTCCTCCAACTCGTCTATCATACTGTTATAAGCTTCGATAAGGGTTCCTACTTCCTCACTGGCATTCTCAATGATGATCTTTTCATTGCGTTTACTCAATCTGATCTGATCGAGTTTTTCGGAAATGGTCTTCAGCGATCTGGTAATGTATTTCGATATAAAGAAAGCCAGGAAAATAGCGATCAGTAACATAAAAAGATATACCACTCCAAGTCGGATGAGGAATTCCTTCAGCTCCATATCGTTAAAGGAATCGTCTTCAAAATAAGGGAGGTTCAGGATCCCCAGAGGCTTGAATTTACTGTCTGTAATATAGGAATAGGACGATTGATAGCGATCTCCGGCAGTTATCTTCTTTTCCACATATCGCTTGTCGGAACTTATTTCCAGGGCGTTGAGTACTTCCGGGTCCAGACATGTGGAGATTGACTCATTCTCAAACCGTGGATTGGAACTCTTTATCAGGTTTCCGTCCAGGTCGTAAATGTTGAAATTTACATTCTGTACATCGGCAATCTGATAAATATCGGTTTTAAAAATAAGGTCAAGGTATCCTGTTTCTACCGGATAGGTAGTTTCCCTTAAAACATATTCAACACTGGCTTTGATCTGCCGTTCTTTTCTTTCCAGCCTGTTCTGATGGTAATCTTTAGACTGTTCTCTGTACTGATAGATCGTTACCCCTGCAATAAGCACAGAGGCAATAACTACCAACAAGATCATAGTGATGAAGATACGGGATCTAAGCGATAATTTTTTATTCACCTGAAAAATTTTATTTCCGTAAATATAACAATAATCAAGCCAGTTTTACTTTGTAGAGGATCAGGAGGGAATGGCTTTTTTTTCCTTCGACTTGCACCTCCGCTATAGCTTCAGCGGCACGCGGGCACTCAGGATGGCAGGAGGATTTCGTTCTCCCCTGGAGGAGAGAAAATAAGAGGGGTGTATATGATTTACGATTTTAGATTGACGATTTTAGATTGACGATTGAAGATTAAGGTGATTTTCTGTAAATAGGAATTGTCCCCTTGAGGGGACCTTAGGGGTGTGGAGAACCACCTCGTCTTCCGTTCTCTGTTCCTGAAACGGAATCCACTCCTCCTTTTCCTTCGACTGCGCTCAGGATGACAGGGGGTCATAAAATAAAAATAAGATGTTCTTTCAACCGTGCATTACGAGGAGTAAAACGACGAAGTAATCTCTCTATAAAACAAAGGGATCGCTTCTCCCGATCATTACCGGGATCGCGATGACTCAAAACGAAATTGAAAATAGGTCGGATTCTTTTAATAGTGGTGGAAAAGATTATCATAAAGTACCTCCTTCTCCCACGGGGAGAAGGTCGGCCTGCTGCAAAGCAGGTTGGGATGAGGGCAACCCTCACCTTAATCCTCTCCCACCGGGAGAGGAGATAAATGTGTCTAAACAATAATCTTCTTTGGAAAAAATAGGAGAAAACGAACCACCTCGTCTTCCGTTACCAGTTCCTGAAACGGAATCCACTCTTCCTTCAAAAGGAGGAGAATTTTATTAATACCGCAGTTAAAGACAGAAGGGTCTAAGCTTCAGGGTTTCGTTCTCTGACCTTCTTATACCACCGTATTCCCAGCATCAGAAGAACCGCAAGTAATACGAGTCCGAAGACACCGAAGATCCAGTTAAGGGAATCGCGGAGGATGACCAGGAAGATCACTGAAAAGAGAATGATCGTAGAGCCTTCGTTCCACATCCGCATAAAACTGGAGGAATACTTTACAACATCGTCCTGCAATTGCTTAAATATCTGATGGGATTTCAGATGATAGAGGATCAGCAATACCACAAAACCGAGCTTGATATGCATCCATCCCAGCTGAAGGAATCCGGGTTGAATGACCAGGAGGACAATAGCAAAAGTGACAGCCAGAATTGCAGACGGCCAGGTAATAATAAACCAAAGGCGTTTTGCCATAAGCTTCAGCTGCTTTCCGAGGATCTCTTTTTCCGGGGAAGGCTTATGGAATGCTTCAATCTGATAAACAAACAACCTCGGCATATAGAAGAGGCCGGCAAACCAGGTAATTACAAAAATGAGGTGCAGGGCCTTGGCGTATAAATACAATTCTCCCAAAATGTTCTAATTAAGAGTGTTTATAAAAAAACAAGTATCCTACAAAAATAGGATACTTGCAATGAATATTAAATAAAATATCTAGTCTTCTATAAACAGGTAGTTCAATTTAAGCGAGTTGAACTGCTGGTTAAAGTTGGTGATCTCTTCAGAAACCAGCTTATCAAAAGATACGAGCTGTGCGTTGATCTTCTGGGTCAGTTCCCTGGCTACCGCCTGATCCTGCTCCGTAGGAGGGAAATCTCCAATTGTTACCAGAGAGGCGATCGCTCCCAGTTTATTGGTAAGCCTGATCGGGAAGTTCAGCGGATCCTGGTTACTTCTGTTCTTGGTCTGATAGAGTGCTTCCTCAATCTCCGTAAATTGCTTCTTTAACTCTTTTACCTTTTCCAGCAGATCTTTTAGCCTGTCGTCTCCCTTGTATTGCTTTTCAAAGGCCGTAAGTTGCTCCCTGATCTTTCTGATCTTCTTAATGGATTTGTGTGCCTTGTCTACAGTCTCATTAATGTTCTTCACAAAATCGAACTGCTTCTGCATATCGGAAACGCTTACCTCTGCCCTCGGGTCCGGAAGTATCTTAAACGGTTGAGCTACTTCCTCATCATTTACCTTCAGGCTTACTCTGTAGTTTCCGGGTACCGCTTTAGAGCCATTTAAATTGGCAGCCCAAAGGATCATTCCGGGTAATCTTTCAGCTCCGTCGTAACGGGTGTTCCACACAAACTTATTGGCACCTTTCTTTACGCTTAGCCTGTTCTTTTTATCCTTATTGCTGTACTTTTTGATGGTATCTCCACTGGCATCCATAAAAGTGAGTGAGATCTTATCTTTCTCCTCATCAAGATCCTTAAGATAGAAATTGGCGATCACTCCGTTCGGATGATTGGTCCCGGCAGTTCTGGAAGCTCTACCTCCTCCGCCTCTGGTCCTGTAACTGTCTTTAGGCTGAAACAGAATGGCGCTCTTGTTTTTCATATCTTCCGAAAGCTGATGCAGCACGGTAAGATCGTCTATGATCCATAAGCTTCTTCCCTGTGTGGCCACGATCAGGTTGTTGTCCTTAATGGCAAGATCAGTGATAGGTACGATCGGAAGGTTTAACTGGAATTTCTGCCAGCTGCTTCCGTCATTAAAGGAAATATACATTCCGGTTTCCGTTCCGGCGTAAAGAAGTCCCTTTCTTTTCGGATCTGCTCTTACCACTCTCGTAAAGTGCTCTCCGTCTATTCCGCTGGTGATCCTCGTCCAGCTCTTTCCGTAATCGGTAGTTTTATAAAGATAGGGAGTAAAATCTCCGGTTTTATAGAGGGTCCCGGCTATATAGCAAGTCCCTGCATCAAAGGGTGATGGCTCCACACTGTTGATCATCATCCACTCGGGCATATTTTTAGGAGTTACATTTTCCCAGTTCTGTCCTCCGTCTCTGGTAATATGTACCAGGCCGTCATCACTTCCAACCCACATCAGGCCTTCCTGAAGCGGACTCTCGTTAGCGGCAAAGATCGTACAGTAATACTCTACCCCGGTGTTATCCTGAGTGATCGGTCCTCCAGACGATTTTAATTTTTCCGGATCGTTCCTTGTCAGGTCCGGGCTGATGATCTTCCAGCTCTGTCCTTCGTTCTCTGTTACGTGTACCTGATTGGAAAAAGTATATAGTTTATTCGGATCGTGCTTAGAGAAAATGATAGGGAAATTCCACTGGAAACGATACTTCATTCCCTCTGCTCCGTAACCCATAGGGTTGTCCGGCCATACATTAATTGCCCGTACGGTTCCGGTCTTATGGTTTCTTCTGGTAAGGAATCCGCCGTAACTACCTCCGTACACTATGTCGTTGTCTTTAGGGTCTACTGCAATATGCGCCGATTCTCCTCCGGCTGTAGGTTCCCAGTTATCTTCCGTTATACTGAAGCCATCACTTCTGTGAGAGATACGCACCGTTGAGTTGTCCTGCTGAGCCGCATAGATGCGATATGGAAAATGATTATCTGTAGTTACTCTGTAAAACTGTGAGGTAGGCTGATTGTGATAAGTACTCCAGGTTTCTCCACCGTCATAACTTATTTGCGCTCCACCGTCATCTCCGATGATCATACGCTTAGGGTTTTCCGGAGCTATCCACAGATCGTGGTGATCTCCGTGCGGTGCCCTGTAGCTTGAGAAATTACGACCTCCGTCCTTAGATTTATGGTAGCTTACGTTTACTACATATACCACATCCTCATCCTGGGTATCGGCATAGATCCTGGTGTAGTACCATGCACGCTGGCGCAGGCTTCTGCTGCTATTTACCTGGCTCCAGTTCTTACCTCCGTCTTCCGAACGGTAAACTCCTCCTTTATCTTTATTTTCAACAATGGCCCATACTCTTTCCGAATTTACAGGAGAGACAGTCACCCCAATGATCCCCAGCGTTCCTTCCGGGAAGCCCTTATTGGTAGATATCTCTGTCCATGTTTCACCACTGTCGGTACTTTTCCAAAGGGCAGAACCTTCTCCACCACTGCTTAGGCTATAAGGAGTACGTTGTACCCTCCATGTAGATGCATACAGGATACGCGGGTTATTAGGATCCATGATAAGATCAACTGCTCCTGCATGTTCATTGGCAAAAAGGGTTTTCTTCCATGTTTTTCCTCCGTCCGTACTCTTGTAAACACCCCTTTCGGCTGTGGATTTATAAATATTCCCCATTACGGCGGCATACACAATGTTGTGGTCGGTCGGATGAACCGCTATTCTGGGAATATGACGTCCTGTTTTAAGGCCCATGGACTTCCAGGTTTTTCCGGCATCCTCACTTTTCCATACCCCGTAACCCGAAGATACATTTCCTCTTACTGTTTTTTCACCACCACCAACGTAGATAACATTATTATCGCTTTTGGAGACAGTTATAGAACCTATAGATCCTCCGAAGTAACCGTCTGAAATATTTTCCCAGCTACGGCCTCCGTCTTCTGTTTTCCAGATCCCTCCTCCGGTAGCTCCGAAGTAAAAAAGATTAGGTTTTCCGGGAATTCCCGTAACTGCTGCCGATCGTCCTCCTCTGAAGGGCCCGACCAGGCGGTATTCTAAAGACTTATAGATCTCTTCCGGATACACTGCTTCTGCGGTTTGATTTTTACGCTTCCTCTGCGCCTGGGCGTCGAGGTTAAATCCGAGAAATACAATGATCACTAAACCGGTTTTAAGAATGGTTTTAAGCATAGTTATTTAGTTATATTATTTAGCTAGAAACTAAAAATAGGGATTATTATTTACTTAAAAATGAAACCTTTAAATTTTAACCTTTAAGGGATAATTTGATCTTTGAATTTAAAGTTTTTCGTATCTCACGGTTTAAAAATAAAGCCGTAACCAGGGTAGAAAGCACATCTGCTATAGGGAAAGAAACCCAGGCTCCCAGCACGCCCATATACTTGGGTAAAATAATGATAAGCGGGATGAGAAAGAAGCCCTGTTTAGACAGTGTTAGCATCAGGGCTGGAAAGGCCTTTCCGACTGCCTGAAAATAAGCAGCGCCTATCAACTGAATAGCGATCATAGGAGTCGCGGCAAAGACCCATCTCAAAGCTCCGGGAGTTTGCTCTATCACCTCAGCGTCGGTTGTAAATACCTTGGTAACAGGTTCCGGAAAAACAAAGAGGATAATAAAGATGATCGTTGCCAGAAAGCTGGCGTATTTGATGGCGGTAAATATAGTTTCCTTAACCCGGCCGTACTCTTCGGCCCCGTAGTTATAACCTGCAATAGGAAGGAATCCTTGTGTGATCCCTATTACCGGGAAAAGCGCAAACATAAGCATGCGGCTTACAATAGCGTAAGCGGTCACGGTTGATTCTCCTCCCAATTCAACAAGGGTGTTGTTCATCAGCAAATAAACAATACTAACCACCCCCTGTCTTGCCAGGGTAGTAGACCCCAGGGCAGCGATCTCCGAAACGATTTTTGGCTGCAACTGCAGATGACGGAGATTAAATCTTAACTCGCTTTTAGCCAGAAAAAAGTATACGATATAAATAAAGCAGAAGACATAAGAAGTAGTGGTAGCCCATGCTGCACCGGCCATTCCCATATCCAGTACGTTGATGAGGATATAATCCATTAACAAGTTCCCTACCGACGGGATGATCATGGCGATCATGGCAAATTTAGGTTTTCCTTCCGCCCGGATCACATTGTTTCCCATCATACACAACGCCAGGATAGGCACCCCGTACAGGACGATCGTATAATAGATCTTTGCCGGATCGAAGATAGCTCCCTTTCCTCCGAACTTATCGACCATAAAGTCGACATAAATGAGTCCGAAGATCACCAGGGTTATGGAGATCAGCAGGGTCAGGGTTATCTGGTTCCCCAGGGCAAAGAGCGCCCTTTCCTTATCGGATGCACCCAGGGCACGGGATATAACGGAGGATCCTCCGATCCCGATGGCCATTCCGATGGCTGCTATAAAAAATGAAACCGGAAGTACGATATTGATAGCGGCAATAGCCACTGCTCCTATCCAGTTACCGACGAAAATGGTGTCGACCAGGATGTTCAACGACATTACAAGGATCCCGATGGCCGCCGGAACCGCCTGTTTTACAAGTAATTTTCCGATGGGTTCAGTACCCAATGCATCTGCTGAAACTTTTGCCATTATACGGGAAGGGTTTCTGCGGTATCCCACTCATTGATCCACCGGCTCATCACTTCAACCCAATCGTTGCGATCATTAATACAAGGGATTACATGAAACTCTTCTCCTCCCTTTTCAATAAACTCCTCTTTGGCTTCCATTCCTATTTCCTCCAGGGTTTCCAGGCAGTCGGAAACAAATGCGGGAGTAACAATAGCCATTTTTTTCACGCCTTTTTCCGCAAAATCCTCTACAGTCTGATCGGTATAGGGCTGCAACCAGGGATCTTTCCCCAGTCTTGACTGGAAGGAGGTAGAGTAGCTTCCCTCTTTCAGTTCGAGGGAATCTGCAACCTGCCTCGTCGTTTCATAACACTGATGACGATAGCAGAACTCATGTGCAGGAGAAGCAGTTTTGCAACACTGTCCGTCTATTTTACAATGAGATTTGGTTATATCTGATTTCTGAATATGCCTTTCCGGAACTCCGTGATAGGAAAATAGAATATGCTCGTATTCTTTCCCTTCCAGGGCCTCACTGATAGACCTGGAAAGCACTTCTATATAATCTTTTCGGTGATAAAAAGCAGGAACATCGGTGATCTTCATCTGCGGGAAGTGTTTCTTCCTAACTTTTTCTGCCAGTACCAGAATAGTCTCTGTGGTAGCCATGGCAAATTGAGGATATAGCGGGATCATCAAAACATCGGTCACTCCCTGATCGTGCAATTCCTGAAGCCCATGCTTAATAGACGGGTTTCCGTAACGCATAGCGAGAGATACCGGAAGGGAAGTATTTCCCCTGATCTTTTCCTGAAGTCTTTCGGATAACACAATTAGCGGAGAACCTTCTTCCCACCAGATCTTTTTATAGGCGGCAGCCGATTTCTTCGGGCGGGTGTTGAGAATAATTCCCTTTACCAAAAAAGCACGCAGCAAATAAGGAACATCTATAACCCGTTCATCCATTAAAAACTGGTCGAGATATCTTCTAACATCCTTAGGGTTAGGGCTGTCGGGGGATCCGAGGTTTACCAATAAAACTCCCTTCATATTCTGTAATTATCTAAATAGTTTTCGTTTTCGGACATCAAAAATACGATTAAAAAATCATGCATGCGCTAAAACTAAAGTGAAGTTTTTAATAGCTCTATAAGTTATAATGATCTCTAATTATTTAAAGACATCAGATATTTTTTGGGGGTGGTCCCGTACTTCTTTTTAAAGGCTGCAATAAAATGGCTGGACGTGCTGTATCCCACTTTTAAACCCACTTCATTTACATTGTGCTTCCCGCTTTCGAGCATTTGCCTGGCGTATTCCATCTTATAGTCGAAAAGGAAACTGTAAACCGAATCGCCGTAGATCTGCTTAAAGCCCTCCTTAAGTTTTTTCAGGTTGAGTCCTATTTCCTCCGAGAGTTCCTGAAGCCCGGGAGGTTCTGCCATCCTGGATATGATGATATCTTTTGCCTTCCGGATCTTTAGAACGTTTTCCTCATCTATCAGAAAAGGACATTGTTCTATATCGGCATCTTCAGATTTATTAAAGTAAAGGCTCAGCAACTCGTATGCTTTTCCTTTAAAATAAAGGTTCCTGATAGAACTGTGAAGATTCGAATTCATGATCTGATGCAGTACCACTGCCATGGAGGGCGATATTTTACTGTCGCCGTAATACTTTTTATCCTTGTTCTCATCGCTGAGGAAATCCACATAGCCCGCTTCCTGCGAAAAGAGGGAATGGAACTTTCCGATGGAGATCAGGATGGAAAGCAGCCAGGATTTAGGCCGGATCTCCATATCTATCGGGAGGTCGCGTTGAGGATTGTACAGCAGCAAAGCATTTTCTTCTTCCACATTCAGCGTATATCTCCCTTCATTAAAATTAAAGCTGGAAAGCCCTTTCAGATTAAAATGAAACTGAATAAAGGAACTATCAATATCTTTTATAAGGTGCTGAATTTCATCGGTTTCGTTCTGACATTTAAGGATAATGAACCCTTTTTCGATACGGATCTCCTCTCCGGCACCTACAGCGTTATTTTTTTCTACTTCTCTCACCTTTAAAATTGCTTTATTATTTAGAATCGATCTAAACTAAAAAATCGGAAACAATTAATTTTACTGCAAATGTAGCTTATTTTAAGCATTTTAGCGCTTTCCTCCCCTAAAATTACCCTGAGCGTCATAAAAAGTTCCTGTAGCGTTATTTTTTTTGAAGCAAGCCTTATATTTTTGCCCATATTTCGAGAAATATAGTGCATGCAACATTATCATATTTCCAAACATAGTAGTTTTTATGCGGTAGGGCTCAGCTATAAAAAGGCCGATGCCGAGATCAGAGGGCACTTCAGCCTGGATGAAGAAGGAAAGGAAAAACTTCTTAAGCAAGCCAAAGAGGAAGGGATTGACGGGTTACTCGTTATCTCTACATGCAACAGAACAGAGCTATACGGCTTTGCACAACACCCTTTCCAGTTAATAAAACTTCTGTGTACACACTCTAAAGGAACTATTGAAGAATTCGAACAGGTATCTTACGTCTATAAGAATAAGGAGGCCATCTCCCATCTTTTTAAAGTAGGTACCGGTCTCGACAGTCAGATACTCGGGGATTTTGAAATTATCAGCCAGGTAAAACAAAGTTTTATCTCCGCCAGGAAATTCGATATTGCCAATCCGTTTCTGGAACGCCTTTGTAATGCGGTAATTCAATCCAGCAAACGCATCAAGAACGAAACCGAGATCTCATCGGGGGCTACTTCGGTAGCTTTTGCTTCGGTACAATACATACTTTCACGTGTTCCTAATGTTTCGGAAAAGAATATTTTGCTTTTCGGAACGGGAAAAATAGGTAGGAATACCTGTGAAAACCTTATCAAGCACACCAAGAATGATCATATAGTCCTTATTAACAGGACCAAGGACAAGGCTGAGAAAATAGCCGGGAAGTTCAACCTGATCGTTAAGGATTATGCAGAACTTCAGACAGAAATAAGAAAGGCCGATATCCTGATCGTAGCCACAGGAGCGCAGAATCCAACGGTTTCCAAAGAACTTATTTATTCGGATAAAAACCTGTTGGTCCTGGATCTTTCCATTCCCAAGAATGTAGACAGCAATGTGGAAGAGCTCGATAATGTAACGCTTGTTCACCTGGATCAGCTGTCGAGGATAACCGATGAGACCCTGGAGCGAAGAAAGACATTTATTCCTAAAGCCGAAGCTATTAACGAGGAGGTTAAGGCTGAATTTATTCAATGGCTGGAGACCAGAAAGTTTGCTCCCACCATCAAGGCTTTAAAGAAGAAATTGAAATCGATGAAAGATGCTGAGATCGACTTTCAGCGAAAAAAAATAAACGATTTCGACGAGAAACAGGCAGAGATCATCTCAAACAGGATCATCCAGAAGATCACGACTCAGTTTGCCAATCACCTGAAAGACAATGCTACCACTCCGGAAGAAAGCATTGCGCTTATTCAGAAAGTATTTCAGCTAGAAAACAATTCCTAAATGAAGATCATACGTATCGGAACCAGAGACAGTGAATTGGCTTTATGGCAAGCCAATACTGTTAAGAACAAACTTGAAGCTTTAGGTTATAAGTCCGAATTGGTACCGGTTAAATCTACCGGCGACCTGGTTCTGGACAAGCCTCTTTACGAATTGGGGATTACCGGGATCTTTACAAAAACCCTGGATGTTGCCATGCTTAAAGGAGAGGTGGATATAGCTGTGCACAGTATGAAAGATGTGCCCACAGCATTGCCCAAAGGGATTGTTCAGGCAGCCGTACTCGAAAGAGCAGCAACAGAAGACATTCTTGTTTTTAAGGGTAACACTTCCTTTCTGGAAGGAGAAGGAACCATAGCTACGGGAAGCTTGAGAAGAAAGGCCCAGTGGCTAAATCGCTATCCGGATCACAAAGTAGTGGACCTAAGAGGAAATGTGAATACCCGCATGCAGAAATTAGAAGATAATAACTGGAACGGGGCGGTATTTGCAAAAGCCGGCCTGGAACGCATCAACCTGAAACCCGAAAATAATATTGCTCTTGACTGGATGGTACCTGCACCCGCACAGGGAGCTATGCTGGTTGTGGCCATGGAAAACGATGATTTTTGCAGGGAAGCGCTGGCAAAACTGAATGATGAAGCCACAGAAATATGCACCCGGATCGAACGGGAATTCCTTAGGGTTCTCGAAGGCGGATGTACAGCACCCATCGGAGCGCTGGCGGAGATTGAAGGAGATGAGATCTCTTTTAAAGGTGTTCTTTTCAGCCTTGACGGAAAAAGGAAAATAGAAGTTGAAGAGACTTTAGCACTAAAAGATGCGGAAAGCTTTGGAAAAAGATCTGCATTGGAAGTCCTGAACAATGGCGGGAAAGAGTTAATGGAAGAAATTAAATCCAAAATATAAACCTTCCCCTCTCCCGCTGGGAGAGGGCCAGGGTGAGGGGAATGAAGAACAAAACTCAAATAGCACGATACTTACGAAAAGAACAGACTCCGGCTGAAGAAAGATTATGGAGTCTTTTACGTAATCGTCAATTTGAAAATCTGAAATTCCGTAGACAGCATCCTATTAAAGATTATATTGTAGATTTCATTTGTCTGGAAAAAGAAATCATCATTGAACTTGACGGCGAAGTTCATAATACTATTGACCAAAAAGAAAAAGATGAGGTAAGAGATCTTCATCTTCGAGCCCTGGGTTATACTGTATTACGGTTTGAAAATAAAATTGTTTTCGAATCTCCGGAGTTCATTTTTCAAGCGATAAAGGATGCTTCTGGAGTGACTACCTCATCCCAACCTTCTCCTAACAAGGAGAAGGAGCGACATCATCGCATCAACATCTTATCAACCAAAAAACTGGGGCAGCAACAAAAAGAGCTGCTTCAAAATGCCGGGATCGGCCTGGTTGAATACGATGCGTTGAACGTAGTTTTTCTCAACCCGGATCTCAGTAGTATTGAGGATAATATCATCATAACCAGCAAGAACGCTTTTAAGAGTATCAGGCAGTCAGATGCCTGGGAAGCTGTAAAAGGTAAAAACTGGTACTGTGTTGGAGAAAAGACCCGTTCCATTCTATCAGAAAACGGGATCGAACCGGTAGAAAAAGAGAAGAATTCCTTAGACCTGGCACTAAAGATCATTGAAAAAGGAGATAACGAAAAGTATACTTATTTTTCAGGGAATCAAAGAAGGGACGAGTTGCCGGATCTGTTAAAACAAAACGGGGTTAGTTTTAAGGAATACACCGTATATGAAACACATGCGGTTTCAAAAAAAATAGATGGCGGTTTTGACGGCCTCCTGTTTTTCAGTCCCAGCGGAATACGAAGTTATACCCTGGAAAATAAGATTAAGGATGAGACCTGCTTCTGCATTGGAGATACGACCGCAGCAGAGGCAAAAAAACATACAAACAAGATCATAAAGGCAGACAGGCCGTTATTGGAAAATGTCCTGAATGCAGTTGTAAAATATTTTAATAGTTCGAAATGATTAAAAACGATTTGTTCTTACGAGCCCTAAGAGGGGAAACAGTAGAAAGACCACCGGTATGGATGATGAGGCAGGCAGGAAGATATCTTCCCGAGTTTATGGCATTAAAGGAAAAATACGATTTTTTCACCCGATGCAGGACCCCGGAACTGGCAGCCGAGATAACGGTACAGCCTATTCGTATTGTTAAACCCGATGCTGCTATTTTGTTTTCGGACATCCTGGTCATCCCCCAGGCAATGAATATTGAAGTGGAGATGAAAAACGGGGTCGGACCATGGCTTCCGAATCCTATTCGTTCTCAAAAAGACGTGGATCAGGTGGTAATTCCGGATATCCACGAAGAACTGGGTTATGTGATGGATGCCATCAAACTCACTAAAGAACAATTAAACGATGAGGTTCCTCTTATCGGTTTTGCAGGATCTCCGTGGACCATCCTGTGTTATGCAGTTCAGGGACAGGGTTCCAAAAGTTTTGACCTGGCAAAGGGATTTTGTTTCTCTCAGCCGGAAGCTGCTCATCAGTTACTGCAGAAAATTACAGATACCACTATTACATATCTGAAAGAAAAAGTAAAAGCAGGAGTAAATGCCGTTCAGATCTTCGATAGCTGGGGAGGCATGCTTTCTCCTGAGGATTACAGGGAATTCTCCTGGAAATATATCAACCAGATCGTGGAGGCACTGGCACCTCTTACAGAAGTTATTGTTTTCGGAAAAGGTTGCTGGTTCGCTCTTGGCGAAATGGCCAAAAGTAAAGCTTCCGCTCTTGGGGTAGACTGGACCTGCTCTGCAAGGAACGCTCGATACCTTACCGGCGGGAATATTACTTTACAGGGGAACTTCGATCCTTCCAGATTGCTTTCTCCTCCTGCAACCATTAAAAAGATGGTGCATCAGATGATCAATGAATTCGGAAAGGATAAATATGTAGTAAACCTCGGGCACGGGATCTTACCTAATATCCCGGTAGACCATGCCAAAGCGTTTATTGAAGCGGTTAAGGAATACGAAACCATTTCATCATAAAAAGCTGAGATGAACGCCTGGAAACTTATAAAGTCATTGAACAAAACGCAGTTAAAGAGTTTGTTCTTTATGTTTTTAAGGCGTCCGCATTATATATATCCTACTTTTAGGGCAACTTCGGCTTGTTACCGGATCTGC
The DNA here is from genome assembly GCF_010671605.1 of Leptobacterium flavescens. GTDB lineage: Bacteria > Bacteroidota > Bacteroidia > Flavobacteriales > Flavobacteriaceae > Leptobacterium > Leptobacterium flavescens. Next base: position 1,561,439 of record NZ_JAABOO010000001.1, read on the forward strand.
GGGAAGAACTTTCCCGGCAAACACCAGCTTAACGGACCGGAAAATGCATTCAGGCATGCACTGTGGAATATCCTCATCGCAAAAGCTACCATGAAATGGATCTGGATAGGCAACAAAGCAGAAAAAGCGGGAAGATGGGCGGAAAAGATCACCGACTGGCATGAGGAATTTGCTCCGAACAGCGATCTGGCCAAAGCGATGGACCTACATAACAACCGGATAGGAAGAGAACTTTTCCTAAAATGGTTAAACGAAAACAAAGGGCTTTCGAATACTTTTATTGTTGATGAGTTAAAGGAAATGCTTCCTCAATCCCGGAAGATAACTTCTGTGGGCGATATTGAAAAGCAGACTCAACACCTGATACACCTATAAAAACAAACAGATGAAAGAAAAATTCTATCAATATATACAGGAGCTTCAGGACCGTATTTGTTCCGGCCTGGAACAAACAGACGGGAAGGCGGTTTTTAAGCAGGATCTCTGGGAGCGCCCCGAAGGCGGAGGTGGAAGGACTCGCGTTATCGAAAACGGAAATGTATTCGAAAAGGGAGGCGTAAATATCTCTGCCGTTCACGGTCCGCTTCCGAAAGCCATGCAGGCTTATTTTAATGTAGGAGAAGTAGATTTCTTTGCCTGTGGCCTGAGTCTGGTTATACACCCTAAAAACCCTTTCGTTCCTACCGTACATGCCAACTGGAGATATTTTGAAATGTATGATAAAGAAGGAAATATCGTAGATCAGTGGTTTGGTGGAGGACAAGATCTTACCCCCTACTATCTTTTTGATGAAGATGCCACTCATTTTCATCAGGTTTGTAAAACGGCCTGCGATAAACACAAGGCCGATTTTTATCCGCAGTACAAAAAGAGATGCGACGAGTATTTCAGGAACACCCACCGGAATGAAGCCAGGGGTGTTGGTGGGCTCTTCTTTGACTATTGTAAAGCGAATGATGAAATGAATATGGAAGATTGGTATAATTTTGTAACTGAGGTAGGCGACAGCTTCCTGGAGGCATATCTTCCTATTGTAGAAAGAAGAAAAGAGATGCTCTACAAGCAATCGCAGAGAGACTGGCAGGAAATACGAAGAGGGCGTTATGTAGAATTTAACCTGGTACACGACAAGGGCACACTTTTCGGACTGAAGACAAACGGCCGGATAGAGAGTATCTTAATGAGTTTGCCACCTCATGTACAGTGGCGTTACGATTACCACCCGGAAGAAGGAAGTGAGGAGGAGCGTCTGCTAAAAGTACTGGAATCACCCCGAGACTGGGTTTAAAATAAGAACTAATGGAAGAGCACTACAGAAAGTTAGAGCGGATGTACCTCAATGCTAATTTCAACAAGGAGATCTATCAGAGCACCAAAATTGAGATTGACGAGGAAAAAGCAGAGATACAACTGACGATAGAACCCAAGTATTTTCATGCCCTGGGAGCTATACACGGTTCCGTTTACTTTAAACTTCTGGATGATGCAGCTTTTTTTGCGGTCAATTCTATTGTAACAGATGTTTTTGTACTGACCACTTCCTTTAACATCAACCTGGTGCGCCCTGCCAATTCGGGTATTATAACCGCCAGGGGAAAGGTAAAGTTCAAATCCAGGAACCTCTTTATTGCAGAGAGTACATTAATTAACGAAGAAGGAAAGGAAATTGCTTTCGGAACAGGGCATTTTGCAAAAAGTAAAGTAGCTTTGACCGAAGAAATAGGATATAAATAAAATAACAGGATACTATGTTCCCTTTAAGAAGAAACAGAAGATTAAGGACCGGAGAAGCCATTCGCTCTTTGGTTCGTGAAACTATTATAAGTCCGAACGATTTTTTGGTCCCGCTTTTTGTTGTAGAAGGCAAAGGCGTTAAGGAAGAGATCGCTTCCATGCCCAATTATTACAGGTACAGTCTTGATCTTCTTGAAAAAGAAGTGAAAGAACTATGGAAGGCAGGATTAAAATCGGTCCTGCTCTTTGTAAAGGTGCCGGACGAGCTTAAAGACAACAAAGGAACAGAGGCATTAAATCCGGACGGGCTTATGCAAAGGGCGGTAAAAACCGTTAAGAATGCAGTACCCCAGATGCTGGTTATGACCGATGTAGCCCTGGATCCGTACTCATCTTACGGACATGACGGTATTGTGGAAGACGGAAAGATCCTTAACGATGAAACTTCGGAAGTGCTTGGAGAAATGAGTGTTTCCCATGCCGAAGCAGGCGCCGATCTTGTTGCGCCCAGCGACATGATGGACGGGCGTATCCTGGAGATCAGGGAGGCCCTGGACGGCAGTAATTTTACAGATACGGGGATCATGAGTTACAGTGCCAAATACGCTTCTGCTTTTTACGGGCCCTTCAGAGATGCCCTGGACTCTGCTCCCGGCTTCGGAGATAAAAAGACCTATCAAATGGATCCCGCCAACAGAATAGAGGCCATTAAAGAAACCCAAATGGATATAGATGAAGGGGCTGATATTGTTATGGTAAAACCCGGACTGGCCTATCTGGATATTGTGAGGGAGATAAAAAATGATGTGGAGGTGCCTGTGGCGGTTTACCAGGTAAGCGGAGAATATTCTATGCTGAAAGCTGCTGCGGAAAAAGGATGGCTGGATCATGATGCGGTAATGATGGAGCAGATCACCGCCATAAAAAGAGCCGGTGCGGATATTATTGCAAGTTATTTTGCCAAAGATGTGGTAAAACTGATCTCTTAAACACATTTTGACTGCCAATCAGCTTTTAGACTGGTGCTCAATGTGACAAATATTAAAAGGGAGGCTTTTTGGTTCGTTTTTGTGTCAAGACAAAAATGAACAGCAATAAAATAAGGAATTTTTAAACTCCTCTTTTTTGAGAAGAACAACCAAATAAAACTATGAAAAACTACTTATTTCTATTTATTATTCTGTTTTCATTAAAGGCCTCCGCTCAACAAGACCCTCTTTCTGCTTTTCAGGAAAAATGGAGGAACTCCAAAGCATATCTTCTTACGATTGCTGAATCCATGCCGGAAGGGAAATACAATTTCAAGCCCACCAAAAGGGAAATGAGTTTTAAGGAACAATTACTCCATATCCGTCAGAACATGCTGTGGCTGGGCGATAGCTATTTTTCGGAAAAAGGAAGTTACGAGGAAAACGCAGACGAGCAGCTTAACGGTAAGGAAGAGATTATCAAGGCTCTTTCTGCTTCTTTCGACCGGGTTTACGAACAGATCCGGATGGCTGACCCGGAAAAACTAAAGGAGACCGTAAATTTCTTTGCAGGCCCCAAGACCAGGTTGCAGATCCTCAACTTGTTACAGGATCATGTTACCCATCACAGGGGGCAACTTATCGTTTACTTAAACCTCAATGAAATAAGACCTCCCCGATATACGGGCTGGTAAGTGAAAATACCATATAAAATTAGTAATTTAGGGGCCAAAGCAATCAGGAATGACCTTATTAATCATTTACGCCTTAGTTTCTATCTTTTTTTCCTTTTTATGTTCTATTCTGGAAGCAGTTCTCCTAAGTGTTACACCTACTTTCGTAAGCATTAAAAAACAGGAGGGTAAAACCTATGCTACCGCTCTGGAAGCATTAAAAAAAGATGTGGACAAACCACTTATCGCCATTCTAACCCTGAATACCATAGCACATACGGTTGGTGCGATCCTGGTAGGAGCCACCGCCGGAAAGCTTTATGGGAATGACAGCTTTGAAGTAACAGTAATAAGTGGGGTGATGACCTTTCTTATCCTGACCGCTTCGGAGATCATCCCTAAAACCATCGGGGCTACCTATTGGAAACAACTTACGGGTTTTACCACCCGTGCGCTTCAGGCCATCATATTTCCGTTAAAATATACCGGTATTCTCTGGCTGTTACAACTCACTACCAAGCTTATCGGTAAAAGCGGGCACGGCAGTGTGCTTAGTAAGGAAGATTTTACCGCTATGGCCGATATTGCCGAACAGGAAGGGGTATTCCAGAAATCGGAATCCGAGGTTATTAAAAACCTGCTGAAGTTCGATGAGATCCTGGCCAAAGATGTCATGACCCCGAGAACGGTGATGAAGACCTCTTCTGAAAATACTACGATAAAAGAATTCTTTGAACAGAACCGCAATCTGCGATTTTCCAGGATCCCGGTTTATAAGGATTCTCCCGATAATATTACCGGTTTTGTTCTTAAGGACATGGTTCTGGAGGAAATGATCAATAAAAATGGTGAAAATCCTCTGTCCAGTATCAGCAGGGAGATCCTGGTAACCAGCAGGAATATCCCCATCCCCAAGTTATTTGAAAAATTTGTTGAACAAAGAGATCATATAGCCCTGGTAGTAGATGAATTCGGTTCGGTAAGCGGACTGGTAACCATGGAGGATGTTATTGAAACTTTGCTGGGACTTGAGATCATGGATGAAAGCGACAATGTAGAGGATCTGCAGCAACTGGCCAGGAAAAACTGGGAAAACAGGGCAAAGCGCCTGGGTATCATTGAAGACGAAAAGGAAGAAGAGGAATAAGATGGAAACGGCCTATGTAAATACACCATTGGGCATGGCCAGGATAGAAGGCGATGAAAACGGGATTGCCGTGGTTTCCATCCTTAACAATGAAGAAGAGACCGCAGAGCTTGTTCCGGAAATTCTCGAAGATGCCGTATATCAGCTCAGGGAGTATTTTGAGGGTAAAAGAACCGATTTTGACCTTCCGCTGAACCCCGAAGGCACCGATTTTCAGAAAAAAGTATGGAAAGAACTGGCAGAGATCCCTTATGGCAAGACCATGAGTTATCTGGAGCTTTCAAAGAAGCTCGGAGATATTAAAGCTATCAGGGCTGTTGCAGCTGCCAATGGCAGGAATCCGCTTTGGATTGTTGTTCCCTGCCATCGTGTTATAGGTAGCGATGGTTCTCTTACGGGGTATGCCGGCGGACTCTGGCGAAAAAAATGGCTGCTGGAACACGAAAACCCTTCTCCGCAGCAATCGCTTTTCTGATCTGTAATGTTTTTGTGTCTTATCCCCACTAATATACATTATGTCTTTACATCAGATTAAAACATATTGTTTTGACCCGAAGAATGAAAACTCCTTTCAGCTGAGTGTCATTGATTTTGATCATGCCTGTGTGGTCAGTAAATCCAGGTTGATAGACACCTTTAATATTTTCTGGATCCGCAGAGGGAAAGGATCTTATAATATCGATTTTAAATCGTATTCCTTTGATGAGGAAGTGATCCTCTTTCTGACTCCCGGTCAGGTATTCTCGGTAGAATCTGAGTTTATACAGGAAGCCTACTGGTTGTCTTTCGAACCTGATTTCTACTGTATAGAGACCCATGACAAGGAGATATCCTGCAACGGGATCCTTTTTAACAATGTATATGAATCCCCCTATGTTAACCCCTCGGCCGGGGATTCCGAAAAGCTGTGTTTTATCCTGGAGAATATGGTGGAGGAATTTGAGAAAAAGGAAGATACTTCCGGGCACCTCGATATGCTCCAAACCCTGCTTAAGCAGTTTATCATCTTCTCCGTAAGGGTTAAAAACCTGAACCAGCCTTTTGCAGATTCCTCCGAAGAGACCCTGTTATACAAGAACTTCAGCCTGCTCCTGGAAAAGAACTACAACAAGATACATTCGGTCAGCGAATACGCAGGCAGATTGGGAGTTTCTCCCAAATCGCTAACCAAACACCTTCACAGGATCGGGGCAGCTTCTCCCAGCGAATTGATCAGGGATCGTATTCTCCTGGAAGCAAAACGCCTTTTACTGTATTCGGAGTTTACCGTTAAGGAAATAGCTCTTTCCCTGGGTTTTAACGACCCCGCATACTTTACCCGTTTCTTTACCAAAGGCGTGCAGAAATCCCCTGTACAGTTCAAATCCGAACATCAGAAATAACATCAAGGACTTCTGTCCTATTGTTGGGAACCTTTGTCCATTTTAACAGCCCTTTAAGGGACATAGCTTTGTAGTGTTAAAAAATTATAAATCAAAAACATTAAAAGTTATGTTCACAATGAAATCTTTAAAAGCGATAAGTGTCTTTTCACTTATGATGGTATTTACAAGTGCCTTTGCACAGTTACCCGATCCGGGTTTTAAGATCGATGGAAGAACAGCTATCGTGATCACGGACCCTCAGAATGATTTTTTGAGCCCTGATGGTGTAACCTGGGGAGTTGTCGGGAAGAGTGTTACCGAAAACAATACGGTAGAGAATATTGAAACCCTTTTTAAGCTGGGAAAAGAAAACAATGTTCCAGTATTTGTGTCTCCTCATTACTATTATCCTCATGATCACGAATGGAAAATTGAAGGAGCTCTTGAAGCCCTGATGCACAACATTAAAATGTTTGACAGGACTGCGGTGAATTCTGAAAAAGGCTTCAGGAATTCAGGTGCTGACTGGCTGAACCGATATAAAAAATATATCGAAGACGGACATACTGTAATTACGAGTCCGCATAAAGTATACGGACCGGACACCAATGACCTGGTACTGCAACTGAGAAAAAGAGGAATAGAAAATGTGATCCTTGCAGGAATGTCATCCAATTTATGTACCGAGTCTCATATGAGGGAACTGGTAGAACAGGGGTTCAGGGTAGCTGTTGTTAAAGATGCAACTGCCGGAGCTATCCTTCCGGGGCTTAACGCATACGAAGCTTCTGTCGTGAATTTCAGAATGATCGCCAGCCATGTATACACTACCGAAGAATTAAAGGGGGAATTTAAAAAGTAGCGATTTTTTTCATTAATAATTTTCCTTATTCTGCGAAAGCCATTCATTTAAAAGAATGGCTTTTGCTTTTTTATCTCCTCTAAAACTTTCTATCTTTAATTTTAATTTCAGCTTTTGTAAAGATTAAAGAATGATCCAAAAAATTAACCTGGAACACCTTCTGTTCCTTGATATTGAGACCGTTCCGGAAAAGGAAAATTACGAGCAGCTCGATGATACTGCAAAGGAACTGTGGGATCTGAAATCGGCCTATCAACGGAAGGACGAGTATACGGCTTCGGAATTCTACGACCGGGCCGGGATCTGGGCAGAGTTCGGAAAGATCATCTGTATTTCTGCCGGTTTTTTTACGTTTAAAGGCGATATCAGGAGCTTTAGGATAACATCCTTCCACGGAGATGAAAAGAAGATCCTGACGGACTTTAAAAACCTTCTGGATACTCACTTCAATAAGCCCAATCAACTGCTTTGTGCCCATAACGGGAAAGAATTCGATTTCCCCTATATTGCCAGGAGAATGATCATTAACGGGATAAGCGTTCCCTATAAACTCAACCTCTTCGGCAAAAAGCCCTGGGAAGTACCTCATCTCGATACTATGGAGTTGTGGAAATTCGGAGACTACAAGCATTACACCTCCCTGAAATTACTCACTCATATCCTGGGTATTCCTTCCCCGAAAGAAGATATAGACGGGAGTCAGGTGCGAAGTGTTTATTATGAAGAAAAAGATATAGATCGTATCATCGAATACTGTGAGCGGGATACCGTAGCCGTGGCCCAGGTATTGCTTTGCTTCAGGAAAGAAGAACTCCTGACGGAGGATGAGATCTTAAGTGTATAAAATGAAAAACCCGGGCAAAAGCCCGGGTTTTTTCGTCTCAACTTAACCAATTGTACCGTTTCAATAGTTACTGAAACAGTTATTGTTTTATAAATCTCTTTACTGCGCGCTCATTATTTTCGGTTTCCACCTCTATAATATAGGCTCCATCCGATAAATTCTGAACATTAACGCTATTGTTATTTACTTTACCTCGGCTTACTACCTGTCCGGTTATGTTCATAATTCTGTAATTCATTGCCGACCTTGTGGTGGTAACGATATTCAGAACATTTCCGGTTACAGGGTTAGGGTAAAAACTGATATCCAGTATTCCATCTGTATTCTGACCGTTACCTGAAAGGTTTATAAGGTCGTCATTAGCACGGGTAGTATTGGTCGTGCTCAGTGAAATATTATCTACAACCAGATCTCCCTGCCATGAGCTACCCGATGTTCCTACATAACGCAGTTGTACCGAGTTTCCTGTATAAGCTCCCAGATCTACGCTGGCAGCGTTCCAGTTAGCTCCCTGATCTCCGGATCTGCTCCATACTTCTGTCCATGTAGCACCGTCATCGTTACTGGCTTCCAGTCTCAGAACACCTACCGCATTACCGGTCATATGATAATTGAAATCGAAAGTGGCTGATGAAGCTCCGCTAAGATCAAAGCAAGGTGAATTTAAAGTAGCCGTCAGGTTCGGATTGTTTGGTGAAGAAGTTTCCACATAAACATAGAAAGTTCCGTTAAAAGCGCTTGTTGGTCCTGTTCCTGTAGAAGGAGTTCCTCCCGACTGACGGGTCCAGTCAAAATCGTCTCCGCTTGCCTGTGTCCATGCACCGAATCCGCCTTCAAAACTTTCATTGTAAGGGAAAGAAGTTATTCCTCCGCTACATCCTGTATTTCCTCCACCGGTACCGGTAGTCAATGCAATATTATCTACTGCCATATCTCCCTGCCATGAACTTCCTGAAGTTCCAACATAACGCAATTGTACCGAGTTTCCTGCATACGCATTCAGGTTAACAACTGCATTATTCCAGTTCGCTCCCTGGTCGCCGGATCTGCTCCATACTTCTGTCCATGTAGCACCGTTATCGTTACTGGCTTCCAGTCTGAGGTTACCTACCGCATTACCGGTCATATGATACCTAAAGGTAAAACTGGCCGAAGCAGCACTGCTCAGATTAAAGCAAGGTGAATTTAAAGTAGCTGTCAGATTCGGATTGTTTGGCGCAGAAGTTTCCACATACATATAAAAACTTCCTTCAAAAGCGCTTGATGGTCCTGTACTGTTAGACGGGGTTCCTCCCGAATTACGTGTCCAGTCGAAGTCATCTCCGCTATCCTGGGTCCAGCCTCCAAATCCGCTTTCGAATCCTTCGTTATAAGGGAATGTTGAAATTCCTCCCGTACATCCGGTCACGGATCCTCCTGTGGTTGAAGCATTGACAGCATTACTGTCTGCAGATTCATTTCCTGCAGCATCCTTGGCTCTTACCGTAAAGGTATAAGCTGTTCCTGCCGTTAACCCGGTTACCTGATGTGTTGTTCCGGTAACGGTTGCAATAACAGAAGCTCCCTGATATACGTCGTATTCTGTTACTCCCACATTATCTGTGGCAGCATCCCATGAAAGGTCTATTGTAGTATCTGTAATATTAGATGCCGTCAGGTTAGCCGGTGCTGTCGGTGCTTCCGTATCCGGTAAAGCTCCTACAGACAGATTAATATCATCTACGGCCATATCTCCCTGCCATGAGCTACCCGAAGTTCCTCTGTAACGAAGTCTTACGGTACCTCCTGCATAGGCATTCATATTTACACTGGCATCATTCCAGTTAGCTCCCTGATCTCCGGTTTGTGACCAGATCTCCGTCCATGTACCTCCGTTATCGGTACTGGCTTCCAGCCTCAGAACACCTACCGCATTACCGGTCATATGATATCTGAAAGTATAGGTTGCCTGGCTCTCACCGCTAAGGTCAAAACAAGGAGAGTTTAAAGTAGCTGTCAGGTTAGGGTTATTAGGAACCGAAGTTTCCACATATACATAGAAACTACCTTCAACCGCTCCGGAAGGTCCTGTGCTGTTAGACGGAGTTCCTCCCGACTGACGTGTCCAGTCAAAATCATCTCCGCTGTCCTGTGTCCAGCCTCCGAATCCGCTTTCGAATCCTTCAGCATAAGGGAAAGAAGTTACATCTCCCGTACAAACACCAGGTGTACTATTCTGAGTAGTTACATTCACAGCATTACTGTCTGCTGATTCATTTCCGGCAGCATCCTTGGCTCTTACCGTAAAGGTATAAGCCGTATTGGCAGTAAGGCCGGTTACCTGATGCGTAGTTCCGGCAACGGTTGCAATAACCGCTCCTCCCTGATACACATCGTATTCTGTTACTCCAACATTATCTGTAGAAGCCGTCCATGAAAGGTCTACGGTAGTTTGCGTAACATTGGCAGCAGCAAGGTTAGTCGGTGCAGTCGGTGCTTCAAGGTCTACGGTAGAACCGTTTGGTGTAAAGGACCCGGTAAATACACCTCTACCATAAGTAGATGCGATGATCCTGTTATCTGTATTGTCTCCGCTTACATTCCAGTAATCGAAAGAAGTTACACTGGCGTCACTCATCCCGTTATAGGCTTGTGTCCATGTCGGGTTTGTTGCATTAAAGTTTGTTGTTACCCAAACTCCCAACTGAGTTCCCAAAATAGCTTCGTTAAGATCCAGTGGATTCTGTAAAATATCCCTAACCGGAATATCCGGAAGGTTTCCTTCCTTATTCGACCAGTTAGCTCCTGCATCTGAAGAATACCATACACTGGCTACTCCGTAGTTGTGAATGGTAACCATGATATCGTTTGCTGTAGCACCGTATCTGACAGAAGATACAGATCCTACGAACGGAGTGGTAATCGTTGCAAATGTTGCATTGGTATTTGTAACATTCGTTAACCTCAATAATCCTCCGTTTGCCATTCCTACCAGCCATTCATTATTAGCAAAAGGCGAAGCTCTGAAAGCCGTCGGCCTTGCCGTTAAAGCTGCATTCGTAATACTACCGTTTGAATTTGCGGCAACATTGATCGATTTGATAGCATTCTGAGTGTTATTGGAGTTGTTTGTCAACAGGCGATTTGCATCACTGTCGTAATCCATCTGGTTTACGAAATCTCCACGTGTCTGGTCATTCGACAAAGTAGTAGCTCCACCCTGACGTCTTCCCAATCCGTTCCACGGAAGGTCAAATCTGTAAATTACATTTCTAACGAAAGTTGCGATCATATACTGACCGTCCTTATCCACAAAAGTGTAAAATCCGTCTCCATCCGAAAGTTCTTCCGAACCGTTTATTCCGGGAGTGGTATTCCTGAAGGCCTGAGATCCGTTATCCTGGGCTCCTGCTGTAAAGATCCCGCTAGTATCTCCGGGACCGTCAGGTCCGATAGCCGCTTTTACATATTGTGTAACATTGTAGTTGCTGTTCCTTGCTCCGATAGAAGTTGATGAGTTTTGCGAAGCTGATAAACTGGAAGCATAATAGATACCTCCGTCATTTCCGAATACTGCCTGATTGGAGTTTCCGGGTCTGAATGTCATTGCATGCTGATCGGCATGAACTAAAGGCACATTCAATGTGTTTAATCCCGGGTTATTGGACCACTTGGAAATTTGCGTCCATGAAGATCCGCTGTTGGTAGATCTGAAAAGATCGATCCCTCCAACATAAACAATATTATCGTTGTTAGGATCGGCTTCGATCATCAGATCGTAAAAAGCCTGTCCTCTGGTAAAATCGTTTGCTGATATACCGTTGTCCGCATCATTTGGCAATGCCAGGGTTGCAGGCGCGGTTGCAAAACCATTGGTTGTACTGTAAATATGCACAGGGCTACTAACACCTTGTGTAAGTGCGTATATTTTATTGGCGTTGGAAGCCGATACTTCCAGCTCCACTCTGTTAGAATCTGCTAAAGGCGAAGCCGCAGCCTCTGTCCATGTAGATCCGTTGGTCGAGCTGAATACTCGTCCACCTCCACCACCTCCAAGTCCGGGAGTAGTAATGGTACCCATCCACAGTTTATTGTCCGGGCCAATTTCAAGATCGTTAGGAATTATAGGATACGGAGTTCCCTGAAAATCGAATTCCAGGTTGGCTCCCTGAATTCTGTTCCAGGTAGAACCTCCGTCGGTAGATCTGTAAAGTCCGGCAGACTGTAATCCCAGCCAGTTGGTAGGGTTAGAAGAATCTCCGTAAACATGAGCTCCAACCGCAACAAAAAGTTCAGTACTGCTTCCGTTGTCCCATGCAATAACATCATTTACATAATAGATACCCGAAAGGAAAAGGTTACTTGCATTAAAGTTAATGTTCCCTCCTCCTGCTGCAGGAATATTAACAGCCGTCCAGCTGTTTCCTCCATCTGTAGTTCTGTAAACTCCGTTACCAACTACATCTCCGGCAGTGTACTGCTCTCCGGTTCCTACATACCAGGTATTTGAATTTCTGGGGTCTACGGTAATAGATGTTACCGAAAGATTCCCGGGTACATTCTGTACTCTTGACCAGGTAGAAGAAGCCGAAGTAATATCGTTATTTACCCAAAGACCTCCACTTACCCCTCCGGCATAAACACGTCGGTTATTGGCATCGTTAGGATCGAACAGCATTACCCTGGTACGTCCACCTATATCGTTAGGACCTCTTTCAGACCATGGGTTGTCTGCCGCATCTCCGGGAGCGCGATTGCTTATTCTTTTTCTACTTTCAATTAATTTACCCTGAACTTCGAAGAGTTTTTCAGGTTCTGTTCTACCCGTATTCGGGTTCATAGTAAGCTCCCACATTTGCTCGAAGTATTTGTTCGGTGGAAGCCCTTTAGCTTTTCGCTCAGCTTTGGTTAGTTGGAGCGTTTCCTTAAAAGGACTGTTTTTCAAGTGTTCAGCATGTTGCTTTCGCTGGCTGATCACTTCTTCCATATCAATACCTTTATCTGCTTTCCCTTTTTTCAGAGAAATTAGCACAAAAGTCGATAGGATTACTAGACTTAAGCCCAGTAAAATGGGGCGAAGTAATCTTCTTTTCATGTGATTTCAGTTTGATGGTTGTGTTAATATATTATTAAAAAGCGGGCTAAAAATGTTAATTATTTTATAAACAATTCTTAAAAAAATGATTTTTTCGATGAAATGCTCAAAATTTAACAGTTTTATCTCATTTGCACTTTTATCCAAAAAACAGCTTAAAAACAGGTAAAAGCTGATGCGTTAAAACCGTAATTAAAAAACGGTTTTTGCTTTTGGTATTTTCCCTTCCCCTGTAAATACTGATGTTAAGATACTATCACAAATGAACCCAATATCAAAATAAAACCGGGTCAAGACCCGGTTTTATCAATTAATCAAATAGTACTATATACGAAATACAAACTTATTGTCTTATAAATTTCTGTGTCATCAGTTCTTCTCCGTCATTTACCTCAAGGAGATAGATACCTGCCTCCAGGGATCCGACCTGAATAATATTCTGGCTGATCTTTCCGGATTGAACTGTTTGTCCGATAAGGTTAACGATCTTATAGGTCATATCGTTACTGTTTCCTAAACGCAGGTTGATGATATCGCCGACAACCGGGTTCGGGTACATTATAAAGTCGCCTTCAGAAAAATTATTGGTGAGGTCTCCGGTATTGACCTGGTTAAATCCACCCACTGATGAAATATCGAAGCTACTGGCTGTAGCGATTCCGCTGGAAGCCTTGATCGTTATCTGATCTATGTATACCTGATCTGCGTTAGCGCTGGCATCACACTGTATCCTGAATTGTGCATTGGACGGGAAGTTATAATCCGCTGCACTTATGGTAACTGTTGCCGAATAGAAAGAACCGTTGGTAAAGTCGGTTCCGCTGGCAAAGGCAGCCACCGTATTCCATCCGTTCCCATCGTGATAGCGGACCCAGAAATCTTCTCCGCTCTCCATACTGTTAGGATAGAAATAGAATTTAACTTCTATCTCGTCGTATGCAGATACATCAAAAGATCCTAAGGTCATTGACGAGCGTGTTCCGGAATTATCTCTTAGTCGTACCGAATAAGATCCTTCAAAAGAGAAAGAAGAACTCACTCGTGCACAATCACCCCCACCGTCTATCCATCCGTCCAGTCCGGTTTCAAAGAAACCTTCATGTAAGGTAACGGTTGTTGATCCTCCTCCTGCCAGAGTGGTTACGTTAACCGCATTACTGGCTGCTGATTCATTTCCGGCTGCATCTTTTGCTCTTACGCTAAAGCTGTATGCGGTATCTGCAGTCAGGCCAGTAACCTGGTGAGAAGTCCCGGCTACGGAAGCAACAACATTTGCTCCCTGGTACACATCGTATTCTGTTACGCCTACATTATCTGTAGAAGCTGTCCAGGAAAGATCGACTGTTGTTTGGGTAATATTGGAAGCCGTCAGATTGGCCGGTACGCTGGGCGCTTCGGTATCGGGTGTTCCCGCGCCGATATTCAGGGTATAGTCTTCCACCTCCCCGTAAGTAAAGGTCTCACATTCTGTTGGAATGGCATTGTACTTCATGGATACTCTCATCCTGGTAGCTCCCTCTACGGCCGTTGCCGGAATGGTAAAGCTTCCACTTACAGGAGTACTTGTAGTAGCTGCCTGTGTCCAGACCTGTTCTCCGGCATCACTGAAGTCGCCATCTTTATTGTAATCTACCCATACCGAATATCCTTCAGCATAGACTGTTCCCGTCCAAGTAGGGGTTACCGTAATTGTATAGGAAGTTCCCTTAAGGACATTTGCAGATATGCTTGTAAAATCGGTATATCCGTTCCCGGAGCCCGAGCTGTTATCAATAGACCCCAGCTGTACCCTGGAAATATATTCGTCGTTTACATTATTCCCCTGAGAAGCACAGTAATTAAGTTGTACCTCTGTGGTTGTAAAGTTTACAGAAGTGCTGTAAGCAGAATTGGTTCCATCGGAACACTTACTCCTTACCTGAACTTCATATTCTGTCTGAGCAGTTAATCCGCTTAGCGTTGTAGTCGTACCTGTTACCGCATTGGTGGTCCACGTAGAGGTCCCGGTCTGACGGTGCCTCACATCATAAGTTGCTCCGGGAACTGCATCCCAGGAAACGGTAGCCTCCGAAGATCCTATTCCGGAAACCGATACATTAGAAGGTGTAGTTGCATTACAAACTACCGGAGTTCCGGTAAGTCCGGTAATGATCAGACTATAATTCTGACTCCCTCCGCTTAAGGAACCTTTGTGGGTAACCGTAATCGTGTATGTTCCGGCAGCTCCGTTTACATCAATTCTTTCATAAGGGTCTACAATATTGTCTCCCGTATCATTGGTCGTAACCGAAGTTAGTCTGTAGGGATTAAAAGTAGTACCTCCCTGGCTCACTCTCAAATCGAGGTCATTTACCAGCACAGGAGTGGAAAGGTTTATAGTTCCCGTATTTGCAGTTCCCGCAGGATCTGTCCAGGAAATAGATGCAATTAAAGGATTTACTCCGTCGGAGTCTACGGTGATGGAATATGTTTGACCCGGATTTAAAACCAGTTCATCAATTTTAGATTCATTCCCATTCTGGGAAATTGCTTCTGCTGCAGCTTTGGTATTCATTAATCCCCATCCGAAAATTGCATCCGGACCGGAAGACCCGGCATCATCTGCCGTATGAAGTGCCAACCCTTTAAGGGTGGCCGCACGCATAAAGTTCCCGTTCACATTGTTATAATGTTGTTGTAATAACAGTAATGATCCCGTTACATTAGGCGATGCCATTGAAGTTCCGGTGATCGAATTATAAGCGGTATCACTGTTGTCGAAAGTAGAATATACCTGAGTACCGTTACCGGTAATATCGGGTTTAATTCTCAGGTCATCGGTCGGTCCTTCACTACTGCTACTGTTGATAGATACGGAATTAAGGGTACCGTCTCCACTTACATTGGCATCCTGTGCATTGGCAACCACCAGGTTGTTTTTGGATGTTGAATGCCCGGTAAGTTTATCGTAAAGAGAATTTCCTTCCAGCGGACTGCTGTTGGCCGTATTGTCGTTTCCGTCATTTCCGGCTGCAACCACCATCAGGTAATTAGGTGCATTGTACATAAGTTCGTCCCATCCTCTCGATTCGTCAATATAACCTCCGAAGTAATAGATAGGGATCTGAACAGCACCCGTAAACGGGTTTCTCGCTGCAAAACCATAGGAGTGGTTAGAGACCAGCATTCCGTTAGATGCAGCTGTAGTTGCCTCGGCAAGATCGCTGTTCCAGTCGCTGGTTCTAACAGTAGCCTGAGGAGCCATTCCTTTTGCTGCTGCATCCACACCGGCTGCACCGATAGTTCCCGTAACATGGGTAGCGTGGAAACTATTATTGTTTAAAGCCGTTACACCATCATTAATAATAACACGGCCTCCGTATTCCTGGTGCGAAGTCCTTACGGCCCCACCATCCCAGACATGGGCTGTCATTCCCTGTCCGTTGAGGTTTAACCCGAGAGATCCTCCCGAATTCAGGTGATTGGCCCTTGTAGACCTCGCAGCATTTACATTGGAAACTGTGTAATAGATAGGTTTTCCTTCTTCCGACACTCTGATCAGTTCATCATAAGATCCGTCGGAGTTGATCCTCAGCACATCCCAGCCTTTTTGTTCGGCCATCTGGATTGCTTTGCTTTTTTCAAGATTTGCCCTCAAAGAATATTGCTGTTGAAGAGCAGCAAGATAGGGCTGATTGTAATTTCTGGTTATTTCTGCCCTTTGTTTTGATGATTGAGAATACATCAAACCAAATGAACACATAAAAACAACCAACATACTTTTCCTAAAGTAGTTTGTTTTCATAAATGGTTAGTTTAATTAATACCTAGTTAGTTCAGCAAATATGTTAAAATTTTAATAAATCATCTATAAAGTGGTTAATTTTTTATATGAAATGCATTTTATTAAGAATTTTGTTTAATATTCAGACAAAAACCATAGACAAAACAAGAAGAAGATATGTTTTAACCGTAGATCGTTTACGGCCCGAAGAAAACGGCTTGTAAAAAGATTGACTACCAGTCTTTTAACTGTAATTTTAAGAGAAGTCCCTATTGCATTTTCAGTTGGATATAAACGGGAAAGTGATCGCTGTATCCTCCGAGGTATTTCCTCCCTTTAAAGGTTCTGAAAGGGTTGTTCTTGTATTTTCCTTTCCATTCTTTAAGGAAATGGTCATCAAAAATATCGGCATGGGCAAACTTATGGGTACCGGCTTTATGATCGAAGAAATTATGAGAAAAGATGATCTGATCGAAGAGGTTCCAGTGAAATCTATGATTAAGGCTACCTCTTTCTATAGACAGGAGCCTGCTCATCGGGTTGTAGAGATCGGGGCCCATTAAATGATCCTTAATACTCTCACTGCCGGGGTCGTCGTTAAAGTCGCCCATAATTATAAAAACCGGATCTTCCTCTTCTCCCTTTATTCTGTCCAGGGCATGCCTTACCGTTTTGGCAGCTTCCACCCTTTTATAGGAGGTTTCATCAGATCCGCTTCGCCGGGATGGCCAGTGGTTGACCAGAATATGTACCGTTTCATTATTTAAACGCCCGTTTACATAGAGGATATCCCTGGTAAAATCTCTCTGCCCTTCTTCATTATAAACCATTAGCGGGATCACTTCCGAATGAATAATTGTAAAGTATTCTTCCTGGTAAATAAGGGCCACATCTATTCCTCTTTCATCCGGAGAATCGTAATGCACATAGCCGAATCCTTTTTTGCGCAGATGCTTGGTTCCTATCAGGTCTTTGATCACTCCCTTGTTCTCCACTTCGGCCAGGCCGACGATCACAGGAGCATTGCCGTTCTTATCCCTTCCGACATTCGAGATCGCCTTGCTCAGCTTACGCAGTTTTCCGTGATAGCGCTTCTTATTCCATTTCTTAAACCCCTTAGGGGTAAAGTCATCATCCAAAGTTTTCGAATCATTTTTGGTATCGAAAAGATTTTCCAGGTTATAGAATGCAACGGTGTGTAAACTGCCGATCTTATGTGATGCTGAAGAAGAAGAACTCATCGGGCTTTTCTTTTAGTATTCTCGGCTAAAAATACTAAAATCCAAAAGAATCAATTACGTAACTTTGCAGCATAATTTGATTTATGCTAGAGAAAAAGACATTAGATTACGAAAAAGTTGTATTGATAGGTGTTGTGAATCAGCAACAGGATGAAGAAAAGTCTAAAGAATATCTGGATGAGTTAGAGTTTCTTACGTATACGGCGGGCGGAGAGGTTATAAAACGTTTTACGCAGCGGATCGATATTCCCAATCCGAAGACTTTTATCGGGGCGGGAAAAATGGAAGAAGTAGCCGTTTTTGTGAAGAATGAGGAAATCGGAACTGTGGTTTTTGACGACGAACTCAGCCCGGCCCAGCAAAAAAATATCGAAAAGATCCTTCGTTGTAAGATCCTTGACCGGACCAGTCTGATCCTGGATATTTTTGCGCAGCGCGCTCAGACCAGTTATGCCAGGACCCAGGTTGAACTTGCTCAATATCAGTATTTACTTCCCAGGCTGGCAGGTTTATGGACACACCTTGAGCGTCAGCGAGGGGGTATCGGAATGCGTGGTCCGGGGGAGACAGAGATAGAAACGGATAGAAGGATCGTACGTGACCGTATTTCATTGCTGAAAAAAAAGCTGGTTACCATAGACAAACAAATGGCCACCCAGAGAAGCAATAGGGGAGCCCTGGTTCGTGTGGCTTTGGTTGGATACACCAACGTTGGGAAATCCACCCTTATGAATGTCATCAGTAAAAGTGAAGTCTTTGCCGAAAATAAATTATTTGCAACCCTGGATACTACGGTACGGAAAGTAGTGATCAGAAACCTTCCTTTTCTGCTAAGTGATACCGTAGGTTTTATCCGTAAGCTTCCAACACAGCTTGTAGAATCCTTTAAAAGTACCCTCGACGAGGTAAGGGAGGCCGATCTGCTGCTACATGTAGTAGATATTTCCCATCCGAATTTCGAGGAGCATATAGCTTCCGTAAATTCTATCCTTGCTGAGATCGACAGCAAAGACAAACCCACTATTACGGTCTTTAATAAAATAGACAATTACAGTCACGAAACCATAGACGAAGATGACCTGGTTACCGAAAAGACCAAGGTTCATTATACATTGGAGGACTGGAAGAATACCTGGATGTCTACGGTCGGTGATAACGCCCTGTTCATATCGGCATTAAACAAAGAGAACCTGGAAGATTTCAGGAAAAAGGTATACAGCGAGGTCAGGAAGATCCATATCAGCAGGTTTCCCTATAATCACTTTCTATACCAGGAGTACGACTGATCCTATTCGTAAAATACACAAACCTCATCGAGGGACTTGCGGGAGAGATCGGGCACATAGGCCGGGTCTTTGGCGTAACCTACCGGTAGTAAGAGATACGCTCTTTCATTGGACGGTCTCTTGAGGACCCTCGTCAGGAAGTTCATCGGACTCGGCGTATGGGTCAGCGTTACCAGGCCGGCTTTATGGATGGCGGTAATAAGCATTCCGCAGGCTATCCCAATAGATTCATTTACATAGTAATTATTGTGCTTTTCTCCGCTTTCGTCATATTCGTAAACACGTTTAAAAGCGATAATAAGCCAGGGGGCGATTTCCAGAAAGGGTTTATGATGATCGGTAGCCAGCGGAGCCAAGTCTTTTTTCCAGCGTTCGCTCATACGGTTGGAATAGGTTTCAAGTTCTTCTTTCTCCGCTTCCACCCGGATAAGGCTTTTTAGCTCTGCATTGGAAACCGCACAAAAGGTCCAGGGTTGTTTATGAGCTCCGGAAGGCGCGGTGGATGCCGCTTTAATAATATTCTCTATCACTTCTTTAGGTACCGGCCTGTCCGAGAATTCCCGTACCGATCTCCGTGAATCGATCCATCGGTAAAATGCATCGCTCTCCTCTATTATATCACTTTCCAGGTCTTCTGCAGGTGTATACCTGACATGTTTATACCCGTTTATAAAAATATGATCCCCGTCTTCCATAAAACTAATATTGATCCTCTAAAAATAAAAAACCCTGACGATAAATGTCAGGGTTTAGTAGATTTTATGATATGATCTTAGAATCCGTAATTAACTCCCAGGCCGAATACCTGGCGTACCTGCAATCTTCCGATGGCGTTGTCGTCATAAATAGTCTGGAATGCGAGGTTGGTAGAAAGGTATTTGTTGATCTTCATGATGATATTCAACTGATAATCCAGGTCTACATTCTGCGGGTCTTCCAGATAATTGGTGTAGAGGTTCAGGATATTCTCGAAGCTCACATTTTCCATCAGGTTAAACTTGTAATAAGCCGAGAGCGAGGCCCCGAATTCAAAACGGGAGCTGTCTCCTTCATCCACGCCAAAATAAGCAGCATCCGGAAGGGTAAAATCGGGATCTACAAATATAAACCTGGCAGTTGCCGGAGCTATATTCACCTTAAGATTATCACTCTTTTTCCACAACAGACCCGGACCGAATTGCAGGTATGCCGGAGAGAAAAAGCTGGTTTGCTCTGTCCTGGTCTCTTCTCCGGTTACCGGGTCGGTACCGAATTCATAACCTTTGGCAAACTGTGTCCTGAAGTTCAGAAAAGCCGAATAGTACCAGTTACCACCTGCTTTTTTACCTAAAAGGGAATTCAGTTCAAGACGGTCGTCGGTCTTTCTGGTAAACTCATTGTCTTCTATCTTGGTGAGACCATAGGCAGCTATGATCTTATTGTCCCAGCTCCAATCTCCTTTCAGATAGTTAAAGTCGTAGTTCAATCCCAGAGTACCGGAAAAATTGTTCTGCCCCCCGGCTACCCAATTGGAAAAAGAGGCCTGATTAAACAGGAAGGTGATGTTTCCGCTCTTGTTCCATCCCTCTTTGGGTTCTTCTTTTTTGTCATCCTGGGCATTTGCCGAAAAAAGACCTGCTATCAATGCAAGTCCTAATACTACTTTTTTCATCTTTCTAATATTGATTTGTTTTCCGAGCCACAAAAATACTTCTGACAACTCTTTAACATTAATACGGATTGAAAGTAGAAATGGATTTTCGACAAAAGGCATATTTTCGTCTCTTAAGAGCAGAATTTACTCCCAATTTCGAATCTACAGTACGGATTTAACCTATAAAGTTTACAGCTTTAAGTTTGAGTGTTTCCTTAAAAACCAAAATTTACCCCCAGGCCGAATATTTGTCTTACCTGTAAGCGGCCTATGGCGTTATCATCGTAAATGGTCTGGAAAGCGAGATTGGTCGTAAGGTATTTATTGACCTTCATTACAATATTCAGCTGATAATCCAGATCGACGTTCTTCGGCCTGTTCAGATAATCGCTATAGAGATTAAGGATATTTTCGAGAGTTACATTCTTGATCGGATCGAATTTATAATAAGCCGAGACCGATCCCCCGAGCTCAAATCTGAGGCTCTCCCCTTCCTCTACTCCGAAATATGCCGCATCGGGCAGGGTAAGGCTGCTGTCGACAAAGATAAACCTGGCGGTTGCAGGAGCTATATTTATCTTGAGGTTATCACTCTTTTTCCATAACATACCCGGACCGAATTGCAGGTAGGCAGGAGAGAAGAAATGAGTTTCTTCTATTCGGATCTCCTCACCTGTATCCGGATCATTTTCAAATCTGAAACCCGAAGCAAACTGGGTCTTGAAGTTTACAAAACCGGAATAGTACCAGTTCTTCCCCGCCTTTTTACCGAGAAGGGAATTGTATTCTATCCGGTCGTCTGTTTTTCTGGCAAATCTGTTCCCGTTTACCTTGGCAAGACCAAAAGCGGCAATGATCTTATTGTCCCAATTCCAGTTGCCCTTCAGGTAGTTAAAATCGTAATTAACAGCAATGGTTCCCGAGAAGTTGTTGACACCTCCGGCAACCCAGTTGGAGAATGCGGCCTGATTAAAAAGGAAGGTAGCTTTTCCAACACTTGTCCAACCTTCTTTGGGCTCTTCTTTTTCTTTTTTCTTTTCCTGTGCAAATACCCCTGTGCTTCCTAAAATAAGAAGACATACAATACATAATCTCTTCATTAAATAATGTTTGGTTGTTCTAACTATTTGCGGGGCAAAAATATTAATAGTTTGGAATTAACAAAACGTTATAAAAATCAAAATCTTATCTTTTTTTAAACAATGGGACCGAAGAACAGGCTTCTCCGTACATAAGGCTCTTTACGAGAGGTTGAAGTTTTTGCATCAGCATTAAATAGGCATTCTGAGGTACCGGTTTCTCCGAGCATCCTTTTACAATGACCGGTTTATCCTTTAGTTCCGACACATCCAGTTCATCGATAATCTTCTGATATATCACCGTTTCCAGTTGTTCCAAATCTCCTGTAATTACCATTTTGGCATAAGGGGTCAGATGTGAAGTGACAAGCATATAGGCCCAGGCAGGAACAATAGCATCTGTAGAACAACCCAATGCAACATAGTTGTCCTGGTACTGCTCCCAATTGTGGTTCTGAACAAAGTTCCTGAATTCCTTCTCCCTGAGAACAATCCCTTCAAGCAGCCAGTCTTTAATATCAAAAAAGACCCTCTTCCCTTCCGGGTAGTGATCTTCCAGATTGAAAGTGATCAACTTACTATTTGCAACTCTGTTTACAATTTCCTTTTCCATAATGCTGAATATTTTACCTGCTTATAAAAGGCCCAGCTCCAGCTTGGCTTCTTCACTCATCAGGTCCTGGCTCCAGGGAGGATCGAATGTAATTTCTACCTCCGCACTCTTTACCACATTAAGCGATTTGACCTTTTCTTCCACTTCTACGGGTAATGTTTCCGCTACCGGGCAATTGGGCGTAGTTAAGGTCATCAGGATCTTAACATCGTAATCCTCGTTTACAAAAACATCGTAAATAAGTCCCAGTTCATAAATATCAACAGGGATCTCGGGGTCGTAAATCGTTTTAAGGACGCGAACTATTTTTTCACCCAGTTCCTGGGTATCTATCGTTGTTTCTGACATGATCTTCTAATTTAACTGGGTTTGATAGGCAATTGCGTATAATTTTAATTGCTTGATCATACTCACTAAACCGTTTGCCCTGGTCGGGGAAAGGTGCTCCTTCAAACCTATATCATCAATAAAAGAGGTATCTGCATTTATGATATCCTGGGGCTTCTGACCGGAGAACGCCCTGATAAGGATAGCAATGATCCCTTTGGTAATAATGGCATCACTGTCCGCCGTAAAAAGCAGTTTGTCATCTTCCAGTTCGGCATGTACCCATACTTTACTCTGACACCCTTTTATAATATTTTCTTCTGTTTTGTATTGTTCCTCAATCAGCGGAAGTGACTTCCCCAATTCTATCATATATTCATAGCGCTGCATCCAGTCGTCAAACATGGAAAACTCGTCTACTATATCATTCTGTATATCCTGTATGGTCATTCACAAATTTTTATGCAAAAATACAATAAGAATCTCTGCTATTCAACAGTTTCCGCCAATGATAGTATTCTATCTATCAATTGTTTTATTTGCGGAGGAGGATTTCCGTGATCAAAGCTCGCCTCGTTAGACAAACCCTTATAATTTTCAATACTTAGAGCTGCAAATGCAGCTCCGTCTACATTCCGGTTTTCGGATGGAGCTTTTAACTCATGCATCCGGCCAACATCTATGTTTCCGATCAGGGAGCTGATCTCCTTCCACTGTTCTGAAGTAATGGTCGCAATTTTAACATCATTATTACTCCTGTCTTCACTTACTTTGATCTCTTTACTATTGAGTTCGACATTAAAATAAAAACCTCGTGTAGCCGCGTTATAAGTAATTTGCATATCCTGAAATTGATTCTGAGCCGCCTTAAAACAATTAAAATTTAAAAGCAGGGCCAGAGTTAGAAAGTATTTCATATTTACTTTTTGAGTTAATTATACAAAAAAAGACGTCACAAAGGACGCCTTTTTCAAATTCAATATAAAATTCCGTTTTATGGAAGTAAGATACTTTCTCTTGATCCTCCCGAAGTAAACAGAGTACGCATTCTTGCTTTCTGACCTTCAGAGAACATATACATACAAGCATCATCAACATAATCCATATAATTCATGGTCATGTCGTTAGATCTGCAGTTTACTGTCGGATAGGAAGGACATCCGTAGTTCGGTGCATCCGAGCTAGGTGTATCGGCTACGAAATCGTCCTGACGACATCTTCCGTCTCCCCAGATATGGCGAAGATTCAACCAGTGTCCAACTTCGTGAGTCGTAGTTCTCCCACCGTCGAAAGGAGCAGATACTCTTCCGGTGTTTCCGAAGAAATTATGAGCAACTACCACTCCGTCTGTAGCAGCAGCACCTCCGGGGAACTGTGCATATCCAAGGATGGTTCTTCCTCCGCTGGTCAAACCACCTACAACCCAAATATTAAGATGGGTAGAAGGGCTAACCACGTCAGATCCTCCGTTAGAAGAATACTTCATAGAGTCGTTCGTTGGCCAGGAACTGGTTGAAGAAGCAACTCTTATTACCTGATCTAAGGTAAAAGTAATGTCTGAATCGGCTACTCTTCCGGCAAATTCAGTCGGTACAAGTCCAACATCAGAATTGGTAGCATTGAAATCCTCGTTCAACACCTGGATCTGAGAATTGATCTGAGCATCACTGATGTTCTCATTGGAGTTACTGTAAATAACATGAACCACTACAGGAATGTTGATCACTCCAAGTCCGTCATCTACAGGTTCTCCACCTCCACCATCGCCGCCGTCGCCGCCACTTCCGCCGCCGTTACCATTGCCGTTTCCTTTTTTACCGGCAATGAACTTTCTGGTGTGTTTTTCGATGTTGTACATTTTGTTTTCCAGTCCGGGGTTTTCTCTCAGTTTTCTGTTCAGTACACTCATGGAGTGGCAGCTTCTGGAGATAAGGCCTGCATTTTCCGAATTAGCCTGAGAAGTGATGGGAGCTTCTCCTACTTCATCGGTATAGACATAAAAATCACTCATGTCTATTTCTGCTTCAGCCTGGACTTCGGGGGTTTCGTTCTGGTCGTTTTCACAGGACGCAAAAATCAGAGCCAGGGCTGCAAGGCCCATAAAAATTCTTTTCATAAAAATTAAGATTTTAGTTAGTGTTTTCGCAGCCGAATATATAAAAAATTAACAATTCATTAAGTTTTTGTTATATTTTTTAGATGAACAGCAATACCGATTTTATGCACTTTATCGATGGGCAAGTACAAAACCGGTCAGTAACGAAAAAGAAAAAAATTTCAATGAATTTTTTCTCTTCGCAGAAAAATAACGTGAATACGTGTTAAACTGAAAAGATAATTCTTAGGAAAGCATCATTTTCGCCTTTCTTACCGCCTCTACCAAAGCGTCTATTTCTTCTTTGGTATTGTAAAAAGAAAAACTGGCTCTTACCGTTCCGGGTATCTTATAATAATCCATGATGGGTTGCGCACAATGATGTCCGGTTCTTACCGCGATCCCAAGTTTATCCACAATGGTCCCTATATCATAAGGGTGTATTCCCTCAATATTAAAGGAAATAACCGAAGTTTTGTTTTCCGTGGTCCCGTAGATCTTCAGCCCTTCTATCTCCAGCAGTTTTTCGGTTCCGTATTTCAGGAGCTCATCCTCATAGGCGGCAATAGTATCAAAACCAATGGCATTCATATAATCTATAGCAGCTCCAAAAGCTATTCCGCCACAGATATTGGGAGTTCCTGCTTCAAATTTATGCGGGAGATCGGCATAGGTGGTCTTTTCGAAGGTCACTTCGGCAATCATCTCTCCTCCTCCCTGATACGGAGGTAATTTATTAAGCCATTCTTCCTTTCCGTAGAGCATTCCCACTCCGGTAGGGCCACACATCTTATGGGCGGAAGCCACATAAAAATCGACATCCAGTTCCTGAACATCCGGTTTGATATGCGGGCAGGACTGAGCCCCGTCTATAAGCACTGCAGCACCCACAGCATGAGCTTTATCAATGATCTGCTTAATGGGGTTTACCGTTCCCAGAGCATTGGAAACATGATTGGTGAATACCAGTTTGGTCTTTTCCGAAAGCAGGGCATCATATGCATCCATCTCCAGGGCTCCTTCTTCATTCATAGGAATAACTTTCAGAATAGCTCCGGTACGCTCGCAAAGCATTTGCCAGGGAACGATATTCGAATGGTGCTCCAGGGCAGAAACGATGATCTCATCTCCTTTTTTCAGTATAGATGAAAAACCGGTAGCCACCAGGTTAATACTATGTGTAGTTCCCGAGGTGAAAATAATTTCATGTAATCTGGCTGCATTAAAATGCTTCCGGATCTTTTTACGTGCCTCTTCGTAAACATCGGTAGCTTCCTGAGACAGATAATGTACTCCTCTGTGGATATTTGCGTTATAGTTTGAATAGTAATCTACAATGGTATCGATAACCGCTTGTGGTGTCTGCGATGTTGCCGCATTGTCAAAATACACCAGGGGCTTCCCGTTCACCTCTCTGCTGAGGATGGGGAAATCCTTTCTTATTTTATAAACATCGAACATATATCAATCTTTAAAGGCACAAAAATACTAACTATTTGTGCTCTCTTTACTTAAATTTCCATAATAGTCTTATTTTTATACTGAACCTAAATTTTTTACAGTGAAAAAATTAAAATGGATCCTTCTGATCCTACTCGCCGCCCTGGGAGTAGGGGTTATTTTAAACTATCCCAAACTGAATATTATTTCCGGTTATTCGGCCAAAAACATGAGTTCTTCCGTTTTTGTTGCGGAACGTTCCTTCGATGTGATAGACAGCATAGACAATGGTTTTGCTCCGGTTAATATTGCCGCCGATGAAATAGACCTCAATGGCAAAAGTGCATCGGCTTCTGTTTACGGTTTTAAGAAACGGACAGCGGTTTATCGGGAAGGCCTGGGCAGTGTGTTGATCAATGATGATTTCGATCCTGAAAAACCATATCTGAAACCCAGAAGAAGCCATGAAAATGCTTCACTTTCCTATCCGTATGGCGATGCGGAACAGCAGGATACCCTTTTTGGCAACCTGGATTACACAAAACTCAGAACAGCGGTGTCCAATGCCTTTGGCACTTCTAATCCCAATCAGCAAACACGGGCGGTAGTTGTGGTTTATAAAGATCAGATCGTAGCAGAACAATACGCTTCCGGCTTTAGCAAAAACACGCGTATCCTGGGCTGGTCTATGACCAAGAGCATTGTAAGTACCCTTTACGGAATTCTTCAGCATCAGAACAGAATAGATGTGCAGGATCCGGCTCCCGTAGATGCCTGGAAAAATGATGAAAGAGCTGGTATAAGCCTTCATAATTTACTGCAGATGAACAGCGGACTGGAATGGGAAGAGGATTATACCAAAATATCAGACGTGACGCGGATGCTTTTCCTGGAAGAGAATATGGCTTCAGTGCAGGAAAGGAAAAAGGCCAAATATGAACCCAATACACACTGGAATTACTCTTCCGGGACCACCAATCTGCTTTCCGGGATCCTGAGGAAGCAATTTTCCAGCCATCAGGAATACCTGGATTTTGCCTATAGTGCCCTTCTTGATAAGATAGGGATGCACAGCTCGCTTATAGAGACCGATATGGCCGGGAACTATGTCGGATCTTCCTACGGATGGGCAACACCAAGAGACTGGGCAAAATTCGGCCTCCTCTATCTTCATAAAGGTAACTGGAACGGGATGCAGTTGTTCAGTCCGGAATGGGTAGATTATGTGGTACAGCCCACTCCTACTTCCGAAGAACGATACGGAGCCCAGTTCTGGCTGAATGCAGGAGGTTATTTACCGGATGTTCCCAAAAGTATTTATTATGCGGACGGTTACCAGGGCCAAAGGGTCTTTATTATTCCCTCACATGATATGGTGGTGGTGAGAATGGGACTGGATACAGAATCTTATGACTTTAATGGCTTTTTAAAAGAGATCCTGGCAGCAGTCGGGAAAGAATAAGCATAAAAAAATACCCTGAAATGAACTTTCAGGGTATTTTTTGAATTTATATTGTTAAGGCTTACAGATCGAAACCGAGATTAACTCCCAGTTTGGTTGCGATCAGCTTGTTGATCCTTCTTTTTACTTCGGGGATCTTTACACTTTCCAGAACATTATTGGCAAAGGCATACATCAGTAGCGCTCTTCCTTCTTTTTCCGGGATCCCTCTTGTACGAAGATAGAATAATGCTTCTTCATCCAATTGTCCGATAGTACAACCGTGAGAACACTTTACATCATCTGCAAAGATCTCCAGTTGTGGCTTCGTATTGATAGTAGCTTTATCGTTAATCAGGATATTGTTATTCTGCTGGAAGGCGTTGGTCTTCTGTGCAATCTTATCCACAACGATCTTTCCGTTAAATACTCCCGTACTCCTGTCGGCATAGATTCCTTTGTAATCCTGGTGACTTTCGCAATTAGGTTGTGCGTGGTGTACCAGGCTATAGTGATCTACGTGCTGCTTATCTCCAACAATAGTTACTCCCTTAAGGGTAGAATCTATATGCTCTCCCTTGTGATAGAAATTCAGGTTATTACGGGTAATATTTCCTCCGAATGAAAAAGTATGCACACTGGCATTACTGTCTCTTTGCTGAGAGATATACGTATTATCTATTAAGGACGCACTCTGTACATCGTTCTGTATCTTGTAATAATCTACCACTGCTCTTTTATCGGCAAATATTTCCGTAACCGAATTGGTCAGTACTGGATTTTCGGTAAGACTCTGATGGCGTTCAATGATCTGTATATGAGAGTTCTCATCTACAATGATCAGGTTACGTGGCTGCAGCATGATAGCAGCTTCATTTCCCGTGGCAAAATGAATGATCTGAACAGGTTTATCTACCGCTTTGTTCTTAGGGATATGAATATAAGCCCCTTCCTTACTGAAAGCCGTGTTAAGCGAAGTAAGACTGTCGTCTGTCTTTGCCACCTTATTGAAATAATTATCAATAACAGGCCTGTATTTAGGCTTGTGTAAAGCAGCGCTCATCAGGCAGATGTCCATTCCTTCATGAGTGGTCTCAGACAGGTGAGAGCTGTAAACACCATCTATAAAGACGATCTTATAAGAATCTATATCGTGTATAAAATACTTCTTTATATCCTTAAAGTCCAGTGCTACCTCTTCCTTTGGGAAGACGCTAAAGTCATTCTTTAACAAGGTGTTTAATGAAGTGTATTTCCAGGCTTCTTCCTTCTTTGTCGGAAATCCTTTTTCCTCAAAGATCTTTATCGCTTCAGAACGGATATCGTGTACCGAGGTATCAACATCTATCTGATTCTCGAATGCCATAAAAGAAGAAACCAATTTATCTTTTAATTCCATAGTCTTCTATTTATCCATTAAACCGCTTAAGCAGTAACTTCCTGTTTAACCCAGTCGTATCCTTTAGCTTCCAGTTCAAGAGCCAGTTCTTTTGTTCCTGATTTTACGATCTTTCCATCGTGCAGAACGTGAACAAAGTCTGGTACTATATATTCAAGAAGTCTTTGATAGTGTGTAATAACCACTACTGCGTTATCCTTACTTCTCAGTTTATTTACTCCATTTGCCACAATTCTCAAGGCATCGATATCAAGTCCTGAATCGGTTTCATCAAGAATAGCCAGTTTAGGTTCAAGCATTGCCAGCTGGAAGATCTCATTTCTTTTCTTTTCCCCTCCGGAAAATCCTTCGTTCAAAGATCTGGAAAGGAATTTTCTGTCTATATCCAGTAATTCTGCTTTTTCTCTGATCTTCTTCAGCATTTCGTTGGCAGGCATGTCTTCCATACCTTTTGCCTTTCTGGACTCGTTAATAGCAGTTTTAATAAAATTGGTAACCGATACACCGGGGATCTCCACCGGGTACTGGAATGAAAGGAAAAGCCCTTTATGCGCTCTTTCCTCTGCCGCTAATTCACCGATATCTTCTCCTTCAAGGTAGATCTCTCCTTCCGATACTTCGTATTCTTCCTTTCCTGCGATCACCGAAGACAATGTACTTTTTCCGGAACCGTTAGGTCCCATGATAGCATGAACTTCTCCCGGTTTAACCTCCAGGTCAATTCCTTTTAAGATCTCTTTGTCCTCTACACCTGCGTGTAAATTTTTTATTGTTAACATGCGAATTATTTTATTTTTTTAAAATGGCCTTTAATCGTTCTAAATCTTTCGGGCTATGTTGGATGAAAACATCGGCATTTTTTTCTTCGGCGAATGCCTCGAATGCTTCCATACTTTCCTTTGTTTGTGGGATATCGTGATTAAACTGAGGAGCAATCTTTCCGTCTCTGTTCTCCTGAAAGTGATACAGATCTCCACTCAGTAATATCGGTCTTTCCAGTCCGAGGTCCAGATATAATACCTGGTGCCCTATGGTATGACCCGGCATTGATTTGATGATCACGGTCCCGTCTTCAAATACATCAAAATCGCCGTTGAGTTTAATAACATTCGTCAACTCCTTGATAGGCTCATAAATAGTAGCCTGATTCTTTTGTACGCTGTCGCTGGTAATAAAATTATATTCGTTTTCCTGAACCAGCCAGCTTGCATTCTTAAAGTAATTAGCCGTTCCCGTATGATCGAAATGAATATGTGACAAGGCCACATATTTAAAATCTTCCGGGGTCAGGCCGATTGTCTTTAACTGATTTCCGAGAGAATCTTTTCTAGAAACGGTAAATGCTCCGTCAGGAGTGGTAAAAGGTTCCGGCAGCCCTACCAGGCCTTCCGGAAGTCCGGTATCCCATATTAATTTCCCATTAGGGTGATTAATAACATAGATGGGATCTACAAACTCCTTCGATTCTCCCTTATAGAGATCACCTTCAGAGAACAATTCCAGTTTATTCACTACAATGTCTCCTCCGTTAATAACCTCTAAACTAACTTTTGGCTTTTCTATTTTTGCTTCGGTTGCCGCATCGTTTTTGGCATCTTCCTTAGCATTTTTACAGGCAGCCAAAAGGCTTATACTCATTAATGCAATTGCAATTTTTTTCATTTTCTTTAATTGATTATCCTACTGATCCTTCCAGGCTTATTTCCAATAATTTCTGAGCCTCCACAGCAAATTCCATCGGAAGTTTATTCAGTACTTCCTTACTGAAACCGTTTACGATAAGGGCGATCGCTTTTTCGGTATCTATCCCTCTCTGGTTACAGTAAAAGATCTGATCTTCCCCAATCTTACTTGTGGTTGCCTCGTGCTCTATCTGAGCTGATTTATTTTTAGCTTCTATATACGGAAAAGTATGCGCCCCGCACTTATTCCCCATAAGCAGGGAATCACATTGCGAAAAGTTTCTTGCATTTTCCGCTCTGGAATTGATCTGTACCAATCCACGGTAACTGTTCTGAGACTTTCCTGCAGAAATACCTTTGGAAATAATGGTACTCTTGGTATTCTTTCCAAGATGGATCATTTTGGTTCCCGTATCTGCCTGTTGGTAGTTATTTGTAACGGCGATGGAGTAAAACTCTCCCACCGAATTATTTCCTTTAAGGATACAGGAAGGATACTTCCAGGTAACAGCACTTCCGGTCTCTACCTGTGTCCAGGAGATTTTAGCGTTGGTTTCGCAAATCCCTCTTTTGGTTACAAAATTAAAGACCCCTCCTTTACCTTCGGCATTTCCCGGGTACCAGTTCTGAACTGTAGAATATTTTATTTCAGCATCGTCAAGAGCAATTAACTCAACGACTGCTGCGTGTAACTGATTTTCATCTCTCATCGGAGCAGTACAACCTTCCAGGTAACTCACATAACTCCCTTCATCGGCAATAACAAGGGTTCTTTCGAACTGTCCTGTTCCTGCCTGGTTGATCCTGAAATAGGTAGACAATTCCATCGGGCATCTTACGCCTTTGGGAATATAGCAGAAAGATCCGTCTGAGAAAACCGCCGAGTTAAGGGCAGCGTAAAAATTGTCTTTCCGGGGAACTACCGTACCGATATATTTTTTTACCAGTTCCGGATGTTCCTGTATAGCTTCGGAAATAGAGCAAAAAATAATCCCTTTTTCCGCCAGTGTCTTTTTAAAAGTTGTTGCCACCGATACAGAATCCATAACGATATCTACCGCAACTCCGGCAAGCTTCTTTTGCTCTTCTATGGAGATCCCAAGTTTGTTGAAGGTTTCCAGTAATTCCGGATCTACCTCATCCAAACTGTTGTACTTGTCTTTTTTCTTCGGTGCAGAGTAATAGGAAATACCCTGGAAATCCGGTTTTTCATAATTTACGTTCGCCCATTCCGGTTCTTCCATTTCGGACCAGATACGAAAAGCCTCCAGACGCCATTCGGTCATCCATTCGGGTTCGTTCTTCTTTTTAGAGATGGCACGAACTATATCTTCATTGAGGCCATTGGGAAAAGTTTCAGATTCTATATCGGTATAAAATCCGTACTCATACTCTTTGGTCTCCAGTTCTTTTTTTAATTCTTCTTCTGTATATGCCATTTTATTTGTTTGAGAAGTTAAGTAATCGGCTGCTGCCAATTACAGGGAAAAGCTTTCTCCGCAACCGCAGGTGCGTTGCGCATTCGGATTATTAAAAACAAATCCTTTTCCGTTCAGTCCCCCGGAGTACTCCAGAGTGGTACCAACGAGATACAGAAAGCTTCGCTTATCGACCAGGATCCTTACCGCATTATCTTCAAAAAGCTTGTCGCCATCTGCCTGACTCTTATCGAAATTCAATTCATAAGACAGGCCGGAACAACCTCCGCTTTTCACTCCAACACGCACAAAATCTGTTGCGGCATCAAAGCCTTCCTCAGTCATAAGCTGTATTACTTTATTTTTCGCTGTTTCAGAAACTTGTATCATTTATAAATAGATTAGTTCTAAATAGTATGCAAAAATAGTACATTAAAGCCTATTTTCTGCATTTTATAGCATTATTATAACAAATTACTCTATAAGTTTTGTTTATTGCTTATAGTCGTATTTAGACGGGATCTTTTACAGTTGGAGGATATTAATTAATAGAGACCGGAGATTTGTTGTCGTCTATAGCCACAAAAGTAAACTCTCCGCTTACAGCTTTCTCTCTTTCAGGGGAGTACATTTGCTCGATAAAAATATCCACTCTTACCTTAAGACTGGTATTCCCGAGATAGGAAACTTTCCCGATAAGTTCTACTATAGTACCATGCGGAATAGGCTTTTTAAAATCGATGCGATCACTACTTACGGTAACCATTTTTTGCCTGCTGTATCTGGTAGCGGTAATAAAGGCTACCTCATCCATAAGCTGCATGGCCGTACCTCCGAAGAGAGTGTCATAATGGTTGGTGGTATTGGGAAAAACCGCTTTGAATATTCTGGTTTCCGAATCTTTAATTCTTTCCGTTTGAGATCTTAACATGCTATGGATTTAGTTATTAATATTTATGCGATCCACGCTTCCGGAAAACAGAAGGCTAACCGCATTAAAACCGTATAAAATTAAAGAATGTTCCGCTAAGCGGAGGTACGTGTGGTTTAAATAAGATGAAAATTAACATTGCCTTTTACGCAACCTCTCTGACAATCAGACATCATACTAAGAAACCAATAAATATCCTCAGCATGAAATATCTGACCAAATCCTTTTTGACCGCCTTTATTCTTTTATTTATTTTTTCCTGCACCAACGATGATGACGGAGATTTTTTTTCAAACCAGGTAGACGCTATGATCTTTAGCTCTCCTTTTCTTTCCTTTTCTCCATGCAACGATGCTTGTTTTACCTCCTATCGAATCGGTAAAAACAAGTTAGAAGTTTCTCGGTCGGTGGAGTATTTTAATGGAGATATTGCTTTTAATTCCCCAAACGAATTAAGCGCTGAAGATTACCAGCGTATCAAGTCGATTTTAGGTTCTATTCCCCCCGAATTGGTTCTGGGGAACGCTAAAACATTCGGATGTCCGAATTGTGCCGATCAGGGAGGTTTTTTCGTAAAACTGTTCATCAACGGCAAATCCAAGATATATATCATCGACACCAGCGATACCGCTGATCAAAGCCAGGCAGTCATCAGTTTTAAGAATAGGATCCGGGAGGCCCTTCAGTCTTTAGGTTCTTTTTGATCGGATACTATTTTAATTTGATCACTACCAGGTCTTTCAGGCCTTTATTCTCTGTAATATGATTATCGGAACTCTCGGTCTCACCTACGACCATTAATTCGCCTTCGGCAGTCTCTAAAAGGTCGAAACCAAAATCGAGGCCGGCTCCTCCTATGGATTTTTCCCATTGCAGGCTTCCGCTATCATCAATTTTAATTACCCAGATATCATTCTCCCCGAAATTTTCCGTAAGATCTGTATTATTACTCCTGGAATTCCCGGCAATATAGAATCCACCGTCCTGAGACGGAATAATACTTTCGCCGTTTTCGAACTCGCTTCCGCCAAAGGTCTTTTCCCAGATCATTTTTCCGGAATCGCTGAGTTTAAGAAGCCAGAGATCCGCATTTCCTTTATTGTTGGAGATATCTCCGTCTGTGCTATTCGATCTTCCTACTACCATAAAACCATTGTCTGAAGTCCTGGTAATAGATTCGGCATGATCTATCCCGCTTCCGCCGTAAGATCGTTCCCATACCAGGTCTCCGGTAGCACTCACTTTTACGACCCAGAAATCGTAGCTTCCATTTCCTTCGGAAATATCAAAATCCTGACTCTCCGAAGCTCCGGCCAGTACAAAACCACCATCTTCGGCCTGCACTACAGAAAAGGCCCTGTCGTTATTCGTTCCTCCGAAAAACCTTCTCCATACCAGGTCTCCGTTGGCATCCAGTTTATTGGCCCAGAACTCACCAACTCCATGTGCTGTCAAGGAAGAACGGCCTATCTCGCCCGAATTTCCTTCACCATTAGAACCTGTAACATCCAGGAATCCTGAAACAAAATAACCGCCATCTTCGGTTTGAAGTATATCATAAGCATGGTCATGCCCGGCAAAACCAAAACTTCTTTCCCATTGAATATTTCCGGAAGCGTCTGTCTTTACTACCCAGTTGTCGTGAAAACCTTCATTATTACTTCCATCTCCGTCTGCACTCATACTATATCCAGCCAGGGCAAAACCTCCGTCCAGGGTCTGGACTATTGCCTGTCCCTGATCATCTCCGCTCCCGCCGTAAGTAGCGTTCCATTGCTGGTTCCCTTCCGCGTCCAGTTTAATGACCCAGTAGTCATTTACCAGCAGGGTTTTATCTGTAATATCGCCATCGTTACTATTGGTAAGACCGATAATGGCAAAACCCCCGTCGGTAGTTGGGATAATGGAGCGTGCCGATTCTTCATTACTACCTCCAAAAGTTTGTACCCAGTCTATTTCTCCCTGAAAACCTACAGGATCGGGCGGATTCTGATTATCGTCATCGGAAGAGCATCCAAAGACGAATGCCGCTGCAAGAGCGAGCGTAAAACATTTCTTTATCATAGCATTAATTACTTTTTCTGATTATAAAAAATCCCGAATCTACATCGCTGACGATTATATTACCGCTGTCAAAATATGGGTATACACTCCATACTCCGTTAAAATTAGCACTGTTACTGTTAGGGAAAGTGTCAAAAAAGCCGGTTTCGGTCATATTCCTGTTTTCTATATCAGAAATATCTATTACCCTAACCCCTGCGGTATAATTAGACAAGTAAAATTCGTCTCCTTTAACATAGCCATTATGGTCTATGGCAGCTGTAGGCCCTGTATAAGTATGGTGTACGATCGGGTTGTCCAGATCGGTAAAGTCAAAAACGAGGGTTCTGGTCCGGAAACCGAAGCCCTGCTCATCCAGCTCGTCTCCTAAAATAAAATAACGGTGATCATCCGTAAACCACCCCTGATGGGTATATGCAAGATTGCCATAGGTTAGAGAGGATATAGAACTTGGATTGTTCTTATCGGTAACATCCGCAATGACTACCTGATCTTCATTACTACCTACAAATATTTCCCTTCCCGTATAATCGGTATCCGGGCCGTTATAGGTAACTACCTGCCCGTCGTGAGTATAACCGTCATCACCGTAACCTCCTGCGGGTTGCGGGCTTTGAGGATTGCTGATATCTACAAAATGTACACCTCCGTTAAAAGCATCATTCCTGGCTGTACCTACCGCATAGGCAAAAGATGTACTCTCGTTGATCACAATATTATGGGAATTCCCAAAGCCGGTAAAAGTTGCATCGGCATTAAAAGTTTCGGGTGGATTTGCAACATTGCGTAATCTGCTAAGATCAAAAACCTGCATTCCGTGACCCGCTGCCTCACTTACTATAAAGGCATGATCTCCGTAAACCTTGACATCTCGCCAGGTACTGTTTGTCGTAGCTGTGGGAAGACGGCCTACGATCACCGGATTCACGGGGTCTGAAAGGTCGATAAAAACAGTTCCGTTATCAACCCCCATAAGAGCGTATTCTTTTCCATCCGAACTGTCTGTCCATCCCCAAATATCATTTCCTCTCCCTGCTCCAAGTGACTGCAGGTTAATATGAGCTACAAGATCATATCCGTTACAGGGGTATATTCCCGCCATTCCATTTTCACAAGGTACTACTGCATTGGCCGCAGGCGGATTGGGATCAAAGTTCCCATCTCCGGGATCTATATCATCCGAAGAACCGGACGAACAACTATATAAAAAGAAAAAAGTAATACTGAAAATAAACCTAAACCATTTCATAATTAGCATTTTAATACAATTAACGGAATATTTCTTAAAATAATCTAAATTTTACTTATTTATTGTGTGTACGAATCTTCCATTCGCCTTCACAAAACAGATAAACACCCTCTATATTTAATAATCCTTCAACATCAAAATACCCTACTTAAATGGCCTGTTTACAGAATTTATCGAAGATTTATAAGGTCATTAAATCTATGCACTCTATTTTTGCAAAATGATAGAAGATAAAAATCCGCAGCGAACATCACTATCCGAACTGGGAGAATTCGGACTTATTGAGCATCTTACCAAAAACTTTAAGCTCGACCAGGACTCAAGTGTTAAAGGAATTGGCGATGATGCCGCTGTACTTGATTTTAAGGATAAAAAAGCGGTTGTTTCTACAGATCTGCTGGTAGAAGGGGTACATTTCGACCTGAGTTATATGCCTTTAAAGCATCTGGGATACAAGGCTGTTATGGTAAATCTGTCTGATATCTACGCAATGAATGCGAAGCCCACACAGATTACCGTTTCTATTGCTGTTTCCAATCGCTTTCCGCTGGAAGCTCTTGAAGAATTATATGAAGGTATTACCCTGGCATCCAAGATCTATAAGGTAGATGTGGTTGGAGGCGACACGACCTCTTCTACACGAGGCCTTATTATCTCTATTACTGCTATAGGTGAAGCTGAAGAGGAAAACATCACCTACAGAGACGGAGCAAAAACAGGCGACCTTCTTGTGGTAACGGGCGACCTTGGCGGGGCCTATATGGGGCTTCAGATCCTGGAAAGGGAGAAAGAGGTTTTTAAGGTCAATCCAAACAACCAGCCGGACCTCTCCATGTATTCTTATATCATAGAGCGTCAGTTAAAACCGGAAGCAAGGAAAGATATTCCGGAACTGCTCAAGGCCCTGGAGGTTAAACCCACTTCCATGATCGATATAAGCGACGGGCTTTCCTCAGAGATCCTACACCTCTGCACTCAAAGCAAAGTAGGATGTAATCTTTATGAAGATAAGATCCCTCTGGACCCTCAGGTGATCTCTACCTGTGAGGAATTCAATATAGACAGTACCACCATCGCCCTGAGCGGAGGTGAGGATTATGAATTGCTGTTTACTATTGATCAGGCGGATTATCCAAAAATTAAGGCCAATCCTAACCTGAGTGTTATCGGACATATGACCGATAAAAAGGAAGGCATCCATCTGGTTACAAGAGGAGATGAAAAGATCCCGCTCAAAGCTCAGGGCTGGAACGCACTTAGGGAAAAAGAGGAATAATTCGCATTAAATTCCACCTCTGCCTACAAAGATTAACAAGGCAAAAAAATAAGAATCGTAATTTTGATTAAATTCCCTGCTATGAATTTTTTCGAATTAAGTTTTCTGTTCTTTGCGTTTCTCGGCCTCCTGCTGGCCCTCTCTTTTTTTATTAAAAAGAACGGAGACCGTCAGTCCAATACTATTCTCGGGATATACCTGCTGCTTTTTGCCTACAATATTGTATTTAATACCCTTTACTGGTCCGAGCTATTGTACCGAAAAACATATATTCATTTTTTCTACACCAATTTTTTCCCGTGGATCTCGTACGGCCCTTTATTCTATTTATATGTAAAAAGAGTGGTGTTGAAAAAGGATTTCAAAACAGTGGAACTCCTTCATTTCCTGCCTGTCTTGTTATTTGTCATTGCCAGGTGGCCACTTTTCAGCCTGGATGCAGAGCTTAAACTGGCCGCAGCCCTGGACGGAAGCTGGAGAAATTACGGTTTTATGATCCGTCATGTTTCCTGGTTCTTTATCATCCCTCAGATGTTGGTCTATGCGCTATCGGCACTTGTGATCCTCCGGAAGAACACAACACTCCTGGACAGCAACAAAAGACTGTGGTTAAAATTCTTTATAGGTTCCTTCCTCGGATACTGGTTGGCTTTTACCTCTTACTTTGTGCTTTCCTATTCGGGTCTGATCACCAAACAGAACGATTATTTTATCGGCTACCTTATCGTTTTCTTTATAGGGATGGTTGCCTACTTCGGTTTTATGCAGCCC
The DNA here is from genome assembly GCF_010671605.1 of Leptobacterium flavescens. GTDB lineage: Bacteria > Bacteroidota > Bacteroidia > Flavobacteriales > Flavobacteriaceae > Leptobacterium > Leptobacterium flavescens. The sequence continues at coordinate 1,599,814 of NZ_JAABOO010000001.1, forward strand.
GATGTCTTTAACGGGCTTTCCATGGAGAAGGTAATCCCCTTTATCAAATACAAGAAAACCGGACTTACCCAAAGTCACTCCCTCGAATTAAAGGATCGTCTTCTTATGATCATGGAAAAGGAAAAGCCATTCCTGGAGAATGATCTTCGCCTGGAAGACCTGGCAAAGTCGCTTAGTTTGTCGAGGCATCATATGTCTCAGGTGATCAATGAGCATTTTCAGATGTCCTTTTTCGATTATATCAATCAGCACAGGATTGAGGAAGCCAAGGAATTACTTATCAAGAACAGGGAGGATCTGAATATAAGTCAGATTGCCTATTCGGTTGGTTTTAACAACAGGGTTTCCTTTTACAAGGCCTTTAAAAAGTTTACGGGCACTACTCCATCCGACTATATTTCCGTACATTCTCACCATGCATCCTGATATGCTTTCAGCTCAGTGTTCATGCGGAAAAATGGGTAAAACTTTATCGGCATTTACTCATTTACAGCCTATGTTTAATTTCTTTATAGGTAGAAAAAAACAAAATATAAGATAGGGCATGGTGAAACTACTTCTTTAAGTAATTCACTGAACATTTCTCATCTGAAGGTTATTTGTTTAGCTATAAAAATTCCTTTACTGCGCTTTCTTTATTCTGTTTTAGCAGGCAAGGTACTGCGACTATTTCAAATCAAATCGTCTGGAAGTAGTTTCAGGCGATTTTTTTCCCGCCACTGTTAAAATGAGTTAAAATCCATAGTTCCCTACAAAAGTTAACAGCTTCCAGAAAAATTTAAACGTGATTTGAGGTAGTTCAGATTATTAAAAATGAAAACCTATACCCTCAGATTTTTGCTCTTTTTGGCCGTATTGCCGGTCGGGGCACAGGAAAATGATCAGTTTCCCGATTTATGGTTCTCCAATGAAGTTTCACAGGAACAACCGTATGGGAAATTAGATCTAAAAGCAACTCCTCAACTAGCGGATTATAACAAATTAATTGGGAGTTGCCAATGCAAAAGCGTCCGGTTGCAACCCGACGGAAAGTGGAGCGACTCCATCGCCCTTAAGTGGAGGTGGAAGTATATTATGAACGGTAATGCGGTACAGGATGAAGGCTGGTATGGAGACCGAGATAATCCCTCCTATTTTACGAGTGTTCGAGTCTATGATAAGAAAAATGAACGATGGTATGTGACCTATTTTTCTCCGGAATTGAATTTCAAACCAGATACATGGATAGGAAGGAAGGAAAATGGGAACATAGTACTCGAAGGAACTATTAAAACCACCGGAGGGGAACTTACCAGCCTTCTTACCTTTTCCGATATCAGCGATTCGGGTTTCAATTGGGAAGCCAGGATCATCAATCCCGATCTTCCGGGAGGCGGCTATAGTTTCTGGAAAATATTCTGCAAAAAATTATTCTAATCAATCTTTAAATCAATACAATATGTACAGAGCAGTTATTTTATTTTTCCTGCTGATCTCCTTTACCGGCCTGTCCCAGGAAATGAATGAAAAATCCTTTGATTTCTGGGTGGGTGAATGGGACCTCAGCTGGACCAACGCAAAGGGCACCACTATTAAAGGGAACAACAGTATCGTAAAAATACTGGACGGGAAAGTGATCCAGGAAAACTTTACAGATCCCAGCACAGGTTTTAAAGGCACCAGTATTTCTGTTTTTAATCCGCAAACCAAACAATGGCATCAGGCCTGGGCGGATTCTCAGGGAGGTTATATCGATCTTATCGGAGCCATGGATGGTGAGAAACGCATTTTTAAGACCAAGCCGGTACAACAGGGCGATAAGAAGGTTGTAAGGCGAATGGTCTTTAAGGATATTAGCGAGAACGGCTTTACCTGGGATTGGGAAAGTACCACAGATGGAGGCGAGAACTGGAAACTCCTATGGAGGATCGAATACAGTAAAAAAGCCCATTAAGTTTTACGGCAAGAGGGCTTATAAAAAAAACCGCTCTTACAGCAGTTTTTTTCCATCCGACAATCCCGCAGAGGGACCTCGGTTATACCCAAAAAAAATCATCATCCCGTATTAGGCTGCAGGATGATGATGTGTTTGAGCTAATTTCTTTTGATGTAACATCGCTAGAGTTTCATTAATTTCTTTAAGCTGAGGGGTCAAAGATGCGAGGTTACCTTTCACGTCGATCGTAACTTGTTTTCCACAACATGCACACTCATATTCTTTAATATGCGCAGTTACCTTTTTTGTTACGATGAAGCGGTGGCCGAAAATAGAGCAAAGTACTCTTCCCACCGATAGAGGCGATTTTTTGGGGCTGTCATGCATAATTCTATAGTTAAGATTTGGAAGGTTAAATTTAGTTAAATTTTTGTAACTACCAAATTTTAAGCATATTAATTATGTGAAAACAGAAAAAAACGATGTGAAAACCGTAATTTTAGTGGTTCCCTACTCCGGTTCCTACAACAAAACTAAGCCCCTGTACATGAGTCCTTTAAAAATTTCAAGCTCTTTTTATCATTTTTTCTTTTATCTTTCCAAAAGAATATCTATCAAATAATGAAGACAAAAGAAACGCTGGTAACCGGTTTTGCACTTTTCTCCATGTTCTTCGGAGCAGGGAATTTAATCCTCCCTCCCTTTCTGGGATTTAATGCCGGACCTGAATGGTTTCTCGTAGCCCTGGGCTTTTTTATTTCGGCAGTAGCCTTACCCCTTTTGGGTATTCTGGCACATGCCCGGCTTCAGGGGACGATGTTGGATTTTGCCAATAAGGTTTCTCCCGTTTTCAGTATCATCTATTGTCTTTTTGTTTACGCAATTTCTATTTCGCTTCCGGCACCAAGAACTGCTTCGGTAACTCATGAGATGGCTATTCAACCCTTTTTTGGCAGTAGCTCTCTGCTTACCAGCAGCATCTATTTTATCCTGGTGCTTGTTTTTGTACTCAACAGATCCAAGATCCTGGATATCCTGGGAAAATTCCTGACTCCTTTAATTATCGGGATCCTTCTGGCTATTATCGGGATCGGACTTTTTTCTGTTCATCCGGAGATGCGTCCGTCCGGTTTTGAGACTCCCGTGATAAGCGGGATCCTGGAAGGGTATCAGACTTTCGACGCTATTGGTGCCGTTGTGGTTGGAGGGGTAATTATCATCTCCTTAAACCTTAAAGGGCATGATTCCTTCAAGGCCAAAAAACAACTGATCTCAAGGGCAGGTGTTCTTGCAGGTCTCGGACTCTTCCTTATTTATCTCGGGCTGATCCTAAGCGGAGCAATGAGCAATGCCGAATTCGATGAAGACATCACCCGCACAGCTTTACTGTCGGGACTGAGCCTTAACACTCTTGGAAATATCGGGAATGTCTTTCTGAGTGTCCTGGTATCCCTGGCTTGTTTTACAACAGCTGTAGGGATCATTACAGGTACAGCCGATTTTATGAAAGGCCTTCTGGGTGAATCTCAGCAAGCATATCTGGCAACAGCCATCATCGGATGTATCCTCGGGGTGGTTATGGGTCAGTTTGATGTACACTATATCATAGACGTGGCTTTACCGGCCCTGATGTTTATTTATCCGATTACCATCGTCCTTATCTTTCTCAATGTCCTTCCGGAACGTTTTGCTTCCAAAGCGGTTTTCAGAGCGGTAGTGATAGTTACCTTAATTTTCAGTATCCCTGATTTCCTGTCGACGGTTGGTCTGGCAGATAAAATGCAAGCTGTAAAAGATATGATCCCTTTTGCGAACTACAGCATAGGCTGGCTCCTTCCGGTGATCCTTACTTTTGCAATTGCCAATCTACTTAGCCGGAAAAGCAAATAAAAAAACCGGCCTAGGACCGGTTCATTAAATCTTCTATTTCCTCTGCTTCTATAGGAATATTTTTCATCAGGTTAAGAGGTTCTCCTTTTTCTGTGATCACCACATCATCTTCCAGGCGGATCCCCATATTTTCATCGGGAATATAAATTCCGGGTTCTACCGTAAATACCATATTGGCGGCCATCGGTTCTTTCAGTTTTCCGTAATCGTGTGTATCCAGTCCCATATGGTGTGAAGTCCCATGCATAAAGTATTTCTTATAGGCAGGCCAGCTTGGATCTTCGTTCTGCACATCTGCCTTATCCAGTAAGCCAAGCCCGAGAAGTTCTGAGGTCATGATCTTACCTACTTCTACATGATACTCGTGCCAGATGGTTCCGGGTACCAGCAATTTGGTCGCTTCATTTTTAACGCGAAGCACTGCATCGTAAATTTCCCGCTGACGTTTGGTAAAGCGTCCGTTTACCGGAATGGTACGCGACATATCGCTCGCGTAATTTGCGTATTCGGCACCGACATCCATCAGCAGCATATCACCGTCCTGACACTGTTGATTATTTTCGATATAGTGAAGTACATTGGCATTAAAACCGGAAGCGATGATAGGTGTATAGGCAAAACCTCTGGAGCGGTTCCTGATAAACTCATGTATATATTCGGCCTCGATCTCGTATTCCCATACGCCGGGTTTTACAAATTCCAGCACACGTCTGAAACCTTTTTCGGTAATTCCGCAGGCATGTTGTATCAGGTCTATTTCCTGGGCCTCCTTAACGCCTCTAAGCCCCTGGAGGATCTGATTGCTTTTTTCCCATTTGTGGGCAGGGAACTTCTCCTTACACCATTTTATAAAACGATCTTCCCTGGTTTCGGTCTCTACTGCCTGACGGTAGTGCTCATTCGTATTGAAATATACAGTCTCTGCTTCGGTCATCAGATCGAAAAAGATCTTCTCGAAATCAGTCAGCCAGTACACGGTTTTGATCCCGCTTACTTCAAAGGCTCTTTCCTTGGATAGTTTTTCACCCTCCCATATTGCAATATGCTCGTTGGTCTCCCTGACAAAAAGTATCTCTCTGTGTTTTGGGTCGATGGCATCCGGAAAAAGAAGCAGAATACTCTCCTCCTGATCCGCCCCGCTCAGATAAAAAATATCTCTTGCCTGCTGAAAAGGCATAGTGCTGTCTGCACTTACAGGATAGATGTCATTTGAGTTAAAGATGGCAATACTGGCTGGCTTCATTTGAGCCGTGAATTTATTTCGGTTTTTAATGAATAATTCCCGATCTATTTGATGATATTTCATGCTGTAGCGTCTATTGAATTTTTCTCAAAAATAGCAACTAAAAATTCAATTGCTGTTAAACTCTTTCAAAAATTTTGACAGTTCTTTAACAATCCCTAATTTCAAAAAATCTAAACTAATCAACCTGAGAAATGAGCGGAATAAACAGGCACTTATAACGGGTGTTACCTTATTCTGTGAAACCCCTTCGGACGGTCTTTTCATCGCCCCGGGGAAACAAAAAATTTAAAAAATGAAAAAATATCTTTTGCCGGTTCTGGCAGTATCTTCATTCGCCCTTGTTCATGCTCAACCTAAAGCAAGCTCCACAGAGGATCTTCAGCAGGGACTTCAGGAAAAGAACAGGATGCATGAAACATCGCTTGTAAAGAACATTCCTTTTGAAAACATCGGGCCCACGGTAATGAGCGGGCGTATAGTTGACGTAGATGTCAATCCTGCCAACAGTACCGAATTCTATGTTGCCTATGCTTCGGGAGGGGTATGGTACACGAATAATAACGGGACCAGTTATGTGCCGGTCATGGACAATACCGAAACTCAGAATGTGGGAGATATTGCCGTAGACTGGAAAAACGGGACCATCTGGATCGGGACCGGAGAGAACAATTCTTCCAGGTCCTCCTATGCCGGGATCGGGATCCTTAAGTCTACAGACAGGGGTAAAACCTGGCAAAACGTAGGGCTTCCGGATTCTCATCATATCGGAAGGATCCTTATCAATCCGAACAATCCGGATGAGGTGGTTATTGGTGTAACCGGACACCTCTACTCTCCTAATGAAAGCAGGGGGATCTATAAAACAACCGACGGAGGAAAAACATGGCAGAAAACCCTTTTCATCAACAATGAAACGGGAATTATAGACGTGGTTGCAACCCCCGGGAATTTTAATGTAATGTATGCAGCAGCCTGGGAGAAAGACCGTAAAGCCTGGAACTTCCTGGGTAACGGAGATGATTCGGGTATTTACAAAAGTACCGATGGAGGAGATAACTGGACCCTCATCACTACCAAAGGCAGCGGATTCCCCACCGGAGAAGGTGTCGGGAGGATCGGTCTGATCGTTTTTGATGAGAATACCCTTTATGCTGTTCACGACAATCAATTCCACAGAAAATCCACCACAAAGAAGTCGACTTCGGATGCATTAACCAAGGAAGATTTTAAGAGTATGAGTACCCAAGACTTCCTCAACCTGGATAATAAAAAACTAAACAATTACCTGAAGAATAATGGTTTTCAGGAAAAGTATCGTGCAGATAATGTTAAACAAATGGTTAGGAGCGGTTCTGTAAAACCGGTAGATCTGGCCAGGTACCTGGAGAATGCCAACGCCCTTCTTTTCGATACTCCGGTTATCGGAGCCGAAGTGTACAGAAGTGATGATGCCGGAAAAAGCTGGAAAAAGACACATAAGGATTATATAGACGGCCTTTTCTTTAGCTACGGTTACTATTTTGCTCAGATTGCAGTAGATCCTAACGATAAAAACAAGATCTACCTGGCAGGGGTGCCTCTTATTAAATCGGATGACGGTGGAAAGACCTTTAGCTCCATCAGCAAGGAAAATGTACATGCCGATCATCACTCTATATGGGTGGATCCAAAAATGCCGGGGCATATTATTAACGGGAACGACGGAGGAATCAATATTACCTATGATGACGGGGAGACCTGGATAAAAAGCAACTCTACTTCGGTAGGACAGTTCTACGCAATTGCCGTGGATAATGAAAAGCCTTATAATGTTTACGGAGGTCTGCAGGACAATGGCGTATGGAAAGGCCCGAACAATGCAAGCGAGAACAGAAGATGGCACCAAAGCGGGCACTACCCGTGGGAAAGCATAATGGGCGGTGACGGAATGCAGGTTCAGGTAGATAACAGAAACTCCAATATTGTTTATACCGGTTTTCAGTTCGGGAATTATTTCAGACTGGATCTGGAAAAAGATAGCAGGGCGTATATCCAGCCTAAACACGAGTTGGGAGAAAGCCCGTATCGCTTTAACTGGCAAACCCCTATTCTTTTGTCTCCGCACAACCAGGATATCTTATATCTGGGAGGAAACAAACTGCATCGTTCCATGAATCAGGGGAGGGACTGGGATGCCATTTCCGGCGATCTGACCACCGGAGGTAAGAAAGGAAATGTGGCTTATGGTACCCTCACCACTATCTCGGAATCTCCATTCCAGTTCGGGCTTATTTACGTTGGAAGTGACGACGGCCTGGTAAATGTCAGCAAAAACGGAGGAGGCAGCTGGGAGCAGATATCCGGCAGCTTTCCGAAAGATATGTGGGTAAGCAGGGTAATTGCATCCTCTCATAAGAAAGAGCGGGTTTATGTTACGCTGAACGGATACAGATGGGACGATTTTACACCTTATGTTTACAGCAGTGACGATTACGGAAAAAGCTGGAAAAATATCAGCGCTAACCTTCCGCTCTCTTCGGTAAATGTGATCAGGGAAGATCCCGAAAATGAAAATGTGCTTTATGTAGGGACCGATAACGGGGTTTATGTTTCCTTCGATCGCGGTGGAAAATGGGAGGTGTTTACCAACGGATTGCCCAATGTAGCGGTTCACGACCTGGTAATACAGGAAGAGGCTAAAGACCTTCTGATAGGTACCCACGGAAGAAGTATCTATAAAACGAATATTGCACCTATCCAGCAGTTAACTGCAGACGACAGGAATAAAGCCGTTCATCTTTTTAATACGGATCCGATCAGGCATTCACAAAGATGGGGACGAAGTTTCGGTAGCTGGGGAACTGCTTTTGAGCCGAGTATTACTTTCAGGACCTATGTGAAAAATGCCGGAAACTATACGGCCAATATCCTGGCAAAAGACGGAACGGTGCTGCAATCTATCAGGCTAAATGCCGATAAAGGATTTAACTATATTTCCTATGATCTGACGATCTCCGAAAAGGGGAAGAAAGCTTATACCAAAAAGAACAAGAATGTTTCCATAAGCAAATCCCAAAACGGAAAATATTATCTGCCAAAAGGCAAATACCAACTGGAAATCAGTGGGAACGGCGTATCGGAAAAGGGTTCTTTTGAGTTAAAATAGCTGATTTTGAGATACAAAATTGCTGTTTTTACATACTTAAATTCCCGATTGCGGTAATTATTGGAAAAATAGAACGACTTTTACTATAACATAACTTTATTCACTTATTAAGAATGCTTATAAATACTGCACAAACGCTTCTTAAAATAGGTTCGAAATTTTGTGTTATAATAGCCTGTATATTACTTTTGTTTGACTAAAACTATAATAACTAATGAGCGGATTTTTAAAATCTTCGATCGGAAGAAAAATAGCCATGGCGCTTTCGGCTCTCTTCCTAATGATTTTCTTACTTCAACACTTTGCTATCAATATTACTTCGGTTTTTAGTGAGAGTCTTTTTAATGAGCTTTCCCATTTTATGGGTACTAATCCCGTAGTACAATTTGCATTGCAACCCATACTTATTTTCGGGGTTATCTTTCACTTTGTAATGGGCTTTGTGCTGGAGATAAAGAACAAAGGAGCGAGAAATGTAAAATATGTTAAGAACCATGGAGCGGCAAACTCAAGCTGGATGTCCAGAAATATGATCTGGAGTGGTCTAGTGATCCTTGCTTTTATCGTACTTCACTTTATAGATTTCTGGTTTCCCGAAATAAATCATAAATACATAGAATTTCTACCGGAAGATCCGAACAGATACTATCATGAAGTAGTAGAAAAATTCCACAGCCCGATTCGTGTCGGAGCGTATGTAGTGGCATTTGTTCTTCTTGCCATGCACTTGCTGCACGGTTTCAGTTCGGCATTCCAGTCGGTTGGAGCAAACAATAAGTATACGAGAGGGTTAAAAGGTTTCGGAAAAGCTTATGCTATTCTAATTCCTCTTGGCTTTATTTTTATTGCACTCTTTCACCATATTAACGGACACTAAAAACACTTTCTTAAAATGGCAACATTAGATTCAAAAACACCAGCAGGTCCATTAAAAGATAAGTGGACAAATCATAAAAACAATATAGATCTTGTAAACCCTGCCAACAAACGTCTGATAGATGTTATTGTTGTTGGTACCGGTTTGGCAGGAGGTTCTGCAGCTGCAACGCTTGCAGAGCTCGGATATAACGTAAAAGCTTTCTGCTTTCAGGATTCTCCGCGTAGGGCGCACTCTATTGCAGCTCAGGGAGGGATCAACGCAGCTAAGAACTACCAGGGAGATGGTGACTCCACTTACCGTCTTTTTTACGATACGGTAAAAGGAGGGGATTATCGCTCCAGGGAAGCAAATGTTTACCGCCTGGCGGAAGTATCGGCCAATATCATCGACCAGTGTGTGGCGCAAGGGGTTCCTTTTGCCCGTGATTACGGTGGGTTATTGGACAACAGATCTTTCGGAGGGGTATTGGTATCCCGTACCTTCTACGCCAAAGGTCAGACAGGACAGCAGTTATTGCTCGGAGCATACTCTGCAATGAACCGTCAGATCGGTAGAGGTAAGATCCAGATGTATAACCGTCACGAAATGCTGGACGTGGTTATCGTAGACGGAAAAGCAAGAGGGATCATTGCCCGTAACCTGGTAACCGGAGAGATCGAGCGTCACTCGGCGCACGCAGTGGTACTGGGTACAGGAGGATACGGAAATGTTTTCTTCCTCTCTACCAACGCTATGGGTAGTAACGTAACAGCTGCCTGGAAAGCACATAAAAGAGGAGCTTATTTTGCAAATCCGTGTTATACGCAGATCCACCCAACCTGTATTCCGGTATCGGGAGATCATCAGTCTAAGTTAACACTGATGTCGGAATCCCTGAGGAATGACGGACGTATCTGGGTACCCAAGAATATGGAAGATGTAATGGCTATTCGTGAGGGAAGATTAAAGCCAACCGAAATTGCCGAAGAAAACAGGGATTATTACCTGGAAAGAAGATATCCTGCTTTTGGTAACCTGGTGCCTCGTGATGTGGCTTCAAGGGCTGCCAAAGAGCGTTGTGATGCCGGATACGGAGTAAACGCGACCGGAGAGGCCGTTTATCTCGATTTTGCATCGGCTATCCAGCGTTACGGAAAAGAGCAGGCACATATAAAAGGATTGAATGAGGACGATGCAGCTCTTGTAAAAGAACTGGGGCAGGAAGTAGTACGTGCCAAGTACGGAAACCTTTTCCAGATGTATGAAAAGATCGTAGATCAGAACCCGTATGAAACACCTATGATGATCTATCCTGCGGTACACTATACCATGGGAGGTATCTGGGTAGATTACAATCTGATGACCACGGTTCCCGGACTATATGCTATCGGGGAAGCCAACTTCTCAGATCACGGTGCTAACCGACTTGGGGCATCGGCCTTGATGCAGGGATTAGCAGACGGGTATTTTGTACTTCCGTATACTATCGGAGATTATTTGTCTAACGATATCCGAACCGGAAAGATCTCTACGGATACGCCTGAGTTCGACGAGGCTGAAAAAGCAGTAAAAGAGAAGATCGATTTCTTTATAAATAACAACGGAACGAAATCTGTAGATTATTTCCACAAACGCCTTGGAAAAGTAATGTGGAACAAGGTGGGAATGTCAAGAAATGCTAAAGGTCTGGAAGAAGCCATGGCCGAAATAAAGCAGATCAGAGAGGAATTCTGGAAAGATGTTAGGGTTCCTGGTTCAGCAGATGAGTATAACGAAGAACTGGCAAAGGCCGGAAGGGTAGCAGACTTCCTCGAACTGGGAGAGCTGTTCGCCAAAGATGCACTTCATAGAAATGAGTCCTGTGGAGGGCATTTCAGAGAAGAATCTGTAGAGCAAGACGGAGAACAGAAAGGAGAAGCAAAACGAAACGATGCAGATTTTGCCTACGTTGCTGCCTGGGAATATAAGGGAGAGCCAGGCGATGCTGTTCTTCACAAGGAAGAGTTAGAGTTTAAGGATATCGAATTAAAACAAAGAAGTTATAAATAAAAGGAGAAACTATGAATTTAACGTTAAAAATATGGCGTCAGAAGAACGCAAGCGATAAAGGAAAAATGGTTGACTACAAGATCAACGATGTTTCTCCTGATATGTCTTTCCTTGAAATGTTAGACGTATTAAATACCGAACTTATAGAAAAAGGAGATGATCCGGTTGCCTTCGATCACGATTGTCGCGAAGGTATCTGCGGAATGTGTTCTTTATACATTAACGGAGAAGCTCACGGACCCGACAGAGGTATTACTACCTGTCAGCTCCACATGAGGAAGTTTAAGGATGGAGATACCATTTATATCGAGCCGTTCAGAGCTAAAGCTTTTCCTGTAATCAAGGATCTTGTGGTAGACAGAAGTTCTTTTGACAGGGTACAGCATGCAGGAGGGTTTATTTCGGTAAACACTTCCGGTAACACCCAGGATGCCAACGCTATTCCGATCAATAAGCACGATGCAGATGCTTCCTTTGATGCGGCTACCTGTATCGGTTGCGGAGCATGTGTTGCCAGCTGTAAAAACTCCAGTGCTATGCTTTTTGTTTCTGCCAAGGTATCTCAGTTTGCATTGTTACCACAGGGACAGGTAGAAGCCACAGACCGTGTGCTGAACATGGTAAAGCAAATGGACGAAGAAGGATTCGGAAACTGTACCAACACCGGTGCTTGTGAAGTAGAATGTCCTAAAGGGATCTCTTTAGAGAACATTGCAAGAATGAACAGAGAATTCCTGAATGCAAGCTTAAAAGGATAAAACATTTATCATATAAATAAGAACCCTGGCATTGTTGTCAGGGTTTTTTATTTGGTGCATTCAAAAGTCCCGTTTTCAGGGCATTTTTCAGGCTTGTTTAACAAGTCAAAAAAAGTGGTTTAAGCTTTCTTCCTGAGTTGTTTAACTCTTTATACTAAACTGTTTAACTTTTCATCTTGAAATGTTTAACCTTTTACTTTGAGTTGCTCAACCTTTTATCTTGAACTGTTTAACTTCTTTTCCTGAGAAAATGGTTAATTTAAAATCAACCCTTCCGTCTTTAACTTTCGTCATAAGTAAATCCGAAATCGCGAATCTAAAATCGTAAGTCATATACACCCCTCTTGTTTTCTCCCCTCAAGGGGAGAACAAAATCCTTTAAAAGGGAAGGAATTTTTAAGTGTAGTAATATTAAAATTCTCCTCCTGTCATCCTGAGCGCAGTCGAAGGAAAAGGAGGAGTGGATTCCGTGGGAACGGAAGACGAGGTGGTTCTCCACACCCCTAAAGTCCCCTCAAGGGGACAATACCAACAACCATCAACCATCAACATACTCCGAAGTGAAACGTAGGAGTAACAACTAATCACTCCCTAAAATACCGATGCTTATAATCTCCCGAAACAAGGATCTTTCTTATATCCTCTTCCAGGCTTACCACAGGGCGTTCTACGATACGGTTGACTTCCTTTCCGTCTTTGTAAAAGATAAAAGTAGGTACCTTTATGATGTTCAGGCCTTTTTCCTCCCCTCCCGGGCTCTTTTTATAGGCTCCCGGAACATGATCTACACAAATAAGCTTTAATTGCTCTTCCGGAAAGCCCATCGCATCCAGTATTTTGTAAAATCGGGGTACTTCCCGTCTGCTGTCGCCACACCAGGTGCCCAAAAAAACGGTGATCTCGTAATCCCTGATCAGGTCTTTGCTAGCTTCCACAGCTTCTTCATTTACCGGATAGCCGTTGTAATTAGCCTGGAACCAGGCTTTAAAACTGTTTGAGTTCAGGCCTTCGCGGTTTACTTCTCCCAGAAGCTTTTCCCTGCCGTAATTATCGGTAACCATACTGTTGAGTTCCTGCGCCTGAAGTAAGGACACACAAAGCACGAATTGGAATAGGAGAATAACTGTTCTGATTTTTTTCATGATGATATTTTGGTATCCAAACCTAGATGCTCACAGGCAGGATTACCAAAAAACTGTATCAACAACAGGCAAAACCATACAAGCTCTTCCGAAGGAAGTACATAGCGGTTTTTCATGAGCTTCCTGTTGTTCGTACCTTCTATATGGTATTTTGTACATCTCCTTTGAATACTTGTAACAATCTTAGTACATTTCAGCTATAAAAAACAGGAATGAAGTTTTTGAGTCATACCATATCCAGAATACTTATACATCTGCTCTTCTGGTTATTGTTTGTATTCATTTCTCTCTATGTCTTTTCCGATTATTACTGGGCCGAAAACCCTTTTTTGCAGTTCCTGTTTATCTTAATAGCCATCGTTTATCTCAATAATCGTTTTCTCCTTCCCTTTTTTATGCGGAAGAAATTGTATATCCCCTATGTACTTATCATCGGTCTTATAGCCTTTTATGCCACCCAGCTATACTGTAACTACTTTACCCAATGTGGTTGTACCGTTATGACCTGTATGTCCAACTATTTATGGCAGACCCTGGTACCCCTTATTTTCTTTTCCTTTAACTGGATGTTGTTCCGGTACCTCGAAAAACATGAGGAAGTAGAACTGGCTAAAAAGGAGAACACGGAGATGGAATTAAAACTACTGAAGTCGCAGATAGATCCTCATGTATTGTTTAACAATCTCAATACTATCTACTCCTTTTCACTTGAAAAACCCGATAAAGTTCCCGAGCTGGTACTAATGCTTTCAGACAACCTGAAGCATATGCTGTATGAAAGCAATACACAGACCGTAGCCCTTGAAAAGGAGATCGACTTTATCGATAATTATATAGCGTTTCAAAAGCTGAGGACCGAAGGAGTAAAGGAAGTTGTTTACAATAAACAGATCGGTCCGAATGCATTTAAAATTGCCCCGTTAATACTTATCAGTTGCATTGAAAATGCTTTTAAGCACAGCAGTGCGAACAGTACCATTAAAATAGATCTTTTTTTGGAAGGAAATATTTTGAATTGCACTTGCGAAAACAGCTGTGATCCAAATCCCGAAGAGACCGACAGAAATAAAATAGGGCTGGAGAACCTTAAAAAACGTTTATCTTTATTGTATAAGGACAAGCACCGTTTTGAGATCAGCAAGTCGGAAGACCTGTTCCGTACCAGCCTAAGCATCGACCTCGTATGAATTGTATAATTGTAGAAGACGAAATCCCCGCCCAGCGTATCATCAGGAACTATTGTTCCAGGATAGATGACCTTCATATTGCAGGTGTCTTTAATTCTGCATTAAAGGCCAATTCCTTTTTGAACTCCAATGATGTCGATCTTATTTTTTTAGACATCAACCTCCCCGATATTACGGGAATGGATTTTTTAAAAAGCCTCAGCAAACCACCTTTGGTGATCATGACCACGGCTTATCCGAACTATGCCGCAGAGAGTTTTGAGCTGGACACTATTATCGATTACCTGGTAAAACCCTTTTCGCTTAATCGCTTTTTAAAAGCCATCAATAAAGTAAACGATCTGAAACAGCAGAGCGCAACAGTTCCCGAAGATCCGGAAGCCGCTTCCTTTTTTCTGAGTATCGATAAGACCCATCACCGGATTTACTTTAACGACATTAAATATGTGATGTCTGAACGCAACTACTGCAGTCTGGTTACCACCAAAACCCGTTACACCTATATAGAATCGCTTAAAAAGCTGGAAGCCGAGCTGCCTTCATACCCTTTTATCAGGATTCATAAATCCTATATCGTTAACAGCAGGTATATTGATAAAATATCGGGAAATATGATCTATATCGAGGAGAATAAGATCCCCATAGGACGTACTTACCGGGCCGCTTTATTCAAACTCCTGGAACTTTCCTGAGTATCATATAATCTTTTTATCTTAGTCATTTATAAATCAAGATCTTGAAGCACTATGAAAAATAATGTCTTTGCTCTTTTTGCAACCCTTCTGATTTCATTACCCCTTTATGTTGGAGCCCAGGTTTCTTTTGATGAAGAACGTTTACTGGAGCGCTTGAAAACCCTTTCTTCGGATGCTTTTGAGGGAAGAAGAACAGGCGAAGAAGGAAATGCCAAAGCCAGAGCATACCTTATAAGCGAATTTAAAAAGCTCAATGTAAAATCTTTCGGAAGCAAATACGATCATCGTTTCAGCTTTAAGGTAGGCGATAAGGAATACAATGCCGTAAATGTACTGGCACAGTTTAAGGGAACCGAACATCCCGATAAATATATTGTGGTAAGTGCGCATTACGATCACCTGGGAATTCAGAAAGGGAAGATCTATAACGGGGCCGACGACGATGCCTCCGGAGTAGCCGCTCTTTTCAGCTTTGCGGAATACCTGACTAAAAACCCTCCGAAGCACACGGTGGTTATTGCCGCTTTTGATGCTGAGGAACTGGGTCTAAGAGGTGCAAAGTATTTTGTAGAGAAAATGAAAAACACCACCATTGTAGCTAATATTAATATGGATATGATCAGCAGGAGTCCTAAAAATGAGATCTATGTGGTGGGTACCCGCTATAATGAGAGTTTAAAAAAGATTATCGAAGGTTTTAAAAATCCCACTTCCACTAAAATACTCATAGGACATGACGGGACCGACGGCAAGCAGGACTGGACCTATGCTTCAGATCACGGGCCTTTCCATGCACAGAAGATCCCTTTCCTTTATTTCGGCGATGAAGATCATCCGGGTTATCATCACCCTTCCGATGATTTTGAAAATATAACCCCCGATTTCTATAAAAACACGGTAAAAATTATCCTTTCGGTCTTTACGGAGATCGATAAAAAAGGATTATAATCACCTTTAAAACATACAGATATGCGTATTGGTCTGAAAATTAAATGGCTGTTCCTCTTCTTAATAGCATGTTCCTGCGCCGATTCGCAGCCTCAGGCAGAGATCAAGGGAAGTGTGGCATCTGCCCATCCGCTGGCTACCAAAGCGGGGATGGAAGTCCTTGAAAAAGGCGGGAACGCCTTCGACGCCGCAATTGCAGTGGCTGCCACGCTTAATGTAGTCGAGCCCATGATGTCGGGGATAGGAGGTTATGGTACGATCATGATCTATGATGCATCTTCAGATCAGGTGCGTTTTTTAAATTCCAGCGGACGCTTTCCGGTTAAAACCAATACCGATCTGATGCGGGAACCCACACCCGATTTTATGAAGAACCGCGTGGGGCCCAAATCGATATCTACTCCGGGAAACCTAAATGCCTGGGCAGATATGCATGCAACCTATGGGAAACTGGATTGGAAAGAACTCTTCGGGTCTGCCATTACACACGCAGAGAACGGCTTTAGCATCAGTCCGGCAACCGCACGGTGGATCAATATAGCTTTTGAGGATTTCTCGCCTTATACCCGCTCTTTTTACGGAAAAGACGGAGAACCTTTACAACAGGGTGATAAGCTTGTACAAGCCGATCTGGCAAAGACCTTTAAAACGGTCGCATCAGAAGGAGTGGAACCTTTTTACAAGGGAACACTGGCCGAAGCTATTGATAAAAAAATGGAGGAGGCAGGAAGTTTTCTCTCGCTGGAAGACCTGCAAAACAATAAGGCTGAGTGGTGGAAACCTCTAAAGTTCGATTACAAAGGATATGAGGTCTATACCGCTTCCCTACCGGCAAATTCCTTTCCCGCATTTCTCAATCTCGGGATCATGGCACAGTTCTCTGATGAGAAGCTTGAACACAATTCTCCGGAGTATCTCCACTTGTTTGCCGAGATGACCAAAGAGTCCTATAAGGCACGTCTCGCCTATTCCTTCGATCCGGAGGTAAAGATCGCTCCGATAGACAGTCTTTTATCCGAACCGGCACTAAAAGCGGCCGCTGCGGCTATAAACCGGGAAAAGGCCACAGAATTTGTTCCGCCCTTTTCGGGAGACAGTCGTAATACCACACATTTTGTGGTAGTGGATAAATGGGGAAATACGGTGAGTGCCACCCAAACCCTGGGGAATTTATTCGGGAGCAGGATCATGGTAGAAGGTACAGGAGTATGGCTAAACAACTCTATGGCCTATTCCACCTTTGAACCTAAAGGGAATCCAATGGATGCATTTCCCGGAAGGCATAAACTATCGGGAGACTGTCCCATTATCATTATGAAAGACGGTAAGTTATGGGCTGCATTGGGTACACCCGGCGGACATACGATCACACAAAATGTTCCTCAGATCATCTTTAACCTCATCGATTTCGATATGTCGATGCAACAAGCTATAGACGCCCCTAAAATTGCTTTTGTGGAACCGGACAGGATCGTTGCCGATCCCGATCTGAATGACGACCTGATCAATTCCCTTCGGGAAAAAGGGCATAATGTGGCTAAACGAACCATCGGTAACGCCAACGGTATAAAACTCATCAGAAACGAAAAAGGCGAAATTATCGGTTACGAAGCCGGAATGGATAAACGCGGTGAAGGCCGTGCCTCCGTAGTGGATCATTAGTTAGTCCCGATAGCTATCGGGATGAGTACTTAGTATTGAGTACAGAGAGGTTTACGAATTACGATTTTGGATTGACGATTATTGGAATGTTGAGTTTTAAATGTTGAATGCTAAATTTTTTTCAAGTCACCATTCCTTCGACTTGCGCCTCCGCTATAGCTTCAGCGGCACGCGGGCGCTCAGGATGACAGGAGAATAATCATTAATCAACTACGCTAACAACTAACAACCACCAAAAAGTAGTGAGTACTTAGTATTGAGTACAGAGAGGTTTACGAATTACGATCTTGGATTGACGATTATTAGAATATTGAGTTTTAAATCAACCCTTTCGTCTTTAAGTGTGGCATTAATAAAATTCTCCTCCTTTTGAAGGAGGAGTGGATTCCGTTTCAGGAATCTGTAACGGAAGACGAGGTGGTTCTCTACACCCCTCTTGTTTTCTCCCCTCAAAGGGAGAACAAAATCCTCAAGGGGACATTACTAACCGCTAATTGCTAAAAGCTAACCACCAACAACTAAAAACCAGCAACCAACAACTAACCGCTAAATCAATGCTCTACGGCATCTCCGGCGCCTTTAGGAATACGGATATCCTCTACAATAGCAACTACCTCGGCAGGAGGTTTGGGAGTAAAAGCAGATATAAGAATGGAGATCCCAAAATTCAGTAGCATTCCGATAGTCCCGAAACCTTCGGGAGAGATCCCGAACCACCAGTTATCCGGACCGCTGTTCTCTTCACTTCCTATCCAGTGCAGTTTAAACCGTGCAATATAGTAAAGCGTGATCCCCAGGCCGAATACCATTCCGGCAATAGCGCCTTCTTTGTTCATTCTTTTTGAAAAGATCCCCATTACAATGGCGGGGAAAAAGGAAGCCGCAGCAAGGCCGAATGCCAGGGCCACTACAGAGGCGACGAATCCCGGTGGGTTGATCCCGAAATAACCGGCAATACAAACCGCAATAACAGCAGCTCCTCTTGCTGCCCATAGTTCTCCTTTTTCGGATATGCCAGGTAAGACCATCTTTTTCAGGAAATCGTGAGAGATAGAGGAGGAGATCACCAGTAACAATCCGGCAGCCGTAGAGAGTGCCGCTGCCAGGCCTCCGGCAGCCACCAGGGCAATAACCCAGTTCGGCAATCTTGCAATTTCGGGATTGGCCAATACCATAATATCCCGGTCTATCGTGAGTTCGTTGGCGGAAGCATCCGCAACATATTGTATTTTCCCGTCTCCGTTCTTATCGTCATAAGTAAGCAGGCCTGTTGTTTCCCATTTGGTAAACCATTCGGGCATGTCTTTATATTCCTTATCGCTTACGGTCTCGATTAAATTGGTCCTGGCAAAAACCGCAATAGCCGGAGCCGTGGTATAAAGTACAGCAATAAAGATGAGTGCGTATAATGCCGATTTTCGCGCATCCTTTACCCTGGGAACCGTAAAAAAGCGAACGATCACATGAGGTAAGCCGGCAGTTCCGAGCATCAGGGCCGCTGTTATAAAAAATACGTCTATAGTAGATTTGCTTCCGGAAGTATATTCGTGAAAACCAAGCTCCCGGTGCAAGCCGTCAAGTTTATCCAGCAGATAGGTCCCGTCGGTACCGCTTCCTCCAAAACCTAATTGAGGAACGGGGTTTCCAGCCATCTGAATAGATATAAAAATAGCGGGAACCATAAAAGCAAAAATAAGTACACAGTACTGGGCCACCTGGGTATAGGTAATACCTTTCATTCCTCCGAGTACCGCATAGAACAATACGATAATCATTCCTATGATCACACCGGTATTAACATCGACTTCCAGGAAGCGGGAAAAAACCACTCCTACTCCCCGCATCTGTCCGGCCACATAGGTAAAAGAGACGAATAAGGCACAAATGACCGCCACTCCCCTTGCGATATTGGAATAATAGCGATCTCCAATAAAATCGGGGACCGTAAACTTACCGAACTTCCTCAGATAGGGTGCCAGCAAGAGAGCCAGCAGCACATAACCTCCGGTCCATCCCATAAGATATACCGAGCCGTCATAACCGGCAAAGGAAATGATCCCTGCCATGGAAATAAAGGAAGCTGCAGACATCCAGTCGGCAGCAGTTGCCATTCCGTTTGCCAGGGGAGAAACTCCTCCGCCTGCTACATAAAAATCTTTGGTAGATGCCGCCTTCGACCAGATAGCGATCCCGATATAGAGCAGGAAAGTAATAACAACAATGAGGTAGGTCCAGCTTTGAATATCCATATCTATTCGTCCAGGTTATATTTTTTATCAAGCTTGTTCATTAAGCGGACATATACGAAAATAAGAATGACAAAAACATAGATAGATCCCTGTTGTGCAAACCAGAATCCCAGTTTAAAACCTCCCAGCCGGATGCTGTTCAGCTCATCTACCAACAGGATCCCGAAGCCGTAAGATACCAGAAACCAGATACTCAAAAGTATAGCCAGGTATTTAAGGTTCTCCTTCCAGTATGCCTTTCTGCTGTCTTTATTCATTGTAACAGGATATTATAGAGCATCCATCACCTTCTTTACAAACTCTCCTATTTTAGAAGGTTCTAGCCAGCGGGTTACGATCACCAGGTCGTGTTCTTTATCAACTACAATAAAGTTCCCTCCGAAACCGGCTGCATAGTATATGTCTTCTGAAACGCCTTCCCAATGTCTGGGTCCTTTTTTATTGAGCCACCACATGTATCCGTAGTTTACATTTGCCTGTGATGGAGTGATCGCCTTTTCAATCCAGGATTTACTCAGCAACTGTTTTCCATTCCATTTTCCGTCATTCAGGAATAAGAGTCCGAAACGGGCATGATCTTCAGTGTTGATAAAGAGTCCTCCGCCTGAATGCCCTCCACCGGTAACCGATTGCATTTTTATTCCGTCTACATTTACCCAGGCATTGTCATAACCATACCATCTCCAGGTAGTGGAAGCACCGATAGGGTCCATGATCTTTTCCTTTAAAACCATAGGTAATGGCTTTCTCAAAACTTGTAATAAGGAATAGGCAAGGAGGTTAACACGAACGTCGTTATATTCGAAAACCGTTCCGGGTTCATTATAGGTCCTGTTCTTCCAGTCGTCCAGGTCGCCGTTTCTCGGAGGACGGTCTGCCCAGTCATGTCCGCCCCAAAGGGTTCCGGACCAGTCTGACGACTGCGTAAGCAGGTGATCCCAGTTTATTTTGGAGTTATGGGCACCGTTAAAGCTTCCGTCCCATACATAATTCCTGACCGGATCGTTTACCGAAGCGATCAGCTTCTCATCAACGGCCAGACCGGCTACGGTAGACAGGTAACTTTTGGTTACACTAAAGGTCATGTCCACTTTTTTGAGGTCGCCCCATTTGGCAATGACATAACCGTTTTTCAGGATCATCCCGGCAGGACCTCCCCTTTTTTCGGTGGGGCCTGAAATCTTGTGAAAAGGCTCACGTGCAAAGCTTCTCAGAATGGCTATTCTCAGATCTCTCGACCCGGAATATTCGTTCTGCTCCGCAAAGGAAACGGCCTCATTGATCTTAGCGGTATTTATGGAAAAAGATGCCGGAGTACGTTCCTGCCAGTTAGCATTCCGTTCCGGAAAATAATTGTTGTTCTGAGCATTAATGATTAAAGAAAAAGCAAAAGTCAGAAGCAAAAAAGTCGTATGTTTTTTTGCTTTTTTCGAAAGGTACATGTGTTTATTCATTTTAAAAAGATGAATTAGTGCAATTTTAACAGTCTTAAATGTACGTATCATTTTAGGAAACTAAAAAATAATATACTTTTATCATACAATCGTTTAAAAATGTAATATTAAGCATGTCAGTTCATTCCATCAGCTTTCAATCCAAGCTTCCCAATATCCAGACCAATATATTCACCATCATGAGTAGACTGGCTGCAGAGCACCAGGCCCTGAACTTATCTCAGGGGTTCCCTAATTTCCCGTCCGAACCGGCCTTAAAAGCCCTGGTTTCTGAGGCTATGGCAGCCGGACATAACCAATATGCGCCTATGCCCGGAATACCGGAGTTAAGGGAAGTTATAGTTCAAAAAATGGAGTTGTTATACGGCGCCACTTACGATCCGGAAACAGAGGTTACCGTAACTGTCGGTGCTTCTCAGGCTATATACAATATCATTTCATCTTTCGTATCGCCTGGCGATGAGGTTATTATTTTTAAACCGGCTTACGACTGTTATGAGCCTGTTACCGAATTGCACGGAGGAAAACCGGTGCTCATTCAGTTAAGGCCTGACTTTTCAGTGGACTGGGAAGAAGTAAAACAGAAAATATCTCCTAAAACCAGGATGATCATTATTAACAGTCCGCACAATCCCAGTGGTTCTATTTTGTCCAGGGAAGATATGCTGACATTGGAATCTCTCCTGAAGGATACCGATATTATCCTGCTGAGCGACGAGGTATACGAACATATTATTTTTGACGGGGAGCAGCATCAGAGCGCTGCACTCTTTCCGGGACTGGCAGAACGTGCTTTTATAACTATTTCTCTGGGGAAGACCTTCCACAACACCGGATGGAAAGTCGGCTATTGTTTAGCTCCTGCCCCTTTGATGCACGAATTGAGGAAGACCCACCAGTTTAATGTGTTCTGTGTAGACCATCCCATGCAAAAAGCTTATGCCGCTTATATGAAAGAAGCCGAAAATTATATGGGGCTAAGCAGTTTTTACCAGCAAAAGAGGGATTACTTTCTCGATCTGATAAAGACCTCAAGGTTTAGCTTTACCCCTGCCAAAGGAACTTATTTTCAGCTACTCGATTACTCGCGTATTACCGATGAGGCCGATACCGAGTTTGCGAGCCGCCTGGTGAGGGAAAAGAAACTTGCAGCTATTCCTATTTCTGTATTCAATATGAACAATGCAGATAATAAAGTGTTGCGTTTCTGTTTTGCCAAGACGGATGAGACCCTGGAAAAAGCTGCAGAAATTATTTGTAGTATTTAAACAAAAACAGGGTTTTTCATTTGAATGCCTGTTTGTTTTTGGTGCAAAATAGCACTATATTGCATCAGATGTTAAATTGATTGAAATGAGCACAGTACGAAAATCAATAACCTTTACCGAACAACAGGACAACTGGATCAGGATACAGGTACAAAAGGGTGATTATACCAATGACAGTGAATATATCCGGGATCTGGTAAGAAGAGATCAGGCTCAAAATAAGAAGCTTATGGATCTCAATAATGCCATTGAAGAAGGCTTTAACAGCGGTATTAGCGATAAAAGTATTTCCGATATCCGGAAAGAAGTGAAAAAAACAATGAAAGATAATGGGGAGCTATAAGCTTTCGGGAGCTGCTGCCAGTGATATTGCCGGTATTTTCAGATTTGGAATAAGAAAGTTTGGCCTGGGTATGGCCGACAAATATTTAGATGAACTGGAAGCACTCTTTAAAGAGTTACCTGATCGCCCGGAATTAGCCGGTGACGCTTCTGTTTTTGCGCATAATCTTAAATACTATAGATACAAGGCTCATGTTCTTTTCTATATAATGGAAGAACCGGGGCGTATTTTTATTATTAGAGTACTGGGGAAACGAATGGATTTTATCAGGCATTTATAGAAAGAACGACAAACAAAAAGATATACATTTATCATATGCCCAAAACACTTTTAACCGTAAAAGATCTAAGTATCGGATTTAAGACCGATGGTAACTTCAGGGATGTTGTCGAGGGTATTTCCTTTTCGCTTCAGGAAAATGAGATCCTGGGTATTGTCGGGGAGTCGGGTAGCGGAAAGTCCGTTTCTTCTCTCGCCCTTTTAGGTTTACTTCCCAAAGGTATTTCCAGGATCAGTAAAGGAGAGGTCCTCTTTGAAGACCGGGATCTGACCGGACTTCCGGAAAAGGATTTCAAACTGATAAGAGGCTCCGAGATAAGTATGATCTTTCAGGAACCCATGAGTTCACTCAACCCCTCTCTTAGTTGTGGTTTCCAGGTGATGGAGATCCTACTACAACACACTTCCCTCAGCCGGAAACAGGCAAAGGAAGAAACAATTGCTCTTTTCGATAAGGTAAAATTACCGGAACCTGAACGGATCTTCGAAAGTTATCCGCATCAGATCAGCGGAGGGCAGAAGCAAAGGGTTATGATTGCAATGGCTATTGCGTGTAAACCGAAAATACTTATTGCAGATGAGCCCACCACCGCCCTGGATGTGACGGTTCAGAAAGAGATCATTGCATTGCTAAAATCACTTCAGCAGGAAACCGGGATGAGCATTATTTTTATCTCACACGACCTGAACCTGGTCTCCGAAATTGCCGATCGCGTTCTGGTCATGTACAAAGGCTCTATAGTTGAACAGGGAGAAGCTGAGAAGGTATTTAAGGAACCTCAGCACAATTATACGCAGGCATTATTAAGCTCAAAACCTCCATTGGATAAACGGCTTAAAAAGCTTCCGGTTATCCAGGATTTTATGGACGGGCATTTTTCGGAGGAGATCATTTCTGCCGAAGACCGGAAAAAGCATCATAAAGAATTATACGATCAGCCTCCCTTGCTGGAAGTCATCGATGTAGAAAAAGAATATATCACCAAAGCCGGTTTATTTTCCAAAAAAACGAGCTTTAAGGCCGTAAACGGCATCAGTTTTAAACTATATGAAGGAGAAACTCTCGGACTGGTAGGGGAAAGCGGATGCGGAAAATCTACGCTGGGGAATGCTATCCTGCAACTCGACAAGGCAACAGCAGGGAGCATCCTGTACAGAGGAAGGGATATCAGCGGTTTAAAAAAAGAAGAGATCCGGAAACTGAGAAAAGAAATACAGGTTATTTTTCAGGATCCCTATTCCTCCCTGAACCCGAGGATACCCATCGGAAAAGCTATTTCCGAACCTATGAAGGTGCACGGTCTATACGAAAATGACCGCAGCCGGAAGGAAAAGACCATTGAGATCCTGGAGGCAGTAGGTTTGCAGGCAGATCACTATAACCGTTATCCGCATGAATTCAGTGGAGGTCAGCGACAGCGAATAGGAATAGCGCGGACTATCGGTCTTCAGCCTAAACTCATTATCTGCGACGAATCTGTCTCTGCCCTGGACATATCGGTTCAGGCCCAGGTTTTAAATCTCTTAAATGAACTAAAGGAAAACTTCGGTTTTACCTATATTTTTATTTCCCATGATCTTTCGGTAGTGAAGTTTATGTCCGATCAGTTGCTGGTTATGAATGAGGGGAAAATAGAAGAACTCGGAGATGCAGATCATATCTACGACCAGCCTTCCAGAGCTTATACAAAGAAATTGATTGATGCGATACCTAAGGGGATGAAAAAATAACGTGAGTTCGAAGAGAAATAAAGACTAAACAAACATAATTACATAAACAATTTAAGTCACGGTTGACTACCTAGTTGAAGGTTTAGTTATTTAGGGGCTTCTCAACTAAGCAAGCTTGACGCTTAATTCGGGGCAAAAAAAGGTTCAAACTCACGTTATTCGGTAAATGTCATAACATAAATACTTTTCTGGTAATTACCAGTAAGTTCTTCATGAATAATAGCGTTGAATTGATACCATCGGTAAAAGAATCTATCTGATCTTCTACACGGTTTACTTTGATGTTCAACCTCGTGGGTTTTGGGTATAATTTTGTTCTCATAATAGCAAGTTTTGGGACAAAAACTTGGTCAAACATAAAAAATAAAAATCAAATCATCGATAAAAAGTCTAAAAAAATCGATGAAATGCACGTTTTATTCACAATTTTTCGTTGATAACCCAAAAAAAAGCGATGATCTCTCATCGCTTTTCTATATCTAAAATCTCCCGAAATGCCTTTAAATACTCATCTCCGGGATATCTCCTTCAATAATTAGTGCTCCTTCGGTAGCATTTTCTATTTCTTCCACCGATACACCGGGTGCCCTTTCAAGGAGTTTAAAGCCGTTTTCGGTTACTTCCATCACAGCAAGATTGGTTACCACCTTCTTTACGCAATTCACTCCTGTAAGCGGGAGTGAGCATTGCTTAAGTAATTTTGACTGCCCTGCTTTATTGGTATGCATCATGGCCACAATAATATTCTCTGCAGAAGCCACCAGGTCCATTGCTCCTCCCATTCCCTTAACCATTTTTCCGGGGATCTTCCAATTGGCAATATCTCCGTTCTCCGCCACTTCCATAGCACCGAGAATGGTAAGGTCTACATGTTTCCCTCTGATCATCCCAAAACTAAGTGCAGAATCAAAAAAGGAAGCTCCAGGCAGGGTAGTGATCGTTTGTTTCCCGGCATTGATAATATCGGCATCTTCTTCCCCTTCATACGGAAAAGGTCCCATCCCCAGAACACCGTTCTCGCTCTGAAATTCTACTTCTATTCCTTCGGGGATATAGTTAGCCACTAAAGTAGGGATCCCTATTCCGAGATTTACAAAATATCCGTCCTTCAGCTCCTTTGCAATTCGTTTTGCAATTCCTGTTTTATCAAGCATACTTGTAATAGTTCTTTAATGTGTTAATTTGATGATTTTTCAATGCGTTAATTTGAAAATTATGCTTTTTTTGAAGTAGCAATGATCTTCGAAATAACTTTAATGATCGATTTCAACTCTTCTTTCAGGTCCTGTGAAGGGTTTGGATAGAGAATAGATCAGTTTCGTAATAACATTTTTCCTACCCCCTCTCATCTCCAAATCGGAAAATTAAGTGCGTTGTCTTACCGTTCGTTGTTCTATCCTCTTTTCAAACTTTTTTCCCTGGAAAATCCTCTGGACAAAGATCCCGGGAATATGAACATGATCAGGATTGAGTTCGCCTGCAGGTACCAGTTCTTCCACTTCGGCCACTGTTATTTTTGCGGCTCCGCACATACAGGGATTAAAGTTCCGGGCAGTTCCCTTAAAAATAAGGTTTCCGGCTTCATCTCCTTTCCAGGCTTTCACAAAGGCAAAATCTGCTTTAAAGGCCTCTTCCAGCACATACATCTTTCCGTTAAACTCCCTGGTCTCTTTTCCTTCGGCTACTTCCGTTCCGTATCCTGCCGGCGTATAAAAGGCCGGAAAACCTCCCTGAGCCGCTCTGCAACGCTCTGCCAGGGTTCCCTGAGGAACAAGCTCTACATCGAGTTCTCCGCTCAGCATCTGCCGTTCAAACTCATCGTTCTCGCCTACATAAGAGGATATCATTTTTTTGATCTGATGATTCTGTAGTAATAATCCAAGCCCGAAATCATCTACTCCTGCATTATTGGAAATACAGGTTACATTTTTAACTCCCAGTCGTACTAATTCTGCTATACTGTTTTCCGGTATTCCGCATAACCCGAAGCCTCCAAGCATAAAAGTCATATTGTCTTTTACCCCGGAAAGGGCCTCCTGCACCGAATGCACCTTCTTGTTGATCATCTAAAAATATTTTGAGTGAAAATTACGAAATTCTGCAGGAAAGTCTGTTTTATTTAATAAAATTTAAACAGCTAAAAAAGAGATAAAATAAAAAACGGCGCCCGAAGCGCCGCAGTATTTTTTTAGAAGTCCAGATCGTCCAGATCCTTGTCTATATTGAGTTTATCTTTTTCCGGTTTTTTAGTACAATCTACATTGATCGTCAACTCTTCCGGTTTTTCAAAATCTTCTTTGGAAACTCCTAGTTCAGCATCGGCATAACACTTCTGCATATACAATGCCCAGATAGGGAGTGACATACTCGCCCCCTGACCGTAGGTGATCGATTTAAAGTGAGTGGCTCTGTCTTCTCCGCCAACCCAGACCCCGGTTACCAGGTTAGGT
Source organism: Leptobacterium flavescens (assembly GCF_010671605.1). GTDB lineage: Bacteria > Bacteroidota > Bacteroidia > Flavobacteriales > Flavobacteriaceae > Leptobacterium > Leptobacterium flavescens. Next base: position 1,627,084 of record NZ_JAABOO010000001.1, read on the forward strand.
ACCATTCCCATAAACCAACCGTCACTCTGGTTCTGGGTAGTTCCCGTTTTTCCGGCTATAGGGTTATCAAATTTATAGGGATATCCGGTGATGATCTCTTTATAAACGGTCTCGTTCTGTGCAAAGTCATGCCTCAGTCTTCTTCCCGATCCTGCATCGGCAACACCCTGCATCAGGTTTACAGTTGTATATGCTACTTCCCTGCTCATCACATCCCTGGTTTCCGGAACGTATTCGAAAAGGACGGTCCCGTTCTTATCCTCAATACGGGTGATCATTACAGGTTTTACATATACTCCCTGATTGGCAAAAGTACCATAGGCCCCCACCATTTCATAAACGGTAATGTCCGGTGTCCCCAAAGCAATGGAAGGAACTTCCAGGATATCGGAAGTGATCCCCAGTTTCCTGGCAAGGTTAACAACCGGCGCCGGCCCTACCTCATCCATTAATCGGGCAGTGATGGTATTGGTAGATTCTGCCAGACCATTTTTAAGGGTTTTCATTTCCCCGCTATACTCGCCGTTGGAGTTCTTAGGACACCAGGCTTCCACATTTCCGTATTTATTAGCTTCAATACAGTGATAAACATCGGGCAGGGAATCACAAGGCGACAAATGCAACTGATCTATGGCCGTTGCATATACAAACGGCTTAAAAGTAGATCCGGCCTGACGGGCTCCCTGAATTACCTGATCGTATTTAAAGTGTTTATAATCGGTACCTCCTACCCACGCCTTAACATGTCCGGTTCTGGGTTCCATAGACATCATTCCTGTTCTCAGGAAGTGCTTGTAGTACTTAATGGAATCGAGAGGTGTCATTATGGTATCTATCGTACCTTTCCAGCTAAATATCGTCATATCGGTCTTCTTGGTAAAAGAAGCCCTGATCTCTTTTTCGGTCTTCCCCTGCTCTTTCATTACCCTCCATCTCTCCGACTGCCTCATGGCGCGGTTATAGATATTCTGGATCTCCTCATTGGTCACCCCCACAAAAGGTGCTGTAGGGTTTCTTTTAGCCGTATTCTGAACAAAAAACTCGGCCTGAAGCTGTTTCATATGCTCTATCACCGCTTCTTCGGCATACTGCTGCATTCTCGAATCGATGGTGGTATAGATCTTTAATCCGTCCAGGGAAAGGTTGTAAAAAGAACCGTCTTCCTTGGGGTTGTTCCTTATCCAGTTCTTCATAAAACTATTCCTCACATATTCCCTGAAATAGGTAGCAAGACCTTCATCATGGGTTTCGGGTGAGAAATTGATCTTTAAAGGAAGTTGCTGAAGGGAATCTTTTTCCTCTTTGGAGATATAGTCATTCTTTTCCATTTGCTTAAAGACCTGATTCCTTCGCATAAGCGATTTCTTTTTGGAGATCTCTCTGTGCGGATTGTACTGTCTCGGGTTTTTAAGCATGGCAACCAATACGGCCGCTTCTTCTATTTTCAGGTCTTTGGGTTCTTTTCCGAAATATATCCTGGAAGCCGATCTGATCCCTACGGCATTAAAGATAAAGTCCTGTTTGTTGAGATACATGGCAATGATCTCGTTCTTGGTATACTGTCTTTCCAGGCGGATGGCAATGACCCATTCCTTTATTTTCTGAGTGTATCTTCTCCAGCCTTTGGTGCTGGTTCCGTGAAACAATAATTTTGCAAGCTGCTGGGTAATGGTACTGGCTCCTCCTCTTCTTCCGAGGAAGGCAAAAGCTCTTATCGTTCCCCTGGCATCAATTCCCGAATGGCTGTAGTATCGCTCATCTTCGGTAGCTACCAAAGCATCTACAAGGTGTTGCGGCAGATCCGAAAAAGCTACCGGTGTTCTGTTCTCACTAAGGTAGTATTTTCCGAGAGTCTTCCCATCAGATGAAATAAGCTCGGAAGCCAGATTGGTCTTGGGGTTTTCAAGTTCTTCAAAAGTAGGCATAGGGCCAAAAACTCCCCATGAGGCCAGTAAAAAAAGAAGAATTAAGATTCCGACTCCGGCGGCAAAAGAACGCCAGAACCAAATGATGTATCTTCTGAAACCCGGTTGTTCTTTTACTTCTTTCTTATTTTTTGCTGATTTGGCCATAACTTAATTATTGTTTAGGTGTAGTCTCTATTTTAATTCCGACATCTTTGACCCCTTCAAGGGAATTCAAGCCTTCCACTGTACCATTTATACGCATTGCGTGAGCTATCTGGACGTTATAAGTTCCTGAATTGGGGAAAATTATGTTTTCTTTATACCATAATTTGCTTTCTTTTAACGAAGTGAAGCCTTTTCCAAGCCATTCGCCGTTTGGTTTGGCCATTTCGTATTCCAGGGTATCGGAAACAATATTCCCGTCCGGGAAATTCATCTTAACGATCAGGAAGAGGTTGCTGAATTTATAGTCCTCGTTATTCCTGAGGTTGATAAAAATATTGTAGTTATTGATCGTATCCGGAGCAGGAAAGGAAAAGTTTAGTTCCTGGTCCTTATCCCAACCGTTTGAAACAGACTGATATTCGGAAAAAACGCTTTTAGAATCGCAGGATGCGAGGAGGATGATACAGGTAATTAAAAGGCATTTTTTTAGCATTATCGTGAATTCTTTTTTGGATTTCTTCGCTTTTTGTTCTTGTTCCTGTTTCGTCCCCTGTTCCTTTTCTTGGGAGTATCAAAACGAGTCAGGCTGTCCTGACCTACAACGTTTTCAAATTCTTTTTTATTATCATCGATGATCTCAAGAGCGTATTCTTCCAGACTCGGGACCTTTTTTCCCTTCTCGTTATAAGAGACGATCTCGTTTACCTGCTCTACCTTCAGCTTATGCCAGTTAATGCTGTTTTCTTCATAGGCATACCAGAGAAGACCTTTAAAAATATCTATTTTTTGGCAGCTTGCTTTTCCTTTTTCGGTTTGCAGGCGAACATCACTTTTCGGAAATTCCTGAAGCGCATCCAGGTAAGCATCCAGTTCGTAATTCAGGCAACATTTCAGTTTCCCGCACTGTCCTGCAAGCTTCTGAGGGTTGAGGGATAATTGCTGATAACGTGCTGCTGCCGTATTTACAGATCTGAAATCGGTTAGCCAGGTAGAACAACACAATTCACGCCCGCAGGAACCAACTCCTCCCAGACGTGCAGCTTCCTGCCTGAAACCTATCTGCCTCATTTCAATTCGAATACTGAAGGCCTTGGCCATTTCCTTGATCAGCTGTCTGAAGTCTACCCGGTCATCGGCCGTATAATAGAAAGTAGCCTTGGATCCGTCTCCCTGAAACTCCACATCGGAGATCTTCATCTGAAGTCCCAATGCAATGGCCAGTTCTCTCGATCTTTTCTTTACATCTTCTTCCCGGTCTCTCGACTTTTGCCATACATCTATATCGCGCTGAGAAGCTTTTCTGTAGATCTTCGGAACGGCATCATCATTCCATTCTACTTTCTTTTTCTTCATCTGGATCTTTACCAGTTCTCCGGTAAGGGTAACGATCCCCACATCATGACCCGGAGAAGCTTCTGTAGCTACAATATCCCCGATCGATAACTGATGTTTATCCGTATTTCTGAAGAAAAGTTTTCTGCTATTTTTAAATCTGACCTCCACACAGTCGAAAGGTTTCTGACCTGAAGGGAGGGACATATTGGAAAGCCAATCAAAAACAGTCAATTTATTGCAACCATCGGTCCCGCAAGTTCCATTGTTCTTACACCCCCGTGGCTGTCCATCTTTCCCAGTTGAACAACTGCTGCACCCCATATTTATATATCTTGAGCAACCAGTTAAGTGAAACTCAGCCGGTTGACTATAGGTTCGTAATTAATTTCTAAAGAGGTAAAGATAATATTATTTCCTCAGATGAAAAACGCATTTAATATTTAACAGGGTTTATCGCTTAAATCCTCGTTTTTTTCGGTTTACAGCCTTAATTATCTTCAATCCTGACTACCGACAAAGGAGCATTGTTTTTTGCGGCCACCAGCATCGGAGGACCATCTTTTCCTTCGAACAGGCTAAGCGATTTTATATCGCCGTCTATGTAAAGTCCGGTTTCCGTACTTTTCAATGCAGTATAATTGCTCTTTGTATCGGAAAGCAATACCAGGCCGGAACCATTATCCAGGCGCGGGGTCTCTACTTCTGTGTCATAAATATTACCTGCAGCGATCATGTCCTGATAACCATCTTTATTGATGTCGTAAAAAACAATATCGAGCAGAGGAAACAGTTGCGCTTCTACCGGTAAATATCCTTTTTCGAAGATCCCGTCGCCTTTATTGATCAGGACCATCGATTTAAAATTGGTCGCTTCAAATGCATGGGATTCTTTGAGTTTATCGCCGTAAATATCGATGAGGGAGGCATTGGCAAAATCGCTGTAAGTCTCATACTTTTCCGAGATGAACGGCATTTGCTCTGAAGAACATTCCCTTCCTCGCACCGGAACATATTCATTGTTGTACTTTTTACTCAATACTACATCCAGGGTCCCGTTTGCATCAAAATCGTTTGCAAATACCTTAAAAGGTTCCGCTTTACTGGCCTTGAACTTAATGTTGATCCCCACATTCCCGAGGATATAATCTTTTAGGCCATCGTTGTTCAGGTCGGTCTCATGAACAGAAAACCACCATCCTTTTTCCTTATCCAGCCCATTTTTGGACGAAATATCCTCGAAGGTTCCCTGGTTGTTCCTCAACATTCCTATACCGGTCCATTCGCCGGCTACGATAAGGTCTTCCCAGCCATCTCCGTTAAAATCGGTGGAAACAATACTGTTGATTATTCCGAATTTCTCCAGTACCGGGGCCACCTCCGATGTTACATTTACAAACTGCCCCTGATCGTTCCGGTAAACTACAGAAGGCGCAGCAACGGGATAGCTTTTAGGTATGATCCTGTTTCCAACTACCAGGTCCATATCTCCGTCCTTATCATAATCGAGAACCGTCACGGATTTTCCGCTGTGGTTCTCAAAATTATCCGGTCCTTTTGAGAAATTCCCCTTTCCGTCGTTCAGATACAGGCGGTCTTTGTACATCATCTTCTCCGGGTCGAGCTCGTTACCTCCGCTTACCACAAAAAGGTCTTTATCTCCATCGGAGTCGGCATCAAAGAAAACGGCTTCCATATCTTCATAGAAAGCATCGGTCGTAAATACGGGATTGTCTTTCTTTTTAAAGCCCTTACCCGTGGAAAGGTAAAGCTCTGCGGCTTGTCCTGCAGCACCTCCGATGAGAAGATCTTCTTTTGAATCTCCATCTACATCGGCCCTGGCAATAAAGGGCCCCAGGGTAGACTGTTTATAAGGGAGCAGCACTTCCCTCTCAAAATCGTTATACTCATTTTCCTTATGGTTGTAGTTCAGGTTTAGACGCCCGGGATCTACAGTAGTGAACATAGAGTTCGCACTCGTTTTTCTGATGGTCTTTCCGGCATCTTTTTCGTAAAAAGTGAGCAGCTGATTTGCTTCTACTTTTGTTCTTTCCTCAAATTTCCCGCTGGGCCATTCCACCCGTACGCGATCTATTTCTTTTTCCGAACCTAAACCGAAATGTGCCGTATTATCAACCGCCGAAAGATATCCTCTTACCCTTTTGGCTTCAACAAATTGTTTTTTGTCTTTATAGCTGATAGTAACCCTGGCAAAAGCTTCAGAAGTATTTCCTACCGTCTTTACACGGAGGTAATTCCCTATTCCCTCTTCTACCGAGAGGTTCTTATATAAAAATGCTTCTTCATCTATATTGTTGGTGATCAGTTCCAGGTCTCCGTCATTATCAAGATCGGCATAGGCAGCTCCGTTGGAAAAGGAAGGGTCTCCAAGGCCCCAATAATTCCCCACTTCTTTAAAGCTTAGATCCTGATGGTTCCTCAGCATAACATTGGGCAGCTTTTCGGAAGGCATATCTCCGTAGATCTGCTCTTTTATATCCAGCGGAACATTTCCGCTAAATTCCTGCTTGGCTTTTACCACCCGGGTCCTGATATCATTATCCAGGGCATACCTGCGGTAACCGTTAGTGATGTAAATATCCTTGTGCTCGTCATTGTCAAGATCTACCATCAAGCCCGCCCAGCTCCAATCGGTTTTAGAGAGTTTAGCAGCCTGGGAAACGTTGTTAAAACGGTTATTCCCCATATTGATCTGCAGGGAATTGAACATATACTGATGCTGGAACTCCATTTTTTGCACCAGCATATTAAAAGTAGGGACATCCATAGAGGCCATTAGGGTTTTTGCCCTGTAATGATCGCTGGATGCCATATCGAGAACAAATATGTCCTGAAAACCATCGTTGTTTATGTCTTCAATATCCACACCCATCCCGTAAAAGGAAACCTGATTGGTATAATTCTTTATCTGATCTGTAAAGCTTCCGTCTCCGTTATTGATATAGAGGGCGTCGGGGATATAATAGTCATTGGCAATATAGATATCGAGCCATCCGTCGTTGTTAAGATCGCTCACAGATAATCCCAATCCGAAAGTGGGTCGCAACAGGCCTGCGCTTTCGGTAACATCGACAAATTTTCCCCCTTCGTTTCTGTATAAATGGCTGCTGCTCTTTTTAAGGATCTCCTTATTCACTTCCATGGTCTTAAAAAAGCGTCTGGGATCCACTCCGTAGAGTTCGTTCTCATTCATTACCACACAATCCAGATCTCCGTCCTTATCGTAATCAAAAAAAGCGGCCTGGGTACCGATTCCCGTATCGGCGAGATTATAAGCTTCGGCCATCTCCTTAAAACTATTGTCCTTCTGATTTATGTAGAGTAAATTTTTTCGGTTTTCCTTCTGATGAGGTCCTCCCTGAGATACGTAAATATCCATCCACCCATCTCCGTTAATATCCACAAAGGTCACTCCGTTAGACCATACCTTGGCATCATTGATATTTGCCGTTTCGCTAATGTCCTCGAATTTAAGATCCCCTTTGTTGATGTAAAGCCTGTTGGGCACCTGATTCCCGCAAAAGAAGATGTCTTTTAAACCGTCATTGTTCAGGTCTTCGATCCCCACGCCTCCGCCATTGTAGAAATAGTCGTAATCGAAGAGGTTCTCCATGGTTTCCATATTGTGCCGGAGACCGTTAAAAAAATCGATCCCGCTTTCGGCAGAAGAATATTTCCTGAATACCCGGATCTTATCGTTGGGCTGGCTATCATCGACCTCCGTTACGACCTGTCCCGGAGCAGGTGCAGTACTTTGAGCAATTTCCTCCGGGTTTTTGTCTTTTTTCTCAGAACAAGAAAACAGAATGACGGCAAGTGCCGTTATCCAAAGTTTAGTTCTCATTTTGATGGATTTATTGAATTATGCTAGTCGCTAATATCGTATTTTTTAACGTAGACTTAACATTTTTTAACATAAAACAAAAAATTAATGTTAAGAAAGAGATTATTCTTTAACTTTTTAAGTTAAATCTCATCAATATTGAAACACAAACTTTCCAGGATCTACCGGCTTTTAAGCTATTAAAAAAGCCGCACTCTGATGTGAGTGCGGCGTTGTATAAAAGTTCTTTTCCTTCTGAATTATTTCCTCCACTAAACTATTCAGGGGAGGTATTTGTTTTTTCCTTCAGGCGACCTTTCTTAAAGACATTGTTCTCAATAACTTTTCCTTTTCTCAATGCCTTTTGTTCTTCATAAGGCAGGGCATTGACTTCCTTACAGGCATCGGAACAGCAGCGGTCCAGTCTCTCGGCACATTCTTCACACTGAATAAATAAGATATGGCAGGCCTCATTGGCACAATTGGTATGCGTATCGCAGGGGTTACCACAAATATGGCAACTGGCAATGACTTCTTCAGATATCTTTTCGGCCCGGCGGTCGTCAAAAACGAAGTTCTTACCTATAAATTTATTTTCAAGATCGTTTGCCTTTACCTGGCGGGTATATTCTATGATCCCTCCTTCCAGCTGGTAAACGTCTTTAAAACCTTTGTGTTTAAAATAAGCACTGGCCTTTTCGCAACGGATCCCTCCCGTACAGTACATTACCAGTTTTTTATCTTCTTTGTGTTCTTTCAGATCGTCCTCGATAATAGGAAGGGATTCCCTGAAGGTGTCCACATCGGGAGTGATGGCATTCTTAAAATGCCCTATTTCACTTTCATAGTGATTTCTCATGTCTACCAGGATGGTATTCTCATCCTCGATAAGTTCGTTAAAGGTTTCCGCATTAACGTGAGTTCCCTTATCGGTAACATCAAAGGTATCGTCATCCAGGCCGTCGGCCACGATCTTGTTTCTGACCTTGACCTTTAATTTCAGGAAGGACATATTGTCCTGCTCAACGGCAATGTTCAGGCGTACGTTTTCCAGGAAATCAACACTGTCTAGATGGGTCTTGAATTTTTCGAAATTTTCGGCCGGTACGGATAACTGACCGTTAATACCTTCACTGGCAATATAGATCCTTCCCAGGACGTCCAGTTCATTCCAGTTGATAAACAGGTGGTTCCTGAAAATACGGGTATTTTTTATGTGATGGTATTTATAGAAAGAGAGCGTCAGGCGTTCTTTTCCTGCTTTTTCTATAAGCGCTGCTCTTTCTTTAGAACTTAAAGTGTTGTACAGTTGCATGCTATACTGATTTTTTAAGATTAAAGAATATTTTCGGCAAAAGTATTAATTTTTAAGTGTTTAAAACAAATAAAAAGAGCTTCGGGAAATTCCAAAGCTCTTTTCATGACTAAATCGTTACTATTTATTTTAATTCAACTAATCTGTATCAAAATAGCAACGAAGCTAGCCACCATCCAGTCTATAACTCATGTATACAGAAACCTGTATATTCAAGAGTCTAGAAAAAAATGTTTTAACAAAAAATCTCATGTATTCATCATCACTTTATAACCTGATGCAAAAAAAGAAAAAAGGTTGCGTGGCAAATTGTATTCTGCAAAAAGAAATAGTATTTTAGCTAACGATAAATATTTAGAAAAACGAGGAAATGAGTTCTGAAAAAGACGCAAAATTAAAAGCCCTTAAACTTACATTAGACAAATTAGACAAGACCTACGGAAAGGGAGCTGTAATGAAGCTCGGAGACAGTGTAGTTGATGAAGTTGAAGTGATCCCGACGGGTTCTATAGGCCTGGACATTGCATTAGGTGTTGGAGGATATCCCAAGGGAAGGGTCATCGAAATATACGGTCCGGAATCATCCGGTAAAACCACGCTGACACTTCACGCTATTGCGGAAGCACAAAAGGCGGGAGGAATTGCAGCATTTATTGATGCGGAACACGCTTTCGACCGTTTTTATGCGCAGAAACTTGGAGTGGATATCGACAACCTGATCATTTCTCAACCCGACCACGGAGAACAGGCTTTGGAAATTACCGAAAATCTGATCCGTTCGGGAGCTATTGATATTGTAGTGGTCGATTCTGTTGCCGCTCTTACACCCAAGAGTGAGATTGAAGGAGAAATGGGAGATTCCAAAATGGGATTACATGCGCGTTTAATGTCGCAGGCCCTCAGGAAGCTTACATCTACGATAAGTAAGACCCATTGTACAGTGATCTTTATCAACCAGCTGCGTGAGAAGATCGGGGTAATGTTCGGGAATCCCGAAACCACTACCGGAGGTAATGCTTTGAAGTTCTACGCTTCGGTAAGACTGGATATTCGTCGTTCCACTCAGATCAAGAACAATGACGGAGAGGTAGCCGGAAACAAGACAAGGGTCAAAGTTGTAAAGAACAAAGTGGCACCGCCGTTCAAAGCCACCGAATTTGATATTATGTACGGAGAAGGGATCTCCAGAATCGGAGAGATCCTCGATATCGGAGTTGAATATGAGATCATAAAAAAGAGCGGTTCGTGGTTTAGTTACGGAGATACTAAACTCGGACAGGGTAGAGATGCTGTCAAATCGCTTTTACAGGATAACCCGGAATTACTCGAAGAACTGGAAGAGAAAATAAAAGAAGCCCTGAAGGCTCTTAAAAACTAAAGGAAACCGGGACTAACATCCCGGTTTTTTTATGCTTCCAAATCATTAAACTCAATAAAGTATTAAAAAAAGTATTTTTTAACGCAACCAATCTGCTTTTTACGTATCTAACTAGGAAAACCCACATTTATGAAATTGAAAAAAGCTTTTGCATTGTTTTTGATTGTTATTCTAAGCTCATGTAGTTTGAATGATGATAATACTAATTTTAGTTTTGTAAGGATCCCGGTAACCGGGGCTACCCCTCCTGATGCAGTATCGCTTAACCTGCCATTTAGAATTCAGTTAGATTATCTCAGGCCAAGTACCTGTCATTTTATTGAAGGAATCGATCTGATCTCGGCTGATAGTGAGAATAATATATTTACGTTTACACTGGTTGCTTCTCTGGTAGACAGAGACGATTGTGCTGATCTGGCAGATGATTCAAGACAAATTCCGTTCGAATTTGTAGCAACCGCGGGAGGTGTTTACACCTTTAGGTTTTTCCAGGGAACTGTAGATGGGGAAGATCAGTTTTTAGAAGTTGAGATCCCGATCGCAGTAGGAGGCTAATAAATTTTAAAACTATAAATAATTAGTGAGTTTACAGCAACTCATAAAACAATGTAAAAAACGAGAAAGAAAGGCGCAGGAGGAGCTATACAAGTTATTTGGAAGTAAGATATTTGGCATTTGCCTGAAATATTCTCGGAATAAAGCGGAAGCAGAAGACAATCTGCAGGATAGTTTTATGACCATTTTTAACAAAATTGAACAATACAATTTTAAAGGGTCATTTGAAGGTTGGATGCGACGAGTTGCTGTTAATACAGTACTTCAGAAGTACAGAAAAGAAGGGGTCTTTGAAATAGTGATCGATGATATTGAAGAGGAGGCAGAGGTAGAAGTTAATGAAGAGAATATCTCGTTGGATTATCTGTTGAGCCTGATACAGGAATTACCCGACAGATACCGGTTAACCTTCAGTATGTATGTTCTGGACGGCTACTCCCATAAGGAGATCAGTAATTTTCTCGAGATATCAGAAGGCACCTCTAAATCTAACCTTGCCAGAGCAAGGATGATTTTAAAGAAAAAAATAGAAGACGATCATTTAAAAAAAAAGATGAAATCACTGTAAAAGATGAGTGATAGGAAAAACATAGACAGGTTATTTCAGGAGAAATTCAAGGATTTCGATCCGGAACCGGGCAATGATGTCTGGGGCAAGATTGAAGGTCGTCTTGATTCTCAGGGAAGAAAAACCAGGAAAGTAATCCCGATATGGTGGAAGCTGGGAGGCATTGCTGCAGCCCTGGCACTTATTTTTACCATAGGGTACAATAGTCTGAACAATAGCGATAAGCTTCCTGTACAGGAAAATCAGGAAGTTACCGATACGGATACAAACATTAATGAGATCAAAGAAATTAATGGGAGTCAGTCAGATCAAATTATCAACTCCTCCGAAGGGGTTGATAATTCTGACGTTTTAACTAACGAAACCAACAGCAGCCAGGATGTTCCGACCGAAAAAGGAGCAGAAAAGGCCGAAAAAATTAAAACAGGATCCGGCATCGCCATTCAAAATCCTTCGGAACGCAACGATCAGCAAAACAACGCTGCGGATAAAGCGATCTATACAAAAGGAGATAAAAATAAAAAGGAAGCCATCGGGGATATTGCAGCCCTGAAGGAAAAGGCGAATGACAAAAAGGAATCTGACGCTCTTATTTCCAAAGGTATTGCCGTTTCAAAGGTTGACAAGAGTGCGGAAAAAACAGAATTGAAAAACAACAGCGATCCGATCGATAAAAAACGGGTTGAAGACGTTCTTAAAGAGACTGAAAAAGATAAAGAAGCGGTAGCTTCCAATAAAGAAAAGGAGAAAAAATCTATTTACGAGGCCATAGAGGAGCAGAAAGAGTTGGAGGAGAAAATTGAAAAAGCCAGGAATAAATGGAGTGTAAGTCCTAATGTAGCGCCTGTATTTTACAGTTCGCTTGGAAGCGGTTCTCCGATCCACTCTCAGTTTAACGATAATTCCAAATCAGGGAATGTCAATCTGAGTTACGGAGTTAATGTTGCCTATGAAGTTAACGACAGGCTCAGTATTCGTTCCGGGATCAACAAAGTAAACTACGGGTACAACACGGACGGAGTGGCACTGACATCTTCTGCCAATGAATTACAGGCTATTGAAAATATAAGCTTTAAATCGGATGCGGCCAATCTGGCCTTAAACGACCGTAACAGCAGGAATCCTCAGCAACAGGCATTTAGCGATGCTTCTGCATTGATCACAACTCCTAGTGTTGATGGAATACTCACCCAGGAACTGGGTTATATCGAGATCCCGCTTGAGGTGAAATACCGGGTGGTTGATAAAAAACTGGGAGTTAATATTATCGGGGGGGTGAGTTCTCTCTTTTTAACCGATAATGCCATTTTCGTGGAATCTCAGGATTTTGTTACCGAAATAGGTGAAGCGAATAATCTGAATAACACCAACTTCAGTACCAATATAGGTGTGGGAGTTGATTACAAAATATCTGACAAGATCAAAGTTAATGTAGAACCTGTCTTTAAATACCAGTTAAACACCTTTTCGGGTGGTAATGGCGGATTTAAGCCATACTCCCTGGGAGTTTATACAGGTCTTAGTCTAAGGTTTTAGTTTTAGGTTTTTTATTAGTTGGTTAGGATCATTGCTTTCCACAGAAGCAATGATAAAAAAAGGTCACTACCTTAATTGCTAGTGACCTTTTTTACATTTTGAAACAACCGTAGGCTGTCTTCTATTATCTTCCTGGAATCGGCTTTTAGTTTTGCCTTATCTTTTAACGTATATCCTTCGGTACTGATAAACGAATAAGTTTGCACCCTCATCCTTCCCGGGCTCCCGCTAAAAAAGCTGAACGGGAATCGTTTTTTATTATCCACAAAACTTATGGGAACGACAGGGATCTGGTATTCTATGGCCAGGCGGAAGGCTCCGTCTTTAAATTCATCTAAAAAAACATCTTCTTCAGGAACTCCTCCTTCCGGAAAAATACAGATGCTCAATCCCTGATCCAACCTCGCCTGTGCTCTTTCATAAACTGCTGTCCTGCTCTTAACACTGCTTCTGTCTACCATGATACAGACCCTTTTATAGAAAAAACCGAAAACGGGCATTTTGGCCAATTCCTTCTTTCCGACAAACACAAAAGGGTTACGCGATACTTTAAGCATTAACATGATATCTGCCATACTGGTATGATTGGCAATAAGCATATAGCTCTTTCCTTTCTCTATAGGTTCCTCCATTTTTATTTTCGGAACAAAGCCCATTCCATAAAGGATGACGTTGGCCCAGACATTTCGCGCAAGCCAGAAAAACTGGGGGTAGAACTTCTCTCTCGAAGACAAGATCAGCAATACGGGGAACAAAAGGACGATCGGTACGGCTACAAGAACGTAAAACCAGATCCTCCAAAGGATGTAAAAAAGCCTTTTTAACAGAAACATCATGGCTCCAAAAATAATCTAAAAAGATTATGTATATTTAATTACTAACTCTTAAATTTTCAATTATGGGATTATTGTATGCATTGCTTATCGGAGCAGCAGCCGGTTGGTTAGCCGGTAAAATCATGAAAGGAGGAGGTTTCGGTACCTTACTCAATATTATACTCGGAATTGTCGGCGGTCTGGTCGGGAATTGGTTATTCGGGATTTTAGGGGTCCACATCGCAGACGGAGTGGTGGGAGATCTGATAACCGGAGTCATCGGAGCTATAGTTATTCTGTTTGTCGCCGGACTCTTTAAAAAATGATCCTTATCATTAATATACCAAAAGCGGCCTGAGCCGCTTTTTTTATTATAGGCATATTTCTATTTTTGCATTCTATTCAAAAAACACTATGGCAAGAGTACTTACTGGTGTACAAAGCACCGGAACACCTCATCTGGGAAATCTTTTAGGAGCGATCATCCCCGCAATTGAAATGGCGAAAGACCCAAAGAACGAATCTTTCCTCTTTATTGCAGATATGCACTCCTTAACACAGATAAAAGACGGAAAACAACTCAGGGACAACACCTATGCAACCGCAGCGGCCTGGCTGGCCTGTGGCCTGGACATAGAAAAGACCGTTTTTTACCGTCAGAGCGATGTTCCTCAGGTTACCGAACTATCCTGGTACCTGAATTGCTTTTTCCCTTACCAGCGACTCACCCTGGCACATTCTTTTAAAGATAAAGCCGATCGCCTCGAGGATGTTAATGCCGGTTTATTTACCTATCCCATGCTGATGGCGGCCGATATCCTGCTATACGATGCAGATATTGTTCCTGTTGGGAAGGATCAGTTACAGCATCTGGAAATGACACGCCGTGTTGCCACTTATTTTCATACTCAAATGGGAGAGACTTTTGTTCTTCCGGAAGCAAAGATCCAGGAGAATACCCAGCATATTCCGGGTACCGATGGAGAAAAAATGAGTAAGAGTAAAGGGAATATCATTAATCTGTTCCTGCCGGACAAAAAGCTTCGCAAGCAGATCATGAGTATCCAGACCGACAGTACTCCGCTGGAAGAACCCAAGGATCCGGATACCGATAATGTATTTGCTTTATACAAGATCCTTGCATCCGAAGAACAGGTAAACACCATGCGTGAAAACTACCTGAACGGGGGTTACGGATACGGGCATGCAAAACAGGCACTGTACGAATTGCTCATCGAGAAGTTTGCCACCGAGAGGGAACGCTTCAATTACTATATGGAGAACCTGAACGAAGTAGATAAAGCCCTGGCTTTAGGAGCTGAAAAGGCAAAGGCCGTTGCTGATGATGTCCTTAAAAGAGTGCGGACAAAAGTGGGTTATTAACCATAATACATCCACATTAGGTTTTTTCGAAGCTTAAATTATTTCATACAACTTACCCGGAAGGGGTCTTATCACTCCTTTAAGTTCCATTTCAAGTAGAGATGCGGCAACCTTATGTACCGGAAGGGCACATTTTAATGCAATTATATCGAGGAGTTCTTTTCCGTTTTGGAGGAGGAAGTCGTAAATGATCTTTTCGGTAGGGTCCAGCTCTGCAAAAAGCTTCTTTTGCACTGCGGGAACTTCTTTTTGCTCCAGTTCCCAGCCAAGGATATATATGAGATCTGCCACAGAACTGAGCAGATGGGCTTTTTGAGACCTGATCAGGTCATTACATCCGCGGCTATACCTGTCGCCGGTCCTTCCGGGTACCGCAAAAACTTCCCGGTTATAGGAATTTGCCAGGTCGGCGGTTATCAGGCTACCTCCTTTTTCGGCAGATTCGATAACAATGGTGGCTTCGGACAAACCTGCAATAATACGGTTCCTTTTTATAAAGTTTTCCTTATCGGGATGGGCGGTGCTCCAGAAATCTGTAATAAAACCTCCCTTCTCCTCTATTTGTTTGCGGTATTTTTTGTGCTCTTTGGGATAGACCTGGTTTAACCCGTGTGCCAGGCATCCGATGGTCTGCAGCCCGTTCTTTACCGCTGCCCTGTGCGCAATAATATCGACTCCATAGGCAAAACCGCTGACAATTACCGGGTCCAGAACCGAAAGTTCTTCTATGAGTTTCTCGCAAACAGAAAGTCCGTAAGCCGTTACCTGGCGTGTCCCCACCACGCTTATTACTTTTTTGTTCCTTATGTCGGTATGGCCTTTTTTAAAGATAAGGATGGGACCGTCCACACAATGTTTCAACCGTTCAGGATATTCCTCTTCCTCAAAATAGGAATGGCCGATACGGTTTTTCAGGATGAACTCCATTTCCTTTTCGGCAGCTCTAAAATGATCCGGGTTCCACAAGTCGGCAATATTTCGACTTCCTACTCCATTAATTTTCAACAATTTACTTCGTTTTTCCTTGAAAACTTCTGCCGGGCTTCCGCAATGACCAATCAGTTTTTTTGCAATGATATCCCCAATATAAGGCACATGCTGCAAAGCAAGGGTGGTAATTAATTCTGATTCTGTCATAAAAAGACTACATTTTATGAATGCAAATAAGCAAAAAAATGTGTTAATAAAAATTTCTGCTTCGCCTTTCGTCAGAAATAAAATTTTTCAATATTTGTGTTGATGAGGGTAGAAAATTACATTAGCGATTTATTATATAGATATCAATGTGTTACGGTTCCGGGCTTCGGAGCTTTTTTAACGAATAAAAAGCCGGCTCAGATCCACAAGAGCACAAATGCTTTCTATCCGCCTACCAAAGAACTCTCATTTAATGCCCAGCTGGTTTCTAATGACGGGCTTCTTGCCAAGCATATTGCAGGGGTTGAAGGGAAATCTTATGAAGAGGTCCTTGAAAAACTGGAAAGCCTTGTCGTAAGCTGGAAAAACCTGCTGGAACGAAAAGAAAAACTCTCTATAAAAAATATTGGTGAGCTTTGGCTGAACGATGAAGCCAAAATACAGTTCAGGCCATCGTATCACCTTAACTATCTCACTTCCTCTTTCGGTCTTTCTTCTTTTGTATCTCCTCAGATAACCAGAGAAGTCCTTAAGGAAGAAGTAGAAGAGATAGAGGAAAAAACACCTATTCTGTTTACTCCTGAAAAACGCACACAACGTCCTTACCTCCGATACGCTGCCATCGGGCTTATAGCCCTCTCTTTAGGTGCTGCCGGATTTAAAGTTTATAAGGATCAGGAGCAAAAGCACATTCAACTGGTAGATCAGAAAGCCCAGGAAAAGGTAGAAAAGACCATTCAGGAAGCAACTTTCTTTGATGCGGATCCTCTGTCCTTACCTTCTATTACTCTCGATGTTAAAAAAGAGGTCTTAAAATATCAGATCGTTGCCGGTGCCTTCAGAATAGAGGCCAATGCCGATAAAAAGGTTGCTCAACTTCGCGACAAAGGTTATGACGCACAGCGAATCGGGAAGAACAGGTTCGGGCTTCACCAGGTGGTCTATGCCAGTTTTACGGATGTTGATGAGGCTCTGAGCTATCTTCGTAAGGTAAAAAGAACGGAGTCCAGAGACGCATGGCTTCTGGTTTCCGAATAATTTTATCCTCTTAGCGAGAATTGAGGCTTCATATTTCTTTGTTCTTTCCGTAGCACCTATCTTTGCCAAAATTTTATAAAGCTCTATGGAAACAAGAACTCCCAGTGAATCCAGGACCGTAATGACTGATCTGGTATTACCCAGTGAAACTAATCCTTTAAACAATCTCTTTGGGGGAGAACTACTTGCCCGAATGGATCGCGCCGCCAGTATTGCAGCCAGACGACATTCCAGGCGAATTGTAGTGACCGCCTCCGTAAATCACGTAGCCTTTAACCGGGCAGTGCCACTGGGGAGTGTAGTTACTATTGAAGCTTCCGTTTCCCGTGCTTTTAAAAGCTCTATGGAGATCTACCTGGACGTTTGGATCGAGGATCGTGAATCAAGAACCCGTTCCAAGGCCAATGAAGCCATTTACACTTTTGTAGCTGTCGATGATACCGGAAGACCGGTAGTGGTTCCCTGCCTGGAGCCTGAGACCCCGCTTGAAAAGCAACGTTTCGACGCTGCCCTTAGAAGAAAGCAGTTAAGCCTGGTCCTGGCAGGAAAAATGAGACCCGAAGAAGCTACCGAGCTAAAGGCGCTGTTTGAGGATCATTAATCTTCTTTCTTTCTATTGATCTTCAGTTCTGCCCTATAGCCGAATTGAAAAGAGAAAAAATTCTCTCTTGAGGAAAGGTCACGCCTTCCCTGCGTATACGCCAATCTCAGAAAGACAGCGTTGTTGCTTTCTGCTCCGGGATAAAAGAAGGCCTCGGATTGCAGGGTTATCGCATCAAAATTAAGGATGTTATCTTCCAGGAGGTTATTGTTCTGATATCGGTCCCAGAAGACAGATGCTGCTATCCCGAAATTAGCGTAGCGCTTGGAACTGGCTCCCACACCAAGACCCCAGCTAAGAGAAGTCGTGTTTACCGTATTCGGCTCATCATCGTCTGCAGTGGGATCTGCCGAGTCCTCAGTTTCGGTAAAATAAAGATTAAACCGGGCCTTTCCGTAAAGGGTGATGGAAGCAAATTTATAAGGATGGTATTCAATAATATCCAGCTCTCCCCCGGCCTTTAAAAAGGATTTCTGAATGATAGGGATCAGTTCGCTAAAGCCGGAACTGTTCCGGTTCAGGCTTGCAATATCATAAGCCCTGTCGTCATTGTCAAAACGGGAATAACTCACCGATGTCCTTATTTTCTTCAACAGGAAAGTATATTTAAAGTTGAAGAGATTAAAGTTCTTCGGAAAGAGATAAAAAAGACTGTTCCCTTCGAAGTTGACAATACCATTGGACTCTTCGTTCAAAAGGCCTAAAAAATCCGAGTAGATCCGGAAATCTATAAGTTGCTTCAGGTTGTTATTGACCTCAACACTTCCCGTAAACTTATTTTCTCTATTCAATGAGATGGTGTCTTCATCTATAACAAAGTTCTGCCCGTTCTTATAATCATACTGCAGAAAGTCTTTTATAAAAATGCCTTTTTCCTTCTTAATATCATACAACAGCCATTTGTCTTTAGAAGCCCTGTTAAAATCTGATATGGCAAAGGGTCGCTTGTTTGTAAACAGTTGTTTAACGCTGTCTTCTCCATCGCCAATGGCTCCCATTACACGGATATCGTAAATATTCCCCTCCCTGATATCGAGATGCACACTATCTATTTTCAGAACCGGCTCCGGCTTCATTTCGTCTATTTTTTTATTGAGCGCAGCAACCTGCTCCTTATCCAGATCTCCTTTGTTCTTTACCAGGGTGTTCAGATCGGACATCCATTTGGCTATTTTATCGAGATTTTTGCCTTTAAGATCAGAAAGGTCATAAACCTTGACTTTCTCGTTAGATACCTTAAAAGTCCCTAGTTTTACTTCCGATTTCTTTTCCAGCCTTTCTTCAATGATCTTAATGATCTCCTTCTTTTTTTCTTCCGAAAACTTTTCTTCGGTTTCCTCACCTTCCTGGCAAAACACCAATAAGGGGAGCAACAACAGAATTGTCAGCACTATTTTTTTCATGATTAATTAGCTTTATGATTATTTCATAAAACTATACTGCCTGTGCAGGCAAAAACATCCCCGTAACAGGGTATTTTTAGATGAAATTCACTGAAAAGAAGAGGATTTAAAAGTCGTATTTTTTTTCGAGGGCATATCTGAGTAATTCGCCCTTTCCTTTTAGTCCGAGTTTACGGATCATATTCTTTCTATGGGTCTCTACGGTGGTTTGCCCGATAAAAAGCATGGAAGAAATATCACTGGAAGTTTTTCCCTGTCCGATAAGAAGGAGGATCTCTCTTTCTCTTTTAGACAGGAGGCTTTTTTTTCTTTTCGGACCGGCTTCTCCGTCAGGATCAATCGTCAGGTTTGCATCGAAATAGGGTTTTCCGCCAATAACACTTTTAATGGCTGTCAGCACATTTTTTAATTCGGAATTCTTTAACAGATAACCATCGGCACCCGCTTCCATCATCTGTTTAACCGCCTCTTCCTGATCGAACATGGTAAAGGCGAGTACTTTGATATGCGGAAACTTCTTTTTAATAAGCCTGCAGGCAGCAATTCCGTCGATCTTAGGCATGCGAATATCGGTCAGCACTACCTTGGGTTGTTTGTGGTTTACAATCTCGATGAGAGCTTCCCCGTCATTGGCAAAACCCACGATCTCAATTTCCTCCTCGTACTCCAGTAAAAGGTAGATACCATCTATCAGGGCCTGATGATCTTCTGCAATAGCGAGTGTTATCATAGCGGTATATCTAAAATTACGGTTGTTCCCTTGTTTTTATGTGATTCTACGGTCATTGTTCCTCCGATGAGTTCTGCTCTTCGCTCAATGCTGTAAAGTCCCATTCCTTCCTGTTTATTCACCTTTTTGATGTCGAAGCCCACGCCATTATCCTCTACCATGATATTCAGGCTCTCTTCATGTTCAGTCAGGTAAATAACTATAAGCTCTGCTTTGGCGTGTTTTATACAATTGGTGATCAATTCCTGCAGCATTCTGAAGATAGTGATCTCCAAAGAGTTCTCCAGGCGCCTGGAAAGGCCTGAATCGTGTACCTCTACTTTAATTTTATTGGCCAGGCTGATCTTCCCCGCCATTTTTTTAACTGCCGGAAGCAGCCCCATCTTGGCAATCACACCACTGTTTTTAGCATGTGCCATTTGCCTTGTTTTCTGATAGGCTTCTTCCAGCAGATCTCCAGTTTTCTCAAAAAGCTTTTCTTCCTCTTTGGTCCGTTTCGACTTTTCCTGAAGGTGATGGAAATGCAGTTTTAAGGTGGCCAGGTCTCCGCCAAGATTGTCGTGCAATTCATTGGCAATTCGCTGGCGTTCCTTCTCCTGCCCGGCAATCAGGGCATCTATTTGCTGTAACTCCTGATCTTTAAGCAGGTTTTCTATCTCCCTGGATTTTAAAAGATGCTGCTGTTCGGCCAGCTGTTTCTTTTTGCGTGTATTCTTTAGCACAAAAACCACCGATATTACCGTCAGGATCAGGACCGCAGTAGCTCCGTAGGCCAGGTTTTTCCGGTTATCTGTAATAAGGAGATCCTGCTTTAAAAGTAAATTCTCCTTTTCTTTTTTCTCTGTCTGGTATTTGGTCTGAAGCTCTGTTATTGAGATGGATTGCTGGGTGCGGTCCAGTTCCTTCTCCAGGTTGTATTTTTTATCCAGGTAGTAGATCGTACTGTCTTTATGGTCATTCTTTTTATGCACCTGATACAGCCAGTCGTAAATATCTACCAGATTTCGCTTCCTGTTCAGTTCTAACGCCAGGTTTTTTGCTTCATTAAAATCTCTTAAGGCCAGCTGATTGTTTTCACTTCTGAATTTTACAATTCCCAGATTATTATAGATCCCCAACATCCGGGATCTCGAATAATAAGAATCCTGTGTTTTAAAGATATTCAATGCCTTTCCATAGTAAAAGCGGGCACTGTCTAGCTCATTAAAGAAGTATTCCTTAATAGCGCCGATGGTCTGAAAGAATTCTCCCTTTAAATTTTTCTCATCGTTTTTTAAGAGTTTTAACCCCTTGTAAATTTTGGAAGCATCCGAAAAATCATTGTTTCTTATTTTAAAACAGGTTTCATAATAATAAAAATACGCTCTCTCATAATCGGATTGTACCTGATGCTCATACTGACTCAAATAATAGGTGTAGAAGTGGTCCAGTTGCTCACTTTTAAACAAATAAGAAAGGACATCATTAAGCACATAGCTTTTTAAATACTTTACTTCGGATGCTTCTGCTTGCTCATAAGCATCTATTTTTAATGAAAATATTAAAGAGTCTTTATCGCTACTCTGAGATTCGATGAATTTACTTTTGGTCAAAAGGATATACGACCTTATAAAAGAAGAGGCTTCCTCCCCTTCCTTATCCAGAAAAGAAGTATAATCCTGAGGGTAGCTGCCGTTTTTAAGGTAGTTTATCTCATTTAAAAACAGGGTTTTCAAAAGGCCTTCTTCTTCATCCTTAATTTTAAATTCATTCAGTATACGGGAAGCATTATTTACTTCTTTTAACTGAATTTGCTTTAAAATGTCTTTAATAAGCTTTTTATTATCTGCCTCCTGGGCATGTAAAAAAGCCATATTGAAAACAACCAAAAATAAAGCGCCAAAAAATCTCATCTCAAATAACCTTGCTTTTTAAGGTACAATGATGAATGTACAAATCCTTCCACAGCATATAGTTTCACGAACACGATTGGACCTCTCATGTTCAGGGGACAAGTCCAATCCTAAAAACCTACAAGTCACATCGTTATCGATCGGTTTATCATCGACTTTAAAATTAACATGTCTGAAATCATCTTCCACCGTTTTTTTAGATCCAAAAAGGGAGAGTTTAAATTTAAATTCGGGGACGGACGGGTCAAAACTCATTTCCTTAAATCCAACTCCTACTACTCCAGACACATTAACAAGTCTGAACTCTGCTTTTTTTAGATAACTATTCGTCGTAATTGAATCAAGCCTTCTTTCTTCCGTATCGAATTTTCCCATAATATAATAGGTCGATCCCAAGATATTTTCAGTATGAATTAATTGCCAGTCATCTACATTCGACTGGACCAATAGTTTTGGATATCCTATGTCATGGTCTCTGCCTCCTTTAATAGATAAGAGAATAAAGATTAAAATAAATGTCAGGGCAACTGAGATCAAAATTTTAATTCCGGTTTTCATAATATAAATTTTAAGTTAGTTAGACAGTTTAAAATTCGTCTTTAACCACTAACCACAACATCCCCTTTACACGGTATTTTCATAGAAATACCTGTAGCTAAAGGCTATCTGAATTGTTTAGGGGGAATCTTAAAATGAAATCTAAAAATAGAAAAAATTAAAATGAAAAGAAGTCAATCTACTGAAAATGAGCCTACATGCGGTATACCCAATCTTCGGGATTAAGGCGATTGGTGTTTTTATAAACGAAGAATTTAAGCTCTGTCTTTCCGCTGGAAGGGCTGGTAAAGATCTCTCCCAATTCCTGCTTGGATTTAATTTTATCGCCTTTCTTTACGTAGATCCTTGAGAGGTTATAGTAGGTAGTAATATAATCTCCATGACGTATCTGCACGGCTTTATTCCCGTTCCTTACGGCTAAAATAGCCAGTACTTCACCGTCGAATACCGCACGGGCCTTAGCGCCCTTATCGGTCAGGATATCTACTCCGTTATTAAAATGTTTAACTGTTTTCGGGAACAGAGGATCGGGATATTCTCCGTAGCCGCGGTTCTTCACTCCTTTTTCTACCGGCCAGATCAGGGTTCCTTTATTAGCTTCGAAATTAGTAGCGATCAATCTGGCTTCGGGGGTCAGGGTAAAAGTAGCAGCGTTTGCAGATTTTCCTGCTTTCCTGTTGGATTCTGCAATCGCTTCCCGGATCAGTCTCTCTATCTGCCGGTCCAAAGCCCTGGCCTCTCTTCTTTTTCGTGAGATCTCGGCCGTGTATTGGCTTTCATTCTTTCTGATGGTAGCCAGTAAGACTTCCTGAGTATCCTTTTCGTCCTCCAGTTTCTTCTGCTCCTCCCGGTTTTCGGAAGCCAGCTTTTCCTTTTCCCGGCGCTGTACTACCAGCTCCCTGTTCAGTTCCTGTAATTCCAGGGTCTTTTCCTGGATCTGCTCTCCCTGTTTTTTGCGGAAAGCCGTATACTGTTTCATGTATTGCAGTCGCTTATAGGCCTGAAAAAAGTTATCGGAAGACAAGAGGAACATTAACCTGCTCTGCTGGGATTTACTCTTGAATGATTTTCGTATCATTCGGGCATAATCTTCTTTAAGGGTAGTGAGCTCTTCCCTGAGGTCGGTTATTCTTTTCAGGTTGCCGTTCAGTTGCCTGTTAAGGATATTGGCCTGCTGATTTGTTACTTTGATAAGCTCTCTTCGGATGCGTATTTTATGATCTATATCTTCTACCTGGACCAGGACGGATTTACGTTCCTGCCTTTCTTTGGAGAGCAGGGAATTGATCTCGGCTATTTCCTCCTGTAAACGCGCTCTCTTAGATTCTAAGGCCTTTTGCTCATCTGTCTGTGCGCTGAGTTGCAAAAACAGGAAAAGTGCCGTAAAAAGAAAGATATGGCGCTTATGTGATAAAAAGTATCTGATCATTTACTTTAATACGATTTCCTTAAATCCTTTAGGGATCTTATACGGGAAGGAAACCCGCTGGTTAAATTCAACATTCCTATAATCGATCTCGATCTTGACCTTGCTGTCTGCTTCTTCTGCCGTGATCACGATACGCTCCGGGAAAACTTTGTTCTCTACTTTCTGATAGGCTTTATAATCGATATTCAAAACCCTGTTTACCTCGGGTTGCGATATCTGCTGTAAGGACATTTTGTAGTTGGACGGTTCTATAAGGAACAAACGCTTGAACAAATCGAACTCTCTCGAAGGTTTTAGCTGATAGTTGTTATTCACTACCGAAGCCCTGTACTTTTCGTCTTTAAGGTCGAAGATCGCTTCTCCCAACAGCATATTCTGTACCTTGTTGAAGTCGAGTTCCGTTCCGAGGAGATTACTCAGATAAGAAAAATCGCCGTCGAAAAATTCATTCTGAAGTTTATTGTAAAAGCTTACCCGTGTGGGGGTGATGTAGGCCTTGGCCAGGCTCAGGGTAGCGCTCAACCAGATGGCTTTATCTTTTTCCATTCTGAAACTCAGATTGTGGGATTGCGACTGGTAACCGTCGTCAAACTCAATTTTTATCCGCCCCCTGATGGTCTTAAAATCGAGTTTATTATCGTCATGATTCCTGATAATTGTCTTTACCGGTAGTCTGTCTGCTGTTCCTTCTTCTACAATACGCTTGTTGGTCTTACAGGATTGTAATCCCAGGGCAAGCGCCATTAAAACTACAACAGGTTTTAAAATATATCCTTTCATTCTATGATCCTTTCTTTCCCTTTTTTAAATACTCTCTGGATTTTTCGATATTACCCAAGGCATTATGGGCAAACGCCAGTTGCTGATATATATTATTTTCCAGTTTGGTGTCTTCCAGTAAAAAATCCAGCGCCATTTCAAGTGAAGAGATCGCTTTTTCAAACTTCCCTGTTTTGTTATAAGCGAGTCCGTTTGCATAATAGAATGCCGATTGTGACGGATAATCCTCCAGGGCATCATTGGTAACTTTTATCAGTTCGGTATATTTCTCTTCGGCGATCAGGCCTTCAATACGTTTTTTAATGATCTCCAGGGGATTGGAATTCACCAATTCTTCGGAGACACTTATTTTAGGCTTATTGCTACTCTCCTCTCTGGATTTATTATAGCGGAGAAGGGTTGTAAAATGAGTTCGCTGTATCCTTCTGTTTGCCGAGGGCCCCAGTTCCTTGTCCAGTTCATCCAGGAGGGCAAGTGCCTTTTCATAATCATGGGTCCTTGCATACAGCATCACCAGGTTCTGTTTGTAATTTACATTACGGGCCGCCAGTTGTTTGGCGATCTCTATAGATTTAATGGTATCGTTCTGATGCCTGTATACTTCGAAAAGCATTTCCAGGTACCAGATATTCTCCGGAGCTGCTTTTACAGCTTTCAGGATATAATCTTCGGCTTTGTAGAACTGATTTAACTTCAGGTAATTTTTGCCTAACTCAAAATCGATAACCTCATTATCCGGTTTTAACCTTTTGCATTCCAGCAAGTAATTGATGGCCTTGTCGTAATTCTCGATCCCGCTTTGCTTCAGGGCTTCAAAAAAGTTTTCCTGGAACTCATCGGAATATTCCTCAAGGGTTAATTCGGCACTCTCTTCTTCTTGTGCAAAAGCATAGAAGGGAATTATGAAAATTCCTAAAATAATGAGCAGTATACGGGTTTTCCGAATCATTCCTTTCCAATTTTTATGCGCATCCGCGGGAATAACCAGTTGCAATTATCATTCCAATACGGAATAGTCTCCTATGCTTATACTGGTAAAGTTTCCGTCAAAAGATGCGTTGTTACCTATCATCGCATTATCTAAGTTAGCATTTTTTATACTTGAATTCGTTTGAATTAAGCTGTTTTTAACACTTGAGTCGGCAATCGTGGAATTGTTCCCCAAAGAAACATTCGGTCCTACCGAGGAATTCCTGATCACTACATTCTCTCCTATATAACAGGGAGGTATGATCTCTGCATTCTCTACCACGGCAGTCTCCGAAACCAGCTTTTCTCCGTCCTTCGAGAGGAAACCGAGCATTCTGTTGTTGGTATCTACGGTAACATTCTTATTTCCGCAGTCCATCCACTCGTCCACTTCTCCGGGAACAAATGTGTATCCTTTAGCCATCATTCCCTTGATCCCGTCGTTGATCTGATACTCTCCGCCGTGAATAATATTATTATCCAAAACAGTCTGCAGTTCATTCTTTAAAACGCCAACATCCTTAAAATAATATATTCCTATAACGGCAAGATCGGAAACAAAATTCTCCGGCTTCTCCACTAATTCGACGATTTCTTTCTTCTCGTTCATTTTTACAACGCCAAAAGCGCTCGGATCGTCTACCTGTTTAACCCAAATAACCGAATCTGCATCCGGATCGAGTTTAAAATCTGCCCGGATAAGTGTATCAGCATATGCAATTACCACCGGCCCGGAAAGGGAATCCTTTGCACACATAATAGCATGGCCCGTACCTAAGGGTTTATCCTGGTGATAAATCGTTCCTTTTGCGCCAAGATTATTAGCTATTTCTACCAGGTCCTTCTCTACTTGTTCGCCAAAATCCCCGATAATAAAGGCAATCTCCTCTATCTCTTCTTTCAACACTTTGGCAATGTCTTCTACCAGTCTTTGAACAATGGGTTTTCCTGCAATGGGGATAAGAGGTTTGGGCACAGTTAACGTATGAGGTCTTAAACGGGAACCTCTCCCTGCCATCGGGACAATAATTCTCATTTGTTTATTTTTTTCTATTGGATAATTCGTAAATAATTTTAGGCAAAACTAAAAGATTAAACGTTGTTTTTGATGTTAAAACGATTTTATAAAGGTTAAATTCGATAAAAACAACTTTTATTTTACACCGGTGCTTCCAAAGCCTCCTGCTCCGCGACTGGTTTCGGACAGTTCCGATACTTCCTCCCAATCTGCTCTTTCATGTCTTGCGATCACCATTTGCGCAATGCGCTCGCCGTTCTCCACCACAAAATCCTCATTGGACAAGTTAACCAGGATCACCCCGATCTCTCCTCTGTAATCGGCATCTATGGTTCCCGGTGCATTCAGAACGCTGATCCCTTTTTTTGCTGCGAGACCACTTCTCGGACGAACCTGGGCCTCGTATCCTATAGGCAATTCTATAAACAGTCCTGTTTTGATAATCGCTCTTTCCAGGGGTTTAAGGGTTACAGGATCCGTAAGGCTGGCTCTGAGGTCCATTCCGGCAGAAGCTTCGGTTTCATAGGCCGGTAAGGCGTGTTCTGATTTATTGATAATTCTTATGTTCATGATCATTTAATTACTTTCTAAAGTCCGGTCGTTCAGGCTCTGTACGTGCCTTGCATTGGCTCCTTCTATTTCGAGGATCCTTTTTATCTGTTGAGGGGAAGCCTCAAAAATATGCTTGGAAACATACCATCTTACGCTTTCGGTATAAGGCGGGGTGGTAAGCGAACCCATATAATGATAATAACTATCTAAAACATCTTCGGGGCGTTCGGAGAACAGGTCGCCAACCAGGATCTGTCCCGGTATCACCTCTGTTTTTTCGTGTTCCTCTTCCGGGATGGAATTGATAAACTCACTGATAAACTTACTCTCTTTTCCCATTTTGAACAAAGCACCGATCACCAGGAACTGAGGTGTTTCTCCCTCCTTCTGATCCTGAAGTGTATTTACCATATGCATTTCCATAGGATAGGTAACTCCGTCTATCAAATGTTCCGAAGGGGTATGAAAATGCAATTGCCTGAAGTTAAAGGTCTCTCCGTCTACCGTAATGGTGCTTCCTTCTTTAAAATCCAATTGTACAGTATGCCCTAAATTCTCCACGGCATTGATCTCATCCTTAAAATTAAAGGTGATATTATGCATTCCCTGAGAATCGGCATTAAAAGACAGAATGTTGATCGGGGACTGTGCGTGGCAGATCGTCCCGTCGGGATGTACATAAGAGCCTTCCTCCAGGATCGCTGCCGGTTCTTTTTCTGTTGACTGATGTTCGGTTTTCTCTTTTTCGGTCTCCTTATGCTCCTCCTTTTTCGGATTGCATCCGAAAAGAAAAACAGTCATAAAAAGAATAGCAATTAGTTTTTTCATAAGCTTAATTTTTGATAAAAATTCTTTTTAACATCTCTTTTTCAGAAAAGTAGATCATTATCAAAAATACTAAAAGGAGTCCGCATCCTATAAATAAATTTCGGTCAAAACCGTAAAAAGCTATCCCTGAAAACAGAATGGAAAGCACTAAAAAGCCTCCGGTCTTTTTTAAATTATACGGAATAGGGTATTTTCTTTGCCCCAGGTAAAAGGAAAGAAGCATCATGCTTCCGTAGGCCGCGAGGGTTGCAATAGCTGCTCCCATATAGCCTATAATCGGGATAAGTATAAAATTCAGGGCCAGGGTAATCAGCGCTCCAAAAACAGAGATATAGGCCCCGTATTTGGTCTGGTCGGTTACCTTATACCATACCGACAGATTGTGATAGATACCCAGGCACAGGTTAGCCAGTAAAATAAGAGGAACAATCGACATGGCTTCCCAATACTCCTCACTCCGGATAATAATAGGCTTTAAAACATCTGCAAAAACCACTACCGATAGCAAAATTGCCGATCCGAAGATCACAAAATACTCGGTAATCCTAGCATAGCCGTCCTGCGGTTTACTGGAATTGGCATGACTAAAGAAGAAAGGTTCTATTCCCAGGCGGAAAGCTGTGGCAAAAAGGGTCATAAACACGGCCAGCTTATAGCAAGCTGCATATTTCCCTACTTCGGTTTCGGCTATATCTTCGGGCAGAAGGATATCAAGAAGGATACGGTCGAAGGTCTCATTAATTGAGAACGCAATCCCGGCAATAAGAACCGGAAAAGCATATCTGAGCATTTTTTTGAGCAGGCCGGTATGAAAGGTGTAATTGATCTTCAGATAAAATCCGGCCACCAATAAAAGGGTCAATGCGCTGGCGACAAGATTGGAGATAAAAATGTAATTGATCTGGTAATGGGGTCTGTAAATCGTTTCAAAAACAGATCCGTTCTGAGCCAGGTCCTTTAACCAGAGCAGGAAGAAGAGGTTCAGCCCTAAGTTAACGATCACGTTAACGATCTTTATGATCGCGTAGCGCATAGGCCTTTCATTAGCCCTTAACCAGGCAAAGGGAATAACCACCAGGACATCTAAAAACAGGATCCATATGACCAGCTGAATGATCTCCCGGTCAATACCGATAAAGGCGGCTATCTGATCTGTAAACAAAAATCCCAGTGCAAGAAGGACCGAAGAGGAAATTATAATGGAAAGTGCCGATGTACCCACCACGCGGTCTTTGTTTTCCTCTTTGTTAAAAAAGCGGAAAAAGGCCGTTTCCATACCGTAAGAGAAAAGTACGTTAAAGAGAACGAAGTAAGAGAAGATAACACTTACTTTCCCGTACTCGGCCGCAGATTCCAGTACTCCTTCCGTAGTGTACAGCGGAACCAGGATAAAGTTCAGCATTCGCGGTAAAACGGTAGCTAAACCATAAATAAATGTATGCTTGAAAAGTTTCTTTATTGCACTCAATAAAACAATCTAATTAACTGATTCCGGCAGTTTCCAGGATATACTGCCTTCTTATGGGTTTTGCCTGATGCTTGGATAGTTTACCGACTCCTTCTTTTTGATATTCTCTATCTTAAAGTATTTGGTAACCCCATTATGAACGTAGCTGACAACAGCTTCGGTATCTTCAAGGTTAAAAGGTATCTTTTCCTTTACATCAATAGGAGGTTTGTTTCCATACTCCTTTTTAGGATCTTCATGTATGATGAGATCTCTTTTCTCGTTAGCCTTTGTTTTATATCTTCCGATATACAAACCGTTCTTTTCTTCCAGTTTTACCTTTTCTCCATGAAAATAAAGGCTGTCCAGTTCTACCTTATTTCCCAGTTCAGCTATCGAAAGGAAGACATTAATTCCGGATCCTCCTCCTTCAACTCCAGCTACCCAATCCTGGGAATACGCATCTTTAATTGTGAAAGGAGTTTCTTTTTGAAGCTTTTGAGAGCTTGAGCAATTTGAAAAACCAAACATTATTATACTTAATAAAATTATATGCGATATTCTTTTAAAGGTTTTCATAGCGAAATGGTTTATGTTGTTTTAAAGTTTAAATATACAAACCAATTTTGATGCCAAAAAATAAAAACCCCTGTAAATCGAGATATACAGGGGTTTACAATATTGTAAGCTGATTTTTACATAAGGACTTCTTAGTTGTTCAGGGCTTCCGCACCACCAACGATTTCCAGAATCTCGTTCGTAATGGCTGCCTGTCTTGCCTTATTGTATGTTAATGTAAGCGAATCTCTCAATTCTCCCGCATTATCTGTTGCTTTATGCATTGCGGTCATACGCGCACCGTGTTCTGATGCGAAAGAGTCTCTTACGGCTTTGTACAATTGTGTTTTTAAGGATTTCGGGATCAGTGTTTCCACGATCTCTGCTTTGGAAGGCTCGAAAATATAATCGAGGTTTACGCTGCTTTCCGAAGCTACAGGAACGATAGGAAGGAATTGCTCCGTCGTAACGATCTGCGTAGCTGCATTCTTAAACTTGTTATACACAAGTTCTATCTTATCATAACTTCCTTCGGTAAACAGATCCATCAATCTTTGGGCTACCTCTGCAACATGTTCGAAGCTAAGGTCATCAAAAATAGCGTTGTTATTTTCGATTACCGTAAAGGATTTTCCCAGGATATCGTTTCCTTTTTTACCGATAGTAACCAGGTCTACCTGCTTTCCGGCATATGCTTCACCGGCCAATCTTCCTGCCTCCTTAATTACATTCGAATTAAATGCCCCACACAGACCTCTGTTAGAAGTAATTGCAACAACAAGTACTTTATTTACTTCGCGCTGTTCTGCAAATTTACTTCCGCTATCCGCATCTAAAGTGGCACTTAAGCTCTGTAAAAGCTCGGTTAACTTATCGGCATAGGGTCGCATTGCGGTAATAGCATCCTGTGCTTTTTTCAACTTTGCAGCCGATACCATTTTCATGGCACTGGTAATCTGCATGGTTGATTTTACCGATGAGATCCTGTTACGTATTTCTTTTAAGTTTGCCATACTTTTTTAGTATTCAGTATTGAGTATTCAGTAGCGAGCAGGCTATGCTCACTACTCAATACCAAAATCTAATTATGCTTTATATTTTGCAGAAAGGTCTTTTGCCACTGCAGTAAGCGTATCTGTTACCTCATCTGTAAGCTTTCCTGCTTTAAGGGTTTCCAGTACGTTATTGTGTTTTGCTTTCAGGAATTCGATATAATCTCTTTCGAATTCTTTTACTTTCTCTACAGGAACATCTCTTAAGAGGTTTTTAGAACCTGCGTAGATAATAGCAACCTGATCTTCTACTGTAAACGGATCGTTCTGAGCCTGC
Organism: Leptobacterium flavescens; assembly: GCF_010671605.1. Classification (GTDB taxonomy): domain Bacteria; phylum Bacteroidota; class Bacteroidia; order Flavobacteriales; family Flavobacteriaceae; genus Leptobacterium; species Leptobacterium flavescens. The sequence goes on from NZ_JAABOO010000001.1 coordinate 1,658,151, forward strand.
TTAAGGATCTCTACGTTACGCTTACCTTTTTCAATTACATTTAAAGTAGCTGCATCAAGGTCGGAACCGAACTTGGCAAAAGCTTCCAGTTCACGGAACTGAGCCTGATCCAGTTTCAGGGTACCTGCTACCTTTTTCATCGATTTGATCTGCGCAGAACCACCCACACGAGATACAGAGATACCTACGTTAATCGCAGGACGAACCCCTGAGTTGAAAAGATCTGATTCCAGGAAGATCTGACCATCTGTAATAGAGATCACGTTTGTCGGGATATAAGCCGAAACGTCTCCCGCCTGAGTTTCAATGATCGGAAGTGCTGTAAGAGATCCTCCACCTTTTACCAATGGTCTAAGGCTTTCAGGAAGGTCATTCATATTCTGAGCAATATCATCATCGTTGATCACCTTTGCAGCTCTCTCTAATAATCTTGAGTGAAGGTAGAATACGTCACCAGGATATGCTTCACGTCCCGGAGGGCGACGTAGAAGAAGAGATACCTCACGGTAAGCTACCGCCTGCTTTGATAGATCATCATAGATAATTAAGGCTGGTCTTCCCGTATCACGGAAGTACTCTCCGATAGCAGCTCCGGCAAAAGGAGCATATACCTGCATTGGAGCAGGATCTGATGCATTTGCCGCAACGATCACGGTATAAGCCAACGCTCCTTTATCTTCAAGAGTCTTGGCAATAGCCGCTACTGTAGATGCTTTCTGACCTACAGCTACATATATACAGAATACAGGCTCACCTGCATCGTAAAATTCTTTCTGATTTAAGATGGTGTCGATACAAACTGTAGTCTTTCCGGTCTGACGGTCACCAATTACAAGCTCACGCTGTCCTCTACCTACAGGGATCATCGCATCGATAGATTTAATTCCCGTCTGTAAAGGTTCGTTTACAGGCTGACGGTAGATTACCCCGGGAGCTTTACGCTCTAAAGGCATTTCATAAAGATCTCCACCGATAGGTCCTTTTCCGTCGATCGGGTTACCTAAGGTATCCACAACACGTCCTACCATTTCCTCACCAACCTTAATAGAAGCAATACGCTGTGTACGTTTTACAGTAGCTCCTTCTTTAATTTCTTTTGAAGGACCTAATAATACAACACCTACGTTGTCTTCCTCAAGGTTAAGAACGATTCCTTCCAAACCGCTTTCAAATTCTACTAACTCTCCGTACTGTGCGTTAGAAAGTCCGTAAATACGAGCGATACCATCACCTACTTGTAATACTGTTCCAACCTCGTCTAAAGAAGCCTTTGCTTCAAATCCCGATAGTTGTTCTTTTAAGATTGCTGATACTTCAGCTGGTTTTACTTCTGCCATCTTATTCTGGTATTTAGATGTTAGCTATTTGCTATCTAAGTTTTATTTAACTTCTGATGCGATATTAATTATTGATAAATTCTCTTTTCAAGCTGCTAAGTTTATTAGCAATGCTTGCATTATATTGTAAATCACCAACGCGAAGGATAAATCCTCCGATGATGCTCTCGTCTATTTTATTTTCGATACTTACCTCGTTTCCGGTAAGGTCTTTTACTTTAGCCAATACTTTTTTCTCCAGCTCTCCGCTTAGGGGAACCGCAGTAGTTACATAAGCTACTTCCTTTCCGTTTAACTGATCGTAAAGAAAGCTGTATTTTTCTGCTACCGCTCCGAGGATCCCTATTCTCTTGTTGTCTACAAGGATATTAAGTAAACCTTCGGTTATGTTATGGGTGTTGGAAAAAGTCTCCTTAAGAGAAGCTCTTTTGTCTGCAGATTTAATTACAGGGCTTTGAAGTATTGCTCTGAGATCTTCATTTTCTGCAAAGCTTTTTGCGATCGATTTCATATCGTCGTTAACGGCATCAGTCACTTTCTGATCCTGAGCCAGGCTTAAAACCGCCTTTGCATATCTTATTGCTGCTCTTGTTCCTGCCATTTTCTTAGTTTAATGTAGCCTCTCCCAACATATCTTCAACAAGCTTCAACTGCTTATCCTTATTTCCAAGCTCTTCACGAACTACTTTCTCTGCGATATCCACAGAAAGGGTAGCCACCTGCTTTTTCAACTCGGCAACTGCTGCCTGCTTTTCAGTTTCGAAAGCTTCTTTAGCCTGCTGGATAAGTTTGTCTGCCTGTACCTGAGCTTCATCCTTAGCATCGGCAATGATCTTATCTTTTATCTGACGTGCTTCCTTTAAAAGGTTTTCTCTTTCCGCACGTGCTTCTTTTAAAATACGATCGTTGTCTGCTGTGATATTCTGCATTTCCTTCTTAGCTTCCTCAGCAGATGCCAGTGCATTCTTAATTCCTTCTTCTCTATCGTTTACAGCATTCAAAATTGGCTTCCACGCATACTTTCTCAATAATAAAAGGAGAAGGACAAATAATACGGTCTGCCAGATAAACAATCCTAATGAAAATTCTTCTAATAATTTTTCCATCGTATTTAATTATAAGTTTTAACTCAACATTTAATTTTTAACAAGACCAGCGGCTGTAACCAACCGTTACAGCCGTTGGTTCTCTTACAATAATTTATACTGCGAATAGTGCAGCAAAACCAATTCCTTCAATAAGCGCCGCTGCAATAAGCATTGCTGTTTGAATCTTTCCGTAAGCTTCAGGCTGACGTGCGATAGCCTCCATAGCAGAACCACCGATTCTACCGATACCAAGACCAACACCGATTACTACTAAACCTGCACCTACAATAGCTGGAATTTCCATAATGTATATATATTTAAAAATTAAACATTCAATTTATTAATGTGCTTCCTCATGATCGTGCTCTTCTACGGCAAAACCGAAATACAGAGCTGAAAGCATCGTAAAAATATAAGCCTGTAATACTGCTACCAATACTTCAATCAGCGAGATGGCAAACGCAAGTCCGAAAGACAGCGGGCTACCGATCCAGCTCTTGAAAATGAACATTAGTCCGATAAGGCTCATCAGTACGATGTGTCCCGCCTGCATGTTGGCGTATAAACGGATTAACAGTGAAAAAGGCTTGATAAACACTCCTAATAATTCTATAGGAGCAAGGATGATCTTCATTGGCCATGGCACACCAGGCATCCAGAAAATGTGCATCCAGTAATTCTTATTAGCTGTAAGATTAGTGATCAGGAAAGTAAGCAACGCCAAAGCAAAGGTGATGGCAATATTTCCTGTTACGTTCACTCCCAGCGGAGTTAAGCCGAAAATATTCAGGAACCAGATAAAAAAGAAAATGGTCAATAAATACGGCATATATTTTCCGTAATGCTTTGCTCCGATATTCGGAATAGCAATGTCATCTCTGATGTAAAGTACGATAGGTTCGAAAAATCTTCCGATCCCTTTTGCAATACCTCCGTTGGTTGTATATGATCTTGCAAGTCCTCTGAACAAAAGGAACATCAGGATACCTGTAATGATGATCATCAATACACTCTTGGTAATAGAAAGGTCAAGAGGTTTTACATTGGTAGGATGATGCTCTTCGTCGTAACTGATCGTTCCGGCAGCATCTGTTCTGTATATCTTATTGTGATATAATTTATAATAGTTTCCTCCGGCCTGAGCTACAGTTTCACCATGGTGAAACTGAGAAGAAGAAAACACCTTTAAACCTTCGTCCCAAAGAATAACAGGAAGAGGAAAACCTATGTAAACATGCTCTCCCTCTTTATTTGTATAGGATCCGATAGAGAAATCATGCGAATCCTTAAGGTGATGCTGAATATACTCTTTTATCTCTTCCTTCTTGGTTTTTCCCGTTGCCTCTTCGGCGTGGCTCTCATCATGTTGAGCATAAGCAGTATAACTGAATATTAACAATAAAACTGCGAGTACTTTTTCTGATAATCTTCTATGCATATCACACAAATAAAAGTGGTGGTCTAAAAATCGGTGCAAATGTACGGTTTTATATTAAAAACAAAAACAATTTTAAGTGTTTCTTCGTTAAGAGGAAGTAACACTCTTTTTCCACCGTGTTTTGTGCTATTTTTTAAGGAGTTTGATCACGCTAAGTGTCTCAATTATAAGGCAGGTAAGATATGGAACGAAGAAGGAGGCAAACTCCAGATTGGAGGTCTCTCCGTCTGCCTTAAAAATCGGATTAAAAACCAGGAAGAATATCAGGAACTTAAACATGCTCCCCCCGATAAAAATAAAACCCAGCTGTTCTTTCTGTTTTTCCCTTAGCAGGAATAAGACTGCATAGATAGCTACGGCCATCGCAAAATTCACGATATAGGAAAGTACAATGCTATTGTCAAAAAGAGGAGATCCTGCGAGGTAAAGTATTAAAACATGGATCCCGAAAACTAAAAGAAGTACTAATGTCAGTGCAATTAAAAAGCGTCTTACCAGCGTGTGCATCCTGCGAACTTGTTATTCGTTAATTTTTTTTAACTGTTTAAGCACGCCAAAAATAGCCAGAAAAACTCCAATAATTACTAAAAAGGGGGTGTATATTTTTTCGCCATCCGAATATTTGGCATCCAGCCATTTACCCAAATACGCTGAGAGATAGATGGTAATTCCCATTTGAAAAGCAACTCCGGTAAGGATGAGCCACTTTTTATATGAGTTTTTTTTCTTGCCAGGATCTTCTTTTGGTTCCACGTTCAATACCCTTATGATTCCCTCAAAGTTACTAAATTAAATATGCTTTGCTGTCAAAAAACAAGCTTATGATCAGGGCATAGAGATGCGTACCCGGTTCTTTTTCCGGGGATTAATGAAGATAAATACTAAAAAGCAATCCTGATAAAAAAGATCAGGCAAGCGATTTTTGGGTCTTGGCCTGTGCCTGTCCGTTAACCGTTTTCGGAGCAGTAGCATTACCACTACCTTTCATATTACAGGTAGCATTAAAGGTTGCTCCAGGCTCGATAGCCAGTTTGGCAACATTTACCTGACCTTCGATATGGGCTGTAGATTTAAGCGATAAAACATTGCTGACCTGAAGTTCTCCGGAAAATTTTCCTTCCACATCCGCATTCACACATTCTACTTTTCCATCGATAGATCCTTCTCTTCCGATAACTACTTTTCCGGAAGTTTTTACACTACCTTCAAGTGTTCCGTCGATCCTGAAATCTCCTTCAGAGATAATGTCTCCTTTGATCTTTGTTTTTTGACCGATTCTGTTTGGCTGTCCTGACGATTCGATTGTTACTTTGTTCTTGTTTTCAGAAAACATAGCATTAGGGTTTAAGGGAGTTATTACTGTTTAAATATTCTTCAAGGTTTTTGTGGATTTGAACGATCCTATAGTTGGGCGACAAAATTACAAAATTCTCATTATCAATTTTATAGTCTTTATTTATTTTTAACAACTCGGCAAAACCAAGAGCTCTGTCTTTGGTTAACAGCCCGTGAACAACCACGAATAATTGCTCTTTGTTGTAGACATCCTTCGATAGTGAAAGCTCATCATATCTGAGGTCTGTCAATGCTTTATCGACCGTTTTATACAGCTTGTTTATCGAAGCTGTATCTTTCTTCCGGAAAGGGAATACCAATTTCCATTTTTCTCTCGACAGAGAGTCTCTAAAAACTTTAGGCTCCAGTTTTTTAACCGACTGATCCAGGATGCGCTGTGCTTCCTTCCCGGCAACATCATTCGGATAATTAAGCGCTACATAGTTCAAGGCTTCCTTAAAGGCTTTTAATCCTTCCAGCCTTCCCAGTGCATTGGCTTTAAGCAATTCGAACCTGCTGGCTATTTCTTCTCCGTTAAAAGCTTTTATATACTCTTCAGAGCTCTCTATTACCTCTTCGTATCCCTGCTGTTCGAACGTCTGATATAATTTAGTATACAGAGCGTCCGGGCTATCACTGTCTGCTTCCAGAACAGCCTGTGGGTTTCTCAATATTTCGGCATAGCGGGATGCGGAATGATTGGAGATAATATCTTCCTTTACACTAAAGGCTTTCGTTTCATTTCCGGTAAGCTCATAGATCTTATACAGATTGTATTTTGAAGGAATAATAAGTTTCTCTTCCGGTTGTTGCTTTAAAACCGCTTCCAGTTTTTCTGCGGCTAAATCGTAATCTTTAAACTTTTCCTTATAGATAAGTCCCAGTTGATAATTGGCAAAATCCCTTTCTTTTTTAATACTATCCAGTTGTACCGGATCCCTGGGTAACTGATTCAGATAAGTATCTACACTATAGATGTCTTCGGTAACCACTCCCGGGATCTCTCCATACTGATTGGACTGAGGAACAGGTGTACTCAGGGTCTTATCTCCGAGTCTCCAGTTATCTTCCAGCTCGCGATTACCCCATACCTTTCTGAATTCGTTTTTACCGTATCCAACGGCTACCACATTGTAGAAATAGAATTTATCTCCGTCGGAACCACTTAGGTTAGCCTGGTTTCCGAAACCTCCGGCTATTCCAAGTTGTTTTTTCTGTTCCTTTAATTCTTCTTCCGCAGCTTCCTTAGCCTTGATATCATCAATCACTTTCTGGTAATAGGCCGTTTGCTCTGCTTCGGAAAGAGAAGTTACATACAGGACACTGTCATTTCTGTGAACAACATCCTCGTATTTGATCACGTCTTCCAGGTTGTCTCTTTTTCTTTTTATACTTCTGTATCTTCTGCTGTCTTTCGTCAGGTTGGTCAGTGTGCTGTCGTAATAGGCACCGGCCTCTTTGTAATTGGCCGCATTGAAGTTTATCTCTGCAACATCTTCGTAGTTCAATGATCTCAGGGTGCGGTCTTTCGATACTTTTCTGAGAGACTTGTTAAAGTAGTCTACAGCCAGATCTATAGAATCGCCTTCCAGGTGAAAAAGCGCCAGCTGACGGTATATCTTATCCAGGAACGGTCTGTTCTCCCTGTTCTCTTCTAAGTCTAACAGAGTTTCATAGAGCAGTTCCTTGTCGCCGATCTCCGGATCGAAATTCTTTATCTGTTCTATATACGCATTTATCATATAAACACGCGGGGATTTCCTGTTGAGGTCGATAATCTTATTAAAAGCAATATTGGCACTATCCTTATAACCCAGGTCGTTATACAACTGACCTATAATGTAGTAGTAGCGTCCTCTTTCTTCATTGTTTCTGGTATATGCGGATGCGATCTTCAACTGAGTTATAGCACTGTCTTTATGCTGAAGGTTTATATAAGCCTGCCCCATCATAGCGGTAGCATCGGCATAGGTCTGATCGCTTAATTTTTCCTGTCTTAAAAGTCTCTTGAGGTTTTTCAGTGCGAGTTCTTCGTTTTCCAGGCGGATATTCACCTTTTCTCTCCACACTTTGGCTTCGCCTATCTTATCGCTGTCCGGATATTTGTAGAGAACATAATTAAAAGCTTCAAGAGCCGGAACAAAACGCTGATCGAAGTAGCGCGCTTTTCCCAGAAGCAGGAAAGCTTCATCAGTTTGAGGGTTTCTTTCCCTTCCCTGAATATTCATTGCATGTTTCTGAATGGCCTTGGCGGCTTTCTCCTCCGCTCTTTCAAAATTCGGATTCTGAGCTTCTCCGGGAACGATGATCTGCTCCTTGATCTTGAGACGCTCTACCGGGAGGGTTTCCCAATAATTATCTTCATAGGTTGCATCCAGTTCCTTCTTTCCTTCTTCAAAAGCAACACTTCCGTTATATAATACATTGTATTTGGTGTTCAGAGCATGCCAGTTCCTGTTAACGAAGGCATCTTTTTTGGTAGAACAGCCAAGAATAAAAACAGATAAGCAACCAAAAAATATGTAGTTAAACTTTTTCAAAAGATTGGGTTTGTATGTTCTACAACTTAAAACTTTATACTTTAGTATATAAAGTGGTAAAAATACATTTCTTTTTGAGTAAAACTAAAAAAAGCCCGAAAAAACGGGCTTTAAAAACATGGTTTGTTTAATTATCCGGCGAAAAAGGTTTCCAGTTCCTGTAAGGTTTCCTGGGATGTCCGAATATCTCTTACTATTTCCCCTTTATTCAGTACCACAATACGCTCACAAACTTCGGTAACATGACTCAGGTCGTGACTGGATACCAGAACGGTAACGTCCTTATCTCTGGCCAGTTCCTTGATGATCTGTTTTAGCCTGATTTGCGTGGTAGGATCTAAATTGGCAAAGGGTTCATCCAGAATAATAAGCTCGGGGTCTCCGATAAAGGAAGCTACGATCCCTGCTTTTTTCTGGTTTCCTTTAGAAAGGTCTCTTAAGTATTTTTTCTGCCCCAGGATCTCTCCGTGAAAGAAGTCCTCGAACTTAGATAAAAGTGCATCCACATCGGCTTTGTTCCTTCCGCGAAGCTCTCCGATAAAATAGAAGTACTCTTCGGGAGTGAGATATCCGATCAGGAAGCTCTCATCAATAAAGGCAGAAGTATGCGGTTTCCAATCCTCGCTCTCATTTACTACAATCTCGTTGTTCTTTATATTCCCCGTAGTAGGACGAATAAGGTCTAGTAAAAGGCTGAAGAACGTGGTCTTTCCTGCTCCGTTATTCCCGACAAGCCCAAAGCTTTCTCCCTTTGGGATATCTAATTCTGCTATATCTAAAACTTTATTACTTCCGTATTTTTTTGAAAGATTATTTACTGCGATCATTTTCTTAATTTTTTTGTTTGTAGGCGGCTATGGTTTTATATTTTTCCTGTTTGTAGATGCTTTCTATTTTGTTGAATACGATATTCTTGAATGCAAACCCTAGTACTCCTGTCAAGGCTACAAGGATAAATCCTGCAGTACTGTTTATCGTATAATGCCCTATAGCATAAACTACCAATGGTAAGCCCAGTTTTGGCAGGGTAAGGATAAGCGTTTTTACATTAAACGCCTGACTGTCCCCAAAAGCTTTTTTATTGGTCGTCAGATCGATAGGGGTTTTAATATAGGCTCCTCCCCACAACACCAGGTAAGAGTTCACTCCTATATTGTATATGGCTCCCACCAAAATAGCTACATATGCTTCCCATCCGAAGTAAATGTAAAAGCTTGAAATTATCGTACTGGCAATGGTTGCCATGATTATAAGATACCATTTAGAGTCCAGGTATTCCTTGTACCTGATATTCTGACTCATCATAAGCGGGTAATAGGCGCTATCCCAGCTGGGCACAAACTGCCCGAATGTAAAGAGGAATCCTCCGGAGACAAAGATCCCTGCAAAGACCTTCCATACCGGTGCATCATAAGCTTCGATAGAATCGGTAAAAAACAACAGTCCGTAAAAGAGGAACAATACACTCATAATTACCGTGGTTCTGGAACGCTTATTTCTTTTAATGAGTTTAATGTCGTTCTTAAGGAAAACAGCCAGGTTCCCGAATCTGTTCAGCCAGTCAAGATCTTCCGTTTTGGCTTCTGATTGCTTGGTAGACAGGCCTGCATCCAGGTAGAGATGTTTTTTAAAGTAGTTAAAGGATATAAAATACAAGGCTATCAGAAATACCCATGGCAGAACAGCAAATACAGGTTGTTCGTACATCAGGTTGAAAAAGGGTGCCGTATAATCGGTTACATCAAAGTATCCGTAGTACTGTAACCCTCCCAGAATAACCAGTATCCCGACAATACTGTAAAATAGTACATCTCTGTTATTGACAAGGATATTAATAAAGTTATTGGCATAAATAAGTGCAAAAATGGCCAGATGCCAGCTAACAACATTCAAGACCGGAAAGCCTTCTATCACTAATACCACAGAAAAGGGTAAAAAGAAAAAGGCGTGAATAATATTAAAAAAGGAAAGTACGGTTTTACCCAGCGTAAAATTTACAATGTTCCCTTTTTTAAACGGCAAATACAATAAAGGTTTGATATTTACCACCGGCATTTTTTGCATAAAATACCTGATCACCAGATCGAATACAACCCAGTAGATAAGGAATCGGTTAATAAGATCGAAAGGTTTTACCTTTAAACTATCTTCGATAAGATAATAAGATCCTGCTCCCAGGGCCACGAAAACGAGAATAAAATACAATGCCCCGAAAGCCATCAGAATTTTAAGCGCTACATTGGTCTGGAAAGAAGCGGACCTGAAAAAAGATTTCCACTGAAGTGAAATAAAGTGCTTTAACATAGTTAGTAGTAGTTGATTTTCGAAAGATTAGTATGCAGATGTTATTTTTTGTTACATCATCTTACTCAATTTGTATTCAGGATAGGTTTCCATCAGCAGTTCTTCTGCCCTTTTGGGAATATGCAGAAAAATAATATACGCCAGTAATAAGAGAATTACCAGGGTAAAAGATGCAAGTCCCAGGCTCCAGCTGTTTGCAAAAAGCGCCGTATTATCATTTGCTAAAAAGTGAAAGATCTGTACCGGAAGGATTGAATAGGACACAAAGCCCCCCGTATTAAAAATGATCTCTTCCAGCATCCATTTTTTTCTTTTGCCGCCACCTTGTCTCTTAAATTTCCTGTAATTGTAGAAAAAACCGCCCAGGGTCAGGGCTACGATCAGAATAGCGGTTATTTCGAAGAAAAGCTCCCCATAATCGGAACTCAGGAGTTGATAAAACAATACGAACAAGAGTACCGTAAGGAACAATTTGAAAGGAATAAACCACTCCCTGACAAATTTCCAGATAATACCCCAGTATCTTTTGTTCATTGCCTTCTGTCTTTTTCCAATAACATCGGCAAAACCAAAAACCCCGAACTTTTTAAACTCTGCCTGAAGGGCTTTTTCAAAAGGAAGTTCCGGATCGGTTTCCCATTGTGCCTGTATTCCGCTTGCCAAATGGTCTACCAATTCCAATTGCAGGTCGTAATATTCTACAAAGTGTTTTCTGGTAAAAGCAAAAAGATGCTCTATCTGTTCCGGTTTTAATTCTTTCATATTAAATGGTTAAAGCTTTTCAGGCCGTCTTTGGTAAGTTCCATTCAGGCAAGTTTTGTTTAATGGTTTTTTAGATTAATCGATACTCCAGTTCGGGTTTACCAGTTTTTGCATGCTTCGAATAAAGTCTTCGAGCTCTGCCAGGCGGTTCACCGTTTCCTTTTCACCACTCTCCGTAAGCTTATAGTACTTTCTCAGGCGGTTGTCCACCTTTGCCACCTCAACCTCCAGCAAACCTTCGGCTTCCAGTTTATGCAAAGCAGGATACAATGCCCCTTCGGTAATATTGAGGTCTCCTCCGGAAAGCGCCTTTACCTTCTGAGTAATCTCATAACCGTACATTTTTCCATTCTCATCCAGTAATTTGAGGATAATTGTATTCAGGCTGCCTTTATATAATTTCGAATTCCCCATAATTCATTTTTTCAGGATCTAAATATACATAAATTTCTTATGCATAAAAATCTTAGGTATAAATTTTTCCCAATGACCATTAAAAAAGTATTCTCAATGATTATTTTTGGCAAAAATTTGCATTATGCCACAATTTCATTCACTGAAAGTTAAAAATACAACTCAAAATACACCCAGTTCTGTTACAGTTTCCTTTGATATTCCTCAGGAACTTAAAAACGAATTTGTTTTTCAGGCAGGGCAATATATTACCCTAAAAAAGACACTTAACGGATCTGAGTTAAGGAGAGCTTATTCTATTTGCAGTACCTCGGGAAGTGGAGAATTGCAGATCGGGATCAAAAAAGTAACCGACGGGCGCTTTTCAAGCTATGCAAACGACGAATTAAAAGAAGGGGATACCCTGGAAGTGCATTCGCCGGAAGGTGCTTTTACCTTAAAGCCGAACCCTTCAGCCTCAAGGAATATTGCAGCATTTGCCGCCGGGAGCGGAATAACCCCCGTAATGAGCATCATGAAAACCCTTCTGGAGGAGGAGCCTAATAGCAATTTCGTATTGGTTTACGGAAACAAGAGTGTTTCGGAAACCATGTTCCACAACGAAATCGTTGCTTTAACCGAACAGTATCCGGATCGATTGAATGTTTATTTTGTATACAGTCAGGAACAAAAGGAAAATTCTCTTTTCGGGAGAATTGAACGTTCTACGGTAAATTACATCACCAAAAACAAACACAAAGATCAGGCCTTCGATACCTTTTATCTCTGTGGACCCGAAGAGATGATCCAGACAGTTTCCGAAAATCTTAAGGAAAACGGAATTGACGAGGACCGCATTAAATTTGAGCTTTTTACCAGTTCGGCTGACGAACCGGCTCCTGCTGTTTCTACGGAGGGGGCTACCAGTATCAAGGTTATTGTAGATGACGAGGAGATTTCTTTTGAAATGAAGAAGTCAGACCGTATTCTGGATGCTGTACTGGCCGAGAAAATAGATGCTCCTTATTCCTGTCAGGGAGGGATTTGCAGTAGTTGTATCGCCAGGGTAACAGAAGGGAAGGCAGAAATGGTAAAAAATCAGATCCTTACCGACGGAGAAGTTGCCGAAGGGCTTATCCTGACCTGTCAGTCACATGCAGTAACCGATTCTATTACGATAGATTACGACGACGTTTAGGCCAGCTCCTCAACTTTAGCAACCACAGCCTCCGGGTGTATCGTTCTCATAACATCCTCATATCCTTTGGGGAAGCGATTTCCGTATACCGAAGTTGGTATTAGAGGGTATTTTTCACGATCGGACAGGAGGGCATTATTCTCGTTCTGCCCAAAAGGATAAAAACCTGCATGGGGATGGGTAACCCCCCAGAGTGTAACCGTTTTTACGCCGAACATAGCCGCCAGATGCGCATTTCCACTGTCCATGGAAACCATAAGGTCCAGGTTGGATATGAGTTGGAGTTCTTCTTCAAATGAAAGTTTTCCAACTACACTTACCGCATTCCTGTATTCTGCTTCCATTTTATTTAGAAGTCTTTCCTCCCTGTCTCCTCCTCCAAACAGAATGATCTTATATTTTCCATTAAGATCCAGCGTATTTATTACTTCCTCCATAAGATCCAGGGGGTACATTTTTCCTTCAAAAGCCGCAAAGGGAGCTATTCCGATCCATTTCCGGGTATCAGCTCCTATAATTTCATTGATCCTGGAATTGAGTTCTTTTTTGGAGCTTAATTGTGCATCCCTCAAATTCAGGGGAAAGCCCAGTTTCTTAAAAACATCTGCATAGCGCTCATGGGTGCTTTTAAGGGCTTTGAACTTTTTGTCTTTTTCTCTGGTCAGTGCTTTTTTTTCTGCACGCCCTTTGTCTATCTGTATGAACTTTACAGTATTTGACTTAAAGTATTGCTTTAATATATTGCTTCGCAAAACATTGTGCAGATCTGCTACGGCATCGAGCTTGAGTTCACGGAGTTCTTTAAACAATCGATAGAGTCCGAATACCCCGTTATGTCTTTCCTTAACATCTGCCTCAAAAAAATCGACATTGGGAATATCTTCAAAAAGCGGGCGGAAAAATGCCCTGGAGAGTACGGTTATTTTTATCTGAGGATATTGATGCGCAAAAGCTTTGAGTACGGGCACAGTCATTGCTATATCCCCCATAGCGGAAAGCCGGATAACAAGAATATGTTTTATGGTTTTAGGCATGTAACCCTTGGATAATCCTTTATTTCTGGGCGCGAAGTACCGGATTCAGCTCCTCATCATTGTACATCTTCATCTGCTTGTACACTTTCATGTATTTGTTTCCGGTTTCTATATCTGCTAAAAGCTGATCTATGGCGGTAGACAGATCTTTTCGCTGCTCCAGGAGTACATTCAGCTTATTCTGGCATGCTGTTCTATGCGCCTCGGAAGCATCTGTTCTATCTACCTCTTCTTTCATATGATAGATCTTCAGGGCGAGAATTGATAAGCGATCAAGAGCCCATGCCGGACTCTCCGAATTTATGCTCGCAGCTTCCTTCACCTCCACATTACTGTATTTGTCCAGAAAGTAACTGTCTATATACTCTACCGTATCTGTGCGGTCCTGGTTAGAGGCATCTATTTTTCTTTTCAGATCAAGAGCAGCCACCGGATCGATATCCGGGTCCCTGATAATATCCTCATAATGCCACTGAACCGTGTCTATCCAGTTTTTCCTGTAAAGAAGATGTTCTATCTTTTCTTTGGAATACGGGTTTTCAAAAGACTGATAAACATCGTCTTTTATATGGTATTTCTCGATACTTTCTTCAAAAATACTATAGGCAAGTTTGCTAAACATCTGCTTCATTTTTTCTGATTACAAATATACTTTTAATTAATTACTTTTGAACTAAGCAATCAATCATAACTTCCAATGGTATGCATATTCATCATTTAGGAGAAAAAAATTCTGTTTTAAATCATTTTATAGCCGAAATACGCGATATCAATGTTCAGAAAGACAGGATGCGGTTCAGAAAAAACATGGAACGTATAGGTGAAATAATGTCGTATGAACTCAGTAAGACACTGAACTATGAATCGCGTAACGTCTCCACTCCCTTAGGAGAGAAAGCTTCTTCCTTTATTTCTAACGACATTGTTATCTGTTCTATTCTCAGGGCGGGCCTTTCTCTGCATCACGGCTTGCTGAACTATTTTGATGGATCGGACAATTGCTTTATCTCGGCTTACCGCCATCACCATAGCGAAACTGAATTTGAGATCGTTGTTGAATATCTGGCGTCCCCTTCGCTGGAAGGGAAAACCGTTCTGCTGGCAGATCCGATGCTGGCTACCGGACAATCTTTTCTGTCTGTTTATGATGCGCTGAAGCCCATGGGAAAACCAAAGGAAGTTCATCTTCTAAGTACCATTGCCGCTCCGGAAGGTATTGCCTACCTAGAGAAAAACCTTCCTAAAGACACCCATCTGTGGGTAGCCGCCATAGACGAACGCCTGAATAATAAAGGCTATATTATTCCGGGGCTTGGAGATGCAGGCGACCTGGCTTACGGAACAAAATTACAGAACTAATAACAGCAAGGGAAGCAACAGGAAAACACCGATAATAGTGTTTTTAAGCCAATCCCGGGAAATAATTTCCAGGTAGTTGGTAATGACGACTGCCAGCGGAAAAGCAATAAATATAAATTCACCACCATTCCTGTTTCCTGACAGAAGTACAATAGAGATCCCGATAAATAATAAGGCCGTTACCATTAAGAGGGAGGCTTGTGTTTTAGAGGTCTTGGCTGCCAGTTTGGAAATAAAAGCCACCAGGGAAATAAAGCCAATGATCATGATAAAAATAAAAGGAAGCAGGTATTTAATATCCTTATTGTCCAGTAGGCTGAAGAGAATATCAAAACTCAACATTTCCTCAAACAGGCTTAGATTGTCATACATAAACAAATAGGTGAATATCAGAATAGCTATCGCAAGAAGTGCAACCAGCGGGATCAACCAGTTCTTAACATCTTTAAAAGCATATACCACAATAGCAATGTAGACCAGGATCAATACCAGAGCCGACCAGTTAAAAAATAAAGTTGCCACACCGATCCAGAAGGTAGCATCGAAAATTTTTCTTTTAATTCCCACCTGCGATTTTAAGCTGATGCATTTACGCACAGCCAGAAGAATAAGGCAGTTTGCAAAAATACTTTCCACATCAAGGAATATCTGAGGAAAAAGGCTTAGCGTAAGCGCAAAAACCAGGATTATATAAGAGTTATTCTGGGATAAACTATTCTTTTTTGCGATAAAATCTATAAGAAAAACAGAGAATACCAATATCCCAAAAGCCAGTAGTTTCGGGAGAAAATAAACGAGTGTTATCTCTTCATCCGAATAGAAAAAAAGGGAGATCAGGAAAAATATAAAGAGGTACGCAATGACAAAAACAAAATTAATGGGTTTAGTTTTTCCAAAAATGCTTGATATCATAATGCGTTTTTATATTTTTGCAGAGTAAATATAATACAACTTTTACTGATGAAAGATTTTTTTAAGGCAATAGAAAGTTTATTTGTAGATGTACTCTTCGCTCCATTAGATTGGTTTCGTTTTATGGACAACTGGTGGGCTTCCAATACTGTAAACTGGATCTTCACGATCATCGGGTTTGTTGCAATGGTATACTGGATCAACAAGCTGAAGCTTTTTAACGATAACAACGAAGAAGATAAGAGCATCACTGCGCATACTTATCTATAGATCGAATCCGATATCTTTACGATAATACATCTTATCAAAGCTTAGGTTTTCTATGTTTTGATAAGATTTTTTTATGGCCTCTTTGTAGGTTTCACCATAGGAGGTAACCGCAATTACCCTTCCACCGCTGGTAACAACCTGCTCATCCTGAAGCTTTGTCCCTGCATGGAAAACAATAGAGTCCTTCACCTTTTCTATCCCACTAATGGCTTTTCCTTTTTCGTAAGCTTCGGGGTATCCTCCCGAAACCAGCATTATCGTAGTTGCCGCTCTTGAGTCAACCTTAATATCGGCCTTATCCAGTTTTCCTTCAGCCACCGCCTGAAGCAATTCTACAAGGTCTGTTTCAACCCTCGGGATCACTACTTCCGTTTCCGGATCTCCCATACGCACATTGTATTCTATGACATAAGGGTCGTCATTTACTTTAATAAGTCCGATAAAAATAAAGCCCTTATACGGGATATTGTCTTTTTGGAGTCCGAGAACCGTTGGTTTTACAATACGCTCTTCAATTTTGGACATAAAAGCCTCATCGGCAAAAGGTACCGGAGATACTGCTCCCATTCCGCCGGTATTAAGTCCGGTATCACCTTCTCCAATACGCTTATAGTCTTTTGCAGTAGGTAACAAGAGATAGCCCTCACCGTCGGTAAGAACAAAACAGCTGAGTTCTATACCCGATAGAAATTCTTCGATAACTACTTTAGCGCTTGCCGCCCCGAATTTAGAATCGACCAGCATCCTGGAAAGTTCTTCTTTCGCTTCCTGAAGATCATTCAGGATCAGTACGCCTTTTCCTGCTGCCAGGCCATCGGCCTTAAGTACATAGGGAGGTTTCAGGGATTCAAGGAATTCATAACCTTCTTCCAGGTTCTCTTTCGTAAAGCTTTTATAGGCTGCAGTGGGGATATGGTGCCTGGACATAAATTCCTTGGCAAACTCCTTACTTCCTTCCAGTCTTGCTCCTTCTTTTTGCGGTCCTATAACAGGAATATGCTTAAGGTTAGGCGATGCCAGGAAATAATCGTGAATTCCGGATACCAGAGGATCTTCCGGCCCTACAACAACCATTGAAATATTCTCGGAAAGAACCAGTTCTTCCACTGCTTTAAAATCTGTTACTTTTATATCTACATTGGTAGCAATAGCCGAAGTACCTGCGTTGCCCGGAGCAACAAAAAGTTTATCTGTTTTAGGGCTTTGCGCGATCTTCCAGCTTAACGCGTGTTCTCTACCTCCCGATCCGAGAATTAAAATATTCATGTTGTGTGTGTTGTAATGAGTCTTGATTTAACAAAAAACTGTTCAAAAAGGAATCTCAATAAATATACTCCCGATTTGAAAGCCCCAAAGTTACATGCCTTTCGGTAAAAAATATAATTATATTTAAGCAAATTGATCTTGTTGGAAGAAACCGAATTTTTTCTCACCCGGTAACCGGCCAGATTTTCCTGTAATCCATAAGCAGATCCTGCTTTTTCGATACACCTTAACCACAAGGCCCAGTCCTGTCTTTTGCGGATGGGTGGCATATAAATTTTACCCAGTTTCTCCGCATTGTAGATCCCGGTGGAATTCCCGATATAATTGGCTTTAAGGATCTTGTTTTTATCTACTTCTGAAAGGACCGTAACCAACCTGTTCAGTGCCTGTCCTTCTTCGTTTATCAATTCGTAGGCAGTAAAGCACACATCGGCATCTTTCTCTTCCATGAATTTAAGCTGTTTTTCCAGCTTTTCAGGCTTCCAGAGGTCATCGGCATCCAGAAATGCCACAAAGTTGCCCTGAGCCATCTCTATGCCCTTATTTCGGGCTATTCCCGCTCCGGAATTCTCCGTCAGTTGAAAAAAACGTATCCTCTTGTCCTTATCTGCAAATTCCCTGATCATATTCAGGGTATTATCTGAAGAAGCATCGTCTATTAAAAGGAGTTCCCAATCCTGATAGGTTTGTGAAATTACGGATGCTATAGTCTCCGCAAGATATTTTTCTGAATTATATGTGGGAGTAACTATAGAAACCAAAGGCAAAAAGGTGTTTAAAAAATGGTCTTATGGATAATTCTTCAGCTTATTCGCTATCTAGTATTATAAACCGAGAAATCTTTGTGTTCTTTTTTTAGCAATTCGCTTTTATCAAGCGATTTAAAATATTCATACGTGATCTTCATCCCTTCTGCCCTTTCTACTTTCGGGCTCCAGTTGAGAACCTCTATTGCCCTGGAAATATCCGGTTGTCTTTGCATAGGGTCATCCACCGGAAGGGGTTTAAATACTATTTTCTGATCTGTTTGTGTCAGCCTGATAATCTCCTCCGCAAAATCCAGAATAGTGATCTCCTCCGGGTTTCCGATGTTAACCGGCTCCACATAATCACTCATCAACAATCTGAAAATCCCTTCTATCTGATCGTCGACATAACAAAAGGACCTGGTTTGAGAACCATCACCAAAAACCGTAAGATCTTCCCCTCGAAGTGCCTGTCCGATAAAAGCAGGTATTACTCTTCCGTCGTTTAAACGCATTCTCGGACCGTAAGTATTAAAAATACGGGCTATTCTTGTTTCCAAACCGTGAAATCTGTGATAGGCCATTGTAATAGATTCCATAAATCGCTTGGCCTCATCATATACTCCTCTCGGACCAATGGTGCTCACATTCCCATAATAGTCTTCCGATTGGGGGTGAACCAACGGATCTCCGTATACTTCAGATGTAGAGGCAATCAATATCCTGGCATTCTTTTCTTTTGCCAATCCTAACAAGTTATGTGTTCCCAGGGCACCCACCTTAAGGGTCTGGATCGGGATCTTAAGGTAATCTATCGGACTGGCCGGTGAAGCGAAGTGTAAAATATAGTCCAGTTTTCCCGGAACATGAACAAACTTGGTAACATCGTGATGATAGAACTCGAAGTTTTCAAGTTTAAAAAGATGTTCTATATTTTTCTGATCACCTGTAATCAGGTTATCCATTCCTATAACATAAAAGCCTTCTTTTATAAAGCGATCGCATAAATGTGATCCTAAAAATCCAGCTGCTCCCGTGATCAGAACTCTTTTCATTGGTTATTCTATTTTGTGTTTTGCAGTGCCCCTATCTATTACCTTGTCTTTGATATTATCTACCTTCTTCTTCATTTTTATTTTCCGCTTAAGGTTGGAAAAGCTGTAATCGAAACGGTAAAAAATATAGCCCAGAATAATAAAAGAGATCATTAGAAACGCCACCAGGATCACATCCGTAGAAGTACTCGCCAACAAAATAAAGAATACCACAAAGATAAAATTAAACGACCCGATGATCAGGCTTGCCTGCTTATGGGTAAGACCCCAATAATCTATTAAAATATGATGAGTGTGATTCCTGTCCGGTGAAAACGGCCCTCTCTTATTGGCCAGTCTTATGGTAAATACCCTGGCAGTATCAAAAAGCGGAACTATCAGGATACTTATTGCTATTATTGGTGCATTTTCCAATAAAAAAGGTAGTTCATTATAAACTGAAGGTTTAAGAGCTAAGAATTTTAAGGTGAGGACACTTATAATAAAGCCCACAATAAGTGAACCGGTGTCTCCCATAAAGATCTTTTTGGTGGAGGAGAAGTTATAGCCTAAGAATGCCATCAGGCTACCATTCAATGTCAGACATACAAGAGCGTAAAAATATTCCTTGGTAACGTAAAAAATGGTCGTATACAGAATAAGGATGACTGTCCCGACTACGGCAGCCAGTCCGTCTATCCCATCAATAAGGTTATAAGCATTAATGATGGTGAGCATCATAAATGCTCCTACCGTGTAATATATATAGGAAGGGATCTCATAGATCCCTAAAAAACCGTTTAAGGAATGGATCCTGAAACTGTCATTCATTAATATGAACACTATAGCCAAAATTTGGGCAGCCAATTTGGTATAGGGAGATAGAACTACGAGATCATCTTTTAAGCCCACTATAAAAAGAATGGTCAGGCCCGGAATAAAATAAATAGCTTCGTCATAGTTGTCCCAGCTTTTCAAAAAGAAGAGTGCAAATATCAGGGTGTAAAAAAAGGATATTCCTCCCAGGGTCGGCGTTCTTTTCTGATGTGAGCTTCGAGCGTTAGGATTATCCATAAGGCTCTTATACTCTACTACTCCGATAATTTTAGGAATGGTAAAATAAGTTATAAGAAAAGCTCCTATAAAAAATAATATTGCCGATGTTAAAAAAGAAAATTCCAGAACCACCATTTTATACATTTAAAAGTACTGACTTTTTTATTAATTTCTCAGTCAAGCCCCACTTTTGTTACTTCATTCCAATTAATCTCTTCACTATATGTTTTCAGATCGACAAAACTATAATCTTTAATAAATTTCTCAAGTTTAGAAAAACTCCCTCCAAGACCATAGTAGGATTTGAATTTTCTGAACGCACTGAGTTCTTTAATAACCGGTTGGCCGGGATCAAAATCTCTGGGATGAAAATACGTCATCATATAAGGTGATTGCTTTGCCATATAATGAACAAGTCTGTAAGGTAATAATCTGAAATACCCTCCTCCAGAAAATATTAAATTCTTGCCAAATAAACTATACGTGTTAATGGGAAACTCTTTTAATTCAATTCCACGATAAGAAATTATACATGGACTGTCCTGTTGAAATTGCGGGATTCCTCCATGCGCTCTGTTAGCTGGGAAAATTGAAGAATCATTTTCAATTCCCATTTCTGCCAATATTTCAAAAGCCCATAAGTTCTCTCTTGTAATAGAAAAGCCCGGAGCTCTATACGATTTAATCTTTTCCCCTATAATTTGTTCCAGAGTATCTATTGAAATTCTAAGATCTTCTCTATATTCATCCGGCTTCATTTCATATGCCAACTGATGCATGTGAGAATGTGTTCCTATTTCATATCCCAACTCATTAATTCTCTTAATTATATCGGGGTATTTTTGGGCAATCCAACCCAGGCAAAAAAAAGTAGCTTTTATGTTATTCTTTTCAAGAACACTAAAAATTCGATCCATATTTTCATGTATTCTGGACTCGTAATTCCCCCACTCCTTCTCTGTTTTTGTAGAGTTATTATCCAATATATGGAACCATTCTTCTATATCAAATGTTAGGATGTTCATCAAAAAAATCTTTTCCCTTTAAGCTTGAAATCCCGAACATCTTCTTTAGTTGGAAAAGAAAAATACGTCTTTTCGGCATCAATATTCGGGATTAGTTTATAATCTCCGTGTTTTATTTTTTTTATAGCTTCAATAATAGCATCCATTCCCAACTGTTTAGAGTCTTTAATAAGCTGTTCCTGCGTTCTATTTCCAATTGCCATTTCCTTCTGAACCAATATTGGACCACTGTCTATTCCTTCATCAACAAAGAAAACACTAACTCCGGTTTTTACCTCGTTGTTCTTCATTACCCAAAAACTTGGCATCAAACCCCTGTACTTTGGTAATAGTGCAGTATGCAAATTTAAGCATCCTTTAGGAGCCAGATTAATTAATTGTGATTTAAAAATTTGGTTTCCTGCTATAGAAATAAGTAAGTCCGGATCATACGATTTTATTTTATCTAACGAATCTCTATGATTAATCGATTTTTCCAGTCTTATTTCGGTAATATTATTTTTTTTGAGAATTCTTGGAACCTTTTTACCTGGCTGCAGTTTTCTGATTAAAAATCTGAAAGAATAAAAAACAAAAAACTTCAAGCCAAAAATAGACAAGGTTTTCTTAGCTTTTTGATAAAACGTTTCTTTTTTGCCAAATGGGGAGGCATTGAAAAGTACAGCAGAAACGATTTCAACATCATCAGGGAGATTGTTCGCTAAATAATCTATATTTTCTGCTAAATAGAACGGCTCGTCCTGAGTAAGTAGGGTTATCTTCATTTTAAATTCTATTGGTAATTACTTTAACGGCAAAATTAAAATAAGTTAGTTGCCTTCTCCATCTTGTAGGTTCAATTAATAATCTGTAAAACCATTCGAGTCCCAGTTTGATAAATAATTTAGGGGCTCTTTTTTTTAAGCCAGTATATACATCAAAACTACCTCCTAAACCCATATATAATGCCTGGTGTTCCTTGTTTAATTCATTCATCAAAAACTCCTGCTTAGGTGTTCCTTGTGCAACAAATATAACATCAGGATTGCATTTTTTGATTTCATTTATTAATATTTCCTTATCTCCTTTCCCCAAAAATCCGTTTCTAAACCCTTTTATATGGATGTCATGGAAGTTTTGCTTCAGTTTTAAAATGGTATTCTCAATCACTTCCTGACTTCCCCCTACAAAGTAAAAGGTCTTGGTTTGCTGGTATCTTTCTATTATATCCAGCCAAAATTCAGCTCCTGCGATTTTCACAGAATCCAAACCTTTTCTGCTAAGTGCCCATACCGCTCCCACTCCGTCAGGATATCCTATATTGTCATTTATGATTTGATCCAATTCTATGTTGGATTTATTTAACTTTTCTGCATTAAGCGCAACCAAAATCTTTTTTTCATTTTCAATTGCATTCAAAAAATCCTCTTTCGACTTGAAGGCATATGTTCTCTTTTTGTTTATGTATGTAAAAGGAGGGGTCTTCATTTATCTCTATCTAAAATGTTTTTATACGTAATTATTGAATTTTCTTTGGACAAAGCACTTGCCAAAAAGTCATCAAACTCGTTAAGTGAGTACTTGGAAAAAGCTTTAGGGTGACCAATCACCACAAAATTATCATTTTCACTATTTTTTTTCCTTTCAGATAACGCTCTTTTAAGGAGGCTTGCCTTAAATCCATCCATAGATACTACAGAATAAGAGGGCAGTAAAAGCATTTTAATAATTTGAAGTTTTGACATCCCGCTGGAAGAGCCATCCCCATAACTCTTATATTTATCCTTACCGAAAAATTTTAAGAAAATAAACTTCCAATAAAATACAGGTGAGACTTTAACGGATGAAATCGGAATCTCAGTAAAATATCCCTTGTCGTTTTCAATACATGGATCGGTATCAAATTTCCAAAAAGACTTATTGGGTGCTTTTGTGAAATCAAACCACTGCGTTTTCGTGGAATTACTGCCATTGAAAAAGACCGTACTATCCATTGAAATCCCATTTTTAATAAAAACATCTTTTGTTTTATTAAACGGCTGAATACACCACCCTCCCGCTCGATAAGCAAATACCTTTTTCCCGGAGAGTTCTTCTAATTCGCTTTTATATTCGTATACAATTCTATCAATGTCCTGGTGTTCAAAGTCACTAAGCCTAAATCGATTTAAATTAAAGATCCATCTATTACCATCATAAAAAGAATCTTCCCAATGAGGGTGAATATGCAATTGTATTTCATGTCCAGAATCTGACAATTCCTTAATTTGAGAAGCAACCAATTCATAATCTTCTCTCAACTTCGGAAACCTTAGATATTCTTTCTTCAGTTTAACCAAATATCCTGCGTCTACGAAAAAAACACACTTGAAATTATATTTGTTCGCAATATTAACCAAGTGTTTTGTCGGTTCAATGATACATTTTTCCGGGGTACCGGACTCACCAAAAAAAAGTTCGTAATCTAAAGTAATAAGTATCTTCAAAGCGTTTTGGTAATAATTTCCTGAATTTCCTTATGCATATATGTATATAATAACCCTCCTTTATTTTCAAAAACGTTTTCTTTAGAACTTTGCAAGAAATCCAGAAGGGTGGAAGGGATCTTTTTTTGAAGTTTTTCTCTCATCATGTAAAAACTATCTTCCTTGTCATAGGGAATCTCTTCTTTTCTAATTATTCCACCTGTATCAATTCCAGCATCAATATAGTGCAAAGTCAATTCACATTTTCCATTTACCAAATAATTCCATTCTATTGCATTTACTCCTTTGATATCCGGAAGTGTAGCATAATGAATATTTAAAATCTTACTATTTATTCCTTCAATAAATCTTTTTGATAAGATTTGATCGATAGCAATTATTAAATAATCATAATTTTTTGATGCAATCCGATCAATGGCTTTTTGAGAATTTATATCCTTAACTTTTACTGGCTTTATTCCCAGTTTGACAAAAAACGAATAATTTTTTTCCTTCTTCTCTTTAAGTCTATTTGAAGCCGTAGAAGTATTCCCGAACTTTCTTTTAGTCAAATATGCTTTTACATATTGGCTTAAATGAGTTTTTCCATAATAAACATCAACGTTATATCCTGCATCTATAGATTTCTGAATAGCAGTTTTTTTCCAATCCACATTATCTATCAATGGATAATTAAATACGAACGCCAGTTTCATTCTTCAACAGGTTTTTAGCACTAATTTTCAAATCTAAAACTTCTACGAAATAAAATAAGGTCCATGCAGGATACTTAAACGGTGACCCGTATTTATAAACAGGAAAAGTGTTAGATATCATTTTTTTATGATTCTTAAGCTGCAGATATTTTCCAATATCGATTAGAAAAAAAGCAGCACTCGCATATCTAAAGTCCTTAATTAACAGAGTGTATCTCAAAAACACTTTTGAGATTAAAAAAATACCTGAGATATTAATTCTATCTGCTTTTCTATAAACAGTTGAGTAAAAGACTTTATGTCTGACGAATATTAAATGTAATTTTTCTAAATACGATTCTAAAATTAGAAAAACATGTTTGCTTTTTGTTTCTTCAAAAATATCCATTAAAATATTCAAAAGATACCCCAATTCATGGCTGGTTGATTGTTTTTCAGGTGAAAAAGAATTATTTTTCATAAGTTCTCTTAAATCCTTGTCTTCCAGGTATTTCATGACTTTGGATTCCAATTCTTTCTTTGTTAAGGCCCCAGAATGGAAATCAAATCTTGATTTTAATAATTTAATATGGAGTGAAGTAACTTCTATTTTCGAGTGGTACGCTTTAATTTGTTCCTCCAGCTCCTGAGCAATCCAATGAAAAGATTTGTTCTTTTTAGAACTAAAATATATTTGGCAAAAATTAAAAAGCTCGTTTTGATTAAGTATTTCTTTTTTCAAGTCAACATTCCCTATATTCTTTTCAAGATCAACCCCATATCGTTTAGAAATGTCGATTGATGCAATAAAATATGCATAACACTTATCACAATAAGCATCGGATTTAAAATTCAAAATGTTAAACTCCCTTATAACTCCTTCTTTTTTGACAAATCTGTTTTTGAGTAAATTAAATGTTATTAATAAATGCTCTTTATCCGATAGTCCTGTAAACCGAATATACTTAAAAAAGGAAAAGAATAATTTATGTTTAAATACATCTAAAATCACAAAGGTTAGTTTTTAATTGAACTGAGGTATACTTTTTTATATTTATAAGCATTTTGAATCCAACTTTTATTGTCAATTATATGCTTTCGTGCACGATCTAAGATCTCTTCTTTACGGCTATCAGTTAAGTCAATTACTTCTTTTAAAATTTTTATAAGCGATTCTGTACTTTCCGATTCAAACAAAAAACAATCGTCATTATCATTCAAAAGATCTTTAATTCCGCCTACATCACTACCAACAAATATTTTTTTATAGGCCATCGCTTCCAATGGTTTTAGCGGTGTTACCGTATCAGTAATTTTATTTTTTAATCGAGGATTTACAATAACATCTATTTCTGAATAGGCTCTATAAACTTCCGACGGTGCAATCTGTCCTTTAAAAAAGACTATTTCTTCCAGAGCAAATTCGCTTATGCTCTTTTCGATCAATTTCATTTCCCTTTCATCCCTAATCGATCCATAAATGATCATTTGAAAATCATCGCGCTCCTTTTTCAAGCATTTTAAAGCTTTAATAAAAAAAGGAATCCCCTCATAATGTGTTATTGATCCAATGTAGCCAAAAACTGTTTTTTTACGTACTACGCTTCTTTCTTGTTTCTTTATATTTTGATCTATCAAGGAGGTATTCACAGCATTGCTAATAATAATTAATTTATCATCTCTGATTCCCAGATTAATCAAGGTGTCTTTTAAATTCTCATTAATAACAAAAACCTTTTTAGAGAATCGCATGGTCATTAATTCAATCTTTAAAGCAATTTTAGCAAGTATTTTACGCGAAAAAGTACCATAAATATTGTCCTTAGGTAACATCCAAAGAGATCGAACCTCATAGAAAACAGGTATTTTTAAGATCCTCCCAACTATTAAGGCTGGTATTCCGCAAAAAAACATTGCATGGGCGTGAATAACATCCGGTTTTTCCCTTTTACATAGTCTATACACGTTTGGAATAAATTTTCCTATTGCAAAGAATTTATTTATCCTTTTTAAAGTGTTTTTTTGCTGGTCGGATATTTCATTTTTTACCCTATTATTAATATTAGTTCTATAATACTTAATGCCATCTATAACTTCTATTTCTTTTCCAGACATATTAGGTAAAAAAGGAACTGTAATTGCAAAAGCATCTATTCCTATTTCCTTTTGAGACATGATTATATCTCTGCTTCGTATAGTAGATCCGGATATTTGTGGAAGGGATTGATAAAGTATATGTAAAACTTTCAATTATTATAAAATTTTTGCCAAAAGTACGTTAATTTGCAGTTTTAACACTGAAGCCCATGAAAAATTTATTTCTGCAAAAAAAGGATGTTTTTTCATTTTTTTTGGTTTGCCTCTTTTTTGTAAGTATTGTTCTAACTCCCAACAGCGTAAACAGCAAAGTAATTATAATTACTCTATTATATTCTCTCTTTTTTTTTAATTGGCGTTCCTTAAAAACCGGCTTATCCAATCATTATCCTTTGCTTCTTTTTTTTATTATATGCTCTTTAAGTTTATTATATTCAGATAATTTATCTCTAGGGTTAAAAAGAATAGAACGACTCACTATTTTGCCAGTTTCCATACTTATTTTTTCTTTTTTACCTCTTAAAAGAAGCTCTCTTACAAATATTTTAAAGTTCTATGTAGTGGTGATTTTCACTGCCACAATTTACTCTCATATAATAACTATTATCACTTTTATTAATAACAATGAACCTCATCTAAGAAATATTTTCAAGTTAAATTATTCCTACCTGGCTTTAGGAAAGACAATCGGGCTACATCCCGCATATTACTCCCTTTACATTCTTACTGCAATCATTATTTTATTTCATTTCTTTAAAAAAAGTAAGCTCCTAAATCAAATATTTGTGGTCTTGGGTATATTATACCTTTCCTTTTTTATTATTCATTTATCATCCAGGACCTCTATTGTTATTCTTTATGTAATAATATTATTTAATCTTATAACATTTCTATTCAAAAAAAAGAAGATTCTAAGAGGTTTTCTTTTTCTTGCCCTTTTTCACATATTTGCTTATTTGGCTATTACCAATATCGGTACTACAAAATACAGGTTTCAGCATATCTTCGGTTTCACCTATTATACTGGTTACACAGTTAATGACGGAGATCATAAACTCAAGTTATGGAGTGCTGCTTTTCATGCCAATAAAAATGTTTTTTGGGGAAATGGGATAGGAGACGTACAAAAAGCACTAAATGAGCAATATGAGTTGAATAACTTAGAAAAACCCTTGAATAGAAGTTATAATAGTCATAATCAATATATTGAATATTATGTTGGAATGGGGGTTATGGGTTTACTGGCTTTTCTTTATATTCTTTTCTATTATTTGAAAAACTTTTATCAACGCCGAAATTTAATAGGGCTTCAATTCATTATTTCAACGTCATTGCTTTATTTGGTAGAATGCGTTTGGAATAGACACAATGGCATTGTTTTCATTTGTTTTATGATCGGTTTGTTGTGGAAACTTAATTCAGATTATGAAGAAGGTTGACTTGAAACTATTTTTTCATCTGTTTTAAAGCCCGCCAGAACTAATAACAAAAATAAAAAGCTATTTTGATACATATAAGATGTCGTGAAACCAATAATTAGAAAATATATTATTACAAATAGTTTAAATTTTTTATTTGTGTGTGTTTTATTTATAAAATAGAAAAGCATAAAAAACAATATACATGACATTAATCCGTATTTGACAAAGAGTGTCATGTAAATATTATCCATGTAAACATTGTAATTATCAATATTGGCCCGGTAAACAAACCACGGTATAAAAAATTTCTCTCCTATTCCCTGCCCTATTATATAATTGTACCATTCAAAATTTGCCATTTTGTCTATAAATGGAGCAAACCTACGTTCGGTGAGTTGGGTAATCAGTAATTGGTAGTCAAATAATGATAATATTCGATCTTTAATAGCATTGTTTAAGTTTAAAATTCCTAAAAACAAAATTATCCCACCTACCAGGAACAATACAGCCCTGCTTAAGAACCTTTTTACATTCGTAACAGACATTAGCAGATTAACTAAAAAGATACATCCTAAAATGATGAAAAAAGTACGGTTACCGGACAAAAAAACAGGTGTAAGTATATAAATTAATTGCAATATCCCTAATTTCCTTTCCTGAGCAATTATTGCTATAAAATAAAAAATGGAAAAAAAAGTTCCCATAGAAAGATATCTCGTTTCTGAAAGTGTAAAAAAGGGATCGTTACTGATTAGCCCTATAAGGTTTGTTTTATTAAGAATAAGAAAGAAAATAATGGATGCATAAAAGTTAATTTTCACAAGTTCATTTGTAAATTTCGCATTCCACTCTATCTGCTTACTCTGCATAATATCAAAAAAAACAAACCCAATTATTAAAAAAAGAATAGGCTTAACATCTTTTAATATGCTAATAATATCAAGACCGGATGTATTTAAGAGTATACTTAAAGGAAGGTAACAAATAACAAAAATGGCCAAGATCAAACTTGAATCAAAAGTTACTTTTTTAATTCTCAGTCTATACAGTTGATTTAACAAAAACAAAATTACCGGGAAAAGCACAAAAGCATAATAGATATTAACTTGAAACTTGGTATGCAGAATAGTTAAAGATGGGGTTATAGGAAGTAATACCGTCCATTTAATGAAATGCTCTAATCTTCGATTTATCCAAAAACTTAATCCAAGATAAAAGTAAAGCAACAAAAAAATAAGAAAAATTATCGCCGATACCATTATTAGAATATCTGATTATTTTATAGAAGGCTTTATTATAGCCCACAAATATTCTTTAAAGCTTGCTCCGGTCATTCTGTTTAC
Source organism: Leptobacterium flavescens (assembly GCF_010671605.1). Taxonomy (GTDB): domain Bacteria; phylum Bacteroidota; class Bacteroidia; order Flavobacteriales; family Flavobacteriaceae; genus Leptobacterium; species Leptobacterium flavescens. The sequence continues at coordinate 1,687,248 of NZ_JAABOO010000001.1, forward strand.
CAATAATTTCCAACTTGGGTAGAACAAAATAGCCATTGCAATGTTTAAAGCCCATGCTACATAGGTAATTCCAAATCCAGCTCCTACAAATATAAAAACTGGGATTATCAAAAAGGTAATGCAGTTCCAAATAAATTCTAAATGTGTTTTACCTGTTGCTATTACTAAACTTCCTATAGGGTTACCAATTGCCCTAAAAACCATATAAATACTTAAAATGCGCAACAAGGGAATAACCTCATCAAAACCCTTTCCATAAAAAATCTGTACTAAGATAGGTGCAAAAATTATAGTAACAGCATACACAAAAATGTTAATTTTAGACACAATGCCTATAAGCTTTAAATAATTCTCTTTTAAAAGCTCTTTATGGGACTGAAATTTTGCCAAAGCAGGAGAAGCTACCTTAACCAAAATAGGGTTTAAAATCTGCGCTGGCCTAAAAACCAGTTGCTTTGCTAAACTATATCCGCCTAAAATATCCTGATTAAAAAATTTACCTATTATTAAAATATCCAAATCCCGGTTAAAGTAATTAATTACTTGACCCCCTACCTGATAAACCCCAATTTTAATAAAAGGCTTTGTTTCAGCCAGTTTAAAATGCCTTAGCAGTCCATATTTTTTAATTCCAAAAGAAAAATACAATACGTTCTGAATTAAGTATTGCAGTAGCGCAGAGTATACTAATGAAAGTACACCATAGTCATTTGCAGCTAAATACACTGCAAACAAAAGTGAAGATACCGCAGCAATTATCTCAAAAATTGTAATTTCCTTAAAAAGCAGGTGTTTGGATTCTATTGTTTTAAATATTCTCCCTAGAGCAGAGATGATGAGATTTAGACCCAATAGTTGTATTAGCACATTAAGCTCTGGCTCGTCGTAAAAATTAGCTACCAAAGGAGCAATTAAAAAAAGTAAAGCATAGAGAATAATGCTAAACCCTAAATTAAACCAATACAGGCTAGCGTATTCATTTTTAGTTATTTTTTGTTTATGTAGAATAGCAGAGGTAAGCCCCATATCATTAAAAAGGTTCATAAAACCCATTACAAAGGTTACGAGGGCCATTAATCCAAAATCGGATTTGTCCAAAAATCTGGCCAGAATAGAAATCTTCAACAGAGCAGCAATAGCATTTACTACAGTACCGACTGTAGTCCATTTTACACTTGAAACCACCTGTTTTTTAATACTATTCACCTAATATCTCCAATATTTGTTCTTTGATCTTATTTTTTACTTTATTATAGGAATATAATTCTTTAGCCAGCTTAATATTATGTAGCTGTTCTTCAACACTTAACGGGTTTAGCGCATTTTTATCCATTAGGTCTTTTTGAACTGAAAAAACCAAAAAACCTTCTCTTTTTAAAAAGGAAAATATTGTATTCTCTTCTCGAAGAAAGATTTTACATCCTGCTGTAATGGCCAATAATATAGTATTAAAGGCCTGTTGTCTTTTATGATTCATGATCAAGACCGAGCAGCTTTCTATAATATCATTGTATTCCTTTAAACTAAGGAAATCAACCATCGGATATGCATTCTCTCCGAACAAAGCTTCCGCTTTTTTAATGACAATTCTTTTGTAGTGCTGATCTCCATAACTCAAAGGAATATATATTCTTCTATCATCAATTCCTTTTACTGTTAATTCCTCAAAAATATCAAAATGATTATTGGTTTCTGAGCTGGAATTCCCTATTAAAATATGCTGTTTGTTAATTTGATTATTTATGCTTACTGTTTCCGTATCAAAACTAAAATATGTAAACCAACCGCTTTTCGAATTGTTTTCCGAATATTTATTGAGTCGTTCGACATCTTCCGGAATATTAGTCAATACATAGTCAATTTTGTTTTTGAGAAGCTTTTTAAGCTGTTTCCAATAGTAATGTCTTTTTAATTTCCCTAAAAAGAGCCTTCTAAACCGAACGGATAGTGGAAGGCTTTTTTTGTATGCTTTTTGAGTTAAGGGTAATAGGTTATTAATCTCTTTATTCAAGTTGTATAATTCCGCTCCCCAAAACACCCAGGCAACTTTATTAATATCATCCATATGGGCCCTAAGCTTCAATTTATACTCCTTGTATAGATTGTGGAATATAACAAGAGATGCCTTTTTTACAATTTTCCGGAAAGTTATGATATATTCCCTGGATCCAATATTTTCATATATCACACGATCATGATCTACTATTCCATGGAGATCTTGGACAGGTTTAGGTGAATAAAGGCCTACTAAATAAATATTCCTCCCTGGAAAAACATCTTCAAATATTTTAACGACGCTCTTTAAGAATTTTTCTTCCTCTACAATATGAACGATCATTGATAAAATTCCTTAATAGTATCTGTAATAAATAAAACCTGCTGCTCAGTTAATTCATAAAACATTGGAAGCCTGATCAGACAGTCAGTATAATGATCCGCCATGGGGAGTTCATCTTTATTCTCCTTTTGAATCTTCGTATAATAGTCACTTTTATGTAGAGATAAATAATGAAAAACTGCAAGAATTCCTTTCTTCTTTAGAAAAGCAATTAAACTATCTCTTTGCATTACATTGTCTGCAATTATATAAAACATATGCGCATTATTGGTGGCATATCCGGGAATGAAAGGTAATTTTATAGAGCCCTGGATCTCCAAAGACCTTAGGTTCTTATAATATAAGTCCCAAAGATGAACTCTTTTCTTTTGGATTTCGGGTAGTTTTTCTAATTGAGAATAAAGAAAGGCAGAGATAATCTCTGAAGGCAGGAATGATGAGCCTGTGTCCACCCAACCATACTTATCAACTTCACCTTTGTAGAAAGCCGACCTGTTTGTTCCTTTCTCCCATATTATTTCAGATCTTTCAATAAAGCTATTATCATTAATCGTTAATAGCCCTCCTTCTCCAGATATAATATTCTTTGTTTCGTGAAAGGAAAACGCTCCTAAATGCCCTATACTACCTAAAGCTTTACCATTATAATAGGAGTCGATTGCCTGCGCTGCATCTTCAACAACAAAAATATTGTGCTTTTGGGCTACATCCATAATTAAATCCATATCACAAGCCACACCTGCATAATGAATAACCACAATTGCTTTCGTCCTTTTTGAAATTAAGTTTTCCAATTTCTTTTCGTCAATACCGGGATGATCAGCTCTACTATCGGCAAACACTATTTTAGCTCCCTGACGAATAAAAGCTAAGGCAGAGGAAACAAATGTATAAGAAGGTACTATTACCTCATCTCCTTCTTTTATATTTAATAAAATGGCAGCCATTTCCAGAGCATCTGTACAAGATGTGGTTAGAAGGGTCTTTTTAAAACCAAATTGTTCTTCAAAAAAAAGGTGGCATTTATTAGTAAAATATCCATTTCCGGATATTTTTCCCAGGTTAACCGCTTCTTTTATATAATCGGTTTCTTTACCTGTTAAATATGGCTTGTTAAAAGGGATCATCAAATTACTGGTACTAATAAAAATAGGTTTGTTTAATTATTTTACTACAGGAATAAATTTGGCCTTGTCGTATAGGATATATTTCATAAACTTATACTCATAGTCAGATCGAGTAGGCCAATAAGATCTTTCTTCTAAATTAAATCTCGTATTTCCAACCCGGATCTGCACTTCATCCAGTTCTTCATATTCTAAATCTGCCTCACGAATACTGTTTTCAAGGATAAAACTTTTGTAATAATTCTTAAAAATCTTCTTTTTTTCTTTTATCCCGATCTCAGAAAATTGAGTACCCATTTTATCCTTAACATTCTTAGCTGGAGATCCCGCATATATTTCGTTCTCTTCCATATCCTTCACAACCAGGCTGCCTAACATTGCCATAGATCCTTTCTTAGCATGAACCGGGGATACAATACAATGCCCTACAAACCAAACATCATCTTCGATAACCATTTTCTTTTTGGTATTCCATCTGCATCCATTTAGCATATCTCCAAATTTCATATGTGACCAAAGCTGGGAATATGTTCCAATACCGACATTATTTCCAATCTTCATACCTCCAATGGAGTCAATAATGGTATTCTGACCGATCCAACAATTATGTCCTATTTCGCATTTTTCCGAGCCATGAATCGTTGTGTTTTTATGAATGGTAGTATAATCTCCTATCACTAATTCCGGTACATCTATATAAACATTTTCTCCTATAAAGCACCCGTACCCGATAGTAATCTTTTTACAATTACTTCCTAAAGTAATTTTCTCGTCCAAAAGAGTTTTTTCACCAAGGTTAACTATTGTCGAAGAGTTTCTTATTTCCATTATTTAACTTATTTTCTTTAAGTAGTTTCCGTATCCACTTTTTTTATACTTCTCAGCAATTACCTTTAATTGCTCATGTGTTATATATTTCATACGATATGCTATTTCTTCCAGGCAGGCTATTTTTAACCCTGTTCTTTTCTCCACTGCTTTCACAAATTCCGTAGCTTCCGTAAGTGCTTCATGAGTACCGGTGTCGAGCCAGGCATATCCTCTACTCATAATTTGCATATTCAAACAATTCTTTTCTAAAAACTCCTGATTTACAGAGGTAATTTCTAATTCTCCTCTAGCAGAAGGCTTTACCGCCTTGGCAACTTCTATAACTGAGTTTGGGTAGTAATACAGGCCTACCACTGCATAATTGGATTTAGGATTCTGAGGTTTCTCTTCGATGCTAAGAACATTTCCCTGATCATTGAATTCTGCAACCCCATACCTTTCAGGATCATCTACATAGTATCCAAAAATTACTGCCTTTCGTTCTTCTTTAACCGTTTTTACAGCTTGCGCCAGTATTTTTTGTAGTCCGGCTCCATAAAAAATATTATCTCCTAATATCAGGCAAACGTCATCTTTTCCTATAAACTCTTCACCGATAATAAAGGCTTGTGCCAAACCATCAGGGGAAGGTTGTTCGGCATATGAAATCTTCATTCCAAGCCTGGAACCATCTCCTAAAAGGCCTTTAAAATTTGGTAGGTCGTGAGGTGTGGAGATAATCAAAACTTCCTTTATTCCAGAAAGCATTAAAACCGATAAAGGATAATATATCATTGGTTTATCATAAACCGGTAATAACTGTTTGGATACTACCTGAGTTAAAGGATGCAGACGTGTTCCTGAACCTCCTGCTAATATTATTCCTTTCATATCTTTTCTATAATTTAATTATCAAACACCCATTAAAATTTAGTACTTCACTTTTTGCAGTTCTTATTTTATGATTGTTTCTCTTATCTCAACTATGTTTCCTATTGTTCGTTTATATCCAGCTCTATCATAGAGAAATATTTTTATTTTCTCAAAATCCGTAATAGGCGTATTAATAACTTTTATAACATACTTCTCTTTATCGTTATGATAAATGTAAGGTTCAAAATCCCAGGTATCATAATTCCTATTTTTCTTCTTGGAATATTTTAATAGTTTTTCCTTGTCTTTCTCATATACATAAGTATGAAATCCTATTTTATATTTCTTAATTATTTCATTTGTAATATTGCCATCGAGTTTAAAATAAAATTTAATTTCTTTATTAGAAATTCTTTTTGCATATATTCTATTAATAGTAAAATCTTTAGCTAGTATTGCTCTATCAAGTATAGTTGTACTGTTCTCCGTTTCCTTCGCAATCTTTTCATTTTGATCTAAGAAAAAATTATCTATTTCATATTTTGCAAGCTCTCTTTTATAACCAGGTCTATCAAAAAGAAAGATTTTAAAACTTTGAAATTGTTTTATTCTGGTATTTATATTAATGCTAATATAGTTTCCGTGATTAGTTTGAACTATTTCATTTTCCTTAACATTCCACAATTCATAATTACGCCCTTTTTGTCGTGAATATGTGGATAACATTGGTTTATCTGTATCATCAACAGAACCTCTTAGCCCTATAGTATATTTTCTTAAACTCTCTTTTGTAACATTTTCATCCAATTTAAAGATCAAGGAATATTCATTTTCACTCCATTTTAAAACATACATTTTTTTTAGACCAAAGCCATCAATTTTATTGTTTAGTCTTATTGAATATTCTGTTGAAAGTCGCAAGTTTTCTTCAAAAAAATCTTTATCCAAGCGGAATTTCGGTATTACTAATGATTTTAAAGGCTTTTTAGAATTATTCCATAAAATTTTAAAATTTTCCTTAGTATCACTAATTTCTATTTCATCTATATTTTTCTTTTGAAAGCTCTCTATCTTAATAATTGTTCTATTGTTAAAGGTGCGGGGTATTGAGTCTGTCAAATTAGTCTTAAAAACGATCTGATTTCCTTTTACTGTACGTTCTGCTCTTAGAGCATATAATCCTCTAATGTTTTCCCCATTGTACTTAGTTAGTGAGTATTGATGAGCTAAAAGTTGTTTTATTGATAATTTATTACGCTCAAACATTGCGGTTATGCTATTTCCTCTTTTGCCTTCATTAATTGATTCAACCTTAGTACCTAAATTAAACATCTGAGAAACAGAACGAATTCCTTTTGCTGAATAGACATTATCATCTAAAATTATAATATTGGGCTTTATAAATATCAAGGTTCTATCAAACCTCTCAAAAGGATTAGGTATAAATGTCCCTTTTATAACGGAATAATCTTCTTCAAGCTCTGAATAATTAATATAGCTACTTCTTAAAGGAAAGTTATAATAGTTGGTTTCATTTACAGTAAATGTATTATGCGCTTTAGTACTTTTCAAATACGCTACCGTATCATTCTTTGAATAACCCCAGCTTCCAGGATCAACAATCAAGTCTTCTTTATTTGAAAATAAGGAAAAAGAAAGATTATCAGAATGTTTGTGAACTCTCAAAAAATGCCCAGCTATAAAGTTTATATATGTGGAGGTGTCAAAACTATTTCCTTTTTTCCATTCATCTCTTAAAATTGCATATCCAGCATTTTTAAAAACAACATCACAATGTTCCGGTTGAGTACCTCTCAATCCGTTACTTTCTATGAAATCAAGTCGAGAATCAGGATATCGCTTGGAATACAGAAGTTTTTCGCTTATTGGATAAGTATCTCCTTGAAAAGGGTAGATCAAATTTGGCTTTAAAACATACACCAAATAAGATTTCATTTTTTCCAATAGTCCCGTATATTCTTGGCTTGGAGTGTCTCCAAAATTTTTCATTAATGTTATAAAGTCCTTCAATAAATCCATTATAAATGGATGATATTGAGGTGAGTTCTCAAGGGAAACTCCTTCATCACTTACTTCTTTCCGAATTAAGGTATCAAATCTCGATAAAGCCTTTTTTTTCCACTTTGAGGAGAGCTCATAATTCTTAAGTATATAGCTGAGGTATAGCAAGGCTCTATCCATCATTATTGCATGATTCCCCCCTGTATAATTTCGGTCATCAAATAACCATTCTCCGTACTCAATTAAGTGTTGAGTAATTATTTGCTTAGTAAGTCTATCTAGTTTATTCGCAAATTTTAAGGTATAATATAGATGAACGAGGTTTATAACTCTATTAGCAACAGCATGGTCATTCCAAATAACCAACTTCCTTTTTTTTAAAAGGCTTTCGCTTTTATAATTAGAGTTCCATGAATATAAAATTTCCTTAGCTTTTATTAAATACTTCTCATCAGCCTCTTCTTCATATGCTTTTGTCAAGACAGCAATCATCCTTAAGCTAAAAAAATACGTTTTCCAGGAAGGGTTCTTATACGGGTCAACACTCCAATCTAACTCATCATATTTTACAGATTTCCAGCCTCCATTTAAGTTAATATAGTTCCTTAAGATTGTATTCGCGTTATTAACCAATTTATCTGGTTCGTTATTACCTACTCTGCTAAGTAGCTTGGAAGGTGAAGTCTCAACAAACTCAATGTTTTCTTGCGAACAACTAAAGTGACATACCAATAGGAATGGTATTAGATAATTAAATACTTTTCCGTATTTCATTTGATAAGACATTCTTAAAATTACTATACTTTTTTAGGCTGCTGCTATTTAAAAACCCCGCAAAAATCCAAAATCACTTTATCTTCAGCATATTTTAAATTTTTAAATTCATCATGGGCCACTAAAAATACTACAATATCTGCTTTCTCAGCTGCTTCTTTATAATCCGTAAGCTTAAAAACCTTATGAGATTCAATATTCGGTTCAACAATATAATATTCTTCATTATTGGCATCTTGCAGTACTTTTTGAACAATATATTTTGCTGGAGATTCCCTTAAATCATCAATATTCGGTTTAAAAGCGAGCCCCATTAGTGCAATTCTTGGCTTTCTTCCATTCTTCAACTCAAACTCCAGCTTTGCTGTTTTTACTTTTTCGGCACACCAGAAAGATTTATAATTATTAATTTCTCTGGCCTTACCTATTATCTGAGATTCCATAGGATAATCGGCCACAATAAAGTAAGGATCAACAGCAATACAATGCCCTCCAACTCCACATCCGGGTTGCAGAATATTAACCCTTGGATGTTTATTCGCCAAATTGATCAATTCCCAAACATTAATTCCTGCTTTATCACAGATCAGGGATAATTCATTGGCAAAAGCTATCTGAACATCTCTTGAAGAATTTTCTACCAGCTTACACATTTCGGCGGTTCTGGCATTGGTTTTATGTAGCTCTCCCTGAATAAAGTCGGTATAAAATCTAACTGCTTTTTCTGTAGATTCTTCATTAACCCCACCAATAACCCTGTCGTTATGTACTAATTCGTACATAACATTTCCGGGAAGAACTCTTTCCGGGCAATAAGCAATATATAATTTATCTCTAAGCTCCGGTCTTTCCGAATAAATAAAGTCCATCATTTTTTCGGTAGTCCCAATCGGTGACGTCGATTCTATAATGTATAAATCTCCTTCTTTAAGCAAAGGCAAAATAGCTTTGGTTGCAGCTTCAACAAAGGAAATATCCGGTTCATTCTTATCTTTAAAAGGAGTAGGCACAACTATCAGATAAACATCAGCCTCCACAGGTGTTACAGAAGCTCTTAAATATCCGTCTTTAACCGCGTCTGCGACTGCTTTATCCAGTTCGGGCTCGATGATATGGATTTCTCCTTTATTAATAGTTTCGACAACATTGGGATTGATATCTACCCCGTGAACATGGGTTTTATTCTGTGCTATTAAAGCTGCTGTAGGTAATCCGATATACCCAAGCCCCATCATCACTACACTAGCTTTTCCTTCCATTCTTTATTGTTAAGTTTTATAATATGGTTTGCAATTCTTTCACACGCTTTTCCATCTCCATAGGGGTTATGAAGCTTACTCATTTCCGTATAAGCATTGGAATTATTTAAAAGACGGGTTGTCTCTTTTACAATCTTCTCTTTATCTGTACCTACCAAAAGTACCGTACCGGCATCCACTGCTTCCGGCCTTTCCGTGGTATTTCTCATAACAAGCACCGGTTTTCCCAGACTAGGTGCTTCCTCCTGAACTCCTCCACTATCGGTTATTATTAAATAAGATCTTTCCATTAACCATACAAATGCCGGATAAGCCAGAGGCGGAATTAAGCTTATATTTTCAACTTTCTTAAGCAGCTGATATACAGGTTTTTGAACATTTGGATTTAAATGAACAGGATAGATAATCTGAACATCCGTATTTTCAATTGCTATCTGTTTTAATGATTCACAGATATCAATAAACCCCTGCCCGTGATTTTCTCTTCTATGACCCGTTACCAAAACCAATTTTTTATCTGATTGGACAATGCTTTTGAGTTTTTCGATCTCCTCATTGTCAAAATTTTCAGATTTCACTTTTTCCACACTGTAAAGCAAAGCGTCTATTACCGTATTTCCAGTAACAACAATAGTATCAACGTCCTTGTTTTCATCGATTAGGTTCTTTCTGGAAGTTTCTGTAGGTGCGAAATGTAAATCGGTAACGACCCCCGTCACACATCGGTTCATTTCTTCAGGAAAAGGCGATTGCATATTAAAAGTCCTCAAACCCGCTTCTACATGGCAAACTTTAGCTCCCGCATAAAACGACGCAATACTGGCTGCCATGGTTGTAGTAGTATCTCCATGGACATATACATAATCCGGTTTAAAATCTTCTAAAACTGGTTTGAGGTTCAAAATAATGTCGGAGGTTAATCCATATAGGTTCTGATTTGGCTTCATCAGATCCAAGTCATAATCCGGATCTATTTCAAAGAATGATAGCACCTGATCCAACATCTCTCTATGCTGTGCTGTAATACATATTTTGGTTTCAAAATAATCTTCCCGGGATTGAAATTCCTTTACCAAAGGAGCCATTTTTATGGCCTCCGGTCTTGTTCCAAATATTATTAAATTCTTAATTTTCATTACTCTTTATTGGTTTGTTTGAAGCCAATTCACTGTTCTTTGGTCTTGCGGCAAAAGTACGATAATTCTTCACTCTTTCAAGCTTTACCTTATCTAACATTCCATTCTCTTTAAGAATTTTATAGGCAAAATCAAACCAGGTCATTGCTTCTCCGTCTGTATAGTGATAAATCCCAAATTCTATATCTTTCTTATTTAAAATTGTCAATATAAAGTGTGCTAAATTTAAAGCATGGGTCGGGCACCCTGTTTGATCATCCGTAATTCGCAAGGTTTCATTAGTACCTGCTTTTTCTAAAATGGTCTTATAGAAATTTTTACCAAAGTCGGAATAAAGCCAAGAAGTTCTTATAAGATAATATTCCTCTAATATTTCCTGAATATGTTGCTCTCCTTGAAATTTTGATTTACCATATTCGTTAATCGGATTCGGAGTATCTTCTTCGGTATAAGGTCCTCTTTTTTTTCCGTCGAATACATAATCGGTTGATATATGTATCAAAGCGATCCCCCTCTTTTTACATACTTCAGCCAGGTTCTTAACTCCGTCAGAGTTTACTTTAAAAGTCTTCTCGGGTTCTTTTTCCGCCTGTTCCACATTAGTATATGCAGCACAATTAATACAGTAGTCAAAACGGTTTTCAAAAAAGAACTTTTCCAGCTGATCTTTATCAGTTATATTCAAAGATTCTTTTGAAACGAACTTAAATCTAAATTCATACGAATCACTTATTTGTTTCAACGCGAGTCCAAGTTGTCCATTTGCACCCGTTATAATAACACTCTTCATAATAGAAGGTCCTGAAATGTTCTTAGGTCCTTGTCCTTTTGTGACAAGATTATATGTTCTTTAGGATATTCCCAATCTATATTAAGATCAGGGTCGTCGTATTTAATTCCCGATTCCATTTCCCTATCATAGTAATTATCACATTTATAAGAAAAAATGACATCTTCACTAAGAGCAAGAAAGCCATGAGCAAAATTTCCAGGAATAAACAATTGAAGGTTATTTTCTTCGCTCAACACAGTTTTTATGTGCTTCCCAAAAGTTAGAGAGTTTTTTCTTAGGTCTACCGCTACATCCAGTACCTTTCCTTTTATAACTCTAACCAATTTGGATTGAGCACTTTTATCTTTTTGAAAATGCAATCCACGTAAAACACCTTTTTTGGAAATGGATTGATTGTCCTGAACAAAATTAACATCTATTCCTGTTTGTTTTAGGAATTGCCTTCTATTAAAGCTTTCAAAAAAGCTTCCCCTTTCATCAACGAAAAGGGTCGGTTTAATAAGATAGCAATCTTTAATATATGTTTCTTCTATTTCCAAAACAATTTACAATCAGAAAAATATTTTATCAAAACGATAGGATCGTTCAGTTAGTGTATAACTAATAATTATTATATTGATTTTTGTAATACGTTCTGTATTCTCCAGAAGTTACATTGTTTAGCCACTCCTGATTATTTAAATACCAATCTATAGTCTTTTCAAGACCCTCCTCAAAGGTAACAGATGGTTTCCAGCCAAGCTCCTTACTTATTTTAGAAGCGTCAATAGCGTAACGTAAATCATGACCTGGTCTATCTTTGACATAAGTAATCAGTTTCTCTGAAACCCCTTCTTTTCTGTTTAATTTATTATCCATTAACCTACATAACAGCTTAACCAGATCTATGTTTTTCCACTCGTTAAAACCCCCTATATTATACGTCTGAGCATTTTCACCTTTATGAAAAACGAGATCAATGGCCGTGGCATGATCTTCAACATAAAGCCAATCTCTTGTATAGTTTCCATCACCATAAACAGGTAGTGGTTTGTTGTTGATGATGTTATTTATAAAAAGAGGGATTAACTTCTCTGGAAAATGATTGGGGCCGTAATTATTTGAGCAATTCGTAATTACATAAGGTAAATTATAGGTCTCTCCGTAGGCTCTTACAAAATGATCTGAGCTCGCTTTAGATGCAGAATAAGGTGAATTTGGATCATAAGGTGTAGATTCAGTAAAAAACCCTTCAGCTCCTAAAGAACCATAAACTTCATCCGTACTAACATGATAAAATCTGTTACGCTTTCCTTTATTATTCCAATTCTTTTTGGCTGCATTTAAAAGATTAACCGTTCCTATGATATTTGTCCTAACAAAAGCTAAAGGATCTGTTATAGAACGATCTACATGTGATTCTGCAGCAAGATGAATTACACTTTCTATTTTATGTTGTTTAAAGATCTCGTCTATGAAACTTTCATTTGTTATATCTCCTTTAAGAAATGTATAATTCGGCCTGTTTTCAATATCTTTCAGATTTTCCAAATTTCCCGCATAAGTTAGAGCGTCCAGATTAAAAATATGATAATCTTTATAGTTATTTACAAACCTTCTTACAACATGTGAGCCGATGAATCCGGCTCCTCCAGTAATTAAAATATTCATTTATTCTGTTTTTGAATTTTTGTAAGATTTAAGAAAATGGTTTAGTTCTAACAATAACAATATCAAAAGTGTAAAAGAAATGAATCCGGTAAAGATCAAAAATTTATAGCTTTTAAAAAGGCTATTTGCCCTGGCTCCTCTTGCAGGAAAATCCGATATTACATTGATAATATTAGCTTTATTGGCTTTTTCTTCATTCAATTCAACTATATTTTCCTTTAAGAGGTCCATTTGTTTAATCAACTCAAGCTCTCTATTCTGAGCTATGTTGTTATCCGCCAAGTTGATGCTCGTTCCCGTCCCAGGGTTCTCTGCTGTTTTGATCATAACCTGTCTGTACAGTTTTTGAAGCGAATCTATTTCTTGCGACTGTTTGTTATACAAGCTATCCTGAAGCTTTAAATTCTCATCACTGGTCTGTTTTTGGATCTTGAAATATATATTAGCCGAAATAGAAGAAACAATCTCAGGTTGTACTTTTTTTGCTATAGTATTATCATCACTAACAACCGTGATCTTATGAAATCGGGCATCCAAAGAGTTAAAGTTCTTTAGATAAGATTCAAAATCTATAACTTTTATAGTGTTAGTATCTAGTTGTCGAATAAAATCATCAAAAAGTTTTACTTTCTGATTTTCATCCGAATAAGATTCTGCAAAAACCTTTTTGATCGAAGCCGCTTCTCTTTCCGTAATTTTTAATGCCTGGGCTAAAGAAGTTGAGTCCTGTGCCTGAGCTAATTCATTATAAAAACTGATATTGTTATATAATTGCTGAACACTGTTGAAGTTAGGCTCCACAACCATAGAAGATTCATATATATCTCCTCTTCTCAGGTCGAGATAAAATCCTATTGCCAAACCTATTACTCCTGCAATCGCAAATTTTATAAAGTGCTTTTGAAGGAATAAAAGAAGTAATATCAGTAAATGAAACAGGCCTTTAAAAATACTGGCTATAAAGTTGAAAAACTTGTTAAAAGCATTTCCGATCAACTTGAAAAGTTGTCCCAGGTCTACTTCTTCAGAACTGTTTTGAGGTTGAACATCCTTACTCATTGTGCTATGAATTAAATATTTGTTCTAAAATTTTCCTTGTAATCAAATAGGTGGGTTTAACCCCCGTGGTACCCAATCCTCCGGATGCCAGGGTACTCCCCGTTTCCAGCGGATTATCAGAAGCGTAGTATGCATAACGCACCTTTACTCTTTCCGAAATACTCTTCCGGATCTTCGATGCCGATTGTATGGCTTTTTGATAATGAGCTCCTTCCATTTCCAGACCGATAACATTCCAAGTAGAATCGTGGAAGAATTTCAAAATGTCCTTGTTCTGAAGAGACGTTCCAAGTACGGTAACCATAGATCCCTTAAAAACCTGGAGGCCATGACCTTCAAAGTCCTCTTTTGAGAACTCGTTATCAAAAGGATAATTATCCGCAGTACCTTCAAATATATGTGCATTAGGGATCATAAGATCTCCCTTACCGCCTTCCAGGATACCTGCTTTTCCCATAATGGAAATAGAATCTACATGAAGAAACTCCTGAGATCCTTCTTCTTCCTTATAGGGCTTTAAGAATTCATCTATCGTTTCATAAGCCTGCTCTCCAAAAGCGTAATCCATCACAAAAAGCACCGGCTTTTCCTCGTCCTTAAGCTGGTCATTGATCGCATAGGAAGTTTTGGCAAAATCTATTTTAGCCGTATCGACAATCTGAACATTGATATTGGTTCCCGATACGTCATCTATAGATATCATTCCGTTTTTATGCGCAAAATCCTTTACTTTCTTCCTCAAATGATCATTTTCCGTCTTACTCAGGGCCTCGTAAATATCCAGGTTTTCCTTTCCGGTGAATTCCTTTTTAAGCACATGGTTGGCGTAGATGGAATTCATTACACTGTGCATATTTGCACTGATAATATGAATTGGTCTGCTTAAGAGCTTTTTATCCTTAAGTGTCTTTTTAATCGTGTTTGCCCAGATATCTCCATGGATATGATGCCCCAGGCGCTCTCTTAATACCGGACTGAACGTAATTGTTCTCTTATTCCCCTCTGTTTCTTCTTCAATCGCCAGTTTACCCAGCCAGTAAATGATCTTTAAGAATCGCTCCGGATTTGCTTTGGTAGAGAAAACCTTGTAGATCTCAAGGGTCTCATCGAAGGTCCTTCCCAATGCATTGGACAGGTGGATCAGAGCCACTTCTCTTTCCGCCAGGCTAAGCTTCTTTTTATTTACCGCAGCTTCCAGTTTCTGCCAGTCGCGTATAGTTTCATTGGTCTCGGAAATAAATATCCTTTCCTTGATCTTATTAGACTCGATAAACAGGAAGGTAAGGTGAGTTAGTATATCATAGATATCCGAACGTCCGCGGGTAATCTCAATATTCATCTGCTCCTCATCTATACGGTAGCAATTCCTTCTTCGTTTTGGAGGGATAATTGCCTGAAAATGAGATTTTTTATATCCTTCATCTGAAGTTAATTTGATGAAGCGACATTGCTCTATTCCTTCCGGTAGCCGGTCCAAAACATAGATCAAACCGTTGAGTTCTGTCTTTTCTTCTGCTATAGAACCATATATCTCCGGGCGGATCTGCAATAAAGATTGTCTGAGAGTTTCTCCAGAAACACCTGAGGGCTTATAAAATCCTCTGTTGAACAAATGCCTCATGGTAATATACATACGCTCAATGGCATTTGTAGATTCCTGAGCTCTGGTTCGTGCTTTTATTTTTGTCATAGGCTATTCTTCGTGCAAAAGTACAAGTAATTTCTTAAACTCAATCTTTTTTGAGTTCATAAAGTGCGTCTGCCAGCCGTCTGTCATTGGAGAGTCTCTGTATTTTGTTTTGCCCTCCCAATTTCCCAATCGACCTCATATAATCGGTAAAGCCACCCTCTTTAATTTTAGTGATCTTTAATGTCTGAAGTATTTTTCCTTCTATAAGATCCAGGTAATAACTGTTCTGTTTCTGCATGGACATATCCATTTTCAAAGCAAAATCCTCCAGGTTCTCCGGTTCCTCTTCAAACTCTATAAACCACTCATGATATGGGAGCTCTCCTTCATTTACATCGATCATCGGGGCTACCGTAAATTCGTTTACCACGGCCCTGGTTTCTTCGGTTGCGTGTTTTATGGCTTCTTCCACCTCTTTGGCAATCACGTGCTCTCCAAAGGCGGAGATAAAATGCTTTATCCTTCCCGAAACGATCACCCTGTAAGGCTTAACAGATGTAAACTGCACGGTATCGCCAAGGTTATAGGCCCAAAGGCCGGCATTTGTTGAAATGATCATCACGTAGTTCACGCCGATCTCCACATCTTTTATGGTAAACCGCTGCGGACGGTCTTCAAAGAATTCCTCCGCTTTTATAAATTCATAGAAAATTCCCGAATCGAGTTGCAGCAACATTCCTTTTTCCTTCTGAGAATCCTGAAAAGCAAAAAAGCCCTCACTTGCCGGAAAAAGCTCTATACTGTCTACTTTCCTACCGATCAGGCCTTCAAACCTGGCGCGATAGGGTTCGTAATTCACTCCCCCGTATATAAAAAGCTGGAAATTCTTAAACAAGTCTCCGACCTTTTTACCTGTCCTCGTCTGAAGCCTTTCAAAATACATTTGTACCCAGGAGGGGATTCCGCTTATTAAGCTCATATCTTCCTTCAGGGTTTCTTCTACTATGGCATCGACCTTGGTTTCCCAGTCATCTATGCAATTGGTTTCCCAGCTGGGCATTCGGTTCTTCTGAAGATAATTAGGCACATAATGGGCCACGATCCCTGATAATCTTCCGAGTTTGATCCCGTTTTTCTCATCGAGCTCCGGGCTTCCCTGCAAAAAGATCATTTTCCCATCCACAAAACGGGCATTTCCGCTTTCATGTATATAACATAGAATGGCATTCCTGGCCGCTTCTATATGAGAAGGCATGGATTCTTTGGTAATAGGGATGTATTTTGCTCCCGAAGTGGTTCCGGAAGTCTTGGCAAAATAAACGGGCTTACCTTTCCAGAGTATATCTTCCTCACCGGCAACCACCCTGTCTACATAAGGCCTGAGTGCTTCGTAATCCCGGACCGGAACCCTCTCTGCAAAATCTTTATGATCATTAATACTGATAAAGTCATGATCCTGCCCGAAAGCGGTTAATGTTCCGGTAGCGATAAGTTCCTGAAATACTTTTTCCTGTGCTTCAACAGGGTTTTTAGCCCATTTTTGTATTCTGCTATAGGTGATCTTAGCAAAAATTCTTGCTGCTATAGATTTTACAGACATGCGAGTTTATTCAAAATCAATGTATTGTGTTGGGTTAATCGCATAACCTTCACTCCAAAGTTCAAAATGAAGGTGCGGCCCCGTAGTCAGTTCTCCGGTATTTCCCACCGTAGCTATAACTTCTCCCGATTTCACAAGATCTCCCTGGCTTTTGGTCAGTGAGCCATTGTGTTTATATACCGATATCAGTCCGAAAGCATGTTCAAGGATAATAACGTATCCGGTTTCTGCCGTCCATTCCGAAAAGATCACCGTACCGTCACCTACTGCTTTTACAGGGGTGTCCCTGGGAGCAATAATGTCTACGGCAAAATGCTTTTCCTCCAGGCTGTAATTCTGCGAGATCTGGCCTGTAACCGGCGGAAACAGTACAAAACTCCCGCTGGAGGTTGCCGTTTCAAAAAGGTTGTACTTATCTTCATTAGCTACTTCCACCCTCAGAAGAGAATCCTGTTTATTCGGGTTCAGATTAACAGATGCAGGGTCTATGCGGAATTGATCAAAGAGAGAATCCCTGTTTATAGAGCCTATATTCACCTCTCCTGTAAGAGCCTTTCTCAAAGTATCCAGATATACAATATTCGCGGTCAGGACACGCTCCAGGGAATCTACCCTATCGGTATTCTGAACAGCTGTTCTCCGGAGAGATGTTGATGAATAGCCCGGAATATACTCTCTGAGGGGTGTAAATGCGATCAGTATCGTGGTAAACGCGATCAAAAACACCGTGAACAAAGTTCCTACTACAAAAACATTCAATCTGCTAAGCTTAAAGGAAATCCGCTCCTCGAAAGTATCCTCGTTAAGGATAACCAGGCGATACTTGTGGAGTAACTTTTTCTTTAAATGCTTTCTCTTTTCTTTCTTTTTTGCCATAAGGTGAACAAATATAAACAATCGTACACGCCCAAATATACAATTCCAAAATTATTGTTTTTAACGTATGAAAATAGGGCTTTATTTTATTTTTATTCCGCCATCCTAAAGTTGGTTTCTCAAATTATGGAAAGTCCCTTTTATTTTATAATGGCCTTTCTGTGTTTGTTTTCAACTTTTCTTATTACTTTTGTCTTATTAAAACAGAATAAAATGATGTCATTAAGTATTTTTTTAGCTATAGGTGCACCGCAGATCATTTTAATAGTAGTGGTTGTTTTATTACTTTTCGGAGGTAAAAAAATACCTGAACTAATGCGCGGTCTGGGAAGTGGGATTAAGGAGTTCAAGGACGCCTCTAAAGACGATGAGAAAAAAATTGAGGATAATAAAGAATAAATTCCTTTTTAATTTTTATAAGCTTAAAACCATCCTGAATCAGGATGGTTTTTTTTATCAGTCTACCATTGACAGTTGTATACGTTTTCTGGCCAGGTCTACTTCCATGACCTTAACGCTTACATGCTGATGCAGCTGAACTACACTATTTACATCGCTCACATATTCATTGCTCAGTTTGGAAATATGCACTAGGCCGCTTTCCTTAATACCTATATCTACAAAACATCCGAAATTGGTAATATTATTTACTATTCCCGGTACGGTCATTCCGGTTTTCAGGTCCTCAATGGTCTTAATGTCCTTGGCAAATTCAAAGACCTTGGCTTTCTGCCTCGGATCAAGTCCAGGTTTTTCAAGCTCCTTTACAATATCGGTAAGTGTTGGCAAACCGATCTGTTCCGTACAGTAATTATTGATATTGATCTTTGAGATCAGTTCTTTATTTCCTATCAGTTCTGTCAGGGCCACCTTCTGATCTGCTGCCATTTTCTCCACCAGGGAATAGCTTTCGGGATGGACCGCCGAATTGTCCAGAGGATTTTCGGCATCCGTGATCCTGAGGAAGGCCGCACATTGCTCAAAGGCCTTATTTCCAAGTCTCGGAATCTTTAAAAGTTCCTTTCGCGAATTTATCCCTCCTTTTTCACTTCTGTATTTCACTACGCTTTCCGCCAATGAAGGGCCTATTCCCGACACATAGCTCAGCAGGCTTTTACTGGCCGTATTAATATTGACCCCTACCTGGTTTACACAGCTCATTACTACGGTATCCAGCTCGTCTTTTAGTTTATTCTGATCCACATCATGCTGATATTGCCCTACTCCGATAGCTTTAGGGTCTATTTTAACCAGTTCCGCCAACGGATCGGAAAGACGCCTTCCGATAGATACCGCACCTCTTACCGTTACATCGAAATTGGGAAATTCTTCCCGGGCTACCTTAGAAGCCGAATATACCGAGGCCCCGCTTTCATTCACTACAAATACCTGCAGGTCTCTGTCGAAGGCAATTCGCTTAACAAAAGCTTCGGTTTCACGGGAGGCCGTCCCGTTACCAATAGCTATGGCTTCGATCTTATGTGCGTTGACCAGCGATTTTATCTTTTTCATGGCCGGTCCTGTTTCCCTCTGAGGCGGATGCGGATAAATATTCTCATTGTGCTTCAACGTTCCGTTCTCATCCAGGCAAACTACCTTGCATCCGCTTTTAAAACCAGGGTCTATGGCCAATATCCTTTTCTCTCCCAGGGGAGATGCCAACAGGAGTTGCCTCAGGTTCCCTGAAAACACCTTTATCGCATCGGTGTCTGCTTTTTCCTTGGCAGTTTTCAGCAGTTCGTTAGACAAGGCTGGTGCCAATAGGCGTTTATAAGCATCCTCTATAGCTATAAAAACCTGATTGGTGGCACTTTCCACATCTGTTTTAATAATGATATCGTCTATGATATCCAGGGCATCGTCTTTTTCGACGCTTATTTTCAGTTTTACGATCTCCTCTTTCTCCGCTCTCAGCATGGCCAGCAAACGGTGAGAAGGGCATTTAAATACAGGCTCGGACCAGTCGAAATACTGGCGGTATTTCTGGGCCTCTTCCTGCGTCTCCTTTTCCTTTACCACTTTAGAAAGTATTACAGCCTTTCTGCTGTACAGTCTTCTGAGTTTATTTCGTACCCATTCATTCTCATTGATCCATTCTGCAATGATGTCTCTGGCTCCCTGAAGTGCCTCGTCCTCATTCTTTACTTTATCGTTAATATAACGCGAAGCCGTAAGCTCTACATTATCATCCTGCTGCTTCATAATGATCTTTGCCAGGGGCTCCAAACCTTTTTCCCGTGCTACGGCAGCCTTGGTATTCCTCTTTTTCTTATACGGCAGATAGAGGTCTTCTAATTGCGACAGGTTTTCCGTTTTTAGGATCTTCTCCTTTAGTTCGGGAGTTAAAGCTTCCTGTTCTTCAATCGATTTAAGAATGCTTTTCTTTCGCTTCTCCAGCTCTTCAAACGCAGCTTTTAATTTTGCGATCTCTCCGATAGCTACCTCATCGAGATTACCGGTCATTTCTTTCCTGTATCTGGCGATAAACGGAATGGTACAATCTTCATTTAACAGCTGAAGTGTATTTTTTACACTTCGCTCTGCTGCAGAAACTCTCGAATTTATATAAGATACGACTTCCATAATAGGGATTTTACAGTTCAAAAATACTAAATAAGCTCCTGTCTGAGCCCCCGTAAAGACGGCATTTTTTGGAGCTTTTTTAGGGCTAAAATGGCATTTGGTCTAATTTTCAGTGTTTTATAACAGATATTTTTCACCCGTAATACGGTTATTCAATACTTTAGTCTCGCTATTAATCATTTAATATTTAACATATGAGTAAATTTTTACTTTTTAAACATCTTTATATTGAAGCATTCAGAAATTTAAGTCATCGTTTTATGGCTTCTTATTTAAAGGTGTTAACATGGTCTTGTCTAGCCTTAATAGGTGTAGTAACCTACGCTTTTATTTACAGAATGGCGACAGGATTTTATTTCTAAGGGATCTTTGGACCGATGATCATCGGTTCAAGAAAAAAGGCGCTCAAATGAGCGCCTTTTTATTTTGTATTTATTTTGTTTCAGGATTCTTCGAATCTCAGGCTTTTCAGAATAGTTTCCAATTCAAACATATAATCTCTCTTATTGGTAGAGGGAGCAAAAGTAAAGCCTTCTATAACCAGTAAACGGCCATTGGGTTTATCTTCTACAATATAGTTTATAAAAGGCCCGGCCATAAAGAAATTCTTTACTTCCCACATTCCTTTGGTTTCTGTGGATGTCCTTCCGGCAATACTGGCGTTAAAAACATAAGGAGCATACGCCTTTTCGGTTATCATATACATGCCTTCCTCTCTTCCGGGAATATATCTTTCTCCTATGGAGTCTCGCATCTTAATAATGGCCTCCACCTTGGTAGAATCGTTTGGAATTCCATTCAGAGGTAATTCATAGGCCAGGATGTTCATATGCCCTTTGGTGAGCTCTCTTCGGATCCACACAAAGTCTTCTTCCTGTTTTGCCACCTTGTAAACGGAAGGCATCGTCATAGAAATTCCGAGTTTTTCCTTTAAAACGGTTTCCTTGTTGAGGGAACGTTTCATTCTTTTTACATTTTCCTTCAGTTCATGGTCTTTAAAGGTCCTGATCACCTTAGGAGCCCCTTTCTGGATCAATTCTATAATATCATCGTCGGTCTCTCCTTTAAAGAAGGCCACTTTCTGCGGCTGAGCATACGGATCTTCCGAAATTCCGGAACCGGGCTCTACTTCTTTTTGCACTACGATAATATTGCGGCTGTTCCTTGCAAAACCATCAAATACCACAGGAGGCATCTGGTGAATTGAGAACAAGGGTTCATCCCACGGCAAACCGTCTACCGGAGCTGCGAAATACTTTCTTATCTCGTCTCCTACTTTGCCTTTCCACATTTCATTATCGATTACAACTGCCAGGGTATTTATGGCTCCCACAGAATCGGGAAGGTATTTTTCATCGGTCCCTTTTTTACAGGAAAAGAAAAAAGTCGCCACCAGAGCGATCCACAAAATTTTTTTCATTTTATATATTTTATTTGCGGTTAACAGTTACATAACTTTAACTGCATCCCGGGTTTCAGATTGTTACCACTAATATCGTTCCAATCTTTAAGATTCTGAACAGAAATTCCCGGAAATTTTTGAGAAATTGTCCAAAGGGAGTCTCCGGAACGCACAGTATAGGTCTTACTATTAGTGGTATTGCTTACTTTCTCGGTAGTTTTTTGGGGAGTACTTTTCTTTTTAGGTTTGGCGCTAAAGCCTGGTTTTCTCGGATATATGGTAAGGCGTTGCCCGATCCTAAGATTGTTGTTTCTCAGTCCGTTCCAGCGTTTAATATCACTAACCCTTACTCCATAGCGATTTGCGATCTTACCCAGGTAATCTCCGCTTCGCACCCGGTAACGGATCCTGGAATTTACTTTTACCAGTTCCGGAAGGGGTTTTTCACGCTTTGACAGCTCCGCAGCCACATAAGAATAAATAGAGTCTTCGTTGGCAACAAATTTGCCCAGAGCCTCTCTGGAGAGTCGTAACGAATACTCTTTTTCCTTAATAAAGGGTATGATATCCAGTTTATAGGACGGATTAAAGAATTCTACTTCCTCTCTGTCTACCCCCGTGAGTTCGGAGATCTGGTCGAAAGTAATAAGGCTTTTTACTTTTATGGTATCGGTCTCAAAATAGGTGACCTCTCGTTTTTTCGTTTTAAAACCGTGCTCCTCGGCATATTCAAAAATATACATGGTAGCCAGGAAAGCAGGTACATATCCGGCGGTTTCCCTTGGTAAGAAGGGTCGCAGGTTCCAGTAATTCTTATATCCTCCCGATCTGCGTATCGCTTTGCTCACATTTCCGGGGCCGGAATTATATGCAGCCAGTGCCAGGTCCCAATCGCCGAAGATCTCGTATAATTTAGCCAGGTACTTTCCGGCGGCAACTGTCGATTTGATCGGGTCCATACGCTCATCCACATAACTGTTTACATCCAGGCCATATAATCTACCTGTAGAAAACATAAACTGCCAAAGGCCTGTGGCTCCAACCCTGGATTTTGCTCTGGGGTTTAATGCTGATTCAACTATGGCCAGGTATTTAACTTCCAGTGGAATATCGTGATTGTCGAGCTCCTGTTCAAAAAGCGGAAAATAGTATTCGCTTTTGTCCATCACCCTTTGCATCAGGTCTCTCCGGCGCTTTAAAAAGTTCTTGATCACACTTTCAAGCGAAGGATTGTATGAAATATTAAAAGGGGTTTTCTGATTGATCCTCTCCAGTCTTGCTTTTAACGTATCTGTGGGCAGTTCGTTATACTCTACCTCATCGTAATTCAGATTACTCACTTCATTGTAGAGCGAATCGAAGAGATTGGTTCTCACCAGTTCCCTGATCCACAAACTATCTATTCTGGCAGCAAAAGGGTGGTCTTTGAGTTGTATTTTCCCCTTATCTCTTTTAAACAGGTTTTTAATTGCTGAAAATTCATCTTTGGTATCCGTCAAAAGCCCGGTTGGGATGGTGTCCTGCTTTACCGTATCCTTTACAGTAGTTGGGATACTATCTGTTTTTACCTGGGAAAACAGGAGGCATGGAAGCAGTAAAAAAACGGATATAACAGCCTTCTTCATCTATTCTTCATTTATAATTTAAACAGCATTTGCGCTAAAATCGTATTTTTTGCGATAAAAGCAAACTAAAAATATCTTAAAAAGCTTGTTTAACGGGAGTTGTTCCCTGTTCAGGTTCGGTTGCCGAAGTCAATTTAAACAACCTTTATCCAAAAAATAAACCCCGGGAAGTAGGGCCCGGGGCTTATTTCTTTCTATGTTCACCGATAGTATTAAAAGTTTGGGGACATTATAACTATCAAACAATTATGTTGTATTACCATTTCGACACTTCAAACATAGTTTCTTTCTCCAAAAAGCTAAAATTTTTGTTGTGTAAGTGGCAAAAGTTGTTGTGAAACCTCTGGGATCTTTCATATAGCGGGTATAAATGTTGAATGTTAGGTTTTGAATGCTCAATTTCCCATCTCCATACTCCGAAGTCTTGACGTAGGAGTACAAATCAACCTCTCGACGAGCCTGTATCGAGCGCAGTCGAGATGCTCGAGATGACCAGTTGAATAACCAAACTCCAAATCCCAACAACAAAAAGTTTGCTTCGCATACGCTCGCAAAGACAGGAAAATGTTGAATTTTAAGTTTTAAATGGGCAATCTTCAATACTTAATACTAAAATATACCCCTCTTGTTTTCTCCCCTCCAGGGGAGAACGAAATCCTTGAGGTGACAAATCGAACAACCACCAACTATCAACAAACAACTCATGTAGTCCGAAGCTTTAGCGAAGGACTAACGGCTAAATCAATTAAGAATAGCTGCAATTCCCGGTAAAACCTTTCCTTCCAGGCTTTCCAGCATGGCTCCACCACCGGTACTTACATAGCTTACCTTATCATCAAAACCGAATTGCTTAACGGCAGCTACCGAGTCGCCTCCCCCAACAAGGGAAAAAGCACTTTGCTGAGTGGCCTCATCTATAGCATTTCCAACGGCAATGGTTCCTTTGGCAAAGTTTTCCATTTCAAAAACCCCGACAGGGCCGTTCCATAAAATGGTCTTGGAAAGTAAAATAAGCTGACGGAAACGCTCCATCGTCTGCGGGCCTACATCAAGTCCCTGCCATCCGTCCGGGATCTCATCTACAGCAGTAAGCTGGGTATTCGCATCATTGCTGAAGTTATCTGCAGCAAGGACATCTACCGGTAAATGGATCTGAACTCCTTTTTCTTCGGCCTTTTTAAGGATACTTAAAGCCAGTTCCTGTTTGTCATCTTCACAAATGGAGCTTCCTATCTGGCCGCCTCTGGCCTTGATAAAAGTATAGGTCATCCCCCCACCGATAATAAGGTGATTAACTTTATCGAGAATATTCTCTATAATGGTGATCTTGGAAGATACCTTGGCCCCGCCAAGAATAGCTGTAACCGGTTGTTCCCCGCTTTGCATCACCTTATTGATGCTTTCTATTTCCTTAGCCAGCAGATATCCGAAACACTTACTTCCGGTAAAATACCTGGCAACAATAGTAGTCGATGCATGTGCACGGTGAGCCGTACCAAAAGCATCATTAACATAAATATCTCCCAGTTTCGAGAGTTGTTCCGCAAACCCCTCTTCTCCCTTTTCCTCTTCGGCATAAAAACGAAGGTTTTCAAGAAGAAGCACTTCTCCGGGTTGCAATTGGCCCACAGCCTCTTCAGCTGTCTGACCGATACAATCTTCCACAAACTTTACCTGAACACCTACAATATCGGATACCGTACTTACAATATGCTTTAAAGACATACTATCTACACGTTGCCCTTTAGGTCTCCCCATATGGCTCATAAGCACACAGCTTCCTCCATCTTCCAAAACTTTAATAATAGAGGGTTTGGCCGCTTCGATCCTGGTAGTATCCGTAACGTTCAGGTCTGCATCCAAAGGAACGTTAAAATCTACGCGGATCAACGCCTTTTTATTCTCAAAATTAAAATTGTCTATTGTTTGCATTCGTCCTTATTTATGTTGCTATTTTGAATTCTGAATAGACGAGCAAGATAAGTTCTTTTAAATTTGTAGCGACTCTTTTTTGAAGTTTTTTTACGATAAATGGCTTTAGTAAAAATCCGAGGATCTTAAAATCTGCAAAGACCTCGATATTGAGCTTTGTTTTTCCTTTTTCGGTCTCCTCCAGGATATAGAAAATACTCATTTCTTTCATTAGCGGAATGTCTTTGGTGTTCTCTCCGTATACCAATTGTCCTTCGCCTGCTTTTTTGGTAACCGTTTCTATAGATACCAGGCACTGATGTTTGGTTCCGGCTCGGTTTACCTTGTTTTTTTCGTATTCTATATAATCGATTTCCTTATTCCACAACAAACGGTAATCAAAATTGCTGATCACCTCATACAGGTCCAGTACAGGTACATTGACGATCTCGGTTACATCATAGATCTTATGCTTTGGGATATCTTCGGGAATAGGAGCTACATACGGCAGTTCTTCCTTATAGGCTGAGATCGGGAAATACATATATCCGATACTTCCGAAATCGTAATTTTCCCGGGCTTCCTTAGCTTCTTCGGCAATGGTTACATTTCCGAATGAGTTGCTTACATTTTCGGTGATCAGGGCGTATTCGTTTAAGGGAACCTGGTTCTTTAAAAGGCGATGAGCCTGAATAACCGGGCTTCCATGAGGTTTTACCCGGTCTTTTATTTTTATAAAATCGATCTCTCCAAAATGGATAACAAACTTAAGAGATAAGTTATAGGCTGAAGAACAAGCCCCGCACTGGCAGATCCTTTCGTATTCATACCGCTTCAGATGGGTGTGAAAAGCAATATACATCTGCTTTATTTGCTCCCGCAATGCTTCGGCATCTGTGTTTTCCTGGATCTTATAGAAAAACAGTGCATCCCCCTCTATTTCTGCCAACTCAAAATCCATCGTATTGCTATCTATAAGGATCTCCAGCAATTCTGAGATGATATGTCTGCTGTGGCTAATAGCGGTATTATGCACAAATTCGGTAAAGCCGGAAATATCCGGGATAAAAAATAGAGCGGTCTGAGTCATTTGTTTTGCTACCTGGTTTATTGTAAAGTTAATAGAACCAAATGTCCTATCCCTTAAAGTTAGTGTTAAAAAATAACAGCTCCTTTCATTGTTCAGAAAATAATATTTCTCTTTTATAAAACCCATATATTTGCTCCATGCTATTTAAAGACATCCTGGGCCAGCAGCATATTAAAAAACACCTGACACATAGTGCCGATATGGGAAGGATCCCTCACGCACAACTTTTTGTGGGGCCCGAAGGCAGCGGTACCTTACCCATGGCCATTGCCTATGCACAATATATCCTTTGTTCCAACAGCGGAGCGGAAAACAATAGCGGGAATGAAGCCTGTAATTTAAAATTTAACCAGATAGCTCATCCCGATCTTCACTTTGCCTTTCCCGTGGCAGCCAACGACCGCGTAAAATCGCATCCGGTAAGTAATCACTTTATGGAAGAATGGAGGTCCTTCCTTGCAGAGCAGCCTTACGGGAACCTGTTTGACTGGTATCAGTTACTGGGGATAGAGAACAAGCAAGGGCAAATAGGAGTAGATGAAGCCATGGAGGTGGTAAAGTCGCTTTCCCTTAAGTCTTTTGAAGGAAGTTATAAGGTCATGATCATCTGGATGGCCGAAAAAATGAATACTTCGGCGGCCAACAAGCTCCTGAAACTGATTGAAGAACCTCCGAATAAAACCCTGTTTATACTGATAGCCGAAGAGGAGGAACAGATCATTCAGACCATAAGATCGCGTTGTCAGGTCCTGCATTTCCCTCCTTTGGCTGAATCTGTTATAAAAGAAGCGCTGCAAGCCAGAAATGTTGTGGAAAATGAGGCCGTTAAAATAGCACATCGCGCCAACGGGAACTTTAACAAGGCCATAGACCTCGTTAACAGGGATTCTGAGGACCTTACTTTTGAAAAATGGTTCATCCTATGGGTGAGAAGCGCTTTTAAAGCCAGAGGCAATAAAAAGGCCATTCACGACCTGATCAAGTGGAGTGAACAGGTGGCCGCTACCGGAAGAGAGACGCAAAAACAGTTCCTGCATTTCTGTCTGGATGTTTTCAGGCAGGCCATGTTGTTAAACTACAAAGCAAACGACCTGGTATTTATCGATCTGGAGACGAGCGGATTCGAATTAGAGAAATTTGCCCCCTTTGTTCACGGCAATAATATTATGGAAATCTCTAAAGAATTGCAGGATGCCATCTATCATATTGAAAGAAATGGTAATGCAAAGATCATTCTTACCGACTTATCTATAAAACTTACGCGTCTGCTTCACAAAAAAGCAGAGTAAAGCGCGTATTCACTCAAACAGATAAAACCTCTTTTTTATGAAGTACTTAATGGAAAATATTACGGAAATCCTGATCCTTCTTTTTTTAATGATCACTTTTTTACAAAGTGCCGTAGATAAGATCCTCGACTGGAAAGGCAATCTGGGATGGTTGAAGGGACATTTCTCCAAAACATTTTTAAGGAATATGGTACCCCTTGCCCTGTTTAAGGTATTGGTTGTTGAACTGATAGCCGGATTACTCAGTGCATATGGTATTTATGAGCTGATCGTTAACAACGACAGGACCATTGGGCTATACGGAGCCGTATTCTCCTGCCTTGCACTGATCATGCTTTTGTTCGGACAGCGACTGGCAAAAGACTACGATGGTGCAAGGACCATTGCCATTTACTTTATCGTTGCGATGATAGGAGCTCATTTTCTATCGCAGTAAAACCCTTTTGCTTTTAAGTAGAGTATATACAAAGTCCCCCTCCTTCTCCTTCGACTGCGCTCAGGATGACAGGTGGGGTGGTTTTTTACACCCCTCTTGTTTTCTCCCCTGGAGGGAAGAACAAAATCCTCAAGGGGGCAATTCCTATTTACGAGAGTTCTCCTTAATCGTAAATCTAAAATCGTAAATCATACCCACTTCTCTTTTTCAAAAAAAGTTACTGTGTAGATACATTTGTCTCCTCTCCCTGTGGGAGAGGATTAAGGTGAGGGCAGCCCCTCATCCCAACCTGCCAGAAGGCAGGCCGACCTTCTCCCATGGGGAGAAGGGGTATTATTATGATAATCTTTTCATCCACTATTAAAACAACCCGGAACATCTATATTCAGGACTTGTTTTAGAGTGGTTAAACAAATCACCAAAAGTTGTTTAACCTTTTTTCCTGAGTTGTTTAACTTCTCTTCTTAAACTGTTTAACCTTTTATTTTGAGGTGAATAACAAATCTTAATGAGTTGAATAACATTTCTTTTTAAACTGAATAACAAGTCTCCAGGAGTTATTTAACCCTTCCGTCTTTAACTGCGTTAAAGCCACCTTCCCTTGTTTAAGGGAAGGAATTTTTGAGTGTAGAAATATTAAAATTCCCCTCCTTTGAAAGGAGGGGTGCCTGCTTTCAAGCAGGTGGGGTGGTTTTTACACCCCTCTTGTTTTCTCCCCTGAAGGGAAGAACAAAATCCTCAAGGGGACAATTTGTATAATAAGCAATCATCAATAAACTCCAATGAGCAATGGTCAATGACTAATAATCAAATAAGTGAAAACAAAATTTGTCAATTCGAGTGATCCTAAAAGGATTGTATCGAGAATCAAATTTTGTGTTTATCCTTTATAACTGTTCTCGATACTTTTTCCTGCGGAAAAAACTCGAACTGACATTTCCTTAATGCTCAATACTCATCCCTATAGCTATCGGGACGCAATACTCACATCTCCTTACTCCGAAGCCTTGGCGAAGGAGTAACACCCCTAAAGTCCCCTCAAGGGGACAATTCCTATTTACAAGAACCCTCTTCAATCTTCAATCTAAAATCGTAAACCATATTCACTTCTCTTTTTCAAAAAAGGTTACTGTGTAGATACATTTATCTCCTCTCCCCATGGGAGAGGACTAAGGTGAGGGCAGCCCCTCATCCCAACCTGCCAGAAGGCAGGCCGACCTTTCCTTCGACTTGCGCCTCCGCTATCCACATGTTGTCGAAACTTTAGTGGAGACACTAGCTTCAGCAGCACGCGGACGCTCAGGATGACAGGCGGATGCCTGCCTTAACCAGGGTAGGAGTTTTGAGTCATCGCGATCCCGATAATGATCGGGAGAAGCGATCTCTTTGTCTAAAACCCTTTACATTCTTATACAAACAAAAAAACCACCTTAAAAAGGTGGTTTTTAGTTGAGGCACCGAGCAGATTCGAACTGCTGTACAAGGTTTTGCAGACCTCTGCCTAGCCACTCGGCCACGGTGCCCTGATAGTGGTTGGCAAATGTAATAATTTTATTTAAAAATCCTTTAGTAGGAAATGTGAATATTAAAAGTTTTTGCGGTTTAGTGTCATTTCTACGGTAACCATTTCCACATTCCCCCCGATAGGCGGGTTTATTTTGGAAACATCGACCGTTGCTTCTTCTGCAATTTCAATCTCCTTAAAGATCCTGTCCAGGATCCTTCTGGCTACATGCTCGAGAAGTTTGGACCTGATCGCCATCTCTTCTTTTACTATTTTGTTGATATGAACGTAGTCTACCGTATCTTTTAGCTGATCGCTTTTGGCAGAAGCCTGAAGATTGGCTTTTACTGCAACATCCACTCTGTAATCGCTGCCTATCTTACCCTCTTCCACAAGGCAACCGTGATAGGCATACACCTGGATATTCGTAACTTTTATAACTCCCATAGCTATTTAATTGGTTATTGCAAAAGTAATAATAGCTATGGGAATGTTTAAAAGAAATGAAATTAAAAAGTTAATAAGTACATCTACAGTTACTCAGACCCTGGAAGAGGTCTACACCTACTGTAATTAAATGTGTTCCGCTGTTAAATCCGATAAGGTCATTCAGCACTACCTGATAGGAGTAGGCAAAATAGAAACTTCTCTTCTTAAAGCCCAGCATAGGACCTACATTAAGGGGCTCCAGTATCTGATCGTTCAGAAAACGATAGGAAATACCTGCCCAGTAATAATCCTCAAAATCGTATACTCTGAATTTAAGGTTGATATCGGTACTGGAACGTCCGTCATTCTCAAACAACTGATAGAATATCGAAGGTTCTATCTCGAATTCACTGTTCCTGCTCTTTCTCCACTTATACCCGGTATAGAAATAGTAATTCCTCAAACGGTTAGGCTCTGAAATTGCAAAGAGATCCAGGTCCTTATTCAGAATATTGGAGGCATTGGCACTGAAGAAAAAGTTCTTGTACCGGTACAATACCCCTACATCGAAATTATGATTGGTAGTAGCCCTGTTATTGGTAACGTTAGGATCGGGGATAGAAGGATCGAACTGATCTATATCTATCCTGAACTGATTAAAGTTATAGGAGATCCCCAGCGACAGGAAGTGATCGTCATACTCATCAATGGTAAGGTGATGGGCAAAGGACAAACGCGCCCCGTACTGCCTCGTATTTCCGTTCCTGTCATTATAAAAAAGCGCACCTACACCCGATCTGTTCCCTATTCGAACATCTGCCGCCAGCGATTGCGTATCCGGCGCATCCTTGATCCCTACCCATTGTGTCAATCCGTTTAAACGTACTTTAACGTGATCTCCGATTCCTGCATAGGTAGGCGATATCACAAAAGGGTTATCGGCCAGGTACTGCGTAAAAGTTGGCAGGGTCAACTCCTGTGCAGTCAGTGTGTAGGTAACACTGCTTACTAATAGGGCTGTTAGTATTTTCTTCATTTTAAGCATAAGTTTATCGATATAGGGTAAAGTTTCCAACAAATTCCCTTCCATCAAATGAGGCATTCAGTTTAACTACGTACCAGTAATCTCCGGAAGGCAGCGGATTACCATTATAAGTTCCTAGCCATGATTCACCTTGTCGCAATTCGGCGATCAGACGGCCATATCGGTCAAAAATTTGGGTCAAAATATCCGGGAACGGTTCTGTATTCTTCGGACTCCATGTATCGTTCGTTCCGTCACCATCCGGGGTAAAGAAGTTCGGGATAAAGATATCTATGAATTCGATAAATATAGACGTTACCGCTTCACAACCATTGGCATCAACAACTCTTACTTCATAGGTTCCTGTCTGGTTAACGAAGAAGGAGTTACTGCTTCCGTTGGATACTCCGTTAAAGAAGTATTCATATGGCTCTACACCTCCGGTGGCACTGGCAACGATCTCGTTGATCAGTCCCTGAGTTGCTGTAATTCCAAGAGGAGCTACATTATCTATCGTGAAGTTTACAATCTCTTCACAACCGTTGGCGTGTACTACTCTCACAAAGTGTGCTCCCGGAGCTACATCCTGGAAGCCGTTAGGATCGAACAATTGCAGGTCATTATTATCCATAGAGTCCATAGCGAACATTACGTCGTTCTGAACCGAAGGATCTACTGTAATTGTAACATTATGACTAGGTAGGTTTCCAGTACATACTGTTTCTACATTAGCAGCAGCATTTATATTGATACCTGCCGGAAGATCCATTGCTATCTGGCTTTCACAACCATTAGCATCTCTCACCAATACTACATAGGAGTATCCTCCTGCAAGTCCGGTGAAGGTGAACTGATCCTGTACAAAGTTCGGATCGAAGGTCAATGGGTTATCCGGTGAAGAAACGAGTCTCGTAAAGTACGGAGCTGTTCCTCCTGTAATATTCACTTCTATGAATCCGTCAAGGTCTCCCGCACACAGTTCTCCCTGCATATTAGCTACGGTACCTGCTACCTGAGCCGGTGCCACGATCTCTCTTTCGAAGATAAACGGTCTACATCCGTTAGAATCCTGAGCGATGATCGTATACATTCCCGGAGCCAGGTTATCGAATACATTCTCTGACTGGAATTCATTCAGGTTCGGAGATATCGCAAACTGATATTGTCCGGTACCACCTTCAAGGATAATGGTAATACTTCCCATATCATCCACACAAAGCGGGTTATCAATGATCGGCTCACGAGCTGTAAGCTCAACACCTTCAATGATCGTGATCGGTTGTGTCAGCGCCTGACAATCACCACTATCTACTCGTACAAAGTACTGTCCTGCTGGCAGGTCTCTGAAGATATCTTCAGTCTGTGCCGGACGGATCACTGTCGTCTGATCTGAAGCAAGCAGGGTAAAGGTATAATTACCAAGACCTCCTGAAGCTCTTACCTGGATCAATCCGGTAGATTCTCCGTTACATCCTACATCTACTGTAGTTTCAGGATCTATAGTCAGCGCCGGAACCGGATCTATACTTACCTGATTTGAAATATCAGATACACATAAATTACTGTCTCTTACGAAGAACTGGTAGTCTCCAGCCGGTGCCGGTAAAGTAATGCTAGAAGCAAAACTTCCGGTATAGTTAACACCATCGGTACTATAGCTATACGGAGCTGTTCCTCCTGAAGCCGTAAGTGTGATCGTAGCTTCAACTAAACAGCTTGCCGAAGTATCCTGTACCAGCGTAGCAACAACTTCTGCAGGATCTGAGATAATAACTTCATTCGTTGTTACATCACAGTTCCATCCGTCTATAACGGTTACAGAATATCTTCCTGCGGATAGATTACCGAAGGTATTGCTGCTCTGAGCTGCAGAGCTGGATAAAATAGTTCCTGTTGTAGGATCCAGCACATTCAGGATATACTGATAAGTAGCCGTCGGATCTACATCCGGACGTCCTCCTGTAGCTGTTACTTCAATACTTGCTGTTGCATCACCCGCACAAACCAGTGCATCTACCTGAACAGCAGTAGCAACGATCTGAGTAGGCTGTACAAGGATCTGATCGGTACTTACCACACATCCGTTAGCATCTCTTACTTCAACCGTATAGGTTGCCGCATCCAGTCCTGTAAAGGACGTAGCTGCTCCAAACGGAACTGTTTCCACTCCGTTTCTCAGTAGTCTGAACTGGTAACCAGCCCATCCTCCTGTTGCCACAGCAGTGATCTCACCATCATTACCATCACAAGTAAGGTCGTTGGTAACATCAAGAGTCAATGTTAATGGTGCTGCTGGTGAGTCTATAGTAACAACGTTGGTTGTTTCCTCACAGAACGGCGTCTGAGTTTCTACCACTCGTACCGTATATACACCGCTAGGCAGATTATTTATCTGAATGGTACCCGGAGCGACATCATTACCGTTCGCAATTACAGCACTGGTTTGATCCAGTACTTCGTAATCGTAGGTACCTGTATAATTACTTACTGTTAATTCAATAACTCCGTCAGCATCTCCGAAACATGTAATATCGGATATCTTGGTAGCGCTTACCTCGATCAGATCGAACGGAGGCACATCGTAAACGATGGTCTCGAAACATCCGGTTACATTATCGGTTACTCTGAAGGTATAAGAATCAGGAGTGGTTAAAGTAAACAGGTTATTGTTTACCTGTACCGGTCCTCCCGGAAGGATCTCATAGGTAAAGTCTCCCGAACCTCCTGTTACATCCACACGAACTTCTTCAGGGTTCGCACAGGTAATAGCTGTGATCTGCGTAACCGCATCCAGGGTAAAGGTCGTTAACGGATTCACGGTTACAGGAACAGTGAATACACATGCATTATCATCCTGAATTGTGATCGTATAAGCACCTGCAGCAGTTACATCAAAGTCGTAGGTGTTTGTTCCGTTAGTGAAGAAGTTCACTCCGTCTATACTGAACAAATATCCTCCGGTTGCAGATGTTCCCGTAGTGTTATCAGCCACAGCAGTAATCGTTGCCGTAGTTGAACTGTTATCAGGGTTACATGCAAATTCTGAAGTTACGCTTGCAGTACCTGTTAGAGATAAAGGCTCTCCTATAGTTACTGTATCCGTAGCCACACAATTACGGTTTGAGGTAACGGTAATGGTATATGTTCCCGGGTTTAATCCGGTAAATACTCCTGAGTTCTGCGTAATGGCAGGATCGGTTCCGTTATCCACCGTAAATACGTAAGGAGGATTATCATTTGCAGGAGCAGGCTCCAGGTTAACCGTTATGGTT
Source organism: Leptobacterium flavescens (assembly GCF_010671605.1). GTDB lineage: Bacteria > Bacteroidota > Bacteroidia > Flavobacteriales > Flavobacteriaceae > Leptobacterium > Leptobacterium flavescens. The sequence continues at coordinate 1,721,760 of NZ_JAABOO010000001.1, forward strand.
CCGTCTGCAGCTCCGTTACAGGTAATATCGGTTACGTCTGTTGGTAACAGGGTTACAGGTGTTGGTATTTCCAGTGTAATGGTCTCTTCTGCAATACATGCAGGAGCTCCTACTGTAGTATCAACAAACTGAACTCTGTATATAACACCACCGGTCAGTCCTGTAAATACACCCGTAGTATTTGGTCCCTGAAGTACGGCACCACCGTTATCTAAGAGCGTATATTGATAGTTGGCAGTATTTCCTGAACCTCCGCTTCCGGTGGCAGTAATACTTCCGTCATTATTAGCACATGAAGGCTGAGTCGTTACATCTACAACCACATCAAGCGGCGGGAATATAGTAATAGTATCTGTAGCTGTACATCCATTGGCATCACGTACCGTTACCGTATACGCTCCATCCGTGCTCACCGTAAAGCTAGCCGAACTCTGGAACGATACTCCGTCTATACTGTACTCCAATGGAGCTACTCCTGTTCCTACAGCAGTAAAAGTATATGAACTTCCGTTTGACGTACACTGATCATCTGCAAACGCAGGTACCGTTACCGTCGGGTCAGGATCCCTGTCCACAACAATATCTACCGAACTCGTACAGATATTCGCCGCTGCATCCCTTACAAATACCGTAAAGGTAGCCGGGTACGTTGCAGGGTTCACCTCAAACGAAGTAGCACTTGTAAAGGCTCCTGCCGGGTTACCCTGTGGTACCACAGAATACTCATATGTTCCGTTTCCTCCGGTTCCTACAGGAGTAATAATAGCTCCTACATTACAGTTCGCCAAAGTAGCTGTTGCTGTTACCGCTACCGCAGCATCCGGAGAAGTGATCGTTACCACGTTAGTGGTCGCCTCACAGAACGGATTCTGAGTCTCTACTACTCTCACTGTATAAACTCCTGTTCCTAATCCTCCGATATTGATCGTCTCCGGTGCATTTCCTGATCCGTTAGCTACTACAGCTCCTCCCGCATCAAGCACCTCATAGTCATAAGTTCCTGTATAAGCTGCCGTGGTTAAGCTAAGCTCTCCATCGGTTCCTCCAAAACAGGTTACATCGCTTACATGAGCTGCACTTACCGTGATCAGATCAAACGGTAGTACTTCAAAGCTCTCAATGGCAAAACATCCTCGGTCTAAATCATTCACCTGGAAGCTGTATACTCCCGGAGCCGTTAATGTAAACTGATTTGAAGCCTGTGGAGTTCCACTTGGCAGTAAAATATATTCATAGTTACCTGACCCTCCCGATACATTGATCTCTACGATCTCCGGTTGAGTACAGTTGATGGCCTGTGTTGAAGTAATGTTATCGATAACCACTCGCTGTAGCGGAGCAATAATCTCGTTAAAGGCAAAGGTACATCCGTTAGCATCACGTACCGTAAGCGTATAAGTAGCATCGGCACTTACATCAAAGACATTGCTGCTTACAAAGTTCACTCCGTCTATACTGTACGTATATGGCGCTGTTCCTCCCGCAGGGGTAACAGTGATCTGTGCATCATTCACCGTGTTATCCGTAGGATCACAACTGAATAAGGTAGATGCTGCCGTGGCTGTCAACGCAGCAGGCTCGCCTATATTGGTAGCTACCGTAAGCGTACATCCTTTAGAAGAGATCACAGTAACATTATATGGTCCCGCAGTAAGTCCTGTAAATAACGGACTCGTCTGGGTTGTTGTTCCTCCATCCAGACTGTACAGGTATGGAGGTTCGTCATTACTTGCATCAAGGTTTACAGTGATCGTACCGTCAGATCCACCGTTACAGCTTACATCTGTCGGAGTAAGTGTAAAGGCAACCGGTGTCGGAGCATCTATGGTGATCGTTACCGTATCGGTACAATTTGTAGTCGTGTCTTCAACTTCCAGGGTATAAGTACCGGCAGTTAATCCTCCAAATACGTTAGAAGCCTGGAATGGTGTAGCTGCAGGAGCAGTGATTCGGTACTGATAGTTACCGGATCCGCCTGAAGCCGTTAAAGTAATCTCTCCGTCGGTTGCAGGGTTACAGGTTTCTTCTGCTGTAACGCTTGCAGTCATATCTACCGGCGGGAATATAGTAATGGTATCTGTAGCTGTACATCCGTTGGCATCACGTACCGTTACCGTATACGTTCCATCCGTGCTCACCGTAAAGCTAGCCGAACTCTGGAACGATACACCGTCTATACTGTACTCCAATGGAGCTACTCCTGTTCCTACAGCCGTAAAGGTATATGAACTTCCGTTCGACGTACACTGATCATCTGCAAAAGCAGGTACCGTTACCGTCGGGTCAGGATCCCTGTCCACAACAATATCTACCGAACTCGTACAGATATTCGCCGCTGCATCCCTTACAAATACCGTAAAGGTAGCTGGATACGTTGCAGGATTCACCTCAAACGAAGTAGCACTTGTAAAGGCTCCTGCCGGGTTACCCTGTGGTACCACAGAATACTCATATGTTCCGTTTCCTCCGGTTCCTACAGGAGTAATAATAGCTCCTACATTACAGTTCGCCAAAGTAGCTGTTGCTGTTACCGCTACCGCAGCATCCGGAGAAGTGATCGTTACCACGTTAGTGGTCGCCTCACAGAACGGATTCTGAGTCTCTACTACTCTCACTGTATAAACTCCTGTTCCTAATCCTCCGATATTGATCGTCTCCGGTGCATTTCCTGATCCGTTAGCTACTACAGCTCCTCCCGCATCAAGCACCTCATAGTCATAAGTTCCTGTATAAGCTGCCGTGGTTAAGCTAAGCTCTCCATCGGTTCCTCCAAAACAGGTTACATCACTTACATGAGCCGCACTTACCGTGATCAGATCAAACGGAAGTACTTCAAAACTCTCGATCGCAAAACATCCTCGGTCTAAATCATTCACCTGGAAGCTGTATACTCCCGGTGCTGTTAATGTAAACTGGTTTGAAGCCTGTGGTGTTCCACTTGGCAGTAAAATATATTCATAGTTACCTGACCCTCCGGATACATTGATCTCTACGATCTCCGGTTGAGTACAGTTGATAGCCTGTGTTGAAGTAATGTTATCGATAACCACTCGCTGTAGCGGAGCAATGATCTCGTTAAAGGCAAAGGTACATCCGTTAGCATCACGTACCGTAAGCGTATAAGTAGCATCCGCACTTACATCAAAGACATTGCTGCTTACAAAGTTCACACCGTCTATACTATACGTATATGGCGCTGTTCCTCCCGCAGGCGTAACAGTGATCTGTGCATCATTCACAGTATTATCCGTAGGATCACAACTGAACAAGGTAGATGCTGCCGTTGCCGTCAATGCAGCAGGCTCGCCAACCACAACTGTTCTTGTAAGATCACAGTTCCTGTCTGAGGTAACTGTAATATCATAACTTCCGGCACTTAGTCCGCTGAATAATGGACTGTTTTGAACGATCGGCGGGTTCGTACCGTCATCAAGGGTATATGTATAAGGCGGGTTATCGTTGGTCGGATCGAGAACTACTTCTATACTACCGTCGGATCCGCCATTACAGCTTACGTCCTGTACATTTTCTGTGAAGTTCACCGCAGTCGGTACTTCAAGATCTACCGGACGGTTAGCGCTACAGTTAGATCCTCCTGCAATATCAAATACCACAGCAGTATAGGAATCTGCAGCAAGACCGGTAAATACATTAGAAGCCTGACGTGCTCCTCCGGTTAAACTCACTCCACCTCCGTCAAGCAGGTCGTATTCGTAAACTCCGGAACCTCCGGTTACATTAATCGTAACAACTCCGTCATTATTATTACAAGTCGGTTGAACCGTAACAATAGGAACAAGATCGGTAGGCTGGAAGATCTCTACATTTATTAGGTTTCCACAACCATTAGCATCTCTTACTTCGATGGTATAAGTACCTGAAGAAAGGTTTGTATAATCGAAATTAGCTGCTGCCTGAGGTTGGAAAGCTCCTCCGTTAAAGCTATACGTATAAGGAGCAACTCCGGCAGTATCAAGGTTTACGTTAATAGTAAAGTTACCTTCAGATTCCGTACACTGATTCGGTACCGTTGCTGAAATGACCGGAGAAGGGTCAAGATCAACGGTTACAGGTGCAGAAGCCTGAACACAATTACTGGCATCTCTAACATAAACGATATAGTTTCCTGATTCTACATTGGCTGTATTGGCAGTTCCCCATCCCGGACTTGTTGCCGTCGGAGCAGGATCTGTAGCCAGTAAGAACTGATATTCATATGGTGCTACCCCTGCCTGAGCCGTAGCGGTGATCACACCGGCATTCGGGTTACAGTTATCATTTACAGGAGATGTAGCACTAACGGTTAGTAAGGCAGGAGCCTGCTGAATTATAAAGTTAGTTGAAACAGCTACACAGCCATTATTAACTCCTCCGTTTTCCGTAAATACGATATAGTATTCTCCCGGAGCAAGGGCTCCGAAGTTGTTTACAGCAACAGGGCCAGCAGGTGGGTTCACTGTTGAATTTCCAGTGATTCCGGTACTAACATTTGTAAGCGCTGTAAATATCTCATAGTCAACGCTGGTAGCACCGGCGTCAAAATTATCAAACGTAAAGCTTACATTTCCATCCGCCGCACCAAAACAGGATACATCTGTTGGGGTAACGCTCGATGTAAGACCTGAAAGGTTGGCTACAGGAACAGTAGCTTCCTGAATAAATTCACAATTGGTATCATCGTCATGAACAATGAATGTATAGGTTACACCCGGGTTTAATCCGGTAAATGTAAACGTATTAGGTGATGCAGCCGGAGGCGAAGGATCGGCAGCAAACCATGTAATACCTACCTGAGCAGGACTAAATGGCGGAGCCGGGTAAATTGCAAAGAAGAAGTTACCTACTCCAAGCGTTCCGTTACTTGCCTGTGCTTCTACCAGCATGCTACCACTACCTACGGTACAACCGGCAGCTCCTGAAGTAGTAATCAATACATCAGGACCGGTAGCCACGGTAACTGGTCTTACGATCTCACAACCATTGGCATCTACTATTCTAACCGTATAATCACCGAAATCTACATCGGCAAAAGTAAGGTTAGTTGCAGCAGTCGGCCCGGTTGGGTTGGCCGTAGAAGTTGCAGCCAAAGCACCTGTATTATCCAATAAATAATAGGTGTAGTTAGGTGTGCTTCCCGTGGTTATAGTTATATCTACAGAACCTAACTGGTTTCCTACAGGTGTACAGGTAAGCGGGTTTCCTACTACCGTAATATCAAGAGCGTTTGGCTCTGCAATCGTAACAGGGAAAGGTACTGATGTACATCCTTTGGCATCGGTTACCGTTACCTCATAATTTCCGGCAGGTAAACCGTTGGTTTGAGTTCCGAAGTTTGTCGCTGTGGTTGTATTTACCACATTGATCACATAAGGCGGAACTCCTATGGTGGTGTCTATTGTTATATCTAAAGCTCCTGTCAGGTCTCCGTTACAAAGAACATCTGTCGGAACTACATTATTAATTACAGGTAAGTCTGCAGGTGTTACCGTAACCGGGTTAGTTACTATCTGACATCCTTGCGTATCAGTTACTCTAAAGGTATAATCTCCTGCTGTGGTGGTCGTAAACGTTGATCCCGCTATTCCACTGAAAGCTCCTCCGTTAAACGATACCTCATAAGTGTATCCAGGATATCCGCTTCCTGCCGTAATATCTATCACAGCATCCGGACTCACAGAACAATCAAGATCCTTGGTCAATACCGCCGATGCAGTCAATGCGTCGTTGATCGTGATCGTATTCGATGTTCCAGTACATCCGAAGTCATCTCTTACCGTTACCGTGTAAGTTCCAGGAGTTAGTCCTCCAAACGAAGCCGAACTCTGGAATGCGCCTCCGTTCAGACTGTACTCATAAGGAGCTACTCCTCCTGCAGGAGTCGCCGTTATGGTCACTCCCGTAGCTACATCATAACAGAAGGTATCCGGTGCGATCGTTACCGTCGGTGCTACCGGAGCGGTGATCGTCAATGGCTGTGTCACTTCACATCCTCGGGTATCTCTAACAAATACCGTATAAGTTCCCGCAGTCAGTCCCGCAAATACATTACCGTTCTGATATGGGAAGTCTATTCCGGCTGATCCCGTATCATCCAACTGATACTCATATCCTCCCCAACCATCGGCTGCGGTGATCGTAAGTACTGCATCACTGATACAGGTAAGCGGATCAAGACTCTGAGTAAAGGTCAATGCAGCTGGCGGACCAGAGATCACTACTGCTGATGAAGTATCCGTACAGAATGGATTCGAAAGATCCACTACGCGTACTGTATAAGTATCAGGACCAAGCCCTGTAATCGTTTCTGTAGTATTTGATGAAGTTCCGTTAGCCACTACTGCAGCTCCAGAATCAAGTACTTCATAGTCATATGATCCTGCAAAGTTGCTTACCGTGAAAGAAAGACTTCCGTCAGCAGCTCCAAAACAAACTTCATCACTTACCAATTGTGCCGTAACACTGATCGGTACTATATCATCTACCGTATAACTCTCCGTAATGGTACATCCTTTGGCATCGGTTACCTGGATCGTATAGGTTCCTGGTCCAAGACCTGTAAAGACATTGTTGTTCCCGTTGTTTACCACAGATCCCGCAGGTGCAGTGATCTCATAAACAAACGGGGCATTACCATCAGTTACCGTTACTGTTACATCCGTTACTAAAGCAGGACATATAATCGGTGCTGAGGCAAAACTTAGATCGGTAGGCGCATTTAACGGATCTAAAGTAACTGCATTGGTTACAATAGTACATCCGTTAGGTACATCTCTTACCGTAATGGTATAAGTACCATCGGTAAGACCTGCAAAGGTTGGTGAGGCCTGGAAGTTTACGCCATCCAGACTATATTCATAAGTACCTGTTCCTCCGGCTGCTGTTCCTCCCTGGATCGTGATCGATCCGTCGGTTAAACAAGTATAGTCTACTGCGATCTCTGCCGTAGCGGTGATCGGAGTGGCCGGGTTTAAGGTTACTGTATCGGTAAAGGTACACTCCTTGGAATCACGAACCGTATAAGTATAGGTTCCAGGGGCAAGACCGGCATAAACCGTCTGTGTCGAAAAGGCACTTCCGTCAAAGCTGATCTCATATCCAGGGGTACCGAAATTAGTGTCTATGTTGATCGTTACAATACCATCGCTTCCGCCTGCACAACTTACATCCTGGGTAATGGCTGCAGTTGCCTGAGGGTTCTCCGCTGGAGTCACAGTTACCACATTGGTCACTATCTGACATCCTTGCGTATCAGTTACTCTGAAGGTATAATCTCCTGCGGTGGTAGTCGTAAAAGTAGATCCGGCTATTCCACTGAAAGCTCCTCCGTTAAACGATACCTCATAAGTGTATCCAGGATATCCGCTTCCTGCCGTAATATCTATCACAGCATCCGGACTCACAGAACAATCAAGATCCTTGGTCAATACCGC